>CAITUV010000014.1 GCA_903895725.1 uncultured Myxococcales bacterium | reverse complement strand
TACTTCCCGACCGTGCCTTCCGATTCCATCTTGACCCCCTCCGAAAAAGCCCTTGATCCGGGACTCCATGTCCCGTATTCTTGGGCCGTGGACACGAGGTCAAATGGTGGACTATGGCATCTACGTCTTCAAGGCAAGGATCTCCATCCGCATCGAGTTTTGAGTTGCAGGTTTCCGTGGCGGAACCACCAAAACTGCCTGTACCGGAGCAGTTCGCGTATGGATATTCGTAAAGCCGAATATAGTATTCAACCACTCCCTGATCTTTGTCGTACTCATCAAACATCCAGCCGTTGTGCACAAACACCACAAACTTCTGATCCTCGGACCAGTCTACGGTTCCAGCGTCTGCCCCCCAGCCGCAAGTGCCAGGATCATTCGCGTAGTAGTTGTACGTATATGCCTCACGTCCCGATGCGGTGTAGTGCCCCTCCATGATCCCCAGGTCAATCCGCCTGTCGTGCTGACACTCGTCTTCGTAGAGCCTGCAAGGGTGCGACACAGTCGTCTCCTCGGACAGGACTTTCGGCTGAGTCTCCGTGTTCGGTAGGCTCACCCCATCCACTGCCTCCTCATCCGTCGTCACCGGGGCCCCCGCTCCCGAGACAAACACCTCCTCATTTCCAAATCTGTCGAGCGCAGAGGTGCCGTCCGGTGTTGGCGACGGGGTATCCTGTCCGTAGGCTACCGTTGAGCTACTGACAAAAACCAACAGCAAGACCATTGCGAACACTTCAGAAACAGGCAATCGCTCCCACACTCTTCTCCTCGGGCTCTTTCGCATCGCCACGTCCTCCTCTCCTGGATGCGTGTTCGGTCACGCGCCGACCGCCAGCGGCTCACCCGCGCACGCGCCCCCCGCAACCATCCGCAGGCCGTGATTCTCTCGTACTGCCAAGGTCACAGCCATGCCCCGACCATAGAGTACGTCCATCAGTCATGCCCTTGCAAGCAGCTTCTCGCGCCGCTACATCCTCTCCAACTCTCGCTCCCCGCGACACGACCTCCTCTTCTGCGAGGCCCCAGGGTGCCAACGTCAAGGATGTTTCCGGGGATGCAGGCTGTCGAGCGATCCTCCCTGGCCTTCCGCCCAACCGCCACTCTGGCCTCGCCACGGACTCGGAAAGGTGGGGGGCGGATTTGACGCGCCGCAGTTAAGGCGGACTTAACAGACATTCCCTATCCGGAATGCACTTTCCCGGAGAACTTGGACGACATCGAGGCGGGGGGGGAGGCGAGGAGCGCGATGGGGTCCGCGGATAAGGGCGTGCGGAGAACGGCCTGGGAAGCGGGTTTGCGGGCGACGGGACGCGAAGAGGGGCGATTGGCGGGCTCCGTCAAGGGCCGGCGAAGGCGTTTCCGTCGAATCGGAACATCGGCTCCCCAGGCTCGCGATTGGGCGGAATCGTGCGGACGGTGGAACGTCGGGCAGCGAGACAATTCTTGCCAAAGGCTCCACCGGCGGTTATCTTGGCAGAGAATCGTCACGGAGCGCGGCAGGACATTTCCCTGTCAGGGCAACTTGCAACGTGACATAGGCGGAGAATCGAATCGAATGCGGGCCCGGGCATACATCGAAGAGCTGGCGTCGAACGGGCTCTACCACTTCAGCTCGGCCGAGGCCTTCGAAGCGTTGGGCGGCAGCCAGGCGGCGGTGCGAGCCCAGCTTCGCCGGCTGAAGGAGCAGGGGCTCATCGCCGAGCCCGCGCGGAGTTTCCATGTGATCGTGCCGCCCGAGTACCGGCGGCTCCGCTGCCTGCCCCCGGAGCAGTTTGTCCACCAGCTCATGCAGTTCTGGGGGGAGCCCTACTACCTCGGGCTGCTGTCGGCGGCCGAGAGGCACGGAGCAGCGCATCAACGGCCGCAAGCCTGCCAGGTGATGGTGCGGAAGAACCGCGCGGCGCTGTCGTGCGGAGAGGTGCGGATCGAGTTCATCGCCCGGGGTGATCTGGAGAAGATGCCCGTCGCCACGGTCAACACGCCGCGCGGCGTTCTTCGCTGCGCGACCCCGGAGGTGACGGCGCTCGAGCTCGTCGGCTACCCGAGGCACGCCGGCGGCCTGAGCAACGTCGCGACGGTCGTGGGCGAGCTCGGCGAGGAACTCGACGCGGGCAAGCTGCTCGAGGTCGCGCGGCTGTCGCCCATCAGTTGGTCCCAGCGGCTCGGCTACCTCCTCGAGCTGGTCGGCCGCGAGGACCTGGCGAAACCGCTCCAGCCGTTCGTCGAGGAGCAGGCGAGAAGCTACGCACCGCTGCGGCGCGCGGGGGCCAACGCGCCAGCGCAGCGCAGTGCGAGGTGGAAGCTCATCATCAACGCCGAGGTGGAGCCCGACGCATGATCCCGAAAGCACACATTACCGCTTGGCGGGCGAGGGCTCCGTGGCTCGCCGACGCCCAGGTTGAGCAGGACCTCATCATCAGCCGGGCTATCGTCGAGCTGTTCCGGGTTCCGGAGATTGCGAGCAGCCTCGTCTTCCGGGGCGGCACTGCACTCTACAAACTCTACCTCGACCCGCCGGCCAGGTACTCCGAGGACATCGACCTGGTACAGGCCCGTCCCGAGCCCATCGGGGAGACGCTCGACCGGGCGCGGGCGGTGCTCGATCCCTGGCTCGGCGTTCCGCGCCGCATCCTCAAGGAGGGTCGGGTCAACTTGGTGTACCGCTTCGACTCCGAGGACATGCCGGCGCTGAAACTGCGGCTCAAGGTCGAGATCAACACCCGCGAGCACTTCAACGAGCTGGGCGTGGTTCGCGTCCCGTTCCGGGTCGACAACCCATGGTTCACGGGCGCCGCGGACGCCTCGACCTACGTGCTCGACGAGTTGCTCTGCACCAAGCTCCGCGCACTCTACCAGCGCAAGAAGGGACGCGACCTCTTCGACCTCTGGCACGCGCTCGAGCTGGGACGGATCGACCCGAAGATCCTCCTCGCATGCCTCCAGCGCTACCTCGCTGAAGAGGGCCGCACCGTCACCCGAGCGCAGTTCGAGGAGAACCTCGTCGGCAAGCGGACTGATCCCGACTTCCGTGATGACGTCAGGCCGCTCTTGCGACCCGGGTTCGCATGGGACTTCGAGGCCGCGATGGACACCGTCCTTCGAAGGCTTGTGGCGCTGCTCGCCGGCGAGCCGTGGAAGGGAGCGGAGGAGGAAAGCACCAGAGTGAGAGGTGACGATGCATGACCTCGGCATGCTGATGACGTTCGCCGCCGGGCTGGCTGGAGCCTTCCCGCTCGTCTTCCTCGCCCACCGGCTGACCCCGTTCGCTGCTCTCGCGGCCGAGACGAACCTCCGCATGACGGTGTCCGAGGCCTTCGAGCTGGTCCGGGAGTTCTTCCTGAACCTGGAGGTGCGTCGTGAACACGATTCCTGACGAGTACCGTGGCTGGTGGCGCATCCTGGAAACCGAGACCTGGACGAACGACGACCTCGACATCCTTGGGACAGCCCTCATCTCGTTCACGGGCGAAGGCGACCGACTGCGAATGCACTGTCTCCTCGCCTATGTGGATGTCCGGGCAACGGACAAGGGCGTGTCGTTCTCGTGGGAGGGCGCATGGGAGTATGATCCCGTCTCGGGAACAGGGAATGCGAAGCTCGCCAGGGACGGACGCCTCACGGGGACGATCAGGATCCGGGGTGGAGACGCAAGCACGTTCACCGCAGAGAGGGCGGCCGAACCCGACGAGGGAATCCCGGAGCCCCCGTCCTATCGAGACAAGTGGCGCCGACGGAGGTGAGAGCAGCCGAGGCACATACCAGGTAGAGTTGTCCAGCGCCCGGAGAATACTGCCGCGACATACCCTTCGGCCCCGCCAACTTTCTCTTGACTTCCCTCGCCAGCAGCGTCCTGTTTGGGGTCCTGGCGGACCGGCAGGCCAAGGCCTGATGCGGGTCCTCTGAGATCCGAGGCCGCCTTGATCGGCGGTTGCTGGCAGCACCGCAGGTAGCAGAGGTGAAGGTTCAAGATGACCAGTGACTACGATGACGCACGGGGCCACCGAAGGCATCTGGGAAAGGGGCGGATGCCGGCAGCGATGTACGTTCAGACGGATGCCCAGGCCCAGGACGGCTCGACGGACAGTCAGGCAGCAACGATTCGGCAGTGGGCCAGCCACAACGGCTACGAGGTCATCGAGTCCTTCTGCGACGAGGTTTCAGCCGGACCGCCCCCACAGACCTTCCCCGGACTGGATCGGCTCTTCCGGGCCGTCGTCTCAGGCACTCCGGGGTTTCGGACCATCCTGGCTTACAACCCCTGGGTGTGGCGTGGCCCCTGTTCGATTGAACGGGACCAGCACGAGTGGCTCTTCGCCAAGCTGGGCTTCGCCGTCTGTTACTGCGCCCCGGAGTACCTTGAAAGGGCCGCGTGTTGCGCCCGGGTGATCGAAACCGTGAAGCGGGCCATGGCGGGTGACTTCTCCCGACACGCCAAAGGCCGCCGACAACGCAGCAAGTCCAAGGAGAATTCATGACCAGCGAGCCCACAGCGAATCCGCAGGGCGGCTCTGCAGAAGGGAGCCTTGTCCCGGCCGCGATGTACGTCCGCATGAGCACCGAGCACCAGCAGTACTCCACCGAGAACCAGGGCGACACGATTCGGCAGTGGGCGCAGAGGAACGGCTACGAGATCATCGAGGTCTTTGCCGACGAGGGCAAGAGCGGCCTCGATATCGCCGGCCGCGCGGAACTCCAGCGCCTGCTCCAAACGGTCACATCGGGCAAGGCCCAGTTCAAGGCGATCCTCGCCTACGATGTCTCTCGGTGGGGCCGCTTCCAGGATGCGGACGAGAGCGCCCACTACGAGTACCTCTGCAAGCGCGCCGGGATCGATATCCACTACTGCGCGGAGCAGTTCAAGAACGACGGGTCCATAGGGTCTTCTATCATCAAGACCGTCAAGAGGACCATGGCCGCGGAGTACTCCCGGGAGCTGTCGGTGAAGGTCTTCGCCGGCCAGTGCCGGCTCATCGGACTCGGCTTCCGCCAGGGCGGGCACGCGGGTTTCGGACTCCGCCGGATGTTGCTGGACCACCAGGGCAAGGAGAAGGGCACCCTGGAGCACGGTGAGCAGAAGTCGATCCAGACTGACCGGATCGTCTTGACGCCCGGGCCCGACGAAGAGGTCGAGACAGTCCGGTGGATGTACCGCGCGTTCGTCGACGAAGGGAAGATGGAAGGAGAGATCGCCGCTGCACTCAATGCCCGCGGGATTCGCACCGACCTCGGCCGGCTCTGGTCCGTCGGTACCGTCCGCCAGGTCCTCTCGAACGAGAAGTACATCGGCAACAACATCTTCAACCGGACCTCGGGCAAGCTGAAGCACAAGCGGACCGACAACCCCCCAGACCTCTGGATCCGCAGCGACGGAGCGTTCGATGGAATCGTGGACACGGGGATCTTCTACAAAGCCCAGGGGATACTCCTCGAACGGAGCCGCCGCTACACCAATGAGGAGATGCTTGAGCGGCTGCGCACCCTGTACAAGAAACATGGAAGGGTGTCTGGAATCCTGATTGATGAAGAGGATGCGATGCCCAGCGCCGCGGCCTATCAAGGCCGCTTCGGCGGGCTCCTGCGGGCCTACCAGCTCATCGGCTACAGTCCCGACGTCGACTACTCTTTCATCGAGGTCAACCGGCGACTGCGGGAGCGGCACCCCGAGCTCGTTGCCGAAGTGGTCTCCCAGCTCGAGGAGCAAGGATCAACGGTCGAGCAGGATCCCGACACCGGGTTGCTGCTGGTCAACCGGGAGGTGCTCGTCTCGCTGGTCCTCTCCCGCTGCACCGAGACCGCCGGTGGCCGGCGGCGCTGGAAGATCCGCATCGAGCACGGCCGCAAGCCGGATCTCACCATCGCGGTTCGAATGAGCGAGCGCGCCCTGGTGATGTCGTCGGTTGTGGGAGACGCCGGCACGATCGGCAGCGTGAACCCGGGGAGCTGGTGGTACCAGAGGGCAGCCCCGGGATGGAAGCCGGGAGTCGCAACCAGGATCCCACCCGGGACGAAGACGGGCGAGGTGGTGAGGGACTCCAGTGCCGGCAGGTCGGGGTTGGTGATCGCCACCAGGTCACGGGCGACGGTCGGAGGCGGAGCGGCATCCTGGTCTCCTTCGTCGGAGCGCCTGACCCAGTCGGCCTGGCGCAGCAGGAGCCCGTACATGACCGTGTCGTCCACAAATTCGAGCTGCGGGCTCTCGCCGACCGTGACCACGCGGGCCGGGCGCCCCGAACGCCGGAAGAGCGAGGGCGTGCCTGCGTTGGCGGCCAGCAGGACCTGCCACGAGTCCCACACGATGTCCCGGAGCTGGCGGTTGTTGACCACGATGACCGGGAAGCCTCCGCGGGTCTTCGGCGGCTCGGGGCGGTGCGGGGGCGGTGAGGCTTCGGGCAGGGGCACGCCAGAGAGCTCGGCCACCTTGCGGAGCGCGTCCTTGAAGTCCGAGGCCACGCCCCGGCGCACCATGAAGTCGAAGACCGACATGCTCTCTTCGGTCAGCCACGAGTGGAACGTCCCCCGGGGGGCCTCGCCGCCGCCTGTGGCCACGCTGCCCGACCGGCTGTTCTCGCCAGACGATGACTCTGGGTTGCGGCACTGAAGCCAGTGCTCCCCTGAGGTTTCGCCGGTCAGCAGGTCGCCGTAGATCTCCTCGAGCGGCAGGCAGGCCAGGGCCTGCTCGCGCCACTCCCGCCAGGCGGTGAGGCGGGGACGGCCGGGGGCTTCGTTCTTGTCCACGCGACGCAGGTACTCCTCGACCGCCTCGTCGTCGGTCCGGGTTCGTGTCCGGTCACTTTCCTGACGGGATGTCCGCTTCTGGTCGCGGGGCGACGAGGGCGGACATCCGAGAGCCGGAAGTAGTCACCGGCGACATGGCGCAGCACCATCTTCTCGAGGCGGTTCAGGTCCAGCATGCCGTACTGGAGCGCCTGGGCCACGGCCTTCTCGAAGGAGTCGGCCGGGTATTCCTGCATCAGCCGGAGC
>CAITUV010000013.1 GCA_903895725.1 uncultured Myxococcales bacterium | reverse complement strand
TCTCCGCACCCGTGCACTTCCCGTCCCCGCATACGTCCGCTCCGCCGCTGCAGTCGTCCGGGCACGTATCCTTGGTCTCTGCACCCGTGCACTTCCCGTCCCCGCATACGTCCGCTCCGCCGCTGCAGTCGTCCGGGCACGTATCCTTGGTCTCCGCACCCGTGCACTGCCCGTCCCCGCATACGTCCGCTCCGCCGCTGCAGTCGTCCGGGCACGTATCCTTGCTCTCCGCACCCGTGCACTTTCCGTCCCCGCATACGTCTTGCCCCGTGCCCTCGGGGACACACGTCCCATCTGGCCCGCAGATCAACGTCTTGTCCGGCGGCTTGGGGCAATCTTCATCCGCGACGCACGCAGGCGTGCAGAACAGTCCTTCCGGTTTCTGAGCACACACGCACCCCTTGACCGCATCGGGCGGACAGGCACCTGCTGCCAGGCAGTCTTCGTCCTTGCTGCACGGGGTCGGGCCACCGCCCTTGCAGTCGTCCGGGCAGGTATCCTTGGTCTCTGCACCCGTGCACTTCCCGTCCCCGCATGCGTCCGCACCGCCGCTGCAGTCGTCCGGGCAGGTATCCTTGGTCTCTGCCCCCGTGCACTTCCCATCCCCGCAAACGTCTGCACCACCTCCGCAATCATCGGGGCACGTGTCCTTGGTCTCTGCACCCGTGCACTTCCCATCCCCGCAAACGTCCGCTCCGCCTCCGCAGTCGTCCGGGCACGTGTCCTTGGTTTCCGCCCCCGTGCACTCCCCGTCCCCGCAACTATCCTCAACGTCCAGAGCCTCGGCCTGCTGGACATCGGAAACCTCCCCGGCTCCCACTTCGTCCGGCACGACTTTGTCGGTCGTCCCATCCGAAGTAACCTCCGGGGCGTCCGGCACGGCCACCGAGTCCGTTGTCGCGTCATTGACGAGCGAATCGGCTGCGTCGCCACCCGTGCCGCATGCGCAGAAGCCAGTCATCAGAAATGCCAGAACGAACGGTGCGACTCCAATGCGGGCAAGCATGTTCTCCTCCTGATCGGTGGAGCCGAGGGCCGATTCGCCCCCGACTGCTCAATGCCTGGAACTCCTGCAACTGCTGTGCCAGTGTGTCCCGCCGGCCTCTGGTTTGAGCCGGGAGTCAGCCCGGCTGCCGCTTGCGGGGTGAAGAGCTCGTCCCGTTGCCGGGGTGAGGTGTGAACAGCGTTCCCACTCGGTCAATCACGGCCGTGAACGCCGTTCCCGCCCACTCCAACCGGCACCGCTGATTCAGCTCCGGTGACGGCAGCCCGTCCCGCAGACCGTGTGCTCCACTGCTCGAGAAGACCACCTTCCTGCCCCGATCAGCCGAAAGCGGTACGCAACTTGCAAAGCGTTCTGGTATGCTCGGGCCATGAGCGCGGCCCGGGAACAGGAAAGGAAGACCATGCCGCCAGTGCCGAGACTTCGCCGCGGCCCCCTGCTTGCCGGACTCGCCCTGTTTGCAGCGTCAGGCGCCTGGGCCCTGATCTACTGGCATATCATCCGGGAGCGGGAGCTGGCCCAGCTCGAGCGTCTCAGCGGAGGCCTGGCCGTGTCCGTCGGCGTCCTCCTTGACCCCCATCTGGAGCCGCTGCCGGAGGACGATGCCGGCATTGAGCGCCTGCTCCGGAACAAGCTCAGTCTCCGTCGCCCCGTGCTCTATGTCGGACTGTTGCGAGACGGGCATCCTGTTGCGACCGTTGGAGATGTCCCTGACACGGTGGGAGCTCCCTGGACCCCCGGCCCTGCCGCGGATGGAGCTCTGGCCGTGTTCAGGCGTCCCTTGTCCGGGGCTGCTCTGCACGGTGCCAAGGCATGGCCGGCGTCAGCGGCCTTCGTCTGGCAACCGTCCGGGGTCGTCCCGGACCTTGACCTGGAACTCGTCGTCGGCTGCGAGACTGCGTTGCCGGAGCACGTGTACGCGGAGAACATCCCCGAGATGGCTTTTGCGCTGGCCGTCGGATGGGCGGGGATCATCGCCCTGGTGCTGGCCTGGCAGCGCAGCATTCGCTCTCACGAGCTGGCGCGTGCACTGGAATCCGAGCGCACTGAACGGGCCAGGCTCGAAGAGATGGGACTGGTCGCCACGGGTCTGGCGCACGAGACGAAGAACCCGCTCGGCCTCATTCTCGGCCTGGCCCAGCATGTTTGCCGGGACCCGGGCATCAGCGCAGAGACCCGGGTGGCAGCCGAGCGGATTGTCGATGCTGCGGATCAGGCAGCGGCCCGGCTGAGCGACTTTCTGACATTTGCGCGCTCGGAGCCGCTTCGCCTCGAGCCCACCAGGGCTGACGCCCTGCTGCAGAATGTGGCCGGAGCGCTGCGCGGCGACTTCGACGACGCGGGGGTCCGGCTGGACGTGCAGGCGCCTCCATTGACGCTGCAGTGCGCTCCCATGCGAGTCGAGCAAGTGCTGGTGAACCTTCTCCTCAACAGCCTGCAGGCGTCCCGCCGCGGCTCGACGGTCTCGTTGCGGCTGGAGCCGCGGGGAGATGGCGCGGCCCTCGTCGTGGAGGACCAGGGAACCGGGATCCCTCACGACATCCTTCCCGACGTGTTCAAGCCCTACGTCACCGGCCGCCCCGACGGACATGGCCTTGGACTCGCCATCGTCAAGCGAGTAGTCGACCTGCACGGCTGGTCCATCACCATTGACAGCCGTCCGCGGCAAGGCACCTGCGTCACCATCAGTGGCCTGCGGCGGCCCGCCGCAGAGGAGACCCCATGAGTCGCACGATTCTCGTCGTCGATGACGAACCGGGCTTCCGAGAGCTCTATGCTGCAACCCTCGGAGAGGCCGGCCTCCGGGTGCACACGGCAAGCTCGGCGGAGGAAGCCCTGAGCTGGCTGGCCGACAATTCCCCGGACATGGTCGTGAGTGATGTCCGCATGCCGGGGGCCAGCGGCCTCGATCTGCTGCGCTCCGTGCGAAGCACGGCCCCCGCCCTGCCCTTCCTGCTGGTCACTGCGTTTGCCGACGTCCGCGATGCGGTGACGGCGCTTCGCCTCGGTGCGGTCGACTACCTGGCCAAGCCGGTCGACCTCGACGAGCTTCTCGCCTGCGTGCAGGACACCCTGGGGCTGGGTCCGCAGGGACAAACCGCAGTCCCGACCGAGCTGCTTGCCGGAATCGTCGCCGTCAGCCCGCAAATGCAGGCCTTGCTTCGAGATGCCTGGCGCATCGGCCAGAGCCAGGCCACCGTGCTGCTTGCCGGGGAGAGCGGTACGGGCAAGGAGGTGCTGGCGCGCTTCATCCACCGCTGCTCCAGCCGAGCCGGCGGCCCCATGGTCTGCGTCAACTGTGCAGCCGTTCCCCCCACGCTCCTGGCTGCCGAGCTGTTCGGCCACGAACGGGGCGCTTTCACCGGAGCCGTGGCCCGTAGCCAGGGCCGGTTCCGTGAGGCCCAGGGAGGCACCCTGTTCCTCGACGAGATCGGGGACATGCCTCTGGACATACAGCCGGTGCTGCTGCGGGCCATCGAAGAAAGAACGGTCTCCCCGCTTGGGGGCCGAGGCGAGATTCCCGTCGACATCCGCCTTGTCGCTGCGACCCACCAGGCCCTCGATGCGGCGGTCCAGGCCGGACGCTTCCGGGCGGATCTCTACTACCGACTCAATGTCGTTGCCCTCGAGCTGCCGCCGCTCCGGGAACGCACCGAGGACATTCTGCCACTGGCCCGGCACTTCCTGGCTCTTCGAGGGGAGAGCCGCCGGATCTCCCGGGCCGCAGCCCAGGCTCTTGTCGCCCACTCATGGCCCGGCAACGTACGTGAGCTCGCCAACGCTCTCGAACGCGCCCGCCTGCTGGCCCGCTCCGACGTCATCCTTCCCGAGCACCTCCCGCTCGCCGTGCAACGCTCCCTGCCCTCCGCAGGGCAGCGCTTCCACCCCGCTCAGACCGACGACGCTCAAACCGGAGCACCGCTCCAATCCGCCGTCCCTCCCGTCGCCACCCTGGCCGAAAACGAAATCGCTGCCATTCGCCGCGCTCTTGCCATGACTCAGGACAACCGGACCCGGGCGGCCGAGCTCCTCGGCATCTCCCGCCGCGGGCTGATCAAGAAGCTCAAGAGACTCGGGATTCCGAAATGAAGAGGGGCGAGATGGAGTGACGTCCCCTCCCAGGGAGACGCCGTGTCGCCAGCACCGGGAAGGTTCATCTCGATTGACTCCAGCCCGGGGAATATGCCGAGGGCGCAGAGCCCGCTCGACGACCACGGAGTGGACGAGCCCCGTTGCAGGCCGTCCGCACGGCAAAGCATCTACCTTCCTGAGACTGGCCGGGCTATGCTATGCTCGGCTGTCGCGCGATTGATTCCGCCAATGGAAAGGAGGCAAGTGATGTACCGAAGACAGATGAGTGTGTGGATCGCCGTGGTCGCCATGGCACTGGCTGCGTGCTCCAAGGACGAAGACTTCATGGCCAAGCGCATCGAGAATGCCAGGCGACTTATCGGGTCCGGGCAGACGAAGCTGGATGCGTTCCGAAAGTGTTTGTCCGCAGTCTCAGCCGCACTCCCCGGGGTCCCTCGCGGAGCCGAAGTGCCTCCCCCTTCGGGACTGCAGCCCCCAATCGCGACGGCCCTGGCCGGCATGACCGCGACCTATGTCATGGAGGGGGACCTCGCCACGGGAGGCCAGCCGGAAACACCGGTGGTCATGGACAGCTACCCCTGGGCGGCACTGGACGAGGCGCTCAAGGGGACAGAGAAGGAGCTCAAGGAGCGAGGCGACACCTACTATCCTGATTCCGAGGCCGACATCGAGCCGCTCCAGCAGAGCCTGGATGAGATCAAGTACCTGCTGGTCCTTCGCGGCGCTGTGCTGGTTCCCAAGCTCGATTTCGACAAGACGCTCATTACCTCTCCCGGCAGCTTCCTCGGCGAGGTCCTGGTCTTCTCGGTTCCGGAAGGCAAGCACTTGGCGACCGTCCAGGTTGCCGTTGCCAACAGCCCGTCCCTCAGCTTCACCTACGGTTCGAACGAGAACAGGACCAGGGCGTTTGAGAAGGCCGTGGCCGCCGACTTGAGAGGGCAGCTCGACAAGGCCTTCATCGAGGGGCTCAACCGGCTCGCCGGACCGGCGGGCAGCGCTCCCTCCGGAACCGCTCAGTAGGGACTCCCACCGCCGGAGAGTCTGTATCCCTCGGCCCCTTCAAGCAATCGAGCCTGCCGAACACTTCCCACAGGGTCCACTTCCACTTCGAGCATGGCCTGCCGGTCGGGTGAGAAGTGCCGGACATGAAAGAGCCGATGCCCGACGCCATCCCGGCGAAGCTTTGCCTTCTCCTCCCGCAACTCCATGCGGCACGCCTTCCAGTTTCTTGCCAACGCCCCATCGAGTCCGGCACCGGGAGCAAACGCCATTCGGATCTGCGCCGCCGGCTCCGGGGGCAGCCGCCACCAGTGGCGAATGCTTGCCTCCAGCCATGCCCGGCCGTCGAGAGGATCCGCCGTCAGTGCGCGCATGTCCTCGACCGTGACCCAGAGCAAGCGCTGCCCCAGCGAGAAGAGTATGCGGCCTGCGACGCTATGAACCGTGGCCAGCCCCATCGAGCGTCCTTCCTCACCGACAAGAACTCCGAGATGGCAAGGCAACTTCGCCAGGAGGCTCCTCTTGTCGTCGTAGAACCAGACAGACTCGGCCGGCGGATCGGGCAGATCCTGGGGAAGGGGGTCCACCGTCCCGCCGGCATCGAGCCTCTTCCTGCGGATTCGCTCGACTGCCCCGGCAAGCGCCGAAACGAACTCCTCCTCTGCGAGGTAGTCCACCTCGCCGTACCCCGAAAGGATCCGATGCGTCATCTCCACCGCACTCTCCAGCTCGGCGGTCTCCCAGCTCAGGCCTGCTACCGACATTCCGTGGTCCGCCGTCTCGAAGGCCATGACCGGCCTTGCTCCGACGAGACAGTACAAGGGCAACCGGAGACCCGCCCCCTGTCCCGGAGTCTCTGCCGGCGTGTCTGCAGCAGTCCTGAGCTCCGGCTTCCCTGAGGGCCGGGAAGCGCTGGCAGCCGCCGCTCCGTCGCGGGAAGAGGAAGGTGCAGGCCCGGACCTCCCCCGGCCCAGGGCCGCCTCCACTCCGGAATCCACCTCGCGAACAGCGGCAAGCCCTAGCTTCAACTTGTCGAAATGCTCCTTCACGACTCCACTCTCGACCGCACTTTTCAGAAGGCTCGGTGCGAAACCGCCCCGCCACGGAATCGCCAGGTAGACCACCGCCCCCGAGCGGCCGACCCGAACCTCGCGACCGCTCGTCTCCCGCAGGCGGGACTCCAGGTTCCCCACCTCGAGTGGAAACCCTCCGGGGCCGGCAGCCGCCGACGCATCGAACGCCACGAACAACCCCGAGAAGATCGGCACGGCCGACCGACCACCTCGCTGCCCCCCCGTCCGCCTGAGCTCGCAGGCCAGCACCTCGGAGAACTCGAAGCGGCCCGTGCGAGCGGTGCCACGTACAAGACATGATCCCCAGTACTGCTCGGCCGACCCCAGCGGCCGGTCAAACAGCTTCGCCTGGATGAACTTCTCCCGCCCCACCAGGCCGCTCACGTCGAAGGTCAGTGTACCGTCCAGGAAGGTGACCAGCCGGCGCACGATCGTCTCCTGGTAGAGCTCGTCATACGCCCTCCGCAGCCACCCCACCACGACTGGCGCCAGAAAGGCGGTCATCAGCCCCGAGGCCACCAGGATGACCAGTCCGACCTTCCAGTCCCTGCCGCCGAACGGGCCGACGATCAGCCGGACCAGGATCCATGGCCCCCACAGCAGTGCCATCAATGCCACGAGGACCTGAGCCAGGGTGCGACGCCTGTGGGCGTCCAGCCGCCTGAGCTCCGAGACAAGGCTGCTGGCTACCAGCAACTCGAATTCCTCCTTCGACCTCATGCGGACTCCTCGTTGCAGCCCCGGCCTGCTCGACTTCCAGGCATCGAGGATGGAGGAACCCCCGGGCACGCGTCAAGAGCACATCATCTCCCGGGGCCAGGGTCGCCAGGGGCTCCCCCGCAGAACGGAAGTCGGGAACCTCGGGGAACGTCCGGGTCCCCCGTGCCGACTGCACGTCGGCAACGCATCGGCCTTGCCTGCCTCAGAATTGGCGCTGCCTGGGGACGGAACGAGAGAGGGGGGAGGAAACTACGCGATCACCCGGCGCCGCAGGGCAACCAGGGCAAGAAGGGCTCCGGCGAGCAGCAGCCCGGCCAGCGGATTGCCCTGGCCCGACGCGGTGCAGCCGTCATCCTTCTTCTTGGGAGGCGTCGTGGTTCCGGTATCCTCGGAGGTGCCTTCGCCGGCAGCGATGTCCTCCGTCGAGCCCACGTCCTCACCCTGAATGTCCGTCTCGCCCTCGACCGGCGGGGTCACGACTTCCACGCACTTGAACTCGGCGGAGCACTCGAGACCTTCGCCGCAGGTGCCGCACTGGCCGCCGCAGCCATCATCCCCGCACTCCTTGCCGGTGCAGTTGGCAACCGGGTCGCACGGGCCGGCCTCGCACTTGCCTTCCTTGCACTCGGACCCCTCGGCGCAGGTGCCGCACTGGCCACCGCAACCGTCATCGCCGCACTCCTTGCCCGCACAGTTGGCAGCCGGGTCGCACTCGCCGCACTTCCCGTTCACGCAGTCGGTGCCCTCGGGGCACTCGCCGCACGAGTAACCGCCGCCGTTGTCACCGCACTCCTTGCCCGCACAGCCGGGCGGATAGTCGTAGTTGCCGCCGCAGTCCAGCTTGAACGTGCCGGCCGGATCCTCGCCGTCGCCGCCGCAGTCGTACCAGTTCTGGCCGGCCACCCAGCCGCATCCGTCCGCACCGCAGTTGACCGTCGCCAGCTCACCGCCATCGCAGTAGGCCAGCGTCGCACCGTCGCAGCACCCCTCGTACTCGATGCCGCCGCACGGATCCGCAGTGCAGATGCCGAATGCGCAGCTCTCACCCGTCTTGCAGCCGCAGTCGGCAGCGCAGGTCACGCAGTTCTCGCCGTTGTCACACTTGCCGTTGCCGCAGGTGTCGCTGGCGCACTGCTGGGTCACGGGGCTGCAAGCCTTGTCCGCGCCGCACGCACAATCCATGGCGCAGTTGAAGCAGGTCTCCTTGTCGCCGCACGTGCCGTCGCCGCAGCTCTCGGGAATCCCGCAGCCCGCATCCTCGCAGTAGTTGCAGAGGCACTGCCACTTCGGTCCCCAGCATCCCGGATCCGGCTCGGCCCCGGCAACGCAGGCACCGTCATACCCGTGCGACCCGCCACCCGTGCAGGCGCCACCTTCGCAGGTTCCGTCCGGGATGTACTTCTTCATGGCAATTGCAGGAACCGTGCGGGTCACGCAGTGGATCGCACCGGAGTACAGGGAGACCTGATCCGAAATGATCCCGACGTGGTCCCAATCCGGCATGCCCGCTTCCCAGGAAGCCAGCGCCTCGGCCTCGAGATCCTTGTCCACCGTGTAGATCGGCCACAGGTTCACCTTCTTGGAGCCGTCCGCACTGGAGAACAACGTCGAGTTGATGAACGTGCGCGGGATGGACTCGCCACCCGACTTCCCCGCATGCGGCATCGGAATGCGGTAGACCGTGATGCCGGGGCCGCCGCTCGAATAGGTCAGCGCCTCGAGCTGCTTGACGTTGTCGTCCATCCGCTTCTTGTTCGTCGCATCCACCACCGTGGTGTATTCGCCCATGAACGCCACGTTCTTTCCGCCCAGCTTGAAGAACATGTCCACGTGGCCCGTGCCGTCGTTGGTGATGTCCTTGAGCACCACGGCCTTCTTGCAGCCGTAGTAGGTCTTGAAGACCTCGTTGACCTGGTCGTAATTCATGCCCGTGTAGAGGTACAACCGCTCGGTCGTGTAGCAGTACTCCTCACCGTCCGACTGGAAGTTGCCGCCCTCGAAGTCGAACGGAGACCGGTACGTGGTCACGCCGATGGCATTGCCCAGGCGGGTGGGGACTCCGTCGTCGTGGTAGCGGGGATGGTAGTAGCGGAAGTCCTGGAAGATCATGTCTCCCGCCTTGTCGTCCACCATCGGAAGCGGCCCGAAGTCGATCGTCCAGATGGCATCGTTGTCGATGTTGAAGAACTTGACCTTGGCATCCATGTCCGCCTGGCTCACGCCGCCCTTCGTCATCCGGTCGATGAGGTCGGCCTTGGCCGGCGCGCCGGTTACCACAACCCAGAGCTCGCCGATCTTCACCGACTCGATCGCGATGTCGGCCATGGTCTGCGCAACGGGCTTGTCCGACGGAAGGTAGTTCGAGTAGGTGATGATGTTGGCCACCATCGGCTCCCACTCCTTCATGGCGCGGAAGCTCGCCGGCGGAGCCTCGGTAATGGCGTACCATTGCGGATGCGCCTTCCGGTAATCCGTGGCCGCATCCTGCTTGCCGGGAATCCGGACTTCGGAGGGCAGCTTGTACGCGGGCAGAATTGCGGGGTTCTTCACCCCCTCGTACTTCTGCGCCGCCTCCGTCCCGTCCGGAACGCCCAGCTCCGGCTCGGGTGCCATGTCACACGAGGCAAGCACCAGCATCAAGGCCCCAAACAACCATCCCGTTCTCATCGCGTTTCCTCCGTTAGTGGTTCGCGACCACGAAATCGCCCGACTGTATCCGCCTGCACAGCAGACTGGCAAGCATTTTATGCAGACACCATGCACCGCACAAGCCCCAACCGACGCCGGCCGGCCATCGGGACAGACAAGGCCTCCCAGCGGGCCGGGAAACCAGCCCCTCAAGCCCGCTCCCCATCCTCGGTCAACGCCGCCTGAGAGGCCGCTTGAAGCGCGCTCGCCTGCGGGGTCGCATCGCGGGTCCGGGCGAGAACCGGAGGGAGTCCCCCCCCCTGGCTTCCCCCCCGTCCCCTTCCTCGTCCGGACCGTCGCCGTCAGGACCGCCCTCTTTGCCCGGTCCCCCGCCTCCCGTCCCGCCGTCCGAGCATCCCTCGCACGCGGCCGGCTCCTCGCACTCGCCTTCCTCCCCCCCCAGGTCGTCGTCCTCAGCCTCGTCGTAGCGCTCGAGCGTCAATGCCGCCAGAGCATACACCGACTCGGCGGGCTCGAACTGGTAGCCCTCGCCCAGGCTCCCGGCGGGCTTCCCGGTCAGGATCTCGAGCCCCTCCTCCACCCGGCGAATCGGGTGGATGTGGAACTTCCCTTCCCGAACCGCCTCCACGACCTCGTGCTTGAGCATGAGGTGCGGGACGTTGGCCTCGGGGATCACGACCCCCTGCTCTCCCGTCAGCCCTCGCTGGCGACAGAGCTGGTACCACGCTTCGATCTTCTCGTTGATCCCGCCGACCGGCTGGATGTCCCCCTGCTGGTTGACCGACCCGGTCACCGCCATGCTCTGCTTGAGCGGCAGCCCCGACATGGCGGACAGGACGCAGAACAGCTCCGCACTGGACGCACTGTCCCCATCGATGAACCCATAGCTCTGCTCGAAGCAGATGCTCACGGTCAGCGACAGCGGTCGCCGCTGGCCGAACAGCGCTCCCAGGAACCCGCTGATGATCAGCACGCCCTTGGAATGGATCTGCCCCGACAGTCGGGACTCCCGCTCGATGTTGATGAGCCCGCCCTTGCCCGCATAGACCGCGGACGTGATCCTGGACGGCTTCCCGAACAGGTAGTCGCCCACCTCGTAGACCGCAAGCCCGTTGATCGCCCCGAGCCGCTCCCCGGACACGTCGATGAAGACCGTCTGGTCCAGGATGCTCTCCCGGACCTTCTCCTCCATCAGGCTGAGCCGGAACTCACGCTGCCGCACCGCCTCCTCGATCTGCGGCCGGCTGATGACCAGGGCCTTCTGATCCCCGGCGATGGAATCGGCCTCGATGAGGATGTTGCAGATGTGGTTGAACTGCAGGGTGACCTTGTCCTGGCTCTCCACCAGCCGGGACCCGAACTCCACCACGGCGGCCACCCCCTCCCGATCCACCGACCGCAGCTTCTCGTTGCGGCACGTCGTCGCCACGAACCGGGCATACTCCTCGATGGTATCCCGGTTGCGCGTCATCTCGTAGTCGAACTCCGACTTCACCTGGAACAGCTTGCGGAACTCCTCGTCGTAGCGGTGGAGCAGCTCATACACGTGCGCCGGCCCCACCAGCACGATCTTCAGATTGATCGGGATCGGTGCCGGCTTCAGCCCCGACGTCGGCAGGTAGCCCAGGTGCTCCCCGAGATCCTCGATCGTCGTCTGCCGGTAGCGCAGGATGTTCTTCAGGTTCTCCCACACCAGCGGATAGGTGAACAGGTCGGTCGTGTTGATCAGCAGGTAACCGCCGTTGGCCTTGAGCACGGCCCCCGCCTTGATCATCGTGAAGTCGGTGAAGTACACGCCGTTCTCCACCTTCTTCTCGATCTTTCCGAACAGGTTGTAGTAGCTCGGCCTGGGCTCCACCACGACCGGCGCCCCGGTCTTGCCACTGTTGTCCACCACGACGTTGACCTTGAACTCGACGAACTCCCTTTCCTCCATCTCGGGTGGAGGCTGCGGCCTCGAGTCGTCCCGGATGAACTTGCCCAGATTGTCCAGGATGTGCCCCTGCACCGCATCCAGGTACTCCGACAACCCCGGGAGCTTCCCGTACCGACGCTTCAGCCGACGGATGGGGACCGAGCAGACCCGTCGGGCCAGCGCAAGCTGCCGCTTCTTGATGGTCTCCTGCGTTGAGCTCTCCACCGCCCGGGTCCGAGCCACGAAGTCGTGGATGAACGGCTCGAGCTGCCGCCTACGCTCCTCGATTCGCTTCTTGTCGGTATCCGATAGGGCGTCGTACTCCTTGTTCGACAGCGGCTTGTCCTCCAGCATCGGGATGGTGATGAGCCCGGTCTTGGTGGACTTCACCGAAAAGCCGATGTCCGCGGCCTTCTTCGTCAGGGCCGAGAAGTACTCGTGCTCCTGCGCCAGGCTCCGGCTGATCAGCTCCTGGACCTCCTCCTGGTGCTCCTTGTCCCGGAAGGCCTGCGGAAGCTGCTCCTTCAGGTGCCCGATCAGCCAGTCCATGTCCGCAGCGAGCTGCCGCCCACGTCCGGCCGGCATCTCGATGGCAACCGGCGCTTCCTTGTCCCGGAAGTTGTACACGTACACCCAGTCCGGAGGAGTCGGCCGCCGGGCTGCCGCATCGTCGAGAGCAGTCCTGACGATCGTCGTACGCCCCGTTCCCGAGGCCCCCGCGACGAAGATGTTGTAGTTGCGCTTGTTGATCGAAAGCCCGACCCGGAGCGACTTGACCGCCCGGTCCTGCTCGATGACTCCGTGCAGCACCTCCAGATCGTCGGTCGTCTCGAAACCAAACGCCGACGTGTCGCACGTCCTGCGCAGCTTGTCCGCACTCAGCTCACGAATCCTCGACGTCACCTTGACCTCCCTACAAGTCCACTTGACGAAGATACCTCGCTGCAACCTCCGGGGCCGTCGGATTGATGTAGAATCCCGTTCCCCACTCGAACCCCGCCACGTTCGTCAGCCGAGGCAGAATCTCCAGGTGCCAGTGCCAGTCCGCTGCCAGTGTCTCCCACCAACGCGCCCGAGGGCTCTTGCTCAACGTGCTGGGGGCCGTGTGCAGCAGGAAGTTGTACGGCGGATTGTCCAACGCCCGGTTCATCCGGCGCAGCACCTCCTTGAGATGATGGGCCAGCTTCAGGAGCATGTCGTCGTCCAGCAGCGAATAGTCGTGCGCATGCGTCCTCGGGTAGAGCTGCATCTCGAACGGGAACCTCGATGCATACGGGCAGTACGTGGCAAAAAACTGGTCCATCCACACCATCCGATCGCCCGACTGGTGCTCGAACGCCAGAAGGTCGCAGAAGATGCACCGCTCCTTGAGATGGAAGTGCTCCTGCGCCGAGGCCAGCTCCATGGCCACGGTCCTCGGCGTGATCGGCGTGGCCATGATCTGCGAGTGCGAATGCTCCAGAGAGGCCCCCGCAGCGGAACCCGAGTTCTTGAACACCAGGATGTATCGGAACCGCGTATCCTTGCGCAGGTCCAGCAGCCGATCCCGGTACACCTTCAGCACTAGAGCGATCTGCTCGACTGGAAGATCTGCGAACTTCGCCCCGTGGGACGGCGTCTCGATAACCACCTCGTGCGCACCGACGCCGCTGACCATGTCGTACGGCCCCGCCGGTGTCCGCTCGAGCTCTCCCTCCACCCGCAGTGCCGGGAACTTGTTGGGGACCACGCGCACCCGCCAGTCGTTGGGGGCTGCATTGAACGGGTACTGGGAGATGGTCGGCGGAGTCAATCCCTCCCGGCCCGCGCAGAACGGACAGTCCCGCTCGGCTCCGCTCGATGGAGCCGACTGACGGAAATCCACCGGCCGGCGACCGCGCTCGCTGGCCACGATGACCCACCGCTTCTGCACCGGGTCGTGCCGAAGCTGGGACCGGGGATCCCCATCATACGTGCCAGTTTTCCACATCCAGGTCCTCCCCTCGAATGGCAAACACGATGTTGTCCATGGCCGGGAACCGCTCGAACTCCCGCCCGCGCCGGGTCACCACCAGGTACACCTCGACCGTCGTGCCGGAATCTGACTTCGCTGTGCCGGACAAAAGCTCGAACGGAACGGCAACCTCGAGCACCGACTCGACTGCAGCCTCCACCCCGGACAGCCCCTCGCCGCCTTCGACCCGGGCCACCGCCACCCGCCCTCTGGGATCCAGGTACACCCGGAGGTCGAGCCGCTCGGGCCGCACGAACCGCAGCACGACTCCGATCCGACGTCGGGACATCACCTCCCGCAGAGGCCCTGTGCCACGCACCTTGAAATACAGCCGCTCATGGTCAAAACCGAACCGGACTTCTTCTACCAGCGGATCGGGCCGGTGCGAGAACCCGTGCGACATCACGACCCGCCCAGCGGCCATCCACTTGTAGTAGCTGTCCGAACGCCCCGTGATCGACGGGCTCACGAGGTGCGCCGGCGGCTCGATCCGGCTGCGTACGTGCGACCCCGGATCCAGCGGCCAGTCGAGCTCGCCCGGAGGGTTCATCCCCAACTTCAGGTAAATGGCCCGGATATGCTCCCGGAACAACCGATCGAACTCGGCATCGTGCACCGACGTGTGCCCGCGACCGAACCACCAGAACCAGTCCGAGGCCTCGGCCCGCAACACCAGGTCCAGCAGCTCCTCCCGCTCGTGAGGACCCAGCCTCGACTTCTCCAGGTAGGGGTGTGCGGCACGCCGGGCCGCCGCCAGATGCTCCCAGGCCCTGTTCTTCACCGGATCGCCGATCCAGGTCCTCAACGTCCCGTCAATCCACGAGCCGGTCAGCACCCCGGGAAGCTCCTCGCCGCCCGGCATCTCGGCCAGCAGGGTCGACGGAGTCACCACCCGGAACCGGGGATGCTCCTGGAAGGCGGTGTACAACGCCTCCACGAACCGCATCCCTCCGTGGACGTAGTACTCCCACGCATTCTCCCCATCCAGGGCAATCGTGATGACCGGATGCTCCAGCGTGCACTCCGCCGCGGCCCGCTCCAGCTCCGCCATGAAGTGGGCGACCGCCGCCTCCGGTTCCCAGCGGGAGTAGCTGAATCCGATGAGGTCGGACAGCACCGCATCCCGGAAGAACACGGTCAACGGCCCCTTTCGCCACGGCCGATACAACAGATCCCCTCGCCGGGAATCCCGCCCCGGATCCCAGAGCGCGGGCAACAGCTTCTCGTCCGTCACCGCCCATCGCGCACCGGCCCCGGAGACCATCGGCAGCACGTCGCTGGACAACGCCCCTTCCGACGGCCACATCCCCACCACCGGTCGCTCCATCATGCGACTGGCCTGCCCCAATCCCCGCTGGATCTGCGCCATGGCATCTTGTGGATGCATGAACCCGACCGGAGGGAGCCGGAGGTCCGACGCCCGCTCCCCGGCGCAGGAGGACGATACCAGCAGCGGCAGCAACCCGTGGTACTGCGGAGACGTCGACACCTCGATGCGCCCCTCGGCATAGAGCTTCCGGTACAGCGGCAGGATCTCCCGGAGCAAGGCGAGCGAGGCCGCCCGCAGATTCCACTTGTCCTCCTGCGTGAACCCGCGCCCCTTGGCCAGGAGCGCCGCAACCCTCGGGTCAGTCCGCAGCTCCGGCCCCGTCCAGGCCAGGAAGTACCAGACCTGGAGGTCGCGCCAGTCCGGATCCCGGAATCGCGCGGTCACATCCTCCACATCCGCATAACGCGCCCGCTCGGCAAGCTCCAGGAACCTGGGATACGGCCGAATCATCGTGTCCGGATGCAGCGCCAGGAAGTTGTCCAGCAGGAACCGCTTCTCCTGCGGCGACAGCTTCTCAGGCTCCTCCATGGCCACCTTCAGGAATACGTCCTGGGCCTTCTCGCTGCTGTACTCCTCGAGCTGAGACATCAGACCGGCAACCAGGTTGAACGTCGGCCGCACCCGATCGAACTTCGAGGCCAGCATCGCCATGTCATAGTAATCGCGCATGCCGTGCAACAGCACCCAGGGCAGCACGTACTCGCCCGACAGAGGACTCACGTACGGGGGTTGATGCATGTGCCACAGCAGTACGACCGATACGCGTCCTGTTGCCACGTGGAGACCCGCTCATGACGGCAGGCCGACCCCTGCCCGGGGCCGGCTCAAACCCGTTCGAGAAAGGAACCTACTGCGCCGCAGCACCGACCTGGGCTTCGTACCGGACCTCGATGGAAGCCTCCGGATCCAGCACGTTGTTGAACGTGATGGCCTTGAGCGTCCCCGTGCAGTTGCCCTTGTCATCCGGGAAGCAACAGGACTGGGTCGGGGACTCGATCTTGTAATCGCCCCCCTCCTCGGCATCGCCCTCCACCAGGGCCGTCGTCTCGACACTGCCGTCCTTGTTCACCTTGGACATGGTCACCACCAGGGCCTCTCCTTCCTTCAGCTCCATCGGAAGGCAGATCTTGGTGACTCGACGGATGATGAGCTCCGCAATCGTCTCGAGGGCCGGGACGATGCCGGCCTCGCCGCACAGGTTGGCCACTCGGCCGTTGGGGCCGAACATCTCCGCCACCTGCACGTAGCGAGAGCCGAAGTCCGCCTGGCCGTATGGGCTCAGGCAGACGTAGGTGTTCTTCGCCATGGTCGGGCTCTGGGGGTCCCCCTTGGATGCCACATAGCACTCCCGGACGCACTCCAGCTTGGCCGTCTGGTAGTCCTCGCACCCTTCCAACCCGGGATCCTTCACGCAATCCGGTGCGGCCGACTCCTTGGCCTTCTTGAACGCCTGGCACTTCTTCAGCTTTGCGTCGTCCAGGCACGCATTGGAAATCAGCGAGGGCTCCTCCTTGTTCGTCTTGCTCCCCTCCCCGACCGGCATGCCGTCGCCGATGATGGCGGCCACCAGCACCTTGGCCGGGTCCGACTTGAGCGAGCGCAGCCGCGAGTAGAACTCGGCCACCGGAGTGAGCGCATAGATCGGCGTCCCGGGCGGATTCTGGAACGTTGCAATGTTCGGCAGGCCGTAGATGTACGGTCGGCACTTGCCCGACTTGCAGTACCACCCGTAGCCGCAGTCGTCGTCCGACGTGCAGTCCTTGCAGCCCAGGTCATAGGCGCAGCTGTGGTGAGCATCGCCCTGGTAGTCCCCCAGCAGCGAGCACGAGTTGTAGTAGTCCTTCTTGATGATGCCGTGGCACAGCTTGATCTGCTTGCCCGACATCTGAGAGAAATGCATGTCCGTCTTGCACACCGCCTGCCCGCTCTGGTATCCCGGGCAATCCTTGTCCTCGGTGCAGGTGAAGTTGGGCGAGGCAAAACGTGTGTCGATACTGCAGTCATCCTCGTCGGTCACGAACACGACGACCAGGTAGGCGTCCTTGCGGAGGAACGACTTGACCTGGTCCGGGTTCGGACCCGCCGGATCGAGCGCCAGCCAGGCCGCCTTGAGCCCCTGCTCGATGTTGGCCTGGTAGGACTGCTGCGGCTCCAGAAGAGCGTTGCACTTGAACCGGTCCAGCGTGTTCATGGTCAGGAACTTGGGCAGCGACGTCGGGCAGTCCTGCGTGTCCGGCGGACGCAGACAGCCGGAGTTCGACATCCCCCCGCCCGGCTGCTTGCACTCGAACGAGCACCCGGCATTGGGGGCGTCGGAGCACTGGTCCTTCAGGCAGGACTGGTCGGATCCGCACTCCTCGTCGAAGCAGAACTCGCCGCAGCAGTCCGAGTCCGCCGCACAGCGGAAGATGCAGAACGAGTTGATCGAACGGTTCAGGTTGTACATCTGGCTGGCCGGATAAGCCTTGCACTCCCACCCCTTCCCGAACTTCTTGACGCAGTCCTCGTTCCCGAGGCAGGCATACTTCATCGTCTCGAACGCGGCCGGCGGATAGTCCTTGGCCGGAGTGTTCATGAACTTGCCAGCGTTCGTGATGGCATCCGTCGTCGTCACGGCCAGACGGATGTCGATATTGGCCAGGTACTTCTGCAGCTTGTCGACGAACTCCCCAAAGCTCTTCGAAAGAGCATACTGCTCGCCCGACATGGAGGCCGAATTGTCAATCACCCAGAGGAAATCAAGCTCGATCTTCCCCTGCTTCTCCGTGATCTGGCTCACTTCGATGGCAAACGATTTGGTCACGTCGTGCACCGGCACGTCCTCGCATGCCTGCACCGCCATGAGCATCGTCAGCCCAACGAACCACCGCATCCTCAACGCACTTGCCCGCAGCATGGCCACCTCCATGGAGAAGCCTTGCCGCAGTATATAGGATTAACGCGGGCTACGGCAACAATAATCTCGCCCCCCGGCCGCCCGGCTCAAGGAGCGGATGGCTGCGCTTCATACCTCACTTCGATGGATGCTTCCGGATCCAGGATGTCGTTGAATGTGATGGCCTTGAGCGTCCCCGTGCAATTCCCCTGGTCGTCCGGGAAGCAGCAGGCCTGAGTCGGTGCCTCGATCCGGAAGTCCCCTGCCCCTTCCGTCTCCCCCTCCTCAAGCTGCACCGTGGTCACGCTCCCGTCCGGCTGGGTCTTGTGGAGCAGCACCACCAGCGCCTCCCCTTCCTTCACTTCCGACGGCAGACAGATCTTCGTCACCCGCCGGATGATCAGCTCCGCAATCGTCTCCAGGGCCGGGACGATGCCCTCGCCGCCACACAGGTTGGCCGACCGTCCATTGGGCCCGAACATCTCCACCAGCTTCAGATATCGGGCGCCATAGTCCGCGGTCCCGAACTCGCTCTGGCACACATACGTGCTCTTGGCCACGGTCGGCTGCTTCGGGTTGCCTTTCGAAGCCACGTAGCAGTCCCGGATGCAGGCGAGCTTGGCCTCGTGCAGCGCCTCGCACCCCTCTTTGGACGGCTCCTTGCGGCATTCGGCCGAGGCCTGCGCCTGGGCGGCCTTGTACACCTGGCACCCGAGCACCTTGTCGTCGTCGAGACAGGCGCTCGAGATGAGCGAGGCCTCCTCCTTCTCGGCCTTGCTGCCCTCCCCCATGGGCATCCCATCCCCGACGATGGCAGCGACCAGCACCCGTCCCGGATCCGACTTCAACGAGCGCAGCTTCGAATAGAACTCGGCCACCGGAGCAAGCGAGTGGAGCGGTGCCCCCATGGGCGCGTCCTTGGAGTAGCTGGCGTAGCCCGGCAGCCCGAACATGTCGGGCCGACACTTGTGCGAATTGCAGGCCCATCCATAGCTGCACTCCTCGCCGCTCGTGCATTCTTGGACGCCGGGATCGTACGCCGCCCGGTGATGTGCCTGCCCCTGGTACTCCCCGAGCAGCGAGCAGGAGTTGAAGTAGTCCTTCTTGATCACCCCGTGGCACAGCTTCATCTCCTTGCCCATCAGCTTCGAGTAGTACACGTCGACCTTGCACGCCACTTGCCCCGATTCCCAGCCAGGACAATCCTTGTCCTCCTCGCAGGCATAGCTCGGGGAGCCGAACGCAGGGTCGATGGAGCAATCGTCCTCGTCCGCCACGAACACCACCACCAGGTAGGCCTCGTCACGGAGGAACGACTTGACCTGCTCCGCATTGGGTCCGACCGGATCGAGGGCGAGCCAGGCGGCCCTGAGCCCCTGCTCGATGTTGGTGTTCATATCCTGCTCGACCGGCACCTGGGCATTGCACTTGAACCGGTCCAGCGTGTTCATGGTCAGGAACCGCGGCAGCGACGACGGACAGTCCTCCGTGTCCGGCGGCCTCAGGCATCCGTTGCTGTCCTCGCCGACGTGCCGGCACTCGAACGTGCAATCCACCGTGGGCGCGTCCGTGCACTGCTGCTTCAGGCAGGTCTGGTCCTCTCCGCACTCGTCGGCAAAGCAGAACTCGGAGCAGCAATCCCCGGCCGACCCGCACCGCCGGATGCAGTAGGAATTCACCGACAGGTTCAGGTTGCGCATCTTGTCCGCCGGGTAGGCCTTGCACTCCCAGCCGGTACCCAGCTTCTTGGCACAGTCCTCATCACCCAGGCAGGGGTGCCGAACCTGCTCGTACGCGGCCGGCGGATAGTCCTTTGCCGGCGTGTTCATGAACTTGCCGGCGTTGTCCAGCGCATCCGTGGTCGTCACCGCCAGCCGGATGTCGATGTTGGCCAGATACTTCTCCAGCTTCTCGACGAACTCCCCAAAGCTCTTGGACAATGCATACTGCTCCCCGCACATCGACGCCGAATTGTCGATCACCCAGAGGAAATCGAGCTCGATCTTCCCCTGCTTGCCGGTCACCTGGCTCACCTCGACTTCGAACGACCGCAGCACGTCGTGGACCGGCACGTCCTGGCAGGCCGGAAGGGCCAGGAGCAGGAGCGCAGTTGATGGAAGAAGCCAGAAGATCGATGACGAGCGTCCTGTGCCCATCTGTGCCTCCTTCTTTACGGTTTCGAACCGGTTTCTCGTCCAAGTGCGATTGTAACGGATCGGACGAATGGAAGGCAATAGGACGCATAGGACGCATAGGACGCATGGGACGAATGGAAAACATAGGACACGGCGAGGATCTATGGGGTGGGTTTGACTAGCGGCCGATGGGACTACTCGGCTGGTCATGCTAGGCAGCCAATCCCGCGATAGGAGCCGTTCTCCCTCAGGGGGGGCGGCGGGTCCCATTCGTCCCATTCGTCCTATTCGTCCTATTCGTCCTATCTGTCCTATTCGTCCTACGTCTTTCCCCGCCGCCCCCGCCGCTTGCGCACGTTCCGGAAACGTGCCACATTGGCGCACAGTGAGGGGACCGATGTTTCGCCGCGTCAGACAGGCCGTGCTGCTCGATGGGTACGTCGACGAGCCGACTGCGCTCGGCGTCCCCCCCTACATCTCCCCGTATCCACGCTACGTCGGCGGTCTCCTGCTCTCCCGGGGGATCCCGGTACGCTACGTCACAGCGGACCTGTGGCGCGCCGAGCCGGCCGTTCGGGAGGAGATTGCGGCCCTCGACTCCGGTGACCTTCTCGTGGTCGTGGCCGGGCTGACCGTTCCGGGGCACTACAAGGGGGGCACCCCCCTGTCCCTGTCGGAGCTCCAGTCCATCCTCAGGGCCACTTCGGCCCCCTCCATCGTCGGAGGGCCCATCCGGCACGGCTACACGCTCGCGGGAGGCACGTCGGCGCTGCCGGTGCCGCCGGCCCTGCTCGCTCCTGCGCTGCTGGCACCTGGCAGCCTGGAGGATTTCGTCGCCGCCTGGCTCGACGACGGCTCCCTGCCGCCGCCGCCATCCTGCTCCCCGTATGAAGCGCTCTCGGCCCTGGCTCCGGCCGGGGCCCCCCTGGTTTCCCAGCACCCCGACTTTCCTCACGTGATCGCCGAAATCGAGACCGCCCGAGGCTGCGAGCGGACCGTCCACTGCTCCTTCTGTACCGAGGGGCTGGAAGGGCAGGCGGCTTTTCGCCCCCATGAGGACATCGTGGACGAGATCAGGGCGCTCCATGCGGTGGGCGTCCGCCACTTCAGGCTCGGCAAGCAGCCCAACCTGTTTGCCTGGCCCGGCCGGAAACGCCGGGGCGAGCCCGCCCCCTCCATCTCGGAGGTCGAAGCGCTCTACATGTCCATTCGCCGGGCCGCTCCGGACCTTTCTACCCTCCACCTCGACAACGTGAACCCGGGGTTCGTCGCCCGCTTCCCCCGCGAGTGCTTCGAGATCGCGTCCGCGGTCGCAGCGCTCAACACCCCCGGCGATGTCGCCGCCCTGGGGCTCGAAAGCGCTGACCCCGCAGTCCTGGCGGCGAACTTCCTCAAGGCGACTCCGGAGCAGACACTGGAGGCCATCCGGGTGCTCAACCAGGCAGGCAACAGGCGCTCCGGCTCCTCCCTCCCCCACCTGCTCCCGGGGCTCAACCTGCTGCACGGCCTCCCCGGGGAATCGGCAGCCACTTACGAGCTGAACTTTGCCTTCCTGTCCCGGGTGGCCTCCGAAGGGCTCCTGCTGCGGAGGATCAACGTCCGGCAGGTCATGGCCTTCCCGGAGACTCCGCTCTACCGCCTCACCAATGGCTCCCCGCCAAGAATCAACAAGCAGCGGTTCCAGAAATGGAAGCAACGGATCCAGGAGGAGATCGAGCGCCCCATGCTCCGCCAGGTCGCTCCGGTGGGCACGGTTCTGCAAGGCCTGGTCACGGAGTTCCACGACGGCGATGTGACCTTCGGCCGCCAGCTCGCATCCTACCCGCTCCTGGTCGGCCTGCCGCTTCGCCTGCCGCTCCGCCGGGTCCTCGACGTCGTCGTCGTCGGTCACGGATTCCGATCGGTCACGGCGCTCCCTTACCCGATCCCGATCAACAGCCTGCCCGAAAAGGCCCTGGCCGCGTTGCCGGGCATCGGGAAGAAACGGGCCGCCCGCCTTGCCGGTTCCCGGCCGTACGCCTCATCGGACGGGGTTCTCGCCGCCCTGGACGAGCCCGCCGTGCTGGCCCCCTACCTCCCCCTGATTTCCTTTTCTTGAGCCGTGCCCGTGCCCCTGCTCGTGCCCCTGCCCCCGCCCTACTTCGGCACCGGCGGCACGATGATGGTCACGGTCAGCGGGATCTTGCCCTTGTGCTCGACGCCCGGCGTGACCGAGGGGCCGCTCGGCGACGACGGCGAGGACGAGCCGGTTTCGGCGCAACCGCACGCGGCCGACAGGTCCATGCCCCCCCCGACTCCGTGGCCGGCCAGCTGGGTCAGGTAGATCTCCGGAGAATAGGCCCGCAGCTCGTCCTCTTCGTCCGGCACGATGACCGGCAGTCCTCCGGCGCTCCCGGGGTTGGAAGAAGTGGCGCACCCGCCACACACGAGCAGGAGTATGACCCCGACGATTCCCGCACACAGCCTCGACGCACGTGGCCTCATCGGATTCCCTCCCGGCTGAAGTTCAGGGTCAGACCGGCCTCCCACTTGGCGTAGTCGAGCGACGCAATGTTGGAGCTGCGACCGCTTCCTCCGCCGAACACGCCCGCCATCACCCCGGCCCCGATGTCGAAATAGACCTCGCCACGGGCCGCCCAGGGCCAGTCGATTCGGCGGGTCGCGGAGTCGAAGTAGCCCTGAGAGCCGTGGTAGTCGTCGTACTGCACCGTACCCCGCGCCGCAAACACCCACCGAGGCAGCGGCTGCCAGGCGAGGAAGGTACCGACCGACCCCCCGTAGCGGGAATACGGCCCGGTCCCGGCGAACAGCGTGGCGCTCTGCGCCAGGGTCAGCGAGAGCCCCTCGGCCAGAGCGAACTCCTCCCCGAGCGCGACGGCGTTCCCGATGCCGTTGCGGGCCAATTCGGCGAATCGCTGGTACGACCCGGTGTAGCGGAGGCTGAACGCACCTCCGCCGTCCTTCCAGATCGACGGGCCCAGCGAGACCGTGTGCGCCTCCAGGAACCCGAACAGCTCATCCTGCAGCGTCGCGGGCCCTCCGTCGAGGAAGGTGAGCCGGTAGTTGTACTTGAGCTCCAGCGCCACCCGCCCCCGGGTCCAGAGCCCAAACCTCCGCACAGCTGCCGAAGCCGAGAGGTCCGTGGCGTTGATGGAATCCGCCGGGGACGCGTGGTGGAAGCTGCGGAACACGCTTCCGTCGAAGTCGAGCACGTAGCGCCCCAGGTTCCTCGGCTGGAACCCCATCGTTCCCCAGACCGACGTCTTGAAGGCCGCAGGCTCTCCGGTCAGCCCGACCAGGGCGCGGTCCTCCGGTGCCATGAGTGCGTTGGAGTCGTAACCGGCCCCGGCACCGGCCGCGACCAGGAGCCCCGGCCTCGCTCCCATGAGCCGTCCGAAGGCGAGCGTGCGGAAGGCAGCCGCTGATTCCCGCATCACGGGAGGAAGCCCGGCCAGGGCCTCCGAATCCAGGGCGGAAATGGCACGCCGGTCGTCTCCACTCCTGAAGGCCGAGATTCCCCCGTAATACCGGGCCTGAGCGCTACGTCCCCCCGCACCGTCCGTGTCCAGGCACCACGAGCCGGCATCCTCCCATTGGCCGGATCCGGCCAGGGCCACGCACGTCAGGAGTGCCAGGGCGTCCTGGTCCCCCTGCCCGATCTCGCTTCCGGCATCCGCCTTGGCTTCGGTCAGGCTGGTCAGAGCCCAGAAGTGGTTCCCATTGCGGATGTAGACCTCGGCCAGGGCGGCCCTGCAACGCCACTTCCCCGGCTCCGGACCGGCAAGCTCCATGGCCCGGGCCTCGGCGGCCTGCGGATCGGAAGTGAGCAGCCCGGGCAACTCCGGGTCGCAGGAGGCCAGGAAGTACCCCGAAGCGTCCCCGGCCTGGCCGGCCTCGGGACTCCCGGCCAATGCGGCCGAGCCGACCCCCAGCCAGAACAGGATCGCAATTGCCCTTGCCACCAACGGTCCCCCCATCCGCTCCCGCCCTACTTGAGCAACGCCTTGACAACGGCCACGATCTTCTCGTTGTCCGTCGCGAACGTCACCGGCTCCAACCGGTACACCAGGTTGCCCGCCACGTCCACGATGGCAAGCGAGTTGTAGGTCGCCCCCAGTGCGGTCCATACCTTCGGAAGTCCTTCGACTCCCAGCGGATCCACCTCGTGCTCGTCCTGCCCCAGCGGCAGCGCCATCGCCTGCGAGCAAGCCTCCAGGCCGGAATCGGACCCAGCCTGGTTGATCATCAGGGCCACCACCTTCCCCGTCCACTCCGGATGCTCCTTGACCAGCGCTTCGAGAGCAGCAGCCTGCTGCTGACAGTAGCCTCAGGTGCAGGCGCCGAAGTACGCGATCCAGACCTTCTCGGACAGCGTCCACGGCGAGAAACCCAGCCCATACCCGGAAGACGTGCTGTTGCGGTCCATGCACAGGAAGTAGGGCACGCTGCCGCCCAGCGGAACCGGGTCGGTCTTGACCACCTGGCAGACTTCGGCGAGCTGGAATGGCGAGACGTCCTCGGGCGGTACGTCCTGCGTCCCCTCCGCATCCGACGAGGTCTCCCACACGTCGTTCAGCTCCAGGTCGGAGGAAACGTCGACGAGACCGTCTCCCGGGCTCTGCTCCGACTGGATGTCGCTTCCCCCGTCTCCCTGGATCTCCACCGCTTCGACGCCCTGAACCTCGGGCAGCAAGCCCCCGTCCACTTCGCCGGTGGCGTCCCCCTTCACGTCGGCCTCCGGCGGCGTGCATTCCGCCGCCAGGGCAGCCTTCCACGCCGTCCGGATTTCCTGCCCCTCCTCTCCGTCCAGCCCCTCCGAGGAGAGTGGTCCGTAATGAGCGGCAATGCAGCCGCTGCGATCCACCAGCACGAGGTGGTACCAGTCTGCCAGGTAGGCATCCCAGAACCCCACGTTCTCGCCGTCCTGGACGATGGGATTGACGACCTCGCTCATACCCACCGCGATCTTCTCCGGGGTCGCATCCACCGACTTGATGTTCACGAACACTAGCTCCGGCAAGGTCCCTTCGCCGGCCAGCTCCTCCTGCATCGCCCGCAGCTGTCCGAACAGATGCCAGCAGTGAGGGCAGCCCACGGACCCGAAGAACAACGCCACGCCGGACTCCTTGTAGTCCGACACGCATACTTTCTTCATGTAGGAAGCAGACTCAGGGTTCCGATCGGCCAGGCAGAAGTCCTGGGCGGCCAGGCAGTTGCACTCCTCACGGAACGCCAGGCAGCGGGCATCGATGCACTTCTCCCCCGGCTGGCACTCGGTGTCGGCAGCGCACCCTTCCAGGCACTTGTACTCCTCACAGAAGGATCCCTGAGGGCAGGGCTTGTCGGCCAAGCATTCCGGCTCGAAGCAGACGCCGACGGCCCGGTCGCAGACCTGCCCGGCCCCGCAGTCCCCATTCTGGAAGCACCTCGACTTGATACACCCCGACAGAGCCAGGCCGCCTGCCAGCAGCGGCACAATCCCCACCAGGACTCGGCTGTATCCACGCATCTGAGCCCTCCAACAGCACCCGGGCAATCTCAATGTCACGACCCGACCGACTCGGCCCGCTTCACGCGCTGGAATCTACCATAATCGGTGGATTGACGGAAGCGGGACACACGCAGAGCTCAGTTCGGCCGGACTCGTGCAGGTGCTGGTCTTCCGGCAATCGGCGTGGTAGGAAATCCCCGTGCACGGACCCCGGCATGGCCTGCCCGGGGCCGGCAGGGAGGTTGACGTGAGCAGGGAAGTTCGAGTTCTGATTCTCGATGCAGCGATCCACCGCAACATCTACCAGCCCGTCCGCCACTGGGCACGCCACATCGATGGTGCGGTGGAGGCATTCCGGGTTTCCGAGGGGGAGTTCCCGTCCTCGCTGGGCGGCTTCACTCATGCCATCCTGACCGGCAGCGAAGCCTCGATCAACCAGGACCATCCCTGGATCCTTGGGGAGTGCGACGTGGTGCGGCAGCTTGCCGAGCGGAGGATTCCGATCCTGGGTAGCTGTTTCGGCCATCAGCTCGCCCTGCGGGCGTTGGCGGGCAAGCAGCACGTCCGGGCTTCGGCGACGCCCGAGTTCGGGTGGCTGGAAGTGCATTCGACTCCCGAGGCGGCGACTGATCCGGTGTTCTCGGTGCTGCCGAAACCGTGGCTCGTGTTCTCGTCCCACTTCGATGAAGTCCACTCGCTCCCGCCGGACTGGCAGGTCCTCGCCTCTTCGGCGGAGTGCCGATGCGCCGCAGTCCGCTGGACCCGGGGGCCGGTGTGGGGAATCCAGCACCACCCCGAGATCGACATCGAGGATGGAGAGGTCCTGCTTGCCGCCTTGCAGGAGATGATGCTGGACAAGGCCGACCTGGTTCGTTCGAAGCTCCAGTCGGAGCATCGGGACAGCGGGGTCACTTCCCTCCTGGTTCGAGCGTTTCTGGGGGTGTCGGGGGAGGCGAGGCAGAGAGGAAAGGACTCCTAGTACACGACGCAGTAGCCGGCGGGGTCGCAGACCGCCCCCCACGGACAGTCGTTGTCGTCCAGGCAGGTGTACACGTCGAGGCACGATCCGTTGATGCAGGCCTGGTACGAGGCGCAGTCATAGTCGTCGTAGCAGAGGTCCTCAGGCCAGCAGACGGCGTCCGGGCCGCAGTAGAACCCCTCCGGGCAATCCAGGTTCGACGTGCAGCCAGAGAAGGCGCAGAGGTTGTCCATGGTGCAGTAGTACCCGGGCTCGCAGTCGTTGTCGGCCAGGCAGTCGACGACCTGGTAGCAGTCTCCGTCCTGGGCGCAGAAGTACCCGTCGGCACAGTCGAAGTCCGAGTAGCAGCGGTCGAGCGCAGCGTAGCAGTTGCCGTCGGCAGCGCAGACGTAGCCGGACGGGCAGGGGACGTCGTAGCAGGTCACTTCCCTGCAGAAGCCGGCAGCGGAGCACGAGTACCCGGGACCGCAGTCGAAGTCGGTGAAGCACTGGCCGGCATAGTGGCACTCCCGGTCGGTTCCGCAGAAGAACGCCTGGGAGTTGGAGCACAGGCCGTTTGCCTGACAGAAGGAGTTGTCCCCCTGGCAGTCGCCGTCCGAGTAGCACCCCTCCCCCAGAATGCAATCGGTATCGTCATAGCAGCCGGCGGGTGCGATCTGCTCGAAGCAGGTTCCACTGACGTCGCAGTAGTATCCGGCCGGGCAGTCCCAGTCGGACATGCAGCCTTCCCACTTCAGGCATTCGCCGGCGTCGCAGACGAACCCGGCGCCGAGGACCTGCTGGCAGTCATAGTCGAACTGGCAGCCGACGACCTGGACGCAAGAGCCATCTGCGGCGCAGTAGTAACCGTTTGCGCAATCGGCGTCGCTGTAGCAGCCGTCATCGTAGTAGCACCAGCCGTCGTAGCCGCAATAGGAGCCGTAGGGGCAATCCCAGTCGTCCCAGCAACCGACCGTGGTCGAGTATCCGGGGTTATCCACCACCACGCAACCCGTGGCCGCCACCAGGAGCAATCCCGCCAGCATCAGGTGTTTCATGGTGTTCATCTCCGTCCTCCTCGTTGCATGTTACCAGAGCATCAAGCCGTGTAAAGCGGCATCGATATCGGGGCCCTGGAGACGGCGGAGGCTTCCGGGTTCTTCACAGATTCTTCGGGAAGAGTGCGGGAAGCGGCTCAAGCTCGGGGCACTGCGGCATTCCAGGATTCGATGAGTCTGGAGGCCACGCCGGGGTCCATGGAGGGGGAGAACTCCCGGTCGAGCTGCCAGACGGCCCTGACTTCATCCAGCGAACCCCAGAATCCGATGCCCAGACCCGCCAGGAATGCGGCTCCGAGCCCAGTGGTCTCGACCTGGGAAGGACGAAGCACCTTGGTTCCCAGGAGGTCCGCCTGGAGCTGCATGAGGAGGTTGTTGGCCGCGGCCCCGCCGTCGACGCGAAGCGAGGCCAGGTGCTTGCCGAGGTCATCGGCCATGGCCCTCATGATGTCCCGGTTCTGGAGAGCGATGCCCTCGAGCGCGGCCCGGGCGATGTGTCCTCGCTGGGTACCGCGGGTGATGCCGAGAAGCGCTCCCCGGGCATCGGGCCGCCAGTGGGGGGCGCCAAGGCCAGTCAGCGCCGGCACGAAGACCACGCCACCCGAGTCGGGTACCGATGCGGCGAGCTCCTCGATTTCCCAGGCGGCCCGTATGATCTGCAGACCGTCGCGCAGCCACTGCACCGCGGCTCCGGCGATGAACGCGCTCCCCTCGAACGCATAGCGCGTCTGGCCGGCATGAGTCCAGGCGACCGTGGTGAGCAACCCGTGAGTCGAAGGCAGCGGACGCTCGCCGATGTTGACCAGCATGAACGCACCGGTGCCGAAGGTGCACTTTCCGTCGCCCGTGCCAAAGCAGGCCTGGCCGAACAGGGCGGACTGCTGGTCACCCGCCATTCCCGAAATGGGAATGCCGTCGACCAGGTTGGGGACTCCACGGGTCCGCCCAACGACGGTGGAGTTGCCGCACAGCTCGGGGAGCACCGACCTCGGGATGCCGAGGGGGCCAAGCAGCTCGTCGTCGAAGAGGAGCGATTCGAGGTCGAGCAGCAGGGTGCGGGATGCGTTGGAGACATCGGTCACGTGAGCGGCCCCGCCCGTCAACCGCCAGACAAGAAAGCTGTCCACGGTTCCGAATGCCAGGCGCCCCTCCCGGGCCAGCCGGGCGGCCTCGGGGTTGTTGCGCAGGATCCAGGCGAGCTTGGTGCCCGAGAAATAGGGGTCGAGGACCAGGCCGGTCTTGAGGCGGTAGAGCGGCTCGAGGCCGGCCTGCTTCAGCTCCCGGCACATGTCCGCGGTCCGACGGCACTGCCAGACGATGGCGTTCTGGATCGGCTGCCCGGTGATGCGGTCCCACACCACCGTCGTCTCCCGCTGGTTGGTGATGCCAATGGCTGCGATGCTCGACGGGGAGATCTCCCCGGACTGGAGCGCACTGCGGATCGACTCGATGGTGCTCTCCCAGATGCGCTCCGGGTCGTGCTCGACCCAGCCGGCCTGGGGAAAGATCTGGGGGAACTCACGGTATCCCTTTGCCGCCACTTTCCCGAAGCGGTCCACCAGGAGCACCGTGGTTCCGGTCGTCCCCTGGTCGATCGCCATGATGTATTCGGACATGCGTGCGCCTCCTTCTTTGTCAGAGCCGATGTCCGATGCTACATTAAGCCGGGATTTGTGCAACACGTTCCAGAGGGAGGCTCGAGCCCCATGTCGGACGAAGAAAAGAAGCCAGGACCCCGGCAGCCGAACTTCCAGCTCCAGCTCGACGAGGAGATGGCGCAGGGGAAGTACGTCAACTTCGCCCTGGTCAACCACAATCCGGCCGAGTTCGTTTTCGACTTCGCGTACATGCAGCCGCAGCAGCCGAGAGGCAAGGTGCAGGCCCGGGTGATCCTGGCCCCGATCCACGCCAAGCGGTTCCTCATGGCCCTCACCGAGAATCTCGGACGCTACGAGGAGCGGTTCGGTCCGATCAAGCTGCCGGCCGGGAAGCCGACCGACCCGGTCGTCCATTGAAACGCACGCCGAACCGGTCGGGCGCAGGCATGAACGCAAGGGTCTGGCCGTCGGTCATCCTGGTGGTGGTCCTATGCTGTGCGCCGGGGTTGGCCCAGGCCTGGGAATCGGCAAAGGAAGTCGTGCACGGCAGCGCCCGGGTGCTGGAGAAAGGGGAGACGATGGTGGGCATCCTGAGCCCGCTGGGCTACGGGGTACACGAGCGGGTCACCGTGTTCACTCATCCGGCGCTCCTGCTCCTCCTGACGCCGTCCATCTGGGCCAGGCTGGCGATCCTCGAGGGGAAGGCTGGACTGTCGCTCGAGGGAGGCTACCAGCAGAGCTGGCTCTACCTGGTCACGCAGGAGGGCAGCTCCGCAGGAGAGGACTCCAAGACCAGCGCTCCGGGCTATGCGCAGATGGGGCTCGTGTACTCTCAGCTCTTCACAGACACGATCCAGCTCAACGTGGCCGGTGGATACCTCGGTGAGTTCGGCCGCGAGGATCGGGAAGACCGGTTCACGGGCCTGTACTGGCGGCTGGGGGCGCATTTCCTCTTCAAGGAAGTCAACCTGCTCCTGGCCGAGGTCCGGGGCAAAGTCCTTGCCGGCGAGGATCTGGAGGTCCCGACGGGCAGCCTGATCTTCGCTCGGCAGCTCGGCCGCGCCAGGCTGGGATTCGGGGCCTGTTTCGGGCGGTTCGGGCCGGAGCAGTTCCCGGAGGTTCTGGATAAGCCGTTGTACGTGTACCCGTGGGTCGACGTCTGGTGGAGATTCTAGACCGGCTCTTCACAACTGTCGGCCATCCGGAATGGTCGATGGTCGATGGTCGATGGTCGCCGGTTAGAAGGCAGGGGTTCGCTGGCCCTGAAACGGCCGAGAGTCGGCAGGATTGCTGGATGACAAGACTGTGGCAGGAGCGATAGGAGCCGGAATGGATGTCGTCCTGTTTGCGCCGGAGATTCCTCAGAATACGGGGTCAGTGGCGCGCATGTGTGCCGGGACGGGGGTCGGTCTCCATCTCGTCGGTCCGCTCGGGTTCTCGCTGGAGGACCGCTATCTCAAGCGGGCCGGGCTGGACTACTGGGGGGACGTGTGCCTTGGGGTCCACAAGGACCTCGACTCGCTCCTGTCCCGATTCGGCGCACGGCCGGTCTACTTCCTCAGCAAGAAGGCGGACCGATGCTACAACCAGGTCGAGTGGACCGGCGACGAAGTGCTGGTGTTCGGACCGGAGAGCGTCGGGCTTCCCGACTGGGTCCTCGAACGCTTCCGGGAGCGCTGCCTCCGCATCCCGGTCAAGAGCTCCATCCGGAGCCTGAACCTGTCCGCTGCGGTGCACGTGGTCGTCTACCATGCGCTGGAGAAGCTCGGCTTCCCCGGTATTTTCTAGACCTCGCCGTTTTTTCCGTTCCGGACCCCGGTCGGGTGGTTTTCAAGCCTGGCGATCGCTGACGCCCTTGAAAACTGCCGGGTTGAAGGGGGTCACATCGTCCATTTCCGCCTGGAACAAGGGGGAAAGAGGGGGGGGAAGTCGCAACCCGTTGATTTTTCTTGCTGCCCTGCGTTTTTTTTCCCTTGACACTCAAAAACCGGCTTCATATCGTGAGGGCTGGTTGCGGGAGAGGGGCTCCCAAAGCCACGGAACTCACACCTACGAGTGGAGGAAGAGGATGACCAAGGCGGAACTGATTGAGAAGATCCAGGGTTCGGTTGAGGGGCTGACCAAGAAGCAGACCGGCGAGCTGGTCAATTCTGTGTTCGACGCCCTCGCAGCGGCCGTGAAGAAGGAAGGCCGGTTCTCCTATCCGGGATTCGGCACCTTCTCCGTGAAGAAGCGGAAGGCCCGCAAGGGGCGGAATCCGCGGACCGGCAAGGAAATCACCATCAAGGCCAGCAAGACCGTGGCCTTCAAGCCGGCGCCGACCCTGAAGGACAAGCTCTAAGCAAGTCCCGTCGTCCGGCAGGGGGCCGCCCCTGCCGGACGGCGCTCTCTCCCGACTCCACTCCCCTCAACCCCGACTTATTTCGAGTTTGAGCCCATTAGCGCAACGAGCCGAAGGCCGGAGGCCTGCTCAGTTCACGGCATCGGAGGACGGCAGGACCAGGCCGGCCGAAAGGGCGCCGTAGGCCGACACCCGGTCGCGGCCGGACGTCTTGGACAGCAGAAGGGCCTGGTCCGCCATCTGCACGAGCTGGTGGGCCGACTCCGGCTGATCCGTCGTGGCCGCAACGCCCGCGCTGATGGTGATTCCCAGCGATTCCTGCTCCGAAGCCAGCAGCGGAGTGGACCGGACCATCAGCCTCAGTTTCTCGGCCACGGCAACGGCCTCCTTCTTGTCGGTCCGGGGTAGAAGCAGGGCAAACTCCTCGCCGCCGAATCGGGCGACGGTGTCGACCTTGCGGAGCTGCGCCTGGACGAGACGGGCGGTGTGACGCAACACCTGGTCGCCGAGGAGATGGCCGTGCTCATCGTTGAAGCGCTTGAAGTGGTCGACATCGATCATGATGCAGGACAGCACGGTGTTGAAACGATCGGCCCGCTCCCACTCCATGTCGAGCCGGGTTTCCAGCATGCGCCGGTTGAACAGGCCAGTCAGCTCGTCGTGGGTGGCCAGCTCCCGCGTTTTCTGATAAAGGAGCGCATTGCCGATGCCGACGGCGAGCTGGTTGGCGATGATGTGGAACAGGCCGATGTCCTCGAACGAGAAGCCGTCCCGGCGGCGGCGGTTGAGCATCATCACGCCGACGGGGCGCTCGCCGGTCATGAGCGGAAGGACCAGGGCCGATCCGGTCAGCCGCAGCTTGCCCCGAAAGTGGAGAAACCTGGGCTCGTTGTCGAGATCCCGGATGTACATCATGGCCTTCTTCTCGAAGACCGTGCCCGAGATCCCTTCCCCCGGGTAGAACCGCATGCCCTCTACCCGGCCCGCTGAATCCTGGAAGCCCGTGGTCGCCTTGACAATGAGGGCGCGGGATCCCTCGTCATGGACCAGGATGCAGAATCGGTCCACCTCCAGCACCTTGGCACCGGCCTGGCAGAAGTTGGTCAGCATGTTGTCGAGCTCGATGGAGGAGCTGAGCGTCCGGCTGGTGGAAAACAGGAGACTGAGCTCCTTGAGGCGGCTTTCCAGCTGGTGATTCGTGGCTTCGAGGAGGCGTCCCTTCTCCGTGAGCTGCTCCTTGAGGCGAAGCTCCTTCTGGGTCCACTGAAGCTCCCGGTCAGTATCGATCACGTTGACGGACAGGTCGGTGAGTTTCTGGAGCAGGCTGTTGAGCTGTTGTCCCAGGGCACCGACCTCGTCATCCCCCGTCTCGCACCGGATGACATAGTTCCCCGCCTCCACCCGCTGGAGGGTCCTGTGGAGCCGGCGAATCCTTGAGCCGAAGTAGACCCTCAGGAGAATGGCGACGGCAGCAGTTGTGACGAGACCGAGCACCAGCACCGACAGCGGCACCAGGGCCGGGTTCAGGGCGGGAACAAGGAGTGTTGCAGTCGTGGCGACGAGAAAACCCAGCGCCACTGCGCAGACCACGAGCACGGCGATGTTGTTGCGCGGCGGTCGTGGTGTGTTCGTCATGCCCGCTCAGTTCCTGGCTTCCTTGACGTCATGCTAGAACAGCGACGCCCAAAGTGCAAGCCTGGATCGAGTCCGATCCGCCAAGATCCTCGCCACGGGTGTATCAATCAGAGGTCGGACGAGTGAAGAAACCCGAGTGCCGCCGGGATCTGACAACGAGACAGGCGAGCGGGATGCAGCGGTCTACTTCCTGGCCGAATCCTTGAGCGCGATCTGGGCAGCGGCCAGCCGGGCCACCGGGACGCGCGGCGGAGAGCAGGAAACGTAGTTCAGACCGATCTGGTGGCAGAAGTGGATGGAGGCGGGGTCGCCACCGTGCTCGCCGCAGATGCCGAGCTTGATGTCGGGACGGGTGCTCCGCCCCTTCTCGACCGCGATGCGCATGAGGGCACCGACGCCTTCCGTGTCGAGCGACTCGAACGGATTGGACGGGAGGATCCCGTTCTCCTGGTAGAAGCCGAGGAAGCTGCCGGCATCATCGCGGGAAAGGCCGAACGTAGTCTGGGTGAGATCGTTCGTGCCGAAGGAGAAGAACTGGGCAGCACCCGCAATGCGGTCGGCCGTGACCGCGGCACGGGGCAGCTCGATCATGGTGCCGATGAGGTAGGCGATGCGAATGCCGCGCTCCTGGAAGACCTTGTCCGCGGTCTCTTCGACCAGCTTGCGCTGCGCCTCGAGCTCGTTGACGTGGCCGACGAGCGGGATCATGATCTCGGGAGCCACTTTGACCCCTTCCTGGTGCACTTCGACAGCGGCCTCGATGATGGCACGGGCCTGCATGGCCGTGATCTCGGGGTAGACGATGCCGAGACGGCAGCCTCGGTGGCCGAGCATGGGGTTGGCTTCGGACAGGGCCTTGACCTTGAAGTGAACCTTCTCCGGGGTCATGCCGAGGTCCTTGGCCAGCTCGGCGATCTGGTGCTCCTCGTGCGGGAGGAACTCGTGGAGCGGGGGATCGAGGGTCCGGATGGTGACCGGGTAGCCCTTCATTTCACGGAAGATCCCCTTGAAGTCGTCCCGCTGCATGGGAAGAAGCTTGGCCAGGGCCGCCTGGCGCTCCTCGAGCGTGTCGGCCAGAATCATCTGGCGGACGGCCCGGATGCGCTCGCCGGAGAAGAACATGTGCTCGGTGCGGCACAGGCCGATCCCGACGGCACCGTTGAGGATGGCCGCACGGGCGTGCTCGGGCTCGTCCGCGTTGGCGCGGACGCCGAGGCGCTTGAACTCGTCGGCCCACTGCATCAGCTTGCGGTAGTGGTAGTAGATGTCCTGCCTGTCACGAGGCTCACGGCCCGTGGCAACGGCATCGAGAACCTCAGACTCGACGGTCTTGATCCGACCTTCGAGGATCTGTCCGGTGAACCCGTCGAGGGAGATCCAGTCCCCGTCCTTCACGACGTGACCGTCTACGGCCAGGGTGCGGGTCGCATAGTCGATTTCCAGCTCGGCGCAGCCCACGACGCACACCTTGCCCATCTGCCGGCCGACGAGCGCCGCATGGGAGGTCATGCCGCCGCGTGCGGTGAGGATGCCGACCGCAGAGCGCATGCCCTTGATGTCCTCGGGAGACGTCTCGTGGCGCACGAGGATGACGGGCTGCTTCCATTCCTTGCTCTTCTTTTCCGCATCCTGCCCGGTGAACACGATGCGGCCGGCAGCAGCGCCGGGGCCGGCGGGAAGGCCGCGGGAAAGCAGGCGCTTCTCCTTGAGCGCCTTCTTCTTGTCCGAGGCATCGAAGATGGGCTTGAGCACCTGGTCAAGCTGAGCGGGGCTGACCCTACTTACGGCCTCGCGGGGATCGATGAGCCCCTCGTCAGCCATGTCGACCGCGATGCGCAGGGCCGCGTAGCCCGTGCGCTTGCCGGTACGGGTCTGGAGCATGAACAGGCGGTCCTTCTGGATGGTGAACTCCACGTCCTGCATGTCCGTGTAGTGGGTTTCCAGGTTGGAGTAGATGGCCATGAGCTGCTTGAACACCTCGGGCATGGCCTCTTCCAGGGAAGGGAACCGGGCGGCACGATCGGCCTCGCCGATCCCCATGTCCGCCGCGCGGCGCTGGGAGTCGACTCGGGTGAGCTCCAGCGGCGTGCGGATGCCGGCCACGACGTCCTCGCCCTGTGCGTTGAAAAGGAACTCGCCGTTGGGACGGCGCTCGCCGGTCCCGGAATCCCGGGTAAAGCCGACGCCGGTGGCGCAGCCGTCGCCCATGTTGCCGAATACCATGCACTGGACGTTGACCGCAGTCCCCCACTCGGCCGGGATGTTGTTCATCTCCCGGTAGATACACGCACGCTCATTCATCCAGGAACCGAAGACAGCACCGACGGCCCCCCAGAGCTGTTCCATGGGATCGTCCGGGAAAGCCCGGCCGGTGCGGTCGAGCACGATGCCCTTGAAGGTGCCGACGAGCTGCTTGAGGTCTTCCCAGCTCAAGTCGACGTCGAGCTTGACCCCCTTGCTCTCCTTGAGGTGCTCGATGGCCATGTCGAACGGGTCCCGGTCGGTCTCGGTGGCCGGGCGGACTTCCATGACCACGTCTCCATACATCTGGACGAAGCGGCGGTAGGCGTCATAAGCGAAGCGCTTGTCGCCGGTCTGCCGGATGAGCCCTTCGACCGCAGCATCGTTGAGGCCGAGATTGAGGACCGTGTCCATCATGCCGGGCATGGAGGCACGGGCGCCGGAGCGGACGGAAAGCAGCAGCGGATTCTCGTTGGAGCCGAACTTGGCCCCCATGTGCTTCTCGAGGAAAGCGAGCGCAGCCTGCACTTCGGCCCGGAGGCCGTCGGGGTACTTCCTCCCGTTCTTGTAGAAGTGGGTGCAGACTTCGGTGGTGATGGTGAAGCCGGGGGGCACGGGGATTCCGAGCCGGGCCATCTCGGCCAGGTTGGCTCCCTTGCCGCCAAGAAGGTTCTTCATCGAGGCTTCGCCCTGAGCATCATTGGTCGCGAACGTGTAGACGAATTTTTCGGTCATGTATCTCCTCCCATTTCAGCGGGCGTACTATAGGCAAACCGCTGCGGGGATCAAGCGGAATCGAGCGTCCGCGGCGCCGCGTCATGAATCGACTACCGGGTTGGGGCGGGCGCTGGTATACTGCGCCTCATGCGGTGCCCGAGATGCGGACACAACCAGCCAGACTCGCCGGAATGCGGCCGGTGCGGCATCGTCATCGCCAAATTCCTGGCCCGGCAGCAGGCCCCTGCGGGGGTGACAGTGGCCCCGGGGGACGTAAAGGCCCCCCCGTCGGGCGCCGGGGATTTTCGGGCCCGGCTGCGGGCGGTGGATGGTCTGGCGGTTCGGACGGCTGCCGTCTGCACGGAGCGGATGTTTCCGCTGTCGAGACCCCGGCAGAGGTTCTTCCATTCGTTGGCGCGGATGATTGCGTCCGGCATTCCGCTCATCGACGGGCTGGGAACCATCGAGACGAACTCGACCGGGGTTGTGCGGCGGCTTGCAGCCGCGGGGCGGAGGGGACTCGAGGGGGGGCTGGGACTTTCAGCCTCGCTGCGGGCCGAGTCACGGCTGCTGACCCCGCTGGCGCTGGCGCTCATCGAGGCCGGGGAGCAGACCGGCGACCTCGTGCCGATGCTGGACGAGCTGGCCCGGATCGAAGAGGAGAAGGACGCTCAGCTCCGGGGGTTGCTGACGGGGCTTGCCTACCCGCTGACGGTGCTCGTGCTCTCCTGCCTGATCACGCCGCTTCCCGAGCTGGTGCTGGGCGGGACCAGCGACTACATTCTGTCGGCAGTCGGAAACCTCCTGACCCTGGCGGGGGTCGGGGCGGCGGTGTGGCTGGCCGTGGCGTTTTCGGGGCCCGTGCTGGGGCCTTTTCTGGACCGTCTGCCGGGGGACGTGGAGCGTTTCCTGTTTCCTTCTCGGGCCGGGCTGTTCTTCCTGATCGTCGGAGCGTGCATCCGAACGGGCATGTCGATCCACCAGGCCCTTGAGCTGGCCGAGGACGTCTTCCGCTCTGAGGCGAACCGGGTGGCCGTCCGCGGGACTGCGGACGGGGTCCGTGAGGGGAAGAGACTGGCCGATGGGCTGGGTTGGCTGTGTCGGGCCGAGGACCGGGTGCTGGTGGTCGCAGGGGAGCAGTCTGGAACCATGGACAGGGCGTTCGGAGACCTGGCTCGGATGCACCTGGAGCGTGCGACTCGTCGGCGGCGGGTGGTGACGGTGGTGGCGTCCACGCTCGTGGCCGTGGCGGTGGTCGGGTGGATCGCCTCGTCGATCGTGTCGAGCTACCAGCGCCAGATGGAAGCTCCGATGCAGGAGCTGGAGCGCGAGATGAACCGGGAGATGCGGGGGATCTGGAACGACTCCTGAGTGATTGAAAAGGCAGGCTGCAATCGGTATCGTTGTGGCGAGTTTGCAGGACACGCAACCGGAGGGGGCGAGATGTGGCGAATCGGTTTCTCGATGCTGGCGTTATTGACGATGGTTGCGGCAGGCGGCTGCTCGGGCCTGTTCTCCACCGGGGAGACGCTGCCCCCAGGTGGCCCCTACGATGCCGTTACCGAGGCGGACGGCTACCAGTCGATCTTCGGCAAGGGGCCTGGAGAGCCATGCAATTCCGACCCGGAATGCCGGATCGGCCTGAAGTGCCAGGAGGGCACGTGCGCCATCGTGGGAGGAGGGGAGGAGGACTCCCTCTGCATTCTCTCGGATGACTGTGGAGACGGGCTGGTCTGCTCGGTGGACACGGAGAACCTGGACCAGCCCAAGAAGTGCATGCCCGAAGGAGAAGGGGAGCAGTGGGACGTCTGCACGACGGACAAGGACTGCAAGAAGGGCTTCTACTGCAAGATGATCACCTTTTCCGGATCGTGCCAGCCGGCCGGGACCGGGGACGTCGGAACCGAATGCAAGGATGGTGGCGACTGCGTGGCCGGGCTGGTGTGCGGCGTGGACGGCCGGTGCGGCATCATGGGGGCGCAGGTTCCTCTCTTCATGGGGGAGGACTGCGAGAGCTCTGTGACCATCGGCGGGGATCCTCGGGTGCTCTTCGAGATTCCGCGCAAAGGACAGCCCCTGAAGGACTACTACCGGCTCCCGTTCCCCAACGACATCCGCATCGTGAAGGGGAAGCTGGACCTCAGCGGGCACCCGACGCCGGGGCCGGGCGTGGTGGGGTATGATATCGGGGCTCTGGTGGTGCAGGCCATGTCCGAGGATCTCGGGGCATTCGGAACCAACCCGGTCGTCTTCTTCCGCTTCAGCGAGCGGCCAAACCTGGATTCCTTCGAGACCAAGAGCGACCCGGCGGCCGGAGAGAACCCGAACATCTACCTCCTGGACATCACCAATGATCAGGACCCGAACTACGGCAAGCCCATCTCGATCAGCTGGGTGGCAAGCACTGGCCGCGGGATGTACATCTGCCAGAACTACCTGGCCCTCTACGTCCCGTGGGCTCGACCGCTTGCGGGCAACCGGACGTATGCGGCCATCGTGGCCAACACGGTCATGACCGATCCGGCCGAAGACGATGAAGGGGTCAAGCCGGAGCCGGCCCCGTACGGCCAGGACGCGGACCTCAAGGCGGTGCTCTCCGATGCGATTCCCGACGACTCCGACGTGAAGGCCGCCTGGGACAAGTACGCTCCACTGCGCGGATTCCTGGCGAGCAGCCAGGCGGGGATGTTGGGACTGTCCAAGGCGAAGATCGCCGGAGCGACGGTCTTTTCGACGTACGACCCGACCGTCCGCATGGCGAAGTTCAAGGAGGAGATGGACACCATCGACCTGCCGGAGATTGTCGAGGCGGTGGTGTGCAAGGCCGGTGCCGTGTCGCCTTGCGACGATGGTCTGAGCGGCGCCGAGCACAAGCGCGGCTGTATGGGGGAGGATCCCAATTTCGTTGAAATCCAGGGGCTGGTCAAGATCCCCACCTTCCAGGAGGGGGAGAAGCCCTACGTCGATCCTCCGGACGGTGGCGGGCTGGAATGGGATGCCCTGGGACGCCCGGTGGTGAAGGGGTTCGAGGAGATCTGCTTCTCGATGACGATCCCCAAGGGGACCGAGCCGGCCAATGGATGGCCCATCGTGCTGTACGGACACGGCACGGGCGGAAACTACCGCAGCCAGATAGCCGAGGGGATTGCGGCCAAGCTGACGAACATGAAGGTCTACAATCCCGATACCGGGGCCGAGGACACGCCGGTGGCCATGGCCATGTTCGGCTGGGACCAGGTGCTCCATGGGCCGCGAATCGGCCCGGCACCTCTGGATCCGGACGGGCTGGTGTTCAACTTCCGCAACCCGAGAGCGGCACTGGGCAACTTCTACCAGGCAGCGGCCGAGACGATGGTGCTGGCCCGGCTCCTGGCGGGCTGGAACGGAGCGGTCCCCGAGATTGCGGGACTGACCGTGAAGATCGACCCCACTGCCGTGCAGTTCTTCGGCCATTCCCAGGGCGGGATCTCGGGTCCCCTGGCCATTCCGTTCGTCGATGCCGTCGGCAGCATGGTGATCAGCGGTACCGGGGGTGGGCTGGTGGAGTCGCTGCTGTCCAAGACGAGCCCGGCCAACGTGAAGGACGGTGTCATCGTGGCACTGCAGGACGAGAACGTGGGCCGCACGCACCCGATGCTGGCGCTGCTGCAGAACTACTATGACCCCGTCGACCCGATCAACTACGGAGAGATGCTCTTCTTCCAGCCTTACAACGGGCACAAGGTCAAGACGCTGCACCCCCTCGGCCTGGGGGATGAGCACACGCCACCCAAGACGATGAAGGCCCTGTCGCAGGCCATGCGGGCGATGCTCGTCAAGGCACCGTCCCTGCCCGAGGACCTGTTCGAGTCGTACAGCGGCGTCCAGCAGATTCCCGAGGAAGACCTCCCCTACAAGGTGAGCGGGGGCGTCACGGTCGAGTATGCCCAGCCGGCCCAGGGCGGACACTTCGTCGTGTTCCACGACAAGGATGCCATCCGCCACTACCTGAACTTCCTCGGCACGGCGTACACCCAGGGCACGCCCTACCTCGTGAAGTAGGCCTCCCCACCCACGGCACATCCAGCGAGATGCCCCCGCCGCTCCGGGCAAGCCCGTCGCGCGGCCCCCACGTGGGGCGGGCCCACCACCCACGGCCTTTCCCCGAACCCCGAACCCCGAACCCCGAACCCCGAACCCCGAACCCCGAACCCCGAACCCCGAACCCACGGCACGTCGGTTTTTTTGCGCCCGATCAGATCTGTGATCTAATAGTTCCTCGGAGGTGCGATCATGCTGAACACCATCACCGAGGGAATACTCAAGTGGAAAGCGGCCCGCGAGGCGGAGAAGACCTGCCGTGCGGTGACCGTGGCAGTCTGCTCCCGCAAAGGGGGCGTTGGAAAGACGACGGCAACGGTGCACCTGGCCGTGGCGGCAGCCCGATGGCACGCCCGCCGGGTGCTCGTGGTGGACATGGATCCGCAGGGGCACGTGGTGACTGCCCTTTCGTCGTTCGTGCGGCGGGACACGGCATCGGCGCTGTCGTCGGTCTTCATGGAGAAGAAGGGGGATCTGCTGGAGGCCGCTATCCCGACCGACATTCCGAACCTGTGGGTCGTGCCGGCCGATGATCGTCTGGAGCAGGTGCAGATGCTCCTGGCCACGCGCATCGGTCGTGAGTTCATCCTGAAGTCGGTGCTCCAGAAGGCGGAGGACATGTTCGACCTGATCCTGATCGACTGTCCGCCCAACCTGGACACGCTGACGCTCAACGCCCTGGTGGCGGCGCACCAGGTAGTCATCCCCACGGACCTCTCGCTGCTGGGGGTCGAGGGGGTATCCGACATCGTGGAGGCCATCGAGACCGTCCGGGAACGCCTGGGCCTGCCGCTTCTGGTGGGCGGCGTGCTGGTGACCCGGGTGGACTCGCGCAACAGGGCCATCAATCGGGAGCTGGACCGGATGCTGGAGCAGCGGTTCGGGAATCTTCTCTTTACGTCGAGGGTTCCGAACAACACGGCGCTTCCCCGGGCTTGCCTCGAGGGGCGCCCGGTGTTCGACTTCGACCCGGGATGCCGGGGAGCGCAGGGATACCTGGATGCTACGGAAGAGCTGCTCGACCGGATCGATGCTTGAACTCCCCAGTTACTTCATGTACTAGTGGTTGCGGTTCGAGCTGCCCCTGGCCCCGCATCGGGCAGGCAACGGGCCTCGAAACCGCATGGCAGGCCGACATGAATAGATCAGACAGAATGACCGCGGTGGGTGCCGTTCTCGTGGCGCTGGCCTTCCTGGCAACGTCCGGATGCAGCAAGGAACCGGAGGAGAATCAGCTTCCACCTGCGGGTAACGAGCAGGCGGGCAAGGGTCCCTCGGCAGAGCCGGGCAAGGATGAGCCAGGGCCCGAGGGCGAGGATGTCCACAAGGGGATTGAGCCGGTACCGGTCATCCCGCTCAAGCCGGAGCAGGAGGACAAGATCGGGCTCCTGGCTGAGGAAGTGCTCGATTTCCTGGAGGGGAAGTTCTCCAAGGACACCATCTTCTTCTCCCGCTACAAGGAAGGGTTCGAGCGGCAGATCCGGGACTCGAAGCAGTTCATCTCCCTGCTGCGGGACATCTACACGGCCAGGAAGTACGCACCGCTCTTCTTCAGCTACCAGGACAAGCGGCCTGCGCTGACGGAAGAAGGGAAGAAGCTGCGGGATCTGCTCCTGGACGTGCCCAGCCACGGGCTGTCGGACAAGGAGTACCGGCTCGACGAGCTGGAGAAGGGGCTATCTGAGCTCGACCGCCTGGCAGACGAGTATGGACAGGTCCGGGCCGGGCTGAGCTCGCCCAAGGCAGCCCTGCTGTGGTCGCTGCTCGAGGGGTATTCCAACGCACCGGATGAATCGACCCTCAAGAAACAGCTCCTGGACAAGGGGTTCAGCAACGCAGACTCGGCCCTGGTCCGGGAGCTGGTGCGCTTCTACCCCAATCTGCTCCAGTCCAAGAAGGCGCTCAACGATGCGGTCCAGCAGGTCGACATCCTGATGCTGCGGGGCTTCTTCCGCTACCTCCTGGATTTCAAGTACGTGTTCCGGGCGCATCCCTTCAAGGCCACCCGGGATGCATCGTTGGCGCACGTGACGTTCCGGGAGAAGCTTAAGGAGGATTTCGACAAGGCGGATCCGCACTTTGCCCAGTACCTGGTGGAGGTGGTGCCGGACAACCCGCTCTACAACAAGCTTCGAGAGGGGTTGAAGCTTTACCGGCGTCTCCGGGATGAGGGGCAGATCGACAAGCTGGTCATCAAGAAGTCGCTCAAGAAGGGGAGCAGCGGCCCCCACGTGGAAGTGCTGGCTCAGCGGATGGCGGCAGAAGGCTACCTCAAGCCCCAGTACGTCTCCCAGAAGTTCGGCTCCGAGCTGCACGGGGCGGTCCGGGAGTACCAGCGCACGCACCAGCTTCGCATCAACGGCGAGACGGATACCAACACGCGCAGCTCGATGAACATCCCGATGGCCACCCGGGTCAAGCAGATCGAGCTCTCGCTCCAGCGCTGGCGGGAGAGCGACATCGTGCGGGAGAAGCCGGCCTTCTACTTCCGGGTGAACATCCCTCAGTTCGAGCTCGAGGTCTGGGAGAACAACCAGATCGTCCGGGTCCACCGGATCGTGGTCGGCAACTCGAACGAGGAGACCAGCGTCGAGCGCAAGCAGCGGGGCCGGTTCAACCAGACGCCGCTGCTGTCCAAGTCGCTGACGACGGTGGTGCTCAACCCGCTCTGGTTCCCGCCGCCCAGACTGCAGAAGGAGCTCTTGAGCGAGCTCGAGAAGGAGCCCGACTTCTTCGAGAAGAACAACTACGGCATCAAGATGAAGGATGATGGAAGCGAGCTCATCTTCCAGAAGCCGGGACCGGACAATGCGCTGGGGGCGGTGAAGTTCCTCTTCCCGAACGAGCACGATGTGTACCTGCACGACACGCCCAAGAAGGCCCTGTTCGAGCGTCCTGTGCGGGCCTACTCCCATGGCTGCATGCGGCTCGACAAGCCGCTCGACATGGCGGAGTACCTGCTCGGGAAGATCAACGGCATGGACCGCTCGGCCATGGACGAGATCATCAAGAAGGAGAAGGAGCACTACATCAAGCTCCAGACTCCGGTCCCGATCTTCGTCGAGTACAACTCGGTCAGCGTGGACGACAAGGGCCGGGTGGAGTTCTTCATCGACGTGTACAAGTATGATCGGGCCTACTTCGAAAGCCGGCTGCCCGTGGAGCTGACCAAGGACCTCTCGTCCGAGGAGCTGCGGGAGCTGACCAAGGCCGGCGGCGGTGATGCGAGCGGGCTCGAAGAAGACGACGGAGTCGTTCCGTCCGCTCAGTAGCTTCCGGGAGAGTTCCTCGACAGCCAGTCTGAGAAAGTCCTGAACGCGATTCCCCGGTGGGAGATCCGGTTCTTCTCGTCAAGACCATATTGAGCCAGCGTGCGGGTCGGGTCGTCGTCGGGATGGAACACCGGGTCATAGCCGAACCCGTCGGTACCCCTGGGGTCGAAGCCGATTTGCCCGGGCAGCCGACCGACGCAGACGACGCCGAGGAATCCGGGCGGACCGGGTTCCAGGGACACGCCTGTCGAGGCGGGATCGGGCCCAGCGCTGGCCACACCGGGGACCCAGGCGGCGGGGATCACCCCGTAGAGGGTGCAGGCGAACCAGGCGGCGCGCTCAGCGCCGGTGAGCTTCTCCATGCGCGACAGGAGGAAGCGGACCCGATCGGCATCGGACTTGCCCTCGCCGGCGTACCGGGAAGAGCGCACGCCGGGCTCCAGCCCCAGCCCGACGACGCACAGCCCCGAGTCGTCGGCAAGGGAAGGGAGGCCGGTGGCATGAAATGCGGCCATGGCCTTGAGCCGGGCGTTCTCGAGGAACGTGGCACCGGTCTCCTCGGGGTCGAATCCGGCGACCAGGCTGCCCACCGGGACGACTTCCACGGGGAGCCTGGCCAGGAGCGAGGAGATCTCCCGGATCTTTCCCCTGTTTCCGGTGGCGACGACGAGTCGGTTCAGGGTCACGGGCTGACCTGGAGCTTCAAGGGCATCACGAGGGCATCCTGCCGGTTGCTCTCGTCCCGGAATCGGAGCTCTCCGAAGTAGGTGTACCCGGACGGGGCGACCTCGGGACGGCGGTCGAGCTCGAACTCACAGGTGTAGGACCGGTTCGGGTAGAGGGTGAAGTAGGAGTACCCGTCGCACCACACCTTGGCCTCGTTGCTCTGGGCCGCGTAGTGATACTCCTCGACGGCAACGGTCCAGGGCTCGTCCTTGCGCTCGGCCTGAGCGCCGATGATCTCGAGCGTATAGGTGATGGCGGAACGGCCGACGTTGGGGTTCTCGATCTCGATGGTGGTCACCAGGGTCGAGAAACCTCCCTTGACCACGGCCTCGGAGCGGCTGTCGAGCACGTTGATCGCGGCATCGGTGAAGCGTGCGTAGGTTTCTCTGTCCATCCTCAGCTTGAGCTTGAGCACGGAAGTGTCCTTCTCGAGCGTGACGGGCACCGAAATCCGGTCATTCTGGGCGGTCAGCTCCTGGCGCCGGTAGAGACCGGTCAGCCCTCCCCTCCCGCGGCCTTCGAACGGGAGGTCGAACCGGGTCTTGAGCTCGAAGGTCCCCCGGGGGGGATTGCCCAGCTCGCAGTAGAACTCGGAGGGCGCCTCGTAGTCGAACCCGGTAAACGTTGCGGCCAGGTCGTACACGGAGGTTGCCTTGGTGGAGTAGTGGGTCATGACGACCGCTTCCCAGACGCCCGAGCCAAGCTCGTCCCGGCTGACCAGGGCGGCGACCTCGCTGTAGCGCTCGGAATCGGCATAGGACTGCTCGAGCTCGATTTCGCGCCCCTCGGGGTTGAACAGAGTGAGCCTCGACTGGGTGAACTTCCCGCGCGACGGCTTGAGCTCGACCCTCATGGAGGCGGCCCCCTCCGGTACGCGGAAGAAGTAGCGCTTCACCTCGCCGGGGGGGACTTCCTCCCGCTCGAAGCGCTTCGAGAATCCCTGGGTCAAGTCGAACACGTAGGGAACCACGACGGTCACGGGAAGCTCGAAGAGGGTACCGGCGGCCCCCTTGCCCGAGTCCCTGGACGTGGCACGAATCACGGCACTGTGGACCCCCGGCTTTCGCAGCTTCTCGGGCTGCATCATGACATCCACGCCGATGGAGCCCGAGCCGTTGAAGAAGAGGGCGTCGGTCGTGGGCGAGAGCCAGTCGCCCTCGACGGTGAGGTCCACGGTTTCAAAGTAGGCCTTGCGCTGATCGTCGGTCAGCGTGTGCATGAACAGGGGGGAGATGCTGAACGAGATGGCCTTGGGGCGCTTGGGAAGCCAGGTACCCGCCCTGAAATAGGCGGAGCGGGCCTTTCCGGTGGGGCAGGTGGGGCAGTCTCCCTCGACCTTGAAGCCGGCGACCTGGTTCCCGGCCTTGCGTGCGGCCAGCTTCTTGAGCGACTCCCAGGCGGACGGGACGTGGACGACTCCCGGGCCCTGGTCGACGAGGTCGACCCCCTCGAGCGGGCGGCCGCTGTTTCGAAGGGCAGTCTTGAGGAGGCCTCCGTTCACCGGGAGAGCCGGCTTGGAGGAGAAGGCCGCACCGGCCAGGAGAGCGAGGCAGCCCGCTGCCTGCGGAGAGGCCATGCTCGTGCCCCTCATGATGACCCAACCTTCCCACGGCGGAACGCTGGCAGCGGCGCATCCGGGGGCCAGGCCGTCGGGCTTGGCAAGCTCGCCCCCACGACTGCTGAAATAGAAGATCACGTCCCGGGCGATGCGGGAGGCGTAGAGGCTGGCTGCGTTCTCCCGGGTCAGGAGCGCTCCGGTGGAGAATGCGAGATCCGCTCCGGCCGGTGTGCCCACGGTGGACAGCCCGGGGCCTGAGTTTCCGGCGCTGGTGGCCACGGCGAGCAGGGGGTACTTGCGAACGAGCTGGTCGGTGATCCGGTCGATGTCCGATTCCCCTTCTTTCTCGCTGCCGATTCCGTAGCTCATGTTCACGACGACGGGGATATTGCGGGCCTGCGACCAGGAGCCGGCAAACTCGAGGGCTTTCTTCATGCTCTCGGTCGTAGTGCTCCCCCCTGAGAGCGTGTTGTCTCCGATCTTGAGGCTCATGACCTCCGCACCGGGGGCAATGCCGTTGAAGCCGTCGCGGCCGAACAGGCGGCAGCCGGTGGCGATCCCCGCCACGTGCGTTCCGTGGCTGCCGTCGGGGAAATGGAGGGAGACCTCGGAGCGCTTGGGCTCGATCTGCATGGCGATGGCCATGGTCTTTCGGCCGTTGCGGTCGGCCTGGGCCTGGAAGAAGAAGTGCCGGCGGGAGGTAGAGTAGTCTTCCTGCACGGCCTCGTCGTCCACCTGGCCGTCGGCATCAGTATCGATCCAGGCGACCCATTTCTCGTCCTTGCCGGTTCCGACCTTGCCGGCGAGGATGGCGAACTGGTCGTTCTCGGTTCCGTTGCCGTTGACGTCGGAGACGGAGGAATTCCGGAACCGCTCCTCTTCCAGGAACCCGAGCAGGAAGGAATCGGGTGCGGGCTTGGGGTCGAGCTTGTCCTGCCCCCGGACGACGCCGTCGCCGGTCTTGAGGACGTTTTCTCCGTTCTCATTGGCGACGGAGGGCTTCTTGAGGTGGACGATGCCCTGGCCGGAGAAGTCCCGCGCCTCGACGACCTTGACGGTCCCCGTCGAGGTCTTGAGGAGCCCCTCCACGCTCATGTCCACGCCGGTATCGAGCACGGCCACCACCACGCCGCGACCGTCCCACTCCGGGTGCTTGCGGATGAACTCGGCAGCCCCGACCCGGTCGGTAGTGAGCAGGTCGTAGTAGTTGGGCTCTTCTCCAAGGACCGGTGCGCCCGCCAGGCACATCAGCAATCCCGCCATCGTCGCAGTCCAGCGCGTCATCTTCCCCTCCTGCGGGCCGAAGACCCGCCTGCGGTCCCCTTATATCAGACCGTCTGCACCGGGACAACGGGGGTTTGCTTTGACAGCCCGGCGTCTAGCTGGTAACTTCCGCACGGCGTTTTCCGCCAGCGGAGGGCCCATGTCCAGTCGCTTCATCCTGTCCGTTTCGATGCTGACTCTGTGCGCCTGCTCCAACCCGGCCGACAAGCCTGCCGATGTGGTGGCAGAGCTTCCTTCGGTGGTCGACGTGTCGGAGCCGGCCGACGTGCCCATTGCGGACGTGCCTGCAGACCCGGGCCAGACCGAGCCCGCCGACGTTCCTCCGGCCGACGTTCCCGACGTCTTCAAGACCGGGATTTCCGCCAAGGGGTACGGGGAGTACTGCACCCAGCAGGCCGATTGCGCTGAATACATGCTGGGGTGCTTCAACAACGGCCCGGAGGACGTCAAGCCCATCTGCTCGAAGACGTGCAAGTCCAACCTGGAATGCCCGGAATACTTCGTGTGCAAGCACAAGGCCGGGATGGCGGCGGACATGAACATCTGCATGGAGGCAGTATTCTGCTCCGAATGCCAGGCGGACGTCCAGTGCGAGCTTCCCGGCATGTCGTGCGTGGACGCCGCGGAGGAGGGAGCCGGGAAGTTCTGCTCCTACAAGTGCATCCCGGGCTCGCTCACGTGTCCCGCAGGAGCCAAGTGCGTGTTCTCCGAAGAGCGCCAGGACTGGTTCTGCCAGCCGAAGTACGGGGCCTGCAAGGGGGACGGAAAGCAGTGTAGCCCGTGCGAGCTCCAGCAGGACTGCGCGGACGGGTACCATTGCTTCGACACGTTCTACTCCGACGAGGTCTTCTGCACCCTGAAGTGCGGCGAGCACGCCAAGTGCGACGCCGGATGGGGCTGCTTCCAGCTGGAGCAGGGGTCGACGGACGGCATCTGCCTGCGGGTGGACAAGAGCGGGTATGCGGCCCTCACCTGCTTTGCCGGGACTCAGGACGTGTGCTGGGAGTGCAAGCGGGATCTCGACTGCAAGGAAGGGCTGTCGTGCTACGTCGGCCCGGACGGAATCGGCTTCTACTGCACGCCGGACTGCAAGTCCGACGAGGAATGCCCGCAGGGAATGAAGTGCACGTCGAGCTGGGATTGGGGGACGGGTCAGATCAAGGGGTACAACTGCGCCATCAAGTCCGGAGCCACCTGCGCAGACTGGCTCGAGAGTCAGAACCAGGAGTGAACCGCACCAGTCGGAGGTAGTTCATGTCGGTCCGTGCGTCCCGCCGTCTCGAGAGCCTTCCCGGATATGCGTTTGCCGAAGTGGATCGAAAGGTGACGGAGCTGAAAGCCGCAGGCGTCCGCGTGCTCGACTTCGGCGTGGGCGACCCGCAGTACCCGACCCCGTCCGACATCCGGAAGGCGTGCCAGGCCGGTGTCGACCTCCATGCCGCTGCCGGCTACCCGAGCTACGTGGGAAGCCGCCGCCTCCGGGAAGCGATTGCCCGCTGGAATCTCTCCCGGTTCGGCGTCTCCCTGAACCCGGATACCGAAATCACGGCATGTGCCGGCGCCAAAGAAGCGGTGTTCCACCTCCCGTTTGCGCTCCTCGACCCGGGGGACGTGGTGCTCCTTCCGTCGCCCGGCTATCCGCCTTACCGAACGGGGACCCTCTTTGCGGGCGGCGAGATCTACCACTACGGACTGGACCGCTCCCGCTCGTTCCTGCCGGACCTGGATTCCATTCCCCAGGAGGTCCTGGAGCGTGCCCGGATCCTCTGGCTCAACTATCCCAACTCGCCCACCGGCCGCATCGCTCCGCCCGATTTCTTCGTGAAAGCCATCGAGTTCTGCCGCAGGCACGACATCGTGCTGGCCAGCGACGAAGCCTATACCGAGATCTGGTTCTCCGAGCGCCCCCGCTCGATCCTGGAGTTCGGCAGCGAGGGCATCCTCGTCTTCCAGTCCATGTCGAAGCGGAGCGCCATGACCGGCTACCGGATCGGGTGGGTGTGCGGCGATTCCCGCCTGGTCACGCTGTTCAAGAAGTTCAAGACCAACATCGACTCGGGAGTTCCGGACTTCGTCCAGGATGCCGCCATTGCCGCGCTGTCGGACGAGGCGCACGTGGAGCAGGCCCGAGCGGCTTACCGCATCAAGAGGGATCTGCTGGTTTCCTCCCTGCAGAAGGCCGGGATGCAGGTCGACCCGCCCGAAGGGACGATCTACCTCTGGCAGAAGACGCCGGGGGGCATGGACGATGTCGAGTTCGCCACCCGGCTCCTCGATCCGTCGATCGCCATCGCCGTGGTCCCCGGCAGCTGGCTGGCGCGGCCTCTGGCGGACGGCAGCAATCCGGGCAAGGGGTTCGTCCGATGGGCCCTGTGCCCCTCCCTCGAGGAAGTCGAGGAGGCATGCCGTCGCCTCTCCTCCTTCCGAATCTGAGGCCCCGCTTGCCTGCACTCCTCCCGTCCCCCGAACGACTTGCCTCGCAGCTCTTCACCGGTCGGCTCCGGCTGCCATCGGGAGCCTGGATGTCGTGGCTGGCCGACGATTCCAGCGGCTTCCCCTATCCGGAGGCCACGGCACTGGCGGTGCGCACCGCACTCTGGTGGAATCGATGCCACCCGGATTGGCCGGCCGTGTCGCTCATTCCGGAGCTGCGCTATCTCGAGCAGTCCGTGGACCGTGTCGGCATAGTCTGGCAGAAGGGTCGGGGCTACCTCTTCGACTCCGCCCTCGTCCTGGCTGCCCTGGCCGATGCCCGGGATGCCGGACTGCCGGGCTCCCACCTCCCGGTTCTTGCCCGGCTGGAGCAGGGAGTTGCCTCCATGCTCCGGCAGCGGCAGGCGACGCTCGTGCCCGTTGCAGTACCCACCTGGTCCACGAGCTTCGGGCCGCACCAGGTCAAGGCCCTGGCTCTTGCAGTCCGCTCCGGTGCCGTTTCAGGCGATTCGGACGTGTGCCGGGCCAGGCTCGACGACCTCCTGGCGCTCCAGGGTGACGATGGGGGGTTTCGGCACCCGGGAGGCAGCGGGGTGCTGCTTCACGCCCACTGCTACGCGCTCGAGGGGCTGGCCATGCTGTCCGCACCGGGGACGAACGGGCTCTGCCCACCCCGGCTCACCGACAGTGCAAGAGCCGCATTCGAACGTGGCCTGGACTTCCTCGTCGCGTGGCAGAGTGCGGACGGAACATTCCCCACGCGGGCAAACGGCGTCAACCCCCTGAAGCCGGTTGGGGGCACGGCCTGGGCCGGCGACGTGACGGTCCAGGCGGGGCGCCTCCTGGCGCTGGCCGGCAGGAGCTCGGTGCTCCCGCTGCTGGACCAGGGGCTTTCGATCTGCATGGGCCCGGACGGGCTGGTTCGATACAGCGACACGCTACGTCACCGCAACAGCTGGGCGTCCCTGTTTGCGCTCCAATACCTGTGGGCCAGGTCTTCGGGTCCACTGACAGCAGGGGACCTCGCATGACCCGACTGCAAGGCCCCTTCGAGCAGGCCCGGCCGGGAGATGTGCCCGGAATCTCGGTGATCGTGCCTGCCCGCAACGAATGCCCCACCATCGGCCGGCTGGTTCGGGAGCTGCGGCGCATCCTGCCGCCTCCGGTCGACGTCATCGTCGTGGACGACGGCTCCACGGATGGCACGGGGCAGACGGCGCTCGAGGCGGGTGCACGAGTGATCACCCTTGCCGGGCGACGGGGAAAGGGCAGAGCGCTTCGACGCGGATTTGACGAAGCAACGGGCGGGCTGGTCGTGACCATCGACGCCGATGGTCAGGACGATGCGGAGGACCTCCTCCGGCTCGTCGAGGCCGCACGGGCGGGTGCAGACCTGGTGATCGGCTCCCGATTTCTCGGTCGGTTCGAGCCGGGTGCCATCTCTCGGCTCAACTACCTCGGAACCCGATTCTTCAACCACCTCATCGGGGTGCTCTACGGGTTTAGCGTGACCGATTCCCAGGCGGGCGTTCGGTGCTTCCGCCGCGTCCTTCTCTCCCGGATGCGGCTGCAGGCAACGGAGTACGAGATCGAGACCGAGATGCTGCTCGAGGCCGCCCGCCTGTCGGCCCGCATCGTCGAGGTCCCGGTACGTCGCATGCCCCGGGGGTCCGGCCGCTCGTCCTTCTCTAGAGTGCGACACGGCCTGCGGATCCTGTCCACCATCCTCCGGAAGCGACTGCCATGAGAACCCTGGGCATCTGGGACGGGCACAATGCGTCGGTAGCCGCTGTGGAGGACGGCCGCATCCTGGCTGCCGTTGCCGAGGAGAGGTTGACCCGCTGCAAGATGCAGCGGGGATTCCCGTTCCGGGGGATCCCGCTGGTCCTCTCGCTGGCCGGCTGGGCTCCCGGCGACGTGGACAAGGTCGCAATGGGAGGACGTTACGGCCGGCTTCCCATCCGACTGCTCGACGGGCGCTACTCAAGATCCGGAGTCTCCCCCGGCCCGCTGGCACCGGCCCAACGGATGGTTCGGCACCTGGAGAGCCTGCTGTCGTGGTCGCCCGGGATTCGGGCGGCCGAGAGTGCCGCGTCGGCAGCGGTCGTGCGTGGCCGCCTGCGAGCTCTCGGCTTTCCGCCTGGAACCCCGCTCGAGCTGGTCCCGCATCATCTCTCTCATGCGGCCGGGGCGGCCTCCATGCTGGGATCGGACGGCTGCGTGCTGACCATGGATGGGTACGGAGACGGTGTGTGGGCAACCCTCAGCCGAATCGACGCCGGGGGACGAATGACCCGGCTGATGTCCCTGCCCTATCTGTCGAGCATTGCGGTGACCTACGGCGCTGTTTGCCAGGCCCTGGGGTTTCGAGAGGGGGACGAAGGGAAGGTGACCGCGCTGGCCGCATCGGGTGACCCGGCGCGCCTGAGGCCGCTCTTCGCGTCCCTGTTCGGGCTTGCCGGCGAACACGGTGTGGGGACATTCCCCGGTGGCCTGGGGCGCTTCTTTGGCGGGGGGATTCCCTCCCGAGCCGGCGTGCGGCGGATCGTCGAGTCGCGGCCGGAGGATGCTGCCGCCGCCTTGCAGGAGGGGTGCGAGCGCTTCGTGATGGCGCTGCTGAGGGGGCGGCTGCCTCCGGGCACGACCGCCCTCGCCCTGGCCGGCGGGCTCTTTGCCAACGTGTCGATCAATCGGCGGGTCGTGGAGCTGCTCCCCGATGGCGAGGTGCAGGTCTTTCCCCCGATGACGGACCAGGGATTGTCGCTGGGGGCCGCCCTGGCTGCGGGGGGGAACACTCCCACCGGGATCCCGGGCTTCGAGTCCCCCTTCCTGGGGGACGCCCCCGAAGGTGCCGCCGCTGCCAGGCTTGCCCTCCAGCGTGGACTTGCCGTGGCCGAGACAGCCGAGCCCGAGCGGCGGTGTGCGGAAACGCTGGCAGCCGGGGGCGTGGTCGCTCTCGTGACCGGCCGCGAGGAGTTCGGCCCCAGGGCACTGGGCAACCGCTCTCTTCTGTTTCCGGCCACGTCTCTCGAGCTGGCCGACCGGGTCCAGTCGATGCTGCGTCGAAGCCGCCTGATGCCGTTTGCACCCGTGTGTCGACAGGAGCGGGCCCGCGAGCTGTTCCTTCCCCCCTGGCCGGCGCCGGACAGGGCGGACATGGGGTTGGCCTACATGACGTTTGCAGTGCAGGCGAAACCGGAGACCCGGGAGCGGTTTCCCGCTGCGGTGCACGTGGACGGGACGGCCCGGGTCCAGGTCGTGACCCGCTCCATGAACCCTCGGCTCTGGGAGATTCTCGACCGGTACGAGAAAGCCACCGGGCTCCCGCTGCTTACCAACACGTCGTTCAACCTCCATGGCGAGCCCATCGTCCACGCCGAGGACGATGCCCTGGCCACTTTCGTCGCCTGCGGTGCGGACCTGATGCTGCTCGGCAACTCCCTGATCCGTCGAACGGAGGGCAGGCCATGATTCCGGGGCCGGCCTTGTCTCGGGCGCTCCCCCTACCCTGGCGTGTCCTGCGGTCTGCGCTGCGGGCGGGGACTCCCTTCAAGGCCACCCTGGCGGTCACCGCACGCTGCCCTCTCCGGTGCGCCCATTGCGGGATCTGGCAGAGAAGCGAACCGGAGCTGCCCGCCGCCGACCTGGCGGACTCGCTGGCCGGCCTCGATTCGCTCGTCTGGGTGGACATGACCGGGGGGGAGGTCCTGGAGCGGGAGGACCATCTGGAGCTCGTCTCGCTCCTGGCGGACCGCTTGCCGTCGCTGGCGCTGTTCCATTTCCCTACGTCGGGACATCAACCGGAGGCGGCGGAGAAGCTGGCTCACCATGCCCGCAGGCTGGGCTTGTCGGTCGTCGTTTCGGTGAGCATCGACGGTCCCGAGGCGCTGCACGACCGACTTCGAGGCAAACCGGGGTCCTTCCGGGGCGCGGTGGAAACGCTGCGCCGCCTGCGGGGCATTGCCGGAGTGCATGCCTACGCGGGCACGACGCTGGTCGAGCAGAACGTGGACGTGGCTCCATCGGACATGCTGGACGCGGTCAGGCGATTCTGCCCGGACCTCCGCCCCGGGGAATGGCACGTGAACCTGATGCAGCGGTCGGATCACTACTTCCAGAACGAGCGTGTTCCCCTTCCGAGCCGGGAGGCAAGCCGACGGGCCCTCCTGCGCTGGATTCGGTTCCGGGGCGTCCCGGCGGCTCCGTTCGGCATCCTCGAGCTGGCCTGGCAGGGGATTGCGCTTGCGCTCCTGTCGCGTCCCGCATTGGCCCCTCCGATTTGCTCCGCGCTCCGGTCATCCTTCTTCGTGTCGCCGTCGGGCAAGGTGCATCCGTGCCACATCTGGGGGGAGCCTCTGGGCCAGGTGGGGCCGGGTCAATCGGTCAGGGATCTGCTCCGGTCGGGGCGGGGACGCTGGCTGGCCTCGCTGGTGGCCAACGGTTTGTGCCCGCGCTGCTGGACGCCCTGCGAGGCATACCCGACGTTGATCCATCGTGCGCTGGATCCGGCCCGACTGGCGGGATAGCCGATCGGTCCGACTACTCGCAGGAGGTATCGAACCGGACGATGCCCGGGCGGGGCAGCCCGTTCGAGTCGAACCCTCCGTATCTCAGGCCGGCCCTCTCCCAGGGGATGAAGAACGACGCCGCCAGGTTGACCGGGGGCACGCCGGCTGGCAGGGTCACTGTCTTCAGGCCGGCCAGCTCCCCGCCCGAAAGGCCGATCTCCACGCCGACGGACTTGCCCTCCACGGTCACCAGCCCCTTCTGAGAAACGGGGTCGAAGAAAAGCACCGGGAAGGGGGATTCGAGCCAGGGCAGGGCGACCAGCTCCTTCCAGGTCAGCTCCTTGAGATCGATGAGCAGGACGGCCCCCTTGCCCGGAGAGCCGCCCACCACGAGCATCTGCCCCTGCTCCTCCCGCAGCACCGCGGCATGACCGTATCGTGCCGGCAGGGGCGGCGTCGTCTCGACCGCCTCCCAGCTCAACTGGTCGAGACGGAACCTCCATAGCTTGGAGCTGACTCCCTGGGGCGTGAGCCCGCCGTAAACCCAGAGGGAGAGGTCCTTCCATCGAACCGCTGCGGTATGGGATGAGATTGCTCCGGGGCCTTCTTCGCACGGGACGACATCGTCCCAGCTGCCCGTGCCGGGGTCGAGGGCCTTGAACCGGCACACGGGGGCGAGCGGCTGCGGCTCGAATCCGGGAACGAGCTGTCCGCCGCCCAGCAGGAGGAATCGGTTCTTGTTGGGGTCGAAGCTGAGGGTGGCGAACACGGCCGGTGCATCGAGCTCATCGCCGACGGTGTACCAGTCGCCGCCGGAGAGATCCCGGCACCAGAAGTGCATGCCGGGGTGCGGACCGTTCAGCCCCGCCTCCAGCCCGCCGGCCAGGCAGATCCTCTTGCCTGCGGGGTCCAGCGCGAAGGCGGCTGCGGCCAGCCCCCCCGGTCCCCCTTCGCCCTTCAGCGAGTAGCCATTGGTCCCGAACTGCCACAGGTCGGCCCCGAAACGACCGGCAGCATCGAATCCGCCGGCCAGGAAGATTGTATCGTCGGTCCAGCCGGCCACGGCCTCCAAACGAGCGACAGGTGCCGCAGGCTCATGGGTCCAGGTTCCGTCGACCAGACTGAAGGACCACAGGTCCCCCAGCACCTTGCCTCCCTCCCCGATTCCGCCGAACAGGTGGACGGTCCCCGGCCCGCACGCCAGCGACGCCTTCTTCCGCTTGGGAGGTCCAAGCGGGCTTGACAGGAGGTCGGTCTTCCCGGTGACCAGGTCGATGCTCACGAGGGTGGAAGAGAGGGCCCCGGACGGGTCTTCTCCGCCGAACACGAACCCCCGGTTCGGAACCGGGTGCGAACAGGACGCCCCAAACGACAGAGAGGGAATCCCGGGCAGAGCGGAGATCTGGCCCTCCGGCGAAATGAGGAAGGACGAGGCACCTCCGGAGAGCGTACGGCCCCCGACGAGCACGAATCCACCGACGCCGTGTCGTGCGAAGAGGGCATGCCCGTATCGCATCGCCACCTCGTCCGGGAGCTCGATGCTCTCCCACGAGGCATCCTTGGCGGAGAAACGCCAGGGGGGGAGCAGCACGTCACCGCACCGACCGCCCACCAGAGTCAGGTTCGAATCCTCGGGGGACCAGGCAATCGAATGCCCCCACCGGCCCTCGAAGCCGCCGGCGGGCAGCTCTTCCCACCCGCCAGCCTCACCGTCGTAGCGCCACAGGTCGGCCAGGCACACCTCGTCTCCCAGCCACGGGAAGGGATGCCCGGCGCCTCCCGAGAGATAGTAGCCGCCGGAATCGGGAATCTGCACCCAGGCAGCAGCTCGACGAACCGGCGGGGCGACCTCCAGTCCCGTCACCTGCCCGTCGGCAAACCCCTTGACCATCCCCTCGTCTACCGCACCGTCGCAGTCGTTGTCGAGACCGTCACAGGACACCTCGACGGGCTCCCACTCGAGCAGGAATCCGTAGTCGCATTGCCACTCGCCGTCCACGCAGCCGGCATCGGTCGGTTGCGACTGACAGACCCCGGGCTTCACGCAGGGAGGGGCTTCCTCGATTCCCTCGTCGACGACTCCGTCGCAGTCGTTGTCCGCCAGGTCGCACTTCTCGGGCTGGACCATGCTGTCCGAGCCATCCGGGTTGGTCGAGCACGTGGCCACAGCGGTCTTCGGGCTGCACTCGACCCACCCGATTCCGCAGGCGCCGATGCCCTTGCACGGCTGCCCGAGGGGAGTGCCGGACCACGCCATCTCCTCGTCCACGATTCCGTCGCAGTCATTGTCGAGGCCGTCGCAGGACTCCTGGGCCATGCCGAACCAGGTGGAGCAGGTCGCCCCCTGCCCGTCCCCGCTGCAAATCACCTTGCCACCGACGCACAGGCCCGTTCCGCAGTTCTCGGCCAACCCCTTCTTGACCCCGTCAAAGTCCACCACCGAGAAGTCCTCGTCGGTCAGCCCGTCGCAATCATTGTCAAGGCCGTCGCACCACTTCTCCGCCCCTTCGCTGTAGGTCTCAATCGCAGCCGGATCGCACACCCAGACGCCCGACTTGCACGAGACCACCAGCTTGTCCGGGAACTTGGCGCAGACCCCTTCCAGCGGACACAGGGACAGGTCGGAGAGGAACAAGTCCTCGTCCGTTGCACCGTCGCAGTCGTTGTCGAGCGTGTCGCACTTCTCCTCCACGCTCTCGTCCGCGCTGCCTCCGCTCCCCGTGGAGCAGATGGCTGCGCCCGCCAGCCCGCACTCCACCGTGCCCTCGCCGCAGGCCCCTTCTCCATTGCACGGCTTGCCCACGGCCAATCCCTTCCAGTCCATGCCCTCATCGGCCTGGCCGTCGCAGTCGTTGTCCTCCAGGTCGCACACTTCGACAGATGACTTGTCCGCGCTGCCGCCCGGGCCGCTACTGCAGATGGCGCCGGTACCATCCCCGCTGCATTCGACGACTCCCGCCCCGCATTGGCCGCCGGCATCGCAGGCGGAACCGAGCAACAGGCCGCCGAACGCTATTCCCTCGTCGGTGGCTCCATCGCAGTCGTTGTCCTTGAAATCGCAGGACACCTCGACCGCCTCGAACCCCGCCACGGCCGTGAGGTCACACACCGGGATGCCTCCGACACACACCGCAACGGGAGGCGATTCCAGGCAGAGTCCGGCCTGCGGACAGACCCGCTCCACCAGCAGCCCGACGTCGTCGTCGAGGCCATTTCTGGCGTCCCACTGATCGGGAATGCAGTCGCCGTCCCCGTCGTCGACGAGGCTCTCGAGCGCATCGGGGAGCCCGTCGCCGTCCTCGTCCAGCGGCACGGCTTCGGGACCGAACTCGCTCCCGTCCCAGACCCCGTCGCCGTCCGAATCGGGGTCAGCCGGAAGAAGCCCCCACTCCAGCTCGTCCGCGGTCGACAGCCCGTCCCCATCCAGGTCGGAATCCGCCGGCACGCAGAGGCCGGACACACACGAGTGCGAGTCCGGGCACCCCGCCTCCTCGCAGGGGGCAAGGTCCTCCGACGCACACGCCGCCAGCCCTGCCAGCAGGCAGGCCAGCCCCACCAGTCGTCTCCCTTCCCCCGGTTTCATGTCCCCATTGTGCACAGGAGCCGACGGATATTCAATACCCGCCGCAGCCGCCTTCGCAATCCGTTGATTGTCGACACCGTCCCGGGTATGCTCCCAGAACGTCAGGGAGGTGAGTGGGTCATGCGCTTTCTCGGTCTCTTCCTTCTGCTCCTGTCGCTGTTCGCCCTTGCGTGTGGTGCGGACGACTCCGACCCTTCGATGGACCTGGGCGGCAACCTCGACCCGGACATCCAGGCGATGGAGATCAACGACTATACGCCCGTGGAAAAGGACTTCTGCGTCGGCCAGAAGCTGCAGCCGCAGTTCGCCGAGTACGACTATCAATGCGAGGACGCGCTGGACAAGGGGGAGTGCGTCCAGATGCCCAACCCACACCAGGGCAAGTCGTTCTACTGCGCCCTGTGCGGTCTCAAGGGCAGCAAGATGATCTGCTTCATGATCAACCCGGAATAACGTGTCCCGCCCGTTCCGGCAACTGGCGCTCGCAGCGCTCCTCTTGCTGGCACTGGGCCTCCGCCTCGTCGGTCTGAATGAGCATCCGGTCGATGCCGATGAGGCCATGCACCTGCACCCCCGTCCGGCCCAGGAAGCGCTGACATTCGACCTGATGTTCAATCCGCCCCTGTTCCGGGTGCTCACGGCGGCTGTCGCCGAGGTGGAGCGCACGATCCCGGCAGCCCGGCTGCTTCCTGCCGCAGCGGGAACACTGAGCGTCCTCCTTCTCTACCTCCTGGGGGCAAGGCTGCTCGGCCCCCAACCCGGGCTGCTGGCCGCCTTCCTGCTTGCGGTGCACCCGTGGCACATCCGGCATTCGCAGACGATCCGGTGCTTCGCCCTCCTGACCTTCCTCGTAGTCCTGTTCGAGCTGCTCGGGAGCAGTAGGACGCGCCTGGCTCGAGGCTCATCGGATCTGGAGGGCAGTCGTGACGCCTCCGGAGATGTCGACGCTCCCCTCCCCGAGCCCCGGCGAGGATTCCCGACCCGCGACGTCGCAGAAGTTGTCGTGCTGACCCTCGCCCTGCTGACCCACTACCTGGCCTTCCCGTTTGCGGCAGCTCACGCGGTGCGGACCTTTCTGACCGGCAGCCGCCGCCGGGCCGTGTCCGCTGCGGTTGCGACCGCGGTCGTTTCGCTGGGGCTTCTCCCCTTCCTGATTGGCGGGACGGAGCGCAAGCTGGGCGGAGGGGCACCGTATGAAGCCGGCCTGGCATTCCTCTGGAGCCTGGCCCGGGCATCGTTGACTCCGGGCGGCCTGTCCATGGCGGCAGCGCTCCTTCTGCTCGTGCTGGGGGCCCGGGACCGCTCGGCCCGACCGCTCCTGTTTGCACCGGCGGTCTGGATCGGAGCGACGCTTTCTGCCGGACTGGCAATCCCCATCGAGGTCCGCTATTGCCTGCCCGCACTGCCGTTTCTTCTGCTCCTGGCGGCCAACGGGGCGTGGAGGTGGTGGAACGGGACTGCGCCCTGGTCGGTCACGGCCGGTTCCGCATCGGGCGGGACCTTGCGCCCTCGGTGGGCCCGCCTGGCCGGGGCGACGGCAACCGTCCTGCTCGTGCTCGGGGTGATGCGCCCGCTCCCAGCCTACCTGGCCGCCCCCCGGGACCCCGGAGCGGCCCTGGCCCTGCACCCGGACCTGTCCCACGTCGAGGTCGACCTGCGCCCGTTCCTTCCGGTTCTGTCCCGGTCGATCGATGCGGCTTCCCCTATCTTCGTTGCGGTCCTGGGTCCCTTCCACTACAGGCTGGCCGCCGAGATGAGCGGGGGCAGATACCCCGATGAAGCCGTCCTGAGCGAGAACGAGGAAGGCTCGACTCTCACGGCGGGCAACCTGCTCCTCGTCTCCGCAGACCCGGATTCCGTGCAGCTCCGTCCATCCGACGATGCTCGGGGGGAGAGGCATGGGGAGTGCCTGCTCCTGCGCGAGCCCGTCTTCCCGTGCGCTCCGGCCCCAGGCTGCGTGCCGCTCCGCGTGGAGGAGGGGATGGAGCTGTACCGATGTGGTCCCGAGTCCTGCGGGAGCTTCCCCTGCCGCTCGGACAGGGGCGAGGAGGGGGGACCATGAGGCGGTGGCTCCTCCTGGGACTGGCGCTTGCCGCGCTGGCGATGCTTCCCGCAGCGCTGGCCTTCTGGCAGGCGGGACGAATCGGCTGCACGGGCGGGGAGGCCATGCACCTCCTTCCGGGGGGTGCGCAGGAGACCGCCCTGCCCGAGCTAAGCGATCTGCCGGATCCGGCCGCATCGGTCCCGGCGGAGCTGCTCCGCATCGCCGGGGGGAGCCTCGTCACGTTGCGGAGAATCCAGGCGGTCTGCCTGGCTCTGGTGATCGCCCTGATCTCGGCCACGGCGCTCCTGTGCGGGCTGCCCGAGGGCTTAGTGGTGGCGTTGACGGGCCTGCTCGCAGGCCAGTTCTTCCTGATTGCAGCCTTCTCGCTGGCGCTGGTCCGGTTCGGCCTGGCGTCCGTGCTCCTGGCGGCCGCAGCACTTCTCGTTGCGCTGGCTCGGGCGCAGTGTGCAGGTACCCGTTGGATCCGGTCGCACCGGGATGCCGGCGGATGGCTGCTCCACGGGTCCGCGGCCATCCTGCTTGCGGGATCGATTCTGTTGGCCCCCCCCCTCCTGCTGCTGCTCCCCGCGTCGCTTCGAGGCAGTGGTCTGGTCCGCATCAGGCTGAGAGGGATGCTGGGGGTCGTGGGCCTGCTGGCTCTGGGGGTCATGCTCATTCCCCGGCTCAACCGGGCAGCTTTCGATCGCATCCTTTTCGGGGTCAGCGGCGGGTCGCTGGCTCCCTTCCTGGGGTTCGACTTCTCGGCTGTGCTTGGGTGGCTGTCCGACGGTCCCCGGGCGGTCGGCTCCGGACTCGTCTTCCTTGCAGCCGCTTCGGCCATGCCGGCCCGTTTGATCTCCGGATTGCTGGGGACGGATTCCGGGTGGGCAAACCCGCTCCTGGTGGCCCTTTCGGCGATGCTCTACCTGCATCCGCCCGTACTGTTGGCCTGGCACAGGCTCGCCGGCCTGCCGGCTGGACTCTCGGGCGGCGCTTCCCGCTACGAGACCTTGACCGCACTGCTGGCCGGGGCCGTGGCTTACCTGTTCTGCTTTGCCGACGCGCACGGTGTCGTCGTACTGGCAATCGTGCTCCCTGCGCCGCTGCTCCTCTCGGCCCTGCTCCTGATCCGGGATCTGGTCGGGGCAGCAGGCGTTCGTGCGGCCGACGTGAGCCCCCGGGGTCGTGGGAGCCTCATTGCGGCCGCCGCTGCGTGGGGCGCGCTCCTGGTGCTGGAGGTGGCCCAGGGAGTGGGGATCGCTCTGAACCCGCCCCCCGCCATGTCTCTGTCGGTCCAGGAGCAGGTCGTCGGGTCCGTCTCCCATCTCTCCCCGTCTCCCGGATGCCACCGCCACGAGGGGGAAGAGACTGCCGCCATGTTCGCCCTGCTTGCCCCTCCTGCGTCCGTCGCCGCACCCTCCGAACACCCTCCAGGACGCCCCGCCAAGTGCCGGGTCCAGGTCGTGACGACCGAGCTTGCAGGCACCGGGCCCGCCACCTGTCCGGTGGATGCCGTGCCGATTCCGGCCACCGGGAGGCCAGGGTTCTGTCTTGCCGTGACGGAGAGCCTTAGAGGAACAGTTCGACCGTGATGGTAAATCGCCAGGTGAGCTTCTTGAACTTGAGGTCGATGACCCGATCCGCCTCCATGTACAGCTTGTTGACCGAGGTCTGGTAGTCGAGCGTGGAGTAGTCGATGGTGACGTTGCGCCGATTCGCAACCCGCACTTCCTCGATCTGGGCGATCAGGGTGTCCTCGCACTCCGGGTTGGCCGCGCACTCGACGGCCAGGCTTTGCGCAACGTAGTTGAGGTCCCCTTCGATGCCATGCACGTCGATGAAAGCGCCGATGAACTTGACGCCGGCAAAGCCCACGACGATCACGACAACCAGAATTCCAAGCGCCTGGAGTGCCGTGGCTCCTGCCTGCCCGCCGAACATCCCCCTGCGACACGCTGCGTTCATGATTTCACCTCGCCCTCCGCTGCCCTGCAGGGCAGCCGGACCGTAAATGTGCTTCCGACGCCGACCTCGGAATGCACGTCGATCTTCCCGCCGGACTTCTTGACGAGACGGTACACGATGGTCAACCCCATTCCCATTCCACGTCCCGGCTCTTTGGTAGTAAAGAACGGGCTGAAGATCTTGTCAACGGTTTCAGGAGACATGCCGTGGCCGTTGTCGGCCACCTGGATCACTACGTCCCCTCCTTCCCGGGCAGCGGTGACGCGCACGACCCCGCCTTCCTCCGGTGTCGCATCGAGAGCGTTCTGAATCAGGTTGGAGACGATCTCGTGGAACTCCTGCGGCACGCACTGGATCTCCCCTGCACCGCCCGGAGTGAACTCGACCTTCCGGTGGGAGGTTCCCTCCACCGGTCGGACGACCTGGATGACCGCTTCGATGCCGCGGTCCACGTCATACCCCCGAGTGCCCTTCTCGTACCCTTCTCGGGCGTACTCCTTCATCTTCTCCACGGTACGGGAGATGCGCTCGGTCCCCACGTGGACCTGCTCGAGCAGGGTGCGGACCGTGGCCATGTCCTTCTTGACCTTGGGGTCATCGCTCGATTCCTGCTGCTTGAGGAGCCGTTCGAGGATGGTCTTCACCAACCCCGCACCGTTCTTGATGTAGTTCAACGGATTGTGGATCTCGTGGGCGAGCCGCGCGGCCATGACCTCCATGGAGTCCATCCGCTGCTCGGTCATCCGGTCGGCCTGCTGCTCCCGGGCCTTGAGCAGGGCCTTCACCACCGCCAGCAGCTCGGAGGTGCTGAACGGCTTGGCAAGATACTCGTCCGCCCCGGCCTCCTTGCCGGCCACGCGGTCGCCGGTCGCCGCCTTGGCCGTCAGCATGACCACTGGGATGTGTGCGGTTTCGCGGGTCTTCTTGATGAGCTCGGTCAGCTCCCGGCCGTCCATCTCGGGCATCATGTAGTCCGTGATGACCAGGTCGGGGTTGAGCTTGCGCACGAGCTCCCACCCGCGAGCCCCGTTCTCGGCCAGGAAGACTTTGTAGTGTGAGCGGAGCTGGAGCTCGAGGAACTGGAGCATCTCCTTGCTGTCCTCGACCACCAGAACGCGGGCGGCGGTTTCGTCCACGGGCTTGTCCCGCCGGGGCACGATACGGCGCTCCGAAGCGTCATCCACGGCCAGGTAGCGGTACTCCTTGCGCTCCTCGATCCGGGCACTCCACTGCGGTAGGCCGGCATCCCCTTCACGCCGCCCCTTTGCCACATCCACGGAGCGGGTCCGCCGGTCCAGCACGGACTGGTTGAAGTGGGAGCTCCCCTTGCGCAGCATCACCCGCATCGACGTGCCCGAGGCTCCGTCGCTCTCGGCCCAGATCCGCCCGCCGTGCAGCGACGTCAACTCCCGAGCCAGAGCCAGGCCGATTCCTGTGCCCCCGTACTTCCGCGTCGTGGTCCCGTCCACCTGCGAGAACCGGTTGAACACTTCCTCGAGCTTGTCCGGCGGGATGCCGATTCCGGTATCCGTCACCGACAGGTGAACGGTCTCCCCGCTCTCCTCGACCTTGACTTCGATCCGTCCGTTATCCGGAGTGAACTTCACCGCATTGGCCAGCAGGTTCACGAGCACCTGCTCGAGCCGATCGCGGTCGGCCCACACCTGCACCACCGACGGCGGGACGGTCACGACCAGGTCGATCCCTTTTCGCTCGGCCAGCGGCTTGATGTTCCCGGCAACGGCGCGGGCGAACTCGCCCATCTCGAGCTCCTCCACGCGCAGCTTGAGCTTGGAGTCCTCCAGCCGGGCGAGATCGAGCAGGTCGTTGATCAGCTTCATGAGTCGCAGGCCGTTGTTGAAAATCCGGCGGAAGTACTCCTGCTGCTCCCCGGTGAACTCCCCCAGCTCACCGTTCATCGCGGCCTCGGTCGGTGCCAGGATGAGCGTAAGCGGCGTCTTCAGCTCGTGCGTCATGTTGGAGAAGAACTGCGACTTGAAGCGGTCCATCTCCTTGAGCCGCTCGTTGGCGGAGTTGAGCTCGCTGTTGGCGCCGGCCAGCTCGGACGATGCCAGGAACTCGCGAAGTTGCAGGTTATAATTAAAATACTGACCAACTACAGCGATTACTATTGTTGACACAAGAAAGAAATTATTCGCAACATAAATAGAAATACTTGCCGGCGGCTGAAATACAATAGTTGGTATAACATATGTTGCATATATAATAGAGAAAATTACAAGGCTTTCTTTCAGCTTCCATGTGCACATTTGTGCAGCACCGACAACCACCAGAAACAATCCTGCGTAGTAGTTTGATGGCGAGTTGTCGAATTCGATCCAGTCATGAACATGGATCATTAGATTAATTGATAGGCCGCACGTTACTATCACAGTCGCAGATAGTATTGTAGATATCTTTCTTGCTATATTGTATCTAGTAATAAACAGAATAGAAAAACAAATTACAGATACAATAATTCTTACAATAAGAAGCGACTCAAACGCCTTGCGGACGACCATGTAGTCGATGATCGAGAACAGGGGAACCAGCAGGCCGCCGAGGAATGCCGCCAGACGAGTACCGCGAATGTTGAGATCTGCAATGCGATTTCGGAAGCCGGCGGTGAGGGCTTCGGGATCGGGCCGGCCGAGCGCGGCCCTATCGGACATGGCGTTTCACCACGCGAACGAACACGCACAGATCCGTCCGGTCCCGGAAGATCTCGGCGCCTCCCTCCACCCCATCCAGGTCCGCCGTCAGCTCGGCCATCTCGGCATCCGACCTGTAGCGGAGATTCCAGTCGAGCAGATAGGTCGGCGTCCACGCCGCATTGGCCGGACTGGCGAAGTTCCCGATGAGCAGCGCTCCGCCGGGGGCGACTTTGGCAAAGAGCCAGTTGGCCAGCATCTTGGCTTTGGGCGTCGAGAGGTAGTCGAAGAGGCCCGAGCAGTATAGGAGGTCCGCTCTCGGGACGTTCTCGAACAGGTGCTGATCCTTGAGGATCTGGGCAAACGAGAGGAAGAGATACTGAACGTTGACCCTGGAGTCCCCCTTGAACACCAGAGGTGAGAGCCGGCGGTTTGCCGCGGCCAGAGAGCTGTTGTCCTGGTCGACCAGCGTGAACTTGAGCGGTTGGGACTGGTCGAAGGTCTCGCAGAAGTCCGCGACCTCGCGAGCGGGGCCAGCCCCCAGGCTGACGATGCTGCAGGCCGCATCCGGAGTCGGGGTGTGCTCCTGCACCGTCCGCCGGATCTGGCTCACGAGGACGTCTCGGCGAGACCTCACGGCCTCCGACATGGGGTGCTCGGCTCCGTACTTGTGGATCAGCTTGGCATAGAGGCTGCTCCCCTCCCAACGTTGATCATAGATGTAGCTCATCACCATGTGGTCCCCGGCGTAGCCGTTGGGCTTGGCCCACGCCTGGTGCAGAATCGGGGCCGGCACCACGTGCGGGGTGACCAGGGGAGAAGTGAAGCTGCGGTACAGCTCCTGAAACCCTCGATCGAAATAGCGGTCGCGGGTGAGGTCTTCCAGTCGCTGCTGAGTCTCGCCAATGGTCTCCCGGAAGGTCTTCCATGCGCTCTCCAGGACCCGGCTCTCCATCTCGTCGCGCACTCCGGCGCCGAGGCTCGACAGATGCTCCTCCTGGGCGGACAGGAACGACCGGTAGCGCAGCAGGACGAAGAGGAAATCGGCCACGTTGCGCTTGTACTCCGGCGTGATGTCCCCGCGGGCCAGCACCACCTTGGTTTCGTCGATGGCCCGGGCAATCTGGGATTCGGTCCGCAGGCGGAACACATCGTCCGTATCGACGACCCCATCCAGGAGCTGGAGCCCCACGATCCACCCCTGCCGGTTCCGGTCGTTGCTGACCGGTGTGAGATGCACGACTTTGGACTTCCCCTTGTAGAAGCACCGGTCTCCAATCGACACCCAGACCGGCCCCAGCGTCTCCCCGACGCCGACAGCCGGCGCCTCGGAGAGGAGGCAGGAGACCCCGGTCAAGGCGAAGTCGACGAGCTGCCCTTCGAACTTCTCGGCGATGACCCGGGGATGGAGATCTTCGAGCCCGTCGAGCACCTCTCCAGCGCGGAATCTCTCCTGCCTGAAGAAGATGGACTTGCCCTGTCCCCCCTTGAGGAACTCGTGGTTGGCCCCTTCTCTGCGGACTGACAAGGCGTCCACCATCTCGAACCGTCTCAACTCCAGATCACGCTTCTTCGCCATGAATTCACCTCCTACTCGACTGGAAGCTCGACCGATACCTGGGTTCCCTTGCCCGGGGCAGACTGGATCTCGATTGTCCCACCATGGGCCTCGGCCACGTTGCGGCACACGGCCAACCCAAGACCGAGGCTGTCTTCGCGAGTCGACACGAACGGATCGCCCACCCGGTCGAGCAGCTCCGCAGGAATCCCCCTGCCCGAGTCCTGGACGCGGACCCCGACCCGGTTGCCGGCGCTCCGATAGGTCGAGATCTCGATCCTCCCGCCAGGCGGGGTCGCATCGAATGCGTTGAGGATCAAGTTGACCACGACCTGGCGCATCTTCTCGACGTCCAGCGGCGCAACGGGCAGCTCAGAAGCGAGCCGGCACTCCAACGCCAGGGCCCGGGAGCGACCGTCCAGACGGGCAACCCGGACCGCCTCCTCGACGACGAGGTTGAGCGAAGCCCGGACCCTCTTGAGCCGCCATTCGCCGTTCTCCGCAAACGACCCGATGCCCCCGACCAGATCGAACAGCGACTGGGCCGAGTCGGCCCCCACCCGGATGTACTCGGCCATGGACGGGGGCACCTCCATGCTGCGAGCCATCTCGGCCAGCATCTTGACGCCGGAGACATGGTTCTTGAGCTCCCGCACGATGCTGGCAGTGAGCTGTCCGACCGTGGCCAGCTTGGCCGACTCGAGCAGCTTCTCCTGTGTCTTCCGCAGCTCATCCAGGGCCGCGGTCAGCCTCTCGTTCCGGCGGTGAAGCTCCTCCCCCAGCTTCCGGATGGTCAGCATGGACAACCGATACTCCAGCCCCTGCCGAACCACTCCCAGGACATCCTCGGGCTCCCACGGCTTGAGGATGAAGCGGTACACCTCCCCCTCGTTGATGGCCTGGAGAATCGCCCGCGCATCACTGTAGGCCGAGATGATGATTCGAACCGTGAACGGGTACCGCTCCCGCACCAGCTTGAGCAGCTCCACGCCGGTGATCTCGGGCATGCGCTGGTCCGAGATCACCATGTCGAACTCCTCCCGCTCGATGAGGGCCAGTGCCTCCCGAGGTGACACCGTGGTCGTCACCGAGTAGGAATCGGATAGAAGCGCATCGAGGATGACGAGGTTGCCTCCGTCGTCGTCCACGGCCAGGATCTTTCCCGGAACCAGGCGACGCGAGATGTCCTCGCCCAAGTGCGTATGCACGAGTCGCGTTAGGTCCATTCTTCCCTTCTACCTTCTTGCCTGCGCCGCGAAGGGGCTCATCTCGCTACGGAGGCCACCACCCAAACCCAACATACATCCACTTGTTCCGGCCCGCAAATTTGGCTACACTGCCCCCGTCGATGCGGGGATGTGCCCGCGTCCGCGTGCGGGAGGGCCTCGGCAGACCAGCTCTCTCCGAGTCCAGTGTGTCGAGCGTCTGCCCTTGGCGTCCCGTTTCCACAGGAGCTCAGAATTCCATGAGCGTCGCGCTACTGGTTCTCCTGCAGGCTCAGCTCCTCCTCTCGACTGCCGCCGGTGAGACGACCGTTCCGGTCCAGCTCCTGGATCCGGATTTCTCCGTCAGTGCACCCGAGGCAGCGTTCCCCTTTGCCGGGTTCAATGGAAGCCATGTCTTCTATGCCGATGGAGTCCGCGTCACTGGGATCGATCCCAAGACATCGCTGGTACGGTGGCAGGGAGGGGAGCTGAAGACCGTTCGCTACCTGGTCGAGTATGCCGAGCGCTTCCTCCTGGTCGGCGAGCACCTGCAGATGCTCGGCAAAAAGCGTGGGGAGCTGTTGTGGGACTTCCCGCTCAACTGCTTCGAGGGGGGGGAGTGCAACGCGGACGTGCTGGCCCGGACCGACGAGTTCATCCTGGTGGGTGGGTTCGGCAAAATCTACAACATGGTTCTTCCTGTATCGCTCCAGGACGGGAAGCAGGTCTGGCCGTCCTGGCTGACCACGTGCGGAATTCGGAAAGCCGCACTGGTGGGGGATTCGCTCGTGATCGCTTGTTCATCGGACAAGCCCCTGGTCCAGCGCATCGACCTCAAGACCCGCATCACCCGCTTTGCAGCCTCTTCGCCGGTTCCCGGGTTCGTCACCGAGGAGTTGTACGCCAGTGCCCGCTATCTCTTCCTCGTCGGCACGGTGGAAGGGCAGAGCAAGCTGCTCGTGCTCGATACGGAGAAGGGGGAGCTGGTTGCCCGCTTCGGAATCAAGCAGTCCCCGGGAGAAAGCGGCTACCTCGTCTCTCCGGACGCCGGACGATTCGTTCCCTGGCAGCTCCGGCAGGGAGAGCTGGCCCTGTGGGGGATCGACGCCGGGACCGAGAAGTCGGTCTGGCAGCAGAAGTTCCCCGAGGGCCGGATTGTCGGCCAGGTGGGGGCGACCGCTGTGATCCTGGCTGCCGGCAAGGGGGCAAGCCGACTGGTCGGGCTCGACCTGGCGGAGGGGAAGCTGGCGTACGACCTCGAGCTCCCCTACCCCTCCCCGTCGGTACGCCTGGATTCGGGCAAGCTGCTCATGGTCCAATCCGGGGACCCCAGCTTCGTCCTGCTCAAGGCCGACACCGGCGAGGTCACGCACCTCGGGACGTTGCGCACGGTGCCCGCTGCGGCCCCCACTCGCCTCTACTTCGCCACCGGAGCGGGCCGGTTCATCACGCTCGTGGACGGTGAGGTCACGCTGTACGCATCCGGCCCCATCGGCACGCTGCTGACCGCTCTGGACGAGGCCCTGGCCAGGGGAGACTCGGCAGAGGCGGATCGGCTCCACTCCCGCCTGTCACCGTTCCGCTCCGTGCTCCCGGAAGCCACCAGGGCGGACGACCAGATGACGGCCTTTCGATGGCTGCTGGCCGAAATCGCGCTGCGCAAGGGCCAGGCGGACGAAGCGCTGGGGCTGGCGAGGAAAGGGGTCTCGGTGGCCCGGGAACAGGGGCTGAGCCGCTGGTTCCAGCCCGTCGCCCGCTTCGCGCTCGAGGCGGCTCTCGGTCCCTCCTCGGATACCACCCGCGAAGTGGCACTGGACGCTTTTTCCCTGGTCCGGGACTTCGCATTGGCCGCCCCGTCGGAATCGACTCCCGGCGCCCCGTCCGACGCCATGCTCGTGCAGCTCCTGACCGCCCTGGGCCAGAGCATGTGCGGTACGCCCGAAGGTGCCGATGCCCTCGACGCGATCCGGCGGCTAAGAGACGTTCCCCGCCTGACCCCGCTGATCGAGGCCCATCCCTGCTGGACGATCTTCATGGTCCGAGACGTGGACACGACCCTCGAGGCCGCAGCGCAGGCAGCCGAGATCGGAGAGACCGGCCTGGCCGCCGAGCTCCTCAGGGACCTTGCGAAGCTCCCGATGGCCGCCCGGCTGTTTGGCGATTCGTTCGACCCGTGGCTCGATGCGCAAGGGCTCTATCTCATGCCCCCCGAGCTCCAGGTGGAGCGACTCCCCCCTCTGCTCAAAGCGCTCTCCGGGCAAGCCCGATCCGCCGGCCGAGCGATCCTCGAGGAGGCGGACCGGGAGGCCTGCCGAATGGCCTGCTCGACTGCCGCTCTCTTCTGCTCCGGCACGTGCATCGAGGACAAGGAGTGCGAGAAGGAGGAATCGGCCTGCACCCGGTCGTGCAAGAACGGGAAGCCGCGCTTCCGCCCTGTGCGGATGAACGTCCCCATCGATTCCCAGGAGGTCTACAAGTGCCGCTGAACGCCAGACCTCGCCCTGCGAATCCACCCGGCATCGTCCTGCCGGTAGCCGTCGCTCTCCTGCTCCTCGGCCCATCCCCTTCGTGCTCGCCGGCCCAGGCCCCGCACGACGCGGCAGCCCCGGGGGATGCCCGGTCCGATGCCGATACCGGCCCGGACGTGCCCGTCTGCGTCCCGTTCAAGCTCACCGGCCAGCCCTGCGACGACGCGTGCGAATGCCTGGGCGGACTGTGCCTCCTCAACGAGTATGCCCCGTTCCGATTCTGCTCCCGCCCCTGTCCCCAGGGCGGCTCGTACTGCGAGCCGGACAAGCCCGGTGGCGTCTACAACGGCTTGTGCGTGGACTTCCCGAGCGACTTCCGGGTCCAGCCCGATCGCTTCTGTGCTCCGCTGTGCGACACCGAGATCGACTGCCTGGAGACCGGGAGCCCGTGGGAGTCGTGCGAGCCGGTCGCATGGAAGGGCAATCTGCTCTACGCGACTCTGCCGGACAAGGTCTGCATCTCCCCGTCGGCCCAGGGGCACGACCCCGTCGACCCCGACACCTGCGAGGGTTGGGAAGAGCTCTTCAACCAGTTCGCCGAAGAGCGACTCGCCTGCCTCGGCTACTGTGAGTTCCTCGATGCCTGTCAGCACCTTCCCGTGAGCCAGTCGGCCCCCTGCTGTGCGTTCGGCTGCATGACGGCCATGGTCGATGCCAAGGGGAACGTCGACGAGAAGTGGTTCAAGAACGCCCGCTGCTACTTCGACCAGTACCAGGCGTTCCAGGGAACCGCCCTGGTCTGCACCAAGCCGCTCGACGTCTGCGGAGAGAGCCCGGTCGTCCCGTAAGAGCGGCTCGGGATGCCCGCGACGGCCCCAAACGCCCCTCAATCCTCGCACTTCGAATCGGTCTTGGGGCAGACGAAGCGCATGTGGATGTGGTGGTGGTGCCCCTTGACATGTTTGATCAGCGCCTCGGCCGAGCGCCCCCGGGGGTACTGGAACAGCCTCTCAAGCTTCTTCTTGCTGTACTTACGTTTTTGTAGATATTCGTACAATAATTTTTGTATCTTATAATCAATGAAAATTACCTTGACTCGATTCGTAGCCAGAAAAGTTTCGAGCAACGCCCAGGTAAGCTTCGGGTCCAGGTTGCTCTCGTCCGTGGACAACATGCTGGTCACCGGTTGCAGCTTCGCCTTGTGCAGATACCCGAGGTCGACGTCCCGTCCGCTCTGGTGGGACTTGTGCGGAGGCAGCCGCCCTCCGTCGGGCCGGCTCATGTTCCCCACGATGAGGAGCGGCGCGTCCGGGTGCTTCTTCCGGAACTGACCGAAGCACTGTATCAGTATTGTTATCGTGTCATTCGTTGCATAAACATTCGGCCGGCTTCCATATGAATACCCGGGCCCCTGGGGCATCTTCTCGCCGTTGATGAGGCGGCCGGCGCTGGGTCGACCGACCGATTCGCTGGGCTTCTCCGGTCCGGGCACGACATAGACGAGGCGCTGGCCCGGCTTGAGCCTATCCCGCCTCAGCCCATTGAGCTCTCTGAGCGAATTCCGGCTGACGCCCACCTTCTTGGCGATGCGGCTGAGCGAGTCGCCCTTCTGGACGACGTAGTACACTTTTCGCTTCTGTCTGATTGGGACTTCCGTGTATATCTTGAGCACAGTCCCGACCTTGAGGGACTTCGGATTGGACGTCGCCTTCCGGTTCCATCTCTTGAGCCTGCTGACCGACGTGTCGAATCGCCGGGCGATCAGCGAAAGCGTGTCCCCCTCCTGGACCTCGTACTCGTAGAAGAAGGTCTCCTTCCTGGGCTTGGTCGGCTTCCTGGCAACCGCCTGGGCACCAAGTCCGGCGGCCCGGACCGGCGTTGACACCCCGGCGGCAAGCTCCGCGAAGAACGCGAAGGCGAGGCACAATCCGAGCACGGCACATCGTCCTGGAGTGGGAATCGCTCGCAACACTCCTCCAATGGGAACCCCGCCCCACGCCTGACTCCGGCAGGGGCTCGACGGTGCCCACGGCACTATGCCGGACCGCGAGGCAGGGAGTCAAGTAGGTGTTGAGTAGGGGGCACCGCTGTGCTAAATTCCAGTTGAGGTGTCGTGAGTCCATGAACTCTGAAACCTGGTGCCCAGTCTGTTCATACCCATACGGCCTTGGGCTGGAGAGCCGGATGTTCTGCCCCGCGTGCGGCGGCTCGGGCTCCGTCCCCTGTCCGACGTGTGTCTGTCTGGACTGCGGGGGAGTCGGGTCCCACGACTGCCCGGGGTGTGATCAGGGTCGACTCGCATGCCGGGGCTGTGAGGGCACGGGACAGACCCGAAGCCTGCTGGTCAAGCGGCCGTGCGCCCAGTGCAAGGGGACGGGACAGGAGCTGCACGCCGATTGCGACGGGACGGGCACGGTGGCGTGTAGTGCCTGCGCCGGACTGGGACATCAGCCGGGGTGCTCGGCCTGCGGAAGCACGGGGGAGCAGGTCTGCTTCTCCTGCTTCGGCTCGGGGCTGGCCGCGTCTCCCACCATGATCGAGCATGCCGCCTCCGGCTCATTTCCCGCCCTGCTGAAACAGCTTCCCATCGTGGACGAGGTCGCTCCGGGAGAGCTCCTGGACCATTCGGCCGCGGTTCGGCGCATCCTGGCGTTCCTGGCTGCGGCCCACTGGAACGTCCCGGCCGAGAGCGATGAAAGTGAGCACGAGCTGAACGTGCTTCGCAACCGCATCCACATCCGGGCCGCATTCCTCCTGGTGGGCACCGGGTCGGCCATCACCGTCGACTACCGGTTCCTGACCGTGCAGCGGACCGGGGAGGACGGCTATCGGCTCCACTTCGAAGCTCACCGCAAGGCCTGGAAATAGAGACCCCGGACCGTTCCTGGACCTGCGCACGGGCCGCTTGCGACCCCATCACTCCGGTCGTTTCGTCGCGGGGCTGCGGAGACGGCGCTCTGCATCGGCGCAGGCCAACGCGTTGCGATGGAACTGTTCGAACCGGATCCTCCGCATGGAGCTTCTGCGAGTGCGATTTCGAAATCGCGTGGCATCCCATTCGGCCAGCTCCACGGGGGTCAGCCCGTCGAACGGGAACGGAGCGAAGTCGTCACCGCGGCCCGGAAGGGCCCCCCGGTTTGCAGGGCAGACCTGCTGGCAGCGATCGCAACCGTACACCTGCTCCGCCACGGAGCAGCCAACCCATTCGGGCCACTCGCCGGCGCATTCGATGGTCCAGTACGAGAGGCACCGACCGGCGTCGACGGCACCATCCAGGGCGATGGCACCGGCCGGACAGGCATCGACACAACGCCGACATCCGTCGCAATCCGGCAGCCTGGGCGGCTCTCCCCCCTCGCCGACAGGCGGGGCGGAGGCCTCCAACTCCAGATCGGTCACCAGGCCTCCCAGGACGATCCACGAGCCGAGCCGGGGATGGACCAGCAGGGAGTTGCGCCCGATCCGCCCGAGTCCGGCCCGGGCAGCGATCACCTTCTCCATGACCGGAGCGGAATCCACGAACAGCTTGAACCTCCCCCCGGCCTCGATCGCCCCCCGCCCCACTTCCCACAGTCGCTTCTTGAGCACCGAGTGGTAGTCCCGGCCGGACGCATGGGAGGATACCGGCCCCGCCACGGGATTCCCGCCCGGGTCGAGGCGCAGGTAGGACTTGGCCACCATCAGAACCGACCGGGCCCCCGGCAGCAGGAGGCGGGGGTCCATCCGCACGTCCAGGTGGTCCCGCATGTAGGCCAGGGCGCCGCTGCGACCGCTGCGGATCCACTCGGCCAGGCGGGACATCTCGGGAACCGGTTCGGCCGCACAGCAGGCGGCATCATCGAACCCGAGCTCCAGGGCGCGATGGCGCAGTAGCCGCGCAAGCTCCTCCCGGGCCCCCGCACCTGTGTTCGACTCAGCCGTCTTCCCGGACCTGTCCACTCGAACCTCGCAGCCGACCTCGCAGATTTCCGCCCCGCACCCGATGCTGCCCCGACGGAAGGCAGGGACTCGAGTGCGGTCCAGGACACGTTCATACATTCCCGCCTCCCGGGCCGCAAGAGAAACGGCCGTTTCGTGCCTGGGCCAGGCGGCCTCACGTCTCGAGCATTCTTTTCTGTTTCCCTGGGCCGGGCGGGCTGCTACCCTGTGGCTCCACGGCTCCCCGAGGAGGGGGAAATGGTAAGCCTCGTGCTGGGTGGATTTACGCTGTCGGGGGATTCGGTGGCCGGAATCGGAACGGCCATTGCGGTCCGGGAGCTTCGACTTTGCTTCGATCTGGGGTATCTCTGTCCCCCGGTGCTGTCGTCTCCAAATGTGTTCCTGAGCCACGCGCACACGGACCACTGCGGGGAGGTGATGAACTACCTGGCAACACGGGCCCTCGAGAACCGCGACCTGGCGACGCTGTTCGTCCCTCCGTCCATGGCCCAGCCGCTGTCGGCCTTTCTGTCCGACTGGCAGAAGATGTCGGCCTCGAAGTTCGACTACCGGATCGTGATGGCCTGCCCCGGTGCCCCGATTCCCCTGAGAGGCTCGCTCACCGTCATACCGTTCGAGCTGAGCCATGTGCCCGAAACGCAGGGCTACGTGGTCCTCGAATCGGTACGCAAGCTGAAGGCGGAGAATCGGCATCTCACCTCGGAAGAGATCGTCCAGAAGAAAGGGCTCCCCGACTTCGACGACCTGTTCGAGATTCGCAACCGGCCTCTGGTGGCGTTCATCCCCGACACGCTCCCGGAAGGTCTCGACCACCTCCCCGGCGAGGTCTGGGACTCCCGAATCCTGCTGGTGGAATCGTCCTTCCTCGACGACAGAAAGCCGCTCGAGGCCGTCCGCAAGGGGCGACACCTGGTGCTGGACGACATCCTGGAGCGGCTCGGTCGCTTCCGTGGGGAGCATCTCGTGCTGTTCCATTTCAGTCGGATCTATGCGCAAGACGAGATCGCAGCCATCGTGGCGGCCCGCGTTCCTCCGGAATGGAAGGAACGAGTGACGTGCTTCCTGCCGACTCCGGCTACTCGTTCAGATTGAGGTTCAGGTTCGTGACCTGCCCCTTGTAGATGGTGAACTTGATTCGACGGGGTTTCTCGCTTCCCTGAGGCAGCAGGCGGGCCACGTGGACCCCGGGGCCGAGCTCCAGGCCGTTGACCGGGGTCTCACGCCCCAGCGGAACGCCGTCGATCTCCACGTCGGCCAGAGGAAAAGTCCGAAGGTTGAGAAGCCCCAGCTCGCCTTCAGGCTGCACCAGGTCTCGGAATCGAACGACCCCGGTGCGCCGCTCTACGAACGTTCGCACCGCTTCGAGCACGGTGGCGTAGCGGCCATCGTCGAGGAGCTCAGCCCCCTTGACCACCAGGGTGTTGCTCCGCCCGTTCCAGCCGGCCTCGATGCGCCAGGTCAGGCCGAACGGCACGTCGGTCCCGGCATCCTTCAAGTCGAGCAGGCCTGCCCCTTCCAGGAGCGACATGAGTTCGTCCCCGTCCGCTGCCGGCGCCACGGAGACCCGGTTGTCGTAGACCGGAACGTACGGATACTGCTTGGTCTGCCAGACGACCCAGCCGCCATTGACGCGACGCATTCCGAGCTGGACCGAGTGGAACGGAGAGCCACCGGCTTCGAGGGTCACGCGGACCTGGTCGTACCAGTACTGGGGCTGGGCCTGAGCGGCATTGCTCCAGAGCAGACAGGCGACGATCGGAAGCAGCATCAAGGTGCCGCTCCCCGTCCGGAGGCCTTCCTTCTTTCCCGACTGTGCGGACGAACATCCCCAAGAGCTCGACATCCGGCCAACCTCCTTCCCGGAACCGGGATGCTTCATTGTGGCCTCATGCGTACCGATACGATGCAGTCGGGGCCCAGGCGTCGGGTCCACTCGATGGAGTGCCGAGGGAGCCGTGCCAGCACGTCCGACCGCTCCTCCCCTACGGAAGGCCGGCCCGAGGCACCGATGAGGAGCGGAGCGTAGATGGCCAGCATGCGGTCGACCCGGTTGTCGGCCAGCAGCCGGCCGGCCAGGAGGCCCCCCCCTTCGACCAGCAGGCGCGACACCCCCAGGCGGCCGAGCCGCTCCAGGACCGCTGCCAGATCGACCGTACCGTCTTGCCCCCCGAGAATCTCCACCTTGACGCCACGCTCGGCAAGCCGGGCGGCCAGCGACCCGGGCATCGCTGCACTGGCGAACAGGAGCGTGGGCCAGCGCTCCTGGTCCGAGAAGACCTTTGCATCGACCGGCAGGTCGCCCCCCGAGCTGACGACGACCCTCATCGGCCGCGTGTCGGGACGGGCGAGCCGGACCGTGAGCTGCGGGTCGTCCCGCCGGACGGTTTCGCCGCCCACCATGACCGCGTTGCAGTCCCTGCGAAGGCCATGCACGAATCGGCCGGAAGCCGGTCCGGAGATCCAGCGTGCGTCCCCCGTCCGGGTGGCAATCCGGCCGTCCAGCGACAGGGCGAGCTTGAGCGTCACGAACGGAATTCCTGTGGCGATATACTTGAAATAGGCCTCGTTCACCGCCTGGCAACGCTCCTCCTCGATGCCCACGACGACCTCGATTCCGGCCTTCCTGAGCATCTGGACGCCACGGCCCTGCTCCCGGGGATTCGGGTCCAGGCACCCGACGAAGACCCGCTTGATTCCTGCCTCCACGACCCGGTCCACGCATGGGGGAGTCCGGCCGTAGTGGGAGCACGGCTCGAGGGTGACGATCAGGTCGGCCCCGGCCGCGGCCGAACCGGCCCGGTCGAGCGCCATGACCTCGGCATGGGCCTTCCCGACCTGGACATGATAGCCAGTCGAAATCACCGCTCCGTTGCGCACGACCAGCGCCCCGACGAGCGGATTGGGGCCCGTGCGACCGTATCCCCGGACCGCATGCCGCAGGGCCTGCCGCATCAGTCCGGCCCACATTTCACTCATTCCGGATCACCACTCAGCTCGTTGAGCAGACTCTTGAACTCGTCGATGCTCTTGAAATCGCCGTAGACGCTCTGGAATCGGACGCAGGCTACCGGGTCCACGCGGGCCAGGAACTTGACCGCTTCGCTGCCAATCTCCTGGGTGCTGACTTCCCGGGACACGTTCTCCGACAGCCGCCGCTCCAGGTCGTCCAGGAAGGCCTCGATCTCGTCTTCCCGGATCCGACGCTTCCAAGTGGCCCGGAGAAGGCCGTTGCGCACCTTCTGGCGCTCGAACGGGACTCGGCCACCGTCCCGCTTCACGACGACGGGGAGCCGCAGCTCCAGACGCTCGAACGTGGTGAACCGGTGTCCGCACCCCCCTTCGGCCGTGTCGCACAGTCGCCGGCGGCGGATTTCCTCCCCTCCCCGGACCTCTCGCGAATCAACCACCTTGGTGCTCGGGCACTTGCAGTACGGGCAACGCATCAGCTCCCCCTCTCCTCGAGGCCGGTAATGAGGTCCAGCCGGCGCTGATGGCGGACCTCAAACGGGGTCGACATCCAGATCCGGAGCAGCTCCCAGGCCATCTCCGGGGCCAGCAAGCGGCCTCCCAGACAGAGCACGTTGGCATCGTTGTGCTGTGCGGCCAGGCGCGCAGTCGTCTCGTCGTGGACGAGGGCTGCCCGGATCCCGGGCACCTTGTTGGCCGCAATGCTCACCCCGATCCCGGTGCCGCAGACCAGCACACCGCGGGGGCAGCGCTTCTCGGCCACTTCCCGGGCAACCCGCTCCGCAAACAGCGGGTAGTCCACGCTAGCTGTCGAGTCCGTTCCCAGGTCGACGACCTCGTGCCCTCCGTCTCGGAGCAGACCGGCCAGCACCTGCTTGAGGCCGAAGCCCCCATGGTCACTTCCGATGGCGATCCTCATGTTCTCCTCCGCTTGCCCCCCGCAGCCCGCCGAGCGCCCCGGCCGCTGCGTTTCAATCCCGGCCTGGCCGCTCCGTTCCAGTCCCTGCTCGGCCTCCCCGGCTCGGATGCAGCGACCGTTCGGGTCACACCTGCCGGAGCACCTCGGGAGCGTCGTCCCCGTCCAGCCGGACTCCATGGACTCCCTTGCACTGAGCGCTTCGCCCCGGCACGTCCGCCCCGCTGCAGGCAAGCAGACGCCCCTTGCGGGTTCCCAGGAGGAGCCCGGTGGTATCGGAGCAGGCCGCAGCCCCGACGACCGGGGTCCGCCACAGGAGGCGCCCGAGGCTGGCCCCCTTGCGGACGGGAACCTCGTCGGCCCGGACCCGCAGCAGGAAGCCGTTTCGACCGAGCAGCGCCAGATCCTCGCCTTCGGCCAGCCCAACCACTTCCAGTGCCTCGGCCCCCCCGTCGGTCCCCCGCAGCCTCACATGCCCCATGGACAGCCTCGAGGCCATCTTCCAGGCCTCCCGGGCAAACGCCACGCCACGTCCCTGCCGAGTGACGATGACGACCCGCTTCACGCCGGGTCCGAGCACCGCGGCAGCGCTGACCTCGTCCCCCTCTCCCAGCCGAATGACGGGAAGCCCGTCCTTGCGGACTCGGCGGACCTGGCTCAACGACATGAGCTTGAGAAGCCCCCTTCGCGTCGCCATGGCCAGCACGCCCTCCCGATCGTCCAGGGATACTAGGCAGAGCGGCCGCCCGGTTCTCCGGGAACCACTGACCTTCTGGCCGCCGTTGACCGCAGCCGACGAGAACGAGACGAACGGCACCTCTTCCGGATCAATCGGCACGAGACTGCCGTCGGACCAGAGGAACGCGGGCCGGGGACAGCCGGTACACTTCCAGGCGGCGCGCATCCTCGTGACATCGGACAGAAGCCGCCCCTTGACGCCCCGGCCGGTCGTGGTCACCTCCGCAAGCAGCTGCCGGGACAAGACGTTCCGTCCCCAGACGAGGTACAGCAGCGGCTGGCCACTGAGCCACTCTGCCAGTCCCTTTCTGAACGCACCGAACCCGCCGAACCGCCACCGGACCGCCTCCCGGAGGAACGGGCTGACGGCCGCCAGCTCTTCTTCCGTCCCGAATCCGCTCACCGTGCCGGCCAGATCCAACACTTGCCCGAACAGCTGGTCGTCCGGAACCCGCCGGTCCCTGAGGGCCAGGTCAGGACGAATCCCAAGCTCCTTCCACGCAGCGTCCATTCCGCCGAGCTCCCGAATCAGGGCGTTGGCAAGACGGGGAACATCCCGAACCAGCCCCTCCAGCGTCACCGGCGCACCGGTCGCATATCGGGTGAGCAGCTCGTCCAGGACGAGCTTGCGTGTCAGGGGCGACCCCACTTCCAGCTTGAGTGCCTCTCCGAGCGCACCCGCCAGAGTCGAGAAACGGGTGCGAAGCCGGAAATGCAGGTCCTTGTGGCGCCGACGCAGGTTGTCCTCCGAAAGCGCACCCCGGCGCTCTTCCCGGGCCACCTGGATCAGCTCGTGCAGCAGGGCCTCGTCCTTCTCCGACAGCGGAGGCACGACGGTAGTCGTCGGGGCCGATCCGCCAAACAGGTCCACTCCCCTATTCTTTCCCTTGAGAGCCACTGCGTCCTCCCAGTTTCTAGCCTGTGACGAGCCTGCACTTCCACGGCTCGAACCCTGCCCGACCGCTCACCTGCCGCCCCCCACCGCCGGGATGTCGATGCGGAATTCCTCTCCCTGGCATCCCTGGATGTCGACCGGCTGGAACCCCATCGAGCTCCCCTTCACGTGCTTTCCGGCAATGAGCAGCTCGTGGCCCGCCCCGGGAAGCTCGGCCGTGCTCGTCAGGCCAACGCCGCCGTGACCGAGGACCTCGTCAATTGCCTCCCCATTGCCATCGGTGACCAGGAGGTCGACGGAATCCTCCTCGAGGTCCTGCAGCCAGACTCCGACTTTGAGCTCCGCCCCATCCCAGCTCACGACCGTGGCTCCGGTCACCCGGGGACAGGAATTCAGCAGCTCGTCCGATGCCCCGCATCCCGCCACAGCCAACATCGCTGCGCAAACCACTGCCAGTCTCCAAAACCGCACGATGCCTCCCCGGACCCGAGGGGTCCCGAATTCGGGCAATATTATAGAAAGGCCCATGTAGTTGTAAAGAACCTCCGGGCGGGGCGCGCCGGAAACGGATCGAACGAGTGGACGTGGACGGCAGCCGCCGCCTGGAGGGCCCTCTCGGTTGACCTGCGGGCAGACAGGGCGGGCTCAGGCTCCCAGGGGAAGGAGGGCGCTGCGGATCTCGGCAGCGGACGAGAAGCGTTCAGAGGGATCTTTCATCAGGCACTTCAGGATGATGCCCGAGAGTGCCTCCGGGAGAAATGGGGCGAGCGTGAGGGGAGGCACGGGAGCCGGAGGCCATGTGATGACTGCCATCTGCGCGGGGTCATACGGATAGCGGCCCGTGAACAGCCGATACATGAGGACTCCGAGAGAGTAGATGTCGGTCCGGCCATCCAGCTCCTTCCCGGCGATCTGCTCGGGGGACATGTACAGCGGAGTTCCCACGATGAAGCCGGAGCGGACCGAAGCCTCGCCAAGGACCTTGGCCAGGCCGAAGTCGGTGAGCTTGACCTGGCCGTTGCGGGCCACCAGGACGTTCTCGAGCTTGACGTCCCGGTGGATGACGCCGCGGCTGTGCGCATAGGACAGTGCCTCGCAAAGCTGGACGCAGATCCCGATTCGCTGCTTCAGGGAGGGAGGGTCCTGGACGTCCATGGCCTGGAGCAGGTTGACGCCGTCGACGAACTCCATGGTCAGGTAGGGGCGCCCCTCGAGCTCCCCCGCATCGAGAACGCGGACGATGTTGGGATGTCGCAGCTCGGAGGCGACCCGGGCTTCCCGCTCGAAGTAGCGCCGAGCCTCGCCGAGAGGGAGGATGTCGGAGAAGAGAAGCTTGAGCGCAACTTCCTGGCCGTTGCGCCGATCGATGACGTGGAAGATCAGGGCGTTGCCCCCTCTTCCGAGCCTGCGGATGAGCTGGAAGCGGCTGTCCCTGGGGAATCCGATGGAGGAACCGGTGGCCTTGCGCGTGTCCGGAGACTTGCCGGCTCCAGGCAATGCCACAGGCTCGTAGATTTGCTCGCGGGAAGCCTTCTGCAGCTCGTCGAGCAACTCGTCCAGGGCCTCCGAGTGCACCCCCTCAGCCATGGCCCTTTCAATCGTGACCTGGGCACCGGCCAGGTCACCGTAGAGCCATTGCAGCTCGACGAGCCGAGTAATGGCCTCGCAAGTCTCCATCTTGTAGCCGATGTGCTCGAGGCAGCCATAGAGAACCGCCACCGCCTCGCCAAGACGGCCGCACTCCTCGAGGATGGCGGAGGCGAGCATCATGCCGCCACGATACCCGGGGTTGTCGGGAGTGAGCTTCTTGAGCGATTCCAGAGCGACGACCGGCCGGCCGATCTTGCGCAGCAGTCGTGCAGCGGAAAGGTAGTCCCGGTCGGCCTCGAGCTGCGCCGCAGCGGCCTCCCAATGTCCTGCCTTGACCAGGAGGTATGCGGCTCGGCGGTGCTGCCCCATCTTGCTGTGGAGCTCCGCCGCTCCCTTGAGGTCCCCGGCCTCCTCGAGGGCGGCGGCCGCCTCCTCCGGCTTGCCCATGCGGCACAGGAGGCTGCTCCCCCGCTCGGCCTTGCCGGCCCGGATGAATGCCCTGGCAGCCGAAAGCTGGTCTCCGGCCTCCTGGAGGCAGACTGCAGCCTTCTCCAGCAGTCCGGAATCAAGGCCCTCCCGACTGCACAATCCAGCGACCCGGTCGGCGTCCCGCAGCTCGATGTACAGGGCCAGCGCAGCCGCGTGGTTGCCCGCCCGCTCCAGCATTGCTGCCGCGGTCCTTCGGTCCCCACCCAGTCGGAACAGCTCCCCCGCCCTGGCATAGTCGTGCGCCGAAGCGGCCACCCGGGCAGCGGCCACGAAGTCCCCGGCATCGGCGAGCACCTGCACCGCCATCTCCGGCATTCCCCGCATGACCAGTTGATCGGCTGCGGCCCGATGGCGACCGGCGGTCGCCATGAGGGTGGCCCCCTCGGCGGCCCGCCCGTCCGCAAGGAGCCGCTCGGCCTGCCGCTCCGAACGGGAGCGCCGGCCGCTGCGGCGCCAGAGGAGCAGTCCCAGTGCAGCTGCGGCGGCCCCGGTCAGCATTGTTGTGAAGAACACTTCTGCCTGCATCGCCCTCTACTCCGCTCGAGGTTGGCCCCCGGTTGCAGCGGTCAGCCGACAGTCGGGTGCGCAACACTCGGTCTACGGCAGCTGCTGAGACCCACTTTAGAAGAATTTTGATATTTCTTCACGTCGTATTTCCGAGAACCGCATTGTGAGGCGACTCGACGCACGCAGCATCGGCCCGAATCCACGACCTGCTCGTCGTCATGCTCAGCATCTTGCAGTCGCTTCCCCCCATTGGCATAATGCCTCCGACTTCGCGGAGGTGTGCCCATGCGACGCGTCCCGGCTTTCATGTTTCTCGTGCTGCTGCTCGTTCCATTCCCGTCGACCGCTACGACCGTGCGCTACCTGGACCTCGACTCGCTTGTCGGCTCATCGTCGCTGGTGTTCCACGCCACGGTGACGCAGGTGCAGGCATCCAATCAGGGCACCTTGAAGTCCCCCCGGATCGTGACCGACGTCACGTTCACGGTGCACCGGGTGCTCAAGGGGACCAACCCGGGACCGGCTTACACCCTTCGCCTCGTGGGAGGGAGCGTCGACGGCTACACGCTGGCGATACCGGGGCAGCCCCGCTTTCGAACCGGAGAGGAAGTCGTCGTTTTCCTCGAGTTCACGGGAATCGAGCATGTGGTGACCGGAATGAGCCAGGGGGTTTTTCGTGTGGCGAAGGACGCGAACGACCGGCCGATCGCCGTTCGGGACCTGACCGGTCTGTCGCTGGTTCGGCCCGGCGGGGCACCCGATCAGTTCGAGCCAGGGCGGCCGGAGGAGCCGCTCCTGCTCGAAGAGCTGTTCCGCAGGGTCAATGAATCCCGGGCACGATGAGGTGGAACCCATGAACCCGATCCGGCTCGAGCGTCGAATCCCGAAGCTTCTCGGCCTGCTCCTCGTTGCGCTCCTGGTTCTGCCCGCGACCGATTCCAGGGCCTTCAGCATCAGCACTGCCGGCGGCAAAGAGGTCAAGTGGAGCGTGAAGGAGGTCCCCTACGTGCTGGACACGGACGGGTGGTCGGGAATCCAGGACAACTCCGATCTCAACGCGGTGGTGGCGTCGTTTGCCGACTGGCAGGCGGTCACCTGTGCGTTTCTGACCTTCAAGCAGACCGGCACGACTTCAGTCACCTCGGTCCTGTCCACCGGTGCGGAAAGCAACGGGCAGAACGAGCTCATCTGGAAGGAAGGCTACTGGCCTTACGGGGCCAGCGTGCTGGGCGTGACCTCACCGCTCTACAATTTCAGCGGGACGATCGTGGAAGCGGACATTGCGTTCAACGGCACGATTTCGTGGAACACGAAGGGCAACACCTGGTACTCGATGGACGTCAAGAGCGTGGCCATCCACGAGATCGGCCACCTGTTCGGGGTCGGCCACAACCTCCAGTTCGACGAGTCGGATCCGCCGACGATGGCCCCTTACGTGGACCCGTACGGCAAGAGTGCCACGCTGCACCAGGACGACAAGAACGCCATCTGCTTTCTTTACCCGGAAACCACCTACACCTGCTCCACTGACTCCCAGTGCCCCTATGTGATCACCGAGGACTCGCAGGGGGAGGAGTTCTACGCGTCGAAGTACAAGTGCCAAAGCGGCAAGTGCACGCCGCCCACGAGCACGGGCAAGGGGGAGCTGGGCGCCACGTGCCAGTCTGATGCGGACTGCAAGAGCCCCTACTTCTGCGTGAAGACGCAGCAGGGTTTCTGGTGTGCGAACTGGTGCTCGGTGAGCCAGCAGGACTGCCCTGAGGGGTTCGGCTGCTACCCGGTCGAGGGCGAGTCCCAGGGGGTCTGCTTCGAAGTTGCGGGGACCAAGACCTTTGGCGACGACTGCTACTTTGCCAGTGAGTGCCAAAGCCCGTACTTCTGCCTCACGGGCTTGTTCTACTGCACGAAGTACTGCACGGACATCGACGGTGGAACCGGATGTCCGCTCGGGTTCACCTGCGTCGAGTACACGGGGGGCAAGGGGGCCTGCGTCAAGGGGAGCGTCGCCAAGACGGAGAACGGCCTCCCCTGCGAGACCGGAAGCGAGTGCAAGTCGGGTCTCTGCTTCCCGGATTTCCTCTCCCAGAAGAAATACTGCCGCGATCAGTGCAACCCGTTCTCAGGCGGGTGCCCGGCGGGGGGCAAGTGCGTCCCGGTTCCCGGGGATCCTTCCGGCATCCACGGCGGCTGCGTCCCCTTGGCCCGGCTTCCCGAGAAGAAGGACGGCATGGCCTGTGAGGCCAACTGGGAATGCCAGAGTGCCTACTGCTACTTCGATTCCGAGCTTGGCGAGTCGGCCTGCCGGATGCTGTGCAACCCGGCCAATCCCTCCTGCCCTGCGGGGATGACCTGCATGGTGGTCGGCACGCTCGGGGCCTGCCTGCCGGCACCGGACCCGCAGCCGGAGGGGTCCTGGTGTCAGCATCACAACGAGTGCCTCAGCGGGTACTGCGCCCCGCTCCCCGGGGTGGACAAGAAGTTCTGCCGGGCCGCGTGCTCGAGCCAGGCGAGCTGCCCCTCCGGCACGGAATGCGTCTTCTACGACGGCCAGCCGACGGGGCTGTGCATGCCGACGGGCAAGGGGATTGGCCAGACCTGCTTCTCGTCCATGGAGTGCACGACGCAGATCTGCTGGGCGGCTTCGGGGCCGGCAGTATGCCTTGCCCCGTGTATCCAGGGGGCCTGTGCGAGCGGGTACGTGTGCAACGGCGGCTCTCCATACGGCAGCGTCTGCATCAGCCAGGAAGGGGCCTTCCCGGTCGGAGCCTCGTGCTCTGCCAATGAGCAGTGCGGCAGCAAGGTCTGCATCGCGGGCCTTTGCCGGGAGTCGTGCCAGGTGCTCGCTCCTGCCTGCCCGGCGGGGCAGGGCTGCATTCCGCTCAACAACGGTCCTCAGGGCGGGTGCATCACTCCGGGGGCGGGCAAGGAAGGGGCGACCTGCGGCAGCGACTTCGAGTGCGCCACGCTGTTGTGCGTGGACGAAGGGGACTTGCGCAAGTGCCGCGTGGCCTGCGATCTGGCTGCGCCCGTCTGCGGGTCCAATCGGAAGTGTACGTCGGTGCCGGAGTTTTCCGGGCTGTCGGTCTGCCTGCCCAAGCCGGAGGACACCAAGCCGGATCCGGATGACGGGGACGAGCCTGCTCCGACCTCGGACAGCAGCTGGGGCTGCGCGGCAGGGGCCGCGACACCGACGTCCCCGGCGACGGCTGGAGGGTTGCTGGTGGCGCTACTGACGGTCGTCGTGCTCTTCCGGAGGACGGCCGACCGGGGGAAGTTTGAATAGGCTCTCTCCTGGTGCCGTCTCGGGACCGCTTTTCGTCGTCCTGGATCGGCAACCGTGATGAGGTGAACCCATGACCCGAATTCGCCTGGCGCCCGTGGCGCTGCTGCTTGGACTCCTGGTTCTTCCAGACCTGGCGCTTGCTCAGCCGGTCGTGGCCCACTCGAGCTACCACCGGCGCAAGCCTGGACGCAGCACCTGGGCGCCTCTGCCTCGGCCTCGCCGTGAATCCGAGGCCAATCGTCTGGGCATCTACGTGGGAGGCGGACTGGTGGCGGACTACATCGTGGACAGCGGGAACGACCTGACCCGCTTCATTCGAACGGGCTGGGGCGGCGACCTGTTCCTCGGCCTTCGGTTGAGCACGCGATTTGCTCTCGAGCTGGGCGGCAACATGTCGTTCCACGATACCGACCCGAACCTGCAGCCGCACTACGAGCAGGCGGTGCTTTCCGGGCTCACGCTGGATCTGAAGTACTTCCTGTTCCCCGATTCCGTACGGATCGAGCCGTTCCTCCAGGGGGGGGCGGGCTTCTACGCCGTGTCGGAAGAAGGTCTCGAGGGGCGGGAAATGACCGGCGGCGGCTGGCACGGAGGCGGCGGGCTCGAAGTGAGGCTGTCCCAGTCTCTGGGAATCGGGGCCCGGGTCCTTTACAAGGGCATGTACATGGATAACGGCACCGAATTGGAGCCGGCTACCCGCAGCGTCTATCTCAACCATCTCTCGGGAGACCTCAGCGTCACCCTCCATTTCTGATTCCCGGGTTCAGGCTTCCTCCTCGCTCCAGCGCTCTTGGTCATTCCCGGATCCTGAGGTAGACTGCGGCTGGCGGCAACAGTCGAGGGGGTCCGTATGTCGAGATCAGGTTGGAGCGTGATCGTTTCGTTCCTTGCCCTCCTTTCCGGCTGTGCGGAGGAGAAGGAGCCTGCCGGGGAAGGGCATGAATTCACGCTCAAGGGGGCAGTCCTGCTGCCCACGCCGATGAGCGGTGCTCAGCTCGACGTGTTCCGGGTCGACAGCCAGGGGCACGAGACCCGCGTTGGCGGCGGCCTGTCGGGTGACCAGGGGGCATTCTCGATCGATCTGGCCGGCATCCGGACCGGAGATCTGCTGCTGGTCCGGGCCTCGGGGGCTGAGGCCACGTGGCATGACGTAGGGTGGGACAGCGAGCGTCATCTCGGGGACGGGTATTCCCTGGAAGCCGCGTTCCTCTTTGCTCCCGAGGGGCAGGACGAGGTGCTCGTGCTCGACCCGTTCTCCTCGCTGGTCGTGGGGTTGGCAAAGGCCTATTCCCGCGATCCGGCCTCGGCCGGCCTGACGAGCGGAACGTGGGAGTCCGTTCTTCCCGTGGCCGCAGACCGCCTGGGGCAACACCTCCTGTCCGGCGCACCGCCGGAGGTTGGGAGGACCGTGCCCGAGCTGCCCTCCAAGGACCACTCCGGCCCCGTGTCGGGCAAGACGGCCCTGGCGCTGGCGCAAGTCGGCCTGTCGCGACTGGTACACGGTTGGTGCCCCCAGAGCGACACGGGGCTCCAGGAACTGACCGCGGCCCTGGTCGCGGACGCCACGGACGGTGTGCTCGACGGGAGCGGGCTCCTGCCGGACAAGAACACGCCCGGGCCACTCTTCGTCTGCGGGGAGCCACTCTCGGTGGACACACTGCGCCACGACCTGGCCGAGGCCGTGCACTCGTGGGTCGCGTTCGAGGAGGCCGTCGTCCTGGCAGCCGAGCTGGGCCGCCGATCCGGGATGTACGACAGCCTGGCACTGGACGACGGGCCGTTGTTCTCGGGGCTGCCGGGCAGCCTGTTCGACCCGCTCAAACCGGAGTTCCATCTGTCACCCGACTCTCCGGCGGACGACACCCTCCTCTGCTCCAAGGCCGTGTTGAAGGTGAACGTGATCGACGATCATGCGCTAGCCGGGGTGGTCCGTGTCGCGCCGGACCCGGGGAGCTTCCCGGACGAGGTGGTGCTGGACGCTGTGGCCGGTACGGCGACCATTACGGTGGAAGTCAACCCGGACGAGGCCCTGGAACCCGCCTACCCCAAGGCCCACTTCATCTACCGGGCCACGGATTCGTCGGGCAATTCGACCGAGTTCGACATCCACTACCGCTTCGACAGGGACGCACCGGTGATCAAGTCGGTGGCCCCGGCTCCGTCCGAATGTCTGCCCGAAGTTCCCGAGGCCTTCCTGGTGGAGGTGACCGACGAGCCCGAGGAGTCGGTCGATGCCGTGGTCCTCCGGATCGGCGGGACCGAGCAGGTCTGCAGTGCGCTCGAGGCAGGCAAGTGGAGCTGTGCGGTCGGCGGCCTCCCGGACGGCTCGCAGGTTGCGCTCGAGGTGATCGATTCATGCGGCAACCAGGCGAGCATCCAGGCCGACGCCTGCCTGGACGGCGAGCCGCCGACGGTGGAGTTCATGCCGCCCGAGGGGGGATGGTACTCACCGGCCTCGCCCAACGGCCAGGTCCAGGTGTCGGACGGCAAGGGAATCTCCTCGGTCCTCGTCTCGGGGCCTCTGGGGGAGCTGACCTGCGATGCGGAGTGCACTCTGGACGTGCCGTTGCCGACGGACGGGACGAAGCCGGTGACGGTCGAGGTCGTCGCAGTCGACGTTGCCGGGCGGGAGACCGTTGCGTCGGTGCACTGGCAGATGGACGGGACCGGGCCGCTGCTGTCGGTCTCGGGCTCACAGACGGTGCTGAAACCGGCCGAGGTCGTCTCGTTGCTGGTGACCGCTTCCGACGCGGACAGCGGTGTCGCCGGCGTTGCGGTCCAGGGGGGCGGGGCCGACTGGACGCTGGCCCAGACGTCGGGAGACACCTACCTGGCCACGGGGAAATTCGAGGCAATCCCGGACGAGGGGTTCGTCACGCTGGTCCTGCTGGCGCAGGATGCGGTCGGAAACGAGGCCTCGCTGAACTTCGGGATCTGGTTCGATTCCACGCCCCCGACGATCACGCTGCTCGAAACCGTGTTCCAGGACGAGTCGGGGGCCAAGGCCACCTACAATCCTCAGTCAGGGGACGTGAAGTACGACCTTGCCGGGACGCCCTCGGTGACGTTCAACCCGTTGACCTGTGCGACCGTGTGTCCCGAGTTCTCCCGCCTCGCCTCCCGCCTCCCCCTGAGTGAAGGGGACGACCTGGAGGAGGAGAACGTGCCACGCTGGAGCCTCCTGGTGGACGACCCCTGCCCGCCCGACGGGATCGACTTCCAGACCACGCTCGTCACTCGGTACTACCGGGATGAAGCGCTGCTCAAGGAAGTCAGCTACGAGCCCATGTTCTGCGGCGCGTGGCCCACGTTCGCATTCATCGGCCTGCAGTTGTTCTCGGACACCCCGCCGGCCGAGTTCACGTTCGAGGAGGGGCTGGTCCCAAACCGACTCGTCATCGAGGCGATCGATCTGGCAGGAAACACGTCGCAGCAGGAGCTGAAGTTCGTGATGCACGTTCTTCCGCCGCCGCTCTTCCTGGTGGACGTGCCTCCGCAGGAATGGCCGCCTGACACGCTGTCGGGGGCCTGCGCACCGTTCACGACGAACCTGCACACGCTCGAGGAGTCCCCCGGGCTGCTCACGGTGAAGAAGCTGGTCAATCCGACGCAGGTCGCAGCGCTGGCGTCGATCGAGCAGATCCCGACGGAGAAGGTGGAGATGTTGTCATCCAGGGTCTACCTCCCGCAGGAAGGGGTGTGCACCGGGGCTTGTCCGACCGGGCAGTGCAAAGTGCAGGCGCCGCCCCCCTCCAATCCGGCATGCGGAGAGGCCCCGGAGTTTCTGCCCGAGAGCTGGTGGGGTGGGACGATCTTCGCTTCGCTTCATGCCTCGCCCGCGTTCGAGGGGACGCCCAATCCGCTCCCGGAGGGCTTCGAGATGGCGCTGCCTGCCGGAGAGGAGATCGTGCTCGAGGTCCGGACGCGGTACGGGGACGAGGGGCTCGACCTGCCCGAGCCGGCGGAGGTGACGAGCCCTGCCGGGAAGAAGGAGCCCGCGTACGTTCTGTCGGATGCGGACTGGCTTGCCTCGTGCACCTGGAATGCCGGTCTGCCACCCAAGCCAACCTGCTACACCATGCCGGAGCTCCTGGTCGGATTCAGCTCGTCTCCGGCCATGGCAGCGATCGGGCTTGCTGTTCGGACCCCGGCCGGCCCCGGGCAGTCGCTGCAGCTCCTGCCGGCCCCCTGGAATCCCGTCGTCTGGGTGCCGGCATTCTCGCTGGAGTACGGACCGTTCTAAGCCATCCGGATCAGAAGTAGAGCCCGAAGCCGAGGTTCCACTCGAGCTTGTTCTCGTCAAACCCTTCCGCAATGTCGGAGGGGATGTCGAAGTAGTGGCGGATTCCCGCCATCAGCTCGATGGAGAAGTGCTTGGCGATGAGGACCAGGACCCCGGCTCCGCCCAGGGCGCTCCAGAGCGACAGCGACCGGTCGTCGACCCCCTTCCCCTCCTGGGTGTACCGGAGCCAGCTCCCCTCGCCGACCAGGAAGGGGAGGACGGCCTCGATGTCGAACGGAAAATAGCGGAGGTAGAGGCTCACGTCATGCTGGTAGACGTCATAGTCGTAGTGGTCGTAGCCCTGCCACTGGAAGACGTACCGAACGCCGGGCATGAGCCCGTCCAGGACGAAGTAGCCGAACCCGAGGCCGACTGCGGCAGAGTCGCTGCCAAGGCCGCCGCCGAGGCCGACCGAGAAGCGTCCCTGCGCCACGGGGCTATCGGGGGAATGAGCGCAGGCCTGGACGGGATGCACCAGGAGCGACGCCCCGAACACGAACAGCCCGATCATCCACGCTGCAACCGTTTTCCTCATGGCGACTTCCCCTGTCTTACGGTGACACTCGGCTCGGGAAGACCGGCCTCGGTCCGGAGGCGGATGACCGCGGCTCGGAAGTCATCCGGCACAGCGATGCTCTCCCGGGCATCATAGTCATAGCAGACCTGCACGGAGCGGGCGCTGGCGTAGACCGTGGCTCCGGTCGAGTCGGTCAGCTCGTACCGGAAGGTGAAGCTCCGGCGCCCCCATTCCGGCACCGAGATCCGGCAGACCACGCTGTCGTTGAGGGTCACGGGGGCCAGGTAGTCGATCTCGATCCGGGCGATGATGAACCGGAACGACCGGGCGGACAGCTCGTGGCGCACCATGGTCCGAACGTATTCGACTCGCCCCCTCTCGAGGTAGGTGAGGTACACAGCGTTGTTCACGTGGCCGAGCGGATCCATATCCCGCCAGCGCACATCGATCGGCACGGCGACTTCGAATCGGCTCTCGCTCATATCCCCTCCGAGGCTGCCCGAATCCTCCGTCGGACATGCGGGACGATACCACAATTTGCAGATTCCCGGACCGGGGAAAAAAAAGAAATTGAACCGGTGGGATTCCCGGTGTAGATTCCGCCGCAACGACGGAGACGGTGTCCTGGAGTGACTCGTTTCCCTGATTTCCAAGCCAAGGAGGAGCGACATGCGGAAGGGGTTGGTGAGCTTGCTCGGGTTCGTCCTGATATCCACGGTCCCGGGCGTCCTGTTGGCCGAAGATCCGGATGCTCCGGATCTGAAGGTGAAGCTGCTGATTCAGGGGCAGGCCCAATTCACCGAAGACAACAACATCACGAAGGACGGCTGGGACAACGAGTTCTTCCTGCGCCGGGCCCGGGTGATGCTGGCGGGCAAGGTCAACAAGTGGATCAATTTCTTCTACGAAAGCGAGAACGCCAACTTCGGGAAGAACGGCAGCTTCGGCGACTTCATGTTCACCCAGGACGCGTACGTCGAGTTTGCGATGTACAAGGAGTTGAAGGTGTCGGCCGGCATGCTCCTGCTCCCCTTCTCGCACCACAACCGTCAGAGCGCGGCGTCGCTGGCCGGGCTGGACTACCACAACGTGTTCACCGGCAAGTTCATCACCGACAAGGTGTGGCGTGACGTGGGCGTCGAGGCCCGCGGCATCCTGTTCGACATGCTGGACTACCGCGTCGGCGTGTTCAACGGGCTTCGCGGCACGGACATCTCCAAGCAGGGCGGCGTGATCCTGAATCCCGATGACATGCCTCGCTTCACCGGCCGTGTGGCAGTCAACTTCTTCGACGTCGAAGATGCGTTCTTCTACGGCGGCACCTACCTTGGAACCAAGAAGGTGCTCAGCATCGGTGGCGGCTTCGATGTCCAGCCCGATGCCGTCCTGGACGCCAAGGGCAACCTCGGCCTGTACAAGGCGTTCACGGGTGACGTGTTTGCCGACTACCCGCTCAACGAGACCATGGGGATCACCGGCCAGGCCGGCTTCGTCTACTTCGACCGTGGGTATGATCAGGCCTCGACGGACGTGTTCGATGCGACCACCGGCAAGACGACCAAGACATACAGCGATGCCTACGCCCAGAATGCCGGGACGGGCATGGGGGCCTTCGGCGAGGTTGGCTTCCGCTTCGAAGTCCTCAAGGTTCCGTTGATGCCGATCGTGGGCGGCGAGTGGTACAACTCGGATGTCGACGGCAAGGACATCATGAACATCCGGGCCGGCGTCAACATGTTCCTCAAGGGGCACAATGCCAACCTGAAGCTCGAGTATGCCAACCTCGGGTTCGAGAAGGCCGACCAGAAGGATGCCGACGGCAAGGTCCTGACCTGGGGCACCGACTCGGCCAACCAGGTCACCCTGCAGGCGCAGCTCCTCTTCTAGGAAGCTCTCCCTTCCCTCAAGACGCTCTCTCCTCCCTTAAGAAGCACTCCCTTCCCTCACGAAGCTATCCGTTCCCTGTGGAACCATCCGTACAGGGCCGGCACGACGTAGAGATTCAGGGCTGAGGTGAAGGCCAGGCCGCCCAGCACGACTGCGGCCAGCGGACGCTGGATATCGGCGCCGGGGCCTTGCGCCATCATCATGGGGACGAGGCCGAGCAGAGACGTGAGCTTGGTCATGAGAAGAGGCCGGAGGCGGCGCATGGAGGCCTCCCGGACGGCATCGGGAAGGGAGAGGCCGCCGGCTCTCAGCTCGTCGATGAAGGAGACGACCAGGGTCCCGTGCTGGACGGCCATGCCGAGCAGGGCGATGAGGCCGACCAGGACGGAGACGCTGACGTGCATGTCGAGCAGGTAGATGGTTCCGACGCCCCCCACGACGGAGAATGGGAGGTTGAGCACGACGAGGAGTGTGCTGCGGGCATTGCCCATGGCGGCATACTGGAGGAGAGCGATGAGGAGGAGGACGGCGGGGACGACGAGCATGAGGCGTCGGGTTGCCCGCTCCTGGTTCTCGAACTGGCCGCCCCAGCCGAAATGATATCCGGTAGGGAGGCCGGCCTCGACGGAGGCAAGGCGTTCCCGGGCCTCGGCGACGAAGCTGCCCAGGTCGCGGCCTCGGACGTTGCACTCGACGACCAGGCGGCGCTGCCCCTGCTCCCGGCTGAGCTGGGCCGGGGCTTCGACTTCCTCCACCGAGGCCACGTCTGCGAGTCGAAGCCAGGCCCCGCCGGGCGTGCGGATGGGAAGACTCCGGATGGCTCGGATTCCTCCGCTGCCGGCATCAGGAGAAACGACTCGAATGTCGAACCAGCGCTGTCCCTCGACCATTCGGCCGGCGGGCTCTCCGGCCATGGATATCCGGATCAGCTCGTTGATGTCGGACACGGTGAGCTGGTGACGGGCCAGTGCGTCCCGATCCGGGATGATCTCGATCTCCGAGACGCCGCTGGTCTGCTCGACTTTGACATCCTGGGCTCCGGGGATGGAGGCGAGGATTGAAGCGGCCTGCTCCGCGGTTTCGCTCAGGGTCTCCTGGTCGTCACCGAATATCCGAAGGGCCACGTCCGACTTGATCCCACTGATCAGCTCGTTGACCCGCAACGCGATGGGCTGACTGAACGATGCCCGAATGCCGGGGACCTGCGAGAAGACGGCCTGAAGCTCGGAGATCAGGGTTTCCCGGGTCATGCCGGGGCGCCATCTCTCCCTCGGGGCAAGGCTGAGCATGAAGTCGTTCTGCTCCGGCCCCATGGGATCCTCGGCCACCTCCGCACTGCCGGTCTTGGCAACCACCCCCGTAACTTCGGGGACGGATTCGAGGATGAGCTTCTCGAGAACGGTGGCCTGTGCGATGCTGCCGTCCAGGGAGGCGCTCGGGAGCCGGACCACGTTGACGGCCAGCGTTCCCTCGTCGAGCGGAGGGAGAAACTCGGTACCCAACCGGGGAATCAGCAGGGCCGTCACGGCGAGGAAGGCCACCGAGATGAGCGCCAGGACGAAGCGGTGGCGGATCGACCAGGCTAGTGAGGGGCCGTACACGCTCAGAAGCCCTCTTACGACCGGATTCTCCCGCTCGGCGGTCTTGCTCCCCTGGAGCAGGACCGTGATGGGCGGCACGAGCAGCAGTGCCACGACGAGCGAAGAAGCCATGGCTGCCGCAATGGTGATGGCCATGGGGCGGAACATCTTGCCCTCGATCTCCTGGAGGGAGAAGAGAGGGAGGATCACGGCCACGATCACCAGGATCGAGAACGTGATGGGTCTGGCCACTTCACGCACCGCAGCAGCGGCCGAATCCAGGCGGTCCAGGGAAGGATTCCGGCGGCGGTTCGTGTGAATGGTCTCGACTACGACGATGGCGCCGTCCACGACCATGCCGACCGCGATAGCCAGACCGCCGAGGCTCATGAGGTTTGCGGTCACTCCGAGCATCCGCATGACGATGAACGTCATGGCCGCAGTCAAGGGGATGGACAGGGACACGACCAGGGCGGCCCGCAGGTCCCAAAGGAACAGCAGGAGCACGAGAATCACCAGCCCTGCCCCCTCGGCCAGGGCATCTCGAACGGTGCCGATGCAGGCCTCGATCAGGTCGGTGCGGTCGTAGAACGGCACGATGTTGGCACCGGCCGGCAACGAGCGTCGGATGTCCTCGACCTCGCGGATGACCCGGTCCACGACGGTGCGCGAGTTCTCTCCTTTGAGCAGGATCACCATGCCGGCCACGGCTTCCCCGGCGCCATTGCGGGTGACGGCTCCCTGGCGAGGCAGGGCCCCCTCCCTCACATCGGCCACCTGTCCCAGCAGGACCGGGGTGGAGCCTTCCGCCTTGACCACCGTCTTTCGCAACGCATCGCCCCCGGGGAGGAGCCCCCTGGACACCACGTAGCTCTGCTCGTCACCCCGGACGATGAACCCGCCCCCCTGGTTCGCGTTGGCCTGGGCCACGGCCTGCAGCACATCCCTGGAAGTGAGGCCGAATTCCACCAGCCGCTCCGCCCGGGGAGCCACCTCCCAGGTCTTGACGAACCCGCCCAGCGAGTTGACCTCGTTGACGCCGGACACGCCCCGCAGTCTCGGTGCCACGATCCACTCCTGGATCGACCGCAGCTCCGCCAGCGGCAGCTCCGGCTTGACCAGAGTCTTTCCGTCGTGCGGGCAGGTGCCGGGCTCCTGCTGCCAGACCCTCGGGTGGTCGCTGCAGGAGTAGCCGGGCTCAATCGTGTATTGGTAGATCTCGCCCAGCCCCGTGCTGATCGGGCCCATCTCCGCCTCGATTCCGTCCGGGAGGGTCTCCTGCACCTGCGACAGCCGCTCGTGGACCTGCTGGCGGGCGAAGTAGATGTCCACGTCGTCCTCGAAGATGACGACCACCTGGGAGAGGCCGCTGCGGGTCAGGGAGCGAACCTGACGCACCCTCGGGACGCCGCCCATGGCGACCTCGATTGGATAGGTGATGAGGCGCTCGACCTCGGTCGTGCTCATGCCCTGGGCACGGGCCAGCACCATCACCTGCACGTTGGTGACATCAGGAAAGGCATCGATGGGAAGCCCTTCCCAGGCCAGATAGCCGGCCACGATGACCACCACCGCAAGCACGGCGACGGCCACCCGGCGGCTCAGCAACATCGATGTCAGGTCAGTCCGCACAGCCGGCCCCCATCTTCTCACGAAGCACGTCGCTCTTCAGGAAGAAGCCCCCACGGACGGCCACGCGGTCCTTCGGAGCCAGGCCGGACAGCACCCGGACCATCCCGGGCCCCGCCGGCTCCGTACGCACGTCCCGCCGGGACCACAGATCGTCTTTCCAGAAGACGAAGACGAAGCGGTCCTCCCCGTCGGCCAGCACCGCCTCCTCGGGAAGGAACACACCCGCCCCGCCCTGTCCGAAAGCGACCGAGGCCGAGAGGAACGTCCCGGGTCGCAGTGCGGTCCCGGTGACGACAACTCTGGCCTTGACGGTCCGGGTGTGTGGGTCAGCCGAGCGCTCGATGTAGTCGAGCTGCCCTTGGACGGTCCGTCCCCCGGTCTCGCTCAGGACCGCTGGCAATGGCAGGGGATGCTCTTCCAGCAGGGCCAGGTCCTGCGGATAGAGGTCGCACCAGACCCAGGCCGACTCGGTGTCCGAGAGGGTCATGAGGGCATCCCCCCGAGCCACGGTGGCGCCGGGGGCCAGATTGAGCTTGACCAGGGTACCCGGGACCGGTGCCCGGACCTCCAGCTTCCACAGCTCGGGGGAATCCGGGGCAAGCCGTTCTTCCACCTCGGTTTCACCGATTCCCATGACGACCAGGGCGCGGTGCAGCAGCGCCTCTCGGGCCGAGGCCTCCTCCAGCGCCTGCCGTGCCCGGGCGAGCTTTGCCGCAAGATGAAGGGCGATCTCCTCGCTTTGTCCTTCCAGGCGAATCCGGGCGGAGCGAAGCGCGGACTCAACTTCCACTGCACGACGGTCCATCTCCAGGCCGACGGTCTCCCGGGCGGCCCGGTACGCCGCTTCGGCAACGGCCAGGTCCCGCTTGGCGGCATCGAGCTCCCGGCTGCTGCGGATGCCGGACTTGACCAGCCCTTCCAGGCGCTGCAGGTCCTTCTGGGCGAGGTCACGGGTCTCGCGGGCCTCGGCAATCATCCGCCGCCACTCGCCGGCATAGGGGCCCCGAACGTCACGGGGGCGCTTCCCGTTGCCCCCCCCTGCGTTGCCCGGGCCGGAAGTGGAATCGATTCCGGTCCCGTCCGCACCGGGAGCGGCACCAGCGCCGGCTTCGCTGCCCTGGACGGTGCGGCCCAGCAGGCGGCTCCCCTCGGCCAGCCGCTCCCGCTCGATCTCGGCCAGTTTGAACGCCTCGTGGTACTCGTTGAGTGCCACCAGCAAGGCTGCCTTCTGCTCGCCCGCAGGAAGCCCCCCGAACGCATCCGGCGAGGGGGGAGCGGACGAGGACTGTGCCCCGGGGACTTCTCGGAGCCCGTCCAGGAGCGCCTGGAGGCTCTCGTGGACTTTCTGGGCCCTATCGAGCTCGAGCTTCGCCATCTCGAGCTCCCGGTGAGCCTGGAAGTGGTCGAGACGGGCCGAGGCCGCTTCCCGGGACAGGAGCACGGCCAGCACATCGCCTGACTGGACCCGCTGCCCGAGCTTGCCGAGCACCCGGTCGACCCGCCCTTCCTGGAGCGCCGTCACGACGGCCGTGGCCTGGCGATCGGTCCCGACCTCGCAGCGAAGCTGAAGCGTGTGCTCGGCGCCGGCGGTCTCCTGGACCTCCACCGTTTCGAGCAGACTTGCAGCCACGTCCCGGGGCACTTTCACGAGCCCCGCCTCGTAGCGACACTCGTCGCACTCGGCAATGGGGATCGCGTGCTCGCACGGGCGGGCGGCGATCTCTGCGAGCTTCTCTTGCGACGGAGCGGCTTGCTCGTGCTCCTCTCCCGCTTCGCCATGAGCGTGCTCCTCTCCTGCTTCGTCCTGAGCGTGAGCTTCTCTCGCTTCGCCCTTGGCGTGGTCGTGCTCGCCCATGTCCTTGGCGTTCTCGGCCGCTTGCTTCGCGTGTCCTTCCACCTCCCCCTTGCAGCCGGCGGCCAGCGCCGGTGGAATCGCCAACAGAGTCAGAAGTGCGACTATCTTGCCCCATGTTCGGTTCATGGCTGGTCCTCCGTATCGACTTCGAGCTTCCTGGAATCCACCGGGTTGTTTGCGCCGTCCGCCCCCTTCAGAAGTCCGTCGAGGCGGATCGACGCAGCGATGGCTGCCTCCGCCAAGTCCACCAGCTGCAGGCGAGCGGCCAGAACGCGTCGCTGTGCATCGAGCACGTCGAGGCTTCGGGCATCTCCGGCCTGGAAGGCGGTGAGGACCGAGGCAAGCCCTGCGTCGAGCTCGGGCAGCACGCCGTCGCGGATCCCCTGGTACTCCTGCCAGGCCTGGTAGGCGACGGCCCGCTCCTGCGTGACTGCCTGCGTCCATTCCCGCTCGCGGGCCCTCAGTGCGGCTCGTGCCCTGCGAACCTGGAGGCTGGCCGCCTCAATTTCCGACTGGTTCCGGTTCCAGGCAGGCAACGGGATCGAGAGGCCAGCCACAATGGCCTGATCCGCAAACCCATCCATACCCCGGACGCCCCCCATGACCGTGAGCGCGGGGAGCGTCCTCTGCCGCTCGAGCTCGAGCTCGGCCTGCTTTTCCTGTTGCAGCCGCGCTGCCGGGGCAAGCGCCAGCGGAGAGCCTTGCCCGCCAGGGCTCCCCGTGTCCATGCTGTCGACGGGGGAAGGCTCCAGGGAGCCGGCCAGGGGCCCTACGTCGGAGGCCAGCCCGCCCCACAGGGAGGCCAGCACGGCCTTGAGGCCCTCGAGCCGGGCCCTGGCGCGGCCCAGAGCGACTTCCTCGCTTCGGTACTCCGCCAGGGCGAGGCGCTCGTCCGCCGGAGCCGACTGACCCACTGCGATGGCAGCCCGCACCGAGTCCAGCACCTGTTGCGCCATGCTCAGGGACTCGGACAGCAGCTCGACTCGGGCCTGCTCCGCCAGGGCTGCCAGGTGGGCCTCTCGGGCTCGCGTTGCCAGCTCGACTGCCGCCAGCTGAGTCCGGCTGTCGAGCCGCTGAGCCCGCAACCCCGCCAGACGACGGGAAGCACTCCCTTCACTGCCCAGTGGGATCTGCTGCTCGATGCTCACGGTGAGGTCCGACTGCCTCCAGAGGGGCCGCGAGATTCCGAACTCCTCCCATTCGACAGCCAGCTCGGGATTCTGCCAGCGACCACCGCTGCGCTCCTCGGCCCTTGCCGCCTGGGCCTCCAGGCTCAACGACTGGAGCAGCGGGGCAGCATCCAGCGCCAGCCGAACCGCTGCGTCCGCGTCCAGACTGGAGATTGTGGCCCCCTGGTCCGCCGTGACGGTCGACGGATCACGGGTCTCGGTCGGGGGCTGGCTCTGGTCGATGGCCGCAGGACTGGGAGCCGTGGTCGGCTCGGAAGCACGGGCAGCCGGAACGACGGTCAGGGAGATGCCGCACAGTACCGCTGCCACGGCGAGCGGCCCGGGAACGAAACGCAAGGAATGGCGCCAGAGCGGCGGTCCGCTGCTGCCAGCACGTAGGGCAAGTCGGTGGGCGATGAGAGTCAAATCGCACCTCGCAGGTTGAAGCTCCACCACGAGTCCAAAGAACGCAGGGGTGCTCCGGGAGCGACCGCTGCGACTCCGATGCTGGGGAAACCTCTAGATGCGAAGCGGAATGGAACGGGACATGGCGGGGGGCTCTCCAGGCCGGTCTCCCGGGACACGGGACGGAACCTGCGACACCAGGACCAACGAGCGGTCCGTCGGCTCGCCGCCCACCAGCGCCAGCAGTGGGGCCGCCGGGACAGCAAAACACCTCGGGCTCAACGAGTCGGGCTGGAGGGGAAGGTCGATGCAGCACCCGTCGTCCGAGCATGGGCCGGACGCGCCCTCGTCAGAGTGCCCGCCATCCGGAAGACCTTCGTGATCGTGGTCGGCGCCAAGGGGAACCACGTGCGCCTCGTGGTGCAGGCTCAGGCAGACGGCAAACCCGGACTGCACCCCGACCGAAGCGAGCGCCATGAGCACCGCCAGGCAGGCACGGGTTCGACAGGTTCGGGCAGCCGCCATTCTTCCCCCCGAAAGGCCGGAAGATATGCTAAGAAAGGAACCACAAACAGTCAACAGCGACTTCCCGCAACCCTCGCCAACGGCTATGATGGGGCCGTCATCGGCAATTTGCCGATTGACCGGTTCATGGGGGACTCGATGGGCTCGAGAATGCGTGCGGGGTTGACCGGACTGGCGTTTCTGGCCTTCTGGCTGATGGCGGGATGCGGGACCGGCTCGGCGGACGGGGACATTGCTGCGGCGGATTCGGGCGGGGACGGGACCGGGGGCCGGAGCGATGCGGCAGTGCCTGCGGATGGCCTGATTCCGGATAGCGGGGCGGACGGCTCGGCTGGCGATGCCGGGGGGCAGGACTCGGTTGGGACCGGGGAGCTGATCGACGGGGGCGCTGAGGCGGACGGAACGGGCGTGCCCCGGACGACGCCCGGGGGCCTCCCGCTCGAGCTTCCGTTCGCGCTGGTCCGGCCGCAGGCGGGGGAGCCTCTCACCACCGAGGAGATCGCCCAGTTCACGGACAGCATGACCGACTTCTGGAAGGAGATTCGCTACTTCGACTGGGTCTACGAGACGTGCCATGGCATGGATGTCTCGACCGGCAAGCCGGACTACCTGATCTGGTGGCACGACATCGATGCGGTCAAGACGGGAGAGCTGGTCACGTTCCGCCACAACAAGAACCATGGCGGGAGCCACAACAATGCGGAGCCCACCTCGCTGGCCCTGGATCAGGCTGTAGGGGGATACCTGCTCGCAACGAATGGGACAGCTGGCGAGCTGGTCCGCCTGTTTGCCAACTCGTTCGTCGCCGTGACCGAGGGGTTCGTTTACGACGAGGCGGACCCGCTTCATTTCCTCATGGCCCGCAACATCATCACCCAGAACCACGAATACACGCTCCCCAGCGGCCGCAAGAAGGCTGTCGACTACACGGACTGGTACAACACCTACGAAGGGTGGAATGCGGACCGGGTCCACTACCCGAACAACCCCACCTGGGGCGACATCTACGTGACGACGATGCGCTCGAAGGATGACCTGCCCTATATGTTCAGGGCGACGGCCTGGCTCTACTACGCAGCGGAGCTGGCCCCGGACGCCGCGGTCCGGGAATCGGCCAAGGCCGCCATCGAGCACATGGAGGGATTCGCCCGGGACATCGTGGACTCGGGGTACTTCATCCGCACCAAGGACAAGGACGGCAAGACGTTCATTCCGGAAGAAGATCTGGCCAGCTTCATGGACTACGTCAGCATGTTCCCCGACGCGGAGTGCGATGCCCGGCTTTCCTGTGCGCTGCTCGCGTACGGAGAGCCCCTGGACAACGAGTGCGGCGACGGCCAGGGGAGCCCGTACGACGAGATCGCAGGGGGCATCAACTACTACAACTACTCGATTGTCGACGGCTTCCACATGAGCGCAGTCCAGCTTGCGCTCGTGCGGGGTCACCACGAGATGGCGGCGACGCTGCTCCAGGGGCTCGTGACTCGCCTCGAGCGTTATCAGGACCCGAAGTCTGAGGAGCCGGGCAAGAAGAACGAGAACTGGGAGCGGGACATCGCCACGCTGCTGCTGGAGGCGGCCGGGCTCGGCTACCCGTTGACCTACGAGGAGGTCCGCAAGATCCACAAGTTTTACTCGGCTGCCGTGGACCGCTACAGCCAGTTCCCGAACTGGGACATGTGGGCCCCCTCGGTCCCCGACGGCACCTACGACTTCTGGGAGGGCTTCCACCCGAAGTCGGGGCCGGATGCGATCCGAGCCGAAGAGATTGCGTTCCTGGTCGAGTACTGCTGGTCGCCCTTCAAGAATCCGGCGGGTGCGCCCGTGGTGGATTGCGAGAGGGTGCGCAAGGCATTCGAGCCGTAGCGGGTGCGCCGTTTTCGGCTGCCAGGTCGAGCCCCCCGGAGAGCCGCCCTACCCTCTTGCCTTGACGAGCCCCATTCCGAGCATGGCCAGAACGGCCACGGCGAGAAGGGAGAGGGTTCCGGTTCGGCCGTGCGAGGCAGCGGTCCCCGGCGGCTGCCAGCTCGGATTGCAGCGGTAGTCGTGGTCGTCGCCCCAGGTGGACTCGTCCCATCGGGTCTCGTAGATACCTGGCTCGTTGGCCACCTCGCCCTCTCCTGAGGCCAACAGGACGTCCGGGGGACCCACCGGGAGATCGTCGTAGGGAAGGCAGACTTCGTTGAGTCCCTGGAACCGTGTGACATGTGCGCTTCCGGAGAGCAACGCAGTCAGCGTTGGGCTCCACTTGTCTGGCTGGTCTGCGACCTTGGTGAGCGGGTCGCTCACCAGGGAGCGGAGGCGACGGGCAACGTCCTCCTCGGTCAGGGGTGAGTCGAAGACCAGAGCCCCCAGCACCGATGTCGTTCCACGTGAGGCCCAGTCGTAGAAATCAAAGCGGTAGCTTTCGACCATCATGGCAAGCATTTCGACGAGCACGGCGCCGTACGGGGCAACCTCCGACGCATCCAGCGCGCCGCCTGGGATCTCGTGAGGCTGAAAGCCGGCAGTGATCGAGTGCCAGGGACCGCTCGCTGCCACGTAGAGGTGGAATTCCTCGAACGCGTCGCAGTCCCCCTCGAGGTGAGGGGGAATCGAGAAGCGGGAGAGGGCTAGCGGGAAGGCAGGATTCTCGAGCCCGGCCAGGTGGACCCGGATGACCGGGATGGCCGTGGTGGACTGCTGACTGTGCGCGAGTCGCGCCACCACGAACCGGTGTCCCGACTTCACGTAGGCGTCGGCATCCTTGGCCAGGCCGTCCGGTGCTTCGAAGCCGTTTTCCGAAAGCCAGTCGGTCAGATCGGTCCCGGAGGCAGCTTCCAGCACATCGAACTCCGCCTCGATTGAGGGAGTGAGGCCGTACAGGGGATCCTCCGCAGACTCCGAATCCGCGCCGAGCAGGTAGGTCAGCGACTGGGTCTCGGTCCACTCGACGGTCCGGTCGCCGGTGGCGATGTCCTCCTCGCCGCACCCGCCTCCTTCCCCCAGGTGCTGCGCCGGGCAGAACATGGACATGTTGCGGGCCGCGACGAAGAGGGGGGAGGTGGCCGCCTCCAGCTGATCGAGAAAATCCGGAGGCACGATCTCCACGTCATCCTTGCCCACGGCCACGGGCACGGGCAGGACCCAGGCGGCCGAGGTGACGGACATGTGGCCGGGCTGGACGAACAGGTCCCACCCGCCCTCCACCTGCACCAGGGCCGAGCGCAGCCCGTTGGACGACAGCAGCCCCTGCGAGACGGCGACGTCCTGAGTCGCCTCGTCGGACTTTGCGAACAGGCCGCCGCAGGCACGTGCGGGTGGCGCCGTCATCTCGAGGAGCACGCAGAGGGCAGTGCACATCAGCGCTCGGTTCATGTCCCCTCCTACCAGGTGATGGTGACCTGGCCGTTGCCGGATCGGACGGCGCCGGCATTGTCCTGTGCGTTCCCGCCGTTGTAGGAGCCACCGCCGCCTGCGCCGGCACGGCAGGAGCTTCCTTCTCCCGCGCCACCGCCCGAGTAGCCACCGCCGCCTCCGCCACCACAGACGCAGCCGCCGCCACCGCCAAAGCCGCCGTCACCGCCGGGACCGTGGGACGAACCTCCCTTGCCTCCGGCAAACGTGGGGTACGTGGACCCGCCCGTACATCCACCACCGTACGTGGAATCCTGCCCCTTGCTGAGCCAGCCGCCGCCTCCGGACCCGGTTCCGGACGGCGCATTGCCCGCACCTCCCTGTCCGTTCGTTCCGCCGAGGGCGATGCCCCCGTAGCCGGCGGTCCCGTCGATTCCGGTCACGCCCCCGAACCCGACGGTGCAGGCGCCGCCCCAGTTCACGTTGCCGCCTCCGCCGCCACCGGCCGCTATCATAGGCAGGGACGGGTTGTCATTGTGCCAGACGAACGAGCCGCCGCCGCCGCCGCCGGTGGACGGGTAGCCGCCACAATTGTCACTGGTCCCCTGGCCGCCGACAACGACCTTGAGCACTTCCTTGGGCGTCACGGCGAACGTCCCCTTCATGCGGGCGCCCTTGCCGCCGTTGTCGGTACCGCCTTGAGCCCCCCAGGCCTCCACGGTGAGCGACTGGACGCAATCCGGGACGTTGAACGACTCGATGGTGCCGGTGTAGGAGAAGGTCTTGCTGCCATGCACCTCCTGGCAGACGGAAACACAGGAACCGGCCACGCACTGGAGGTCCTGACCGCAGGGGGTCTTGTCCGCGACCGGTGTGTGGATGCAGCCGGTCGCTGGATTGCAGGAGTCCGCTGTGCAGGGGTTGGCGTCGTCGCACGAGAGGGTCGCCCCCGGATTGCACGTGCCTCCGCCGCAAGCGTCGCCGGTCGAGCACACGTCCTTGTCATCGCAGGGAACGATGTTGTTGGCGTGGGTGCAGCCGGTTATCGGATCGCACCCGTCGTCGGTGCAGAGGTTGCCGTCGTTGCAGTTGACCGGCGTTCCGCCGCCGCAACTCCCCTTGGAGCAGACTTCCCCGGTGGTGCACGCGCTGCCGTCGTTGCACGGGGCCGAATTGGGCAGGTGGATGCACCCCTTCTGGGCATCGCACGAGTCGTCCGTGCAGGGGTTGGCATCGTCACACGAGAGGGCCACTCCCGGCTTGCACGATCCGGCATTGCAGGCATCACCCACGGTGCACACATCCTTGTCGTCACAGGGGGCGGCGTTGCTGGAGTGAGCGCAGCCGGTGGCCGGGTTGCACGCGTCGTCGGTGCAGAGGTTGCCGTCGCTGCAGTCCGCGGCCTGGAGCCCCTTGCATGTGCCGGCCAGGCACAGATCCCCCGTGGTGCAGGCGTTGCCGTCGTCGCACGCGGCCTGGTTGGGGGTGAAGGTGCAGCCCACGTTGGGGCTGCAGGCATCTTCGGTGCACGGGTTCTTGTCGTTGCAGGTCAGGGAAGCCGAGCTGATACAGGTTCCGAGGTTGCAATGGTCCCCGGTGGTACAGATGTTCCCGTCGTCGCACGGGCCCTGGTTCAGGGAGAACAGGCAGCCGGTTGCGGGAGCGCAGGAGTCGGTGGTGCACGGGTTGCCGTCGTTGCAGCTCACCGCCAGGCCGAACATGCACTTGCCCTGGGAGCAGGTATCGGCCGTTGTGCAGGCGTTCTGGTCGTCGCACGGGGCCTGATTGAACGCATGGGCACAGCCCGTTGCCGGGTCGCAGGCATCGTCGGTGCAGGGGTTGCCGTCGTCGCACGATTTGACCTGCCCAGGAGCACAGGCTCCGTTCTGGCAGGTGTCGCCGAGCGTGCACACGCTCCCGTCACTGCATGGGGCGCTGTTGAACACGTGCAGACAGCCGGATTCCGGAGCGCACGAATCGTCGGTGCATGGGTTGCCGTCGTTGCAGTTCACCGCGGGCCCGGACTGGCACTTGCCGGCAAGACACTGCTCCGCGAACGTGCACGCATCGCCGTCGTCACAGGCAAACCCGTCGTGGTCCGGCAGGACGGCGCACTTGCCCGTTTCCGGTATGCATTCGACCTTCTGACAGACGGGGTCGAGCCCTTCCGGGACCGGACATTGGACCACGGTGCCGGGCTTGACCGCGCAATGGTACGGGAGCTGCGCCTTGTCGCACACGAGGGTCCCGTTGCACAGGTCTCCGTCGTCCAGCGCTGCGCAGTCCGCATCGGCCTGGCAGTTGCACTCCAGAGCGTATCCCGCGCACAGGCCCTCCTTGCAGACGTCGGCCACGGTACAGGGATTGCCGTCGTCGCAATCGGCTGAGTTGAACGACGTCTTGCACCCTCCCTTGCCGTCGCACGAGTCGTCGGTGCACGGGTTGTCGTCGTCGCACACGACCGGCAGACCGGTGCAGACGCCGTCCTCGCAGTGGTCGCCGACCGTGCACGAGTCGCCGTCCACGCATTCCACCTCGCTGAGCGGCTCGTGGACGCACCCGTCCCCCCCCTGGCACGAGTCCTTGGTGCACGCGTTGCCGTCCTCGCACAGACTGACGAACTGCCCGTCCACCAGGTCGGGCTCGTCCACGTCCCCGTCGCAGTCCTCGTCGCCCCCGTTGCACGTTTCGGCCGCCGCTGCCGAAGCATCGCACGGAGAGAGCCCCCCGTCGGTGCAGGTCCTCTTGCCCGCACACGTGCCGTGCTCATTGACCGACTGGCAGGGAGTCGAGAGCTGCAAAGCCACCGACGTCGCGGTGCACGGGCACACCCCGGCATCGGCCACGCACTGCATGGACTGAGCCCCTTCCACGCTCGTGACCGGCTGGCACGAGAAGCCCCAGGGACATTCCTGGGTGGCCGTGCAGGTCCCGCCGCAGAAGCTCCCTTCGGCACCGTACGAGACGCACACGTCGTCCGCCCCTCCGACCGACTGGCAATCGCCGGAATCCGCACACGGCTTGCACAGGTTGGCGTGCACCGAGACGCACAGATAGACCACGTCGGGTCCGGTTTCCTGGAGAAGGCGGCACTCCCACCCGGCCGGGCATTCCTCGACGCAGGTCTGCGTGCACACCGGGTCGCCGAGATGCTCGACGCACCATCCCGAGTGGCAATCCGTGTTGCCGGTGCACGGGTCAAGGAAGCATCCGGCCCCCGGGGCGCAGGTGTCTTCAGCCAGGTCCAGCGAGAGGTCGGGAGCATCCGGGGTCGAAAGGTCGACCGGCGACACGTCGGGGTGGCTCGGGACGTCGGCAATGACGTCGGGCTGGGCCACCTCCTCCGCCCGGGGAGCATCGGTCTGCTGCACCACGGTTCCCGAGCTGGAGCAGGACAGAGCCATCAGCGTGGACGACATGACAACCATCGGAAGCGTCTGGATTCTGTTCATATCAACCTCTTCTCCCTGGCGCTTGCCAGCTTGCTTGCGACGGCATCGAGGATCTTGTCGGCAGGCGGAGTGGCCCGGTAGAACAGCAGCCGGGGATCCGGGCGGCGCTTGAGGAACGTTGCCGGCACGAGCTTTTGCGGGACACAGAGCAACGCGTCTGCCGGGGCATGCGCATCGAACAGCTCGTAGTAGCGACTCCACTTGATCTTCTTCCACGGCCACACGACCTCCACGGGAACGGACCGCCCCGAGGCCGCGACCTCGAAGTCGGGCACGAACACCTCGCGGCCGCCCAGCGAAACTACGGACTGGCCGTCCAGCACCTCGATGTCCGGAGGTGCAATCTGCCGAAGCCGGTCGAGGAGCTGCTGGAGCTCGGGCGGCGTCCAGGCCCCCTTGTCCGGGTAGTGCGAAACCAGCTTCGAGGACGGGTCGAGCCGGAAGGTGTATCGGCGACGGCGGAAGCGCACATCCGCGGCCAGCTCCCACCCGTCCATGAGCAGCAGGGCCGGAAGAAAGCTGGCCATGCGCACGCCGTAGGCCCGTGTCTGCTCGAGGATGGACAGCGGGCCATCCACCTGCACGAGCATTCCAGTCGCCGTCTCCTGGACGGCAAAGAGGAGACGGAAGAATTTCAGGTACCGGAAGAGCTGGCGGAGGCGCTGGGGCGACGGCGAGACCAGCGTGATGTCCATTCGCACGGCATCCAGAAGCAACCCCTGGGCGAGGGCCACGTTGTAACGCCGGAGCATCTGGAGAGGCTCGGTGGCCTCGAACGCCTCGAGGAGCTGCTCGTCCTTCAAGTCCGAGAACATGAACCGCTCAACCGCCTCGGGCGTGATGCCGAACTGCGATGCGACGTCGCTCAGCAGGTGCTGACGGGCGTCCTCCTGCATCCCGCCGGTACCCACTGGAAAGACCCGTGCCGACAGCTCGAAGAGCCGGGTCCTGAGGGCGGAAGCGTCGACCTGGCAGGGGGCTTCGAAGCGGGCAAGATCGAACGCCAGCTCCACCAGGGCCTTGTTGAGCTTGAGGTCGCCGCCGCCCTTTGCCAGCGTGGTGAGGCGCTCGTCCAGCTCTCCCCGAGTCGTCCCGACCGCAGACGCAAACGTCTCCAGCACCGCCTCGACCCGATGGAGGACGTCCCGGTTCTTCTCGTTGACCAGGGCGGGACGGATGGTCCGCTCCGTCGTGTCGATGCGGGTCCTGAGCAGGGCATTCCCGAGCATGCAATCACCGTCTCTTCGCGTCAGGCCGTTCCGGGCCGGTAGCGCTTCCGTGCATTGGGGTTCCTGTAGGCTTCGTGCCGGGTGCGACGCCGGCTCATTCCTTCCTCGTGGGTATCACGAGCCACGACCTCATAGAGGACGGCTTCCTTTCCTTCCCTCCGACGCAGGATGCGGCCGAGCCGCTGCACGTGCTCCCGGATGCTCCCCGTGCCCGACATGACGATGCCCACGTTGGCCTCGGGCACGTCGACCCCCTCGTTGAGGACCCGGGACGTGACGACCGCAGGGTACGCTCCGGTTCCGAAGCGACTGAGAATCTGCGCCCGCTCCTTTGGGGGGGTCTGGTGGGTGATGACCGGCAGGAGATACCTCCTGGCGATGCGGTACGCCATCTCGTTGACGTGGGTAAAAAGGATGATCCGGTCCCCCTTGTGTCGGTGAAGCAGGCTCGACAGCTCGGCGAACTTGGCCTCGGACTGGAGGGGGATGTTGCGCTGCCGCAGGTAGGCATCAAATGCGGCACGCCCGGCGTGGGAGCGGGCGGTCTCCTGGAGAAAACGGCGATAGCCGTCCGGATCCGACATCCGTACCCCCTTGCTGCCGCAGAAATCCAGGTAGATGGAGCGGGCCGCCTGGTACGCCTCGACCTCTTCCGGCGTGAGGTCGACGAGCACCCGCACCGTCTTGTACGGGGCGAGAACGTCCCCCGCCAGGGCACTGACGCGTGAGGAGAACACGACGGGCCCGACCAGCTCCTCGAGCAGGGCCTCGCCGCCGTCACTGCGCTCCGGAGTCGCGGTCAGCCCGAGCCGGAAGGGCGACAGGGTCAGCCGAGCGGCCAGGGCGTAGTTGGGCGACGGCAGGTGGTGGCACTCGTCGAACACGATGAGCCCGAACCGGTTGCCGAGGGTCTCCATGTGGCGGATGGCGGAATCGTAGGTGATCACGGTCAGCGGACGCACCTCGAAGTCCCCACCTCCGATGATGCCCGGTGCCTGGCCGAATACCCGCTCAATGCCCGAAGCCCACTGCGAGACCAGGTCGAGCGTGGGCACCACGACCAGGGCGCTGCGCCGGCAGTGCTGGAGAGCGAGGTGCGCAAGCCAGGTCTTGCCGCTGCCGGTGGGCAGGACCACGACCCCCCGCATCCCTCCTTTCTTCCATGCTTCGAGCGCCTGCTGCTGGTGCGGATACGGGGTGAAGGGAGCGACCGGGGCCAGCTCGGGAAACGTCTCGTAGGCCTTGGCACGATCCTCGAAGGGGATCTTGTGGCGCACCAGCATCTCGAGGATGGTGCGGTAGGCCATGGCCTCCCCCCGCAGCGCACAGACGCGGTGGTCCCACGTCAGCAGAGGGGTCTCCCCTTCCGGCAGCTCGTTGCCGTTCAGCTCCACGACCACCGTCCCCATGTCGAACGAGACGATGACCGGTCCTGGTGCCACCCGTTTCACTGCGCCATGATACGCTGGGCAGCGGTTGCGGACAAGGCGGAGTTGACGCATGCCGGCCTGCTGCGTACTCTCAGGCCGTTGCAGCGAAAGTCGAGATATCAGACGGGGTTTCACTCGTGTTTGCCTGCACGGAGGCTGGAATGAGGAAGACGGCATGGATGCTCACGGTGCTGTTTGCAACGGCGGCATTGCTCGCCTGCTCGGGCGGCGGAGACAAGAAGACCTCGGACGCGCAGGCGGGCGACTCGACCCAGGACGCCCCGGCGGACGTGCCTGCGGCGGACGTTCCCGAAGCGGACGTACCGGCGGGGGACGTGACCCCGGACGGGGCGCAGGCTGACGTTCCTCCTCAGCCCGACACGGTGGAGGACATCCTGCAGGACCTCGAGAGGCCCGACGGGGTCGGTGACCAGAAGGCCGACGACGACGAGAGTGCGGAGCCGGACGTCGCCACCCCGGGGACCGTATCGGCAACCGGGTCGCTGGCCCTGTCCGATGCTCCGGTCGAGGCGACCGACGATGGAATGTACATCCTCGCTCTGCTGCCGCCCGATTACCAGTTTGGCGGCGATCCGGGGGCCGACATCCTGGCGGTGATCCCCCTGTCGCCCGGAGCTGCCTATACCGGCACGAAGCTCACCATCCCGGCCGACGGGAACACTTTCAAGCTGTGGGACCCGGACGCCCAGGGAAACCCCGTCCTGCCCGATCCTTTCCTGACGCCGCCGGGCAAGTTCACCTTCCTCGCTGCGTACATGCCGCACGCGGACGGCGGCAACGGGCCGAGCCATGCGACGTTCAAGTCGATCGAAATCAAGCAGGTCCCGGCCGTAGTCGACCTGGGCGACCTGGTGCTCGACGCGGCGGGCGAGCCTCCCGCCGGCTGCAAATACGAAGGGAAGTACCAGCTCGAGACCATCGCGTGTGGTGAGCTGGACATCACGACCGAGTTCAAGGCCTCGGTCACGCTGACCCAGGCCACCGTCTCCTCGCTGGACGGCGGGGGTTGCCGCATCGAGACCTTCAATTCGGGCCCCACCTGTGCCGAGCAGGAGATCATCGACATCGTCGAAACGGAGCCGGGCCAGTGGGCTGCCACCTACCAGGGCGTCTCGGCCTGCAATCCCGATGCCTGCAAGTTCAATGACGACGATGCCGCTTGCGTGCTGGGTGACCGAAAGGGGGAAGGCACGCTCACCATCGAAGAGCTGGACGGCGGCAAGCTGAAGCTGTCCGAGACCAGCTCGGTCACGCTGTGCGCCAAGTACAACATGCTGCCGACCGTATCGGTGTTCTTCCCGATCAACTGATCATTGAATTGACCATTCAGTGGCAGGCGCAGACGGGTTCCGGCGGCCACCGCAATCCCAGTCGTCCGGGTTGGACAGGTCTCCGTGAAGATCCTCCGGCTTCGATGACCGCCGTTCAGCGAGGAGTTGTAGAGTGATCTACCGGCCGAGGTCGGGTGAAGGCTGCTCGACGGGGAGTTGGGTCGGTGCGTGGGTGGAGGCGGCCACGCCCATGGGGGCGCACAAGGCATCGAGCAGCAGGGCGACGGTCTGGGGTCGAACGGAGAGCTCCTGGACCAGGAAGGTCCGGACCTTGGCCCCGCCACGGGCGGAGATTCCCGCAAGCTCCTGGCCGGTAGTGAACGAACGGGCCGCTGCCATGGTGGCATCGCAGGCAAGAACGCCACCGGGCGGAGCGATTCGGGACAGGCGCACGGCCAGGTCGACGGAGGACCCCTTGATCAGCCAGTCGAGCGGTCCGTCCGCAGACTGGTTGAAATAGACCCGGCCCGAGGCAAGGCCGGTGCGGACGGCATACGGCCGGCCGGCCACTCCTGCGGCCTCGTCGACCAGACAGGACAGGCTGCAGGCGGCTTCCATCGCCGAGCGGGTGAAATCGAGGCCGTTGTCGGAGTAGCCGAAGAGCACCTTGAAATCCGAGCCGCTGTCGTAGCAGACGAGCCCGCCCAGGCGGTCCAGCAGGGCAAACCACCGGTCGAGGGGGTCGGCCAGCTCGGCCCGGATGTCGACATGCTCCCTCTCCGTCTCCTCAACCAGGGAAACCAATCGCACGTGGAGGAGGCACAGCTCCACATTGGCCGCCGCAGTCGATGCCTCGGCCTGTAACGGAGCTTCCACGGCTGCCGGAGCGGCTTCCTCCTTCGAGGGTTCGGAATGCGCCGCCAGCTCCGGAGCGAGCCCTTCGAGGAGGGCGGATTCCTCCCCCGGTGCGAGGTTGATACGGGGAACTTCCTGGAGACGTATGGCCGGTCCCTGGCGAAGGACCTGTCCGAGCCGATCCGGGTCCAGACAGCCCACCAGCCTGAACTGGGGGGTATCCCCTGCAGCATCGGCCAGCCAGTAACGCTGACGGTGGATTCCACAGGCGTCGGTGCGAACGACGGGACGGCCATCCACGAGCGCCAGGTCGACACTCTCGGGAACGAATCCGGCCTCTTCACGGAAGGCCTCGGTCTCGAGAACGATCGACGTGCTTCCTGCCTCGTCCGCAGCCGGGGGCTGGTCACGGAGCGGCAAGACGTCCTCGGCGTCGGGGTGGGAAGAGCGAAGTGTCTGCCCGGGCTCGAACCCGGGCTCGGTCATGCGGGACAGGTAGGCCAGCACGTCGGCGGCCCGTGCGAGACGGTCCACCGGCCGCTTTCGAAGAAGCCGGGCCACGAGAGCAGACAGATGATCGGCCAGGGGAACCTCGGGGCAGCTGTCCAGCAGGCAGGGCGGCTCGTCTTTGAGCTGGTGGCGCAGGACGTCCATGGGGGACTGGCCGGTGAACGGCTGGAACCCGGCCAGCATTTCGAACAGGACGATCCCGGCAGAGTAGAGGTCCGCCTGCGGACCGGTCTCCCGACCCCGAATCTGCTCCGGTGCCATGTATGCCGGCGTGCCGCAGACGTCGCGGGAGGCGACGTGCGTCAGACCGGCAAACTGAGCGATGCCGAAGTCGAGCAGCTTGACCACCTCACGGCCGTCCTGCCAGGCGAGAAAGATGTTCTCCGGCTTGAGGTCCCGGTGCACGGTACCCGCCGCGTGGGCGCAGTCCAGGGCGCACATCACCTGCGTGAAAATCCCGATAGCCCGACCGACGTCGAGGCGGGACTTCTCACGAAGCAGCTGCGAGAGCGTCTGCCCCTGGAGCAGCTCCATGGCGATGTAGAGGTAGCCGACCGCAGTGCGGCCATACTCGTAGGTTCGGATGATGTTGGGGTGCTCGAGTCGTCGGGCGACGCGGGCTTCGTTGAAGAACTGGCAGACGGCCCGCTCCTCGCCGGAGAACTTGGACTTGAGCACCTTGAGGGCACACTGGTGGCGGGACTCGATGTCGAAGCCCCGATAGATGGTGGCCATGCCGCCTTTGCCGATGACTTCGAGGATGACGTACTGGCCGTCGAAGACGTTTCCGGGGCGAGGCAGGGCGAGGGGGATCTCGACGAGCGCGGTTCCGTCCGCAGGGCACACCGTTCTGTCTGCCTCGAAGTGACGCCGGCAGGAAGGACAGAACAGTGAGAATTCGTTTTCGCGGCCCAATTCTTCGCCCCCGTTGCCTCTCGGTCGGGAGGATAGACGCGAACCGGATCACCGGCAAATTTTTGGCCGGGACGAGCGAGGCGATGAACGCGGCAGACGGGCGGGTATCCCATCCCAACGAAGGCGGACGAGCGAGGCGATGAACGCAGCAGACGGGCGGGTATCGGCCGCCGACTAGGCGGCGACAATGGCCTGGGTGGGGCAGGTATCCTCGCACACGCCGCAGTCGGTGCAGGCGCTGGCGTTGATCACATAGATCGGGTCTCCCTCGGCAATGGCGCCCTCGGGGCACTCGGGAAGGCAGGTTCCACAGGCAACGCACTCGTCAGTGATCTTTCTGGTCATGGCAAGCCTCCGAATCAGTCAACCAGGAAAAGCGGAACCAGCGGGTTCCGACAAACCGGGTGGAAGCTAACTCGCCGGATTGCCGGGGTCAACAAAAAAGTCTATACTACGCCCGGCTCTGGCCCTGCGGAGGTACGCATGAGACACTTGCGAAGTAGTTGGAAGCTCCTGTTTGTCGTGTTCCTTCTGCCCATGGCCTGCTCGGGTGGAGGAGGGACGGACACGACGGAACCTGCGGACGCTGAGGACGTTTCTCCTCGCGTCGATGTCGTGGCCGACGTTCCGGCGGACGGTGTACCTGACGTCGCTTCGGACGCATTGCCTGCAGACGGGGCGGAGCCGGACGCCTCGCCGTTCCCGCTGCCTCCCCTGAACGAGCCGGTCAAGCTCAGGTACGGTGCGGCCGGGCGGCCTCTACCGATTCCGCTGGGGGCTCCCACGTGCGGTTTCATGCCGGGACCTGGAAGCGTCACTCCGTTCAGCGAGAACTTCTCCGGCTCCGAGAAGACGTTCATGCCCCCGACGGTTCGGGTGATGGTACTGGAAGGGGGGACCTCCCGCCTGCTCCTCGTGCGGCTCGACCTCATTGCCACCAACACCCTTTTCGTGGAGCGGATTGCGCACGACCTGACCGAGCGGACAGGCTACGACTGGTCCGGGAAGGTCTTCGTGGCCGGGTCGCACACGCACTCGAGCGCGGGACGGCTGTCCCCTGGTCCGATCTGGGAGGTCATGGCCGATACCTACTTCCCGCAGCTCTTCGACCGGGTGCTCGGTGCGGTGGTGGATTCGGCAGTCGAGGCAATCCTGGCCATGAAGCCTGCCCGCATGGGGTATGCGGTCGTAGAGACCACCGAGCTGCACAACGACCGGCGGTGCCAGAACCCCGAGCTGCGCGACGACCGGCTGCACGTGTTCCGCTTCGAGGGGCTTGACGGGACCGTCCTGGGGGTCTTCCTGGTCCACTCGCTGCACGGAACGATCTTCGGTGCCGACGATCACTATCTCAGCCGTGATTCGGTGGGCGGCGTGGAGGACAAGATCAAGGAGCGCTTCGACCACCGAGTCGAGGTCATGATGTTCCAGGCGGGAGCAGGCGACATGTCGCCGGGAAGCCCGAAGGTGGAGGCTCCTGCGGACGTGTCGGACATCCCGGATGGCTTCTCCCGTGTCGAGGCGCTTGGTGTGGCCGCTGCCGACGCCATCGAGGAGGCCTTCAAGAAGATGGAGCCGACCGACGACGTGCCGTTGAGCTCGTTGTGGCACTATGCACCCCTCGGGCGGGACATCATGGGCTACGAGGGGGACGAGTTCCCCTTCCCGGGCGGTGGGGCCTACTGCGGCAGCACGGTCGATGCTCCGTGCTGGGAGGGCGAGCCGACGCCGATTGCGGACCTGGACAAGAAGTGCATGGACATCGCGTTCCTGGCCGAGGGGGCTGGCTTCCCGGGCGAGACGGCTCCGGACCGCACGCTCCTGGGCGCTGCCCGAATCGGGGACATCCTGCTGGTGGTGTTCCCAGGGGAGCCGGTCACGCAGGTGCTCCTCAACATCGAGGATGGAGTGAAGAAGCTCTACCCGGAGCAGAAGAACGTGGTGGTCACCGGGTACTCGATGGACTACATCGGCTACAGCACGCCCGAGTGGGACTGGTACCAGGGCGGATACGAGGCCTCGGGAGCCATGTGGGGTCCCAAGCAGGGCGACTACCTGACCGCTCGGGCCGTCGAGGTGGCCACGGAGCTCCTCGACCCGGCCAAGCCGGTCCCGTTTACCGATCCGGGCCCCTACCCTCTCCTGCTCAATGAAGTCGGGGACTTCCCGGTCGCTCCCTCCGTCGGGGAAATCAAGATTGTGACGCAGCCGGCGGCAGCCCCCAAGGCGAGCGACACCCTGGTGTTCGAGTTCACGGGCGGCGACCCGTGGCTCCTGCTCCCCCAGGTGCTGCTGGAGAAGAAGTCGGAGGACGGCCAGTTCGCTCCGGTCACTCGCCCGGACGGCAGCTCGGTGGACACGTTCGGGTATGAGTTCATGACCACCATGACTCCCACTCCCAGCTACAAGACCGCGTCCAGCGTCAAGCCCCGCACGTTCCTGTGGCGGGTCGAGATGCCGGTGACCCGTGCGGTCCCGGCCGCGGTGTTCCCGCTCGCCGGAACCTACCGGTACCGGGTCGTCGGCAGCTACCGCCCGGAGGGAAGCGCCGGGGTCGAATCGTATGAGCTTACGTCCACGGAGTTCACGCTCTAGGACGCACCAACCAGGAGGAAAAGGAGGTAGGGCAAGATGACGTTCAGGGGAATCGCTCGGGTTGCGGTCGCGCTGGCTCTCGTGGCCTCGGTTGCGGGATGTGACAAGGAGGATTCGGTCAAGGTCGACGTCAAGACCGACAACTTCTGTGACCAGGTGGCCAAGGTCGCGTGCGAGAACATCTTCACGTGCTGCACCGGCAAGAAGATCGAGGAGATGTTCGGCGTGACCATCTCGACGCAGAAGGATAAGTGCAAGCGGGATGTGAAGCTGGGCTGCGAGGACTCGAATGCGCAGCTCCTTTACGCCCTGGCCAAGGGGACCGTGTCCGTCGATGCCGCGGCGGCAACGGCGTGCCTGGCCAGCTTCCTGGTTGGGGATCAGTGCTTCCAGCTCGCGGCCGACGATCCGACCGTGGAGCCGTGCAAGACGCCGGCGTTCACCGGGCTCCAGGGGGTAGGCAAGGCCTGCGTGTACACCATCGAGTGCGTGGCGAACACCTACTGCGGGCCTGACCGGAAGTGCCGGTCGCTCCCCAAGGTGGACGAGGCCTGTGACAACCTGGGCCCCCAGCCCTGCACCAACGGCCTTTACTGCGACGAGGAGTACTCCTGCCAGTTCCTGCGCAAGAGCGGGGATGAATGTGACGCGCTCAACCCGTGTGCGGAAGGGCTTTACTGCTCCGCCGAGGAAGACGGGGACATCTGCCGGTCGCTCAAGGGAGTCGGCGCATCCTGTGCCGGAGATGGCGAGTGCGGGTCGGGCTACTGCATCCCCGGGCTGTGCAGCAGCGGCAAGCAGTGCTTCGGCGACGATGACTGCGACGGAACCTGCTCCGACACGGGCAAGCCCTGCGGCGACGATGCCGACTGTGCGGGCACTTGCACGAAGTCGGGCGATCCGTGCCTGGCGGACTGGGACTGCTACGAGGCCGACGATACCTGCGAGCACCCCAAGTGCGAGGGAAGCTGTCACGGCCAGCCGGTGTGCGGCGAGGAATTCTTCGAGATCAACTACTGCGCCCTGGGCCAGGGCATGCTGCACTAGTAACAGCCGCCCCGTACCAACGCCCTCCACACCTCTCCGGCCGATCGTGCAGGTCAACCTGACCGCACATTCAGAACGCCGGCCGATTGTGCGGGTACCCGGACGGCCGGTGCGCTTGACGCCGTCAGAGTAATGACCCTACCGGGCCCGGCCGATGATAGCTTGGGCCGTCTTCACGTCCGTGACGAGGTAGTCGAGGTACCGGGAGGCCGCCTGGATCGCCGCCACCTTGTGCAGACCGCCGGCAACCCCCACGACTTTGGACCGCTTGGTCTGCGGGGAGGTGGCGAAACGATGCTCGCGCTCCAGCACGCCGAAGTTCGAGTGGGTGAACACATGCCGGAAGTAGCTCAGCTTCTCGCCCCGTCCCCGAAAGACAGGGAGCCCGTCGGCATCGAAGGGCCAGTATGAGATTTCACCGACGGTGCCGCGCTGGGCCAGCGGCCCGACGTCGTTGGTCACCACATGGGTCAGGAAGTCGAATCCGGGCATCACGCCGTGGCGGCCCAGTTCCCGGGTCAGAGTACCGATACCGACGAAGATCCAGTCGGCCTGGAAGGAGCGGGAAAACAGGGCCGCGTCGAGCATCTCCTGGACCGCATCGCGGCCGAGCGACGTGACCAGGGCCGTGGGAATCGTGTACGCCGTGGCCGTGCAATCCGGGAAACGGTCGAGGAACAGCACGGCGATGGATGCCGGGCTCATGATGCTGAACTCGTCCACCGCCACCACCGAGTCGGTCATGACCTCCAGGTTCGAATACCGCTCGTGGATCATCTTGATCATTTCGCGGATGGTCATGCTGCACGAGAAGGTGACGGTCTGACCGTCCCTGACGTTCTGGTCGAAGAACCGTGCGGCCTGGTATCCGATGATGTTGCGCAGCACCCCCTGGTCATAGGTCCGGTACGGGCTTCCCACGACCACGGCACCGTCCAGGTCGAGAGCATCACGAAGCTCGACCTCGAGGGAGCCGTTGCGAGGCAGGGCCACTTTGATGTCGAGCAGCTTGTAGGATCCCTTCTTGAGGTTGGTGATGTCCTTGGGGTAGAGCGGCCCGACCTCCTCTTCGTCGAACTCCCCCTTCAGGTGATCGACGATCTCCTCGTTGGAGGGAAAGGCCGAGTGATGACCGAAGTAGTCACGGATGTACTCGGCGATGGCAAGCTCCTTGAGCGTCTTCGGGATGTTGCGGGATTTCCGGGGCATGCGGGTACCTCCGTGCGCCTGCGACCGGGGCAGATTACAACGCGCCTGCCCTCGTGACAAGGATCGATCTCCGTCCCCGGGCGTCCTGCGGCTCAGAGCTGCTCCCGCCGGAGGAGCAGAAGCCAGGCCTCGGCCTCCCGCCGGCCCTCCCCTTCGGCCATGCTCCGGAGGAACTCGGTGCGGGCCTCGTCGAGCCGCCCCTCCCGGTACTGCAGGATGCCCGACACAAGCCGCACGGGGTAGGACGGATCTCCGGCCGCTGCCTGGGGAAGGAGCTTGAGTCGCCGCTCCGATGAGAGGTGCTCGGCATCTTCCACCTTCCAGCGGGTCACGAGGGCCCGCTCGGCCGAAGTCATGTATCGGGGGTAAGGAGCCAACCCGCCGGCAATCAGCCACCGCTCGAGCCAGAGAAGCCTGGCCACCCGTAGCCGGTCGGGGTCGACCGGGCGTCCGGGGCGGAGAATGCCGGACGATAGAGCCACTTCCGGAAAGGCCCCGGCCAGTGCCCGGATCGTCTTGACCGCCTCGTCGGAATTGTGGGCGGAGAGCCATTCCAGGGCGCCCAGGTCGGTCTGCGACAGCCCCTCGGCAATCGCTGCCAAAGCCTCGGAGAACCGGGTCACGAGATAGGCCCCCAGAGCGACGAATTGCTCCTCCGAGTGGCCCTGTCGAAACGACTTGAGCAGGGCCAGGGCCTCACGATTGGCCCTCGCTGCCTCGGGTCTGGCGGCAGAAGATGGATCGGCAGAAAGGAGATTGGCCGACATCCAGGCATCGACGAACCCGCGCCACGCAATCTCGGGAGGAAGGTCGGCCAGCCGGTCCCGCATCCGCTGGTCGAGGTCGAGGGCCACCGTTTCCGTCGGACGCCACGACTCGAGCTGATCCTGAGGCATCCCGGGAGGAGCGCTCCCGGCGATTCCGCCCCCCGCCACGGCCAGCAGCATGAAGGCGACGGAGAGTACGCTGCACCGGTTCTCCATGGAATTCCCTCCTTGCCCTCAGGACGGCCGGTAGCGCTGCCACCACGCATACCCGCCAGGGCCCTGGATGTGGCGCACCAGATCCCCGTCATACGGCAGGTGTCGCAGCGAGACCGCCGGAGGATTCCAGCACTGCCATTCCCGGCCGAGCTGCATGGCCGCCCGGTCGTAGCCGAGCCGGGCCAGCTCCAGCAGGACCACCACGTCTTCGAGGCAGTAGCGGACCAGCGTGTCGAGCGCACCCCGAACGCCCCGCCGGTGAGCGTGCCAGAGCTTGACCGCCGTGTAGCCGTCCACGTCAGCCAGCTCCCCTTCCCGACGGCCCAGCAGGCGAACCTGGATCTTCTTGAGCCCTCCCCGCTCGCCCAGCCGCTTCCACAGATAGTACAGGTCCACGTGGAAGGGCGGGAACCGGCTCTCGTCCCAGCCCAGGCTCGATGCCAGGAACGGGACGTCGAACCTCCGGCCGTTGAAGGTGATGAGGATGTCGCTCTCGGCCAGAAGAGCCCGCAGGCGGTCCTTCCACTCGGGCCCTTCTGCGACGAGGGCCGTCGGCTGGAATCGGGTGGCGTGCCCGCACAACCCGACGACCGTCACGTGACAATCCGGAGGCGCAAGGCCCGTGGTCTCGATGTCGAGGGCCAGCCAACGAAGCGGCCGCACGGCCGCGTCGACCTCCCTGCACAAGGCCCTCCAGTGCTCCACCGGTGCCAGGGCCCGTGCGACCGTCCACCAGTCGCCCAGCGCCAGGGCCGACAGGCTCTGCCCGATCACTTCTTCCAGGAATGGAATCGACTCCAGTCGTGACGCAGCGGCATCCCTCCAGGTCCGCACACCCCGCTCCCAGAGCTCCTTTTCTCGATGCTCTCCGATGCCGGGCACGTGAAGAAAGGTCTCAATCAGCAAGCTCACCCTCCTACGGCGCGTCGGTCCCCCGGGGACACCCCTTGGCCGGGTCTAGAAACGGTCCGAGCTCGGGCGGAATGACATCCGGCACGTCGAGCCGGGGAGGATCCCTCCCCAACATCGGATGATACAGCGACCAGTAGAGCGGAGTCACGCCCAGGATTCGCTTCACATACCCCACGGTGTTGGGATAGGTGATCTGCTCCACAAACGAGTCCGTGGACAGCCCCGAGAAACGCTCCAGCCACCACGATGCCGTGCCCGGGCCGGCGTTGTAGGCGGCCAGCGTGACAGGCCAGTTGTCGTGGTGCCGGACTGAGAGTCCCGCGATGTAAATGGTTCCGAGCTGGAGGTTCCGGAGCGGGTCGAAGAGCTCCTTCCGGCGCACGGGCTTCTGGTTGAGGCAGTTGGTGGCCACGTGGCTCCCCGTGTTCTCCTTGACCTGGAGGAGGCCGTAAGCCCCGGCCCTCGACGCGCAGCGTGGGTTGTAGTCGCTCTCGAACCGGATGATGGCAGCGGTCAGTGCCGGGTCGAGCCCGGATTCCCCGTGGCCGTGTCGGATGGCCTCGGGGAAGGCCAGCGGCAGGCTGCGCCGCCAGAACCGGCTGCCGTTGTCCCACGGGGGTGGCATGAGGCCGAGGCTCTTGCGAAGCTCGATGGTCTCGTGCAGGGAGCGGGATCGTACCCAGGCGGATGCGGCCAGGGCGGCGATGCCTCTGCGTGGCCCGGTGGCGGGAAGTAGACGCCGGATCTCCTCGACCGAAGCGCTCCAGAGGCCCAGTCGAAACAGCTCCACGGCCCCAGCATATTCCTCGGGAAGAACGATCGACTCCGGGACCGACACGGGCGAGGCCTCCAGGCGGGCCGGGGCGGGCAGCTCCAATGCCTGGGTGCCCGCTTCGAGCCTCGAGCGCGCAGCCACCGCGTAGTAGCTGCCGGAAAACTCCGAAGCCAGGCTCCGGTAGCCGGCCTGGGCCTCCTCGCTCCGGCCGGACCGTTCTGCGGCCCGAGCCTGCCAGTAGAGTGCCGTCGTTCCGTACAGCACCCATCCAAACGACGTGTCGAAGAAGTAGTGCCGTTGGAGCTCCCGCCAGTGCAGGGCAGCGGAATCGAAGTGGCCGGACAGGAACTCCACGAACCCCATGAGCCAGAGGGGCTCGGCCAGATCTTCCCCCGGGCAGGCGGTGGCCAGGTAGTCCCTTAGGCGCTCGACCGCACGCAGCGGCTGCCCTTCCCGCACCGCGATGGTTGCCAGACGCATCTCGACGTTCCGGCGCAGCGGGAACTCCGGATGCTCGGCCAGCAGGGCGTGGAACACCTCGGCCGCATCGAGGTCGCGGTCGAGTGCCTCGAGAGTCCGGGCCTCGAGGTACTGTGCGGCCCCTTCCTGGAACATGCTCGTGGCCAGCCGGCGTGCCTCCACGAACGAGGCCAGGGCATCGTCCTTGCGCCCCCGGGCCTGTCGCAGGGCCCCCCCCTGCACGATGGCCGCCTCCCAGGTCCCGGAGCGCTTCTTCTCCGGGAGCTCGGCGGTTCTTGCACGGCCGTAGAGGGCCTCGTTGAACAGCTCGACATCGGCAAACCCATCGCCCCACGCTGCCTCCATGGCCAGGGCAGCGGCCCGCGGGCTATCCGAGAAGTACCGCTCGTGGACGATCCGGGCGCGGCAGGCATCGTCGGTGACATCCGTGCCGTCCGGCGACAGGAGGAAATCCGAGCGTTCCCGGCTCGTCGGAAGAATGTCGAGCAACCCGGTGGCCGCGGCACGGGCGTCGTCCGTGCGTCCGAGGGAGCGGAGGATGGAGACCCTGGCCCGCAGGGCATCGGGAGCCACGCCGGGAGCGGATTCCGCCCGCCCGAGCCACTGGAGGGCCTCGTCGAGCTTGCGACGCTCCGTGGCGTCGGCTGCCAGATCGAGCGCGGCCCTTGCCGCCAGGGGAGACGGGTCGCCGGCCACCTCAGCCAACCGGGCAGCGCGGTCCTTGCTCCGCTGGGCACGCCCGAGCCAGCCGGCAGCCAGATAGCGTCTTGACGAGAGGGGGACCGATTCGGCCTGGAGGGCCTTTCGGGCGGCCTTGCGCCACTCCCCGGTCGCTGCCAGCAGGACGGCCTCCTCCATCCTCGAGTCGACCGCGGCATACGGAGTCAGAGCGAACTCCTTGTCCGCGGCAGTAGCCGGCAGGGCTCCGCTCAACACCGCCACCAGGGCGGCGGCGAGGATTCGGGCTGCCGGCCGAAGCTTCATGAATCGAATCCGGGGGCGAGCCCCATGTCGGTGCGCTGGAGCGTGACGAACCGCGTCAGGTTGGGCTGGAAGCCGACCTTCACCGTGCCGACCGGGCCGTTTCGCTGCTTGCCGATGATGAGCTCGGCAATCCCCTTGTCCTTGCTGTTCTTCTCGTAGTACTCGTCCCGGTAGATGAACAGGATCACGTCGGCATCCTGCTCGATGGAGCCGGACTCACGCAGGTCGGACAGGAGCGGCCGCTTGTCCTTGCGGGCCTCCAGCGACCGGTTGAGCTGCGACAGGGCGATTACCGGGACTTCGAGCTCCTTGGCAATTGCCTTGAGCATTCGGGATACCTCGGCAATCTCCTCCTGACGGCTCTTGTCGTCCCGCGTCCCCACGGTTCCTCGGGCCAGCTGGAGGTAGTCCAGGATGATGAGGTCGCACCGCCCTTCCCGCTTCAGCCTGCGGGCGCGGGTGCGGATGTCGAAGATCGAAATCGCCGGCGTGTCATCCACCACCATGGGGGTCCTCGACAGACGTGCATAGGCCTCGAAGAACTCGGTGGTTTCCCGCTGCGTGAGCCGCCCTTCCCGCAACCGCTTCGAATCGATCCCCGATTCCGTGGCCAGCAGTCGCAGCGCCAGCTCGTGCCGGGACATTTCCAGCGAGAACACGACCACGTGCTTGCCCAGGCGGGTGGCAGCATACTGCCCGATGTTCAACGCGAGCGCCGTCTTGCCCATCGACGGACGGGCTGCCAGGATGATCAGGTTGCCCTTCTGGAAACCGGACGTCATCTCGTCCAGGTCGGAGAACCCGCTCTGGACGCCCAGCACCGCCTCGCCGGTCTCCAGTCGGTTGAGGATGTCCTTGTGCACCTCGGTCAGGATCTCTTCCAGGGTGTGGGCGTCGTCGGAAGGCCGCTCCTGGACCAGCTCGAACACCTTCCTCTCTGCGGTGCGGAGCAGCTCGTCCACGTCGGCCCGGTCCGACATTCCTTCCCGGACGATCCCCTGGAATCCTTCCACGAGCTTGCGCTGGACCGCCCGGTTCTTCACCGAGCCCAGGAGGAAGTCGAACGAGGCCGTGGTTCCGACGTAGCTCGTCATGTCGGCCACCACGCCGACTCCGCCAACCGCATCCAGCTTGTCCGCCCGTTTCAGCTCCTCGACCAGGGACAGCCGGGAGATCTCCCGGTTGCCGGCGGACAACCGCCTCATCGCATCGAAGATCTCGCGGTGTGCGGACGAGAAGAAATCCTCCGGATCGAGGCGGGAGCCGGCCTTGTCGAACAGGACAGGCTCCTGGAGGATGGCGGACAGGAGGCTCTTTTCCGCTTCCAGGTCATACGGTATGCGTCCCTCGGGCTCGCGCCCCTTGTCGGTCATGACAGGCTCCTGCTGCTAGAGAAACGACGCAATTCCCTCCAGGTATCGCTCGAAGTCCGGGAGGGAAAGCTGCTGGCTGCCGTCGGACATGGCGGCAGCGGGGTTCGGATGGACCTCAACCATGATTCCGTCGGCTCCTGCGGCCAGTGCGGCCCGGGACAGGGGAAGGAGGAGGTCCCTTCGACCGGCCGCATGGCTGACATCCACGATGACGGGCAGGTCGGTGTGCTCCTTGACGAGGCAGACGGCGGAGATGTCGAGCGTGTTTCTCGTAGCCCGCTCGAAGGTCCGGATTCCCCGCTCACACAGAATCACGTCCCTGTTTCCGGCCGACAGCAGGTACTCCGCGGCCTGGAACAGCTCGTCCATGGTCGCGGAGAAGTGCCTCTTGAGGAGCACCGGTCGACCGGCGGTCCCGAGCCTGCGAAGCAGGTCGTAATTGTACATGCTGCGGGAGCCCACCTGCACCAGGTCGACATGTCGAACGAGCTCCGGGAGAGTGCACGCGTCGGTGACCTCGGAGACCACCCGCAAGTCGTGTCGTGCCGCCACCCTGGCCAGCATCTCCACCCCGGGCATACCGAGCCCCTGGAACGCGTAAGGCGACGTCCTCGGCTTGAATGCTCCTCCCCGCAGAAACCTGAGCCCCAGTCGGGCCAACGTCTCCGCCACCTGATCGAGGTATTCCTCGCTCTCGACCGCACACGGGCCCGCGATGATGACCGGCCTTCCCCGGCCTACGGGCACGGACCGAACGTCGACGGTTCGGGGCTGTCCCGAGCGGGACAGGACCAGCGGTGCCTGATCGGTTGCCGTGTGCAGCTGGTGAGACAGGGAGGATCGGAAGATCTCCTGGAACACGGCTTCGACCATTGTGCTGCTCATGGGGCCGCGGTTCTTCTGCACGAGCCGCTGGATCTGCTGGGCCTCGCGCACGGGGTCATAGAGCTCCAGCCCTTGCCGGACCTTGAGCTCCCGGACCTGATCGACCAGCGCTGTGCGTTGATTGAGCAAGTCGAGAAGCTGCTCGTTGAGCTTGTCGATGGCTTCCCGGGCGCTCTCGATGGTCGGCTTCCTGCGGGCCATTGCCTCTCCTCCCGGTCGGGAGTGTAAACCGTCCGCCTCGCGGGGGCAAGGACGGGCTTCCTATCTCGCCTCCAGGAACGATCGGACCACTTCGAAGAGGGTTCTCACTCCCCAGCAGAACCCCTGGACGGGGCACCGCTCGTCGGGAGCGTGGAACAGGGAGAGGTAGTCGAGCGAGGGGGGCATCAGCACGGGGGTGAAGCCCATGTAGTTGCCCACGACCCCGGTTGCTCGGTAGATCCCGCCGTTGGTAAATGCGGGCATCAGGTAGGGGGTGACCACGGCCCCGGGGTCCATCACCTGGATGGTCCGTCGGATCTGCTCCAGGAGCGGGTTTTCGAGCGGTGCCGCATGCCCGCGCCACCCCATGCGGAGGGTCGCCTTGCCCAGCGTTCCGATGGTCTTCTGAACCTCGGCCGCCATCTCCCGCGGGTCGACCCCGGGGAGTATCCGGCAGTCGAGCTCGATGGTCCCTCGAGTCGGGATCACGTTCGAGCGCTCGCCCGCCTCCACCATGGTCGGCTGACAGGTGTTCGACAGCGTGGCTCGCAGCCGGTGGCGACGGTCGACCGGGACCACGTGGTCCAGCAGGAAGCTCGAAAGGATTCCGCTGCCCAGGCACTTCAGCGCCAGCTTCTGCGGCAGCGGAGAGGCCTGCGCCAGCGAGTCAAGGAAGGCTCGGGCTGCCGGGTGTGGCACGATGGGGAAACGCAGTCGGGAGAGACGCTCCAGGATCTTTCCCAGCACCAGGGGGACCGAATCCGGGTTCGGCACGGACCCGTGCCCTCCCACTCCGGCCAGCTCCACGGTCACTCGGCACGCTCCCTTCTCTCCCACCTGGACGGGATAGAGCCTCTGCGACCCGACCTGGATCGAGAATCCTCCCACCTCGCCCAGCGCATAGTCGGCCCGTACGAGGTCCTTGTGCTCCTGGCAGAGGAACTGGACTCCGGCACCGCCGCCATCCTCTTCGTCCGCGGTCACGGCGAGCACCAGGTCTCCGGTCAGCCTCACGCCGAGCCGATGAAGCGCGATCACTGTTGCCGTCGACATGGCGGTCATGTGCTTCATGTCGAGCGCACCGCGCCCCCAGATGCAGCCATCCCGGGTCTGCCCGGCAAAGGGCGGCACGGTCCATTCCTCTTCCCGCACGCCCACGACGTCCACATGGGAATCGAGCAGGAGGGAAGGCCCCGTACCGACCCCGGGCAGTCGGAGCACGAGGTTGGAGCGCCCCGGAACCTTCTCGAGCACCCGGGGCTCAAGGCCGCACTTCTCCAGCTCCTCCCGAACCAGCGCCACGGCCCTCGACTCGTTGCCCGGAGGGTTGCGGGTATCGGCCCGGAGCAGACGCACGAACAGCGAGAGAGCTTCCTCTTCCAACCGCTTCCAATCGGGGGATTGTCGAACGTCCATCGCTCCCACCTCCAGTCTTCCTGGTTCCTGCGGCAGGAGCCGACGGTCGCCTATCGGCACTTCTGCTTCTGCTGAATGGTCTGGCCGATGCACGAGCCGCATCCGGCGCAGTTCAGGCACCAGTTACCGGCCACGCCGCAACCCGGGGAGGGCTGGAACCAGCCGGCACTGCACGGAGCCTCGACGCAGGAGGAGTTGTACTGGCTCTCCTCGGACCCATCGCAGTTGTAGTCGTAACCGTTGCACCAGTTGACCGGGTCCGAGAAGTACTTGGTCTGATTGGGATGGGCGTTGGGGTCTGCGTCGCAGCAGTCCTCTGGGTAGTCCTCGGCATTGGCCGGGGCCTTGCAGTAACAGATTTGGGTGCCTGCGTACCCGTCGCCGTCCTGGTCGACCCACCATGGAGTGCAGCCCTCGGCATCGGCTTCGTTGGCGTCCTTGTTGCAGTTGTCGTCGTAGTCGGTGGAGCACATCTCCTTGCGGCCCGGGTAGATCTCCTTGTTGGTGTCGTCGCAGTCCTCGCCATTGGGGGCCGTGTACACCGACTGCGGCTGACAGATGCAGACCGCGACACCGGTTCCGAACCCGTCGCCGTCCTTGTCCTCGTACCACGGGTCGCAGTTCTGAGCATCCATGTCGTTGGGAGTGCCGTTGCAGTTGTCGTCGACCTCGAACGTCAGGCAGTTCTCCTTGACCTTGGGGTTGACCTGGTCATTGTTGTCGTTGCAGTCGAGCACGTTGTCGGCCGAGAACACGCCGAACTTCTCGCATGCGCAGATGGACTGGGCCACGCCGTAGGTATCGCTGTCTCCGTCCTTGTAGTAGAGTTTGCAGTTGAGGCCGTCCTGCTGGTTGAAGGTGCCGTCGCAGTTCTCATCGATGTCTGCGGTGGCGCAGTCCTCGAGGCCGCCCGGGTGGACTTCCTTCTTGGTATCGTCACAGTCGAAGCTGTTGTCCGCCAGGTAGGGCGGCTCGGGGACGCAGCGGCACTTGGAATCGGCGCTGCCGTAGCCGTCACCGTCCTCGTCCTTGTACAGGATCTTGCAGTTGAGCGCATCGTCGGGATTGTTCTCGTTGTCGCAGTCGTCGTCGAAGGGGGTAGTGCAGTCTTCCTGGGCCCCCGGGAACACCTGGTTGTTGTTGTCGTTGCAATCGCCGTCGCACCCCCGGATGCCGTCGCCGTCCTTGTCGAGCTCCTCGATGGGGACGCCGCCCTCGCAGTCGTTGTCCAGGCCGTCGCAGACCTCCTGGGCCCCGTGGAAGATCGTGGCATCGTACTTGGCGCAATCGGACGTGTCGGCATCGCCGTCGGCATCGTCGTCATCGTCGCAGGCGTCGCCCTTGAGATCCTTGTCGAAGTCTTCCTGGCCGGGGTTGGAGTCGAGCGGGCAGTTGTCTGCGAAGTCGGCCACGTTGTCGTTGTCATCGTCCTCGTCGACGCAGTCGGGGGTACCGTCCTTGTCCATGTCGGACACCCCCTCGTCGATCTGGCCGTCGCAGTCATCGTCCGTACCATTGCACTGCTCTTCCTCGGGGGTCGGGGCCGAGCACTCCGAAAGTCCCGTGGCGGTGCAGAACCGGTCGCCTTCGCACTTGCCGAGCAGGTTCTGATTGTAGCAGAGCGTCCAGGCCCCCTGCTGCACGAACTTGTCGGTGCAGGTGCAGTCACCCGAAGGCTTCACGCACTGGTCCGAGGGCTTGCCGAGCTTGTCCGTCATGCCATGGCACTCGAAGCCGGCCGGGCAGGCGGTACCCCCTTCGCAGCTCCCGCCGCAAAATGCCCCCTTGGCGCCCATCGACAGGCAACGGTCCCCGACGTCCACGCCGTTGGACATGCAGTCCTCGTTGACGGTACAGGGACGGCACAGGTTGACCTTGCCCGGGACGCAGACGTTGCCTTCCACCCCCGGGAACACGGTGCACACGAAATCCTGCGGGCACGGCTGCTCGGCCGTGCACGGGCCGGAGCACTTCATCCCCTGCCGGGCCTCGAGGCAAAGGCCGGAGTTGCACTGGGTCCCCGTGGTGCACGTGGCACCGACCTCGCCCGCCGGCGGAACGTACTCGTCCTTCTCCTCGACTTCTTCCGGGACCTGCTCGTCCGGAGGAGACACCTTGTCCGCCACGTCCGGCGGGATGACCTGGTGATCCTGGATTTCCGGGAAGACGTAGAGGTCCAACTCCCCCGGGGCCACGTCGGGAAGCTCCGGCTTGGCCTGGTCTCCCCTCTCCTCCAGCCACCACGCATCGATGTCCGCGGGGCCGTTGTCCTTGTCGCCATTGCCGCCGTTGGAGCTGCAAGCCACAGAGAAAACCAGCATGAGACCGAGTGCCACCCGTTTCATTCCCTAGCTCCTTGCATCAAACTGCGTCTGCAACGCCCCGCCACCGCAGGCCCTCCGCCCGGCCCCCTCGCTCGAGTCGGCACGAGCAGACTGCTGCCGAGTATAGTCGTGAATCTTTCCGAGATCAAGGAACTGTCCTATACTGATCGGGGGTGCCCCCGGAGGTATGGAATGCCGCGACGGAGCGACCGGTTCCCGACAGAGACCTTCCTGCAACTGCTCAACCATTTCCGGCCCAGCACGATCCGGTACAGCCGTCGGGTGTTCGTGAACCGCAATCTGCGGCTTCGCAAGATCCAGGCCGTCGGCTTCGACATGGACTACACGCTGGCCATCTACAAGCCGGCCTTCGAGCAGCTGGCCTGGGACATGGCCCTCCAGAGGCTGGTCACCGAGTTCCAGTTCCCGGACAAGATCCTGTCGTTCAAGTACGACCGCGACTTCGCCATCCGCGGTCTGGTCATCGACATGATGCACGGCAACATCCTCAAGATGGACCGCCATCGGCACGTATCGCGGGCTTCGCATGGGACCCGCCCCATTCCGGAAGGGGATCGCAAGGAACGATACCGGCAGAAGCGGCTCCAGCTCTCCCGCCCCGAGTACTTCCTCGTGGATACCCTCTTCTCGCTCCCCGAAACGCACATGTACGCCCAGATGGTCGACATGCTCGACAAAGAGGGCCGGGGCAACGCCAGGACCTACAACCACGCGTACCAGTGCATCCGGAAGTCGGTAGATGGCATCCACCGCGACGGGACCTTGAAGAACATCGTCATCCGGGACATGGGAACCTACATCGAGAAGGACCCGGACATCGCCTACACCCTGGAACGGTTCATCTACTCGGGCAAGAAGCTCTTTCTCGCCACCAACTCGGGCTGGGCTTACACCGATGCGGTCATGTCCTACCTGCTCGACTCGGTGCTCGAGTCGTTCCCCCGCTGGACCGACTACTTCGAGCACATCGTCGTCGAGGCCGCCAAGCCCGGATTCTTCGCCGGCAGGGGGCCCATGGCCCCCGAACGGCTCGCTCCGCCGGAGATTCAGCACAAGGTCTTCAGGGGAGGCAATCTCCGCGCCTTCGAGGGACTCCTCAACTGCTTCGGAGACAAAATCCTCTACATCGGCGACCACATCTACGGCGACATTCTGCGGTCCAAGAAGCACAGCGCCTGGCGCACCGCCATGGTGATCCCTGAAATCGAGCCCGAGCTGGCGGGCCTGGAAGCCACCCGAGAGCTGCAGACGGCGTGGGACGGCCTTTTCCAGAGGCGCCTGCTCCACGAGATCGAGGCCAATTACCAGCAACGCCTGCTGATGTCGCTCCTGAACCTCGACGAGCTCGCCCGGGTCAACGGCAATGCGGGGGTCCATCCGATCTCCCAGGTCGTCGAAGTCAGCGAGCGCAACATCGCCCAGATCCGCCAGGTCATCGAGCGGTTCGAAGCCGAGATGGCGGAAGACGAAGTGCACATCCTCAAGGAGTTCAACCCGCGCTGGGGAATGCTCGTGAAGGAAGGGACCGCTCACAGCGTGTTCGGAGAGCAGATCCAGACGTGGGCATGCGTCTACACCAGCCGACTGTCCAATTTCCTCTCCTACAGCCCGTTCCACTACTTCCGCGCCCCGCGGGACCTCCTCCCGCATGAGCGAGAAGTGTAAACACGGTCGTCCGGCTTCGCTGTCATCCCGGGGGACTGTGTCGGGCAATTGGATGGGAAGATCCTGTCCTCGACTCCGCCCGGGCAGGCTTTGGTGACTGTTGCTCACGGCAGGCGGCTCGTTGCTACGCCGAGCGCCAGTGTCTACCGAGCCAGTGCGGCCTCGACCGCGGACAGGTCGCCGGAAACGCCCGGCTTGCGACGCAGGGCATCCCGCCGCGCCTCGAGCACCTTTCGGGCATCCTCGCTCCGGCACCGCCCCAGGGCATCGGCCGCGCCGGCGCGGACCAGCGGGTGAGGGTCCTCCAGGAGTGACGCAAGCACCCCCAGCGAAGTCGTGCTGCACAGTCCGGAAGCGGCCCGGGCAGCGTGCAGCCTCAGCCTCGCCGAAGCCCCGAAAGAGGCCTGGACCACCTCGTCCATCGCGGACTCGTTTCCGACCTCCGCCAGAGCCAGCCCGGCGGCTCGCTTCACCGCCCCGGACTCCACCGAGTACATCTGCTCCAGTCGAGACATGGCAGGTCCCCTCGTTTCGTCCCCGGCCGTCTCCTCCGACGCCATGGCAGACAGCAAGACTACGAGGGTCTCCTTCTCGGGGGCCCGCACGGCATAGCCTGCCTGAGGCGGATTCCGGGTATAGCCGAGCTCCTCGTCCACCCGAGCCAGCACGGCCTCCAGGACGCCGGCTGACCCGCCGGCCGCCTGGGCGAGCCGTTCCGCCAGCTCAACCTTCTGCCAGCGGTCGAACGCCGTCTGGAACGTCCCGCAGTAGCCCCTTTCGATGGCCACAGTGAACGTCGGAGTCAGGTCGCAGCGGCCGGTCACGCAGTCGCCGTCCGCACTGCACTGGGCCAGATCCTCGGAGAAGAACGCCGCGACCAGGTCCGCCGGTGCGATTTCCCTCTCCCCAGACCCCGCACCCCCCGGTTCACACCCCAGGGCGCAACACGAAAGCACCAGGATCGCTGCAGTTCGAAACGCCATCTCGCTCCCGATCCACGGCAGGGAACCCTACCATCCCCTCCGGATGCGGACAAGCCTCAATGTGGCTTTACACCCTCCCCCGTGCGTGCTATCGTGGCTGTCGTAACAGTGCAGAGGGGATGCCATGACCGGCGAAGGAAAGCGCGAGTACGTGCGGATTGAAACCGATGCCTTGGTGGACTTCACCGGGTCCGAGGTTCTACTCTTCCACAAGATCGAGAACATCAGCCTCGGCGGAATCAGCATGCGCACCGCCACCCCCGAGGAGCTTGGTACCCGGGTCTATGTCACCATCAATTTCCCGGACCTCAACGAGACCATGGAGGCCGAGGGAGAGGTCGTGTGGGCCACACACGAGGACCCCAAGGACATGGGAATCAAGTTCACCGGGCTGTCCACCTCGGACAAGGAGATCCTGAGACGGTACATCGCCGAGAAGGCCAAGGCCGCTCACAAGAGCTGATGCTCCCGGTTCGTTGACCGCCCCCGTTCCCGCTGCCGGCAGGAACTGAATGCGGGGCCGACCTCCTTCGGTTCCCCTCCATGAACCGTGAAGAAATCCGGAAGATGGCCGAGATGGAAGACCGCCACTGGTGGTTCCGCGGCAGCCGCTCCGTGATTCTGTCCATCCTCCATCCGCTCCTGCCGCGGGGACTCCCGCTGCTCGACATCGGCTGCGGAACCGGCCTGACCCTGGCCAGGCTGGAACACGCCTGTCATCTACCTCCAACGGCCTTGTTCGGAGTTGACCGATCCACCGAAGCGCTGGCTGCTGCCCGCCGAAAGACTTCGGCATCACTATCAGAAGGACATGCGGAGAATCTGCCCCACCCGGACGGCTCGTTCGGGGTGGTGATGCTGCTCGACGTGCTCGAGCACCTGCTCGATGATGCAGCGGCCCTGGCCGAAGCCTCTCGCGTCACCCGCCCCGGAGGTCATGTGCTCGTGACGGTTCCGGCCCACCCACGGCTCTATTCGGCCCATGATCGAGCGCTGGGCCATTGCCGCCGCTACCGTCGGGACGAGGTGGTGGCCCTGGCCTCCAGGGCCGGGCTCCGGGTCGTCCGCCTCACTCCGTACAACTGCTTGCTGGCCCCCCCCATCGTCCTGGCGCGACTCGGCCGACGTCTGGCCAGGACTCCCGACCCCGAATCGGACCTCCGGATGCCCGCCGGCCCCGTCAACCGCCTGCTGGCCTCCCTCCTGGCCTGCGAGGCGCGGCTCCTGCGCTGCGGCAACCTGCCGTTCGGGATTTCGTTCCTCGGACTGTTTCAGAAGGTAAGTTGAGCGGCAGCCCCGGCACCACCGGGCGTGAGCAACGGCACAAACACCGGTCGCAGGTCGCCTTCGGGCTCTCTCTCCCGGGCCGCGTCGACGGCGAGCCAGACGATGCTTCCCACGGCCGCCGCACCTGCCGCGCCCCACAGCGCATAGCTCGTGATCTCGTAGGGGGTCACTTTGGACGACATCCGGCTGTCCCATTCGTCCTCGGCCTCCCCCTCCTTACCCGAAGGAACGAGACCGTCCAGCCCCCACTTCTCGTCCTTCCACTCGGCAAAGTCCTTCTTCTCGGTCTCCAGGTTGTTCGAGGCAACCCAGAACGTCGCCCCCCCCGCCCCGGCCAGGAGAAAAGCACCGCCCAGCATCACCCAGGGGAGCACGGGCCTCCCCTTCTTCGATTCGACGGTCCCTGCAGGCTTCACGATGGGATCGCCCCCCGCCCCCTGATCGAGCCGCAGCACCACCTCCGTCGTCTGCGGCCCCACCGAAAACTGCCGGGTCGTCCGCTCCACCCCCTCCGCTGCGACGTCGATGCTCTGCTCTCCAGGCTTGAACCACCACTCCAAAGGGGCCTTGTACCACGTCTCCCGAGTGCCATGTAGAAAGCGGACTCGTCCCCCCGCATGGCCCACCACCACCGTGATCCGACGGTGCGTCTGAAGCAGCGTCTTTTCCACTTCGGCGAGCCACTCCAGGGCCCGGGTCTTTTCGCCCGGGTTCAATGTCACGCTGCGCCGCAGATGCCACCAGGCCTCGGGGAACAGGGCGAGCTTCTGGAAGTTGCGCCCCACGTTCATGTGGAAGCCCCAGAGGTACTGGTTGTCCGGCCCCACCTCGTCGATCAGGTCGAGCCAGATCGCAGCGGCCTCAATCAGCTTCCCGTCTTGCGAGAGCTGCACGGCCTGGTCGTTGCGTTCGTTGAGTCCGGCCGCCTTCTCCTGGGCGCACACACCGGTTGACAGCACCAGCCCGGCCAGCAAGGCCGCACACGCCATCTTCTGTCCCAGCCGCATTCGATACCCCCGTCTCTCACTTCAACCGGATGTACTCATCGCCGATGACCTTCCCGCCCTCGTCATCCCCACCTTCCTTCTTGCCCTTCCCGTCCGTTCCGATCAAGAAGTACTCTCCGGTTCCACCGCTCTTTCCCGAGGTTGTCGACCCCTTCTCCGCTTCCGTTGCCGAGCCCTTCCCGGCTGCCGAGCCCTTCCCGGCTGCCGAGCCCTTCTCGGCTCCCGAGGCCTTCTCTGCCGCCGATGCCGAGCTATTCCCGGTTGCCGAAGCCTTCCCCGCATGCGTTGCGGAGCCCTTCACGGTTGCGCCAGCCTCCTCCGAAGCGATTCCCGAGGCCTTCTCGGCTCCCGAGCCCTTCTCGGCTCCCGAGCCCTTCTCGGCTCCCGAGGCCTTCTCGGCTCCCGAGCCCTTCTCGGCTCCCGAGGCCTTCTCGGCCGCCGACGCCAAGCCCTTCCCGGCTGCGGAACCCTCCCCAGCATCCGTTCCAGCGCCCTTCTCGGCTCCTGCGGCCTTCTCCGCCGCCGTTGCCGAGCCCGTCCCGGTTGCCGAAGCCTCCCCCGCATCCGTTCCGGCGCCCTTTTCGGTTGCGCCAGCCTCCTGCGGAGCGATTCCCCCTCCCTTCTCGGCTCCTGCGGCCTTCTCCGCCGCCGTTGCCGAGCTCGTCCCGGTTGCCGAAGCCTCCCCTGCATCCGCTCCGGAGCCCTTTTCGGTTGCAGTGGCCGCTGTGGCTACCGACGCTGAGCCCTTGCCGGTCGCCCTGGCCTCTTCGACCGAGGCTCCGGGGTCTATCCCGGCTGCCGGGGCCTCCCCCACGTTTGTTCCAGCGTCCTCGCCCGTTGCCGACGCACCGCCTGCAGTGGCAGCCGTCACGTCGCTCCACGCGGACTCCGCTGCTCCCGGTGTTCCCACGACGGTCGCTTCCGGGCTCGAGGCGCCGGCATCCTCGGAAACCGGGACTCGTGCAGGGCCGTCGGTGGCGACCTCGTCGGCTCCGCTCCAGGGTCGAAGCCAGGCCAACAGGGCAACCAGTGCCGCTGCGGACACGACAGCTGCTGTCCACAGTCCTCGTCGGCGGCGTTGCAGAGAGAGGAAATCGTCCGTTTCCGCACCGGCCGGGACCGAGGGGGGAACGACCCCGTAGGCCGCTGTTGCCCCGTCGGCAGCCAGAAGCCCAGGCTCCGTGGGAATGTGTTCCGGATACGGAATCCGGCCCGGCCTTCCTCGCGAGGAAGGCCCCAGACGCCTCGTCTCCGCGTCCGCCAGCGTATCCGGTACGAATCGGGCATCGTCGGCCGCCTGCTTCAGCGCTGCGGCAAACTGCTCCGCGCTTGCCGGCCGTTCGTCGGGCTTCTTGGCAAGCCCCCATCTCACGACGCGCCAGACCGATTCGGCCACGGCCAGCCCGGGCCGTCTCTCTTCGAACGATGGTGGGGCCGATTTCACGTGAGCAACCAGGACCTGGACCGGTGTTTCCCCTTCGAACGGGGGGAGGCCGGCCAACATCTCGTACGCGACGACGGCAAGCGAGTAAACATCCGTCCGCTGGTCGACGGCTTCCCCCTGCGCTTGCTCCGGACTCACGTACTGGGGCGTTCCACAGACCATCCCCCGGGCCGTCAGGTGCGTCGAGGAATCGGCCAGCCGAGCGATCCCGAAATCGAGCACTTTCAGCGTCTCGCTCCCATCCTCGGCCTGCAGGACCAGCAGGTTCTCGGGCTTGATGTCCCGATGCCAGATTCCCCTCGCATGAGCCTCCGTCAGGGACGCTGCGGCCTGGCCTATGAGGCGGGCCACCCGGTCTGCGGGCATGGGTCCCTTACGGATCAGGCGGCTTAAGGGTTCTCCGTCCAACAGTTCCATGGCGAAGTAGAGCTGGCCGTCCTGCGTGATTCCGAAGTCATGGATCGTCACCGTGTGCGGGCTCTTCAGCGACGAGGCGGCCCTGGCCTCGAGGAGGAATCGCTTGACGTTGGCGGAATCGGCCGACATGTCGCGGCGAAGCACCTTGACCGCCACTTCCCGGTCCAGGTACTTCTGGCGGGCCCGGTAGACGACGCCCATCCCGCCGCGGCCTGCGATCTCCAGGAGCGAGTATCGGTCGTCGAGAACCTTCCCCACGAGCGAATCATCCGGGAGCGTGACGAGGTCTCCTCCGCACTTGGGACAGCGCCCGGCTGCGGGCTCGAGCTCATCCATGCAGTGAGGGCAGAAGCGCTTCATGCCATAGCAATACTACGGACCGACCATGACGACAAGCTTCCTCCATCCGATGCCCCCGCGACCGTCCGCGGCCACGAACCAGAGAGTGCAGGGGCCATCCTCGGACGGAGCAGTCCACTCCACGCCGAGATCCTTGTCCTCCTTGTCCTCCTCGGTTTCGAACGCTACGTTGAGAACCTCGCTCTTGGCTTCTGCACCAAAGGTGCCGCAGGTGGCGAAGAAGCTGACGGTCATCTCCTCGGTCATGTCTACGGGCTTCAGCTCGAAGTTCCGGATGGTGTAGTCCTCCCGGTCCTCCTCGGGGATCACGGGGAGGAAGCGGATGGCCTCGTCGCGCTTGGCCGCCAGGAAGCCGTCTTTTCCCACGGAGAGGGGGACTTCCTTGTCCTTCTCGCCGGTCCTCAACTCGGAGATCTCGGGGTTGCTGTTGGGAACCTTGGGGACCCCGAAGTCGGGTGAGAACAGGAACGACTTGACGAACGGAACCGACTGGTCACCCGAGGTCACCTCACCGGCAATCCACACGACGAAGCCGAAAATCCCGTGCGCCATGTCCGCTTCGATGGACTTCTCGACCAGCTCCTGTCCGACCAGGATGTTGACCGACAGCTCGCCCGGCTCCGACTCCCCCTTTCCGAACTCGACGACGGGGCCCGTGGGATCGCATGCCAGGTTCGAGTCGAGCACGCACCCCTTCACCACGTAGCTGACCTTCCCCCCTTCCGGATTGGCAACCAGCATCGTGAGCTTCGAGGCCGGAAGCGCCGGGATCTCCCCTTCCTCGATCTTGGGGACTCCGTTCCCGTCGGTCGGATAGACATACTCGGGCGGATCCGCCTGGAGAGCCAGGACGCGCAGGTCGATGACCAAAGATGGCGAATCGAAGTTATCCGAGCAGCCCAACGCCCCCAGGCACGACACGATCAGCAGCAGAGCTCGTGCGTTCATCTCAGAACCTCCCGTTGATGCCGAAGCTGGGGAAGAACGGGATTCCCGGAACGTTCCAGCTCTCCCGGAAGCGGTAGTCCCACGTGATGAACTCGGTGTTGGCATTGTTCGTCACGTTCTGGATGTCCAGGTAGGTCGACAGGATCCAGGTGTCGAAGGTCCACTTCTTCTCGACCCGCAAGTCGATCTGGAAGAACGGGGGCAGCCGGGTGCTCCGGAACGGACCCACGATCGGAGAGAACCCGCCGCTGTCGCCCAGGAAAGTTCCGCCGAGGATCGGGTCGTCCGGGTTTCCGGAGACGAATCGAATGCGCACCCCCGTCTCCCATCCGCGGCCGAGGATCACGCTCGCAACTGCGCTCAGGATGTGGGTCTGATCGAAGGGGCCCAGGATCAGCTCCTCGTCCTTTCCATCGTCCCCGACCTGCGGCTTGGCAAAGGCTCCGATATCCCCGAAGCTTGCCACTTCGGTGCGCGACAGCGTGTAGGCCACCCAGGCATAGAAGCGCTTGGTGGGATTGTGCTTGAGCATCACCTCCATTCCGTAAGACCGGCCCCACCCCGTGCTCTGCGAGTTGAGTGGCTTGACCGTGCCGTCGTCTCCGACCACGAGGTCCGAGCTGGGCACGGCCAGGTCGTACCGGCGGACGAAGAAGCCGAGCAGGTCGATCGACATCCCCTCGTAGAACTCCCACTCGACCCCGCCGCTGTAGTGCATGGCCCACTGGTAGTCCAGGTTCGGGTTGCCGTATCGGGCATCGGTGTACTGCGGCTCGGGAGGCATGGAGTAGCGCCCCACCCCCGCCTTGAGCGTGAGCGTGTCGATTGGGCTGTAGCGGGCCACGAACCTGGGGTCCCATATGTACATGTCCAGGTCCGGATGATGCCACCAGGCCAGGTGAAGCCCAGGCACCAGAGTCACCCCCTTGAACGGCATGAACTTGGGCTCCAGATACCCCCCGACGACCCCGTAGGTCTCGTCGATCTTGAGCTCGGAGACCGTCTCGGACCGAAGTGCATCGAGCCCGGCGATGGACGACCCCGGAACATAATAGTCGGGCGGCAGCGGCACACGGCCCGTGAAATCGCCGATGCCCGCTCCGCCGGCCAGGCCGGCCCCAAGCGTGAACCAGTCGACCGGGCGGACCTCCACGTCGCCACGACCCCCGAAGATGTTGATCGCGACGTCCATCCGCATTCCGGCCGCGTTGAAACGGAAGGCATCGTTCCCGTAGTAAGCATGGAGGACAGAGCTCCATCGGTCGCCGACGTGCCGCCAGGAAGGCATCACCCGGTGGAAATCGGTCTCGGTGGACAGGTCGATGTCGCTCCCCTCCTCCTGATCCGTCGTGACCAGCTTCATCGAGTCGAAGCTGCCCATGTAGAACACGCCCACGCGGTCGTCTTCCGTCACGTCGTACGAGCCCTGGGCCTGGAAATCATAGAACACCGGGGCCACGGTCGTGCCTTCCTCGCCGGCGACCTTCATGGCACCGAGGAGAACGAGGTCCACGTAGGAGCGCCGCGCCCCGAGCCGAAAGCTCCCCTTGTCGCCGATCTTCCCTTCCATGAACCCGGACGTGTTGATCAGGTTGATGTCGAGCTCGCCGCTCCAGGCCTCCACCTTGTCGGTCTTGGGGACCACGTCCACGATGCCCGCAATGGCGTTGCCGTACTTCGACGGGAAATTGCCGGGGTAGTAGGCGATGCTGTCGATGAAGTTCGGGTTGATCACCGAAGGACCGCCGAAGAAGTGGTACAGGAGCGGGATGTCGATTCCCTCCACGAACACCTTGGAATCGCCCGGCATCGCACCGCGAATCACCAGGATGCCCACGCCGTAGGGGGAGCGGGCCACACCCGGCAGCGTCTCCACGACCCGCACCGGGTCGCCGAACGTCCCGGGTACGGTCTCCAGCGTCTTCTGCTCCAGCACGTAGCGGGTCACGACGGCCTCCTCCTTCTTGCCCGTGACCACGGTCTCGTAAGGGTTCTCGACGAGAGGCTCCACCAGAAGCCGGACCTCGACATCCTTCTCCTTCTCGACCACGACCTCGGCTTCGAGCGGCTTGTACTCCGGGCTCGACACCAGGATGTGGTAGGTCCCCGGCTCGATGTTGCGCAGCTTGAATCGCCCCTTGCCGTCCGTAGTCACTCGCACCCGTGCTTCCACGAGGGCCACCTCGGCACCGACCACCGGCAGCCCCACCCCTTTCTCCCTGACCGCGCCGTCCACCAACTGCCCGGCCTCTTTCTTGACCTCTTTCTTCTCGATCTGGAAGTGGTACGTATAGCCGATGCGAACCGGGATCGGCTGGCCGTCCATGGTGGCGGGCTCGAACTCGAAAGCCTTGACCGCTGCCACGGCTGCCTCGTCGAAACCGTTGCCCGCCGGCTGCTGCACCGTGACCTCGCCCACCTTGCCCGTCTCGTCCACCACGACCAGCAGCCCGACGCTTCCCTCGATTCCCGCCTTGCTTGCCGCCTCGGGGTAGAGGGCGTTGACGAACTGCTTGAGCCGGGGAGGAATCACCACCGGAGCCGGCTTTGCCTCCCCCTCCCCGGGCTTCTCCTCCTGCGCCCGGCAGACCCCCGGAAGCACAAGACCCAACGCCAGCACGAAGCTCACGAAAACACGCATGGGCCTACTCCAGCACGAAGGTGAACACATACGGAATCTTCACGGCCACGGGCACATCGTCCTTGACGGCAGGCGAGAACTCGAGCTTCCAGGCTGCTTCCATCGACAGCCTGTCCATGACGGGATGAAGCCCCTTCTTGAGCTTCACGTCCGCGACCTTCCCGGTCTCGTCCACGGTCAGCTCCAGGTGGACCCGGCCCTGGATCTCCAGCCCTTTGACCTCGTCCGGGTAGGGAACCTCGACCCCCTTGGACACGGTGGCACTCCGGCTGACCTTGTGTGCGGCAACCGTCTTGACCTTGGCCTTCTTCTCGTTTCGCCCGATGTTCCCGCCGCCGCCGACCCCCTTGGAGTACCGGTCGCCGGGACCGCCCCCGCCAGGCCCGCCTTCCTCTTCGGGCCTGAGCCCCTCCTCCTCGTCGCCATACAGCTCGTCCTGGTCGACGAAGTCGTCTTCACCGCCGGCTCCCGCTGCTGGACCGTCCCCCGCACCGGCCCCGTCGTCCCCGTCATCGGGAAGGTCCATCCCGTCCCCGGCGACGACCGAAACCCCGCTCCCTCCGGTGGAGCCCCCTCCGCCTCGGGCCGTCCCGTCCATGGCATAGTTGAGGTCCAACGGAACGCCCTTCTTCTTGCCGTCCCCCGGCGGCACGTTCGCCGGTGCCTCGGCCGGCTTCTTCTCCGCCTCCTTGGGTGGCGGTGCCTTGTCGACCTTGGGCTTCTTCCGGTCCTTGCGTACCTTCGGCTTGTCCGCCTTCGGCTTGTCCACGTTCGGAGGGGGCGGCTCATCCGGCTTCTTCTCCGGCTTGACCTCGGGCTTCTCCTCCTTGCGGGGTTCCTCTTTGGGCGGCTCCTTCTTCGGCTCTGCTTTGGGTGGCTCCACCTTGGGAGGCAGCTTCGCTTCCTCGGCCTTCTTCTTCTCCGCCTCGGCAGCCCCCTTGTCCTTCTTCTCCTCGGCCTTGATCTTCGCCTCGACCTTCTCCTTCTTCCTTTCCGCAGCCTCCTCGACCATCCGCAGCTTCACCTGGTGGACCACATCCCGCAAGTCGACCTCGACCCGCCAGGCCAGTGTCAGGAAGGTGATGTGCAGAGCCAGGGAAATGCCAGCCCCTGCCCACAGGAACCGGTTTCTCACCGCTGCGCCTTCTTCTCTACCGCTGCCGCGAAATTCTTCACGCCGTTCTTGCGAGCCAGGTTGATGAGGTCCATGACCCGGCCGTACTGGACCGCCTTGTCCCCCGAAATCACCGCTTCGACCTCCGGGTCCTTCTCGACAAAGCCCTGGATGTAGGCCACCACATCCGCCTCAGACGCAGGCTTGCCCTCCACCAGGTAGTTGCCCTTCTCGTCCACCCCGACCACCATGGGGGAGCGCGACATCTGGTCCGCGCTGGAAGCGGTCGGCAGCTTCATCCCGATGCTCCCGCGCACGATGTAGGTCGCGGTCACCATGAAAATCACCAGCAGCACCAGCATCACATCCACCAGGGGCGTGACGTTGATCTCGGTGATCAGCTTGCCCCCCTTGCCGCCCTGGGTCTTCATTCCTGCCCCCTCCCGCGCACCCGGGTCCAGGCCAGGAGCTCGAACCGCTCCACGTACCCCTCCGCCAGCTTCGAGAAGTAGTTGAACGCAACCACGGCCGGAATCGCCACGGCCAGGCCCGCCGCAGTCGCCACCAGGGCCTCGGCAATGCCCCCCATGACCGAGGCCGCACCGCCTTCCATCTCCAGCTTGAGCTGGTCGAACGCCACGATGACGCCGATCACGGTGCCGAACAGCCCCACGAACGGAGCGTTGTTCCCCAGCGTGCCCAGGAATGCCATGAAGCGCTCCAGGTGACGCCGGTAAGCTGCCACGACCCCCTGGACCTGCGACTTGACGAGCTGGACGTCCCCATCCCCGTTCCCGACCGCGCGCCCCAATGACTCGAGCAGCAGATACTCCTTGGTGCGCTCAACCCCCGAAGAATCACCGTTTCGCCCGCTCAGTCGGAGGATTCGCTCCTCCAGGGCCTGGATGTTCCGCCGGGTCCGCCGCAACACCAGGGCCCGCTCCACGATCAGGGCGATGGACACCGCCGACAGGATCACCAACACGTACAACACCCATTCCGCCCCGAGCAGAGCCACCTTGACCAGGGTTTCCGTCAGCATCCGCACCTCCCACGCGAAAACACCTTGTTGATACTAGCCAGTTGGTAGGACCACGGCAAGGGACAGCGTTCAATCCACCGTCAGCCCCCACATCTGCCCGTTGTAGCTCCCCCCGCAGCCGTCGTAGTAGTAGACCTGCATGCTCTTGACGGCCTTGGCCGGATTCGGGTTGGTGAACTTGCCCATGTACCAGAAGTCGCAGCAGGGACCGCCGTAGTTGCCCTGACCGTAGATCTGGAAGTTTGTCCCAGACCACGAACCGCCGTTGCTGCAGTCGTGGGGAATCGAGGCCTGTCCGGTGGCCGCGCTGGCCCCGTCCACGTAGTTGAAGGTCACCTGGAGCGGCTGCCCCGAGCACCGTCCTCCCGGGAAGATGAGGTAGGCGTTCTTCACCATCCACGACTGGCTGGGCGCGGGTACCACGGCATTGGGCGGCAAGCCGGCCATGCTCGAGCCGGCCATGTACGGTCCGACACGGAACGGAACGCCGGAAACCGTGGGGTCGTTCTTGCCAAAGAAATTCCCGGGGCAGTCCGACGAGCTGAAGTAGGTCGCGTCGTTCTTGGTCAGCACGAGATACCCCCCGGACACGGCCCATGGCAGGATCCCCGCCGCATCGATGCACTTGCCCGAGGCACAGAAGTACCCGGTGTTGCACTTGGCGCTGTCTCCGGCACAGTCGGTGATGCACTGGCCGGCCCCCTGGCAGTCGAAGGCCCCGCAGCTCTTGGCAAGCGTGTCCGACGCATGGCCGTCGTCCGCAAACACGCACGCCTGCCCCTGCAACGCACAGGCATCGAGCCGATCATAGCTGTCCCCGTCCGCATTCTCCCAGCAGACGTCCACGCCCGAGTCCAGCGTCTCTCCGCTCACGCAGTCCGCTCCGCACCCCTTGCTGCACGCCCCGATGCCGACCCCGCACCCTCCGGGAATGGCGGACAGATCGCCGCAGTCCTGGCACGTGACTCCCAGCCCCAGGTCCTCGTGCTCGCACCCGCCGTCCACTCCGAGAGAGAGCCCGGACACGCACAGGTTGTCGTCGTCGGTGACGTATCCGCACCCCTGGTCGCACGTCGCGGCCCCGCACAGGACGGGCGATGCCGGAGGAGCAGGAACCCACGCCCCTGCGGCGCACACCCGGTAGCCGTCCCCCGCACCGCAGAATACCTCCCCGTCCACGAACTGCGTCACCTGTCCACCGTCCACGTCCACGCACGCGGTTTTTGACTTTGCACACACCTTGGTGTCCCCGTCGAAGTCCAGGCCGCAACGCCCGCCGGCACAGTCGGAATCCTCGTCGCAGGCGGTCCCATCTGCATAGTCCGCCTCACACGCTCCTGCGTCGCAGTGGAACGCTGCCTTGCACTGCGTCGCTGCCTCCTCCTCCGTGCACGAGTCGAAGCAGCCGCTGTCCCCTGGCGGAGCGACCTTGCCGCCGCTGCAGTGGTACCCGCCGCACTCCTCGTCCGGGTCGGTTCCGGCCGGAATCGCACTGCACACCCCCTGGCTCCCGGCCAGGTCGCAGGCCACGCACTCGCCCGAGCACGGCTGATCGCAGCACAGGCTGCCCAGACAGGTCCCCTTCTGGTCGAGGCCGCACAGCGCATCCACGATCCCGTTGCAGTCGTTGTCCAGCTTGTCACCGCATGTTTCGACCTTGGCACCGGCAAGCGGGTCGCAGATCCCGGGCTGGCCGTTCTTGCACGCAGGCACCGAGTGAAGGCAGATTCCGACTCCGCAGGTGAGCTGCCCCAGCTCCTCGTCGACGAGCCCGTCGCAGTCGTTGTCCGAACCGTCGCACGCCTCGGCCTCGGCCCCCTGAAGCGGGTTGCAGGTCTGGGGGAGCCCCTCGATGCAGTTGGCCACGGTGTGCAGGCAGGTCCCCTTGCCGCAGGTGGTCTGCCCGAGCTCCTCGTCCGTCAGACCGTCGCAGTCGTTGTCCGCGTCGTCGCAGATCTCCTTCTTGGCCCCCTTGAGCGGATCGCACTTCTGCGCCACTCCCCCCAGGCATGCGGGCAGAGTCTGGGCGCACATCCCCAGGCCGCAGCTCAACTCACCCAGCTCCTCGTCCGTCTTCCCGTCGCAGTCATTGTCGAGCCCGTCGCACTCCTCGGGGCCGCTCCCGTCCAGCGGATCGCACTTGACCGGCTTTCCCCCGACGCAGTTCGACGCCGTGTGATTGCACACCCCCAGCCCGCAGGTGGTCTTGCCCAGATCCTCGTCGGAAAGCCCGTCGCAATCGTTGTCCTTCCCGTCGCACGCCTCGACCTTGACCCCCTGGAGCGGATCGCACACCTGCAGCACGCCGGCGAGACACGCTTCCACCACGTGGAAGCACTCCCCCTTGCCGCATGCGAGCTGGCCGATCCCCTCGTCGGTCTCGCCGTCACAGTCGTCGTCGATGCCGTTGCAGCCCTCCTTGCTGCCCTGGCCCACTTTGGGGTCGAGCGGCGCGCAATCCGCATCGTCGGGATCGCCGTCTCCGTCGTCGTCCGAATCGACACAGTCCTTGAGCCCGTCGGCATCGGAATCGGGGAAACCCTCGTCCTGGACCTGGTCGCAATCGTTGTCCGTTCCGTCGCACGCTTCCACCGCCCCAGGGTGGGTGGCCGGATCGAGCGGAGCGCAGTCCTGCGCATCGGCCGCTCCGTCTCCGTCCTTGTCATCCTCACACGCGTCGCCCGTGCCGTCCTGGTCCGAGTCGGACTGCGTGGGGTTGGCCACGAGGGGACAGTTGTCCTTTCCGTTTTCCCAGCCGTCGCCGTCCATGTCCGCATCACAGGCATCGCCCATGCCGTCCTTGTCCACGTCGCTCTGGACCGGATTCTTCACGAGAGGGCAGTTGTCCACAGCATCCGGAATCGAGTCGCCGTCCTTGTCCGGGTCGCAGGCATCTCCGACCCCGTCCTGGTCCTGATCCTCCTGCCCGGAGTTGGCTACCTTGGGACAGTTGTCCGAGCCGTCACCGTAAGCGTCGCCGTCGTCGTCGTCGTCGATGCAATCCGCTGCCTTGTCGAGGTCCGTGTCCGGGTACCCTTCGTCCACCTCTCCATTGCAGTCGTTGTCCGCACCGTCGCAAGCCTCGACGGCTCCCGGATGGTTGCCGGCGACCAGGGGGGCGCAGTCCTCCGGGTCCGCCACTCCGTCGCCGTCGTCATCGTCGTCCACGCAGTCCTTCCAGCCGTCAGCGTCGGTATCGGCAAACCCCTCATCCACCAGCAGGTTGCAGTCGTTGTCCGCCCCATCGCAAGCCTCGACGGCGCCGGGAAACGACTTCGGATCGAGCGGCGCACAATCCTTGGCGTCCGGGCTCTTGTCGTCGTCGTCGTCCAGGTCGCAGGCATCACCCTGGCCGTCGAAATCCGCATCCTCCTGGCCCGGGTTGTACTTGGCCGGGCAGTTGTCGAGGCCGTCCGTCACGTCGTCGCCGTCCTTGTCGCTCTCGAGGCAGTCGGCCTTGCCGTCCTCGTCGGTATCGGGGAAGCCGTCATCCGCCGTCCCGTCGCAGTCGTTGTCCTCGCCGTCGCAAAGCTCGGCCTTGGGCTCCTTCCCGCTGCAGAGGAGCTTGCCGTCCTCGCACGACTCGATCCCCGGGCAGGCCCCGAATCGGCTCAGGACCTGGCAGGCCCCGCCTCCGAGCTCCTCGTCCTCCTGGCCGTCACAGTCGTCGTCCACCCCGTTGCAGCTCTCCTGGACGGGCTCTGCGGCATCGCACTCGGTCAACCCGGTGGCCAGGCACTTGCGCGTCCCGGTGCAGCTTCCCCACGTGTTTTCCACCGAACACTCGGTCCAGGCCCCCTGGTCCGCCGCGTACTGCGAGCACGGGCACGAGCCATCCTCACGCACACACTGGGTCACGCTCGCACCAGTAACGTCCTGAAGCTCTTTGCACGAGTACCCGCCCGGGCACGCTTCCGCCTCGGAGCAGGGGGCACCGCAGTAGCTCCCAGCCGTACCGTAGGACAGGCACTTCTGCCCCGTTGCCGCCTCGTTGCTCATGCAATCCTGATTCGTGACGCACGGCCTGCAGAGGGCCAGCTTGTCCGGCACGCACACGAAGAGCTCATCGGGCTGGTCCGGGGTGTACTCAACGCACTTCCACCCGAACGGGCAGTCCTCGACGCACGTCTGCGTGCACTGCTTGCCGTCGGCTGTGACGATGCAGAATCCGGACAGGCACTCGGCCCCCGACTGGCAGCCCCACCCGGCCTCCCCCGGAATCGGCCCCTCGGTCTCCCCCACCTCCAGCCCACCACCTTCCCACCGATCGGGTAGCGGCAGCTCCGGAGGGGTCTCCGCCCCGGTTTCGTTGGGAATGTCGATTGCTGCCGACACGTCGGACGAATCGCCGGCCCCATCCCCGACGGACACGACCGTCCCGCCTCCGCAGGTCCAGAGCAGGCACGCCAGCACGACAGACAAACCCAGTCGCAACGTCGTCCGCAGCATCTTCTCACCTCGCAGTCCCGGCAGAAGGCAGGCGAATCACCGGCCAATGAGTCTAGCGGACGCGGGCAGCGCACGTCAATGCGCGTGAGGGCGATTTTGCTTGCGCGGCGGGCCTGAATATACTATATGGCGGCACATTGATTTTCGGTTCGGAGAGATGGCCGAGTGGACTAAGGCGCTTGACTCGAAATCAAGTGACCCGGTGACGGGTCCGGGGGTTCGAATCCCTCTCTCTCCGCCACATTGCCGAATCAGGTGCCTGGAGGCGTAATGAAACGCGAGCGGTTGCGGAGCGCGTGGTTGGCGGCGCTGCCCCTCCTCATGGCAGCATGCGCGGCCGGCACTCCTGCCATTGCGGACAAGGACTCGGTCGACTCCGTATTCTCCGAGGACGCCCTCGACGAAGACGGGATCCTCGATGATTCCCAGCTGACCGAGCTTCCCGGGATCGACTTCGTGCAACCCCCCGATGCCTTCCAGGAAACAGTGCCCGGGACGGACCTTCCACCCGGCTGGGAATGCGCATCCGGTGAGGACTGTCTCTACCTCGGCTCGGCCGGTCTGTGCCACGCCTGGCAATGCGGCCCCGAGCACACCTGCCAGACCACGACGGAAGAGGACGGTGCCGCCTGCGTCCCCGAGGATCCCTGCTTCGAGTCCGGAACCTGCGCCGCAGGAAGCTGCCTCCCCGGCCTTGCCAAGACGTGCGATGACTCCAATGCCTGCACTTCAGATAGCTGCGTCGCCGGCGTGGGGTGCAAGAACGACCCCGTCGATTCCACCGGGTGCGACGACGGGGATGCCTGCACCTCCGGCGACACCTGCCAGAGCGGAGCCTGCAAGGGAGAGGCCGTGGCCTGCGACGACGGCAACCCCTGCACCGAGGACTTCTGCGACAAGACGGCCGGATGCCTGGCCAAGAACCTCGAGGGCTCGTGTGACGACGGCGACCCCTGCACCGGACAGGACGCCTGCCTGGGCGGACTGTGCGAGGGGATCGATCAAGGCTGTGAGTGCCACGTCGACGAGGACTGCAGTACCTCCAACGGCTTTGCGGAGCAGCAGTGCGTGACCGGAGCGTTCTGTGACGCCTCTGAGATCCCGTTCGTCTGCAAGGAGATCCCGCTCGACTGTCCCCCGTCGACGACCCTGTGTGCGGAGCCTGTCTGCGATCCTCTCCTGGGCTGCACCTACCTGCCGGCCAACGAAGGGATGGAATGCTTCGAGCCCGAGAACTGCGTACCGGAGGGAATCTGCATCGCCGGAGCCTGTGTCGGCGACACCACCCCGTGTGACGACGGCAACCCCTGCACGGAGGACGTGTGTATGCCCGGAGCGGGATGCGTGTCCTCCGCCGCACCGCTGCCCTGCGACGACGGTGACCCCTGCACGATCAACGACTTCTGCTCAGCAGAGGGGGTCTGCGAGGGATTCGATGCCGGCTGCGGTCCGGCCCCGGCCCTCCCGGTCCGACTCACCAGCCTCGTCTTCGAGGAACCGACCTTCTGCCTCCCCAGCGGCAATGCCGGGTGCGTCGATGCCACCGCGCTGGTGAACTCGTTCATCAGCCAGGATCTCAACGACCCCGATTCCCCGCTCATCATGCTGGCGCTCTTCGACCCGTTCGACCTGGCCGGGGACACGAGCAAGTTCTACCTCGGACCGGGCAGCTGTTCCAAGGTCGGCGGCCAGGAGGGGGTAACCTGCGATTTCGCCGGACAGCCGGAGGCCATGCTCCCGGTCACCTTCCAGGAGACCGGAGTATGCGAGGCCGCTCCCGGAATCACCTCCCCGGCCCCCTGCTTCGGAGTCGTCGGCTCCGGCCTGGAAATCGGCATCATGAACATCGCACTGCCCGTCGCAGCCGGTGCCGTCACCGGGACCTTCTCCGGCCTGCCGTGGCCCGATGCCATCGTCTCCGGGAGCATTGGAGCCTTCCTTGAGAAGAAGACGGCGGATGCGCTCAAGGTCACCCTCCCGCTCATGCCGGCCTACTCGCTCACGCAGCTCCTCGACCCGGCCGACCTCACCGTGCAGAACGGCTCGGAAGGGTGGAAGCTCCTCATCCACTACGAAGCCCTGGCAATGCCGGCAGTGAAGTAGCGGCGGATCTGCGTTCCTCTCCAGGTGCCCCTCCCGCGTGGTCGGGGCTGTGTGCCGCAAGCATGGATGGCCGTGGCTGATTGCAGCTTCACAACATCCTGTATGAAGCAATGCCCCGCACCGCTCTCGCTCCGCCCCGAAAGACGTGGGGCACCCCCATCCGGCAATCGACCGGTCGGTCCAGGATTTTCTTGCCCCGGTGCCGTGCGGGTGTTACAAGAAACAAGTGGATCGTTCTTGCCAAGGAGGAATCGATGACGGACAACGCTCTGGAAACCACCCCGGCTACCCGTGAGACCAAGCCTCCACGCAGGGGAAACGCCCCGACTTTCGGTCACTTCTATGTGCTGCTCGGCTTCCTGGTGCTGACGGTCGGCGGGGCAGCGTACCTGTTCGTGACCCAGTCCAAGCGCGCCGACGAGCTGCAGACTCAGTTGGATGGGGCCCGAAAGGAGCTCAAGGAGGCGCAGGAGACCCAGGACCGCAGCCTGGCAGGCCAGCTCGCCGACCTGGAGGCGGCCCTTGGAACGACCGACAAGAAGGCTGCGGCCCTCGCGGGTGAGCTCGAAGGGCTGCGGCAGGGCTTCGTGGACTACAAGACCCAGACCGATACCACGCTGGCCGACCTGCGCAAGGGCATTGACGAGCAGAACAAGGCACTTGCAGCCACTGCGGCGGACCTTAACGGGAAGATCGAGACCGCACGGGCCGACTTCACCCGCCAGGTCGAGGAAACCCGCACGGACGTGACCCAGATCAAGGAAGACTCAAAGTACATCATCAGCGAGCTGGGCAAGAAGGCCGAGAAGGCCTACATGAAGTTCATGGAGCGCAAGCTCAAGGACCAGATCGCCGAGGTCGGGACCAAGGTGGACACGGTCAAGGGCGAGCTCGAGACACAGATCCAGGAGACCCGAGGCCGGATGGACGAGCTCGCACTCTCCATGGGCCAGGAGATCAAGAAGAAGGTCGAAGAGCACGTCAAGATCGACTTCGTGCCGTCCGCCACCGAAGAGGAATGACCCATGATCCGGTTTGCCTGCGCACTCGCCCTGATGATGGGCGCCCTGGCTCTGGCTTCCGGCTGCCGCACCGCTCAGGAGGACCAGTCCCGCCTCGAGGCTGAGCTCGGCCTCAAGCTTCCGCTCTGGGTAGAAGTCGAGTGCACCAAGAGCGGAAAGCCGCGGTTCAAGGAATACAGCGTCCTGAAGCTCCCGACCGAGAAGGTCCTGTGGAGCATGGCCAAGCTCGATCCTTACTGCCGCATCTACGGTGCCATCGTCCCCAAGACGGCCAAGAGCGCTGACCTGTGCGACATCCGCTTCCGCTCCAAGGATCCGGTCACCTCGGAAGGGAAGTGCAGGTGCGTCGCGGGCAAGTACGTGCTGGAGGAGGGACGGCCGACCAGCCAGCGCTGCTGCGAGAAGTACCCGGACAAGGTGTACTGCCGCCAGCCGGAACCGGAGCCGACTCCCGCACCCACACCGGATACCGCTGCGCCGCCACTGCCTGAGGCCGTTCCGTAGGGGCGGGCCCCCACCCACGGCACATCCGCATCCCCCACCCACGGCACATCCGCATCCCCCACCCGCGGCACATCCGCATCCCCCACCCGCGGCACATCCGCATCCCCCACCCTCGGCACATCCGCATCCCCCACCCGCGGCACATCCGCATCCCCCACCCGCGGCACATCCGCAGCGCGACCCCGGGTCCGCTCCCGGCCCCGGGGCTATCGTGGGCCGAGGCAGGGCGCTGGCCGCTGGGCCACCCCCCGGTGTCCCGGGGGGTTCAAAGGATGGGGATCGATCGGGTGGCGGTGCCTGCGCGGGGATGTGACTACGGGTGCTAGCCCTTCCTGAGGACCTTTGGATCCATCTCGATGTTGACGCGGCCGAGCTGAACGCGCACGCGACCCTTGAGGTCCACGTCGACCACGGTGCCGGTCTTGCCGGACAACAGGCCGCCGGTCACGGTCACTGTGTCGCCGGATTCGAACCCGGAGAGCTTGCGGGCCTTCTGCTTGCGCTCTTCCTTCAGGCTCCTGGCCAGCTTCAGCCGATCATTGCCCCGGGTCCACGCGGCAAACCGCCAGATGCCCAGCAGGGCCGGCAGCTCGCTGGCCGCCAGCTCCACGACGTGCCGGCCGTCCCCTGCCTCTTCCCGGGTGAGGCGGCGCTCGATGCGGAACCAGCCGGCAAGATTCTCCAGTCCGGCGCGGATCTCCCCGGGCTTGCGGGCCGCCTCGGCAGGACCGATCCTCGTACCGTTGAGCTCGAAGCCGAACGAGGGAGACAACCGCCCGGCCAGGGCTGCCCAGGGGGCCTCCTCCATGGGGTCGGCCAGGCGAGCGGCCAGGTTCCTTCGGTCCAGCAGGGCATTGGCATGGAGCCGAAGGAAGATCGAGGCCCCTTCCTGGTCGACGGACAGCCCCACCAGCATGGCCTGATGCTGTGGAACCGGGTCCTCGACCTTCTCCTTGAGCGGCAGGTCCCGGTCCACCACCCGCGCCAGCTCGGCCCGCTCTTCCTCGGGCCGGTCCAGGTAGACCCACATCTCCTGCACCTGGTTGAGGTTGAAGATGTGAGGGTGGTCCAGCGTGGTCCTGAAGACCAGCCCGTCCAGCTCTGCCCCGAGCGCACCGGAAAGCTCCCGACCAAAGGCCTCCAGCCGGGCCCGGGTCTTCATCCGCTCCAGGTTGAACCGGTTGGAGCTCCACTTCCGCTCGGAGAATGCGTCGAAATCCTCGCCCGACAGTCCGGGAAAACGGTCGAAGTTGAACAGCATCGTCGGCACTACCTCCCCTTGCGCCCCCCAGCCGAGAGATTTCGGCCACGCTTCCGGGAGCGGGTTTGCCCCGCCACGAGGTCGAGGCCGGACAAGTATAGCCGTTTGGCCGTCCCGGGTTCAACCAGATCTTGCAGGAATGCGGCTGAGACCCACTCGGTGACCTCTCGCTCCCCCGCCAGGCCGAAGAGCCGCTCGGCCAGGTTGTACCCGTAGATATGGGCAAGGGCTTCCCCCCGGTTCTCCTGGTTGGCGGGCAGCTCCGCCACCCCCGGAGGACGGCGCCCGGGGCTGACGACCTTCGATCCGTAGTAGCCGAGCAGCTCCTGGACGGCCACCCCCCAGAAGGCGTCCTCCCCGTACCGGCAGTAGTCTGCTCCTCCGGTGAGGGCACGCAGCCAATGGGCCGCCTCCTCGGCCACGTGGCCGGCAGCGATGTTCCCCACGTAGAGGAGATTCGCCTCCGGGATCATCCGGCTTTCCCCGGCCGCCATTCGACCGGCGAGAAACTCGAGTGCGTCCCGGTCGAGCCGTCCCGAGGCCGCAGCGACGGAAAGCGTCCTCGGATCGCCCGGACCGAGCACCCGGATCTCCGGAAGACGCGGCGCCTCGGCGCGCACGAACCGGGCAATACGCCTCACCAGGTTCCGCACGACCTCGGCCAGCCGGTCCCCACGCACCGGAACCTCGTCGTGCACCCGCACCGCCAGGCAGGTCTGGAGACTGGCCAACGGCGACTGGCGGCACTCGCAGAAGCGTCCGTTGCCGAGGGCGGACCAGCCCCTCCCCTCCCCGCCCCGCAGGATGTCCCTCAGGTACGGGCCGGGCAGGTCGCAGTACACCGCGGCCACGTGCTCTGCCCCCACCAGCCGCTGCAATCCGCCCAGCAGGCTCGCCGGCGACGCCCTCAACTCCCCCGTCAGCACCAGGAGCGGCCCCTTTCCGGCCCCACTCAGCGCGGCATCGAGCACCGTCATGGCGTCGTCATCCCGGCCACGAATGTCGGAGTGGGCGTCCGACTCGTACAGGGTTACGGCAGCCTGGCTGCGCCTGGCACGCTCGAGCAGCCGCAGGTAGAGACGACCCACGTGGGGCGGAATCGCATCGGCCAGGTCGACCTCCCGTGCGAAGTCCAGAACATCCATCTTCCCGCCGAGAAAGGCGGCCAGCGTTGCCTGGTGCGCAATCGAAGGACCGCTCAATGCCAGCGAAACCAGCGGGAGCCGATCGACCAACCTTCGGACCAGGTCCAGGCCGTGCCAGGAGGTCGAAAGCCCTCCGACCACGACCACGCGGCACTCTGCAAGCCGCTTCAGCACGTCGGCAAACCGGACGGCCGCCCCCTGGCCGCCCGCATACTCCCGCAAGACCTTCTCCAGGTGCCCCCAGACCGGATCCGGGTCCGCTGACACCCGGGCGATGTCGGCCAGGGAGCGCTCCACGAGCCCCTCGAAGATCTCGAGCCCGCGTCGCAGCCACTCACCTGTCTCGCCTGCTCGCTTCATGGAATTGCCCGCACCTCTCGAATACCCGCAACGCACCCCACGCAGATCACCGGCACCTTCGACTTCTCACAGGAAAATCAGCCGGAGCAGATACAGCAGGGCAATCATGTTGAGCAGAAACGTGAGCCCGATCAGGATGGCGGGAACGAAGGAGCGCTTGCGCGTGATCCCCTCGGTGGCCAGCTCATCCCCCACGTCCTCGCCGTCCTGGAACTCTCGAAACGAGCGCCGCAGGCGGCTGTGCTGCCGGACTGCGACCGCCACGGCCCAGACCAGGAGCCCCAGCCCCAGCATGGCCATGACGGCAAGCACGGCATCACGATGCCGACCGCTCTGCTCCCGGAGCTGCTCGCGATCCGAGGCAAAGGTGTTGACGAGCTGTTCGATGCTCAACCCCTGCGGTGCCATTCGATCGGACAGGTAGTCCAGTGCCCCAGCCCGCTCCTCCGACGTCATGTCGGCGGTGCGGGGCCAGGAAAGCGGCCACGCATCTCCGGTCTGTGCGACGAGAGAATCGATTGCCGCGACCTCGTCCCGGGTCACGAGCAGAGGCAGGTAGGTGGGAAACTCGTCCGCACTGAGGAAGTTCTCTTCGCACGTGATCCAGTACAGGCCTTCGGAAGGAAGCTCGACGGTGAAGCGGGCGCTGTACTCCCGGGTTGCCGCACGGAAGAACCTCGAGGCAGTGCCTCCGTGCCACAGGGTGCAGAACAGCTCCATCTCGGGCAGCGAGGAGTCCAGGTCGACCGGCACGCTCGCAGGCAGGACAGGCGCAAGCACCTTGCGGGCCGTGCGGAGGCGGGCCGGACGGTCCGGTGCCACCATTTCCTCCCAGACGACACGACCGGAGCCCAGGGGGACTTCTGTGACCAGGTCCGCATTGGGACCTTTGACGACCAGGTCCGCCGCCGCGATTCCGAGCCTCCCGACGGGCTCGGCGACAATCGGTGCCGCCTCGTCGACACGGAGCTCGGGCCGTGCGGACAGGGGCCGTCCGTCGACTCCCCCCATGCGAAGCCAGACGCGGTTTGCCGCGCCATCCACCAGCCCCCCGCCGGCAGCGGTCAGGGAAAGCCGGGCGTCCTTGATCTTCGGCGGGGCCTGGAGCTCCGCCAGGAGCTGGAGGTGGCGCGTGCTTTCCCCCGGCGCCACCACCTGTACTTCGGCATCCACGGTCCGCTTCTGGCCGTCCCAGGCGGCCAGCTCGAGCCTCACGGTCAGCGGTCCGGGCTCCAGAGGAGGTACGACAACGGAGATGTCCGCGGGCAGCACCGGAGTCGAGTCCCCCCCCGCGGTTCGGGCCACCTCGTTGCCGTTCCGAAGCAGGGCAACGGCCTCAATCGTCGCCGGCAGGTTCCGGTTGTCCTCCCCGTTGAACTGGACCACCCGGAATGCAGCAGGCAGGCCCGACACGACCTCCTGGGACGCATACACCTGGAACGTGGCCGAGGCGTCGCGGTTCCCCATCCCCAGGTAGAACCAACCCAGAACGAACATCAGCAGCAGCGAGATGGAGATAACCAGCTTGTAGGAGAGAGGAAGGGCGGACGAGGAGGAATCCCGGTCGTGACTCACGCCTGGCTGTCCTCCAACCCCATCACGTCGAGCGTCTTGAGCTCGTCGATGTACTTACTGACGGTCTTGAGGAACAGGTCCATGAACTTCGGCGGAATCGGCTCGCCGCCGGGGAAGTTCTCACGCATGTGGTCCACGCTCTTCTTCCCCCGCTTGAGGGTGAACAGGAGCTTGGGATCCCGCTTGCCGTTCTTGGTACCGATCTTGCCCACGGCGCTCTTCTGGAACACCTGAGCCCCCTCGGTCACGCCCTTCTCCACCGAGGAGAGGCCGGAGTAGCGGGACTTGTACCCGCCCGAGTGCTGGATCTCGACGACCCAGCCCTCCCCCTTCACTTCGCCGGCATAGGTCACCGTGCCGGAGGCCACGGACCACACCTGCGCCCCCGGAGGAGACGGATACTCAACGCCCAGGTCACCACGCACGCTCACGCGGCGCGGCTCGTAGGTCTTCTTCATGCTCGACGACTCGGCACTGGCGTAGTCCACCGGGACCTTCAGGAATTCCTTGCGAAGCGCCTGCCCATCCACCGTGTAGTACCCTTCGATGCCGTCCGGATCGGTGAAATGGAACACCGAGAACTTGCCGACCACCTGGCCTTCATACTCGGCAGCCAGCACCTTGCCGTAGTCCATGAACTTGCCGTCCACGTAGGTCTTCTCGATGAGCATCCGGATGGTATCCCCTTCCCGGGCCTGCTCGAAGAAGTTGAAGTCCCATGCGAACAGATTCATGAACAGGTTGGCGAGCTTGCTGTCGCCGCCGCACCGCTGGAAGCTCTTGTAGAGCGAGCCCTGGATCGAGCAGCCGATGGACGCGACCTTCACCTCGATGGGGATCTCCTTGCGGGAGGCGGAGAGCTTGCCGTTTTCCCGCTTCACGACGTAGATTTCAGTGGCAGACTGGCGGAACTGGAACTCCACCACCTTGCCCAGCTTGTCCATTTCGATCTTGAACGTGTTGCCGGCCCGGGCGGACCGGAAGTCCATGACGTCTTCCATGGCGTTGATGACGGGCAGTGCCTCCTGGGTCTCGACCCCGAGCTTCTGCATGGCCATCAACACGGTCTCACCACGCTGGAGCTCGCCGGCCACCGTGGTGGCGGGCTTCTCCTCGGGCAGGTCCACCGGGACATCCGGAGAGGGCAGCGGGGCCGAAGCCGGCAGCTCGATCCCCGGAGGGGGCTGAACCGTCTGTTCGAGGCTCGGTGCCGAGATCGTCAGGTTGTCCTTCAGGAACACCCAGTAGTTCACGCCGATGAGCGTCAGGACGAAGAGGACCGTCCCGATTCGGGCCCATCCGCTCTTCTTCCTGCCGCCGTTGTACCGGACGAAGATGTCCTTGCTGTTCCTCATCGCTCCTCCTGTCCAAGTCAGAGGGCAGAGACAAACCGCCGAACGGAACCTAGCACGCCGACCGGCCCACTGTCAACGATCAGTTTTTTGCGCGCGCAACGTACGCGAGGTAGGATGGTGTCTTTGCCTCTTGGTCCCCCACGGTTCGACCGTCCGCCTCCGCACGAAGCTTCGGCGGGAACTCGTAAACCGCCGACCGTTCTAGTGGTCGTGCCCGCACCCCTGGCACCCTTCCTCGTGCTCGTGGTGGGCGGCATGCTCAGCGATCTCTTTGCGGACCTGCTCCATGTCCAGCCCCTTGGCCTGGCTGATCAAATCCTCGAGGGCCTCCTCGGGAACCAGCCCGGGCTGGAGAAACAGGAGCACCTTCTCGCGAAAGAGTGCGAGCGTCGGAATGGAGCGGACGGAGAACGCGGCTGCCAGCCCCTGCTCCGCTTCGGTGTCGACCTTGGCAAACACGATGTCCGGGTGCTTGGCCGCCACCTTCTCATAGATTGGCCCGAAAGTCCGGCACGGTCCGCACCAGGTAGCCCAGAAGTCGATGAGCACGATGTCATTGGATTCCAGGGTCTGCTCGAAGTTCTTTTCGGTCATTTCCAGCGTGTTGTTGCCCGCCATGTCGTCCTCCGTGGGGTCATGCCGGCCTCCGCTGGCCCACCTCGTCCGGGTGGAGCGGACCGATCCGGCCCTCGGCCATCCGCTGGCCGCCCTGACCATCCCATAGGAGCCTCCAAAACGGAAACGGTTTCAGCATTTCTGTCTGCACCCCGTTTCATTGGATTGACGGCTACGGATTCGCTGCTTAGTGTTGGCCCCGATGCGGGCGGCTTCTCCAGGCGCCGTCAGCCGCACAGGAGAGGGTTCATGGCCAATGGAAAGAACGGCACCAACGGGAACAGCGACCTGCTCGACCAGGTGGTGGCGGAACTGTCGTCACCCGATTCCTACCTCGCAGTGTCCCACCGCGCCAACCACGAGGTTCCCATGCCGTCGGTGCAGGACCTCCACGACATCGTCGAGCAGCTTCGAACGGTGCTCTTCCCCGGCTTTTTCGGCCCGGCCGACCTGCGCCCTGAGACCGTCCGCTATTTCGTCGGTGCCACCCTGGACAGTGTGAGCCGCCAGCTTGCCGAACAGATCAAGCGGGGCTTCTGCTTCGCCTGTGCAAACGAATACGACCTGGAGTGCCGGGAATGCGAGAAGCGGGCGCGGCGCCTCTCCGAGAGGTTCCTCCGCCGGCTTCCCGCTGTGCGGGAGCTGCTGGCATCGGACGTGAAGGCCGCATTCGAAGGAGATCCGGCCGCGCAGCACCCGGGGGAGACGATCTTCTGCTATCCCAGCCTCCGGGCCATGACGAACCACCGGATTGCGCACGAGCTCTTCCGTCTCGAGATTCCGCTCATTCCGCGGATCATTTCCGAGATTGCACACTCGGCCACGGGCATCGACATCCACCCCGGGGCCACCATCGGTCCCCGCTTCTTCATGGACCACGGCACCGGCATCGTCATCGGGGAGACTTCGGAGATCGGCGAGAACGTCCGCATTTACCAGGGCGTCACGCTCGGAGCCAAGAGCTTCCCCCTGGACGGGAACGGGCGACCGATCAAGGGAATCCCGCGCCACCCCATCGTGGAAGACAACGTGATCGTCTACTCCGGGGCCACCATACTGGGTCGGATCGTCATCGGCCGGGGGGCGGTCATCGGAGGCAACGTCTGGGTCACCGAGAACGTCCCGGCGAGTGCTCGAATCCTCCAGGGAAAGCATGAGGAGCTTCGGCTCGAGCAGGGTGCGGGGATCTAGCCTCGCACCAGGACGCTACGGAGCGGAACGGACTTTCTGCAGGATCGAGGCCCGAGCTCAACCAACCGGAGAGAAATTGTCCCGGCCGACGGCACAGACGGGGCAGACCCACTCGTCCGGGATGTCCTCGAACGCGGTTCCCGGCGCCACGCCGTTGTCCGGATCGCCCACTGCCGGATCGTACTCCCAGCCACACACTTCACACACGAATTTCATGGTCTCCTCCGATCAGATGGTAACGCCCGCAGGCATGGTAAAGACGCGGGCCGCAGCCTCGCGGTCCACGAAGTAGAGCGCCCCCGGAGCCTTCTCGACCATCCGGGTCTTCTGGAGCATGTCGCCGGCCGACTTCTCCTCCTCCACCTGCTCGTCCACGTACCACTGGAGGAACGACTGGGTCGCAGGGTCGTTGACCTTGATGGCGAGGGCCACGAGATCATGGATGCGCTTCGTAATGTAGTGCTCGTGCTCCAGGGCGTCGGCAAACATCTCGGAGACGGACTTCCAGGTCCCCTTGGGCTTCTCGATGGCCGGCAGATCCACCTTGCCCCCGCGGTCCAGGATGAAGTTGAAGAACTTCATGGCATGGACCATCTCCTCCTGGGCCTGGACCTTCATCCAGCTCGCAAACCCGGGCAGGCCGATGTTCTCGAAATGGGCCGACATGGCCAGGTACAGGTACGCGGAGTGGAACTCGGCGTTGACCTGATCGTTGAGCGCTGCAAGCATCTTCTTGTCCACGGCAGTTCCTCCTGTTCGACTCTAGAAGTTGTCGTCCACCAGCTCGAAATGGGCAAGCGGATGGGCACACGCAGCGCACGCGGCCGGAGCGTTGGGGCCCTCGTGGACATAGCCGCAGTTCCGGCAGCGCCACGTCGCCTTCTCGTCCTTCTTGAACACCTTGCCTGCCTCGATGTTGGCCGCGAGCTTCTTGTAGCGCGACTCGTGGTAGGCCTCGGCCTTCGAGATTGACTCGAAGAGCACGGCCACGTCGGCGAATCCCTCTTCACGGGCGACGCGGGCAAACTCAGGATACAGGCCCGTCCACTCGTGGTTCTCTCCCATGGCAGAGGCCTTGAGGTTCTCGAGCGTGGTTCCGATCACGCCGGCCGGGAACGTGGCCACGATCTCCACATCCCCTCCTTCCAGCATCGAGAAGAAGCGCTTTGCATGCTCCTTCTCGTGGTTCGCCGTCTCTTCGAAGATCGCAGCGATCTGCTCGTACCCTTCCTTCTTCGCCTGCTTGGCGAAGTAGGTGTAACGGTTGCGTGCCTGCGATTCCCCGGCAAATGCTCCCAGCAGATTCTTCTCCGTCCTGGTTCCCTTGAGCCGTCCCATCTGTTCCCTCCGTCGATGCGGTCGTCGATCGACCGCGGTTAGCACCAATTGTCCGAGAGAAGATAGCTGCCCCACATTTTCCTTTCAAGGGCTTTCCGCCTGGAATCCGGTGGACTACTTGTGTTTCCCGCGTGCGCGTTGTACAATTCGGGCCGGAACGTGCCCCGGTCGGAGGATGCCATGAAAGCAAGATGGTCCGTGCTTGCGCTCTTCGTCCTGGCTCTGTTGCTGCCGCTGGCGGCAGCGGCCAAAACCCCGGCCAAGACGCCGGAGGAGGTCCGCTGGCTTCCGCTGAGCTACAAGCAGTTCGCGGTGGATGACCAGGTCGGCTCCCTGACGTCTTGTGCCTACCGCCTGGTGGATCCAGGCAAGCCGGCCGAGTTCGTCTGGGAGGACAAGGTCAAGCTCGCCGTGTCGCGCAACGACAAGGATGAGCTGGTCGTGGAGATGTTCGTGGCCAAGGGGGAAATCGCCACGCTCAAGCGCAAGGCCGTCGTGGCGGCTTTCGAGGAGGCCACGGGGCAGTGCTACGAGCGCCTGACGGAGTAGGCTCGGGCCCCTCTGCGATCGTTTTTCCATGCCCGACTTCGGCAAACCCGCATAAAACCTGGCCCGGAACGCATCGCGACTGAAAAAGCCGCTTGGCGTTTGCAGGACCGTGTCGTGTGCGCAGGTCGTTTCGAGGTCTCGGTCGGATCTCGTTTCCCCTTACAGCCATGCGGAGATGAGCATGATTGCCCCGTCCATCCGTCCCCCCCTGAGAGCATTGCCTTGAGAAAGCAGTTGAAATCCGATCCGACCCTACTAATATCCCGAATTGGACGAAGGGCATTTGCCTAGAGTCCCGGCAGGTCGGCGAGCGGAGTTCGTCGGCAGCCGGCGGCCCCCGGGGGGACCCGGAACCGCGGGACGAGGGACCATTTCCAACAACATGGTTTTTGGGGGGAAAGATGAAGAAGAAGTTTGTCGTCATTGCGGATTCGGAACCGCCCAGCGGTGCTCAGCAGGCAGAGGAACCTCCCGGTAGACATCGTCAACCGACCTCTGTCGCTCCGTTCCTGCCAGGCCTCGGACACGCCGACAACCTGACGAAGCATGGCCCCGCGCTGGGGAAGCGTTTTCCCATCGGCAGCCGGACGCGCTTCTTCATGAAGCGGTTCTATCCGAACGTCAGCCTCGCGGAATGGAACGATTGGCGTTGGCAGCTCCGCTACCGGATCCGGAAGCTCGAAGTCATCGACAGGATGCTCCGGCTGTCGGACGACGAGCGCCAGGCACTGTCCGAGCACCACGACCACCTGCCGCTGAGCGTGACGCCCTACTACGCCAGCCTGCTGGACGAGCGCGACCCGAATCAGCCGTTGCGCCGCTCCATGCTGCCCGTGACGGCCGAGCGACTCCACACGCCGGGCGAATCGGACGATCCGCTCCACGAGGATGAGGACAGCCCGGTCCCCGGTCTGGTTCACCGCTATCCGGATCGCGTCCTGTTCCTGACGACGGGATTCTGCTCCGCGTACTGTCGCTATTGCACCCGCTCCCGCATGGTGGGCGGCGAGGCGACGCTCACGCCCTCCCTCTCCCGCTGGGAGAAGGCGGTCGACTACATCCGGTCCTCCCCCCAGGTCCGCGATGTCGTGATTTCCGGCGGTGATCCGCTGACCATGTCGGATGACCGCATCGAGTGGATTCTTTCCCGCCTGCGCAAGATCCCGCATGTCGAGATCGTGCGCCTGGGCACCAAGGTCCCCGTCGTTCTGCCGCAGCGGATCACCTCGTCGCTGACCCGCATGCTGCGCAAGTACCATCCTCTCTGGATGAGCATCCACTTCACTCATCCCGACGAGATGACCCGAGAGGTCACCGAGGCCTGCACCCGGCTTGCCGACGCCGGCGTCCCCATGGGAAGCCAGACCGTTCTGCTGGCCGGCATCAACGACAACGTCGAGACCATGCGGCGGCTGGTCCACGGGTTGCTCAAGGTCCGGGTCAAGCCGTACTACCTGTACCAGTGCGACCCGATCTCGGGCAGCGGCCACTTCCGGACTCCCGTGGAGAAGGGCATCGAGATCATCCAGGGCCTGCGCGGCCACACCTCCGGCTATGCGATCCCGACCTACGTGATCGATGCGCCCGGCGGCGGCGGCAAGGTCCCGATCTCCCCGCAGTACTCGGTCGGCCGCGACGGCGACTACCTGCTGCTGCGGAACTACGAGGGCGGCGTGTATCGCTACCCCGATCCGCTCAACGGCGATTCGCAGAACTGCCCGGTCTGGCCGGGTGCCTGATACCAACCCCAAGAGGATCAAGGATCAAGCATGAAGATCGGAATTACCTACGATCTGCGGGAGGACTACCTCCGCATGGGCTTCACCGATGAGGAGACGGCCGAGTTCGACAAGCCGGATACCATCGATGCCATCGACGAGGCCTGCCGCAAGATGGGGCACGAGACCGTGCGGATCGGCAACATCTTCGAGCTGACCCGCCGCCTGGCAGCGGGGGAGCGATGGGACCTCGTCTTCAACATCGCGGAAGGGATGTACGGCCTCGGCCGGGAATCCCAGGTCCCCGCCTTGCTCGATGCCTATCGCATCCCGTACACGTTCTCGGACCCCCTGGTCCTGGCGCTGTCCCTCCACAAGGGGATGTGCAAGCAGGTGGTCGCCCACTTCGGCGTGCCGACTCCGGACCACATCACCGTGGATGACCTCGGCTCGTTCGACCGCCTCCTGGCCGCCCGCCGCTTCCCCGACTACCCGCTCTTTGCCAAGCCGGTCGGGGAAGGTACCGGCAAGGGAATCGATGCGCGATCCGTCGTCCGCTCCGAGGAGGATCTCCGCTTCGTGGTCCCCGACCTCATCCGCCGGTTCCACCAGCCCGTGCTGGTCGAGAAGTACCTTCCGGGCCGGGAGTTCACCGTCGGCGTCGTGGGCACGGCCGAGGAAGCCGAGGTGATCGGCGTGCTCGAGATCGTGCTCCACGAGACTGCCGAAGCCGGGGCCTACTCATATTCCAACAAGGCCGACTGGGAAGGCCGGGTCTCCTACCGCCTCGTGGACGATCCCGAGGCAAAGAGGGCCGGTGCAAATGCCCTGGCTGCCTGGCGTGCCCTGGGCTGCCGGGACGGCGGACGCCTCGACCTCCGCTCCGACGAGTCGGGCGAGCCCAATTTCATCGAGGTCAACCCGCTTGCCGGTATCAACCCGATCATCTCGGACCTGCCGATCCTCTGCAACATGGCAGGCTTCCCGTATCAGCGCCTGATGGAGCGGATCGTAGCGTCTGCCGCCCGGCGCATTCCCCAGGTGGCGGCCCTGCCCGGCCCGAGGAAGCCGGCCGCATCCGCGGCTGCGACGACCGGCTCGTCCTCCACGGGAGCCAACGCCACCTCCCTCCAGGAATCAGGACGCAGGCGGGAGGTGGCCGTCGTGCTGCACGGCGAGATCGCACCGGACGCCCCTGCCGACGAGCTGGACACGCTCCACGAGGCCGAAGCGCTTGCCGAGGGCCTTGCCGAGCTGGGCTACGAGCCGGTCCGCATGACCTTCACCCCCAACCTGGACGAGACGGCCTGCAAGCTTCGGGAGCTCGCCCCCCGGTTCGTCTGGAACATCGTCGAGTCGGTCTCCGGCAAGGCCCGCCTGCTGCACCTGGCCCCCTCCCTGCTCGACCACCTCGGAATTCCGTTTACCGGGGCACGTGTGGAGGCCACCTTCACCACCACCAACAAGGTCGTGGCCAAGCAGGTGATGAAGTCCGCCGGCATCCCCACGCCCGACTGGGTGACGCTCGACGAAGCGCAGGCCGGGACCATCAAAGCCGCTGCCCCCCTGATCATCAAGTCGATCTGGGAGCATGCCTCCGTGGGGCTGGACGACGACAGCATCGTGCACGACCTGTCCCAGCTTGCCGGGAAGATGCAGGCCCGGAAGGAAGCGCTCGGCGGCTCCTGTTTTGCGGAGCGCTTCATCGACGGCCGGGAGTTCAACGTGGCGCTCGTCACCCGCCCCGGTCATCGAGATCCGGAGGCGCTGCCTCTGGCCGAAATGCAGTTCATCGGGTACGAGGACGGGTCGAGACCGCGGATGGTGGGCTACAAGGCCAAGTGGGACGAAAGCGCACCGGAGTTCCACAACACCGTGCGGACCTTCGAAATCCCCCCGGAGGATGCGGCCCTGGCCGCCCGTCTCCAGGAGATCGCCATCCAGTGCTGGCACGCGTTTGGCCTGGCTGGATACAATCGGGTCGACTTCCGGGTCGATCCGCAGGGCAACCCGTTCGTGCTCGAAGTCAACACCAACCCGTGCATCTCGCCCGATTCCGGATTCACCTCCATGTTCAGGAGGGCCGGACTCACGCTGCCTCAGCTCATGCGGCGCGTGATCGACGAGTGCCTGGCGTACGGCCGGGTATAGACAACATCCGCCCCCCGGGCTGCCCTGCCCGAGGGCAACAAGGAGACTCGCCCATGAAACAGGAAACGCTCTTTCGTTCCTCCGTCACCCCGGCGGACATCGAGCACGTCCGCAACATCGTGGTATCCACGGGATTCTTCAACCAGGAAGAGGTGGACATCGCCGTCGAGCTGATCACCGACCGAGTCGACAAGGGGGAGAAGAGCGACTACAAGTTCATCTTTCTCGACCTGGACGGACGCACCGTCGGGTATTCCTGCTACGGTCACATCATGGGCACGCAGGAGAGCTTCGATTTCTACTGGCTGGCCGTGCTCCAGAACCTTCGGGGAAAGGGGCTCGGACGGCTCCTCACCGCCCGCACCGAGGAAGCGATCCTGGCAGCCGGCGGCCACCGCGTCTACATCGAGACCTCTTCGCGGGAGCAGTACATTCCCACCCGAGAGTTCTACCTCAAGATCGGATACAGGGTGGAGGCCATCATCGAGGACTTCTACGCTCCGGGCGACGGCAAGGTCATCCTGGTCAAGGTAGTCTGAGAGCTACTCCAGCGAAATCGACGCAATCGGCGAATCGAGCTTGTCCAGCGCGCTCACCTTGATCTCGTCCATGGCCACCGAGTAGACCCAGTCATCCATGAAGACGCTGCGCTTGACCGTGGAGTTGGACTCGGTCCACCAGCCCCAGCAGGCGTTCTCATAGTAATACTCGCCGTCCGGCTCCGGCATCGCGTGCGGGATTCCTCCCTTGTACTTGAACCCGTCCTCCACCGTCACGTTGTAGACCATCAGCCCGTTGAAGGTCATGACGTCGCCGTTGTTGCCCCCCTCGCCTCCCTCGCACACCACCATGGGGATGGCCAACGCATCCTTCGGCTTGAAGAAGTTGAACGCCATGTGATCCGTGGCGGCGTCGGAGCTGGACCCGCGTGTCCCGATGACCTCCTTGTGCAACAGGGTGGGATTGCTGATGTCGGTCACGTCGATGACCTGGAGCTGGATTCCCTGGAACCAGGCGAACGATCCCTGGTCGTCGGCGTCGTAGCCGATGGTCAGCAGATGCGTCTTGTCCAGGAAGTGCATGTAAGTCGAGAAGCCGGGGATCTTCAGCTCCCCTTTGACCGTGGGTTTGGTCGGATCGGACAGGTCGATGACGAAAAGCGGGTCGGTCTTCTTGAACGTGACGACGAAGCCCAGGTCGGTCCCGAAGCGCACGCTCCGGATATCCTCGTTGGGGGCCAGATTGTCCAGCACCCCGACGGTGACCAGCGTCCCGTCCTTGCCCTGGAGCACGGAGATCGTGTTGTACGCGGGCCCCGGCAGATGACCGGTCGTGCTGGCCACCCGCAGATAGCCCTGGTAGTCGCTCATCGCAAACTGGTTCAGCAGTCGCCCCTTGACCAGACCCGAACCGGAATACGCGGTCGCCGGCGAGTCGGAGGCCATCAGGAACTTGTGAACCGTGGTGGACTCGTCCGCATCCGCCATCTCCTCGAACCAGTAAGGTGTCTCATACTTGTAGTGCCGGGATGCCACGTAGAACGCCTGCTTGGACGCGTAGACGGCCCCGGGGCGGGCGACTGCCGTGCTTGCGGCCATGGTGGCCGTGCCGGTCAGATCGAACGACACGAGCGACAGCAGCGAGGCCCCGTCCCCGGTCTGGGACAGGTAGTAGCCGCCGCACTGCTCCAGCGGACTGGCCAGCTCCTGGAACTTGCCGTTGACCAGCACCTCGTCCGTGACCTGCGGCAGCCACTCGTCGAGCGTCATCCCGTCAAGCTTCTTGATGTTTTCAAGCCGCAGCTCCTCGAACGCCTGGTCGAGAGCGGCCTCGTCGATGTCGAACTTGTCTCCCTCGTTCTCCACGCAGTCCCACAGGTACTCCTGGAACTGCTCCGGCACGTAGACCATGGACGGCATGGGAGGCTCGGGGAAGTACACCGCAGTGTAGACGAAGTCCTCCACCCGCCGGGAGCTCAAGTACGAGCCCTTGAACGTGGTCCTTCTCACGAGCTTGGGATTGGCCTTGTCTTTCAGATCGAAGATCACGACCTGCAGGTCCTTCCCGTCCCCGGTGAACTCGCAGTCATACCCGTAGGTGCAGGTCTGGAAGCTCCAGTCACCGCCCAACGACGTGTAGATCACGGCGCGGTCCTTGTGCACGAACATCGCCCGCGGCGCCCCGTCGAGCTTCGTGGTGGAGATCCGGTGTGCCTGGTCGGCCGGGAAGGCATCGATGACCTGGAACATGCCGTTGGCCAGGATGTAGATATACTTGCCGTCGTTCTTCATGAAGTCGGCCTCGTCCACGTCCACCTCCTGGGTGTTGGTCGTGGAGTACTCCTTGGCCCCCTCCTCCGGCTCCTCCTCGTAGACCACATCGCCAGCGGACATCGCCGCATCCATGGCCCACCCCCACTCCTCGTCCCAGCAGACGTCCGGGTTCAGGATCTGCTGCTTGTTGGATTCGAGCTGCTGCTCCATGTAGGCAACGGCCGCCTTGCGCCACGAGGCCGTGACCTCGGCACAGTCGGAGGCCGGCTTGAGCGAGTACAACCCCAGCTCGACGGTCTGAACCGGCGGTTCCGTCCCCGTCTCCTCCAGCACATCGTCATCCGGATAGATCTTCTGGACCTCTCCGGGATCATACAGACCCTTGCTCGTGCCCGCACATCCGCCAACCAGGTGCATCGTCAGAGCTGCCACCAGCCCCAGCACGAGCGCTCCAAACCTGTTCGTGTTCATCTTGCCCCCCCGTTTTCAATCCCCGACGTTTCATCAATCCGCGTAAAGTGAGTTCCCGCTGCAGGTGCTAGCACCTTTCGTGCCAGCGTGCGTCGACAGGAGCCTTCCCGGGGCGCTTCCCCGCCTCCCATGCGGCTTTTGGCCCGTCGGCCGCCGGCGGCCTCGACATTCCGTGCCCGGACATGGCGGGCAAGAATGCCACACTTGGACAGCCTCATGTGCAGGATGGATATGGCGGCAAGGTCGAGTCGAGCACTTGCCAGGCTTCGGCCATCGGGCGGCAGCGCGGGGCGGGCGGCCGGAATCTCTGTTTGACCGGCTCCGGGCCCCCGGCTACCATGCCAGCGGACGGAGGAGCCGCTCGGGCTTGGCGGATGCAGCCTGAACCGCAGTCGAGAGCTCCAGTCCGCATTGCCCCGACTTCCCTGGAGGTGAACCCACATGCCGACCAAGCGCAAGCGCGACGTCGAGAAGACCTACACTGCCCGGGACTTTGCCGCAAAGCTGCGACGATTCGCCGATGCCGTCGAGACCGGCCGGGCCTTTGAGATCCAGGTGGCTGGCGAGCGCCTGTACGTGCCGGCCGATGCTCACTTCTGCATCGAGCACGAGCGCGAAGGTGCGGAGGACGAGATCGAGTTCCAGATTCGGTGGAAGCGGGCCCGGTAGGACCGGGGGTGGAGCGGAAGCGGCCCCGCTCCGTGCGTACGCGGCTCCCGGGGGCCGAGGCGACGCCTGTGCCGTGGGTGCGCTGTGTGGATGGGCCGCCGCAGAATGCATGGAGGACGCATCGGCTGAACTGTGCGCCTGTCGAGCCACGGGGATTCCCACTGCCGTGCTTGTAGCCTCCCTCGGGAGGCGCGAGCCACGCCGGAGCCTCGGCGAAGGCGGGCGAGCGGTGGGGCTGAGCGTTTCCCCAGACCTCACCGTCACTGCGGCCCTTCCCGCAGAGCCCGGGCGATCACCCCCAGCGCCACGCCGATCCTCTCGAGCACAGTCTCGCTCGAAATCCTGACCACCTGGTAGCCGTGGCGCTCCAGGGCTTCCTGCCTCCGCCGGTCACGGAGTTGTTCGGGTCCGGTTCTGTGCACGGCCCCGTCGACTCCACGACAAGCCGACCGGCAAGGCAACAGAAGTCGACGACGTAGCCGAGCAGCGGGTGCTGCCGCCTGAACTTGTGCCCCGAGAGCCGCTTCTTCCTGAGACGTGCCCAGAGCCGGGCCTCGGCCCTGGTCGGAGTCCTCCGCAGCGCCTTTGCCTTCTCAACGGTCTCGTCCATCTTCTTCTTCCTGCTTCTCGGTAGCGACGGACCGTTATCGTCACGAAGAGCCCAAATGAACAGGGTGGAGCCAACGATTCCGGGGAAGCGAGCAGGCCCCCTCGGCCCCGCCGGCCGGTGCCGGCGGGGATCCTCCCCCAGAGGGGGAAGCCAAGGACGGCATTGCCCGCGGCAACGGGTATGCTGGCGCACAGGGCAGCCGATGTGACGGAGTCGCCTCAAGCGCATCGGCCGTCAGGTTGCCCGCACCCACAGTCATTCTCATCGCATCGGCCCCCGGGTTGCCCGCACCTGCGGCCCGGGAGGGCACCGGCCTTGCAAGGCAAACCCGGGCATGCGCCATAACCCACCTGGGAATCTCGGATGGGCCGCTTGTCAGGCCTTTGCGCACAACCCCGACTTGTCGGCTGGAGTTGGCAGGGATAGGCCCCGTTTGCGCCGGCTGATGTCACAAAGATGGCACAGGGGGGGGCGCCAGAGACGCACAGAATGCGGTCTGCACCGGTTGCGCGGGGAACTCACTCTTCAGTCTCGAATCCAATGCGCCGTGCCTTGCGCTTCGGCTGCTGCAGCAACTCGTCCAGCACTCCCATGATGGCCCCGATGGCATGGTCGTGGACGTCAACGCGCTCGCACAGTTTGCTCAGTTCCTTCAGTACGCTCGTGTGGACCACTGCCGTCTCCCGCAACCTGACGAAGACCCGCATGATGTGGATGTTGACCTCGATCGCTCTACTGCTGTGCAGGACGCCGGAGAGCATGGCGACCCCCTGCTCGGTGAAGGCGAAGGGCAAGTACTTTCTGTGCCGGCCTCGGCCAGGCTCTAAGGTCACAGATTGTGACCTTAGAGCCCCATGTTCCTCCGCCGTGAGCTGGAACATGAAATCGGCAGGAAATCGGGCAATGTTGCGCCTGACCGCCTGGTTCAACGCCTTTGCCTTGACCCCGTAGAGCGCTGCGAGAGTTGTGTCCAGCATCACGCACCGGCCCCTCACCGTGACAATGAACTGCTCCACGCACTCCAACTCCCCGGGTGTCCTCGCCCCCAGCTCCTTCTGCGACATGTCCTTCCCCCGTTCTTCTCCTCCCGACGTGGAGATGCCCGACTCCGATTCCGAAATCTTTCGACCCCTGCGTCCGGGCGTTCCATCCTGTTATCGTCATCAGCGAGGATTTCGCGCGGGCCAGCGCCGCACTTTCCGCAGAGGACCCATCGAGTCCGGCGATCGAGCAATATCGGCAGACGCCGCGGCCCTTGAAATCAGGCAGGGTTATGGCTCTTGGCAGAGGCCGAGGGCACCGGCCTTGCAAGGCTCGCCCTTCCTACCAGTCGGGAGTAATGCTGAGGGTTTCGCCGCCGACACCGGCGGAGAGGCCGCGGCCCGAGAACAGGAGCAGGATGTCGTGCTTCTTCTCGTCTTCTTCCGTGTCCAGCGAGAGGACCTGACCGCCGGGAGCCGAATCGTCGCCGGCCGTGGCGTGGGTTGCCTTGCCGGTGTAGTCCCCGCCGAAATGCTCCGCCTTGTTCAACCCCATGACCAGGCCGACGCCCCACACGGCGCTGCCGCCGATCTGCGCACCGGCACTGACCGCCTTGATGTAGATCGTCCCCTTCTGCCTTCCGCCGGCAAAGGAGATCTTCCCGTCGCCCTTCAGGAACTTGACGATTACGCCTCCCTCTCCGGCCCGGTACACGAACACGGCGTTGACCGGCTTCTCCTTGACCGTCTCCTTGAAATCGGCGGAGCTCAATCCCCGCTCGAGCGCACTCATCAGGTCCGCTCGCTTGCTGTTGTCCACCTCCATCGCCTTGGCCAGCTTCCCCGCCACCTTCTTGATTTCGCCGACGGAGTAGGACTTGCCGGGCTTCTTCTTCTCTTCGCCCAGTGCGACGTTTCCGGCCAGGATCATGGCCAGGACTGCGATTCCGAACGTGAAAAGACCTCGATGCATGACTCACCTCGCAGGTTGCAGGGGTTGATTAAGAACACGGCGTCTCCGGAAGTCAAGACCCGTCGACTCGGGAGGCCATGGTTCGTCGACTCGGGAAGCCATGGTTCGTCGACTCGGGAGGTCAGGGCTCGTCGATTCTCGTGACGTGGATATCCTCGGCCACTTCGCGGGCAAGAGCGAGCTCGGTGCCTTCAAAGCGGATACACCAGGCCGGCTGGCGCTGGTGAAGCTCCACGACCACCCCGGGCGAGAGCCCGTACGACGTGAGGCGGTGGAGCCGGCCGTGCGTGCGGGGCTGGATGTAAAGCACCCTGGCCCTCTCCCCCGGCCGCAGCGCCGTGAGGGGAACGACCTGGCTCTCCACGACGGTCCGGCGGCTCACGCAGCATCTTCCGGGCGGAATGGGGCGCCCGTGGGGGCAGGTTGCGGGGTGCCCGAGGAGAATGCAGAAGGCCTCGACGAACTCGGGCAGCATCTGGTGCTCCATGCGGCAGCCGATGTCGAACGCCTTCTTTCGGTCCGCACCGAGTGCGTTGGCCATCAGGACTTCGGTGAGGCGGTGGCGGCGAAGCACCCCCTGGGCTCTCCCCCGCCCTTCTGCGGTCAGGGTGACCCGCCCCTCGCTCATTTCCACCAGCCCTCCGGCAAGCAAGAGGGCCATGACCTCGGCGGAAGGCCTTTCCGAGTGCGAGCAGGAGGCCACGTCCTCGAGGTCGCTGCCCCGCTCCTCGTCCATGAGCAACGTCTCCAGTGCGTGTTCCTGATCCCGGCTCAGCTCCATGTTTGCTCCTCGTTTGGGCTCAGCACCATCACCACTCCCGCCCCGGTTCTGCCGCCCTCTACTCGAAGGTAATGCCAAACCACCTGCACAACAGGCTCACGGCCGCCCCGGCCACGACCGCCCAGACCGTGACGAATACCAGCAGCACCCCTGCCACCCGGGCGCCGCGCTCCTTGAAGAGGACGAGGACCGCGTTCACGCAGGGGGAGAGGAACGTCATGACCAGCAGGGTGACCACGAGCTGGACATTCGAGAATACCTCCCTCAGGTGGCTCAGCTCGGTCGCTCCGGCTTCCCGACGAATCAGTGTCTTGATGAACACCTGCACCGCGGCGTCGGGCAGCCCGAGCAGGCCGTGGACGAGTGGGTGGGCCGCGGCCTGCAGGGCATCGAGCCCGCCCAGCCGGTTGAACACGAACAGACCGAGCGCTGCCAGGGCGAAGAAGGGCAGTGCCTCGAGCACGAATCTCCAGGTCTGCATCCAGGTGAGCCGGGCCACCTGCCGGATCCGGGGCAACCGCATCGGGGGGAGCTCCATGATGAAATCCCCCCCCTGCCCGGGCAGCAGCTTCGATGCCAGCCATCCGACCAGGAGCATCTGCAGCCCAATCCACCCGAACACAAGGACCGATGCCGAGACTGGCAGCGGGCCGAGGACGATCAGCATCACCCCCAGCAAGGGGGCACAGGGGACCCCCATGAGAAGCAGCAGGGATGCGATGATGCGTTCGCGCCGCGTGTGCAGAATCCGGGTCGTGAGGAGGGCCATGGTGACGCAGGAGAACCCCATCGCCAGGGGGACTACGCCACGGCCGTTGAGCCCCACGACGCGCAGAAGCCGATCCATCAGGACGGACAGTCGGGCCAGATAGCCCGAGTCCTGCAGCACGGAGAAGGCCGCGTAGAAGAAGAGCAGCACGGGCAGCACCAGCCCCAATGCCAGGACCACCCCTGCGGGAAAGATGCCGAAGTCCGGGTCCATGAGGGCGGCCCGAGCCGGCTCCCAGGGAATGTACGATACCCAGCCGGCGAGCCAGGGAAGCACTAGGGAATCGAAAACGTTCCCATTGAGCCAGTCGACAACCCAGGTGGCCCCGACCACTCCAACGACGAAGTAAAGTGTCAGGATGACTGCGGCGGCAATTGGGACTCCCCACACCGGATGCTGCGCCAGGTGTCCGAACGATTCCAGCCAGGACCGTCCCGGTCCGGTTCGCTGAACGACGGACGAGGCGATGGCACCTCCCTCAGCGAGGAAGAGGTCGGTGGCGAGCACCTCCGGCGGTACTCCGAACCCGGCCCGGGCTTCCTCCGCAATGCGACGGACCTCCGACTCGGCCTCGGGCCCCATTTCCTCGCTCACCAGCCGCCGGGCGAGCTTGTCCTGGGCCAGCAGCAGAAGGGCCAGCAGCGGCGAGGCGTTGCTGCCCTCTCCCAGGGCCCCGGCCATCCGTTCGAGCATCTGCGACAGGTCGGGGGGGAGGAACGCCCGGTGGCTCAGGGGGCGAGCCTCGCCCAGCGCCCGGACGAGCTCCCCCACCCCTTCCCGGTCGACCGCAGTCGTGCCGGCGACAGGGATTCCGAGCCTCCGGGACAGCCCCTGCAAGTCAATGGTCAGGCCACGCAATCGCGCTTCGTCCAGGAAGTTGACGGCCATGGCCATGGGCAAGCCAGTCTGGCCGGCCATGAGAGCCAGGGCCACGGACCGCCTCAGGTTCCGGGCATCCGCGACGATGAGCAGACTGCCGGGGCGAAGCGCCAGCAGGGCATCGACCGTGACCTCCTCCTCCTCGCTCTGGGCAAAGAGCGTGGTCACGCCCGGGACATCGATGAACCAGGTGGAGGCCCGCTTGCCGCACACCGCGGTGTGCGACGAGCCGGCAAGCAGAATCTCCTCCTGCCCCTTGCCGCACAGCTGGCCGAAAAGGGTCGTCTTTCCCGACTGCAGCGGTCCGAGCAGAAGGACTCCGCCCGGGGGAATCCCCTGGAGTCTCTGGTCTCTCGGTCGCACGAACGGTCCCATCTCGCCTCCGCGCCCGCGGCAGGCCAACCTTAGGCGATCCCGGCGTGCTCGGCAAGTCCTCGAGCCCGTGCCCGTGCCCCAGTCCGTGCCCGTGCCCCAGTCCGTGCCCGTGCCCGTGCCCCTGCCCCTGCCCCTGCCCCTGCCCCTGCCCCTGCCCCTGCCCCTGCCCCTGCCCGTGCCCCTGCCCCTGCCCGTGCCCGTGCCCGCAATCCTCTATTTCCCCGGAGCCGCTTGACATCGCCGGATCATTCCTGCAAATATGCGCCCCACGCGGGCCGGTTCTACGGCTCAAACGGGGTGGGTGGGAGCGACCTGTGACAACTTGGTTCCGGGGCCTCGGCAAATCCGCAGGCTCTCCGGACGGTTTCTCGGAGGTTGAGGATGACGCTCAAGGTGACGGGGAAGGGACTCACGATCAACGACGTGGTGGATGTGGCTCGCAACGGCCGCAGAGTCGAGCTTGCGGACGACTCGGTTGCGCGCATCAAGGCGAGCCGGGCGTTCATCGAGCAGCGCATTGCCGCACACGAGATCATGTATGGCGTCAACACCGGCATCGGCGAGTTCTCCGAGGTGGTGCTCAATGACGACCAGATCAAGGCGTTCCAGCGCTACCTGATTTACAATCATGCGGCCGGAATTGGCAAGCCGTACCCCATCCCGGTCGTGCGTGGGGCCATGCTCAGCCGCATCAACGTCCACTGCAACGGCTACTCCGGCTGCCGTCCCGTGATCACCCAGACCTTCGTCGACATGCTCAACCGCGGGGTGACGCCGGTCGTCTGCGAGAAGGGGAGCGTCGGTGCCTGCGGCGACCTCTCGCCCATGAGCCAGATTGCCCTCGCCATGATCGGCGAAGGGGAGGTGTTCTTCGAGGGACAGCGCATGCCCGCTCGAGACGGCATGCTCAAGGCGGGCCTTGAGCCCGTCGTGCTCGAAGCCCGGGACGGCCTGGCCTCCATCAATGGCAGCAACGTGATCACTTCCATTGCCTGCCAGACCCTGTACGACATGGAGCGGTGGATCCTCCAGGCCGAGATCGCAGCGGCCATGACACTCGAGGCGCTCCTGGCCAACATGAAGCCATACGATGTGCGCCTGCACCAGCTCCGGGGATTCCAGGGGGCGGTCACGTCCGCCCGCAACCTGCGCAAGGTGCTCAAGGGTTCCGACCTGATCGAAGGTCGCCTGAAGACGAAGGTCCAGGATGCCTACTCCATGCGCTCGACCCCGCAGGTCATCGGGACTGCACGCGATCAGCTCCGCTGGGCCCGCAGCCAGGTTGAGACCGAGCTCAATGGCGTGGCCGACAACCCGCTGTTCCTGGGCGACGACAAGATCGTGTTGACCGGTGCCAACTTCCAGGGTTCCCCGGCCAGCATGCCCCTCGATTGCGCCGGGGCCGGAATCTGCATGGTTTCCGTGCTGTCCGAGCGGCGCTTGAACCGCCTCCTCAACCCGGCCCTGAGCGTCGGGCTGCCCGCATTCCTGACCAAGGGGGCCGGGATGTTCTCGGGCCACATGCTCAGCCAGTACACGGCCGGCATGCTGATCGTCGAGCAGCGCATTCTCTCACAGCCGGCCTATACCCAGTCGATTCCGGCCGCCGCCGACCAGGAGGATTTCGTGTCCATGGGCATGAACTCCGCGCTCAAGACCCAGCAGATCATCGAGAACGCCCACGGCGTGCTGGGCATCGAGTTCATTGCAGCCGCGCAGGGACTGGACTTCCGCTCCCACAAGCAGGGGGACGGCGTCGTGGCCGCACACGGTGCCATTCGGGAGGTGGTCGCTCACCTCGACGAAGATCGCCCCCTCTTTACCGACCACAACAACATGGCCGCTTCCGTCGAGCGGCTCGACGTGCTCAAGGCGGTCGAAGCCGCCATCGGGCCGCTGGATCTGTACTAGTGAATCCCTCAGACCTCGTCGACCTGGATGTGAAGAAGCCGGCCCGCTACATGGGGCCGGAGTTCTTCCCTGCAGGGTATCGTGCTCCGATGCCGGGCGATTTCAAGGTGCTCCTCGCATACCCGGACCTCTACGACATCGGGATGTCCAACACGGGCATGCGGATCCTCTACTCACTGCTTCGGAGGATGCCCGGAGTCTACGTCGACCTGGCATTTGCCCCCTGGATGGACATGGAGCAGGCTCTCCGGGCACGCAGCGAGCCGCTCTGCTCCCGCCACGCCGGATTGCCGCTGCGGGAGTTCGACCTCATCGGGTTCTCGCTCCAGTACGAGCTCAACTACACGAACGTCCTGACCATGCTCGACCTGGGCGGGATACCGCTGCGGGCTGCAGAGCGCTCGGGCTTGCCCCTGATCGTCGGCGGGGGACCGTGTGCAAGCCACGCCGAGCCCATGGCACCGTTCTTCGACTGTTTCGTCGTCGGCGACGGAGAGGAAGCGCTCCCCCGGCTGGTCGAGTCGGTGCGGACGCTCGGAAATGGCCCCCGGGGGGAGCTGCTGCGGGTGCTGGACGCGTTGCCGGGCACTTACGTGCCGGGGATCCGACGGGCAGGCCCCTCGTCGTCAGACCGGTCGGACAGTTGGGACGGGTCGGTCGAATCGGACGGGTCGGACGGGCAGGCCAAGTCGGACGGGGCCCATTTCTCGGTCCGTTTTGGGCCCCCCGTGCACAAGCAGACGGTAGCGAGTCTCGACGCCTACCTTCCGTTCGTGGAATTCCCGGTCCCGGCCATCGAGACCGTCTTTGACCGCGTGTCGCTCGAAATTGCCCGGGGTTGCCAGCAGGGCTGCCGCTTCTGCGAGGCCGGCTTCACTTACCGGCCTCCGAGAGAGCGGGATCCTGCGGCCATGGAGCAGTGGGCCCGGCAGTGCATCACGGCATCGGGGCTCGACGAGATCTCGATTGCCTGCCTGTCTACGGCCGACTATAGCCAGCTGCTTCCGCTGGTGGATCGGCTTCGGACCGCTTCGGCCGACCTCGACGTGTCGCTGGCCATCTCCTCGCTGAGAGCCTACGGGCTGGACTCGACCGTGCTCTCCACGTTGAACCGGGGACGGATCTCCAGCCTCACTCTCGCCCCCGAAGCGGGCAGCCAGCGGTTGCGCAACCTGATCAACAAGAACGTCACCCGCGCCCAGATCATCGAGGCCGTAGCTCGAATTGCGGACAGCGGAATCAAGCGGGTCAAGCTGTACTTCATGGTGGGTCTCCCCACTGAGACGCTGGACGACCTGAAGGAGCTGTGCTCGCTTGCAGCCGACTGCGCCCGCATCGTGAGAAGCCGCTTTGGTGGGAAGGGGGCGCTGGTGGCATCAGTGTCCTGGTTCGTTCCCCGGCCCCACACGCCGTTCCAATGGGAAGGGATGCTCCCGCTGCCCTTGATCGAGCAACGCCTCGAGTGGCTCCGGACCAACCTGCCCCGCGGCGTGGAGCTCAAGTGGCACAACCCACGCATGTCCTGGCTCGAAGCGGTACTTACCCGCGGCGACATCCGGCTGGCCGATTCCATCGAATCTGCATGGAAGGCCGGGGCCCGGTTCGACAGTTGGGACGAGGTGTTCAACCCGGCCACGTGGCGGGAGGTGTTCTCCCGGCTCGTTCTGGAACCGGACATCTTCCTGACCTCACTGTCTCCGGGGGCTCCGCTCCCGTGGAGCCATGTCCGCATCGCGGTGGACGATTCCTGGCTGGAGCGGGAGCGCAAGAGGGCACTGGAGGAGGCCACGACCCCTCCCTGCGACCCCTTCGGGAAGAAGTTCGTCTGCTTCCGGTGCGGGGCAGCGTGCGAGAGGCCGGAGGAGGCGAAATCGCCAACGGCGACGGCAACGACGACGGCTACGCCGACGGCAACGGCGACGGCTACGCCGACAGCAGCGGCGACGGCTTCGGCGACAGCGACGGCGACGGCCAAGCCCCCCATTGCCCCTCCCCGCCGCTTGCGGATCAGGTATCGGAAGGAGGGCCCGGCGCTCCTGCTCGGTCACCTGGATCTGCTGCGTCAGTTCACACTGCTGGTGCGCCGGTCGGGAATCCGACTGGCCCGCAGCCAGGGGTTCAACCCAAGGCCGCTGCTCTACTTCCCGCCTCCTCTGCCCCTGGGCTGGCTCGGCCTCGACGAAGTAGTGGACATCGTGGTGCAGGATCCCGGATCAGACCAGGGTCTCCTCGAGCGACTGACAGCGGTCGGCGTGCCTGGCCTGACGCTCCTGAGCGCGACGCTCCCGGACGAATCAGTCGCCAAGGCCTCCAAGCTGGACGTTGCCGAATACCTGCTGCAGGTGGACGCTGCCGCCCCAGGCCCGGTCGAGTGCCTGAGGGCTGCGGTCGAGGAGCGGAGGCTCCCTGCGCTGGCTGTCGAAGCCGTCTCCCCAGACGACGTGGCGCTGCCCGAGGGGTGGCCGACCGGCGGAACGCTCCTGCGCATCCGATGGCCGCTCTCCTCTGCCCCCCGAATCGATCGGAAGCTTGCCGAAGTGCTGCCGGAGCTGCGGGTTCTACAGGTCGCCCGGGAACGAATGGTATAGAGTCCACATCCGTCGCTGCCATCCCTACTCCGGCACGAGAGCCACCTTGAACTCGACGTTCATGGGAGCGGCCTCTGGCTTGGGGAATCTCCACGACGATACCTGTCGTTCGATGCAGCGCTCGAGGGAGCCGGAGGCTCCCCCCGAATCGGCATGCACGACGCCTCGGCCGTTGGCCTGGACCGACACGTCGACGTTGACCAGGCGGTTGTCCGAGCTGCAGCCTCCTCTGCACGCTTCCTGAGCGCAACGAGCCAGCTCACTCGAGCGCCGTTGGGCAACTCGACTGGCTCGGTAACGCTCGTCCCACGTAGAAACGATGTTGGCCTCGGGAGCGGAGGCGAACCCGCTGTAGTCATCCGCCAGGCAGAAGCCGTGCTCGTCCGACTCGTCCTCGGGCGAGGAGCAGGGCGGAGCAGGGACGTCCCCTGCAGGGGCCGCTGCCGAGCGCTCTTCGAGCCGTCTTGCCAAGTCAGCGGCATCGTTTCGGGCCCAGTCGGGACACCGTGGATCGTCTCGAACCGGGACAAGCAACTGGAGGGCCTCGGCTTCGTTCCAGGTGCCGAAGAACGCTGCCTCACCGATGCCCCGCCGGACATTGCACTGCTCGGTCGAATCCGGGAATCGCTCGATGAGCTCGATGTAGGCCCTCTGAGCGCGGCAGTACCAGGGGCGCGACGCACCGCTTGCCTTCCCATCGACCTCCATCATTCGGATGTCCTGGGCCCTTCGATGGAGGAGCAAGGCCCTCTCCGTCATGGCCCGGTGCACGAGCTCGTCGGCCTTGCTCACAGCCTGAATGTCGGCCTCGTGGATCCTGCGCCACTCGCCTCCAGCCGCGTAGAGATCGCCCATTCGCTTCCGCTCAGAAAGGGCCTGTCGCCCAGCCTGGCATCGTTGCTCGTGTGATTCCGACCGGTCCTCAGTCCTCAGGTCCAGTGCATGCACGAGCGCATCGTGCCGAACCGGAGCATCGGCGGTCAGAGGATACCGCTCCAGGTATGCGAGGCTCAACGCCACGAAGTCCTCCCTCTCCCTTCCGCCGGAATCGGCAATCTGTTCCAGCACCGCCCTCAGCAGAGGCAAAGCGTCCTCCTGTGCGTCGTTGATGACGCCCAGCGTCCTCTCTGCGATCCGGGTCACGTCGCTCAGGCCGTCCCCATCCCAATCGTCGGATGCAAGCATCCAGGCAACGGACTCGATTGCCTCTTCGACGAGCGGGCCGACGTTTCGTCGATCCATGTCGACCGCAGTGCGGGCCCGCTCGATCAGGTTCAGGAACTCAATCGCCGCATTCAGGTAGCTCCAGCGCCGCAAGTCAATCCAGGCGATCATGTACAGCGGTTCGAGCGCTCGGGAAGGGCTTGCTTGCGCAGCAACCTCAAAGCGTTCCCGGGCCTCGTCGAGCTCGTCGGACGTGTACAAGGCGAGTCCGGCAAGCAGCATCGAGTCGAACACCAGCGCACTCTCCGGGTGCTCGCTCTTGACCCGTTCGGCAAGAGAGGCGGCCTCCTCGAGCCTGCCGGAGCGCTCGAGCTCCGTGGCGGCCAGGTAGATGGCCTTGTCCCGGCCCGGAAAATCCGGACAAGCGGCCACGGCCTGCTGCCAGTCCGCCAGGGCAGCGCTGGAATCGGGACAGGCCGGCAGGGTCGGCGACTCGCCGCCTCCGCCCTTCTCATATTGCCTGACCGCCTCGTCGTACCGGTCGTACTCGAGGTCGCACCGGAGGTTCTCGGCCTCCAGCACGACGGCGCCCCGCCGGAGGAGTGCAGCTGCCAGGGCTGCCGGCTCTCCCGCCGCGCTCACCGCTTCGTCCGCAGCCTCCAGAGCCTGCCGCACGGTTTCGTCGTCAGGGCGGAAGCAGGTCAGCGGCGGCCCCACGAGCTCGGGCGGGAGAAGCTCCGTCATGAGCCTGTGCGGGACATCCGAGAAAAAGAAGATCTCGGGCTTCATGGGGCGATAGGTGACGATCAGGGGGGCTGGCGACTCCCCGAGGCAGGGGCTCCCGGGCAGAATAGACAGCAGCGCACAAGCGACGCAGGCTGCAGAAGCACGGCTCCCTGCCGATTCCATCTGCATTCCCGGATCCGGTCTTCTCGGACGCGGAAGCAGGCTGGCAACCCGCTTGAAGAAGGCCGTGATTCCGGCCACCCACAGGATTTTGCCCAGGCTCATGGTTCCCCCCCTGACACCTGACGGCTCGACGCAGAGCTCCCGGCCATGGCGATTCCCCCCGCGGGAAACCGGACCGAGTCGCAAGCTCCCGGCCTGGCACATGATGCGTCCGTCCTCTACTATGGGCTGGGCGCTTGGGCCGGTCAAGTCCTCGAGTTGTGCTCGCCGTGCAACCTCGGCCCGGCAATCTGCTTTGCCCCGCATTCGACTGGAGGCCCGTCGCCGTGGGAATTGGCACGCGCACGAAAACGAGGTAACATCAGGGGCGCTTTGACGGTCTTGCCCACGGAGGACGAAACGATGCGCAAGCGTTATGCCTGGATACTGGCGGTTGGTCTGGCGGCCTCGGCGGCAGCGCTCTACGGCCTTGCATGCGGCGGCGGAGACGATGGGACCGAGGACCCCAAGGCCCCCAAGAGCGGGGAGGCCTGCCTCGTGGAGAGCGAGTCGGAGTGTGGCAAGTCGCTCGAAGGCACCAATGCCGTGCTGATGTGCGTGCCCGCCGACGACAAGGGGAGCCTCAAGTGGACCGAGCAGGAGGTCTGCGCCAAGGCCGAGGTCTGCGAGGTCGATTCCGCCACGTGCAAGATCAACTGCGACTCCCCGTTCGTGTGCGACGGCAAGGAGTGCGGAGACGATGGCTGCGGCGGCTCCTGCGGCGGCTGTCCGGTCGGCGAGAACTGCGTGGGCGGCGTGTGCAAGGAGTACGTCTGCGAGCCGACCTGTGACGGCGTCGAATGCGGCCCCGACGGCTGTGGCGGCGAGTGCGGGACCTGCACCGGCGGGCTCATCTGCGACCAGACCACTTACACCTGTATCGCAAAGCCGTCCGACTGCGTCCCCAACTGCTTGAACAAGGCCTGCGGGCCCAACGGCTGCGGCGGCTCCTGCGGCTTGTGTGCGGACGGCACGTTCTGCATGCCTGTGAGCCAGGCCTGCGAAGGCCCGTGCATGCCCGATTGTACCAATCGGGAATGCGGCGACGACGGCTGTGGCGGCTCCTGCGGCGGCTGCGCAGGCGACAACCTGTTCTGCAACACGGACGGCAAATGCGCCCCCTGCGACCCCATCAAGAACCTCTACTGCCCGGAAGGAAGCTACTGCACCTACGGGCAGGACAACACCGGGCCGCTCTGCGAGGTCGCTGGCACCCAGAAGTACGGTGAGCCATGCGGTGGCACGGATTCCTGCGCCGAAGGAATCTGCATCGAGCTTTCCGGGACCGAGACCGGAGCAATCTGCTACCCGATCTGTGCGACCCACTCCGATTGCGGCGAAGGGATGCAGTGCATGGATCTCCAGGGCTCGGTGTACAAGGTTTGCTCCGTCGGAGCGGAACCGGACAAGAAGTGCAACCTCCTGCTCCAGGACTGCGAGCTGGAGGGGGACGGCTGCTACTTCGACGGCGGGGCCAACGCACCGATCTGCCTGACCGCAGGCACCAAACTGGAGGGAGACGGGTGCTCGGGCCAGCCCAATGAGTGCGCCGAAGGGCTCCAGTGCCTCTCCGCAGGCGGTGCGGCCTGGACCTGTCGGAAGTTCTGCAACACGTCCAAGGGGAAGGAGCCGCTGTGCGATGCGGAAGGCCCGTTCCCCAAGTGCACCAACTACTACAGCAAGCAGGCGGCAGGCTACTGCACGAAGTAGAGGGCACATCCACAGGGCCCCTCCCGCGTGGTCGGGGCTGGGATTGCTGACCACTGGCAACGGCGCATCTGCAGGGCCCCTCCCGCGTGGTCGGGGCTGGGATGGTCAGATCTTCTTTTCGATCAGTTCCAGAAGAACTCCGAACGTGGCCTTGGGATGGAGGAACGCGATGGGGCAGCCTTCGGCCCCGATCGAGGTGGTTGGCGTCGCCATGCGGATGCCGGCCGTGGTGAGCTCGGTCATCTTGCCGTTGATGTCCTGGGTGCTCAGGGCCATGTGGTGAATCCCTTCACCCCGGGTGGCGAGGAACTTGCTGATCTGGCTGTCTTCGGTCAGAGGCTCCAGCAGCTCGACAAGGGTATCCCCGACCTGAAAGAAGGCGATCCGCAGCCCCCGCTCCGGGAGCTCCTTGATCTCCTTGAGCGGAAGCCCCAGGCGATCCCTGAAAAACTCCACCGCGGGGTCCAGCTTCTGCACTGCGATGCCAATGTGATCGATGCGGGTAGCCATGTCCACCTCCGTTTCCAGGGGCCTACGATAGCCCGTAGTGCCGGTCCTCGTCCACAGGGATTCTTGGCCGGTCCTTAAACGACAAAGGGGGCGGTAACGCCCCCCCTGTCGCTACTTCAACGAGCCGTGCGAGACTACATCATGTCTTCCATGCCGCCCATGCCGCCCATGCCGCCGCCCGGCATCTTGGGCATCTTGTCTTCCTTGGGCTTCTCGGCGATGAGGCACTGCGTGGTGATCATGAGCGATGCCACGCTGGCCGCATTCTGGAGCGCAGTCCGGGCGACCTTGGTCGGGTCGATGATGCCGGCTGCCTCGAGATCCTCGAAGACCTCGGTCAGGGCGTTGAACCCGAAGGCACCCTTGCCCTCGCGGACCCTGTTGACCACGATGCTGCCTTCCCAGCCAGCGTTGTTGGCGATCCAGCGGAGCGGCTCCTCGATGGCGCGCTTGACGATGTCGGAGCCGATCTTCTCGGCGCCGTTGAGCTTCTTGCCCAGGACGCCCACTGCGTCGCAGCAGCGAACGAGTGCCACGCCGCCACCGGGGACGATGCCTTCTTCGACCGCGGCGCGAGTTGCGTTGAGGGCGTCCTCGACGCGGGCCTTCTTCTCCTTCATCTCGGTCTCGGTTGCGGCCCCGACGTTGATGACGGCCACGCCACCATGCAGCTTGGCCAGGCGCTCCTGGAGCTTCTCCCGGTCGTAGTCGCTGGTGGTCTCTTCGATCTGGGCGCGAATCTGGCTGATGCGGCCCTTGATGTCCTCGGCGCTGCCGGCGCCGTCGACGATCGTGGTGTTTTCCTTGTCCACGGTGATGCGCTTGCACTTGCCGAGGTCATTGAGGGTGACCTTCTCGAGCTTCAGGCCGAGATCCTCGGAGATGACGCGGCCGTTGGTGAGGATCGCGATGTCTTCGAGCATGGCCTTGCGGCGGTCGCCGAAGCCGGGAGCCTTCACCGCGCACACCTTGAGGGTGCCACGCAGCTTGTTGACCACGAGGGTGGCCAGAGCCTCGCCCTCGACGTCCTCGGCGATGATGAGCAGCGGCTTGTCGGTGCGGGCAACCTGCTCCAGCAGGGGCAGCAGGTCCTTCATCGAGGAGACCTTCTTCTCATAGAGCAGGATGTAGGGGTTCTCCCACGTGGATTCCATCCGCTCCGGGTCGGTGATGAAGTAGGGGGAGAGGTAGCCGCGATCGAACTGCATGCCCTCGACCACGTCCAGGGTGGTCTCCATGGACTTGGCTTCCTCGACCGTGATCACGCCTTCCTTGCCGACTTTGTCCATCGCCTGGGCGATGATCTTGCCGATGGTGGAATCGTTGTTCGCCGAGATGGTGCCGACCTGCTCGATCTCCTTGTAGTCCTTGGTCTCCTTGGAGAGCTTCTTGAGCTCCTCGATGACGACGGCGACGGCCTGATCGATGCCGCGCTTGATGCCCATGGGGTCGTGACCGGCGGAAACCATCTTCACGCCCTCGGTGAAGATCGCCTGGGCGAGCACCGTGGCGGTGGTGGTGCCGTCGCCAGCGACGTCCGAGGTCTTGGAGGCCACTTCCTTGACCATCTGGGCGCCCATGTTCTCGAACTTGTCCTCGAGCTCCACTTCCTTGGCCACAGTGACGCCGTCCTTGGTCACTGTCGGTGCGCCGAAGGTCTTCTCCAGGACCACGTTGCGGCCCTTGGGACCGAGCGTGGCCTTGACCGCGTTGGCCAGGACGTTGACGCCGCGCAGGAGATGCTTCCTTGCTTCCTCATCGAACATCAGGATCTTTGCTGCCATGTTCCTTCCTCCTCGGAATTCCGGTTGGTTACTTCGTAATGATTGCCTGGATGTCGTCTTCGCGCAGGATCAGGTGCTCCTGGCCGTCGATCTTGACCTCGGTCCCGGCGTACTTGCCGAACATGACCCGGTCGCCCTCGCTGACATCCATGGGGATGCGCTTGCCCTTCTCGTCCTTCTTGCCTTCGCCCACGGCCACCACGATGCCCTGGCTCGGCTTCTCCTTGGCGGTGTCCGGGATGATGATTCCGCCGGCAGTACGCTCTTCCTCTTCGATTCTCTTGACCAGCACTCTGTCGTGCAACGGCTTCACCTTCATGACTCGACCTCCTTTCCAAGGCTTCAAAGCCCGTTGGTTTCCATGTTGCTCCCGCGCCCTCGGCGCCGGAAAGCAGAGACAAAATAATGGGGGGTTTGCGCTTTGCAACCCTTTTTTTTGGTGGGCTACGGAACGAAGAGGATGTCGGCCATCTCGGGCCAGACTTCGCGAAGCTCCCGGCGAGGGTCCCGGAAGCGGTGGAAGGCATGCGGGTAAATGAGCGTGCCCCGGGTTTCCCGGACGTAGTAGTGCGGCTTGCGGACGAACGGCCGGGTGGTCCAGGTGGACTGGTCCTCCGGGTTCCAGTAGAGCGAGGCCACCCGGACCCGCTCGTCATTGATGTTCCTTCGCAACAGCTCCTTGAGCCGGGCCATCGCGTCGTTGACGAAGCGACCGCTCTTGAAGGTGGAATCGACGAGCAGCACGTTGTCGTCCCGGTTGATCCGCTCGGCAAGGTAGTCGAGCCCGAGGATGTGCGTCCGATACGTCAGGTGCGTGCTGGCTGTATTGATGCTGATGTGATCGGGCTTTCGCCGGGGCTGGCCGCTCTTCTTCATCATGTACTTGTAGGCTTCGTGGAGCGGAAGGCCGGCCTGCACACCGCCGGGCCAGAGGGCGACGATGTAGTCGGGCTGGAACGCCGTATCTTTGAAGATCTTGACCCCGAGCCGGACTGCATCCCGAGTCACTTCCTCGGGGCGCAGGTAACGATAGGGCTCCGGAATCCGCTCGATCTCCGGCACCTGATCCTCCCTGCGGAGGGCTTCCCATATGGCGGGGCACTTCCGCCGGATGAGAGGATCGTCGGGATCTTCGGTGATCAGGTCCACCAGCTCGTGGGGGTAATCGATCCAGGTCTTGCCATCCACGTCGTAGAGGCACTGGACCTCGACGCCGTCGTACTGGACCTTCTCGGGCTTGCGGTGGATGGTACCCACCATGATCCGGGAAGGCGTATTGGCCCTGGCCTTCTCCTTCAGGGTCTCGATGATGGCCTTGATGGTGTTGCCGGTCTCGTAGACGTCGTCGATGATGAGGAGCCCGTCCTCCCGACAAATGGACTGGATGACGTGCTCGAATCCCTTGACCCGGACCTGCTCCTGCCGCTCGATGCCGGTGTAGCTCTCGGTTGCGATGGTGGTGTGGTTGACGAACACCCCCTGGTTTCGGAAGAAGGCATCGACCCCCAGGCCGACCACGGTCCCGCCGCGCCAGATCGAGATGGCGTGCTTGGGGCGGAATCCCGTCTGGTATAGCTTGCGCCCGAGACGCAGCGAATCCAGCAGCAGCTGCTCAGACGTGACGTGCGAGATCTCAGGCATGGCCCCCTCCCTTGCGAAAGCCCGTCGTCAGCGGAGTCGGGGCCTTCTGGCCCCGGGCCTCAGAGAACGAACCCCCCTCGGCCTCCATCGACCGGCAGGCTGACCCCCGTTATATAGGATGCGGCCTGCGAGCACAAGAACACCACGGCAGCGGCCACCTCGTCGGGTGTTGCTGCTCGCCTCATGGGAATTGCCTGGGTGGCCTCCACCGCCAGCTCCTGAGGGTTGCGCCCGCTCGACTTCGACCGGGAAGCGAGGAGCTCCTTCATCCGGTCCGTGAGGGTGAAGCCGGGAAGCACGGCGTTGAACGTGACTCCGCTCTCCCCATACTCCAGCACCAGCGACTTGAGCAGCCCGTGCAGGGAAATCCGGATGGAGTTGGACAGCACGATCCCCGGGACAGGCTCACGGCAGGCACACGAGGTCAGCGCCACGACCCGTCCCCATCGGGCCTTGGTCATGCCCGGCAGCGCCAGCCGGATCAACTTCTCGGCACTGAGAAAGAGCGACCCGAACGTCCGGGTCCAATCCTCCTCCCGGACCTGGGAAAACGGCATGGGCGGCGGCCCTCCCGTGTTCGTCACCAGCACGTCGATGCGCCCGAATCGCTCTCGGGCGGCGTCGACCACGCGGCCGGGGCCCGTCGGGTCGGTCAGGTCCGCCACCACGGCCAGAACCTCCGCACCGGTCGAGGACCTAAGCTCCGTCGCTGCCGATTCCAGCCGCTCCGCATCGCGGGCGCACATCACCACCCGCGCCCCCTCGCTTGCCAGGCCCCGAGCCGCTGCAAAGCCGATCCCCCGGCTGCTCGCAGCGACCACTGCCACTTTGTCCCTGAGTCCAGTGTCCATCCGCCGCTCCTGTCACATGGGCACACGAAACTCCACGCCATCCACCAGCTCCACCAGCCGGGCATGCATCCCGAAGGCATCCTCCAGGAACGTCTCCAGCTCGCCCGGACCAGGCCCCTCCTGGGGCATCAGGGTCTGGAAATGCAGCGAACGGCCGTTGTAGTACACCTTCTGCACCCGGATCTGCCGGCCCGAAAGGCGTCGAAGCTGCCCCTCCCCCCCGAGCTCGCGAACGACGTCGACCATGAGATCGGGCAGGTTGGCCGCGGCTTCCAGGGGCTCGCCGAGCTCGACTCGGCGCAGGATGTACTCGAACCGTATCCCCGGAATCATGCTGTTCTCGACCAGCTCCGACTCGCGGATCTGTGCGTCCTTGAAGCGCACCACGAAGCAGAAGGGGACCTTTCGGAAGGTGGGAAGCGAGAGCTCCACCAGGTCGACCAGGCGCCCCCCGGACTCGACGGTGTGGGACGAGAACTCCCCGATTGCCCCGGCCCTCGGAAAGCGGAAGCTGGCCTGGCCGCGTCGGGTCTCGACGCCGAGCAGCTCCCCCAGGCGGGTGACCGACCCCCTCCGCCTCGTTTCCAGCAGGCTAGACCGCCCACGCAGGTAATCCACTCCCCACACCAGTGCGCAGACCAGCACGACCATGTCGAAGTGACGCGGCAGCAGGAACCATCCGGCAGTCAGCACAGCGACGAGGAGCCCTATCTTCCACAGTGCCATGCCGGAAGAGTAGGTCTCCCCCCGGGCTCTGTCAACGCCGCGTCATGGCATCACCTCTGTTTTTTGCATGCGCTCGACCAACGTGGTACCCTGGCCGTGGAGGTGGTGTGGTCATGAAGAAGCACATTACAGCTTTGGCGCTCCTCGCTCTGCTGCCCGCAGCGGGCCTCCTCGCCCAGGAGAAACCGACAGGAACGGGCGAGAAACCCCAGGTCGAGCCAGGTCAGTCCGAGGATCCGTACAACGTCTACTCCACCGGGGCGTTCCAGGAAGTCTACATCGACGAGGAATTCAAGCTGTTCAAGGTCCGGACGTACCAGGGGGCCGTGCCCGGCCGCGAGGAAGGGAATCCTCAAGGAGCCCCGGTCGACCCGCCCAAGGGGAAGATCGTCATCGATCGCATCGGCTTCGAGCAGCGCGAGCTGTTCTCCCGCATCTTCGTGCTGGCCGACCGTCCCGTGTCGCCGTGGGTCTACGACAACTTCGTGCAGGCTCAGTCCGACCCCGCAATTCCGCCTCAGATCTTTGTGGAGATCGCCAAAGCCTCGGTCCCCAAGACCAATGATCGCAGGCCGCTGGTGACTCGGAACTTCAATACCCCGGTCATGCAGATCGAGACGATCCAGGTCAAGGATCTGGTCCGCATCGTGATCACGCTGAAGCGGGAATCCCGGTACCTCCCGGTACAGGTCGGCAAGACCGTCTACGTCGACGTGGAGAGATAGGCCAACCGACCTCTCAGTCCGTCCCGCCCCCGGGCAATCAGCCGCTCCACCGCCTTGACCGAGCACTCCATCGCAGCGGCAATCTCCTCGTAGGACATGTCATCCTGATACCGGAGGGCCAGGGCCATCCGCTGCGACGGCGGAAGCGCCTGCATCGCATCGACGACTGCCTGTCGATGGCGGGCCCGCTCCAGCCGATCTTCGGGGCTCTCACCGCCTGAAGGCTCGGGAGCCTCGGCAGTCACCTCCCGCACCGAAGCTCGTTTGAGGTTGAGAGCTCGATTGACCAGGAGTCGAAGGAGGTAGCCGACGAACCGCCCTTCGCCTCGATAGCGCCCCGCATTCTCCCACACGCGAAGGAAGGCGTCCTGCACCAGATCCTGGGCTGCCTCGGTTGAGCCCGTGTAGCGCCAGGCAACCGCCCAGGCACGGTGCCGATGGCGCTCGACCAGGTGCGCAAACGCCACCCGGTCCCCCTCTCGAACGAGTGCCATCAAGGCATCGTCCGAGGGGTTCCCGGGTGGCGCTGCCACCGCCGGCTGGTGCAGAGATTCAGACATTCCGGGGGTTACCTCTCACTTGCCCTGGCAACCGCACCCCTCGCCCGGCTTCCAGTTGTTGATGAACTCGGCGATCTTGGCCAGCGTGCCCTGAATCTCGCCCACCTTCTCGGGCGTGGCACTGGTGACCGAGACCACCACACCGAGCTCGAACTCCTCGACTGCAAACGCAACGTCCTCCGCCGACAGGAGGGAGCACAGTCCCGGCTTGTCGCCATGAGCGCAGCCGCCGGGCCCGCCGCAGCCGCAGGCACCTTCCCCCTTGCCGCACTTGCACTCGCCCTTGCCTTCACCGCACTTGCAGTCCGGCCCGCACTTGCACTCTCCCTTGCCGGCTCCGCACTTGCAGTCCTTTCCCTGACCACAGTTGCAGTCCGGCCCGCACTTGCACTCGCCCTTGCCGGCTCCGCACTTGCAGTCCTTTCCCTGACCACAGTTGCAGTCCGGCCCGCACTTGCACTCGCCCTTGCCGGCTCCGCACTTGCAGTC
>CAITUV010000012.1 GCA_903895725.1 uncultured Myxococcales bacterium | reverse complement strand
GGGGGGGGGGGGGGGGGGGGGGGGGGGGGGGGGGGGGGGGGGGGGGGGGGGGGGGGGGCGGCGGGGAAAAGACATAGGACGAACAGGACAGATAGGACGAATAGGACAAATAGGACCCGCCGCCGCCCCCCGAGGAAGAACGGCCTCTATCGCAGGATTGGCTACCTAGCATGAACAGCCGAGTAGCCCCATCGGCCACTGGTCAAAAGCCCCCCCTAGCTCCCCCCCGTCCTATGCCTTCCATGCGTCCCATGCGTCCCATGCGTCCTATTCGTCCTATCTGTCCTACCCCCTCCTCAGCACGGCCAGCGCTTCCTCGCAGGGCAGCGTGTTCACGACGTGTTGAGCGGTCAACCCGCCGCGGCGGGCCTGGAGGACACCTCGGGACATGTTGTCGAGCTGGGACGGGGAATGGGCGTCGGTGGAAATGACGATGGGGATGCCCAGGCGGGATGCGATGCCGCAATGCCGGTCGTTGAGGTCGAGGCGCTCGGGGTTCGAATTGAGCTCGAGCGCAACCCGGGTCTTCGTGGCGAGCTCGAACACCCGGTCCATGTCGAGCTGGAGAGGGCTTCTCTGTCCGATGAGTCGTCCGGTCGGGTGGCCCAGGATGTGGATACGCGGGTTCTTCAGGGCCTCGAGAACCCGGGCCGTCATCTCCTCCTGCGGCTGATCGAAGTGGCTGTGAACGGATGCGATCGCCACGTCCAGCCGGGAGAGGATCTCCTCCGGCATGTCGAGGCTCCCGTCCTTGAGGATGTCCACCTCGAGACCCGCGAGGATCCTGATGCCGTCCACCTGGCCATCCACACGTCGTACCTCGTCGATCAGTGCTGCGGCCCGTTCCGGAGTCAGCCCGTTTGCGATCCGCACATTTTGCGTGTGGTCGGTTACCGCAATGTAGCGGTGGCCCAGCGCCCTTGCCGCAATCGCCATGTCCAGGACCGAGCCGCTCCCGTCCGAGGCCTGGGTGTGCATGTGAAGATCCCCGAGGATTTCTTCGCGTGCCAGGAGGCGAGGGAAGGGGGTGTCGGCTGCCTTCACGTCCACGCCCGGCTCGTCGCGCAGCTCCGGCGGAATGACGTTCAGGCCGAGGAGACGGAAGAACGTCTCCTCGTCCGGAGTGTGGACAGTGCCGTTGGCGGACGAGAGCCCTTGCGGTCCGAAGGTGTAGCCGCGAATCACGGCCAGAGCGCCGAGAGAATCGCGCAGCGACTGAGGGCCGGTGTGCCAGGCGAGCGCGGCTCCGAGCGTCTCGGACGTCGCTGCATGGATGTCGGCATGAAGCCCGGTATCGAAGCGGAGGCTGGCCAATGCGGGGGTGCGGGGAGCTGCGCCCTGCATGGGTTCGTCGCTTCCTCGAACCGGGTCGATCGGCTCGGCCGCATCGAATCGGGCCAGACACTCCCTCAGCTCATCTGGTCGGCCGGTGACCACGACCAGCTTGAGGCGGAGGATGTCTTCGACGCCACGGCGAAAGGAACCGGCTGGGATGACCTGGGCGGCAGCGGGGCAGCGGCGCACGTGGGAGATGAGCAGCTCCATGGGCCCTTCGCATTGGTACCGGAGTCGACGTCCTCGGTGGCTCATGTACTCGTAGAGGCTGCGCTGAATGCGGCTTCCGGTCCGTTCGCCGAGCCCCTTGACCTCCGCCAGCTGCCCCGATTCAAGGGCCTTTCGGAGCTGGTGCACGTCGCGGACCTGAAGCTGTTCGGCCAGCGCTCGAACCCTGGCCGGCCCCAGTCCTCGAATGTGGAGGAGCTCGAGCTGGCTGGCCGGGACCTCCGCATGAAGTCGTTCGAGCAGGGGGAACGTCCCGGTGCGGAACAGGGAATCGAGCTTCTCCGCGATGGCCTTGCCGACGCCCGGAATTTCGGCCAGGTCGGCGCCCGCTTCCCAGCGGTCGACCAGGGGGTCCGCAAGCTCGGCAACCCCGTCTGCAAATCGGCGGTACGCCTGGACCTGAAACGAGTTTCCGCCCGAGATCTCCAGGCGGTCGGCCAGGCGATGGAACATCATGCAGAGGCGAGCGTTGGTGGCCCGCATGAGAATGTGACCTCCCGGACTGATGGAAGCGTCCCGTCCGACGGACTCGGGCAACGGTAGCACAACGTTGCGGCGGAAGGAACATCCGATGCGGGTCCGCCTGTGCAAGGGCGTCGACCGGCCCTGGACGAAACCCCTCAGCCCGGAGCGGACGACGTCCCAGCAGGCATCCCCGCCTGCGATTTTCGCGTTTCATTGAAATCGACGGCCATTTAATCTATAATGCCGCCCGTGACACGGAGGACGGAGATGGCAAAGCTCTTGGTACGGGTAGGAGTCGGGGCGTTTCTTGTCGTGGCGGCAGCGGCATGCAGCAATCCGGCCAAGGTGACCGGCAGCTTCACCGAGGATGTCCAGGACGTCCAGGTTCCAGACAAGGACGCCAAGGCACCGCCCGACGTGAACGAAGAGGACTTCTACATTCCGCCCAAGCCGGATTCCTGGATTCCCGAGGATCTGGTTCTGGACGGCGAGCTTCCCCCGCAGGGGGGAAAGCTGGGCGATCCGTGCTCCGACTCGGAGGGCTGCATCAGCGGCATCTGCCTGCAGACCCCGGAGGGTTCTCAGTGCACCGAGCAGTGCGTCGAGGAGTGTCCCCCCGGCTGGAGCTGCCAGGGCGTCATGATCTTCCCGCCCGACCCGACGTTCGTGTGCGTTCCGACCTACTGGAACCAGTGCAAGCCGTGCACGAAGCACAGCGAATGCGGTGCCGAAGAGGACTACTGCGTGGCATTGGGGGATGAGGGCAAGTTCTGCCTGACCCACTGCACGGCGGACAACGAGTGCCCGGAGGGCCATGGCTGCAAGGAAGTGGAAATCCCGGAGCTTGGCGAGTCGGTCCTCCAGTGCGTTCCCAACACGCAAAGCTGCGTCTGCACCCTGATGAATGCCGGCCAGACCAAGGACTGCAAGAACGTCAACGAGTACGGGACGTGCCTGGGCGTGCATGACTGCGATCCCGAGTTCGGCTGGACGGAGTGCTCCGCCCCCGTCCCCGGGCCGGAGCTGTGCAACGGCATGGACGACAACTGCAACAACGTGGTGGACGAAGGGTTTGCCGACTTCGATACCGACCTCATGGCCGATTGCGTGGACGAGGACGACGATCAGGACGGCGACCCGGATACCCTGGACTGCGAGCCCCTCGACCCCGCCATCCACCACGCGGCGGACGAGCTTTGCGACGGCATCGACAACGACTGCGACGGCGAGATCGACGAGACACAGATGGACTCGGACCTCGACGGCCTGGCGGATTGCCTCGACCCGGACGACGATGACGACGGCGTGCCCGATCCCAATGACAACTGCCCCATCGTGGCCAATCCGTCGCAGTCGGATACCGATTCCGACACGCTGGGCGATGTCTGTGACAACGACGACGACAACGACGGCGTCCCCGACCCGCTCGACAACTGCCCCTACGACAAGAACCCGCAGCAGCTGGACTACGACCAGGACGGCCAGGGCGACACCTGCGACGCGGACAAGGATGGCGACGGGGAGCTGGCCGAGAGCGACTGCAACGACATGAACCCCGAGGTCAACGCATTCGCCAAGGAGAAGTGCAACGGAGCCGACGACAACTGCAACGGGAAGATCGACGAGGGGTTCAAGGATACCGACCTGGACGGGCTGACCGACTGCCTGGACAAGGACGACGACGGCGACGGCGATCCGGATGATACCGATTGCGCTCCGCTCGACCAGGCCGTGTCCCACAACTCGATGGAGCTGTGCGACGGCGGGGACAACAACTGCGACGGCAAGATCGACGAGGGTTTCCCGGACAAGGACAACAACGGCGTTGCCGACTGCGAGGACATCGACGACGACGGTGACGGCGATCCGGACGACAGCGACTGTGCGCCGCAGGATCCGGGCATCTACCACAACGCCAAGGAGCTGTGCGACGGCGTGGACAACAACTGCAACGGCCAGGTGGATGAGTCCTACCCCGACGCGGACAAGGACCAGCTGGCCGACTGCGTGGACGACGACGACGACAGCGACGGCATCAAGGACCTCAAGGACAACTGTCAGTCCGTGGCCAACACGGATCAGAAGGACACGGACAAGGACGGCTCCGGTGATGCCTGCGACAGTGACGACGACAACGACGGGGATCCGGACCTGACTGACTGCGCGCCCACGGAGAAGTCCGTGTTTCTCGGGGCTCCCGAGATCTGCAACGGAGTGGACGACAACTGCAACGGCAAGATCGATGAGGAGAATGCCGGCGGCTGCGATGTGTACTACTACGACGGCGACAACGACGCCTACGGCATCGAGCAGAAGTTCAAGTGCCTTTGCGATCCGTCCGGGAAGTACAGCACCCTGGTCTCCGGCGACTGCAATGACTCGAACATGGGAGTGTACCCCGGCGCCAGCGAGATGTGCAACGGCCAGGACGACAACTGCGACGGGCAGGTGGACGAGTCCGGGGCAACCGGCTGCGTCCCCTACTTCCTGGACAAGGATGGCGACGGCTACGGGACCGGCAAGGCCGCGTGCAAGTGCAAGATGGAGGGGGACTACACCGCGTTGACCGGCGGCGACTGCAACGACAATGCGGGAACCGCCTACCCCGGCTCTCCCGAAATCTGCGATACCCTCGACAACGACTGCGACACCCAGGTGGACGAGACCGGGGCCGGCGGGTGCCTGTTCTACTACGCGGACAAGGATAAGGACGGGTGGGGCGCCAGTGCCGACATGGCCTGCATGTGCGGCCCCAACGGCGACTACGTCGTCACCAAGGGCGGAGACTGCGACGACGGAAACATCAAGGTGGCCCCGGGCAAGCCCGAGCTGTGCGACGGCCTCGACAACAACTGCAACTACGTGTTGGACGAGGGCTTCCCGGATCTCGATGGCGACGGCGTCAAGGACTGCCTGGACGACGACAAGGACGGCGACACGGTTCCGGACGGGCTGGACAACTGCCTCAATGCCCAGAACAAGGACCAGGCGAACAACGACGGGGACGAGTTCGGCGATGCCTGCGACGATGACGACGACAACGACAAGGTCCCCGACCTCCAGGACTGCGCTCCGTACGACGCGGCCATCTCGCCCACAGCCAAGGAGAAGTGCAACGGCGTAGACGACAACTGCAACAGCCAGGTGGATGAAGCCGGTGCCACCGGTTGCAGCACCTACTTCAAGGACAAGGACGACGACGGCTGGGGGCTCGACGGACAGTCGTCCTGCCTGTGCTCGCCGAGCGGCCAGTACGTAGCGTCCAAGCCGGGCGACTGCGACGACTCGTCCTGGGCCATCCATCCCGGGGCCGAGGAAGTGTGCAACGGGTTCGATGACGACTGCGACGGCACCAAGGACAATGAGGGAGCCACCGGCTGCAAGAAGTTCTACAAGGATGCGGACGGCGATGCCTACGGCCTGACGTCATCCCTGAAGTGCTACTGCATGTCGGTGGGGCTCTGGACGGCTTCGTTCCCAGGCGATTGCGACGATACCAATTCCAAGATCCACCCCGCGGCCAAGGAGATCTGCGACAACCTCGACAACAACTGCGACGGAGCGATCGACGAGGGGGTGGCCAGCACCTGCGGCAACTGCGATCCCACCTGTCACCAGACCGTCGTGGGGCAGGAGGGCGATGAGCCCTACACGCTCGAGGAGGACAATTCCAACGGCGTCGACCTCGACCCCAACGGCAACCTGACGCTGGCAACCGAGCAGGTCAACATCTCGTTCCTCTGGGTGGCCAACTCCGGGGAGAACACGGTCTCCAAGATCGACACGCAGACCGGCAAGGAATCGGCGCGCTACCGGGTTTGCACCAACCCGTCCCGTACCGCAGTGGACCTCTACGGCGACGTTTGGGCCGGCTGCCGCAACGACGGCGGCGTGACGAAGATCGCCGTCTACGAGAAGAACTGCATCGACAAGAACAAGAACGGCACCATCGAGACCTCCAAGGACCTCAACAACAACAACGTGATCGACGGAGCTGAGCTGCTCAACAAGGGGCAGGACGAGTGCGTGCTGATGATCACCTACCCGGGCGGGCCGGTCCAGCGGGCCGTCGGGGTGGACAAGGACAACTACGCCTGGGTCGGCGAATGGAACGGGATGATCCTGCGCCGCCTCGACCCGCAAAACGGTGCCGTGGTCGACTCGATCAGCATCTCGCCGTCCCGCCCCTACGGGCTCGTCATCGACAAGACCGGAATGATCTGGGTATCGGCCCGTGAGCCGGGAAACCTCGTCAAGATCAACCCGGTCACCAAGCAGGTCAAGCAGTTCCCGTTCTCCGCCGGCGCCACTTACGGCATCGCCGTGGACGTGAACGGCAAGGTCTGGATTGCCAACAGCCACCAGAACGGTCGGGTGTACAAGTTCAACCCGACCACGGAGCAGTTCTCCTACGTGGACACGAACTGGAACTACGGCTACACGCGGGGCCTGGCCGCATCGTCGGACGGCTACCTGTACGTGGCTCATCACACCTGGACCTGCGCCAACGGCCGCTGGATCACCAAGATCGACGTGAATCTGGACCAGGTCGTGTCGGTGTTTGCTACGCAGGGCTCGGGCATCACGGGGCCCACCGGGGTGGCGCTCGACTACGACGGCTTCGTCTGGGCCATCAACCAGTGCACCAACAACGTCACGAAGATCAATGCCAAGACGGGCGACGTCATCGGGTCCTACCCGGTCGGGTCCGCCCCGTACACCTACAGCGACATGACGGGATACTCGCTTCACAACTACACGTCGCCTCAGGGTTACTACCAGCACACGATTCCGGGCGGCGCAGTGGGTGCGACCAAATGGACGCTGCTCCAGGTGGACGCCAACTACCAGGGCAAGAGCACCATCAAGGTTCGCCTCCGCTCAGCCGACACGGTCCAGGGGTTGGCCGGTGCCAGCTGGCTCGGGCCGTACGGGCCGTTCCCGCCCAACACGTTCCCGATGGATCTGAAGTCCATTCCGGAGCTGGTCGGCAAGTACCTCCAGGTCGAGCTGATCCTGCTGCCCGACGCGGACGGAAACGCTCCCCTCATCAAGTCGCTGAAAGTGCAGTACGAGGACCTGTAGTCCTGGTCCGCCCCCCCCCCCGAATGTCCAGGCATGCACCCCGGCAGCGCGGGTCTGGACCCGAGGTTCGCCCCCACGGTTCTCGTGCTCTCGCGCACGCGGGTCCAAGTTTGCGAAATCTCCTGTTGACTCACGGGCGGGTCCGTTCTAACATCGGCCTTCAAGTGCGGTTTCGGGGTTGAGAATCCGTGGGTTTTCTTTCCGTTGGAAGACGGGGGTGCCATGAGTCAGGACAAGAACAAGAAGAAGGGGGGTTCCCGGGGAAAGGACGAGTTGATGGACGACGTCAAGACGTTCATCTCCTCTGACGACGGGGGCATGTCGGGCGACGATGAGGGCGGTGCCGATCTGGACGACCTCATGAAGTCCCGCAAGGGAAATGTGTCGCTGCTGATGTTCGTCGTCGGTCTGGTCATCATCCTTGGGGTGCTTGGCTACGCCCTGGTGAGCGAAGAGGCCCGGGACAAGGTGGCCGGATTCATCCGGGGCGACCTGTTCAAGATGGAGAAGCAGCGGGCCGAGGATCTCCAGAAGCTTTACGTCGAGAAGATGGAGCAGCTTGGCGAGAAGTACGGCGACATCCGCCTGGAGTACTTCCCCCGGAATGCCACGGTGCACATCTACCAGACCCTCTTGCGGTACGAGGACATCAACGACAAGGAAGCGGAGGAGTGGGGGGATTCCACCGAGATCCCCAACGAGACCCTCACGCTGACCGAGCAGGATGAGCTCCCCTACCTCAGCATCGAGAACCTGCCGGTCCGGGAGAAGGGCATGTTGTGCCTTTCCAACGGCCAGTTCTACCCGGCCAGCCAGATGTTCTGCCCCGGCTTCGAGAAGTGCCGGGACCAGCTTGCCAAGGCTCCGGCACCGGAGAAGGAGGTCGAGGGCGAAGGCGAGGAGAAGGATGGGGAGAAGAAGGGTGAGGAAAAGAAGGAGGCTGCCCCGGCCGCTCCCGCCGCCAGCGAGGAGTGCGTCAAGAACGCGCTCAAGGCGGTCCAGTTCTGCCCTCTGGACGAGAAATACTACGTCGAAGAATCCGCCGGCGTCATGGTCTGCTCCGACGGCAAGACGCTCATGGATCCGGCACGGGTTCCCCTGTACGTCTTCAAGTACGACTTCCTGTTCGAGCGGAAGGATTTCCTTCCCCAGGTCGTGAGCTACAACGAGGCCGACTGGATGCACCTCGGGTCGGGCAAGTACATCATCCAGTTCCCCCGCGACTTCGCTCTTTTGCGTGCCTGGGGCCCGGTCAAGAAGAAGTACGCCGAAGCCCGCGAGCAGATGCGCTGCTGGCGCCTCTTCTGGGAAGACGAGTGGGAGAAGGTCAAGCGGGAGAAGGTTCTCACCATCGTGCGTGAGAAGATTGCCCAGGAGGCCAAGGAGAAGGAAGAGAAGCAGGCCGTCCTCAAGGCCCGCCGCGATCAGTACGTCAAGTCCCTCCTGGCCGTCGACGTCGTCCGCAAGGTCAAGACCATGGCCACTGTCCGCAATGGAATGGCCGAAATCTTCTACTACTGCGCCGAAGCCGGCAAGTGTGACCCGGCCAAGATGCAGGAATACGTGACCTTCCTCGGCAAGATGACCCCGGCCGAGCTGGATGACTTCGAAAAGGGCGTGTACTACGGCGTTCTTTACGCCATGAAGAACCCGGGCGCGAAGTGGGAAGGCATGGACGCTTGGGTGGCCTCCAACCCGATCGCGGTGGCCGGCCTCAACTGCCTCCAGCAGTGGCTCCTGGTCCAGAAGGAAGGACAGTTCGTCCCGGTCAAGGCCAAGGAGTGCACCGACGCGCTCGAGACGTTGCGCAACCTGGACATCAATGCCTACACCTCGTTCACGGTGCAGTTCATCGAGCCCACGGCCGGCCTCTCCGCCCTGACCGAAGCCCGCAAGGACATCGACAGTTACCTGATGTCCGTCGACGAGTACGAGGGCAGCGAGAAGTATGAGGACCTCGTTTTCCGCATCGAGAGCAGCGGCAAGTTCCTCGAGTACCTCATCCTCACCGTCCTGTATGACCCCAAGGCCTTTGACGAGGCCATGGTCAAGTACGCCCGCATGCGGCTCACGAACTACCGCCGCGACTGCGAGAAGCGCGGTGTCGTCCCCTCGGACGTGTTCCGCGGACTCAAGGATGCGGCCGAGTTGGCCTGGTGGACCGGCAGCCGCGTGGCATTCGACGACTGGTACTACCGCCTCTGGGCCCAGGACGTGCAGGGTTGCCTCCTCCTGGCCAAGGAGTACGACAAGCCCCGGTATGAACGGGATCTCAAGAAGTTCGAGGACATGGTCGGACTCGAGAAGAAAGGCCTTCGGGAGCAGGCCAAGGGGTTCAAGGACTTCCTCCGCTCGCTGCGCTCGTTCGAGGCCGCCCGCCCCATGCTGAAGGAAGCAAACGCCCTCTATGCGAAGGACCGCAAGGCCTTCTTCGCCCTGTACCCTGACTCGGGGATGGAGACCCTCAAGCTTCAGTCGCCTGAGCTGTACGGTGGTATTCTCTACCTGTCCAACCCGAAGGACGGGAAGACCTTCATGGACGGCCTGTGCGTCCTGCCCCCGCCGGCCAACGAATGGGAAACGGCCAAGAAGGAAGGGGACCAGAAGGGCTACCACAAGTGCCTCGCGTACATGGATGTCTTTGCCCCCGGCAAGCTCCAGACCGGCTTCGAGACCCTCAAGACCCGGGTCCAGCCCCTGCTCACCACCGAGGTCGAGTACGAGAAGCTGCGCGAAGCCAATCCGCTCATGCCGTCCTACAAGGACGCCGTGCGTGACATCGTCAACAACGACATCCACCTGAAGTACTTCTGGCTGCTCAAGCTCATCGAGTCGCCCAGCAAGTTCGAGAGCGAGTTCAGCAAGCTCTCCCTCAAGGCAGCCCTCGAAGTCGCCAAGTGGATCGACCCGGTCCGGTACGCCTACCTGAGCGAGCTGCCCTTCATGAAGGAGATGGTCGACCGCTACTCCGACAGCGTGCCCATGCTCATGGACGCACTGATCGTCGACTTCGGTCTCTACAACGCCCAGCTCGAGAAGCTCAAGTCCTGGTGCGATTCCAAGTCCAACATCATCAAGAACTACGGCCGGGGGCGGAAGCTGGCCGACTCCCTCCTCAAGGAGCCGTCCAACGTGCTCAAGGCCCTCGACAAGGGGCTGCGCCAGGCCAATCGGTTCGCCCTGCTGGCCAAGAACCTCCAGGACTTCGAAGAGGCCGTGCTCTCCAGCCACGTTGCCAACTCCATGGAGGAGCTGCGGGATGAAATGGATTCCGGGCAGCGGGATTCCTACGCCAAGCACGTCGAGGCCAACAACGAGAAGATCCGCCTCGACGCCGGCTTCACGAAGAAGGAGTGGGAGAGCCTGACCAAGGAGTTCGAGAAGACCCCCGCCAATGCCGACTGGTACCAGGCACTCTCCGAAAGCCTCAACCTCCGCCGCCTCGATTGCCGCAAGGTGCAGTATCCGCAGCCCAAGGACTGGCAGAAGGAAATGTAGCTCCCCGGCGGCCGATTCGGGGTCGCCTGCTGCGTAGCTCCTGTCGCTGCCTCACTGCGACGCACCCCAAGGTGCGCCTCATTCGGCCGCTCGGTCGCGCCTTGCATCCGACCCCGACTCGGCCGCCGGGATGGGGTGGTGGGGTCGCCTGCTGCGTAGCTCCTGTCGCTGCCTCACTGCGACGCACCCCAAGGTGCGCCTCATTCGGCCGCTCGGTCGCGCCTTGCATCCGACCCCGACTCCCCTATGACAGACGGCGAGCGGGCTCAGCGCACGGGGTTCTGGCCGGGCACGTAGAGTACTTTCTCGTGCCGTCGAACCGCCTCGGCAAACGCGTCCCACCCGGGCTTGGTGTTCCCGTCCGCGTCGGCCAGTCCGAAATAGGGCTCAGCATCGCCGAAGTATCCGGTGTGCCGCGGATCGTCGAAGGCCATGAAGTACATGGCGCCGAACACGCCGTGCTCCGCGAGCTCGGCAAAGTTGTTGTCGAACAGGTTCGTGATCACGTCGGCCTGGAACTGCGCCCAGTCTCCGCTGGAATCGTAGGTGGAGACCGCCACGTAGGCCAGGAGGATCGGCTTGTCGAACAGCTGCTGCAGACGATAGGAGTAGGCCAGAGCGTTTTCGGTGACGTCTTCGAATTCATGCGTGATCACGTTGGAGCGGGTCGATGCCCGCATCTCCTGGTACGCCACGAAGTCGGAGTACTGAGCGATCTCTCCCATGGACAGCTCGAGATCCTGCGTCCCGAAATCGCCCGGACAGATGCCCACCAGGAGGTTGGGGGCGAGGCTGCGCAGCAGGTAGATGGCATCGATGACCACTTCATTGAACCCGGGCCAGTTCACGATCAGCGTGCGGGCATCGTTCGTCTCGTCGTTGAACTCGGGTTCCAGGACGACCAGCACCGGGCTGTCGATGGCCGCCAGCGCCGCGACCTTCATCAGGTAGAGGTACCAGGCATCGCGCTCCTCGAGCACCTGCTGAGGAGTGATGTCCTCCCCGAAGTAGTAGAGCACGAGCACCGGCACGACCCCGTCCTTGGACATGCGGATCAGATCCCCCCGGTCGATGCCCCAGGAGTCACTCCACTCCCGGGTCAGCCAGATGGCCTGAGCGTTGACCGGGGCCCCGTTCTCCCGGACCCACTGGTGGGTGGCAACCGACGGCTTTCGATTCCCGTCGACCTCGGGGAAGTCATGCAGGTAGCGGTCCCCGACCCCCATGAGCCAGCCGGACAGAATCCTGCGGAACTCGGGCCTGTAGATGCTGCGGCGTTGCACCAGTTTGGGGCGCGGCAGCTGCTGGAAACCCTCCCGGATGAGGCATTGGTCAGTACTTGAGGAGGCCGGCCGACTGTTGACCGGGGGGCAACAGGCCGAACAGGCCCACGATGCGAGAACGGCAAAGACTGCCAACGTGCGGGCACGCACAGCCGGATTCCTCCTCGGTGGATGGATTACTGCACCTTGATCACGCGAGTCTGCCCTGCGGGCAGGTCGACGAGGAGCACGAATCCGCCCCGTTCTGCCGGGCGGATCGACAGCCCGCGCTCCGGCGTGGCAACGGGTTTGAGCTCGGGCTTCGTCGTCGGCGCAAACAGGTGGATCGGCACTTCCTTGAAATCGGTCGCCCCGGTGTTCGTCACGGTGACGAGCGTGGTTGCGGCCTCCTGGGTGGCGGACACCGTGATCTTCTGCCGGGCCTGAACCCAGGAGACGATGTCGCCAAACGTCGTGAGCCAGACCGAATCCTGCTTGAGCGCCTTGATCATCGTGCGCATGGCATCGATGGAATCCTCGAGCGCCAGGTAGTTGGTGTGGAATGCGAAGGGGAACAGACCGCCCATCTCGTGCATGCGGTCGAACTCTTTCATGTACTCCTCGCGGAACTTCATGACGTCGGTGACGCCCCGCTCCACGACCAGGTTGTAGTCGTCGGCCACGATGCGGGCGAACTGCCAGACGTCGGTGCCATTGACGTGGACCTCGACGGGGTAAGCGCGGTCGTACTGGAGGTTCCCGAAGATGAACTCCAGGCCGGCTGCGGCCACCGACCGGACCGTGGCCTCATCGTAGCGCTCCATGGGCGGGCGGAACCCGTGCACCTCCGAGATACCGATCCGCTGGAGGCTGATCCGGGCCTCGCTCATCTCGGCCAGTTGCTCTTCATACGGTACCCCTTCGAACGACTCGTGCTTCATGCTGTGGGTTCCGATCTCGCCATTCTGGGCCAGAGCCGTCACCACTTCGGGGTACTCGGGTGCCAGGCGGCCGACCACGAAGAAGGAGCCGCGCACACCTTCCTTGCGGCAGGTGAGTGCGATGGCTTCGCCGGTCTCGAACTTGTCCTCGACATCCGCAGTCACGACGGCAGCCGATTGCAGGCATCCCTTCCAGTGGCAGACGGAGGCCACCGGCTTGCGGGCCACCCAGCGCAGGAGCGCGGCGGAGGAATCGACGATGGCATCCCGCAGCCTGTCTTCTTCCAGGATCGCGTCGGGACCCACACCCATCCAGGCCAACCGTGCGGAATCGAGCTCCCGCATGGCCAGGACTCCATTCTTCTCCCGGACCGGGGCCGGGAAAGGCTGCAGGTCCCAGTCCACGCCGTAGGCGGCTGCATAAGGGGTCGCGGCCGCTTCGTTGGGCCATGCCGTATCGAATTCGAATCGGAACCCCGGGTCGTTGCCGAGTGAAAAGGGATTGCCCGCGCGGGAGACGAAGTACGCTCCCTGCTCGGGGAGGAAGTCGCTGAACTCGGCAAGCTCGAACAGGCGATCCGCCAGGGAGGGGAGGGCCTTGCCTTCGGCATCGACCAGCGGTTTGCCCTCGTTGTCCACACTTCCCGTACGGCCGACGAGAATCAGGCCCGTGCCCTGCGTTCGAAGCCGCTCCACGTTGGCAGCCTGCGCCGGGGTGAGGTACTCCAGGTGGTGCAGGACGTACACAGAGGCCTTGCCCGGCTCCGCCTCCAGCTCGTAGTCTCCCGCGATCCGGAACGAGAGGCCGGCCTTGGCACAGATGTCACTCCAAACCCGGATTCCCTTCCGGTAGTCGCGCCAGGCCTGCTCGTGCAGGACCTGGTTGGCCCGGGAGCTTACGATGACGACATCGGTCTCCCGAGCGGCTTGCGCTGCGGCCGGCAGTGGAATCGACAGGCCAAGCAGAAGCAGCAATGCCAGGGGGGTGCGCATCATTGCTCCTCCCGTGTCTCCCGCCCCTCCGGAACGTACTTCTCGAACAGCACGGGCTCCAGGAACGAGCCGTCGTCGCCCACGATGGGGGCGGGGCGGACCGTTCCCGGGCCGCGGCGGGCGTTGCGGACCTTGTAGGCGGCATACGTCACCACGGCCAGCACGATGGTGGCGATGATCGTGAAGAAAATCACTTTGGAGAGTAGGTCGATGAATTCCTGCATCGTCTCACCCGGTTCCGTAGCGTGTCAGTTTCCCCCAGGTCATCCGGAAGCCCAGCACCTCCTCGACCGTGGCCAGGACCTTGCAAACGTCAATGATAAGAACGAAGAACACGCGATACACCACCGCGTAGGGAATCAGCCAGAGGTCCTCCTCCTCCACCGCCACGCAATGGATTGCGGCGACCACGTCGAGGAGCGTGAGCTGGAGGAACCAGAACACCAGGAGCCCGACCATTCCGTACGCCAGGTTCATGCCGATCAGGAACACGTTGGCAAAGATGTTCATGGCAGGCCAGAGCACCGCCTCGAACATCATGTACCAGAGGATGATGAACGTCGTGAATCCCTTCCAGGGCTGCAGGAAGATCTCCGGACGCTTCTTCATGGACTGGAGGATCCCTCGAGTCCATCGGTAGCGCTGCTTGATCAGGTCGAGCAGCTTGGTGGGAGCCTCGGTGTAGGCAATGGCACGGGGCTCATACCGGATTCCGTACCCGTAGTTCACGAGCTTGAGGGTCAGGTCCGCGTCTTCGGCAAAGGTGTCGCTCTCGTAGCCGCCCACGGACAGGAGAATCTGCCGCCGGAACATCCCTACAGGCCCGGGGATGATATTGACCGACCGGAAGAAGCCCTGCGCCTGGCGGGCCATGTTGAGCCCCTCGATATACTCGAGGGCCTGCAGCTTGGCCCACATGGAACGCCGGTTCTTCACCTTCACGTTTCCCGCCACGGCGGCCACATCCTTCTCGAGGAAGTGCTGCACCATGGACTGAATGGCCTGCGGCACGAGCTGGGAATCGGCATCCATGCACAGCACAAGCTCTCCCCGGGCAACGGAGATCCCCAGGTTGAGGGCAGCTGCCTTGCCACGGTTCGGCTGTCGAACGACTCGGACCCGGGCATTGCCATAGTCTCCGGCCAGCCGGCTTGCCGCCGCGAAGGTATCGTCCGAGCTGCCATCGTCGATGACGATGACCTCGAAGAACGGATACTCCTGGGCGAGCAGAGACATCAGGGCGGTCTCGATGACCTTGCCCTCGTTGTACGCAGGCATGAGGACCGAAACGAGCGGAGAGTACCCCCCTTCGTCCTTGTGCCGAAGGAACTCGATCTGCTGCATGAACGAGAACCAGAGCAGGAACAGATACCGCAGCACGAGCAGGAAGAGGAAGAAGATCAGCATGCTGATCGACAGCGTGATGAAGAGGCTTCTCTGTCCGAAGTAGTACCCACGCACTTCGGTCACGGCGTGGACAAAGATCGCCGACACGAGAGTGAACAGGACCACCGCCAGGAACGCCAGCGGGTAATATTTCTTGTTCGAACCCATCGCCCCTGTCACCACCGCCACGTCAGCTCGGTCTCCACTTCCCAGAGCGCGTACCGGGACAACCGTCCCTCCGACGTCCTGCTGGAGAAGGTCGACCAACCACCCAGTCGGAAATCAAACCGGTCCGTAATGGGAGCCCGGATTCCGGCACCGCCCGAAACCACCGGAAAGAGCACCCACGCCCCCGGCTGCGTCGTTCCGTCTTCGCCCTGGAGCGGACGGCGCCACTCGTGTCCGAACCCGCCACCCGCGTCAACGTACCAGATGCCTCCCGGCTTCAGCACATCCCCTTCCAGCCGCAGCGCAAGCTGGTGCGACATGTAGAGGGCCGGGGACCAATAGCCGCTCTCCTCCGGCGCAGGCGAGGAGTAGTTGACCCCCCAAAGCTTGTATCCCACCAGGAAGCGAGGATCCTGCCCCAGGACTCGGAACATCGGCTGCAGGCTGAAGTTGAACATGGCACTGGCCGGATGGCCCGGCCCGGTCAGAGCGGCAGCCGCAAACTGTCCCCACAGATTGAAACGCTTGTATTCGACCCAGGACCAGAGGTTGCCCCTCCAGGCCCGGACCTCGGAAAGCTGCGCAGCCGCCGACTGGCCGGCAGCCCCCCACAGCAGTGTGTCCAGAGTCAGGCCGAGCGACCAGTAGGCCGATTGGAACCAGCTCACACCCAGCAGGGCCCCCCAGTCCAGCACCCCCCCGCCATGGGGGTAGTAGAGGGCCGAGGCTTCGGCCTGCAGCTCGACCTTGGGATCCACAGCCCAGGTGGCGTTCAGACCGCCGCCATACCCTCCGATCGCAGGCTCTCCACCGTCTTTCAGCATCTGCGCCGCGGCAAAAGCCCCCAGCGATGCCGACGTACCGGGCAATCCGAAGCTGGGACCGACCCGGCCGTACACCCGTGCGAATCCATTGATGTCTCCGGTGTAACTGGCCCGGCCCATCAGAGAGGCAACGTCGGGACGATCGGCTGCAGGCTCGCTGCCCGTTCCCTGACCGGTCGCAGGTTCCCCCGTTCCCGGTTCGTCCGTGCGGGCAGGCCATGTCCCCGGCTCCCCGGTCCCCGGCTCCCCGGTCCCTGGCTCCCCGGTCCCCGGCTCCCCGGTCCCCGGCTCCCCGGTCCCCGGCTCCCCGGTCCCTGGCTCTCCGGTCCCTGGCTCTCCGGTCCCTGGCTCCCCGGCCCCTGGCTCAGCCCCCCCGGGCGGAGGCGCTGATGCGGGATCGATGCGGGCGATCCAGGCGTACACCTCAGCGGCTTCCTGCGGGCGCCCCTGCCATTCGAGCAAAGACGCAAGCAGGAGATTGGCATCGACGTTTTCGGGCTCGATGGCCAGGACGTCCCGCGCTGCCGCCTCTCCGGCTGCGTGGTCTCCCTTCCACCCCAGCACCCGGGCCCGCTCCACGCGGGCATCGAGATCATTGGGGCGCATTTCCAGGTAGCGGTCGTATTGTGCGAGGCTCTCGGGATAGCGGGCCTGCCAGGAGTACACCCGGCCCATGGCGATGATAGGATCTGCGTTGTCCGGCTCCTTGGCGGCAACCGACTGGCAAAGCTCGATGGCCAGCTCGTAGTCCCCGGCCTCCATGGCAACGTTGGCCTGCTGCCAGAGGGTCGCGGCGTCGAGCTCGGGGTGCGGATCGGTCGGGGTCTGGGCCAGGACAGGGCTACCCGGGGCTGCCAGCCAGAGCCAGGCACTTACAAAAAAAAAACCTGCGGGTACGCCCCTACAGTTTGCCATGCTCCGGTTCATCCTGCAGTTTGGCCGTGGTCACCTGGATGAGGCTCTCGGCATCGGAACCGTCCCGGGGGTAGGATGCCACGCCGTACTGCAGGCTGGTGACGTACTCCCGAATGGTGATGCGAGCCACTTCCGCAAGGCGCGCCACGAACTGCCTTGCCTCTTCACTTCCACCTTGTCCCAGGAACAGGAGGAACGAGTCATTGGGGAGCAGGGTAACCAGGTCCTCCGAGCGGAGCTGCTGCTTGAGAAGGTCCCGGGTGGCCTCGAAGGCCTCCTCCCCACCGGCTGCCTTGAGCGCGACCAACGAGCACGGGTAGCCGGCCATCTTGGCCTTGAACAGCTCGTGCTCGAGGGCGGAGACGAAGAACTGATACGTTGCGAGCCCGGTCTCCGGATCGAGCTTCTTGAGTCGCTTGAGCCTCTGGTAGAGCCGTTTCTGCACGCCGATGTACTCGGCAATCTCCTCCAGGGGGAACCCGAGGGAGGTGCGCCGCAGGATGCTCGAGATCCTCGACATCAGCTCGATGGCCGAATAGGGGCGCACCACGAAGTCGTCCACTCCCTGGAGCAGGATGGCCGCCCGCTCGGCCGCTCGTCGCCGCTGGCTGCCGATGAGCACGATCGGCAGGTGGATTCGCTGGCTGCGCATGTACCTGCAGAATGCCATGCCGCGTTCGAAGTTCTGGAGCGAGACCAGGACCAGGGCGCAAGAGGGCCCCAGCACGTGGGTCATCGCCTCGGTCTCGCCGCGGGCCACGGACAGGGTGAACAACGGCTCCATTTCCTGCTTGAGCCGGCCCACCTCGGCCTCGTCGTCCGAAACGAGCAGAAGGCTCCTTGCCTCCGCAGCCGAGGCCGGTGCCTTCTTTTCTTCTTCTTCCGATTCGACAGCCTGGACTCCCTGACTCCGCTGAATGAAGTAGACCCAGCGAAGGCCGCGCTCCCGCTCTACCCAGTCTTTCTCGAGGACGAGCTGACGAGTGCCGTCCGGACCGGTCCCGGCGCGGAAGGTGCCGTCGAAGCGTCGCCGCATCTCAGCGACGACGTAGAGCTCCTCACCCCCGGTGGACTTGCCTACCTCGCCCGCCATCACGGTCGCAGGAATCGTCTCCAGCGCCTCGCATACCATGCGGGTCGACTGCATGAGCTGCTCCGGCGTGGATTGCGACAGCAGGCTGCCCACGGGGAACACTCCGATCCGTTGCGGCAGTGGAGAGCCGAGGAGGAATCGCATCTCCTGGGTCAGGCGGCGTGCACCGCCAAGCTGTACCAGCTTCTCTCCGAAGAAGGGCTTGCAGTGCAGGATCACGAACTGGTCCTTTCGGACCTCCCGTTCGATGTCCGACCCAAGGAAACGGGCTACCTGCTCGATGTTGGCTGGCGGCTCCGAGGTGAGCAGGGCCACCCGCTGCTTGAAGCGCAGTCCGGTCGCCAGGAACGTCACCACCATCGCCAGCAGGTCGAACTGGGAGTCTCCATGGACGAAGTACTTGCGGCCTTCCTCCAACCCCTTGAGCGCCCCGTCGATTGTTTTGATTCCCCAGCGTTCCAGTGCAATCCCTCCCCGTTCGTCCAAACACAATACTTCATCATGCCGGTCCATCTTGCCCTAGTGTGCGCGGGGGCGCAAGGAAAATATGCGTGCGGGCGTTACAGTCGAAAATCGAACAAAACAAACGGACAGGCCGGTCCGCTCGTGCCAGCGACATGGCTTGACACCCCGCCCCCAGAACCCATAATGTCCGAGCCGGTGCCTGCCGGCGGCAAGGAGAGGCGGGATGCGCGAGAAGTTCCTGTTGCTGGCCGCTTGTGGCTTTCTCATCATGGCAAGCCACGGAGTGGCCCGGCCGTTGGCCAATGCACTCTTCCTGCACTACTTCGATTCCGAAGACATGCTGTGGGGAATGGCTCTGGTTCCCGTCCTCGCCACGCTGCTGCTGGTTCCCTATGCCTGGGCGCTGACGCGGTTCGGTCCGGCCCTGACGTGCACGGGGTCGACCGTCCTCTCGGCCCTGGTTCTCGTGGTGCCCTGGCTGCTCCCCGGTCCCGCTACGGTCTTCCTGCTCTACGCATGGAAGGAGGTCTACGTGGTTCTCCTGGTCGAGCAGTTCTGGGCTCTGGCCAACAGCACGTTCTCGGTCCGGGGGGGCAAGAAGGTATACGGCCCCATCCTGCTCATCGGCGGGATCGGAGCCGTGGCGGGAAGTGAGGTCGTGGCCCGCCTGTCGACGACCTGGGGCAGCTTCGGGGTCTATCCCCTGGCGCCACTGCTCCTGATCCCGTTCGGGGTCCTGATGGCAGCGGCCTACGGCCGGCATCGTCCTCTGGAGCCCGACAGGCCCGCAGCGACAAACGGGGCAAAGGGCCGTGGCAACGGTGAGGGCTCGGCCAGCCCGAGCGCTCCGCCGCGACCGGGCGGACTGGGCTTCGGGATCCTGGCCTCGTCCGGGTTTCTGGCGTCAATTGCCGTCGTCGTCGGTCTCGGGCAGGTGATGGTTGCTGCGCTGGACGTAGTCTTCCATCAGGAGCTCGAGCAGGCCATCGTGGGACTCGATGCCCGATCGGCCTATGAGGGGCGGTTCTGGGGGTGGGTCAATGGCGGCTCCATGGTCCTCCAGCTTCTGGCCCCGCTGCTCCTCAAGGTCATGTCGATTCCTCTGCTGCACCTGCTCATTCCCCTCACTCACCTCGTCGCGGTCGGGGCGATGATGGCGTTTGGCGGCCTGTTCGCCGCGGCCGCGGCCTTCTCCTGGTTCAAGGTGGTGGACTACTCGGTCTTCCGGAGCTGCAAGGAGGTCCTCTACGTTCCGCTGGATTTCGATTCCCGGTATCGGGCCAAGATGGTCATCGACATGGTGATCTACCGGGCCAGCAAGGGGGGAGCGGCCCTGCTGCTTTCCATCCTGAGCGGGATGCAGGCCATTGCGGCTCGCCTGCTGCCCGTGTCTGCCCTGATCGCAGCGTCGGTCTGGTTCTTTTTTGCTTTGAAAATCGGACGGGGTTTTGCCAGACTTGAACAGAAAGGATCTGAAGGGGCGAAAGGAGACTTGAGAGGTGATTGAAGAGATACTATTGCGGGTCGCTGCCATTGCCGGCTGCATCGTGTGCTCCGCCCTTTTCTCGGCGTCGGAGACGGCACTGACGGGATTCCATCACGGGCGGCTGGCACAGCTCATCTCCCGCAACCGCCCCGGAACGGGCATGCTCAAGGCGTGGCGCGATCGGCCGGCCACGGTGCTCTCGTTCCTTCTCATCGCCAACAACCTGGTCAACATTCTCGCCTCGTCGCTGGCCACAGAGCTCTCGCTCAACGTGCTGACCGAGCTGGGTTTCGGATTGAGCGCATCCGTGGCCATTGCCGTGGCCGTCGGCGTGATGACCCTCCTGATCCTGGTGTTCGGCGAGGTGCTGCCCAAGACCTACGCCCGTCACAACCCGATGGTGGTCGTGCCCCTGTTCCCCGGGCTCCAGGCTCTCTACTATCTGCTCTGGCCCCTGGCCCGGCTGTTTGCCCGGCTCGGTCGCGGGTTCATCCGGCTCACCGGCGGCGACCTGACCAACCCCGCTCCCACCATCACCGGCGAGGAGCTCCAGTACCTCATCGAGAAGGGCACCGTCGAAGGGAGCCTCGACGAGGACAAGGAACAACTCCTCTCCGGGGCTCTGGACCTCGAGAACACCATTGCCCGAGAGGTCATGATCCCCCGGACCGACGTGGTCATGTTCGAGGCCTCGGATTCGCTCCACGAGGTCATGGAGATCATCAGCAGGAAGGGGTTCTCCCGTTACCCGGTGTACCAGTCCAGTCCCGACAAGGTCATCGGCTTCATCCACGTCAAGGATCTGCTCGCCTGGTTCCGCCAGCCTGACAAGAGCAGGCGGCCCTTCCGGCTGCGGGATTTCGTCAGACCGCCCTACTTCGTTCCCGAGACCAAGCCGCTCGACACGCTGCTGCGGGAATTTAAGGCCGAGCGCATCCACATCGCCATCGTCGTGGACGAATACGGCGGGACTGCGGGGCTCGTCACTTTTGAAGACGTCATCGAGGAGCTCGTGGGCGAAATCTATGACGAGCACGACCGCGAGCAGCGGCTCCACCACCGGGTCGATGAACGCACCTGGATCGTCCATGCCAAGCTTCCGGTCGGAGAGCTGACCGATGAGCTTGAAATCCCGGTGAGCTTCCCCGAGGACCGAGAATACGAGACAATCGGCGGCCTCGTCATGGAGCTTGCCGAGAGCGTTCCCAAGGTCGGTGCCTCCTTCGAATACCCCCCCGAGGATGGACGGGAAGGGCCGGCGCAGCTGCGGCTCTCAGTCCTCGAGTGCGACGGCGTCAAGCTGGGGAAGATCCGGCTGGAGTGGCTGAAGGAGTAGGGGCTGGCGGGTTCGGGGTTCGGGGTTCGGGGTTCGGGGTTCGGGGTTCGGGGTTCGGGGTTCGGGGTTCGGGGACCTGCCCCTCGCCGCCCAGTGTGACTGCGTCCGCCCCTGGAGCACCGGCAACCGAAGCCGGGTCAGGGGGTGAGGGTGGGGCGCTTGTCGAGGAACTTCCGGTAGTCACGCACTTCATCGCAATCCACTCCGGCTGCTCTGCGAGTCCGCGCATCTCCGGAGCAGGCGGTCTCCAGCTCGGCCAGCGGGACCGCCTGGAATGAGCGGGGCTTGCCCCCGTTTCTCGCTGTCATGGTGGGCGTAAACCGGACCGATTCCACGCGGTAGGCACCGTCAGCCCCGGGAGCGAAGCAGACCGTGTCGATTCCCCCCAGCTTGGTGGGAAACCGCTTCATGGCGTGGACGAAGTTGCCCAGGGAGTAACGGACGTACTTCTCCGGCGCACTGGCGCCATGGCATGGAACTGCCTGCCAACGAGCGGCTGCCTCCGAGCCGGAGGCCGGAGTGGCCTGGGCCGGGGACGCGTCTCCCCCCTCGGGGGCAAGGCACTCCGCCGGACCGAGTACGTGACTGTGCGTGCCGATGACCGCCTGGGCTCCGGCAGCCGATAGCCTGGCGGCCAGCACCTTCTCTTCGCGGGTCGGCATCACTCGATCCTCGGACATCCAGTGCAGGAGCACGATCACCACGTCGTTGGTCTTGCGCAGCTCTTCGACTCGCGCGACCACGGCATTTTGTGCCGAGGCATCGGATACCAGGGTCGGGCAGGGTTTGCTGCGACACCGGAGATTGACGAACGTGGTGAATCCGAGCAGGCCGACCCGGTGCCCCTTGAGCTCGACCGAGATGTCCGCAGCGTCGGGCGTCGCCCCGACGGGGTGCATGCCGCGCTGCGTTACGGCATCCATCGTGCGGGACAGCCCTTCTTCCCTTCGGTCGAGCGCGTGGTTATTGGCCACGAGCAGCACGTCGAATCCGGCCGCCTTCAGCGCGTCCGCATATTCCACCGGTGCGGAGAAGAGGGGGAAGCAGTATCCATCGCGCCGGCCGTCCAGCGGCGTCTCGAGGTTCCCCACGGCCAGGTCGGCCCCGGCCAGGAGCTCGGTCACCTTGTCGAAGGAGGCGGAGAAGTCGAAGCCTTTGTCGCCGGCTGCCTCGGAGGCGCCGGTGGATTGCGTGCAATGCGCCATGAGGTCGCCCGCGAACGCGATGCAGATCCGGTCCTCCCCGGGCGTGGACTCTGCAGCCCCGGGGAATCCGAGAAGCGCAGCGAGGAGCACCAGGACCGTCATGACTCGTCCGGCCCTCCGGGAAGGGGCGGCGTCATTCCTCCCAACGCAGGGTAAGTGTCCTGGCCCGAGGTGCCCGACGGCCATTGCTTGCGCAGCAACAGGAGCCACTGGTTCGCCGTGGCAGGGGTGACGTCGCGTCGTTTGACCAGCGTGAGCGGGAACCAGCGACAGAGGCGGTTCGCCACGGTGGCCGAGTCGTCATTGCGCAGGTGCTCGAAGCCTCGGGCCGCCGGAATCGCGTTGACGGCCGAGCGCAGCCTGGAATGACGCACCAGCCCAAAAGCCACGTTGTCCACCACGAGCAGGGTTCCCTGCCATCGAAGCGCTCCCAGGATCCCCGAGTAGGCCGTCCAGGGGTCGGCAAGGTGATTGTGGCTGCGCAGCAGGAGAACGTGGTCGAAGGAGCCTCGCCGGAAGCGGAGCGCCTCAATGGGCGACTCGATGAGGGTGACCCGGCCTTCCGCTGCGAGTCGGCGGATCTCGGGGCCTGGGCAGGGGTCGACCGCGGTGTAGCGCATTTCGCCCACATCCAGCTTGCGTTCCAGCAGGGAGAGGAACCTCAAGTCGCCACAGCCGACGTCCAGGACGTTTCCCGAGAGGTTCTCGATGACCTCGAAAACCGCCCGCTCGGCCTCGGAGAAGATGTCGTAGTCGACGGGGGTCCGAACCAGCGGGGAGCGACCGGCAGAGTCCGGGCTCATGAGCTTGCGGAGCTGGCGCGGGAAGTCGGTCAGCAGTGGCTCGTCGTCCACCTGGAGGTAGAGCTGGCCCAGGTCGTCCCGGATGCGGACGATCTCGTCAGGAGAGAAGTCCCCGGTATCGGTCGCGTACCAGGTGAGCCCCTCGGGGCCGTGCTCGTCGCGCACGAGCAGTAACCTGTGCGAGTCGATGACCTCCGTGGGGTCGGCCTCCTCCATGGGGAAGTAGTTGAACGAATTGGAGATGCCCCCATACCTCGGTTCGAGGAACTTGTCCCCGAACAGGGCCAACGTCCCGCGCCAGGTTCCTTTGCAGGCATCGGACCGGCGGCAGCCTCGGCAGATTTCGGGGCGAACCATGTTGCCGTAGTCGATGGGAAAGAAGGAGGCCTCGTCGACCTCGCGGATGGCGAACACGCCGTGCGAATGCAGGTCGTCCTGGAGGTCGCCAAAGCCGGCATCCAGGCAATGCGGGAAGCCGTCCACGCCGAGGCGGGAGAGGGGGATTCCGAGGCGGGAGGCGCGGTTCAGCGCTGCCCGGACGGCGCCAGCGGCCTGTCGAGGCTCGGGATGCAGCGAGGCGTCGAGCGCGGCTCCCTTGGGTTCCACCAGCGTGAACTTGAGGCGCACATCGGCGAAGGTTGCGCTCAGGTCGGCCAGGAGGGGCAGTGCCTCCAGGTTCTCGGCAACGACGACGGCCGCAAGGGTGAGGTCCAGCCCTCGTCCCGTCAGGTTCCTGGCTGCGGCCAGCGTCTGGGCAAACGCCCCGGGCACCCGGACCAGCCGGTCATGGGTTTCTGCGGGGCCGTGCAGCGAGAGGTAGGCATACTCGAGCCCGCAGTCGAGCAGGCGCCGGGCCAGCGGGGCATAGCCCAGCATCCGGCCGTTGGTGATGAGGCCGAACCTCATTCCCAGCTCGCGGCAGGCGGCGGCCAGCTCGAGCAGGTCCTTCCGAAGCGTCGGCTCTCCCCCGGAGAAGAGGACCGACTCCGCACCGATGTCCGCGGCCTCCCGGATTCTGGACATGGCCTCGTCGGTGGTCAGCCCGGTAAGCTGCTTCTGGTCCGCGGAATGGCAGAACACGCAGCCGTTGTTGCAGGCATAGGCGAGCTTGAGGATGGCACGGCGTCTGGGGAGAGGTCGGGGCATGTCACACCCTCGAGATGGCCGCACCTGTCGGTCCGGGGCGCATGCTCCTCATCCTTCTACATGGGAGCGGGGAAGTCGGGGCACAGGGCAAAGCACACCATCGCCTCCGGGCAAGGCTCCTGGTCCTGTCCGGTATTGGGGCACTTCTCGTTGAGGCACGTGAACATCGCGGTCAGCTCTTCAGCCCCCTGCGGCGAGGAGAGGGCGATGCACGGGGTCATGCAATCGGCTCCCTGCTGGCCGGGTTCCGGCGGTGGGTTGTCCTTCTGGCAGTCGAACACGCACTGGAAGACCCCACCGCAGGTCTGGTCGCCGCCGCCGCCCACGCAGGCGATCATCTTGTCCATGCAGACCCCGCCCTGCCCGCAGCCGAACATGTCCTGGAGCTGGAGCTTGGCAGCCTCGGAGCTCTCCTTGATGCAGGCGAACGTGCAGGTCGGATCCCCGGCCTCCTTGTTGCAGCCGTTGAGGCAGGTGACCGTGTCACCGCACCCGGCCTCTCCCTTTCCGCCCATGCATTCGATGAGCCAGTAGAACTGCATCTGGTCTTCGCCGCCGTCCATCTTGAGTGCGATCTCCACCGCTTCCTGGCTGGCATTCTGGAGGCAGCCGAAGACGCACATGCCATCGTCCTTGGGGCAGGTCGTCATGCACTCGAAGGTCTCGCTGCAGTCGGCCGTTCCCGTCCCGCCCAGGCACGTGGTCAGCTCGCCGAAGCACTCCTTCCACATGCAGTCACCCTGCTGGTCCTCGGGCACGTCGCCGCACTTGGAATCGACGCAGTCCGAGAACGCCATGAACTCCGCCTTGGCGAAGTCGGTCGTCCCTTCCATGCAGACCTCCCAGCAGGCCTTGCCCAGCTGCGGGCAGCCGAGCTCGAGGCCGCAGTTCCAGATGTCGATGCAGCCGCCGTCCGGCGGGGTCGGGACGTCTTCTTCGATTTCCGGAGTCACCTCGGGCACCACTTCCGGGGTCACCTCCGGGGCTACCTCCTCGATGACTTCGGCCGTGGTCTCCGCCGCGGTCTCCGCCGCAAGCTCCGGCAACGGCACCGCATCCCCGACCAGTTCCCCCGACGTGGTATCGGAGGCGTCCGGCACGGTCGCATCGGGCTGGGGAAGCGTCTCTCCTGAGACCGTCTCGCCATCCGGCAGGCTTCCGTCGAGGGAGGTGACCGGCTTCTTGCCGCTTCCGCCGCAGGCGAAGGACAGGAAGGCCACCAGGACAATCGGGTACAGGTGCTTCATGGAATCCTCCTACAAAGCGAACAGACGGAGTCTATCGAAGTAGACCCGGGAATTCCAGTTGTTGAAGCCGAAGTCCCCCCCCAGTGCCGGGGAATCGTCCCGCACCTGGAGGATGAGCTCGGGCTGAGGGGCTTCCCGGCCACCCGCCGGGACCTCGGAGAGATACCATTTGATCTCGCCATCCAGGCGGATCACCGTGAAGCGGTACGTCACTCCCTCCTTCACCTTGCGCGTTGTATCGACGGCCAATCGCCCGTCACCGTGCTCGTCCCCCCTGGCGATGGTGTTTACCGTGTTCTTCCACCCCCCGAAGATGACGACGTAGCCCGATGCGTGGACCTGGTCCTTCCCGCCGAACTCGAACTTCATGTCGCCCTCGAACTGAGGGTTGTTTCCCTTGACCGACGTGGCCTCGAGCTCGATGCGGACGTTGGGCGGAAGCGGGACCGAGGTCAGCCAGAGCCCCTGGTTCTCATTGGGCTTGTCTCCCGTGTACAGGCGTCCGCCCTCGACCCTCCAGTTCTTCGAGGTCGTGGTCCAGGCGGAAAGCCCCTTTTCGAAGTCCTCCTCGAACAGGAGGGTCCCTCCGGTCAGTCCGAGCCGGGCCGGCACCTCATGCGACCGAGGCCGCTTCTTGCACCCGGGGGCCACCAGCAGAAGGGAAACGACGGTTAGCAATGCAACTGGGATCGAGCGATTCATGAGTGTTCTCCCGCAGCGGCAGGATCATCCCTGCCGGTCGTCATCCTCGAAGGGGACGTCATGCGTGGCGGGGAGGCGGACACGGGCCACCAGCGAGCGAGCCAGCTCCAGCTCCCCGGTCGTATCCCGGAGCCTGACCGAGCAGACCCGGGCAAGACACCAGAGCAGCTTGACCGACAAGGCGCTGTACTCCCGGATCAGCTCATAGAACTTCTGCCGGTTCATGACCAGGCAGAGGCACGATTCCAATGCCTTGACCGTGGCCGAGCGGGGGAAGCGGTCGATGAGCGACAGCTCGCCGAAGTGATCTCCGGATACCAGCTTCGTGATGATCGTGTCCTTGCGGGACACCTCCACCTCTCCCGCCAGCAGGATGTAAAGGGCGTCCCCCTCGTCTTCTTCTCGAAAAACCACCTCGCCGGCCGAGAACTTCTTCTCTTCCACGGCGGACACGACCTTGAGCAGCTCCTCGAAGTTCAGGTACCGGAACAGAGGCACCGACTTGAGGGTGTTGAGCTTGCGCTGAGTCAACTCCGCTCGCTGGGGCTCCGTCTCCTGGACGTCGAGCATGAGGCAGGTGATGTTGTCCTGGCCGCCCTTGGAGTTGGCGTGCCGGACGAGGTCGTCGGCCGAGTCATCCGGGTTCGGGTTGGACAGCAGCCGGAGGAGGTCCTGCTCCCCCGTGGTAGAGTGCAGACCATCCGTGCACAGCAGGAAGCGGTCATCGGTCAGGGGCATCATCTCGAGCGTGTCCGCCTGGACCGTTTCATAGATGCCGACGGCCCGGGTGATCGCGTTGCGGTACTTGCTCTTGACCTCCTCCTGAGTGGAGATCTTGCCCAGCCTCTTGAGCTCCTCGACCAGCGAGTGGTCCCGGGTGAGCTGGTGGATCTGTCCGGAGCGCAGCAGGTAGATGCGGCTGTCTCCGACGTGTGCCATGAAAAGGTGCTCGCCGGCCACGAGGAGCACGACGACCGTGGTCCCCATTCCGGAAAGCTCCTTCTCCTCCCTGGCCCTCTTGTAGATGGCCGAGCAGCCTTGCTGCACCGCAGCGACGAGCAGCTCGGACACGTCCTTGACCGACAGCGAGCTCTTGCCCGCAGCGAATCGCCGGACCGTGTCGTAGTTGGCCTCGATGTGCCGGTGGATCTCGTCGCAGGCCATGCGCGACGCGATCTCCCCGCCATGGGCCCCCCCCATGCCGTCCGCCACGACGAAGAGGCCGAGCTCCTCGTCCACGAGGTAGCTGTCCTCGTTGAACTGCCTTGCCAATCCCACGTCGGTGCGTGCGCCGAATCGGATCTTCACGTGCCTACTCCCAATGCCGGTTGTGCTAGAAGGTCACTTCGGCCTGAACGTAGCCCCACTGAGCGTTGTCACCCGGCTCGTACCGGTACAGCTTTCCGTCATCCGGGTCCACGACTTCCTCGTTCTGCAGCTCCTCCCGCTCGTCCAGTGCGGCCCCCGGGGCAAACAGCCCGTACCCCAGCGCAAGCGCAAAGCTCTCGTTCAGGCGGTAGGTTGCATCCAGGTCCAGCTCGAGGCCGAGGTTGGTGGACAGCGGCTCAGCCACCCGCTGGTCCGGGTGGGCACCGCCCGGAATGTGGCCCGTATCTGCATACAGGTGCAGCGAGTGCAGCTCGACGCCTACCTCGAGCCCCTTGAGCGGCTTGACGCCGACGCGACCGCCAAGATCCCACAGGTTGCTTTGCGACCACAGGTCCATTTTGCCGAACAGCCCGTGCCGAGTCGGGAAGAGCGGCACCCAACCCGCGGACAGGTCGTTGTCGAGATCCACCGGATTCGTGTTGCCATCGCCCGAAGCCAGGTCGAAGAACAGGGCGATGGCCGGGGTCCACGCCACGGGGAGCTCATAGCCCAGGTCCGCATGAGCTGCCACCGCGTACTGGTCATTGGTCTTGAGGGTGTTGTCCTGCGGCAGTCCCTCGGTCACCTCGCCGAACTGGAGCGCTCCTTCAAGGTCAAAAAAGAGGGCCTTGTGCATCGGAAGTCTGCCTCCCACGCGGCCGCCCATCGTGTGGACCTTGCGACCTCCTTCCCGCCTGGGATCGCCCAGGTACAGCCAGTACACGTCGATGTCCATTCCCTTGACATAGGGGCAGTTGAGGTAAAGCCCGCCAAAGGCCACGTCGCTCATGGCCGCAGCATTGCGCTCCTGGATCCAGGAGAACAGGATGTCCGCCTTGAGGATATTCTCGTACCGCAGCGTGACATCCATGCCGTCGAACGAGCGTCCCCCCTGTTCCCAGTCGTTGTCCCCGATCATCCGTCCGGCCCCGAAGTTCCAGGACTGCCGGCCAAGCCGGAATGCGAGCACGTCCTTGACCGCCTCGACGTCCATGTAGGCCTCGTGGACTCCCAGCGGCGTGCTCCGGTCCTTGTCCTGGGGCAGCACCGTGACGCTCTTGCCCGCCGCGTCCACGAATGGCCCTTCCTCGGACTGCCCGGACAGCACCGGAGAGCCCCAGAACCGGGCATCCTGCAGGGTGAAACGAGCCTTGAGGAAGCTGGCCGGCGCAGCATCGACTCCGAGTCTCGCCCGGTGACTGCCCGCGAAGTTCCGGTCCGAATCGAGCTCATAGTTGAAATAGCGGTTGCTCAACCGGAACTCGGGCCGAACCCGCAGCTGACCGGTGAACACGATCTTCCTGCGGGCCATCTCCTCCTCGAGCTTCGTCAGCCGGTCCGTCTCGGCCTTGAGCTTGGCCGCCACGTCCGCCAGCTCCGTCGACAGCTTCTTGATCTGGTCGGCGGAGGCCGCCCCCGACTGGGCGATCTTGGCCAGCTCCGCCTTGAGCTTGTCCACCTCGGCGGACTTCTCCTTCAGCTTCTGGAGCGAGCTGCCCTGCTCCTGCAGGAACTCCTTGAGCACATCGAGATCCGTCTCCACGTTGCTGATGCGGGTTTCGACCACGCTTTTCTTCTGACCCATCGCTGGCCCAGCGCAAAGAACCAGGCAGACCGTCATCGGAAGCAATAGCGCCGCTGTTCTCATGAGGAACACCTCCGTACCAGCCCCGTTTGGCTACCCGCACACCCTAGCATATTGAGTTCATAAGTCAAGGACGCGCCACGGACGCGCGGCGCACGCACGTGGGGGCTTCGAACCGCCCTCGCCGTTACAGGCAGGCCGCTGTTGACACGCATCCGGGTTTGTGGTGAGGTCCAGTCCATGGAAACGGCGCATTCGGTCTGCCGCACAGTCTATCTCGTCGCCCCTCGAAACCCGGACAGCTTCTGGTGCATGGCCAGCTCGGTCAAGGCAGTTGGGGCCCGGGCGCTCATGCCGAACTCGGCTCTGGCCACACTGCTGGCGCTCACCCCCCCCGACCTCGGAATCGACTTCCGCTTCTGCGATGAGAACATCTCCGGATTGGACCCGGATATGAAGTGCGACCTGGTTGCGCTCACCGGCTTCACCCTCCATGCTCCACGAATTGCAGAGATCTCGGCCCTGTTCCGGCGCCGGGGCATCCCCGTTGCGCTTGGCGGAGCGTTCGCCACCTTGTCCCCCGCTCAGGCCGCCCCCATGGCCGACTACCTGTTCCTCGGCGAGGCCGAGCTCACCTGGCCCCGCTTTCTCCGGGAATGGGTTGCCGGCAATGCCGCTCCGCTTTATGAGCAGAAGGAGCACGTCGACATGAGCCTCTCCCCGCCACCAGACTGGCGGTTCGTGCGGGGAAAGGACTACCTCTATTTCACCGTCCAGGCTTCACGCGGCTGCCCCAACAAGTGCGACTTCTGCAACGCCGTCCAGCTTGTCGGCCGAAGGTACCGCCATAAGTCGGTTGCCCAGGTCGTCCAGGAAGTTGAGAACGCACGTCTCATGGGGGCTGAGACCGTCTTCTTCTCGGAGGACAACTTCTTCGTCAACCGTGCATTCACCCGGGAGCTGCTCGTGTCCCTGGTCCGCTGGAATACTGCGCTTGCACGCCCGGTGTCGTTCAGCTGCCAGGCCTCTGTCACCATCGGAGCGGACGAGGAGATCGTGAAGCTCATGGCGGATGCCCGCTTCTCGGTCGTCTTCCTCGGCGTGGAAAGCCTCAGTGCCGACTGCCTCACCGAGGTCAACAAGGGGCATCTGGCCCGCTATGATGCCCGCACCACGGTCACCACGCTTTCGCGCTACGGCATCATCCCGTTCATCGGGTTCATCGTCGGCTTCGACCATGACACCCCCGAGACCTTTGTCGAGCTGGAGCGTTTCCTCGACGAGACCGCAAGCCCCATCGCCTCCATCAGCGTGCTGAATGCACCCGAGGATACTCCGCTCTTCCGCCGAATGAAGGACAACGGACGCATTGCCGAGGAGTTCGCCGGCATCTGGCACTTCTCCACCAACATCGTCCCGACTGCCATGCCGCTCAAGGATCTCCTTGAACGACATCGGACTCTGTTCCGAAGCCTCTACGAGCCGGACCGATTCGAGCGGCGCACCCTGGCCTGGCTCGACGGCGTGCAATACCGCAGCCCCCTGTATGTCAACGCCCGCACCAACTGGTCCAAGATGCTCAAGGCCGTTCACATCTTCCGCTTCTACATGAGGCACCCGGACAAGAGCGTGCGAACCATGTTCTTCCGCGTTCTCAGGAAGACCTGGAAGGCCGACCCCCGCCGGCTGAAGAAGGCCATCACCATCCTGTCCCAGTTCCCGCACTACTACTCGTTCTCACATGACGCGGTGTGGTACGAAGCGGGAAAGTAGGCGGTGAGCCGCCTGCCTGACGTGGCCCCGGCGAAGCAGCGAGGATGGTGAGCTTTCTGCCAAGAGGCGATTGCCGTGAACCAGCACAAGAGGCCTAAGGACGAAGCCAACCACACCGGCTGAGTCTTCGTGGGCAAGTTGAGGGTGCTGTGCGTGAGCGGCGAGATGGGGCCAGGCTGGCCCGGTCTACATGTTGCCCTTTTCCTTCAGCAGATTGGCCACCACGCCCGGATCGGCCAGGGTGGAGGTATCGCCGAGGTTTTCGGTCTCGTTGGCAGCGATCTTGCGCAGGATGCGGCGCATGATCTTGCCCGAGCGGGTCTTGGGCAGGCCGGGGGCCCAGTGGACGACGTCGGGAGCCGCGATGGCGCCGATCAGCTTGCGGACGTGGACCACGAGCTCCTTCTTGAGCTCGGCGGTGTACTCGAAGCCGTCCTTCAGGGTCACGTACGCGTAGATGCCCTGGCCCTTGATCTCGTGGGGGTAACCCACCACGGCGGCCTCGGCAACGGCCTTGTGGGCCACGAGGGCGCTTTCGACCTCGGCGGTGCCCATGCGGTGACCGGAGACGTTGATGACGTCATCGACGCGGCCGGTGATCCAGTAGTAGCCGTGCTCGTCCCGCCGGCAGCCGTCGCCCGTGAAGTAGTACCCCTTGAACATCGAGAAGTACACTTCCTGGAACCGATCGTGGCTGCCATAGGTGGTGCGCAGCTGTCCAGGCCACGGGGCCTTGATGGCGAGGATGCCGGACACGCCGTTGCCCTTGAGCTCCTTGCCGGTCTCGTCCAGGACGACGGGCTCGACGCCGAAGAAGGGCAGGGTGGCGGAACCCGGCTTGGTGGGGATGGCGCCGGGCAGCGGCGTGATGAGGATGCCGCCGGTCTCGGTCTGCCACCAGGTATCCACGATCGGGCAGCGCTCGTCGCCGACGTTCTGGTGGTACCACTGCCATGCCTCGGGGTTGATCGGCTCGCCGACGGTGCCGAGCAGGCGCAGGGTCTTGCGGCTCGTGGCCTTGACCGGGCCGGTGCCCATCTTCATGAGGGCGCGGATCGCGGTGGGGGCGGTGTAGAAGGTGTTGACGCCCCACTTGTCCACGACCTGCCAGAAGCGGCCGGCATCCGGGTAGGTCGGGATGCCTTCGAACATCATGGTCTGCGCGCCGTTCAGGAGCGGTCCGTACACGATGTAGCTGTGCCCGGTGACCCAGCCGATGTCCGCGGTGCACCAGTAGACGTCGCCGTCGTGGTAGTCGAACACGTACTTGTGGGTCAGGGCGGTGAACACCATGTAGCCGCCCACGTGGTGCTGCACGCCCTTGGGCTTGCCGGTGGAGCCGGAGGTGTAGAGGATGAACAGCGGATCCTCGGCATCCATCCATTCGACGGGGCAGCCGACCTGGGCCTTGGCCATGAGGTCATGCCACCACATGTCGCGGCCGGCCGTCATCATGCACTCGATGCCCTTGCCGTCTCCCACGCGCTTGACCACGATGACCTTCTCGACCGTCACGCCTTCCTTGATGGACAGGGTGCAGGCATCGTCCGCGATCTGCTTCAGGGTGATGGGCTTCGCCCCCCGGAATGCGCCGTCGGAGGTGACAAGGAGCTTGCACTTGGCATCCACGAGCCGGTCCTTCAGCGACTCGGCGGAGAAGCCGCCGAACACGACCGAGTGGATGGCGCCGATACGGGCGCAGGCCAGCACCGCGATGGCCAGCTCGGGCACCATCGGGAGGTACAGGGTGACGCGGTCGCCCTTCTTGACGCCCTGGGACTTCAGAACGTTGGCGAACTTGGTCACTTCGTTGTACATGTCCTGGTAGGTGAGGACCTTGTCTTCCGACGGGTCGTTGCCTTCCCACAGGAGGGCCCGCTGATTGCCGCGGGTGGCGAGGTGGCGGTCGATGGCGTTGTAGCAGATGTTCGTCTTGCCGCCGATGAACCACTTGATCGAGATGGGGCCCTTGTTCAGGTCATAGTTGTACTCGGAGACCTTGTCCCACTTCTTCTCCCAGTGGAACTGGCCGGCGATCTCGGCCCAGAACCCGTCCGGATCGTTGATCGACTTCTGGTACATCGCCGCATAGGCGGCCAGACCGTTCAGGTGCGACTTCTCCGCAAACTCCTTCGGCGGAAAGTAAAGCCCGTTATGCTCAGTCACCTTGCTCATTCAACCCCTCCGTTTCGGTTGAGCAACCCCTTTTTCCAATCCCGGCCCTGACGCGAAGCACGAGGCAGCGGCCAGAGCAAACGGTGGTCGCGTACCATCGTGCCTGCATGCCTGTCAAGGGATTTCACGCACGCACCGAATCGAATTAACCAAGGGTGCATTGCTGCACTGCGTCAGCATTGCATCTCGCGTTCGAAGCTGCCATTCTCCAGGAAACCCGTCCGGTAGCAGGAGACCGGGACGGATACCTGCAGGAGCCACGGTGGACCGAGACCTGATCCGCAGCATGCCAAAAGCCGAGCTGCACCGACATCTGGCAGGGTGCATCACCCCCGAAATCGCGCTCGAGATGGCCGAGCGGTTCGGGGCCCCGGTGCCGGAACGCGATCCGGTCGCGCTGGCCCGGGTCATGGTGCTGAAGCAGCCGCTGCGTTCCCTCCAGGAGGTGCTGTCGAGGTTTGACCTCATCGCCCGTCTGTTCGTCAGCCCCGAAGCGGTCCGGTACGCGGCTTGCCGGGCGGTGGAGGATGCGGCAGCCGACGGGATCTCCTACCTGGAGCTGCGTTTCTCGCCCGGGTTCACCGGGTACGCCCATGCTCTTCCCCACGAGGCCGTGGCGGAAGCGGTTGCCGAGGGGACGCTGGAAGGGATGCGGCGAACCGGCTGCCAGGTGCCTCTCATCGTCATCGCCTCCCGGGAGATGGGGCCCGAGCTGTGCCTGGAGACCTTCCGGCTCGCGGCGAGGAATCGGCCCCGGGTCGTCGGCGTGGACCTTGCCGGAGACGAAGACAACCATCCCCCTGAGCGTTTCCGGGAGGCATTCGACCTGGCCCTCAGTCACGGGTTGGCCGCCACCGTCCATGCAGGCGAGCAGGCATTCCCCGAAAACGTCGCTACCGCGATCCTCCAGCTCGGTGCCCGGCGAATCGGGCACGGCATCCGAATCGTGGACCGACCCGACCTGGTGGACCTCGTCCGGGAGCGAGGCGTTGCTCTCGAGATCAGCGTGACCAGCAACTGGATTGTCGGTGCGGTGGCCACCCCGGGGGAGCACCCCATGCGGCGCCTGATCCGGTCCGGCGTTCCGGTTTCCCTCAACTCCGATGACCCCGCCCTGTTCGGCATCTCGCTTTCCTCGGAGCTGGAGCTTTGCGAGAGAATCGTCCCCGGGCTCGACCTGGTGGCCGCACAGCGCCTTGCCCTGGACCATGCGTTCGGGGACCCTGTGGAGGTGGGCAGGGCCAGGCTGGGCCTCTACGAGTGGAGCACGAGGGCGTGAGGAAGGGGGGGGCGATTACGATTACGATGCCGATGCCGATAGCGATGCCGATAGCGATGCCGATGCCGAGCCTGACGAGGGGGAAGGAGATTGCGTTGATGGGCACCGGCGAGGGGGAGGCCAGACATTGCCGCAGGGGATGATCTACCTTGGCACCAGCGGGTACAGCTACCCGGACTGGGTGGGGCCGGTATACCCGCCCGGGACGGCCAAATCCGACTACCTCCGGCACTATGCGGAGCGGTTCGGCGCGGTCGAGGTCAATTTCACGTACTATCGGATGCCCACACGAGCCACGCTGGCCGCCATGGCGGATAAGGCCGAAGGGAGGGTCAAGTTTGCGGTCAAGCTGACCGATGTGTTCACGCATGCCCGGACCGCCCGGCAGGCTGAGGTTGTCGAGTTTCTACGGGCCGTCGAGCCGCTGGCCGACCGGGCCGTCCTCGGCTGCCTCCTGGCGCAGTTCCCCTGGTCCTTCCGGCCCTCGGAGGAGGCCCGGGACCACATCCGGCGCCTGGCGGCCGATTTCTCCGCCCATCCCCTGGTCATCGAAGTTCGCAACCGGGCCTGGGTATCCATGGATTTCTTCGCAATGCTCAAGGAGATCGGAGCAGGCTTCTGCTGCGTGGATGAGCCGCAGGTCCAGGGGCTGCTGCCCCCTCTCGAGGTCGTGACGTCCCCCGTGGCCTACCTGAGATTCCACGGGCGCAATGCGGCCAAATGGTGGAAGCACGAGCGTCCCGAAGAACGCTATGACTACCGATACTCGCGAGACGAGCTGGCGCCGTGGATACCCCGGATCCGACGGATGCAGAAGGCCGCCTCGGAGGTGTACGTGTTCTTCAACAACCACTTCGAAGGCAAGGCCGTTGCCAATGCGGCGGAGCTGAGCGCGATGCTGGGGATTGGACAATAGGACAAATAGGACAAATAGGACGCATGGAAGGCATAGGACGGGGGGGAGCGAGGGGGGGGGGCTCTTGACTACCGGCCGATGGAGCCAGGCGGCTGTTTGGGGCCAAAGGCCGATGGGGCTAGTCGGCTGTTCATGCCAGGCACCCAATCCTTCGATAGAGGCCGTTCCTCCTCCGGGGCGGCGGCGGGTCCTATCCGTCCTATTCGTCCCATCTGTCTTATTCGTCCTATGTCGCTTGCCCCGCCGCCGCCGCCGCTTGTTCCCTGGTCCAACTTCTGGCACAATGGTCACCTGACCTGGAGGTGACACATGGCATCGGCGAATCGACTGGTGAAGCTGGCCTGGGTGCTGGCGTTGACGGTTCCGCTGCAGGCCGTCTCCTGCGGCGGCGGCGACGGCAGCCCCGCCGAGGAGGTCGTCGCCGACGTCCCGGACCTCCCCTCCGAGGGGTTCGGCCTGTTCTCCACCGCGACCCTGGACAGCGTGATGCATGTCGGCTCGTTCGCCTGCCGCGACGATGCCATGTTTGTTGCCGTCGGGGCCGCAGACAAGACTGGAATCTACAAGATGGAGCTCGACTCGCCCGAGCTCGGCTGGCGGCAGATCTACGACCAGGAGGCGCTGGTGACCGCGCTCACCGTGACGCTGGGGGTCGCTCTGCCCCCGGGCAAGTCCTGAGATGCCACCGGAAGCCAGGTGGTTTCCGTGCCCGACAGTGAGCTGGATCCCATGTCGAACATCCTGGACCTCGGATTCTCCAACGTGGACGTCGAGGTCCGGGCCATGCGTTTTGCCGCCGGCAAGCTCTATCTGCTCGACCGGGTGACGGCCAACGCCGAGTTCATGGTGCACCGCGGTGCCGAGGAAGGGGGGCTCTGGGCCCAGGTCGGTGCCAACATGCTCGAGACGCCGGTGGACATGTGGGTCGATGCGGACAACGTGTACCTGCTCGTCAATCGGACCGACAAGCCGGGCATCGAGTGCCGTGTGCTCCCCGTGACCGCTCCGCAGGGAACCGCCTGGGAGCCCTGCGAGGGGTTCCCCGACGTGGTCAAGGATGGCAACGAGGACCCGTACTCGGTCTTCGCCAAGTTCGCCGGCAACGTGTCCGACCTGGCGGTCTGGTTTGAGATGAAGGGGCTGGAGGAGGCCACGGTCGCCATCTACCGGGCCGGCGAGCTCCTTTGGCCCGGTGCGGGCGAGCTGCCCACGGTCAAGCCGTCCGCCTGGGCGATGGACAACGGGGACGTTCTCCTCGGCTTCGTCGGAACCGATGCCCCGGACGTCCTGGTCTCGGTGCCTCACCTCGGCGGTGCGGGAGGCTCCCTCGACCTGTCCGGTCTGCCTACGCCCAAGGACAAGTTCTCCGGCGTCGTCGGAATCTGCCCCGCCCGAGGCAAGCGGTTCGTGCTGTACCTGGACTACGCGTCGCTGAATTCCAGGCTCTACGTGTACAAGAACCTGTAACTAGGGCTTGAGGTAGTCGAATCCCGTGCGGATCGACGCGGTCTGGAGCATCCGCGCCGCGATCCGGTTGGCTTCATCGATGACCCAGGCGAGGTCTGCACCGACGATCGTTCCCTGGTCGACCACCACCTCGCCGTTGACGATGGTGTAGTCGGTCCGGCCCGTCGAGAAGGAGAGGAACGGCGCTGCCACCGGGTCATGCAGGGCACCGGCAAGCCCGATGTCGTCCAGCCGGAAGATCGCCAGGTCCGCTGCCATCCCCGGACGGACGGTTCCGATGTCGTCGCGGCCGAGCACCCGGGCCCCGCCCACCGTGGCAATGCGGAGCGTCTCCCGCGGGCTCATCCGGTCCACGCCGGTCCCGATCCGGTGCACGAGCAGGCACTGGCGAAGCTCGAGCATCATGTTGGAGCAATCGTTGGACGCGCTTCCGTCCACCGCAAGCCCCACCGGAATGTTGCGTTCCAGCATCTCCGGGACGCGGGCGATGCCCGAACCCAGTCGGAGGTTCGAGCTGGGACAGTGCGCCACTCCGGTACCGGTCCGGGCCAGCTGGTCGAGCTCCTCGTCGTTGAAGTGGATTCCGTGGGCATACCACACGTCGGGCCCGACCCAGCCCAGCCCCTCCATCACCGCCAGCGGCCTCATTCCGTAGACCTTGAGGCAGTACTCGTTCTCGTCCAGCGTCTCGGCCAGGTGGGTGTGCAGCCGGACGCCCGGCCTCGTCCTGGCGTAGCTGGCGATCTCCTTCATCTGCTCTCCCGTGACGGAGAACGGGGAGCAGGGGGACAGGCTCAGCCGCACCATCGAGAACGGTTCCGGATCGTGGTATTCGTCGATGACCCGCTCACTGTCGCGCAGGATGGACTCGGCATCCTGCACTACTTCGTCGGGAGGCAGGCCGCCGTGCGACCGGCCCCGGCTCATGGAGCCTCGGGTCGGATGGAAGCGGACTCCCAGCTCCTGGGCTGCCCGGATCGTCTGGTCGAGCAGGTCTCCAGGCTGATCCTTCGGGAACACGTAGAAATGATCCGCGACCGTCGTGCAACCCGACATTAGGAGCTCCGACAGACCGACCAGCGAGGATACGTAGACCGCTTCCGGGGTCAGGTGCCGCCAGATCTCGTACAGCCCGACCAGCCAGTCGAACAGCTTGGCGCTGGCAACCCGGGGAACGCACCGCTGGAGCGTCTGGTACAGGTGGTGATGGGTGTTGACGAACCCCGGATACACCACGTGCCGCGAGCAGTCGATCACCCGCTCCCCCTGCTCCGGGACCAGGTCGGGGGCCACCTGGGAAATCACGTTGCCTCGAATCCGCACGCACACGTTGGAGAGAACCGTGTCCTTCTCGTCAACGGTTGCAAGCGTCCGGATGTCCTTCAAGAGTATCTGTGCCATGGAATCCCTCAAGGAGCTGGAGCCACGCGTCCGGGCCGGCCTCCGGTGCCGGGGCGGTCACCGCCGGGCCGACGTGGCCTACTTGCCGTCCAGTATCTTCTTCGCCTCGTCCTTGTCCGAAGAGTGGACGAATGCCCCGTACAGCTGGAACTTGTTCTGCGGATCGGTGATGCGCCCTTTGAGCAGTCGCAATGCCTGGAGCTTGTCGTCCGGGAAGGAGAGCTGGTCGAGCAGCCTGCGAACCTGCGCCACCGTGACGTAGGCCTCCTTCATGGCCTCGGTCAGCACCGCGAGCTTGTCGTCCGAGAAGCTCTGCTCGTTCATCGCGGACACCAGGGTCTCGAGCTGCTCCGGGGTCAAAGGAGTGACCTCGACGACTTCCTCGACCGGCACGGGCTGCTCCACCGGCTGCTGCCCTGGGAGTCCCTGGATGTTCACGGTCACTTCCACCTTTCCGTCCGGGCCCACCTTCTGCTCGCGGCACGGGCAGCAATCCCACGCCGGCAGCATCGCCTTCTGACTCGCCGCCTGCTCCAAGAAGTCCTGGATGTCCGAACGGGCATCCTGGATCTCGAGCAGCAGCCGCTTGCGCTCCTTCTTCCCCATCTTGGTATCGGCCGTAACCATTTCCTCCGCCTTCTGGAGGCTCTCGTCGGCCTGCTTGAGGAGGGGCAGCGGAAGCTGAGGGGGAACCTTGGTGTTCTCCGCCCGCTGTGCTGCGGCCGGACCCGCCAGAAGAAGAACCACTCCGGCAACCATGCTTGCGAATCCCGTGCGCTTCATTCTGCGACCTCGTCGTCAAGGGTTGACCATCCCAATCACGGCGCACAGTCTAGGCAATGGCCCCGGACAAATCAATGGATTTGGGGGCTTCTCCGAGTTAGGATGCGCAACCGTGTCTGCCTGATGGTGAGAGCGTACGATGAGAGTGATTCTGATTGTCGCCCTGCTGATCGGAGGCTGTGCGGATCCGGCCCGCTCCGGGCGGACCGCCGTCGTGGACGAGAAGTGGATCCCGTTCCCGGTGGCCGAAGCTGCTGAGAACGAGTCGCAGCGGGGGCATCTCCCCTCGGCTCCGACAGCCGAGAATGGAACCGTTGGTTCGGACGGGCGGGCCGGAGCGGGCTCGGCGGACCCGTCTCCGGCAGAGCCGGGGCGAGGCTCCACGAACGGTGGAGGCAGTCTGTCTGTGAATGGAGGCAGCCAGCCTGACGGGGCGGGGGTCACTGCAACAGCAGCGGCCACCCCGGTACCCCCGCAGGCCCCGCTTCCGGCCATGCCCCCCCTTCCGGAGTTCACCGGCAAGGTCGTCGCCTGGAATCTGTTCGACCACGTAGCCGAAGCAACCATCGAGACGACGAGAAAGCCCAAGCTTCGGGCGGAAGAGCTGCTTGAAACCGCGTATCTCCACCCGTTCCAGGCCGGGGTCGGAAACCTGGCACCGCTCGTTCAGCGGGTCATCACCTCCGAGTTCGAGACGCAGAACTTTGATATGCGGGATGCCGTGATTCTCCCTCCGCCCGCCACCCTGTCCATCGACGTCCCGGATGTCTCCGGAGCCACCCTGTCCTTCTCTTACTGTGTCGTGGGGAAGGCATTCCAGGGCGAGCGGAGCCGGGCTCTCCAGCTGACCGTGACGTTGGCGGATGAAGCCTCTCCGCTCCGCTCCGATGCAATCAACCTCGAAGCCACACCGGAGTGCACTCGGTGGACGGAGGTGACGGTTCCGGTACCTGCCGGACAGGGTGCCCCGCGCAGGCTGAGCTTCCAGGTCAAGTCCACGCAGGGCCCGTCCCAGCCTCGACAAGGGCTTGCGGTTGCCAACGTGATGCTGCTGGCTCCGGGCGGCTCCCGGGCGGCTCCGGCGGTCCCCGGCCGGTCGAGTGCCCCCAACGTCGTGATCTTCATCATCGATGCCGGTCGTGGCGATTGCACGGGCCCGGGAAACGAGACGTTCCCGTCCGTGACCCCCAATCTGGACCGGTTGGCGGCCCAGGGAGTAGGGTTCACCCGGGCATTCTCGATCTCGAACCAGACCCGTCCGTCCATCACGGCTCTGCTGCAGGGGCAGCATCCCACCGTAGGGGGGTTCCATGCCCGCTGGTGGAACTTCCGGCCCGAAGTGATCGCTGCGTACTATGCGTCGCAGCCGCCTCTGCTGCCCCGAATGGCCAGGCAGGCGGGCTATCTCACGGCCAGCATCGGTCGGAATCACTTCCAGTACGGGACCACGCGCATGGGGCTCGACCCCGGCTTCGACGTCGTATGGGACAACCGGCGGGCTGTCGAGGATACCGTCAACATCATCGACCGCGCCAACGCATTCGTGGCGGAAAACAAGGACCGGAAGTTCCTGCTCGAGATCAACATCTCCCCCACCCATCAACCCTATCATCCGCCTCCGGAATACCAGGCGAAGGTCGACGAGATCCTGGCATCGGCGGATCCCAAGAAGATACCGGCTCGAACCGACTACCTGGGTGAGCTCTATTATGCCGATGCCGAGCTGGGGCGATTCCTGGCCGCCCTGGAAGCCGCCGATATCGATGACCGGACGATCGTCCTGGTCACGGCTGACCATGGCGAAACCATGCATGGGAGCCACAGCTGCAACTCCGAGCTGTTCAAGACCATCTGCCACAATTCCCATGGCCTGACGCTCTATGACGAAGAGATCCACATCCCTCTCGTGTGGAGCATCCCGTTCCTGGAGGGCCTGGTTCCCGGCAAACGCGGAAACATCGTGTCTCACCTGGACGTGGTGCCCACGCTGCTCGAGCTCATGGGGCTGCCGCCACAGCCGAGGGCGCTGGGACGTTCGCTGATTCCAGATCTGCTTGGCCACGCGTCGCAGGACGAGGAGATCTATGTCGAGTCCCGGCTGGCCAGTGCGGTCCGAATCGACGGGTGGAAGTTCATCCTGCATCACCCCAAGGATGATGCCCGAACCCCGGCCTGGCTGACCGGCCCCGAGAACACGACGTTCGAGTTGTACGACCTGAAATCCGACCCCTTCGAGACCCGCAATCTTGCCGGCCGGGACAAGAAGCGCATGGACCAGCTGCGCGAATCCTTGCGCCGCATCAGGACGGAGCTCACGGACCGGGAGAAGGCGACACGAGGGTTTGTCTGGTCGCCGACCAGCGAGCCCACCCGGGAAGGAACGCCCGCTGGTGAGGGGGCTGCGGGGAGCGAAGAGCCCGGTACCCCCACAGGTGCGGAGTCGGAGGGGAGCGCAGAGCCCGGCACGCCGACAGGAGGGGAGTCGGAGGGGGCAGGGGCACGGGCAGGAGGGAACCGAACAGCCCCTCTTGCACCGGCAGAACCGTCTAGTCAGCGGTCTTCCCCACCCCCAAGCGGCGGGTCCTATTCGTCCCATCCGTCCTATTCGTCCCATGCCCCTTCCGCCGCCCCCGCATCGGCCCCGGCCCAGGCGCCGACCCACCTGTTTCTGGCGTTGAACCACGACCGAGCCCCCCGCCGTTTCGAGGGGAGGGTTCAGGTGGACGGTCGCCTTCTCGGCGCCGATTCGCTCGGCGAGAACCGGTGCATCCAGGCTGCAGATCCGTGGGGCATCGACATCGACTGCACCATCGATGGGGCCCCGGCATTCCTGAGGCTTTCCGTTGCCCAGGCCCAGATGCCCGTCACGTTCGACCTGCGGATGGACGGGCAGCCGTTGCCGCAGGCCAACCTGTACGTGGGGCGCTCAGGGTTGGCGTTGCTCTCCGCTCCCTCGCTGTCCGACTCCCGTGACTGGAACCTGGCCTACTCCCCCCGCCCCCCACACTTTCTCGCAGGTTTCGATGCCGGCCTTTTCGCCTGGCATGACCGACGGCCCGGCTGCGGCGATGCGTCCGCTGCGTCGTCCGGCACTGCCCCCGAGGAGGCCGATTTCGAGGGACAGGAATCGATCAACGATGGTGCCACCCGTACGGTTTTGAAGGAGCTGGGATACTGGAAGTAGGGGGCAGGGGGCAGGAGATGTGCCCCACACAGCCCCGACCACGCGGGAGGGGCCGTCGGGGCGCTGGCAGATGCAGTTGGGGCTGGGAGAGACAACCGCAGACGGGCCGAAGGGGGGAAAGGAGACGGCATGCGCTACCTGATCAGCGGAGGGATTGTACTGGCCGGTCTGGCCGTGGTGGCCGGTGCGAGCGTGCTTCAGGCGGCCATTCTACTGGTGCTGTTGCCATTCCGGAATGCCCGCATCCGGTCCTGCATCGTGTTCGAGCGGATTGTCGGACATGCCTGCACCCGTCTGGCCGGTGCCCGCATCGAGCTGGTCGGGAGTGAGCACCTGGACTCGAGTCGTCCGGCCATCTACGTCGTGAACCACACGTCGATGCTGGATCTGTTCATCACGCTCCGCTACATGCCGTACGGGTGCGTCGGGGTCGTGAAGAAGGAGGTCATCTTCTACCCGTTCTTCGGGCAGCTCTACCTGCTGACCGGCCATCTCCGGGTAGACCGGGGGCGGCATGCGGCAGCGGTGGCATCGATGCGGTCGCTGGGGGAGTTGGTGCGGCGGGCGAAGCTGTCCATCTTCCTGAGCCCGGAGGGGACTCGGGCCCGCGACGGGCGGCTCCTGCCGTTCAAGCGCGGCATGGCCCACCTGGCCATCCAGACCGGGCTGCCGATCGTGCCGATGGTGATCCATGGGGCTCATCGGGTGCTGCGCAGCGATTCCCTTTCGGTCCGTGGGGGGGCTATCCGGGTCGAGGTCCTTCCTGCGATGTCCACGACGCACTGGACGACGGATCGGACCGACGAGGCGACCGAGGAGGTCCACCGGGTCTTCCGGGAACACCTGTCCGAGGACCAGCGGCCCATCCCCCCTGTCGCTTCGTAGCACGACCCCGAACCTCGATCGTCGGATGTGCCGTGGGTGCGGGTTGCGGATGTGCCGTGGGTGGGCGAGAACATCAGCCCTCATGCTCGGCACGTCATCCAGAGCGACCCGGCCCTTCCGTCGACGAGGTCGGCTCCGACTCGCTGCCGGGAGCGACGGACCTCGGCTCGCTTGTGTTCGAATGGCCGTTGCTGCACCCCCCGTCGGGAGAAGAGGACCTCGGCTTGCTTGTGTTCGAACGGCAGCGGGACCGGCGGCCGTGCTGTCGCCAGGGCCGAGGTCCTTCCGCCGCCTCCAGTGCAGCACAGCCAGGGGAATGGGCCGTGGGTCGGGGGCGTCAGGATGACGCCACCGAGCGCGGAGGCGGATGTGCCGTGGGTGCCGCAGGCGGATGTGCCGTGGGCACTGCGGCCGTTGTCTGTCGATGATGTGCTCAGGGGCGGAATTGAACCACCGACACGCGGATTTTCAGTCCTGGTATCAAGGTGGCTCAGGGCCGCATGGCGCTTAGGTTTGCGGAGTCGGCAATCTCGCCTGCTACTTGTCTTGCTACGTTTGCCCCGCTGTGCTAGAGTGTGGCTCATGTTGGCAAACGGGGGCATCCATGAAGGCGACGGCAACGAGGAACGGCAAGGGGAAGGCCAAGGCAGGCCAGCGCGGAAACATCATGCGGCGGGGCGATAGCTGGTATGTCCGGTTCAACCGGAACGGCAAGGACGTCTGGCGATCTGCCGGCCGGTCGAAAGAGGCCGCTCAGGAGTTGCTGGGCAAGCTCCTGAACGATGCCGACCGCGTGGCCGCGGGGCTGCCCGCCAAGCCCACGTCCGCGCCGACCCTGAACGAGTGGAAAGCCGACTACATGAAGGCGGCCAAGGCTCGCAAGGCCAAGCGGTCCTGGGAGCGCGACGACTGGTGCTATGACCAGCTCTGCGAGCGGTTCGGTACGCTGCGGCTCACGGAGATTACACGGGCACGGGTGGAAGCCTTCATGCATGACCGCAAGGGCGAGGTGACCGCTGCGACCGTCAACCGGCAAGTGGCGTTGCTGCGGCGGGTGCTGAACTACGCGGTGGAAATGGGCAGACTGGACGCCAACCCGATGCGCGGGATAAAGCTCTTTCCCGAGGCCCCGGCCCGTCAACCGACGCTGGACGCGGCAGACGAGGCCAAGATCCTGAACGCCGGCCCGCCATGGATGCGATGGATCGTCCGCCTGGCGCTCTACACGGGCTGCCGGCAGGGCGAGCTGCTCGCGTTGCGTTGGCGGCATGTAGACCTTGCTGCCGGGGCGCTGATTATCAGTGACTCGAAGTCGGGAGAGTCGCGCCGCGTGTTCCTGTCCGCCGCCCTGGCAGAAGAGCTGCGGAAGCGCCGGGGCCTGCCCGATGGTTTCGTGGTAGCAATGGCGGACGGCAAGCTGCCCAAGGGGCTGTCCGTCTCGCAGGCATTCCGCCGCGTGGTGCGGAAGATCGGCCGGCCGGATCTGCGCTTCCATGACCTGCGGCACGTTGCCGGTTCCCGCCTCTTGGACGCGGGCGCATCCCTTCCCGACGTCGCAACCGTCCTGGGGCACAAGACCCTCGTGATCGCCCGCCGCTACGCTCACAGCTCCCCCAACCGCCTGCGGGATCTGATGCAGCGGATGCCCGGGGCCGATGGGGCAGGGAGGGACGGGGAATGAAGCGGCGAAGCGGGGACAGACCATACACTCGTGAGAACGCGCGGTTCCAATTCATCCTCGCTGTCAGGAGGTTGCGGCCTGCCTGCCTCAGCGCGTTGGGGAAGGTGACCGGGGCTCCACCGGGTGAGTTGGAAAGCGGGGTTGCGCGCTGGGCGCAAGATTGGGGAGTTGCTGCCGATTGGTGCGCCCGGTGGGCTTTGCGTGCGTGCCTGGAGAATCGCGAGTTGGGGGAGATCGTCTGTCTGCCGCTGCCTGCGGCGGCGCTCTCCCTAGGCCCCAGGGCGGAGCGCAACAGCGTTGGGGTGGACGGATGCCCGGGCCTGCTTCGCTGGCTACAACGACAGGAGTTGACCGATCTCGCTGAGTGGTTCGATGATCCCGACGTGTACGAGTTGGCCGGCGTGGAGACTGGCGGGGCTCCTCAGCGCAAGGCCAAGACCAGGGAACGGCTCGTTGGGGGGTGCGCCAAGCTGGTTAGCAAGTACTTGCAGGCCGTCGAGGCACACTACGCCCCGCTGGCATTTCCCGAGGCCGCCTTCGAGTGGCTGGTCCGGCGAGCGGTTCCCAGGGAGGCTCGGGGCGCGGTCGAGACGTGGCAGGAGATCGCACCGGGGAACGGCGAGGGCGATGACCTTGACGATCCGGTGGACGAATCCACATCGCGGAGGGTCGCTTCCGCACTGGCTGAGTTCCTCCCGTTGCGGCTTCCCAACCGCACAGATAGCCGCTGATCCGGCCGGCTGATAACGATCTTTACTGACCGCCGGGTCTTCCTGTCCGAAGTCTGTTTGAGTCGCTCCGTGCCGGGGATGGTCCCCGGTTGATGGAGGTTGCTATGACACGCAACGCAGAGACAAAGGACTTCGGGAAGCTCTTGGACATTCGGGAGGCGGCGGATCGCCTGGGGGTGAGTTGGTGGACCCTTGGCCGCTGGGCGCGGCAGGGCCGGTTTCGGACGGTGCGCCTTGGAAGCCGGCGCCTGGTTCCCGAGTCCGAGCTTGCACGGCTGATAGCGTCGAACATGACCGAGGCGACGGCCCCGGAAGAACTGCGGATGGTATAGCAGCGGGAGGCCGACCATGAGCAACGCCAAGTCGAAAGAGCGTTACCGCATGTCCGCGGTTGGGTTCTGGGAGAGGAATGGGCGCCAGAGCGTCGAGTACGATGCTCGTGGAGTTTTCCACACGCTCCTGACTCATCCTCACCTGGGGACGGCCGGCGCAATGCGGGAATCTCGGGCCGGGCTGGCTGCCGAGATGGGTATTCCCTCCAGTGACTTCGTGCGCATCGTGAACCAGTTGACCGCCTGCGGGCTCATAGCCTACCGGGATGGTTGGGTTGCGATTGTCGGGTGGATCTCCACGCAAGCCGGCAACGACAAGTTCGCGAAGGGAGCTGCCGCGGACCTGACCGCCCGCTGGGCTCCGAGTTGGGTGGTGGATGCCGTCATGGGGCGTACCCTACCGGATACCCTACCAGACACCGTAGCCGTTACCCTACCGGATACCCTACCAGATACAAAGGAACAGGAACACGAGCAGGAGCACGATCAGGAATCCGACAGCGACGGGGACAATCACGCCCGCCGCTTCGTCGAGGACAACGCGACCTGCAAGGAGCAGCGAACAGCGATCTGTGCGCCTGGCTTGGTGGATTCATCGGCGCAAGCGAGCAACGACGAACGTCTACAGGCGGAGTTCGGCCCCATCGCCGAAGGCATTGCAGAGGGTTGGAATCGTGCTTGGGAGCGGCACGAGCAGCTCACTGGCGTGCACGTTCAGAGGTGCCGCACAATCTCCGGGGTTACGCTCTCGGAGTTGGAATGGCGCATCAGAGAGAAGCCGGAGAGGCGTGAGCTCTCGCACTGGGAGGCGGTGTTCGAGCGCATGACGCGCGTCGCCTTCTACGCTGGCCCGGAGCCGAAGGCTTCGGACAGGCGCGAAGTCTGGCGTCCCCGTCTGCCCTGGCTCATCAAGAACTCTCAGGGGGACAAATCGCGCCCGGGCGGGCCGCTCGACCGACTGGAGGAAGAGGACGTCGCACAGGACTTCGACCCGGCGGAGTACGCTGCGTGGCGGCGCGAAATGGCGGAGTACAATCTGGAGGGATAGCATGTTGCAGAAGCCGGAGGCTTCAGCCGATAGCCAGAGAAGTGGCGTGCCGTGGGAGAGTCTGGTCAGGGGGTTCCTCGCTCACTGGGGGAAGAGGCCCGATGAGTTCGAGGTTGAAGCCTACATCAAGGTCTGCAAGCGGCACCCGTACAAGTTCGTCCGGGGAACTCTCGAACGCATCCTGTCCGAACGCCCCGAATTCGCACCCCGGCCCGTCGAACTTGCGACGAGACTCGACAGGGCGAGCGCTGCCGATCTGGAAGCTGCGGTGCCCGTCTGTGGGATGCCGGCAGACCTGCTCCAGTTCTGGCAGGCCTACTCCTGCGGAGCCGACCCGAATGGCATCCTCCCTCCCGACTCCATGACGAGGGATGGGGTGTTCGTGCACATGTGCGATGCCTTCGGTGACTACGGGCAAGTCGAGGTCAGGGACCATCGTTGGCCTCACGGTCTCGAACCTGATGCGAGCGACCGGGCGTGCTTCAGGTACTCTGACCAATGGTATGCTCTGTTGCTCTGCACGCGGCTAATCGGGCGGGCGATGGTCCAGGCGGGACCGGCAGGAGCCCGGGACCGATTCGAGGTGCTGTGCGAGGGGTGCACGCAGGTGCAGACGTGGGTGCCTGCCCTGGTCAGACAACTTCGTGACGCCGTGGCGGCGAGACGGCCAGCCTAACCCCCCCCTGCATGGCCGCGGACCCCCGGCGGGTCCGAAGGAAAGTGGACAAAGGCACGCACCGGATTTTTCGGTTTTTCCGGATCAAGCTGGCCGTGGGTCGGACGGCACATTCAGTTGGAGCGTCGCGACTGCCCGTGCTACTCTCAGGGCACGAGGCAACCGCAACCGTGAGAGAGGTGGGCCATGCCAGGGACTGCGAGACGTGCCGCTATCGCCTTCGTCTATGCGTTGACGGTGGGGTGCTCAGACGCCAGCGAATGCAGCATCAAGACAGGATTCGGCGGAGTGAAGCACGATGAGAACTGCGAGTGGCTGGAAGCCGGGGCTTGCCCGGAGAGCCGGTACGATGACCAGCCCTGCACCGGAGATCCTCCTGCATTCGCATTCGGAGTGCACTTCCTCCAGACTGTCCAATGCGGCAGTCGCACTTGTGCCGAGTACGCTCCCTCCTTCGGGGAAGTCCCTTGTCCTCCGGAGACATTCGCAACCGCGTGCTTTGGCCCGACTGAGGAGATCCCGTGTGCCTACACGCTGTGCCCGGAGCCACCGACCTGCGCCTGGGAGGTGTACAACGTCGGGAGGGCGGGATTAGGCGACTTGCCTGGATGTCCGGGGCTGGGCTGGAAGATGTATGAGCATGGGGCGCAGCCCCCGGTCCCGACGTGCGACGGGAACCCACCGATAACGGCGTATGGCGTGGAGTACACCGAGACTGAATACGATGCTCAGGGCTACCCCTGCGGCCGTTATGGGAAGTCCAAGCCGTGCGACTATCTGGCCTGTCTTGACTTCGACTCGTGCGACTGGCTGCTATCGGAGGTGAAGGCCAACCACGTTGGCGACCGCACCAAGTGCGCGGGCTGGGGACACGAGGGAGAGCCGATCCTCCCCTGAACCGCGGCCGACGAACGGAAGCGGCCTGGGAGCGGGCGCATTCGTCCCGGCCCACCTCTGGCCCCTCATGCGCTGCAATCGCCCCCCCTGGGGCATCCTGCTACGTCTCTGCTACGTCCCTGCTACGTCTCGCTGGCAAGGTCCGCGCCGATGACCGGGGCTTTCCGTTTCCGCCGTCGAGGGCAGAGCAGGGGAAGGGAGGGGGGCGCCTGCCGGGGCCGGCGGGTTGCCTGCTACGTCTTTTGCTACGTCTAAGGTGCTCAAAAGCGGCAATTCGAGGCAAAGGCAGCCAATCGGCGCGATGCGGCAGAAATGCAGCCGGACCTTGATTCTATGCGGGTTTCCTTCTGTGCTCAGGGGCGGAATTGAACCACCGACACGCGGATTTTCAGTCCGCTGCTCTACCAGCTGAGCTACCTGAGCATCCTGTCAAACAAACGTGGTATATGAACCATGAGGCTGCGGAAGTCAAGCCAAAAAGCAAGGCACACAGAGGCGTGTTCGCAGAGTGCGTCGGCAAAACGGCAGCGGAAGAGATCGCAGGCGGGCCCTACCCGACCATCAGCTCGCCGTAGATGGCCAGATTGGTATCGCCGGGCTCGATGCCGGCCTTCTTGAGGGCTTCCAGGGTGGGGTCCAGTCCGATCTTCAGGAGGCGGAACCACATCTCGGCCTTCTTGATGTTGCTGGCGAAGATGTAGCCCATGATCATGGCAGCGGTGGCAGCCTTCAGTCCGTAGACCTGGAACGCAATGAGCGTGTCGACGCCCCCCTGGTTCACGGTGAACAGCGTGGCCCCTTCTTCGTTCAGGTGGCCGGGACCCGCCTGAATCTTGCCCCCCTCGATGGCCACGTGGTACTGCGGTCCCTTGACCCGGACCCCGTCCACTTCGGCCAGCTCGAGGTTGTACACGTACCGCCCCTCCATGCCCGGGACCACCAGGTGGGGAAGTGCCTTGAGAAGGTCTTCCAGCGTCAAGTTCTTGAAGTCCACTGCCATGTGTCACCCCCGTCGGTTGGTTGGCTCCAAAACGCAATGCCGCGTCAGGTTATCGGGGCCGTCGCACTGCGTCAAGCGAAAAGGAGCGGCTTGCATCATCCCCCCGTCGATGCTATCTTTCGTCCCGGTCCCGGACAGGGGGAGGAGATGGGTTTTCTGGATTGGTTTTCTCGCAAGAAGGATGCTGCGGACGACGGAGACGCCGCCCAATCCCGCTTCACGGACAAGAATGTCGCCAAGCTTCACAAGAAGCTGATGAACAAGTGGCATCAGACCATGGAGCGCAAGCGTGTCATCCAACTCCTGGCCCAGATGGGGACGCAGGAGGCCGTCACGGCTCTCCTCGGTCGGTTCACGTACGTCACCGACGGTTCCATCGTCGACGAAGACGAGAAGTCGCTGGTGTACGAGATCCTGCTCGACCTCGGTGCCCGGGCCGTGCCCTCGCTCAAGCAGTTCATCAACGAGGAAGCCGCCATCTACTGGCCGCTCAAGGCGCTCACCGAGATCGAGGGGGAGGAGGCCGCAGTCGACACGCTGCTGTCCGCTCTGGACGGGATCACCGACCGTTGGGAGCGCAGCATGGAGCGCATGCACAGCCTGGTACAGAGCCTCAGGGACTATCACAGCGACCAGGTGATGGAGCGTCTCATCGTCCTGTCGAAGGACGACAACGAGGAGATCCGCTTCCTGGCCGTGGACGGGCTGTCCATGTTCGACTCGAAGCAGCCGGCCGTGGATGCCATCATCGAGAGGCTGCTCGACGACCAGGAGACCACCCGCATCAAGACCTTCATCATGGACCTCCTGATGGAGCGGAAGTGGCGGGTCAAGAAGCACAAGAAGGAGCTTGCCGGCAAGTTGCCGGAGACCTATTTTGTCGATGACACGGGCGTCATCCAGAGGAAGTACTAGGAGGGTCGCATGGAAAAGATCCCGATGACCATTGCCGGCGAGCGGGCGTTGAGGGAACGGCTCAAGCATCTGAAGGAGGTCGAGCGGCCAGGGGTCGTGCGGGCCATCGAGGAGGCCCGTGCCCACGGCGACTTGTCCGAGAATGCCGAGTACCACTCCGCCCGGGAGAAGCAGGGGATCGTTGAGGCGCAGATCCGCGACCTCGAAGACCGCCTGGGCCGCGCCGAGGTCATCGACACGTCCAAGCTCGGAGGCAGCAAGGTCGTCTTCGGGGCTACCGTGGTGCTGGAGGACGGCGAGAGTGACGAGCAGGTCACCTACCAGATCGTCGGCACAGAGGAGGCCGATCCCAAGGCCGGGCGGATCTCCTACACCTCCCCCCTGGCCCGGGCCATCATCGGCAAGAAGGAGGGCGACTTCGTGCAGTTCCGTGCCCCTGCAGGAGTTCGGGAGTACGAGGTCATCGAGGTCCGCTTCGAGTAGTCGCGTCTCTTCCCACAATTGAACCTACAAGTTGGATCTGCTAGGCTTGTCTGCGTTCGTGCGTGCGCGTGGGAGGTTGTCATGCGATTGCATTCCGGCCGGAATCTGGTGGTATTGACGCTGGCCTTTCTTGCTGCCTGCTCCGGAGCAGGGCAGGTGACCGAGACCGACCTGGGCGATGGCGGGGGCGAGGGCATCGGACCCGGGGATGTCGTCATCAAGCACGATGCCGGGGACCTGTGGGGGGACCTCGACGGCATTCTGCCCGGTGACCAGAAGGCCGAGATCGTGTGGCCCGTCTGCCAGGAGGAGGGGGGCTTCGGCTGCCCCTGCCAGACCGACTCGGACTGCCTGAGCAACTGGTGTGTCGACTCCTACGAGGGCAAGGTCTGCACCCTCAACTGCGTCGAGGAATGCCCCAACGGCTGGGGGTGCGAGCAGGTTCAGACAGCCCCGGATCCGGTCTTCGTCTGCCTGCCCTTCCACGCGAGCCTCTGTCTTCCCTGCAACGACGACAAGGAGTGCGGTGCGAACCTGGAGCACGGCAAGGGGTTCTGTCTCGACTTCGGGGCCGAAGGACATTACTGCGGCGGCCACTGCGAGCCGGGCGTCACCTCCTGCCCCCAGGGCTATGTCTGCCAGGAGACCGGGATTGGGAGCGGAGCGCTCAAGTTCCAGTGCCTCCCGGCAGCGGGAATGTGCATGTGCTCGGCCAAGGCCATCGAGCAGGGGCTCAAGACCTCCTGTTACGTGGAGAACGGGGACGGGCAGTGCTTCGGAACCCGCTGGTGCAAGGAGGACGGCCTCTCGGACTGCGATGCGCAGATCCCGAAGAAGGAGGAATGCAACCTCTCGGACGACGACTGCAACGGCGTCGTGGACGACAACGTGCCACCGGAGTCGTGCAGCAGCAAGAACGAGCTCGGGGAGTGTTTCGGGCAGCAGGTCTGCAAGGATGGCAAGTGGTGGTGCGAGGCCAAGGAGCCGGCCCTCGAGATCTGCGACGGGGCGGACAACAACTGCGACGGCGAGGTCGATGAAGGGAGCCTGGACTCGGACGAGGACGGCATCGCCAACTGCGTGGACGACGACGACGACGATGACCAGATCCCCGACGACCAGGACAACTGCAGTCTCGTCGCGAACCCGGAGCAGGCCGACCATGACAGCGACCTCATCGGCGACGAGTGCGACCCCGACGACGACAACGACCAGGTGACCGACGAGGCGGACTGCGATCCGTTCGACAAGGACGTGTTCGCCGGCAACCTCGAGACCTGCGACGGCAAGGACAACGACTGCGACGGGGAGACCGACGAAGGGACGCTCGACACCGACGGCGACGGCCTGACCGACTGCATCGACGAGGACGATGACGACGACGGCCTGCCCGACATCGCGGACAACTGCCCTCTCGTCGAGAACCCGAACCAGAAGAATGCGGACCAGGACGGGCAGGGGGACGTGTGCGACCCGGACGACGACAACGACGGCGTTCCCGATGAGGCCGACAACTGCTTGCTGACCAAGAACCCGGACCAGAAGGACTCGGACCAGGACGGCATGGGCGATGCGTGCGACGACGACGACGACAACGATGGCGTCTGGGACGAGGACGACAACTGCCCCGTCGTGGCCAATCCGCCGCAGGTCAACAGCGACAAGGATCCGCTGGGCGATGCGTGCGACGATGACGACGACAACGACGGCGTGATGGACCCGTTCGACAACTGCCCTTCCACGATCAACCCGGACCAGAAGGACACGGACGGCGACGGCTTTGGCGACGCGTGCACCAACGACAAGGACGGAGACCAGGTGCTCGACGACGATGACAACTGCCCGCTCGTCCACAACCCGGACCAGGCCGACATGGACGGCGACGGGAAGGGAAACGCCTGCGACGAGGACATCGACGGCGACCAGTTCAAGAACGAGGTGGACAACTGCGCCTACCTCTTCAACCCCATGCAGACCGACACGGACTTCGACGGTACCGGGGATGTCTGTGACCCCGATCTCGACGGCGACAAAGTGGCCAATGAGGCGGACAACTGCCCGTCGACGGGCAACGCGGACCAGAAGGACACGGACGGTGACGGCGCGGGCAACGCCTGCGACGATGACGACGATGCGGACGGCGTCCCCGACGAGCTCGACAACTGTCCCGTGCACCCGAACCCGGACCAGGCCGATTCGGACTTCGACGGCAAGGGCGATGCCTGTGACCCCGATGACGACAACGATGGCATCGTGGATGCGCTCGACAACTGCCCGACTCTGATCAACCCGCTTCAGGATGATTTCGACGGAGACGGGCTGGGCGACGCGTGCGATGACGACGACGACAACGACGGCGTCAAGGACAAGTCGGACAACTGCCCGACCATTGCCAACGGAGGGCAGGACGACGCGGACGCCGACGGCGACGGTGATGCCTGCGACAAGGACGATGACGGCGACGGCATCCAGGACACGGTCGACAACTGCCCCCTGATCAAGAACACCGTGCAGCTCGATACCGACGGAGACGGGGAAGGGGACTCCTGCGACACCGACGACGACAACGACGGCACGCCCGACGGCAAGGACAACTGCCTGCTCGTCAAGAACGGCGACCAGCTCGATACCGACAACGACGGGCTGGGCGATGCGTGCGACGACGACGACGACAACGACGGCAAGAAGGATGATCTCGACAACTGTCCGTTGGCAGCCAACCCCGGCCAGTTCAACCTCGACAACGATGCCTGGGGCGATGCGTGCGACCCGGACGACGACAACGACGGGGTGCCCGACACCAACGACAACTGCGCCACGGTTGCCAACCAGTCCCAGTCCAATCACGACGACGACAAGACGGGCGATGCGTGCGACGACGATGACGACAACGACGGCGTGCTCGACGGCGACGACAACTGCCAGATTGTGCCCAACGCCGACCAGTTGGATTCCGACGGTGATGGCAAGGGTAACGCGTGCGAAACCGACCTGGACAACGATGGCGTGCCCAACCAGGGGGACAACTGCCCTGCCACGCCGAATCTGGACCAGAAGGACTCGGACAAGGACGGCAAGGGCGACGCCTGCGACGACGATGACGACGACGACGGAATCACAGATGCTCAGGACAACTGCCCGGTCCTCGCCAACCCCGAGCAGACCAACACCGACGGCGATACCTGGGGCGATGCCTGCGACCTCGATGACGACAACGACGGCAAGCTCGACGGAAAGGACAATTGTCCCACCACCCCCAACAACACACAGGTGGATTCGGACGGCGACGGGCTGGGCGATGCGTGCGACGACGATCATGACGGTGACGGCACCGCCAACAACCTCGACAATTGCCCCAACCTCTGGAACAAGGACCAGGCCGACATCGACTTCGACGGAATCGGCGATGCCTGCGACCCGGACGACGACGGCGATTCCATCGCAGACCCCGTGGACAACTGCCCTTCCATGTCCAATCCCACTCAAGTCGATCTCGATGATGACGGCCTGGGGGACACGTGCGATGACGATCTCGACGGCGATGGCCTGGCCAACAAGCAGGACAACTGCCAGAACATCTTCAACGTTGACCAGAAGGACACGGACAAGGACGGACAGGGGGACAAGTGCGACCAGGACGACGACAACGACGGCCGTATCGACCTCGTTGACAACTGCATCCTGGACTACAACCCCAACCAGAAGGACAATGACCAGGATGCCATGGGCGACGTCTGTGACGACGATGACGACAACGACGGCGTCCCCGATACGCTCGACAACTGCCCGCTCACGGAGAACCTGAACCAGCTCGATTCGGACAAGGACCTCCAGGGCAACGCTTGCGATGCTGACGATGACGGCGACCTGGTCCCGGACGTGGACGACAACTGCCCGCTGGTGCCAAATGCCACGCAGGTGAACTCGGACAACGATTCGCTGGGGAACTCGTGTGACACGGACGACGACAACGACGGCTTCCTCGACCAGTTCGACAACTGTCCGACGGTCCACAACCCGGACCAGGCCGATTCCAACAACGACGGGATCGGGAACAAGTGCTCTCAGGATGCGGACGGTGACGGAGACCCGGATACCACCGACTGCGCCCCCGAGAATGCGGCCATCTTCCACGGTGCGCTGGAGAAGTGTGACGGTCTCGACAACAACTGCGCCAACGGGGCCGACGAGGCCAATGCGGTCGGCTGCGCCACCTGGTGGATGGACTACGACCAGGACGGAGCGGGGGCGCTCGACGACCAGAAGTGTCTGTGCGGAGCGAGCGGGAAGTACACGGCGCAGACGGGCGGAGACTGTAACGACAAGAACAACCAGGTCAACCCTCAAGCCCTGGAGAAGTGCGACGGAATCGACAACGATTGCGACGGGGTGGTGGACTCGGAGAAGGCCTTCGGCTGCACGAACTACTATGCGGACGGGGACAGCGACGGGTTCGGTGCCATCGGCGACATGAAGTGCCTGTGCGCCGCGTGGCAGCAATACACTGCTGGCTCATCGGGGGACTGCAACGACAACAATGCGGCCGTGAGCCCTGCTCAGCAGGAGAAGTGCAACGGCATCGACGACAACTGCAACGGCAAGTCGGACGAGGAGGGGGCGCAGGGGTGCAAGAGCTACTACCTGGACTCGGATTCGGACGGCTTCGGACTCTCGCAGCAGGGCAAGTGCCTGTGCGTGTCCACGCCGCCGTACCAGGCGCAGCTCTCGGGGGACTGCGACGACAAGAGCCCCCAGGCATACCCCGGTGCGCAGGAGCTTTGCGACGGAGAGGACAACGACTGTGACGGCAAGGTCGACGAGCTGGGGGCGGTCGGCTGCATCAAGTTCTTCCGTGACTTCGACGACGACGGCTTTGGCCTCACCAACGACTTCAAGTGCTTCTGCCAGGCGGAGGGCGACTACACGACGCAGCTCGACGGCGACTGCAACGACACCAACCCCAACGTGTCGCCGGCCGGGACGGAGAAGTGCAACGCAGAGGACGACAACTGCGACGGAGCCGTGGACGAGGCCGGTGCGTGGGGATGCAGCTTCTTCTACAAGGACGAGGATCAGGACGGTTACGGCAACGGGCTTTTGAGCCAGTGTCTCTGCCAGGCCGGTGCCGGGTACACGGTCAAGAACGGCGACGACTGCAACGATGCGGACGTCAAGTCCCACCCGGCTGCGCTCGAGCTGTGCGACAACAAGGACTCCAACTGCAACGGCATCGCCGACGACGAGAACGCACAGGGGTGCAAGACCTACTTCGCCGACGTGGACAAGGACGGCTACGGCCAGGTCGGAGCGGGCAAGTGCCTGTGCGGTCCGCTGGGGGACTACTCGACGCTCCAGTCGGGCGACTGCAGCGACGGGCTCGCCCAGGTTTACCCGGGGGCCGTCGAGAAGTGCAACAACCTGGACGACGACTGCGACGGCCAGCTCGACGAGGGCTCGCCGGGCGACTGTCTCAGCTTCTTCCGCGATACGGACGGCGACAGCTACGGGAACAGCAACGACTCCAAGTGCCAGTGCGGGCCGGCCGGAGCCTACAAGGCCCAGGTGGGAGGGGACTGCAACGACCAGAATGCGGCCATCTTCCCGGCAGCCACCGAATTCTGCAACGGCATCGACGACAACTGTGATACCAAGGTGGACGAGGCGGGGGCCGTCGGGTGCAAGCTGTTCCTCAAGGACGACGACGGCGACGGCTACGGCAACAACAACGACAGCAAGTGCCTGTGTGCCGCACAAGGCAAGTACACGGCTACCACGGGGGGAGACTGCAACGACGCCAATGCCAAGATCTCCCCCGTGGCTGGGGAGGTGTGCAACGGGCTGGACGACGACTGCGACAACCTGACGGACGAGGCTGGGGCGACCGGCTGCGAAACCTGGTTCTATGACGGCGACAAGGACCTCTTCGGAGATGCGGCCCTGCTCAAGTGCCTGTGCCAGTCCGAAGGATTCTACACGACCAAGAAGATGGGGGACTGCGACGACGGAAACGAGCTCGTCAACCCGTCCGCCAAGGAAGTCTGCAACGGGGCGGACGACGACTGCGACAGCCAGGTGGACGAGACCGGAGCCTCGGGGTGCACCACCTACTACCTCGACTCGGACAAGGACGGCTTTGGAAACTCCACCCTCCAGCAATGCACCTGCAAGCCGTCGGGCGACTACACGGCGACCAAGCCCGGCGACTGCAATGACGGCAATGCCCAGGTCAACCCCGCTGCCGCGGAGAAGTGCAACAACTTCGACGACGACTGCGACACCCAGGTCGACGAAGATGGGGCGAACGGCTGCTCCAGCTTCTACAAGGATGCCGACAGCGACGGCTTCGGGCTGGCCGCCGATTCAAAGTGCCTGTGCGCTCCGGCTGCCCCCTACAAGGCCACCGTGTCTGGCGACTGCGACGATGGAAACGCACTCATCAAACCGGGGGCCGTGGAGTCCTGCAACGGCAAGGATGACGACTGCGACAGCCAGATAGACGAGGCCGGGGCCAGCGGCTGCACCCAGTTCTACCGGGATTCCGACGCAGATACCTACGGCGATGCAGCGGACATCAAGTGCCTCTGCATGTCGTCGGGCGCGTACACGGCTACCATCCCTGGCGATTGCAATGACCAGAGCTTCGCCCAGAACCCGGACATGCAGGAGAAGTGCGACGACATCGACAACAACTGCAAGAACGGCGTGGACGAAGGGTGCGACAAGGATGACGACGGCTTCTGCACCGCGTCCATGACGACCGTCGGGAATCCCACCACCTGCATGTTCGGCGGCGGCGACTGCAACGACAACAACGAGCTGGTCAACCCCGCCGCTGTCGAGCGGTGTGACGACATCGACAACAACTGCAAGAACGCCAAGGACGAGGGGTGCGACGACGACAACGACGACTGGTGCGATGCCTCCATGACCACGGCTGGAAATCCCCCGGTGTGCCCCAAGGGCGGCAACGACTGCGACGACCAGAACGCCTCCCTCAATCCGTCCAAGACCGAGGTCTGCGACAACCTGGACAACGACTGCGACGGCAACCCGGACAAGGGGTGCGACGACGACAACGACGGCTACTGTGACCAGGTCCTGCCGATGGTGGGGACTCCGGATACGTGCCTGTTTGGCGGAGGGGACTGCAACGATGGCAGCGCGGCCGTCTTCCCGGCCGCATCGGAGCTGTGCAACGGTATCGACGACAACTGCAACAACCAGGTCGACGAGGGGGCCCCTGCCTGCTCCAACTTCTATCTCGACAACGATGCGGACGGCTACGGCGTGACCACGGACAAGAAGTGCCTGTGCGCTCCGCAGGGCAAGTACACCGCCAACGTGGGCGGCGACTGCGCCGACTCCGACCCGCTGGTCAACCCCGTTGCCGCAGAGAAATGCAACGGCAAGGACGACAACTGCAACGGCCAGTCCGACGAGGCCGGTGCCCAGGGCTGCACCACCTGGTACAAGGACGGGGACGACGACGGATACGGGGCCGGCAACGACAGCAAGTGCCTGTGCGCTGCCGCTCCCCCCTACAAGGTCCAGCAGTCGGGAGACTGCAACGATCTGGTCCAGTCCATCCACCCCAACGCCACCGAGGCCTGCAACGCCAGTGACGACGATTGCGACGGCGTGACGGACGAGGCCGGTGCCCAGGGGTGCCAGACCCTCTACAAGGACATCGACGGAGACGGTTTCGGCGTTGCGGGAGACAGCCAGTGCCTCTGCACCCCCACCGGCAACTACAAGGCCACGGTGGCCAGCGACTGCAACGATGCCTCCGCTTCGGTCAACCCCAACGCCACCGAGCTGTGCAACGGCATCGACGACAACTGCAACGGGCAGACCGACGAGGGGGCCCCTCAGTGTACTACCTGGTACAAGGACGCCGACGCCGACGGCTACGGCATCACCGGTGACAGCAAGTGCATGTGCGTCGCCTCCGGTGCCTACACCGCCACCACGGGAGGGGACTGCAACGACGGAGCCGCCGGTGCTCACCCCGGTGCCACCGAAGTCTGCAACAACGTCGACGATGATTGCGACGGCCAGATCGACGAACCCGGCTCCCAGGGCTGCATCACGTACTACAAGGACGGCGACGGCGACGGATACGGGCTCCTGAACGATACGGCCTGCCGCTGTGCACCGCTGGCACCCTACTCGGCCACCCTGTCGGGCGACTGCAACGACTCGAACGGCAACGTCAATCCGGGGGCCAAGGAAGTCTGCAACGCCATCGACGACGATTGCGACGGAAACTCCAACGAGGAAGGCTCGCCGGGCTGCACCAATTTCTACCGCGACAACGACGGTGACGCCTATGGCGTGACCGGGGACGTCAAGTGCTACTGTTCGGCGACAGGGACCTACACGGCTGCCGTGGGCGGGGACTGCAACGACAACGGTGCCACCACATACCCGGGGGCCAAGGAGCTCTGCGACGGGCTCGACAACAACTGCAACGGCCAGGTCGACGAAGGGGCGGCCGGGCAGTGCACGACCTACTATCGAGACGGGGACAACGACGGGTACGGGCTTGCGGCCGACTCGCAGTGCCTGTGCGCTCCTGCAGGGAACTACAAGACCACCGTCACCGGGGACTGCAACGACGGCAATGCCGCCATTCATCCCGGGGCGACCGAGTTCTGCAACCTGGCCGACGACGACTGCGACGGGACTGTCGACGAGGAAGGGGCCACGGGATGTACCTGGTTCTACAAGGATGCGGACAACGACGGCTATGGGGACCAATTGGCTCCCAAGTGCCTTTGCGCCGCGGTTCCGCCGTACTCCGTGAAGGTCGGCGGTGACTGTCAGGACTCCAATGCGGCAGTCAATCCCGCTGCCGCCGAGATCTGCGACGGCACGGACAACGACTGCAAGGGAGGCACCGATTCCGGCTGCGACGATGACAACGACGACTGGTGCGATGCCGGTATCTCCACCGTGGGCAAGCCTCCTGTCTGTCCGTACGGCGGCGGTGACTGCAACGACACGCAGGCTGGGATGAATCCTGGTGCCGCCGAGGTCTGCAACGCGGTCGACGACAACTGCAGCGGCCAGGTCGACGAGGGAAGCGCTGCGGTCCTCTGCCCCCTGGCACATGCTCAGACCAAATGCACGGCCGGGGCCTGCCAGCTCGTCTCGTGCGATGCCACCTGGCACAACCTCAACGAGCTCCAGGCGGATGGCTGCGAATGCCAGGAGGACAGCTTCGAGTCCACCGGTGATACCTGCACCGATGCGTATTCCATCGGGACCCTGTCCGATTCCGGTGAGACCGCGTTCCATCTCGGGAACATCGTGCCCGGCGGGGACGCAGACTGGATTCGATTCAAGGCCACCGACAGTGCCGATGTCTCCTGCGACAAGCTGCACGTGCGGGTCGAGTTCACCTCCAACCCGGACGGCCAGTTCGCCTTCGACGTGTACCGGGGCGGCTGCAACCCGGCGGACAACCTCTGCTTCTCGTCCGACCTGTTCGAGTGGTTCACCGACTTCTACGATGCGGACAAGGGGGAGTGCCCCTGTTCCACCCTCACCAATGCCGACCCGGCGGGGCAGGCGGAGCCCGGAGCGCACCTGTGTGCGGACCAGGGCTCCGACTACTTCATTCGCATCTTCCGTGTCCCGGGAAAGGCGGTGGGCTGCGCCGGCTACACTCTCAAGGTGACCAATGGAACGCCTTGACACAGGCCGACGGCAGGCCGCTTCGAATCCGACCCCCGACGAGGTCGGTTTCGTTGCCGCAGCGTGCAGGAGGGTATATACATCCGGCGGTGGTTCCACCGTCGGCGGGGGAGCTGTCTCATGAGTGAGAGGCGGGAAACCACGGTGACCAAGTGCCCGGCCTGCGGCGCCGTCGCCAGTGGTCTGCCCAACTGCTGTCCGACCTGCGGGCATCAGTTCAGCATTCCGGGCACGGCTCTTCCTGCGGTCCGCGAGCCGACCCGCCAGATGGATACCCTGGTCGTGCGGCGACGATCGGAAAAGCGCTGGCTCCCTCGACACGTCACCGTCCCATTCCTCGCCGGGCTGCTCGTTGCCGTGGTCGTCCTGGTTCTGCTTCGCCTGGCTGCCTCCGACCACAAGGGCGGCAATGGCAGCGTCCCGGCTACGGGACCGGGAAGCCGCAGCGAGCACGCGTCGCAATCGACCCGGCCGGGCGCCGAAGCGAAGCGTCCCCCGGAAGGCGGGGCTTCGGGAGCCGGGGCAGAAGGCTCCGGCGGTCCCGGCGGCGATGGAGCGGTCGGCGGAGCGCCTCCTGCCGGTCCCGAGTTCCCCGTGCTCCCCGGCCTCGGGCCTGGCACCGAAGAAGCGAATCCGAACGAGATCCGCTACTTCCGGCAGGTCTCGGACTCCGTGCAGACGGTGGCGAACGAGTCCCCGAGGCTCGATGAGCTGGTCGATGGGAACCCCGCCACCTGCCTGCTCCCGGGCCGAGCCGGCCTTCCCGGGCGCATCGAGATGGTCTTTCCGAAGTACCGTCGGTTCAGCCACGTGACGTTCACCGTCGGGTGCGTCGGTCGGCCTGATGCCTCCAGGACGGCCCGCATCACGGTCGAGACCGAGGGCGGGATCCACCGCACGGTGCTGCTGCCCGTCGTGAGCGGCCCGGTGACGGTCGACCTGGCCGGATCGTGGACAACCCGGGTCGTGCTCCGGCTGGACGAGGCCGCCCTGGCTGAGTTGGGGCTTGCCGAGCTACACTTCTACGTCTTCCGGGAGGAGGGCGAAGCTCCCGGTTCCTGAAAGGAGAACGGTATGCGACATCGAATGCTCCTGTCGTTGACCGCCGTCGGTTTGCTGTTGGGACTGAATGCCTGCTCGAGCGGCGCCGAGGCCGAGGATGTGAAGGTGGAGGTCTCGTTTCCCAAGAAGGACACCTGGACCCCTCCCCCGCCCGAAGAGATCACCCCCGACCTGCCTCCCGATGAGCCCGCTGAGCCGGATCTTCCCGAGCCCGAAGAGATCGGACCGGTTCTGACCGGATGCGGGGACGGCGAGTGCGCCGGTGCCGAGACCTCCGACAACTGCGCCAAGGACTGCATGATCGATCCGGAGAAGGCGGCTTTCGTCTTTGCCCACAAGGGAGACGAGATTGGCGCGCTCGGTCGGATCCAGGATCTGCTCGGTGCAGGGGCAGCGGTCTATGTGTTCTATCTCACCTTCGACGAGACCCCCATCGACAAGTACTACGGCGGTAATGCGGCCACGCTGTCGGTAGCGTCCCTCGGAGTGCCGACCGACTGGATCTACCTGTACGAGAAGTACATCGAGTGGGGCATCGTGACCGGGAATCACGAGGCCGTGGACCGACTCACGCAGCACTTCGTGACGCTGCAGCCCACCTCGATCTACATCCCGCAGCTGTGCGGCAGCGACCTTGAAACCGAGCTCGCCCACGTGGTCGGCGTCTGGGCTGCCAAGCGGGCCAAGATCTTCCCCAAGTACTACGAGGTGCCGGCCCGCTCCAATTACTACCGGATGACCGACCCCGACATCGCCGTGGCAACGACGGACCCGGACCAGTTCGTACAGCACTTCATCGAGCGCTGGCGCCTGCTGCCCAAGTCCACCGAGGAGATGAAGCCGACCCTGGGGGCTCAGGACATGGCCAAGATCCGGCTGGCTGTCAGCCATATCCAGGATCCCTGGCTCCAGGGCTTCCTGTACAAGCTCCCCGAAGATCGGGTCCTCTTTCTGCTGCGTGAGGTGCAGCGGTTCCGGGTCCTGCCGGACAAGCAGCTCAACGAGAAGAAGCCGTACCTGGAGTCTCCGGCCAACCCGCAAGGTACCTTCATCTACAACGAACAGGGGTACACCTTCGACGAGTTCAAGCAGCGGGCCAAGGTGGTGGAATCGTTCTACGGAACCAACCTTCAGACAGAGCCTTCCGCCCTTCCCGGCTTCGATGATCCGCTCGGGCTGACGATCCTCGAGCAGTTCGACATCAAGCTCCAGGTCCGGGTCTTCTCCACTGAGCCCGACACGCTGACTTTCACCATCGGCTTCGGGCCGGCCAAGAGCGAGACGCTCGACTGCGAGAAGCCTCCCGAGCTGGCGGTGGAGTCGCTCCAGAAGACCGACGTCACCATTCACTGCAAGGCCAAGGAGCCGATTGGCAAGCACATCTACTACCTGCGGGCCTACTCCTCCAAAGCCAAGGCGAACAACGACGCCGCCCTGTTCACGGAAGTGCCGTTCCAGATCCAGATCGGCCAGTAGGAGGTTCCATGGCATCGAAGCAACAGGCAGGAGCCTCTGCGGCGGCCAACGGGAGCACCGGCCTGCCGTCGGCCAGGCGAACCCCGCCCCTCCTCCCCGCCTCGGGACTCGTTCTTGCGTTCCTGCTGGGGGTCGGGCTCCAGTGGCCGGCAACCGACGCTGTTGCCCAGAGCAAGGACCCGATCTCCCTCTTCAACGAGGCATCGGACCTTGCGGACAAGGGGTTGTACGAGGAGGCCATTGCCATCTGGCTCATGGTGGCCGATGCGATCCCCGAGAAGTACCGCCCAACAGTGCAGGTCAACCTCGGGCTGGCCTACAAGAAGCTCGGGAAGCTGCCCCAGGCCCACCATCATCTCAGCCGCTTCCTGGTCGCCAAGCCGCAGGATCCGGATGCCACCGCCTGGCTGGCGGAGACTGTCGGGGAGCTCCGCAGGACCCATGTCCTCGTCCACGTTCGATGCCGGCCGGAGGATGCCCGGGTCTTCGTTCAGGGCGAGTCGAAGGAAGGGTACGCATGCCCCTTCGACTGGTGGTTCGAGCCGGGAAGGAGACTCCTGCGGGGAGAGAAGGAAGGGTTCGAACAGAAGCTCGAAGTCGTGGATGTCACTGCCGGGCGTCCCGAGCAGGACGTGCTGCTCGAGCTCGTCTCGGCTGAGCAGTGGGGATACCTCGAAGTCCCGGGCACGGGCAAGAGCGTCCAGGTCTTTCTCAACGGGATGTTGGAAGGAAGGGTCCCGTTTCGCAGGAAGCTTAAGCCCGGCTCGTACGAGCTGATGGTGGGGCGCCCCGGCGAGCTTCCCTGGAAGAAGCAGATCTCCGTCGTTGCGGGACAAACGCTGGTGGAGACTCCGGAGCTCGCTCCGCCGGAGGAGAAGAAGCCGGAGGAGACCCTGGCAGCACAGCTCGGCACTCCCGTCCACGTGGCAGCAAAGGCTGAAGAGGAGTCCGGTGCAGGCTCGTGGTGGAAATGGAGTCTTGTCGGCGCAGGTGTAGTCGCTGCGGCCACCGGCGGAGCGCTGGGGTACCTTGCCATGGACGCCAACGAGCAGCTCAAGCGGGACTATCCGGACGGAACTGCGGAGAACCCGGCCCCCATTCAGCACAAGAACCTCTATGACAAGGGCTACGACGAGCAGGTCCAGCCCAAGATTGTCTCGTCCTACGTGCTGTATGGTATTGGCGGCGCAATGGCGATTGCGGGCGGCGTCCTCCTGCTCGTCGGCAACGGCTCGGGCGGTGAAAGCAAGGATACGGAGGGCAAGCTTGGCCTGGCCCCCGTGTTGCTTCCTGACGGCGCATCCATGTCGTTCACCTTCTCCTGGTAGGTTGGAGGCGACCACGTGAATCCACGTATCCGCATAGACTGCAGACGGTGGCTGGCGGTCCTGCTGTTTGCCGTGTCGGCCATGGTCTCGTGTGCACAACGGTTCGAGTTCCTGCACGTGTCCGATCAGGTTCCGTGGGGCGATTCCGCCGCCGCCGGGGACGGGACGACGGCTGCCGATCTGCCTGACACAGGCGCACTGACGGACGTGTCGGACGTGTCGGACGTGTCGGACGCATCGGACGTGTCGGACGCATCGGACGCATCGGACGTGTCGGAGGTGTCGGACGTGTCGGACGTGTCGGACGTGTCGGACGTGTCGGACGCATCGGACGCATCGGACGTGTCGGAGGTGTCGGACGTGTCGGACGTGTCGGACGTGTCGGACGTGTCGGACGTGTCGGACGTGTCGGACGTGTCGGACGTGTCGGACGTGTCGGACGCATCGGACGTGTCGGACGCATCGGACGTGACGGACGTGTCGGACGTGTCGGACGCATCGGACGT
>CAITUV010000011.1 GCA_903895725.1 uncultured Myxococcales bacterium | reverse complement strand
TCAGGCCATGCTGGCCCGCTCGGGCGGCAAGCTCCCCGATGGCGTCGCGATGCCCGCCCAGGCCATGGTCCCGTCCGCCCCCGGGGACGAGCTGTCCCGCACCTTCGATCTGTTCACCGGGAACCGGGCGCTGGCCGAGAACCTCCAGCTCGACCGGCCGCTGCTGCCCAGCCAGCCGGCGGAAGAGAAGGTCGATCTGAGCACCTTGACCGGGATCACCGTCGACGAGATCGACTGGAAGCCGATGATCGAGGGGAAGAAGCCGGCCCTCGATGCGCTGGCTTCCTTCATCCCTGCGGACCAGCATGCCCTGTTCTTCCCCTCGTTCCAGGCGATGCTCGACGTCATGGACGAGGCCGATGCCTTCGGAACCCCCATCCTGGCCTGGATGGAACCCCGCTCCGAGGATGCCCGCACCAAGGAGCGCTACCAGAAGCAGCTCTGCCTTCCGGTCAGCACCCTGGCCCGCATGCTCGGCGGCCAGGTGGTCGCCAGCGTGGCATTCACCGGCTCGGACCCGTTCCTGAGGATGGGCTCTGACGTGGCCGTGCTGTTTTCGCCCAAGAACCCCGAGATCCTGGCCGGCCATATCCGCAACAACCAGGAAGCGGCCCGCAGGCAGGGGGCCGACACTGTCTCCGGAACCGCAGCCGGTATCGAATGGTCGGGCGTGTGCACTCCGGATCGGAGCATCTGCTCGTTCCTCCTCGTCCGCAGCGACCTGGTCGTGGTGACCAACTCCAAGGCGCAGCTCGAGCGCATTGCCCGGACCGCGGCAGGGACCGACCCCGCGCTGGCAGCAGCGCCCGAGTACTCGTTCTTTCGGGATCGCTACCCCCTGGCCGACCCGCAGGAATCGGCCCTTCTCGTGGTGCCCGATCTGGCCTTGCGGCGCTGGGCAGGCCCCCGGTGGCGGATTGCGGACTCCCGTCGCACACGGGCAGCGGCCCTGCTGTCGGAGCTTCACGTCCGCTACGCCCGGGAGTTGGTCGAGGGCAAGACGGAGGGAGCCCTGGCTGCTCCCAGGGGGTTCGAGGGGCTCGGTGCCCTCTCGTTTTCCCCCACGGGCATCCGGTCGGAGCGCTATGGGACGCTCGAGTTCATGATTCCCGTCGTCGAGATGCCCCTGCCCAAGGTGACCGAGGCCGAGGCTCAGGCCTACACGTGGTTCCGTGACGGGTATCAGCAGAACTGGCGGCGGTACTTCGATCCCATCGCGCTGCGGCTGTACGTGTCGGACGAGGAGGTGGCGCTGGATGGCACGGTGCTGCCGCTGATTGCCGGGACCGAGTACCGGGAGCTGGTGCAGCTCACCAGCGGCCAGTCGCTCCAGCCCGGGGATGCCGACCCGCACGAGGAGACCCTGGTCCGCTTCGTGATGTCGCTCAATCCGGAATCCGAGCCGGTGCGGGAGGTCGGCAGCATGGCCGTTTCGTTTGCTCCCGGCCTGCAGGGGAACCTGCTGTCCTGGCTCGGCCGGTACGTCAGCATCTATGCGGATCAGGACGACTACTGGGTGCAGCTTGCGGCCACGGACAACCCCGAGAAGTTCGCCAAGGAGAACCTGGATCGCCTCCCGGTTGCGATCCTGGTGGACGTCTCCAGCGCCATGAAGGTCACGGCGTTCCTGGCCTCGGTGCGAGCGTTCGTGGAGCAGGTTGCACCGGGCATGACGCTCTGGGAGCCGCTGACCTACAAGGGGCAGGCCTACGTCAAGGTCAGCCCCACCGCTGCCGCTCGGGAGGAGGATCTGCCGGAACGACTGGCCCTGTACTATGCGGTGACCGGCAAGTCGCTGCTCATCACGCTGAGCGAGGACCTGCTCAAGCGGGCGCTCAAGAGGCAGGCTGCCCGGGCGGAAGGCAAGGACACGGGACGGTACGTGCCCGGTCTGGCGGGCAGGCAAGTCGGGCTGCAGGCGGCCGGCGAGGTGGTCGGGCTGCTGGAGCCCGTGATCCGGAGAGAGGCGGGACAGCAGATGCAGCGGGCCTCGTTTGCGAACCTGCCGATCCTGAACGAGTGGAAGCGGGTGTTTCCGGAGCGCAACCCCGTCGAAGTGCACGAGGCGGTGTTCCGTACCCGCCTGGTCTGTCCGGGAGGGGGTAGCTACGAGTGGGACGCGGCCGCGCACACCATGCATTCCACCGCATACGGCCACAACGGAATGCCCAAGGAAGGGCCGGAGCTGCTGCGGCCCCCGGTCTCGGAGCTCACGTTCGGGAACTTCGGCCTGTCGTTCGAGGAGCATGACGGGCTTCGGGTCCGCACCGAGCTGAACCGGCGGGATCGTGCGCCGGGAGGCTTCACCCGGGCGCTCGGCAAGCGCATCTGTGCTGCGGCCCCGTGCTTCCTGTGCACGCTCCTGCCGTTCGGGGCCTTCGTGGTCCGTCATGCCTGGTCGGAAGCGGAGGATCTCTTTGCCCTGTGAGGGAAGCTGCCGTGTCGATGAGTCTGGTGTCCCGCCTGGTCGTGGTGCTGCTGGGAACATCCCTGTGCCGGTGCTCTGATTCCGGGCCGGGGGCGGAGCAGTCGGGCGGGGCCTCTGTCGAAGCCAAATCGGCATCGCAGGAATCCGCCGGGACCTCCGTCGAGGGCAAATCGGCATCGCAGGAATCCGCCGGGACTTCGGGGGCTTCCGGAGCCGCATCGCAGGAATCTGCCGGGGCTTCGGGGGCTTCCGGAGCGGCATCGCAGGCATCCTCCGGGGCTTCGGGGGGGGGCGTTGCCGAGTCTCCCGACTCCCCCCCCTCGACGGTCGAACCGGTACCCCCGAATTCATCATCGAACCCAGCGTCCCTCCCCGTCCCCACTCCCTGGGTTTCCATCGTCGAGCCCACGGCCGACGCGGTCGTGGGGAATCCGGTGACCTTCGTGTTCCGGGCGGGCGGGGGCATCGACAAGGTCGCCCTGTTCGTGGACGGGCTTCCTCTCCAGGACAAGTCCTTCTCGCCCGAGGCTGGCGGTCTGGTGCACGAGTTCAAGGGAGTCAACCTGGTCCGCACGCTGGAGCTCGAGGGATATGATCAGTCCGGGGCCCTTGCGGCCACGGATCGAGTGAGGTTCGTTCCCTCGTCCGGGTTCCTGCCGCCGCCGCCCGGCTTCAACGGCTTCGTGGTGGCCGTGATCAACGATTCGCTCCTGTACCCTCGGGACGGCCGATACCGGTACTGTTGGCGGGAATGTCCGGGGTCGATGGGCATGCTGCACGACGTGTACTACCAGGGCGAGCTGCTGTGGGAGGGGGACGGGACGTGCTACTGCACCGGGCATACGCTCGAGGTCTTCCTGGAAGCGGTCCGGCGCTGGGCTGCAGTCCGCGGCGTGGACGAGACCGAGCCGTTCGGCGAGCTCGATTTCGACACCCTGCGTGGGGGCGAATTCTACCAGCATTGGCAGGGGTATGGGGTCACTCAGGAAGCGAGCGCAGCGGCCGCGTTCGAGTCGGCCGACATCGGCTTTTCGCTCGAGCCTGCTGCGTGGGAGCAGGCCATCCCCGGGGACTTTGCGAACCTCTCGCGGGCCAACGGAACCGGTCATGCAGTGATCTTCGTGTCCTGGGTCAGGGAAAGGGGCGAGATCGTCGGGTTGACCTACTACGGGTGCAATCGCAGCGCGAACAGCCATCCCAGCCGAACCGATCCGGCCAACCGCCGAGGCATCTCCGGGCCTTCCTTTGCGACGGAGCGATTCCTGGGCCGAGGGGGACAAGTACTCCCGGAGTTCCTGTTCATCGGTCGGGTCGTGGATCCGCTGGTGGGGTATTGAGCCGCTACTTGCCGAGGAGGAGCTTTTCGAGCTCCTCGATGCTCCGGAAGGCGGCATCGACGAGCTCCCGATCCGGTTCCGGAGTGGAGCGGACCGCCTCGATCCGAGCCTCCAGGGCCACCACGCCCTTGTACAGCTTCTCGGTCTCCTTGCGCTTCTCAGCGGAGAGGCCCCGGTAGACGACCTTGAGCTCCCGACAGGACTGGAGCCAACCGTCGGACAGTGCCTTGTCCGCCGGAGTCTGGAGCACCGTACGGGCCTGATCCGCGAGCTGCCCGATGCGCTCGTCGAGGTCGACGGGTTGAGAGTCCTCTCCGGCCTCCCCCGCCACGTACGGGCCGGTCGACTGGTTCGACAGCGTCCCCAGGGAAAACGCTTCGGGCAGAGCGATCCGAAGCCCGAGGGTGGCCACCACGAAGATCAGCATTTCCACCGCGAACTGCTTGACCGGCACCCGCACGAAGGCGGACAGGACCCAGAAGAGGCTGATACACGCATAGGCGATCATGAACAGCACATGGGCGGGCTTGAGCTCCAGCAGCTGACCGGCCAGGAAGAGCCAGCTCCCCAGTGCGAGCCCGATGAGCCCCGCCGAGGTCCGCACGAAGCGGAGCGGTGGGCGGATCGGCCGCTTGAGCGGATCCGGCTGGGTCGGCTCGTCGATGGTTTCCTCCGATTCCTCCCGCGTTGGGGCCTTCGGGCGCTCCGAGTCTGGCCGATATCGGGCCACGAGAACTCCGCACTGGACGCACTCGTCCGCCTCGGGCTGCACGAATCCGCACTTGGGACAATTCATGGCAGATGCTCCATCCTACTCATTTCCCGCAACCCGAGTGTGTCGGGAGAGGCTCAGTCCACCGATCAGGATTCCTCCGGCCAGCCGCGTCCGGTCCACAAAGGAGTTGAGGACCTTCCCGCTCGCCTCGTCCCGCCTGGCCGAGCGCTGGGACAGGGAGAGATTGCCTCGCTTCACCTCGTCGCCCATCACCCCGATGAACGCCACACGGTCGTTGTCTTCGACCTGTTCGACGACCACGCACATTTCGGGCTCGTCTTCCCCCAGGAAGAGCAGGTCGCCCGGTCGTACCTCGGACAGCGTTCGGGCGTCCTTTCCGACCTGGCCGTGCAGCCATGCGACGGTTCCCTCCGAGGGCATGGCGTCACCGCCGAAGTTGTTGACCACGAGCAGATGGTGCAGGAAGGAATCCTGCGAGAACGAGCCCTTGATGCCGACCAGCCTCTGCGCGGACAGGACCATCTCCCGCCGGACGACTTCGACCTCGTTGCCGCGAAGCTCCTGCACGGGGGGCGCACCGCTCTGCACCGCGGCGGACCGCTTGACCGCATGGCTCGAGCCCTTGCCCGAGCGGCCCGCCACCTTCCTATGCGCAGACGACTTACGGTGGGCCTCGCCCTTGCCAGACTTCCCCTGGGATTCCACGGTGCCCGGCTTCCAGTCCTCGTTGAGGAGCGGATGTCCGAAGTAATAGCTCACGTCCGGAGAGCGCACCTTGATCGAGTGCCCGCATCCCTGCGAGGACAATGCCCCGAAGAACACCACGACGGGCACAATCCGAAGGAGAACGGGACAGGTCGCGTGCAGGCTCATGATTTGACGCCCCCAGCATTCGCCACTATCATCGTATCGAGGTTCGGGGGAGGGGCAAATTTGTTGGAATTTCCCACCCGGCAGCCCCGTTTATGGGGACCCGTTCCGGTGACCAGGAGGGTGCCATGACCAGAACCGCAGCGCTCGTTTCGTTCGTTTTCCTGGGGGTCGCAATCGGTTGCGCCGAGGAGGAGGCCGGTTCCGGCTCCGCTCTCGTCAAGTGGATCGTGAAGGGATCCACCTGCGACAAGGCGGGAATCGCTGACGTCCGGGTGGACCTGCTCCAGGAAGGGGCCCAGCTCTATTCCGAAGGGGGCAAGTGCGCCGCCGGCCAGGTGACGTTCGACGGAATCCCGACCGGCGTCTACGACGTGCGGGTGCTCGGCTTCGACGAGCTCAACAACCCGACGTACGAAGGGATGTACGCCGGGCTATCGGTCAAGGAAGGGACCGTCCCCTCGACGCCGCCGTCGGCCATCTCGCTCAACCCTCGAAAGGGAAGTCTGCTGCTTTCCTGGAAGTTCCCCAACGACAAGAGCAACCTCTGCTCGTTCAACAACGTCAGCGAGGTCGAGGTCAACGTCGCTCAGACCGGTACCGTGGTCCAGCACTTCTCGGGAATCTTCCCGTGCGAGCCGGCCTACGCCGACCCGGAGGAGCTCCCCGCTCCGCTCGAGAACGGCTGGATCGTCCTGTCCGACATTCCGCCGGGCGAGGCCGACGTGGTCCTGTTCGGGCTCTCCCCGGAGGGGGAGCGCATCTTCTCGGGTACCGAGTCGGTCATGGTGGCCAACGTCGGCTACGTGCAGGTTACCGTGGAGCTGGAGCCCTGCTCGGGCGGCTGCATCTGACCGCCCCAGCGGGGTCATCTGCGGCGCCTGCCCTGAGCGAAGTCGAAGGGTTGCTCAGTCGGCGGCTCACTGCGACGGTGCGCGGCTACGCCTCGTTCGCCAGCCTCGCTCGCTCCTTGCATATGACCCCGTTGCGTCGGTCAGGGCGTGCAGGGCCATTCCTGGCGCTTCTGGCATCCGGCTTGCGCGTTGAGCCGGGTCGGAGTAGGGTCACCATAGTCGGTTGAGAGGTGACCCGTGAGTCTGAGAGTCCTGTTCCTGTCCCTGTTCCTGTCCCAATGCCTGCTGTCCTGTTGCACGACCCGCCAGACGACGTCCTCGTGGGTTCCGCCAGACGGCACCGACGGGCAGACCGGGGCCTCGCAGCGGGGCCGCCACAATCCTCCGCCGGCCGACCCCGACGAGTCCAGTGCCGTCCCCGATGGCACCGGGGAAGTTGATGCCCGAGACGGTGCCAGCTCGCTGACCGCGGTGTCGAACAAGGAGTATGAGCCCATCGTCCTCGACATGCTGAAGTCCGCACAGTCGAGCATCCGGGTGGTCCACTTCGAATGCAACGACGACGACGTCATCGATGCCATCGTGGCGGAGCTGGTTGCGGCCCGCAAGAGGGGAGTGGACGTCAAGGTGCTGCTGGAGAACGAGGTCGAGGACAACGGTCCCCGGATCACCGAGCTGACGGCAGCGGGCATCCAGGCCTGGATCGACACGCCGACGAAGTACACCCATGCCAAGCTGTTCGTCGTGGACGGCCGCAAGGTGCTGTTCGGCAGCACAAACATGTCCTACATGTCGATCCAGAACAACAACGAGACTGACCTGTACATCGAAAGCCTCACGGTCGGGGCTTACTTCGCTGCCTATGCCGATGCGCTGTATGCGGCCCCGGACAAGGCACCGGACCTCGCCCCCGTCTCGGACGAGTCGATCGGCCTTGTCCGGACTCTGCACGACGACGAGTACTTCGATGTCGTGCGTCCCATGCTCCAGCAGGCAAAGGGGCGAATCCTCCTCCTGGTGTACGGGTTCCACATCAATCCCGACTACCCCGACTCGGACGTGGAGAAGCTGGCCGACGAGCTGGTAGCGGCCAAGGGACGGGGGGTCGACGTCCGAGTGATCCTCGAGTACTCCGACTACAACACGTCGCTCAACGACATGAACGAGGCCACCGCCAAGAAGCTGCTCGCCGGCGGAGTCCCGGTCCGCTGGGACCCGGCCGATACCATCTCGCACGCCAAGCTCCTCCTCGTGGACGACCAGACCGTCGTGGGCTCCAACAACTGGGGGCACGGTGGATTGCACCTGTACCACGAAGTCGGCGGCGTCACCCGCAACGTCGAGGCCGTCGAGTACTTCACCAACTACTACGAGAAGATCTGGGGAGAATCGAAGCCGCTGGAGGATTGAGCAGCGCTACGTCGCAGTGAGCTGCCGACCGAGCAACCCTTCGACTTCGCTCAGGGCAGGCACCGCAGATGGCGTCGCTCCCGTCGCCAGGCCTACCAGCCGCACTGCCGATCCTTGTTCTGTTCCTTCAGCCAGTCGTGGAGCGGCTTGAAGTAGTCGAGGATGGCCGTGGCATCCATCTGGCGTTCGCCGGTCATGGCCTCCAGTGCCTCGGGCCAGGGGCGGGAGAGCCCCATCTTCATCATGGCGTCGATGCGGGCTCCGGCCTCCTTGTTGTTGTAGATGGAGCAGGTGTGGAGCGGACCGGTGTGGCCCATCTGGCGGCACAGGGCGCGGTGGAACTGGAACTGGAGGATCGCGGCCAGGAAGTAACGGGTGTACGGTACGTTGGCCGGGATGTGGTACTTGGCTCCCGGGTCGAAGTCCGCCTCGGTGCGCTCGACTCCCGGTGCCACGCCCTGGTACTTGAGACGCAGGGCCCACCAGGCCTCGTTGTACTTCTCGGGCGGGGTCACGCCGGCGAACACGTCCCACCGCCACCGGTCGATGAGCAGCCCGAACGGCAGGAACGCGATCTTCTCGAGGGCCCGGGCCATCAGGGGGTTGAGGTTGTCGGCGGGCTCCTTGTCGAGCAGGCCGATCTGGACCAGGTAGCCCGGAGTGACCGAGAGGGACAGGGTGTCGCCCAGTGCCTCGTGGAAGCCATCGTTGGCGCTGTTCCGGAAGAGCGGATCGAGCGCATTGTAGGCCCGCTGGTAGTAGTTGTGGCCCAGCTCGTGATGGATGGTGGTGAGATCCTCCTCGTTGATGCGGATGCACATCTTGATCCGGAGGTCATCCACCCAGTCGAGGTCCCAGGCGCTGGCGTGGCAGACCACGTCACGGTCCTGCGGACGGGTGAACATCGAGCGCTCCCAGAAGGTCTCGGGCAGGGCCGGAAGCCCCACGGACACGAAGAAGTTCTCGGCAATCCGGGCCATGCCCCTCTCATCGATCCCCTTGGCCTTCATGTTGGCGCCCAGGTCGACCACCGCGTCGCCGGCCTCTGGCTTGACCACGTCGTACAGGTAGCCCCACTCCTGGGCCCACATGTTGCCGAGCAGATGGGCGGGGATCGGGCCGGTCTGGGGGACCTTGTCGGTGCCGTATACTTCGCCCAGCCTGGCCCGCACGTAGCAATGCAGATCCTGGTAGAGCGGCTTGAGCTGCTCGTAGAGCCGATCGGTCTCGGCCTGGAACTCATCCGGGCTCATGTCATAGGCCGACTTCCACAGGTCGCCCAGGTTGGAGAAGCCGAGCTCCCGGGCTCCTTCGTTGCCCAGCTCCACGAAACGGGCGTAATTGGCCCTCATCGGAACAGAGACCTTGTGCCAGCCGACCCACAGGTCGAGCAGCTCGTCCGCGTTGCGGCTGGTGGCCATGATCTCGGACATCTCGTCGAGCGTCAGGCACTTGCCGCCCAGTCTCTCCGGGCAGTACTTCCCCTTGCCGTAGGTGCTTTCCATGCCGCTCTTGATGGAGGTGAGCTCCTCCCGTTTGGCCTCGTCGCTGGGGGATGCCAGCGGCATGGCAACCTTGAGGACCAGCAACTTGCGCTTGAGCGCGTCCGACAGGGGGAGGCCGTCAAAGCGCGTGGCTTCCTTGACCTTGCGGCCGACGTATTCCATGAGCGCGGCATCGGCGTCGGCGGCCAGCCCTTCCGTGTCATGGGTGATGTAGGTGGACATGATCCAGTTGGCCCGCTCCGACTGGGTGACGAGCTTGAGCCACTCCTTCTCGGTGGTCGAGACCCAGGCTCCGGCCTCCTCGACGGTCGGGGCCGTCTGAGAGGCGTCGGCGGACCCGGCCACGGCTTCGGTCGGCTTCTGCTCGCCCTCTGCGGGCTTCTGCTCGCCCTCTGCGGGCTTCTGCTCACCCTCTGCGGGCTTGGCGTTGCGGGCTTCGAGCTTCCGGATGAGCTCGGCCACCTGCTCTTCGTTCATGGTGGCCACGATGCCGTCGATGTCGCTCGGGGCGGTGGCCTTCTTCTCCTGTCGGGCCTCCAGCTTCTTCATGAGCTCCTCGACCTGCTCGGCGCTCATGCTGGCCAGCATCGAGTCGATGTTGGGGGGGGCAGCGGGAGCCTTGGCTGTCGCCGGTGCCTGCCCGGCAGGTTCCGGCTGCTTGCCGCACGAGAACGAGAGCAAAGCGACCGCAGCGAACAGATAGACCGTGTGTTTCATCGATGTCACCTCCACGTTTTCGACTGGCGTTTGTGCCACAGGTGAGTGCAAATGACAAGGCCGAGCGGTATGGGGGTCACGCCTCGTTGAGCACCGTCTGCCGCCTGGCCCACGCGGCTTGACGAGCGTGCATGCGCTTGGGTAGTGTGGCAGACCGTGAGGTATTGGCACAACGGGAGGGTCTTTGATGCGTGGAACGAAGGCACTGGCGATCGGGTGGGTCGTGTTGGGAGTGGTGGCGGGAGCGGCAGCATGCACCAGTGGTACCACGACAGGCGGAGCGGATGTCGGGGGTGACGGAGCGGGCGTGGCGGATTCGCTCTGCTTCTGTTCGGCCGATTCCGACTGCGACGACGGGAATCCGTGCACCCGGGACTTCTGCACCGAGAGCTGTACGTGCGGGCACGAGAAGCTCGGCGGGGACACCGTGTGCACGTCGGACAACGCCTGCCTGATGCAGGGGACGTGCTACAACGGGAAATGCGTGGCCGAGGGGACCGTCGAGTGCGTCGAGCAGGATGGGAATCCCTGCACCGAGCCCCAGTGCGATCCCAAGGCGGAGCCGGGGACCGATCCGTGCCTCGAGGAGCCGGTCGAAGATGGGGCGGTGATCACGACGTTCTGCTCACAGCGGGTGTGCGAGGGGGGCACGGTCAAGGAGACCACTCCGACGCCGGAGGCCGTGGCCTGCGAGCAGGCGGATGACCGGATCGACCCCTCGGGGTGCATCGAGTCCAGGGCCTGCGTGGATTCGGAGAAGGCCTGCGTGGGGGTTCCTCGGGAAGACGGGGCACCGTGCAGCCAGGGAACCAACAAGTGCCTCGGGTACTCGTGCAAGGCCGGCGAGTGCGTTGCCGATACCGAGCTCGACGTAGTCTGTGACCCGCCGTCAGAGTGTCAGGATGCCCCCTGCCTGGCGTGCACGCAGTTCAAGTGCGACCCCAAGGACGGAGCCTGCAAGGCGACCAAGCTGACCGATCCGTGTGACGACGGCAACCCGTGTACGCAAGGGGATGTCTGCGCAGACGGCACGAACCCCATGTACGGCATGTGCAAGGGAAGTCCCAAGCTGTGTGATGACGGCAAGGTATGCACGGTGGATTCCTGCGACCCCATGGACGGGCACTGCGGCAACGAGCCGAAGAACGAGAACTGCCCGGGCTCCAACAATCCGTGCGTGAGCCAGATCTTCTGCGACCCGTTTGCCGGAGAGGCCGCCGATCCCAACCTGGACGGGTGCGTGGTGGTCTACAAGCCGATGGGAACCCCCTGCAACGACGGCGATTCGTGCACAACGGGGGAAAGCTGCTCGGACCAGAACGGGGCACTCCTGTGCGTGGGATTCCCCCTCGACGTGGACGACGGAAACCCCTGCACGAACGACTGGTGCGACCCGGTGGCCGGACCCAAGCACGAGCTCATTCCCGACTGCGATGCTCCTTGCGCTCCGGGGGAACAGATGCAGGGACCGTGCGGCAACTGCGGCATTCACACTCGGACCTGCCCTCCGTCCGGCAAGTGGAAGGATGCGGTCTGGGGGCCGTGCCTGAGCGAGAAGGACTGCACGCCGGGAGTGTCTGAAACGGTCAAGTGCGGCAACTGCGGTACCCAGGAGCGGCAGTGTCTCGATACGTGCGTCTGGTCCGGCTGGGGCGCCTGCCTCAACGAGGGGGAGTGCACGCCGGGGGAGTCCCAGTTCGAGGCCTGCGGAGGGGTGTGCAACAACAAGCAGCGCACGTGCTCCTCGGAGTGCCAGTGGGGCATCTGGGGAGACTGTGTCCAGAAGGGGGATTGCACCCCCGGAATCACGGAGTGGCAGACTTGCGGCAAGTGCGGGCAGCAGAGCCACACCTGCACCGACGGATGTGTCTGGGGGGCCTGGGGAAACTGCCAGAACGAGGGAGAATGCTCTGTCGGGCAGACCCAGTCGCAGCCCTGCGGCAACTGCGGCACTCAGACCCGGACCTGCACCGGTCAGTGCCAGTGGGGAGCCTGGGGTACCTGCCAGAACCAGGGAGTCTGCGTACCGAACCAGAGCGAGACCCAGTCGTGCGGCAACTGCGGCACCAAGAGCCACACCTGCACCGGCCAGTGCCAGTGGGGCACGTGGTCCTCGTGCACCGATCCCTGCCAATGCCAGTGTGCGGGCGGCACGTGCTGCTCGAACGGATGCAGCTACGATCCGGTCGGAACGTCCTGCGGGCCGTGCAAGCAGTGCAACGCTTCCGGCTCCTGCTCGGTCAACAAGGCGGACGGGACGAGCTGTACCGGAGGAGTGTGCAGCGCCGGGGCCTGCGTGCAGTGCATCAGCGGCAAGACGGAGAGCTGCGACCCGAACTGCGGCGTGTTCTCCAATCCCGCGGATGGGCTGCGCAAGTGCGTGAACAACGTGTGGGAGCAGTGCAAGCCGGCGTGGTGCAAGGACACTCAGTCGCCCGTGCTTTACAAGGCAGCGCCCATGGACCACGACTGGCACTGCGGCTACGTCGCCAAGTTCAACATGTACCTCTGCGTCAAGGTCGTGCTCTCGTGGATCTGTGCGGACTACCTGGAGATCGACCTGATGAAGTCGTGGAACGTCTACGGGACCGACGAGACCGGGCCCTGGGACAACGACATCAAGGTGGTCCTGAGGAACGTGGACACGGGCAAGACCGTCACGCAGAGCAAGGTGCAGTGCAAGGGCAACACCAGCACCAGTGGGGGCTGCTTCTTCGATGTCGGCACGTCCGACTTCTTCAGCAAGCTCGGGCTTTCCGGGACGGACAAGCTCGAGGTGGACATCTACAGCCCGTACGACGTCGGTCCGCTCATCGGGACGACGGGGCAGGTGTCGATCCAGCAATGCTATTGAGGTCCGGCAGGACCCGGGGCCTTACAGGATGAAGGGTCGAGTCCAGGTTTTTCTCTTCTACGACAAGCCGAACCGGGGGAGCCTCAACGCTCTTTGCGGCGCCTTTGAGCGGGCCGGGCTCGGGGAGATTGCCGACCTGCACCTCGTCCGGGAGCGGGAGGAGCTCGTGGCCCGGGTGCTCGGTGTGGTAGATGCCACCACCGCGGCGTTCGCCGCGCCGCCCCCACGTGGGGCGGCCGCAACACCGTCTACAGATCAGCCTCCGAAGCTGCGACCTCCCCCATTGGGGGAGGCCAGGAGGGGGGCTCTCTCCCCCACCCTCGTGTGCATCTCTTTTGCAACACCCCAGTACTGGGGGATCCGGGACCTGCTCGCAGCGCTGGCCGACCGGCCGGCCGGCACCTGGCTGGTAGCGGGCGGTCCCCATCCCACCGCCATGCCGGAGCAGACCCTGGCCATGGGGTTCGACGTCGTCGTTACCGGGGCCGGCGAGCAGGCGTTCGTGGACCTGGTGCGGGAGATGGCCGATGCGTCCCCCGGGCCGTGGGCACCAGCGGCCGTAGCCGATGCGCCGGCCGTGCCGCCGGGGGTGCCCTCCCGGCCCGATGCGTCCCCCGAACCGTCGCCCCCCCGTCCCATGTCTTCCATGCGTCCTATGCGTCCTATTCGTCCTATTCGTCCTATTCCCCCCCCCCTCCCCCTTCCCCCGTCCGTTGCCCCCTCCTTCGGGGCCGTAGGCCCGGTGGAGATCACCCGTGGCTGCCCGTTTCGCTGCGGGTACTGCCAGACGCCCCGGATCTTCCCGGGGCCGCCGCAGCACCGGTCGATCGACGACATCGCCTCGCAGCTGGCGGAGCAGCGAGGCCACCGGCTGCGTGATTTCCGGTTCATCACCCCGAACGCATTCGGGTATGGGGCAGGACCTGGAAAGACCAATCCGGCAGCGGTGGAGGCGCTGCTTTCAGCGGCTGCGGAGGCGGTACGCGGGGGGCGGGTGTTCTTCGGAACCTTTCCGTCCGAGGTCCGGCCCGAGGCGGTCTTGCCGGAGATGCTCGAGCTGGTGCGACGCTTTGCGCACAACGACAACCTGACGCTCGGCCTCCAGACGGGCAGCGAGCGGCTGCTGGCCACCATCGGCCGGGGGCACACGGTTGCCGACGTGTTCCGGGCCGTGGATCTCTCGTCCAGGGCCGGCTTCGCCATGAACGTGGACGTGATCTTCGGGATGCCCGACGAGACCGAGGAGGACGCGGACGAGACGCTGCGTGTCATGCGGGAGCTCATCGGCATCGGAGCGAGAATCCATGCGCACAGCTACGTTCCGCTGCCCGGAACGCCGTGGTGGCCCAGACCGCCTGCCCCAACGCCCCCCCGCCTCGATGCCGCATTGAACCACCTCATCCCCACCGGCCGCCTTTTCGGCCACTGGCAGGCACAGCGGAAGCTGGCAGCGAGGATTCTGCAGGATCTGGCGCAGTCGTAGATTCTGTGGGGCGTGAGCCTACTTGGCGAGGGAGCTCGTCAGTGCCAGGTCGAACTTGGTGTCCACGTCGAGCGACGTCTCGGAGCCGGGGACCTTGAACGAGAAGAAGGAGGGAGACGATTCCGGGCCCACCAGGATGAAGTCCCCCTGCGGCCGGATGTTGATGAGGCTGGCCTCGACCGGGATCTCGACCTCGAGAATCTCGTCGCTGCCGTTGCTGACGTGGTACAGGGCCAGGTCGGATACCGTGAACAGCTCGTCGCCGTCAGGGGACCACACGAACGCATCGAGGTCGATGGACGGCCCGTCGAGCCAGTAGAGCTCCCGGGTAGCCACGTCGATTCGGGCAAGCTCGCCGGCCGACTCGGGGTTGTCGCTGTAGAGGTAGAGCGCCTTCCCGTCGGGCGAGAACGTGTAGGCCGGAATGGCGCTGCCGTACTCGATCACGTCCCAGGTGCCTTCAGGCAGATCGACCAGGATGATGCCCACCGGGTTGACCTGGTCCGCATAGCCCCACTGCTGCTTCATGATGTCCTTGAGCGTGAAGCCGGCGGCGAGCGTTCCATCCTGCGTGACGGCCACGGGGCCGAAGCCGGGGAGGTTCTCGACGAACTTGCGGGCCTCAAGATCGATGACCGAGATGGGGTCGTGCGGAGGGGACTGGCCTCCCCAGGCATTGTCCTGGAGATTGAGCGGGCTAACGGCCTGGCCGTCCTGGACAAAGGCGCAGACCGTGGGGCTCTGGAGCGCCTGCTTCGTCGACTCGTTGACCACGACCTCGTCGGCACAGTTCTGGAACTGCAGCTTGGCGGTGAACGACTTGGTGACCGGGCTGTAGAACGCGAGGAACGAGTTCACCGGGACCGCAGGATCATTAAGCTTCTTGGAGTAGGCAATGAGCAGCTCGCCCGACACCGGGTCGGTATCGATGTCCCGGAGGCGGTGCGGCACCTCGACGGTCCAGGAGGTTCCGTTGGCGAGGTCCACGAGTCCGAACTGGCACAGGCTTCCTCCCGCAGGCACGGCCATGTCGGCATCGGGGGTGCAGGAATCGGCATAGGGGTCGAACCCGTACTTCTCGGAATCGGTCTTGGGCAGGTTGCTGAGCACGAGGTACTTGCCGTCCGGGCTCACGTCCAGGACCGAGAACGGCTTCTGGAAGTAGAGGTCCCGGGCCAGGGTGTACTGGTCGAGGTCGAGCTCGAAAACCCGGCGTCCTCCCTCACCCAGGAGGTAGGCCCGCTTGCCATCCGGCGAGAAGTTGATGCGCACGAGGTCCTGGAGCTGGGGGAAGTACTTGGGCTCTCCCGCGGGCAGCGGCTGTGCGGCAAGCACCATGCCCGCTTTCTCGAAGCCGGCATCGGGCCCCGGCTTGGGCACGTTGACCAGCAGGTTTGCGCCGTCCGGCGCGAGGATGATGTCCGTGTACTTGAGGACGTATTCCCACGTCGTCTCGCCGGTTTCGGGGTCCTTCTCGCGGGTGACGACAGCGTTGCCCGGATCCTGCCCGCGCTCCTGCCAACCCGAAGTCTTGTCGTTGTCCGCAGCCCCGCGGTCATGCGGGGTCGGATCGCCTGCCTCGAAGTCGGATTCGCCATCATCCCCCCAGGCGCCGCTGCCCGAGGAGCCCAGGCCCGTGTCGCAGCCGAGCCCGACGAACAGGGCCAGGGACAGGACCACGGCCAGGCCCGCTACGACCGACGTTCTTGCCAAGCCCCGAGGTATCCAGGATGTGTTGTTCATGCGTTCTCCTCCGAAAATCGGGTTGAGTCATTTCGCCAAACGAACGTCCCCGGACATTCAAGAAGTATGCCACAGGTTCCCTTCCGGGACAATCGACACCGGTGCCGCATGCGGAGCGGCCAGATGACAGCACGGGAGTCATGCGGTGACCCTTCGGGCGGAACGTGACAGGGGTGACAGGGTGGTGTAGAGTTAGTCCACAAGCGGGGTAAGGGTCATCCAGAGTCCCCCGTCCCGAAGTCCGACGGGGGACCGGCGTGCAGTCCGGCAGGCGCTTGAGCAGGGATCGACCGGGGCATCGGCGGGACGCAGGCCCCGGCGATCATCGACCGGAAGGCGCCCATCGTTCCTGGCACGTTTCGTGCTTCGCAGGAGAGGGCTGCAAGGAGGAGCGATTCCATGCGAGAGCGGAGCTTTCGGGGCGGGGCGTTGCTTGCGGCGGGCGGCACGGCGTCGGGGTGCTGTGACCGCGGGCGGGCGACGCGGCTGGCCATCTGGTTCCTTCTGCCTCTTCTGTCCGGGTGCGACGGCTGCAGCCCGGAGCCGGAGGCGGACGTGGTGGAAGAGATCGTGCCGGACGTGCCGCTGATCCAGGCGGAGTGCCGGGAGGATGGACTCTACATCGACGGCCAGTTGCTCGTGCCCTCCAATCCGATGGTCGATCCGTCGCCCGAGTGTGCGGACTCGTCGTTCCGGTTCACCGAGGGGAACCACTTCCATGCCTGCTGCAACGGGCACTGCTGTGACTTTGAGGGGGAAGGCTCGTCCTCGAAGGAGGAGGGGGAGGTGTGTGCGTCGTCCCTCCAGTGCAAGAGCGGGCTGAGCTGTCTGCCCAAGGGGCACGAGTGGCGGTGCTCCTACCTGGACGTCGGAGCCGACTGCGACACGTTCCACTGGTGCGTGGAGGGGCTCTACTGCGACCTGTGGGGCAAGTGTCGGGCTGTGACGGAGGAGGAAGGGGGCGCATGCCAGGGAAGCGACCAGGAGTGTGCCTGGCCCCTGGCCTGCGTGTGCGTGGATGGCGACTGCGCCTGCTACGATGGTTCAGCAGGGGATCCCTGCGAATCAGACAGCTGCGGGGACGGGCTCTACTGCTTCCAGTACGGTGGTGCCGAAACCGGCACGTGCCGGGACGGGGTCGCCGGCGACCCGTGCCACGCAGATTGGCAATGCAATGACGGGCACGGGTGCACGGGGCAGGCGGAAGGTGCTCCCGTGTGTGCGCGGTGGTTCGATGAGGAGGAGGATTGCACCCAGGTCGTCGAGGGGGATTTCGCGACCTGTCCCCGGGGAATGGTCTGCCTGACCGCCCTGGGCCAGCCGGTGTGCGGCTGGCCCGGCAAGCAGGAGGCCCCCTGCTCCCAGGACAGCGAATGTGAGCCGGGATACCGGTGCATCGAGAGCGCAGGGAAGTGCTATGACGGGGTCGGCGGCGACCTGTGCGAGACCGGAGACGACTGCGATGATCCGTGGACGTGCGCCCAGGTGGGCGAGGGACCGTTGCGGTGCTACCAGTTCCTGGCCGAAGGGGTCCCCTGCGACTCGTCGGACCCGTGGCTGCCCTGCGAGGAGGGGTTGGCTTGCCTGCACTCGACCAACCCGTCGACCTGCGGGCTCGCCGCTGCGAAATGGAATCCCTGCCTGGACGATGCCGAATGCGGGGAAGGGCTCTTCTGCCTGGGGCTGGCCGCACTCTGCGTGTCCGGGACCGAGGGAGAGCCGTGCGATACCGACGAGTGGTGCCTGGAAGGCCTCTACTGTGCCGGGGTTCCGGGCACCTGCCTGGCCGGGGATTTCGGGGATCCGTGCGACGAGGGAGTGTGCCAGGAAGGGTTCGAATGCCACCCGGTCCTTCAGCAGTGCTTCGACGGAGGCCCGGGCACCCCGTGCGAGCAGGAGGCGGACTGCTCTGCGAGCACGCACTGCATCGGCGTGTGGCAGGGGAGCTTCTGCACCGAGCTGCTGGGGATGGGGGGGCCTTGCGGCTCGCTGGGCAAGCCGTACTCCATGTGCGGCTATGGCCTGGTCTGTGCGGACCCGCCCGGCTCGTGCAGCGACGGGTCGGAAGGGAAGCCCTGCGCCAACAGCTTCCAATGCGACAGTGCGCTGGGCTGCCATCCCACCCTGCTGCAGTGTTACGCCGGCGACCTGGGTGACCCGTGCCTGGTCGAGGCCTTTCCCTGTGCGGACGGTTTCGTCTGCCGAACCGACACGCAGACTTGTGGCCACGCCGTGGAAGGGGCTCCCTGCGTTGAGTCGGTCCAGTGCGCCCAGGACATGCTCTGCGTGGCCGGGGTCCAGGCCTGCTTCCACGGCGACAACGGAGACCCGTGCGGGGCACCGGGGGAATGTGGTATCGGCTTCGACTGCCTCATGGCACTCGGCAAATGCTACGACGCCAAGCTCGGCTCCCCCTGCATCGGCGATGCCTGGTGCACGGCCGGCCTGTCGTGTGTGGACATCGGCGAGCCCCGATGCGTGCAGAAGGCCGCCCCGGGGGATGCGTGCGGGGACCCGATGGTCACCTTCATCGTGTGCCCCGAGGGAACGACCTGCAACTCCGGATACGTACCGGCCCAGTGCGCTCCGCCGGGTGACGTCGGGGCCGCCTGCGGAGCGGACGTGGACTGCCAGACGGATCTCGTCTGCTCCCCGCAGGACCAGCTCTGCGTGCCCAAGGAAGAAGGAGGTCAGCCGTGAACCCGATCCGACGAAACGGCTGTGGTCGAAGGGGGGGGGGCGGTCGCTGTCGTCCTCCTGGCACTCACGTTGTCGCTCCCCCTGTTGTCCGGTTGTGAGGCAGTCTTGTTCTACTTCCTGCTCGACACGAACGACGAGGATTGGGATACCGTCGGCGAGATCCGCTGCGACCCGGACGGCCTGCGCGCCGACGGGAAGCTCGTCATTCCGATCCTCGAGCCGCTGGACGAGCAGGAAGCCGAGGATACCTGCTCGTGGTGGCAGCTCACCTTCCAGGACGACCGCTATCAGGCCTGCTGTGGCGGTGACTGCTGCGAGTGGGGGGTCGGCCTGGTCTCCACCAGCGCCGACGACCTGGCCGGGCCGGGCGAATGGTGCCGCTGGTCGGGGATGTGCGGGGCCGGGCTCACCTGCTTCCCTCCGCCCGCGGGCAGCAGCCCGTGCGAGCTGGGGGAAGTCCTGGGGCCCGACGGGTGCGAGCCGACCGCTGAAGGGGTTGCCGAGAGCGGGACCTGCCGTTTGGGCCAACTGGGCGAATGGTGCAACCCGTCGCACGCCTGCGAAGAGCCCATGTACTGCAACGATCCTGAGTCGTGGGACGGGGGAGAGTGCCGGCTCCACGTCGCGGTCGAAGGGGGAGGGTGCGTCCCGGCGGAGATCGAGCCCTGTCTTGCCCCCATGCAGTGCGCCTGCCCCAACCCGTCGGACTGCAAGTGCTGGGACGGCTCCATCGGGGATCCCTGCAACGAAGGAACCTGCAAGGAGGGGCTCTCCTGCCAGGCCGGTACGACGGGGATCAAGGCCAAGCCCACGTGTGTGGACGGAGTGGCCGGCGATTCGTGCAGCCTCCCCAACACGTGCAACTCCCCCCTGGAGTGCATCGGCTACATCGAGGGAGACAGCTTCGTCCAGCGCTGCGTCGCCGGCGTCAAGGGAGACCCGTGTGAGACGCTGAGCACGTGCCAGGAGGGGCTCTTCTGCATTCAGCTTGCCGGGGAGAGCTTCGGCCATTGCGGGATCTTCCTCGATGAGCAGGCCCCGTGCGACCCGACCGACGAATTCGCCCTCTGCAGGGAAGATCTGGTCTGCAACACCGCGTATCCGACGCCGGTCTGCATCCCCGCCGGAGGAGTCGCTGCTCCGTGTGCCCGGGACCTGGAATGCCAGGCCGGCCTCGGGTGCGCCGAGGGGGCCGGACAGTGCACGGGTGGCAAGCCGGGAGACCCGTGCGGGGCGACCGAGGACTGCCAGGCCGGTGCCATCTGCATGTACGGGCAGGACGCCATGTACTGCCACTCCTATCTCAAGAAGGGGGATGCGTGCGACCCGGGCAATCCGTACCAACCGTGCCTTCCCGGGCTGGTCTGCAAGGGAAGCGGGGCCGACATGCAGTGCGCTCCGCTGGGCAACGACTTTGCCCCGTGCACGCAGGACGGAGACTGCCTGCCCGGCTACCGCTGCCTTGAGCTCGAGGGGAAGTGCTTCGACGGCAAGGACGGGGACCCGTGCTGGACCGGCAAGGATTGCGCCGAGGGCTGGAAGTGCCTGGAGGAGCTCGGCCTCTGCTTCAACGGCAACACCTGGGATGGGTGCACAGCGGACCTGGACTGTGCGGCAGGGTATCAGTGCAACCTGGCCCTGCAGGCGTGCTTTGCCGGGAATCACGGGGTCAAGTGCCTGTCGTCCGACGACTGCGGGCCGGGGCTGATCTGCCTTCCCTCCAGCGACTGGGGTTACTGCTTCGAATATCTGGCTGCGGGAGAAGCGTGCGGACCCGCAGCGCCACCGTACACGGCCTGCGATGAAGGGCTTGTATGCAACGATGCGATGGAGCCCGCCCTTTGTGCGGAGCCGGGGGGTGCAGGAACCCCCTGTGCGACCGGAAAGCACTGTGCGGCGGGCCTGGTGTGCGACACCGCTGCGGAACCGGCGGTTTGCGCCACGGCACCGGGAAGCTGAGCGGAGCTCCGCCCTGGGGAGACTCGGGGCCCGATCCGGAGGTGGGGTCATGCATCGGACAGCAGCCCGGCAGAGGGTGTCTCACCTGCTCGTCACCTCGACCGTCCTCCTGGCCGCCGTCGGCGCAGCGTGCGCGGACAAGGGCTCCGATGCGGTTGAAAGCGATACCGAGTCGTGGTGGCATGGAACGGGGGACGTGGGTGACGACGTCCGGGAAGGGGACGGCCAGCCGGATGTGCGCTCGAGCCCGGGAGGCGGGGACGCCGCCGAGGCGGATTTCAGCGGAGATGGAAGGACGGAGCCGGAGGCGGCCGACGGCGGCCCGCAGGCCGAGGTCGCTCCGGAGGTGACCGTCCTGTTGCCGCTGGAATGCCGGGCCGAGGGGCTGTTCGAGTATGGGGTCCTGATGGTCCCGAGCGACCCCATGGAGGATCCTTCCCCCGAGTGCGAAAGCTCCTCCATCGAGCTGTACCCCGACGGCGGGTTCCATGCCTGCTGCGGGGAGGAGTGCTGCGAGTACCTGCCCGGGGACGTGGTCGAGCCGGGGGGGCCCGGGGCAGCCTGCCAGGTCGACGGCGACTGCGCCTTCGGGCTGGCGTGCATACCGGGGACCTTTGGCCAGTCGACCTGCGGGTTTGTCGGCGAGGGGGGAACGTGCGCCAATGACCTGTTCTGCGGGCCCGGACTGTACTGCGGGGTATCGGGGACGTGCAAGGCACCGGCCGAGGGCGAGGGGGCCGTGTGCTTCGGGAACGACCAGGAGTGTGCGTGGCCCATGCGGTGCGTGTGCCATGGGCTCACCTGCCAGTGCCTCGACGGCTCGATCGGGGACCCGTGCCAGTCGGATACCTGCGCTGCCGGGCTTTACTGCTACCAGGGCGGGCCATGGGGGCAGGGCAAGTGCCAGGACGGTGGGGTCGGGGATTCCTGCGCCTCGGACTGGCAGTGCAATCCGGGGCTGGGATGCGCCGGGCTCAAGGGGGGCAAGGCGGCCTGTGCAACGTGGCTCCCCGAAGGGGCCGACTGCTCCGAATCCGGTCCTTCCAAGCTGGCCGTGTGTGAGAAGGGAACGGTCTGCCTGTCCTTCGGCAGTCCGCCCGTGTGCGCCGTTCCGGGGGGGGAGGAGGAGCCGTGCGCGCTGGACAGCGAATGCCAGGACGGGCTCTTCTGCAACACCACCGTTGAGCAATGCTTCGACGGAAAGGACGGAGATCCGTGCTCGGTCGCCTCGGATTGTGCACAGGGGCAGACGTGCGCCACGGCTCCCGACGGGAAGAAGCGGTGCATGGTGGTGCTGCCGGCCGGTGCAGCCTGCGGCGACCTGGCTCTCCCCTGGTGGAAGTGTGCCGGGAACACGGTCTGCCTCTACTCGCTGTCGCCGCCGGCCTGCGGGAAGCCGGTAGATGCGGGGAGCATCTGTCTGAGCGACGGGGAGTGCGGTGACGGCCTCGCTTGTCTCGAGAGCGCCGGGGTCTGCGTTCCCGGAGGGTCCCTGATGCCCTGCGGGTCTGATGAGTGGTGCCTGTCCGGGCTCCAGTGCATGGGCCTGGTCAATGTGTGCAGCGACGGCGGTCCTGATGCCCCGTGTGACGAGGGGAAGTGCCAGGAAGGGCTGTTCTGCGATCCGGTGCTTCGCCTCTGCCTCGACGGAGGGGTCGGGGCCTCGTGCTCCGATGCCTCCGACTGCCAGCCCGGTTTGCAGTGCCTGCTCCTGTGGGAGACCGGGGTCTGCGTCAGTGTGATGCCGGTGGGCGGTGCCTGCACCCCGGGAGGGTGGGCGCTGTGCCACGCAGGTCTCTTTTGTGCCGATCCGCCGGGCGTATGCAGCGCAGGGCTGGAGGGGCAGGCCTGCGCCAACGACGGCCAGTGTGCGGAAGGGCTGCGCTGCCACCCCTCGCTGAACGGCTGCTATGCAGGTACCCAGGGGGATCCGTGTGGTCCCGATTTCCCCTGTGCGCCGGGCTACCTGTGTCCCAAGGAGGGGGGGCAGTGCGGCCAGGCCACCGAAGGGGCCTGGTGCGACGATGCGTCGGACTGTGCCGGGGTGCTCAAGTGCGTGCTGTCGGTTTCCGAGTGCCACGACGGCAAGAACGGGGACCCGTGCGCCGGCGGGCAGGACTGTGTCGACGGTTTCCAATGCGATGCGGTGCTGGGACTTTGCTCCGACGGCAAGGTGGGGGCCCCTTGCCTGGACGACTCCTGGTGCGTCGACGGGATGGTGTGCAAGGACATCGGCGAGCTGAGGTGCGTGGTGCTCGTGGAGGAAGGAGACACGTGCGGCCCCTTGTGGACGACGTTCATCATCTGCCCGGAAGGGACCACCTGCAACGGTGGATACGACCCTCCGCAGTGTGCCGCACCCGGGGGGGCCGGCGACCCGTGCTGGGAGGACGTGGACTGCAAACCCGGCTTCCACTGCCTGGCGCAAGGGCCCCAGTGCGAGGCCGACAGTGAGGGAGGTCAGCCATGATCCGCAAGCTGGCGGTGCTGTCGGCTCTGCTCGCCTTCCTGCCCGGGTGCGAAGTCATCCTCTTCTACATGCTGGTGTCCGACGACGGCTCCGAGAGCTGGAGGTGGAGCGGGGAAGATGTCCGGGAAGACGACCCCTGGTGGGAGGATGAGGACGTCTGGTCACCGGACACGGAAGCGGATCCGAACCTGGTCCCCGGAGTGACATGCTCCATCTTCGGGCTGTACGTGGACGGCACTCTGGTCATCCCCACCACCGAGCCGGTCGACGAGTGGTTCGTGGAGGAGCACTGCTGGGGAGCCTCGATCGACTACGACCTCGATGGCTACAGTGCATGCTGCAACGATCGGTGCTGCTCGTGGGGAGTCGGCCATCCGGGCAACCAGTACGGGCTGCACCAGGAGGGGCAGTGGTGCCAGTGGAGCGGCATGTGCGCTCTGGGGCTGACCTGCTTCGAAGCGGAGCCGGACTCGGGGATCGAGCCGGGGGTATGCCGGCTCGGCGAGCCGGGCGAATGGTGCGACAAGCTCCACGGGTGCGGTGCGGACATGTTCTGCACGCTGCACGAGTTCTCGGACGAAGGCGCGCTCGAGGGGGTGTGCCAGTACCACGTGGCGGTCGAGGGGCAGAAGTGCATCAGCGGGCCGGTGAATACCTGTCTGGCCCCGATGAAGTGTGCGTGCCCGACGGAGGACGACTGCAAGTGCTGGGACGGCTCGGAGGGGGATCCCTGTTCTTCGGAGAGCTGCCAGGATGGCTTGAGCTGCAACCAGGTTCCGGCGGAAAGCGGGGAGACGCCCCGCTGCTACGATGGCAGCGTCGGGGATCCGTGCGGCGGCGGTGCGCCCTGCAAGTCGGGGTTGGACTGTGCCGATGTCGTCGGCGTGAAGCGGTGCGTGAAGATCATCGCGCTCAACGATCCCTGCGACCCGGAGGATCCGTTCGCCCGTTGCCCGGCCTCAGGCGTGTGCAACACGTGGTACGACGAGCCGACGTGCTCACTCCCGGGGAAGAACGGCGATCCGTGCCTGGTCGACACGGAGTGTTCTGCGGGGCTGTACTGCGTCACCGCGGTCCATTCCTGTTTCGCCGGGTTGCCCGGAGACCCGTGCTCCACCCAGACCGACTGCGCGGCCGGCAACTTCTGCCTCCAGGCCGCACAGCTCGGGCATTGCATCCACTACCTCGTGGCCGGGGAGACGTGCCTGCCGGGGGATCCGGACCTCAAGTGTCTTCCCGGCCTGGTCTGCCGGAAGGACCCGACTGCCCCGGAGGCGGTCTGTGCGGCCGCTGCCGTCGAGGGGGAGCCCTGTATTTCGAATGGCGACTGTGCTCCGCAGACCTGGTGTCTCCCGACGCTCCACGTCTGCTCGGGCGGGCACGATCAGGCCCCGTGTGCCGAGAGCTCGGACTGCGCCGATGGCTGGACGTGCCTGGCCGTGAAGGGGATGTGCTTCAACGGCAACACGGGGGACGACTGCCTGCTCGACGGGCACTGCGCTCCGGGGTTCTCGTGCATGCCGGGGGTGGGGAAGTGCTTTTCCGGAGTCAAGGGGCTTGCGTGTCAGGCCGACCCGGATTGCGGCGAGGGGCATGGCTGCCTGGCGATCGGGGCGGACCTGGTTTGCGTGGAGTTCCTCTCGGAAGGGGACCCGTGCGGGGCATCAGGATTTCCCTTCAGCCTCTGCTCGGCCGGGCTGAGCTGCGATCCGGGCCAGGAGCCCTCGGTCTGCGTGGAGGCGGCGCTTTGAGCGTCGACCCTGTCCGATGCGCGTTCCAACCTGAAGGCCGGCAGCAGACCGCGTGCGGGCGCACCGCGGCTCAAGGATTGTCCGCTCAGGGATTGATGGAGAAGACGGCCAGGCCCGCGTCGACCCGGACCATGGCGTCGAGCGCGAGGAGTACGGCAATCCTCTGGCCGTCCGGGGAGAGGTAGACTCGGGGCACGAGACCGAAGTAGATCTCCTCGAACTCCCCGCGATATCGGAAGATCTCGGCACCTGGGGATGCCGTCTCACCGGCCCCGGTGAGGGTCAGGTACCAGGCGACCTTCTCCTCGGTGACCAGCTCGATGTCCGCAGTGGCTCCCCGGGGCAGGTGGAACCGGTAACGGTTCTTGTCCTGTGTGGTGGCGGTGACGGGGAGCAGCTCATAGCCCTCGGTCTGGAAGTAGCGGGGCATCTTCTGGCCGATGTCGGTGATTCCTTTGAAGTGGAGTTTGCGTTTGCCGGGGGTGACTTCGCGGACGTGCCAGGTGAGGCGGGCTTCTCCTTCGCCATGCGGCCCCGGGCAGACCAGGTAGGAGTGCCCGAATCGTGTCGAGTCCTTCGAGAAGCCGTTGAACTCCATGAGCGTGCAGGGGGTCTGGCTGCACAGACGGGCGCAACGTGCGCTGGCGGTCTCCTCGTCGATCGGCGGGGCGGCAGGCTCGTCTCCAAGCACCGGGCTCCCGACCAGGACGGCGTACAGGATGACAGCAGTCACGACACGGACGATCACGACAAGAGCCCCCATCTCCGGCGTCTTCTCCCGGGGTCGGACACCGGTGCGGAGTGTAGCCGGGACGGGCATCGGGGTCAAATGAGCAGGAGGGGGTGCAGGGCGATCGCATCTAAATCCTGTCGTGGGGAATGAGCCGAGCCTTGACAGCGGATCTGGGCTGTGATCTACCGTGAAGGTCGGGAGGGGCCCGACCAGAACCGGTGGTGACAGTCATGAAGAAGGACTCTGACCCGAG
>CAITUV010000010.1 GCA_903895725.1 uncultured Myxococcales bacterium | reverse complement strand
GTGTGAGTATCTTGCAGCGGGGAATCCCTGCCTCAAGGCGTTCTGCGATGCCGGCAGCACGCCGGTCGCAGGAGATTGCGTCACTCAGGATCTTCCGGACGGGACGGCCTGTGACGACGGCCAGTTCTGCAAGGTGGACGAAAAGTGCGTGTCGGGCGAGTGCAAGGGAGGTGCAAAGGTCTGCGAGGCCAAGCTGTGCGCCGTGGGGATCTGCGACGAGGCTGCGGACGAGTGTACGTACAAGGCGGACCCGTTGACCGTGGGCAAGGCGTGCGACGACCTGGATGCGTGCACGGACGGGACGGTGTGTACCGCACTGGCCACGTGCGGAGCGGGGGATCCCATCACGGCCGAGGAGTGCAGCGTCAAGCTGGGCAACGACAACCCGTGCATGGTCGGCCAGTGCGATGCGGCGACCGGGTGCAGCGTAGTCGCAGCCCCCAACGGCCAGGCCTGTACCATCGCCAATGCCCAGGCGCAGTGCCTGGACGGTGTGTGCACGCTGGTGAAGTGCCAGGCGGGGTTTGGCGACTGCAACGGAGCCAAGGACGACGGGTGCGAGCAGGACCTGCTGGCCTCAGCCACCAACTGCGGCGAGTGCAAGAAGACGTGCGAAGTGGCCGGTGGCACGGCCAAGTGCGTGGCCGGACAGTGCGCTGTGGCATCCTGCCCTTCGGGCACGGGGGATTGCGACAAGCAGTTCGCCAACGGCTGCGAGACGGACATTACGTCGGAGCTGGCCCACTGCGGGAAGTGCGACTCCCCTTGCGTCAAGGGGACCTTCTTCCAGCATGCCCAGGTGGAGTGCCTGAGCTCCGCCTGCACGTTCCTGGGCTGCGACGATGGGTACGAAGACGCGAATCTGACCTGCGGCCAAGGCAAGAATTGCTTCGATGGCTGCGAGATGTGCCTGCCGCTTGCTGACGGCGTGACCGAGATCCCGGATGACGGCAAGGACCAGGATTGTAGCGGCCAGGACCGCACCAACGACGAGGCGCACGGGTACTATGTGGACGGGACCTTCATCTTTGGCGGGGCGTGTCCGCTTCCCGGTGTCGGCACCCGGGCGTGTCCGTATGCAGCGGTCGCGTCGGCCGTGGCAGCGGCCAACGCACAGAGCTGGACCGATCCCTCCAAGGCGAAAAGGGAGATCTACATTGCAAAGGGGGAGTACTGGGCTGCCGGGTTCGTGGCCGAGCTGACCAAGCCACTCGTGCTGCTGGGCGGCTACACTCGGACCGCAGATGGCCCCTGGAAGTGGGAACTGGCACCGGCACAAACGCTGTTGGCCAACGGCAGCAGCAACTATGCGATTTCGATGAAGGCCTCCGGGCTCTGGACAGTGGCCCACGGGCTCAGGGCTACACCGGGGATCACGATAGAAGGCAGAGCCGCACTGGTGAATGTCGAGACCGGAAACGGGAACGTGCTGCTGGGAGAGTCGGTAGCGTCCCAGCTCTGGATGCAGTTCTGCAAGGCCGGCGGCTCGGTGTACTCCAGTTGCCCATACGGAGATGCCGGTGCCTGGTACGTGACCGACAGCACCGTGGGGGGCAACCTCTCGATCAACGACAAGTGCCTGTCCCCTCACCGGCTGCTCCGGAACAAGACCTGGGGATTGACCGTCGGCGGAAGCAGCAGCAGGGTCATGGACAACCAGGTCACCGCCAACTTCGAAACCTCCGGACCCTACGCCACCCCTCCGACAAGTCAGCAGTTCATCAACAACACGGTCGGCGGGGACTTCAAGATCTCGGGCTATGGCACGTGGGGACTCGTCAAGAACAACACCATCAATCGCCTGATCGGGTGCGGAGCTGAGGGCTGGACCATCGCGAACAACAAGATCCTGTATGGCGTGGACTGCGGGTGTGCGGGCGGGGGGAGCGGGGCCAAGAAGACCTCCTTCGCGGCCAACACCATCGTCTCGGGCGGCATGAAGGGCTTCTGCGTAAACCCCGGCTACTACGTGACGGACAGCGCCATCACTGGCGATGTCAACTTGTCGTTCTGGGGGGACGGAACCAACTCGGGAGATTTCTCCAGCATCTTCGCCAGGAACCGCGTGGATGGCAACGCGGTCGCAGGCGGTGCAATCTGGTTCGAGCGGAACATCTTCAACGGGACCTTGAACGGCAGCTATGACAACAACGGCAAGTCCGGTGCCGACAACTGGACGCTCCGGTACAACCTGTTCACCGGCCGAGTCCAGCCCGACCAGGATGCGAAGATCGTCGGAAACACCTTCTTCGCACCGGGGAATTACGTCTGGGCTCTGGAGATTTGGGGCAGCAACTCGATCATCGCCAACAACGTGTTCGTCTGGGGCGGGACGGTTCAGCAGGACCGGACTGGCATCAAGACCGCCGGCAGTCCCCCGCTCATTCTCAAGAACAACGCCTTCTTCGTGTTCAACGGCACCGCAGCCGCACTGCTGACGGTGGGCGGCACGAAGTACACGGACCCGTCCGCGCTTGCCGCACTCCCCGGGCTGCTGGCCTGTGGCGGCGGTGGCAACATCGCCTACCCGAACAAGTCTGATGGACAGTGGGTGTCTTTCGTTCCCGGCTCCCCCGACCTACTCAAGCCCACGGCAACCAGCCCCACGGTCGATGCCGGTCTCGTTCTGCCCTTTACATGTCAGACCTACACGATTCTGGCGCAGGCCAAAGATCTGGTGGGCAAGACGATTCCCTGCGGAAAGGGGCTGGACATCGGTGCGTACGAGTGGTGCGAATGAGGTAGTGAGCCGGGGGGAGGTTCTTGACACAGGACCCGCCCTGGTTCAAGAATCGAGCGGTATGAGGCAGTTTCCGGGAACAAGTCTTCCGGGCGCGGCAATCACGGACTGCAAGCACTGACATCGGGCGGCAGGGTTCGGCCTATGGGGATGGAGGAGCACATGATCCGGGGCATGGTCATGGGAGTGGCAGGCGGTTTCCTGGTTCTTCTCGCGGCGGCCTGCAGTCCAGCGGGAGGGAGTGACTCGCCGGCCTTTCTGGAGGTGTCCCCCGGTGCCCTCACGTTCGAGGCGGACCAGGATTCAGCCACGCTGCTGGTGAAGAACACGGGGGACGAGGCCGCGACGTTCAGCGTCCAGGTGGCGGCAAGCTCGGGCGGGGTGACCTGGCTGGCCGTCGAGCCGACGGGCGGAGCGCTGGACGGGCGGGATGCCGCGGCACTGTCGGTGACGGTGGTGGCCCGTTCGGACTTGGTCCCCGGTGAGTACGAGGGGACGATTTCGGTGCAGGGAGCGGGGTTGGACCCGATCCAGGTGCCGGTGGTGATGCACGTGGGGCAGCCGATCCTCGAGGTCACGCCTCCCGGCGAGCTGGTTCTTGGTGCCACGGACGTGACCGCAACGTTGGTGGTGAAGAACAAGGGGACTGGAGCGCTGGCCTACACGATCAAACTCCCCGGTCCGTGGCTGACCGGCGATGCGGACCTTCAGAAGGAGATCCGCTCCAACGAGCCCCAGACCGTCTCGCTTGTGGTCGACCGGGCACAGGCCTCCTGGTATGGCGAGGGGGGCGGCGATCTCGTCATCTCTTCGAACGGGTTGGACGACGCGGAGCACAGCAGCACCGTCACCATTCCGGTCAAGGTGACGGTGGACGATTCGTGTGAGGTGGATGCCAACTGCCTCAAGCCGGGGCACTTCTGCGACCTGTCGGAAGGTGCGGGGAAATGCGTTCCGGCGAAGGTGGACGGCATGCAGTGCC
>CAITUV010000009.1 GCA_903895725.1 uncultured Myxococcales bacterium | reverse complement strand
GTGTGAGTATCTTGCAGCGGGGAATCCCTGCCTCAAGGCGTTCTGCGATGCCGGCAGCACGCCGGTCGCAGGAGATTGCGTCACTCAGGATCTTCCGGACGGGACGGCCTGTGACGACGGCCAGTTCTGCAAGGTGGACGAGAAGTGCGTGTCGGGCGAGTGCAAGGGAACTTCGAAGGTGTGTGATGCGAAGCCGTGCGCGGTCGGCACCTGCGACGAAGCGGCAGGGCAGTGCACGTACAAGGCGGACCCGCTCACGGTGGGCAAGGCGTGCGACGACCAGGATGCGTGCACGGACGGGACGGTGTGCACCGCACTGGCGACCTGTGGGGCCGGTGACCCGGTGACGCCGGAGGAGTGCAGCGCCAAGCTGGGCAACGACAACCCGTGCATGGTCGGCCAGTGCGATGCGGCGACCGGGTGCAGCGTGGTCGCTGCGCCCAACGGCCAGGTCTGCACCATCGCCAACGCCCAGGCGCAATGCCTGGACGGTGCGTGCACGCTGGTGAAGTGCCAGGCGGGCTTTGGCGACTGCAACGGCAAGAAGGACGACGGGTGTGAGCAGGACCTGCTGGCCTCTGCCACCAACTGCGGCGAGTGCAAGAAGACGTGCGAGGTGGCGGGCGGAACCGGCAAGTGCGTGGCCGGACAGTGTGCGGTAGCGTCCTGCCCTGCCGGGACCGGGGACTGCGACAAGCAGTTCGCCAACGGGTGCGAGACCGACATCACGTCGGAGCTGGCCCACTGCGGGAAGTGCAATTCCCCTTGCGTCAAGGGGACCTTCTTCCAGCATGCCCAGGTGGAGTGCCTGAGCTCGACCTGCACCTTCCTCGGCTGCGATGCCGGCTACGAGGACGCCAACTACACGTGCGGTGCAGGCAAGACCTGCTTCGACGGATGCGAGATGTGTCTGCCGCTTGCGGACGGCATGACCGAGATCCCTGACGACGGCAAGGACCAGGACTGCGACCTGAAGGACCGCACCAACGACGAGGCCCACGGGTACTACGTGGACGGCTGCTTCTCCTTTGGTGGGGCTTGCCCGTCACCTGGAGCCGGCACCCGGGCTTGCCCGTTTGCCACCGTTGGAGCCGGGGTGGCAGCGGCCCAGGCGCAGAACTGGAGCGACCCGAGCAAGGTCAAGCGGGACATCTACATCGCACAGTGCGAGTACTGGACCGCTGGACCAGTGGCCACCCTGACTCGCCCCCTGGCCCTCCTGGGCGGCTACGTGCACACCGATGAAGGCCCGTGGACCCTGGTGCTCGACAAGGACAAGACGGTGCTGACGAACGGCAGCGACTCACACGGCGTCAAGCTCCTGGCGACCGGGCTGTGGCCGGTTGTCCACAACCTCAAGATCGGCCCCGGCGTGTATGTGGAGGGAAAGGCCGCCTTCGTGGAAGTCCATGTCGCCAACAGCATCGAGTTTGCCGCCGCAGTGCCCGCTCAGGGCTGGATCGAATCCAGCGCCGTGGACTCCCAGGTCGTCTCCGGCTGCACGAACGGCGATGCCGGGGCGTTTTACATTGTCGACAGCAAGTTCGGCTACAACGTAGCGTTGTTCGACAAGTGCCAGTCGGCCCACAAGGTGCTGCGAAACAAGACGTACCACATGTACGCGCCGGGGAAGGGCTCTGTCTTCATGGATAATCAGGTCAACGGCGACCTCCAGGTGACACAGCCCTACGGAACCGAGCCGCACAATCAGCAGTTCATCAACAACACGGTCACTGGCGCATTCAAGCTGGGAGGTGGTGGTGGACAGGTCGTGCGGAACAGCACGCTTGGCAGCGTCCAGGGGTGTGCGGTGAACTGGACCATCCAGGACTGCACGGTGCTCGGGGATGTCAACTTCGGTTGCACGGGCACCGGCGGTGGCGACTTCAAGGTCTATCTCACTGGCAGCACAGTGGCAGGGAACGTCCTCGGCTTCAAGAACAACTCCGGCTACATCCTGATTGGCAACACGATCGGGGGCAACGTGGTCGACTTCCCCGCTGGCAACGGAACCTCCGGAGGGGCCTATGTCGGCGTCTTCTCCCGCAACAAGCTGAAAGGCAGCTTCACGAACGGCCGGGGCGGAGGCGTCTACTTCGAAGGCAACGATGTCGGCGGCAGCGTGGCGGGCTACTATGATGCCAACGACGTGTCGAACAAATACAAGGCAGACAACTGGGTGCTGCTGTACAACCGCTTTGCCGGTTCGGTGCAGCTCGATGCCGGGGCGAAGGTCATCGGCAACAGCTTCCACGCCCCCGGAAGCCCGGCCTGGGCCCTAGAGATCCTCGGAGCCAATGCGGTCGTCGCCAACAACGTTTTCCTCTGGGGCGGCACCTCCATGCAGACCCGCACAGCGGTCACCTTCTCCGGCGGCTCGCCCCAGATCTTCAGGAACAACGCCTTCTTCATGTTCAACGGCACGGCCGCGAAGCTGATGAGCGGCTATACCGATGTCAACGCGTTGAATCAGTCCGGGGCCGTCCTCGAGTGCGGCCGCGGCGGGAACATCGCGTTCTCGAACAAGAGCGACGGCAACTTCATGTCCGTGGTGCCGGGAGCCGCGGACCTGTTCAAGCCGACCGCATCCAGCCCCACCATCGATGCGGGCCTGGCGCTTCCGTTCACCTGCCAGACCTACACGATTGCCGCGCAGACCAAGGACTTGGCGGGCAAGACGATCCCGTGTGGCAACGGTCTCGACATCGGTGCGTACGAGTGGTGTGAGTGAGGCCCCCGTGGCCGTAACCGTAGCCCGTTGCAAACCCCGTCCCAAGCTGCTACAACGAGGCTCTGTCAGACCTGTTCTTTCGGGGGGAAGGGATGAACCAGACGATCGAGAAGGAAGTCCTGGAGCGGTTCCTGCGCTACGTGAAGATTGACACGCGCTCGGACGAAGAGGGCAAAGGGAGCCCTTCCACCGAGTGTCAGTTCGACCTGCTGAAGTTGTTGGAGGTGGAGCTGCTCGAGCTCGGCCTGAAGGACGTCAAGCTCACGCAGACCGGCGTGCTCACGGCTCTGCTGCCCGGGAATGTCAAGGCGGCGTCCGCAGGAGACGCACCGACCATCGGCTACCTGGCGCACGTGGATACCTACCACGGCACGTCGGGGAAGGACGTCAAGCCGCAGATCATCGAGAACTATGACGGCAAGGACATCGTCCTGGCCGGCACCGGGGACGTGCTCAAGGTCAGCGAGAACCCGGACCTTTCGGGATTCGTCGGCAAGACCGTGATCACCACCGACGGGACCACGCTGCTCGGTGCGGACGACAAGGCCGGCGTGGCCGAGATCATGACGTTTCTCAGTGTGCTCAAGGCCAATCCGTCCCTGCCCCACGGACCGGTGAAGATTGCTTTCACACCGGACGAGGAGATCGGGAAGGGGACTGCGAATTTCCCGACCCTCGAGGAGTTCGGGGCTCACGTCGCCTATACCATCGACGGCGGACCGGAAGGAGAGGTGGAAAACGAGACGTTCTGCGCGGACACGGCATTCGTGACGCTCAAGGGGAAGGATGTGCATCCCGGCTACGCCAAGGGCAAGATGGTCAACGCCGTCCGCGCGGCCGCTCACCTCATCTCGCTGCTGCCCGGCGAGTCGCTCCCCGAGACTACTGAAGGGAAGCAGGGCTATCTGCATCCGCTCGCCATCAATGGCGACGTGACCAAGGTGACCATCCCCCTCCTCGTCCGGGACTTCGACCTCGACATGCTCAAGGGTTGGGAGGGACGGCTCGAGGGGCTGATCCGGAAGACCTGCGAGGCATTCCCCGGGTTGACCTACGAGCTCAGGGCCGAGCACTCCTACAAGAACATGCGCTACTACCTGGACAAAGAGCCCAGGGCCGTGTCGCTGGCCATGGAGGCCGTTCGGCTTGCCGGAATGACGCCCCATCTCCAGTCGATCCGGGGAGGGACGGACGGCAGCCGGCTCAGCGAGAAGGGGCTGCCCACTCCCAATATCTTCGAAGGAGGGCGCAACTTCCACAGCGTCCAGGAGTGGATCCCGCTCCCCGCCATGGTCCAGGCCGTGCAGACTCTTGTCGAGCTGGCCGGACTGTGGGCAAAGGAGCGGGTTGGGGGCTAGGGGTTGGGGGCTCGGGAAGGAAGAGACGGAAGGCAGCACGAGAGGCGCTCGGAGTGAAGCGCAGGTTCCATCCCAACGGCATCATCACGCTGCTCACCGATTTCGGGGAACAGGACTACTACGTCCCGGCCATGAAGGGCGTCATGCTCACGGTCTGTCCGGACCTTCGGATCGTGGATGCGGGACACCAGGTTCCCCCCCAGAAGGTGGCAACGGCATCGTACCTGTTGGCGAACTATGCACTGGAATACCCTCCCGGCACCGTCCACGTGGTGGTGGTGGACCCGGGAGTGGGGTCGAACCGCTCGGTGCTGGTGGCACGACTCGGGAGCCAGCTCGTGGTGGGACCGGACAACGGCTTTGTCTCGAGGCTGGTGAGGCAGCTTCCTGCCGAAGGGGCCGAGGCAATCGACTGCCGCCGGGCGGAGGTCGAAGGGCTGGGGATTCGGGCGGCCTCGGCCACCTTCCACGGTCGGGACGTGTTTGCGCCGCTGGCCGCGAGGTTGGCCTCCGGACGACTCGAGCCTGAGGATGTGGGGCCCAGGTTCGAACCGATCCTCCTCCACGAGCCCCGGCTTTCGGCCCGGCGCAAGACCATCCAGGGGGAAGTGATTCACGTGGACCGGTTCGGCAACCTCGTCACCTCCATTGCGGGAAGCCTGGGGCCGGGCACATCCCTCCCACTACGTCTCGACGTGGGAGGAATGCCTGTCGAGCGATTCGTGAGAACTTACTCGGATGCCGAGGAGGGGGCGCTGGTGTTCCTGGTCGGGAGTGGCGGCGAGCTGGAGGTGAGCCTCGTCGGGGGCAGCGCAGCGCGAAGGCTCGGTGCCACCGTAGGAACTGCAGTGGCCTGTCGGATGGCCTGAGAACCCATGGAAACGAACGCTGCAACGTGCGTTTGAAGAGCAGATTGTCAGGTGTTGTGGTTTTTGTGCGGCTCCGTTACTATCGTGCTTGGTGGTCGGACGCCGGAGCCACTTCTCCGGCATCGCCCGAGGGGCGGATGGAACCAGTCAGTGGCGGCCTGAAGAGCCAGCGCCGCAGCGGAGTCCACGCAGTCAGCACCTTCACCGTGATGGTGGCGTCGCCGGATGGTGCCCTGGTGGCTGAGGTGACCTCGTTCCTGGCGCCGTTCGGATACCGGGTGATTGGCGTCGGGGATTCCATGACGGGGCTGGAGCGGATCCGGGGGGAGCGACCTGACCTCGTGGTGGCAGATGTCGATCTTCCACCTCTGACCGGTTTCGAGCTCTGCCAGTCGGTGAAGCAGGACCCTTCCCTCCTGGTGATTCCCGTGCTTCTCGTGACCGACACCGCGACCGACGACCTGCGAGTCCGGGCATTGGCGGTGGGGGCGGACGACCTGCTGGGCCGTCCGGTGCATGGGCTGATCCTTCGGGCCCGGGTTCGGGCATCGCTGAAGGCCAAGGCCTATCTCCAGCAGGTGCTGAAGGACCGGGGCCGGTTGGAGGAGCTGGTCAAGGAGCGGATGAAGGACATTGAGCGGGTCACGCTGGGGCTCGTGGCCGCTCTGGAGCGGACGAACCGTTTCAACGATGCGGACACGGGCATGCACATCCGCCGGGTTTCCGCATACAGCGAGCTGCTTGCCCGGGGGCTCGAGCTGGAGCCGTCGCTGACGAGCCGGATCGCCCGGTACTCCTCGCTGCATGATGTCGGCAAGGTGGGGCTTCCGGATTCGATCCTGAAGAAGCAGGGGAAGCTTACTCCGGAGGAGTTCGAGGCGATGAAGGTCCACACGACCTTTGGCAACGAGATCCTCCTGGATGCCGGGGCGGACCCGATGGCCTGCTCCATCGCGTTCTCCCATCACGAGCGGTTCAATGGGTCCGGGTATCCGATGGGGCTGTCGGGCAACGCCATCCCCATCGAGGCACGAGTCGTGGCACTGGCCGACGTGTTCGATGCCCTGACCACCCGGCGTTGCTACAAGTCCGCCATCCGACCGGAAGAGGCGTTCCGGGTCGTGAACGAGGAATCGGGCAAGCATTTCGACCCGGGGATCGTGCGGGTGCTGAACCTGTGTGAGCAGCAGTTTCTCCAGATCCTCGCAGCCAACAGCGATTGAGTCGTTGGGCCGGCGGGCCTTCCGATGGACAGGCAGCAGCTCACTCCACCGTCGGAGTCACGGGGACCGACAGGTAGCACAGGTCCCGCCCCTCGGCCACCGTTCGCCAGAGGGCTCCTCCGAGCCGTCGAGCCAGCAGGGATGCGGCGACGTAGTGGACGTGTGCCGGGTCGAAGAGCGCCCCAGGCAGGAGCACCGGTTCGTCGCCGAGGGCCATGGAGAGCGAGATGACGTGCCAACCGTCTCCGGTGGCGAGCGCATCCCGGCGACCCGACATGGTGTGCCCGACGGTGAACGAGGCCAGAGACTGGACCTCGCCGCCCGTCATGCAGCGGACGACGGCTGCCAACGTCGCGTGCAGGAGCCGTTGGTCGCATTCCACGGGGGGCATGACCGCAACGTCCACGGGGAACGGAAGAGAGCTGCTCCCGACGGCCTCTGCCAGTGCCTCCATGAGGACTCCGCTTACGTCGACGGTGGCCCCGGTGCGTTCACGGGAGGAGGCAACGGCCAGCCAGGAGACCGTGTCGAGGACCGTGGAGAGCTGGGCCAGCACAGCATCGACCCGGGCTCTGCGCTCCACCTCGACGGATGCCGAGACCGTAGCGGGACCCGTCTTCGGGTCCGACGGGCCCGGGAGGTCCACCATGAGGTAGCTGAGCACTCCGGCAATCTGGATAAGGATCTCGTTGAAGTCGGCCAGCATCTCGCGGTACAGCCGGTTGCGTTCCGACATCCGCAGGAGACGCGTCTCGACCTGCTTCTGCTCCTTCATGAGGTGGGTGATGTCGAGCCCCACCTCCACGACGAGCTTGTCCCCCGTATCGCTGACCAGCGGTACGGTCAGGACCTCGAAGGTCCGGCCGGTTCGAGGGTCGGTGCTCGTGTAGCGGACCGAGTCCATCCCCTCCTCCCATATCTGTCGGATGGGGCAATGGGTGCACGGCTCGGCGCGCCCCTTGAAGGCTTCGTAGCACTTGCGGCCCACGACGTTCCCGAAGCTCTTGCGCATCATCGGGTTGACGTACCGGACGACGTGGCTCGTGTCCTCGATGGTGATTCCAATGCCCGGATTCTCGAGGATTGCCGCCAGCTCCGAGGCCACGGCACCGGATTTCTGCCGGGCCTGATCCATCTCACCGTGCCCCTGCAGAAGTCGTCGCTCGAGCGACTCGGCCCGAACCAGGAAGTGCCGGGAGCGGGCCTGCTCGGCCGCAAGCTCGAGGCGATGGACGAACGCCTGGGACAGGCGGTCATTGTAGTTGCGGAGCGCCCGGCGGAACAGGCTGACGAGCCCCTCGGCCTGCCCCCTGGTGGGGAGATGGCTTGCGAGCTGCCGGTGAAGCCCGCAGGCCACGTCGGGAGCCAGGTCCAGTGCGTACGACAGCTCCTCCGGAGCGACCAGTCGCTCCCGGTCCAGGTCAAGCATCGCCACGGCTCCATGGCAGCTGATGGTGCCGTCGGAGTGGATTCCGAATGGCTCCGCCACGATGCCGGCGGATGTCGAGAAGAGCCGCTCGGCAACCGGCTTGCCGCGGTCGAACGCGCTGGCGCAGGCCCGCTGAAGCGAGGTCGCCAGAGCCGCTGCGGCCTCGGGATGACCGTGGACGAGCTCGTCCCAGCAGGAGGGGAACGAAGGGGCGGAGAACTCGAGGTTCGGCATCGCCATGCCCGAAGAACCCGCGGGTTCCGTCCGCCGGGCTCCCAGCGTGAAGGGCAGCGGAACGAGGGCCGAAGCCGCGTGAAGAAGATTCAGAAGCTCCGCAGGGTCCGCCAGGACGGCCAGGGCCTCCTGATCCATCGCCCCCGGAGCGTACTCGAAGACATCCCCTTCCCCTGGAAGGAAGTACCAGCGCTGGTTTCGAAACACCCAGCGGCCTTGCTTTTCATTGCCCTGATGATTCACGGTCCGATGCCTCTATCGTCGATGTCTCGACGCAAGAATATTCTCGCGCTCAGACCGAAACCGGGGCAAGAGAAAATCGCTCAGGCGGTCTGCTCCAGGTAGGTGAGTGCGGACGAGAACACCGGTACGGGCACTCCGGACAAGGCGCAGCGGGCCACGACCCTCCGAAGTGCAGGGAGTCGGCTCTCGATGAAGGAATGGAGGACTTCCTCGCCCACCGGAGAGGGGCTGTGTGCCCCTCGCAACCCAGCCGTGACGACATCGAGCACGTCCCGGTCGAAGCCGGCGATTCCCCGCCACACTCGGGATACGTCGGACAGCCTGGTTCCGTAGTCGAGCTGCTCGGCCACGGCCGAGATCAGGTTGAACCCCTGGGACACGACGCTGGCGGAGACCACGGTCGCCGCAACGGCGGGGTCGCTCTCGGTCCATCCGGCCGGGGGAGCAGCCGGAAGGGGAGGGGGCAGGTCGGGCCGGCGTCTCCAACTCTCCGTGGGTCGGGAAACTCCGACGAGGATGCCGGCCGAGAGGGTGGGGGCGAAGACCGAGAAATCGAGTGCCGTCCTGGCCACGCGACGAACGGCCTCCTGCATCCGCAATCTGTCCCCGGTCTGTGCAGGCGGAAGGGGGAGGCCCGTCCCGGTGCTCTCCACGAGGGCCAGCTCGAGAAGGGCCTTCTGGAATGCGAGCTCAATCGATTCGGCCACGTTGGCCACCATGTGACCAGCCCCGGCCGGCCCCAGATAGGCGACGGCCGGACCGTCCACGGACGGGGCCAGCTTCTCGAGGATGGAGCGGACGATCTCGAACGCCACGCGATGACCCCCCACATGGAAGACGTAGCGCAGCGGACCGGCACCGGCGGATGCAGCACAGGCTCCGACATCGAGATACCGGGCGCCGGGACGCGCCATCAGGGCCTCCCGCCGCTCGGTCTTCTTGAAATAGCTGTGGCTGAGATCGGCCACTACGTCCGAGGGCTCGATCATCGCGGTGAGCGCGTCGAGGAGCTCGAAAGCGGGCTCGTCCTCGGCCAGTGAAAGCAGGATCCGCCGCGGGGGCTCCAGGTGCTCCACGAGCTCCCGAAGCGACGAGGCCACCGCGACCTCCCCGGCCGGGCCGGCCTCCGCAAGGAAGGAGGTCAGACGCTCCTTCCTCTCATCGAACATCAAGACCCGGGTACCGAGCCGGCCGAGCTCGACGGCCAGGTGCTGTCCCACCCTCCCTCCGCCCAGGACTCCGATGGGGTACGGTGCGGTCATTCGCTCCTCCCTGTAGAAAGGACTACGACGGTGCCGTGCGGCAGCCGACCCCCCCGGGTCACTCCGTCATCGAGGAGACGCGGGGCAAATCCCTGGACGACATCCCGGCCGGTGCAGACGAAGTAGGTGAACCCCTTCTTGACGCGGTTAGGGTGGCTGATGACCCTCCCGGCGACCTGGTCGGCAGCAACTTCGGGCGAGGAAAGTGTGCTTCCGGACGCAGTGGCAAGCAGGTAAGTGTAGTTGACCTCGGTACGGTCGAGCCCGCTGCGGGCGGCAGCGCTCTGGATGAGCGGCGTCAGGGGGACCGGCTGGGAGTGGAAGCAGAAGCGCCCGGGCCTCGAAGCGTACGGGCACTCGCACGGTCCCCCCTTTGCCGGGCACAGGCAGGGAGCGTAGACCGGGCGTCCGTCCGCTGCCAGCAGGGTGGCGGCAGTGGCCACGGAGCGTGCAACGGCACGGGCGGCCTGGTCTACGAGCACCAGGGCTCCGGTCTTCTTGACTCGGGAACCGAGCACGCTTCCGGCAAGCTTGCGGATCTCTTGAGGATCAGCCGGAAGCTGCCCCCGGGAGACGGGGTCGAAGAGGAGCACGAGGTCGTGCCGTCCCGCGTCCGGGGCGGTAGCGAAAGAGGTCTCGATGCGGAACGGAAGCGAATCGCAAAGCGCATCAACCGCATGTCGGGCCATCCCGGACAGGGTAGAGTCGGTCTCCGACAGGGTGGCCTTGAGCCTGCCTCGGAAGCCGACAGCGGCAAGCAGGAGGGCCATTCCGGCGGTGGCGGTCCCCAGGCCGGCATGCAGGTCCAGCACGGAGATCTCCTTCCGGGAGAGGAGCTCGCAGGCCGACACGGCCTCCAACCCCGGTTGCCAGAGCTTGGCGACGTCGGTGGTCAGGAAGAAATGGGCCCGTGCGGCGAGGTGCTCCCGAGTCGAGGGCTCAGGTCCCTCGCCGCGGGTGGACAGTTCGCGGACGAGTCGGGCAAGCCGCTCCGGTCCGGGGGCTTTGACCCGCTTTTCCAGGGCCTCGACAAAAGCCCGGTGGGTCGCGTGCAGGGAATCCCGCATGGGGCGGGACTGGGGCAGGGATGCCGATAGGATCGGGAAGCGCATCGGTCAGAAAACCGTGACCGTCTACTTCTCGGTGATGATGAAGAATTCGACGCGACGGTTGATCTCGCGTCCCTCTTCGGTCTCGTTGTCTGCGATGGGCTTGGTTTCGCCGTAGCCGATGGCGATCATGCGGTCCGGGGCAATCCCCTGCTTGATCATGAAGTCCCGCACCGACTTGGCCCGGTCGTCGGACAGCTTCAGGTTGTACTTGTCGGAGCCCTTCGAGTCGGTGTGGCCTTCGATTCGCACCTTGAGATCCGCGTGCTCCTTCAGGGCCGCTGCGACCTCCTCGAGCATGGCGAAAGACTGGGGCAGGATCTTGGCCTTGTTGAAGGCGAAGAAGATCTTCTGCTTGAGCTCGATCTTGTCCTCTTTCACGACGATGCTCTTGTAGAGGTCGGGGCAGCCGTCGTCGTCCTGGTCGCCGTCGACGTCCTCGGCCTGGTTGGGGCACTTGTCCTTGGCGTCTGGAATGCCGTCCTTGTCGTTGTCGGCCTCGGGGCAGCCGTCATCGTCTTCGAACTGGTCGAAGTCTTCGGGCTGGACCGGGCACTTGTCCTTGTCGTCGGTGAGGCCGTCCAGGTCGTTGTCCCGGTCGGGGCAGCCGTCCTGGTCTTCGAAGCCGTCCTTGTCCTCGGCATCGTTGGGGCACTGGTCCTTGTCATCGGGGATTCCGTCGCCGTCCTTGTCCCACTCGGGGCAGCCGTCGGTATCCTGATCGCCGTCGTAGTCTTCGGCCTCGGACAGGCACTGGTCCTTGGAGTTCAGGACGCCGTCGTCGTCGTCGTCCCCCTCGCATCCGTCCCGCAGCGCGTTGTCGGGCGTATGAGTGAGCGCATAGGTGCGGGTGTACCAATCCCGGGCCGCATCGAGATGGGCCTTGGCCTTCAAGGTATCTCCGAAGTCGGCCTCGGTCCGGGCGAAGTAACAGGCGGCCTCGGCCGATGCGAATTCCTTCGGGGCACAGATGTACCCGGCCTCCCGGAACGACTCCAGCTTCTTGAGCAGGTCGTCCGTGGTGGAGTAGACTTCGCCCGAGGTCACGCAACCGGAAAGGACGGCGGCAACCAGCAGAGCAACCATCGACCGGCAGCAGATATTCTTCATGTGGGTCATTCCAAGCTCCGAATCAACAGGGCCAAAGGCTACTCCCCCTTCTTGAAGATCTGGCCGGCCTTGATCTGCTGCCGGCGGATCTTGCGGCGCTCCTCCTCCTCCCGGTAGGTGACTGACTTCTTTCCGAGGGCAGCGGCCTGCGCCGCGTAGCGTTGGGCTGCCTGGAACTTGGAGAACCCTTGCAGCTCCTTGGCCTTCTCGACGTAGAGGACAGCGAGCTGATACTGGTACTGGGCCGGCGTGATGTACCGTCCGTCGGCGACCAGCACATGGGCGTCGGCCAGCTTCGCCTTGTAGAGGCTGTCCTTGGCTCTCGACGTCGCGGTCAAGGCCTGGATTGGCCCGCAGGATGCGGCGGCAACGACCACCAGCACCAGGAATAGGCTGAGTTTCCAGAGGTCTCGATTCATCTGTTCCCACCCGCCTGCTGTCTCAAGATGAGACTCCGTTTCGGGGGTCGAGTCTATAGACAAGGTCCCGGCCTTGTCAAACCCTTTTTGGCTATTGCCTCGGTCGAGGAACGGTGGTAGATTCGCCCCCGTCTTTCGAGGAGGGGGTCCATGTCAGGACACAATAAATGGAGTACCATCAAGCACAAGAAGGGCAAGGCCGATGCCGCCAGAGGCCGGCTCTTCACCAAGCTCATCAAGGAAATCACGATTGCGGCCCGCATGGGGGGAGGGAGCGAGGATACGAATCCCCGCCTGCGGACCGCGGTCCTGGCTGCGAAAGCGGCCAACATGCCCAGCGACAACGTGACCCGGGCTATCAAGAAGGGCACGGGCGAGCTCGAGGGGGTGAGCTACGAGGACGTGTCCTACGAGGGGTACGGTCCTGAGGGCGTGGCCATCATCGTCGAGTGCGTGACGGACAACAAGAACCGCTGCGTGTCCGAAGTCCGTCATGCCTTCACCAAGCACAACGGCAAGATGGCCGAGCCGGGCTCGGTCTCCTGGATGTTCAAGGAGACGGGCCGGGTCGAGGTCGAAGGGGAGGGAGTCGATGGCGATGCCCTTCTCATGGCCGCCATGGATGCCGGTGCGGACGACGTCGTCGATGGCGACGGAGCGTTCGAAGTGTTCTGCCCCACCTCCGGGCTCGAGAAGATGGTCAATGCCTTGAACGGTGCCGGGTTCAAGGTATCCGAGTCGGGGCGGGTCATGGTCCCTGCCAACACCATCCAGGTGGAAGGCAAGGGGGCCGGTACCCTGCTTCGCCTGCTCGAGCATCTCGAGTCCCTCGATGATGTCCAGAACGTCTGGAGCAACTTCGAGATGGACGACTCGCTGCTGGACACGCTCGAGTGATTGTCCTCGGCATCGACCCCGGCTCCCAGAAGACTGGTTGGGGGGTGGTCGAAGTCGTACGCCGCGACCTTGTTGCGCGAGGGTGGGGTGTGGTCCGGATGCCGTCGAGCCAACCCTTCTACGAGCGACTTCTCAAAATCCACGACGAGCTGTGCAAGGTCATCGACGTCCATCACCCGGACGAGGCCGCAGCCGAAGGGATCTTCGCCTCGGGAGTCACCCAGAACTATCAGAGTGCGCTCAAGCTCGGCCAGGCCCGAGGAGCGGCCCTGGTGGCTCTGGCCCGCGCCGGCATCCCGCTGGCCGAGTATCCGCCCGCCGAGGTCAAGAAGTCGCTCGTCGGCCACGGCCGCGCCGAGAAGTGGCAGATCCAGGGAATGATCCAGTCGTTGCTGAAGCTCGGCGAGACGCCGGCCGAGGATGCTGCGGATGCCCTGGCCGTGGCGGTGTGCCACGCCTTTCGCGCGCAGCTTCCCCAACTCAGGGGGCTGAGATGATCGGCTATCTGAAAGGTACTCTCATCCAACTCCTCGAGGAAACCCTCCTCCTGGACGTCGGGGGAGTGGGGTACGAGGTCTATCCGACCCGAGAGGTCCTGGCCCGATGTACCGCTCCGGGGGCCGAAGTGGAGCTCTTCGTCCACACCTACGTCCGGGAAGAGGAGATCCGCCTCATCGGTTTCTCCTCCCTGGCCGAGCGTGGACTCTTCGAGCTGCTCATGACCGTGTCCGGTATCGGCTCCAAGAACGCTCTCCACATCATTTCGGAGTTGGGGGAGCAGACCTTCGTCGAGGCCGTGCTTTCCGGCAATCCCGCCCCTTTCCTCAAGGTCAAGGGGGTGGGGCGCAAGATTGCAGAGCGGGTTCTGCTCGAAACCCGGGACAAGGTCGGAAAGCTGTTCTCCGGCGGGCACTACGGCACGCCGGCCTTGGCCGCAACCCCCCTGTCCTCCAACTTCGTCCAGGCCATGGAGGCCCTGCTTGCTCTCGGCTTCCGGCGCAGCGAGGCCCAGAACGCCCTCAATTCGCTCAAGGACCGCACCAAGGCCCCCGTGGACGAGCTCCTGCGTGACGCGCTGACGAGGTTGCGGAAATGAAGGACAGAACCGATCTGGGCCAGGTCCCGCTTGGCCGGGAGGAGGAAGGGCTCGACCGGGCACTTCGTCCCCGTCGCTTCGACGACTACGTCGGACAGGAGAAGCTCAAGGCCAACCTCAAGGTATTCGTCGCCGCGGCACGCAAGCGGCAGGAGCCTCTCGACCACATCCTCCTCTACGGCCCTCCGGGGCTCGGCAAGACGACGCTCGCCCACATCCTGGCGGCAGAGATGGGAGTGGAGATCCAGTGCACCTCGGGTCCCGTCATCGAGAAGAAGGGGGACCTGGCCGGAATGCTCACCTCGCTCCAGGACGGCGACATCCTGTTCATCGACGAGATCCACCGGCTCCAGCCCACGGTGGAAGAGAGCCTGTATCCCGCCATGGAGGACTTCCGCTTCGACGTGCTCATCGGAGAAGGGCCCCATGCACGCAGCATCCCGCTCAAGCTCAACCGGTTCACCCTGGTCGGGGCCACCACCCGGACCGGCCTGCTGACCTCGCCGCTGCGCAACCGCTTCGGGGTCACCAGCCGGCTCGAGTACTACACGCTCGACGAGCTCGATTCGATCATCAAGAGATCGGCCAGCCTGCTCGAGATCCCCGTTGCCGCAGAAGGGGCCCGGGAGATCGCCCGCCGCTCGCGGGGAACCCCGCGCGTGGCCAACCGCCTCCTGCGTCGTGTCCGGGATTTCGCCCAGGTCCAGGGGGACGGCCGGGTCGACCTCTCCATCGCCCGCCACGCGCTCGATTCGCTCGAGGTGGACCAGGAAGGGCTCGACCCGACCGACCGGCTCTACCTGACCACGCTGATCTCCAAGTTCGGCGGCGGCCCCACGGGGATCGAGACGCTTGCCGCGGCCCTGAGTGAAGAGCGGGATACGCTCGAGGACGTCTGCGAACCGTACCTGCTCCAGCAGGGATTCATCGAGCGCACGCCCCGCGGCCGCGTCGCCACGCCCCTGGCGCACCAGCATCTCGGGCTCAAGCAGAAGGCCCCACGAGAGAAGGGGAAGTTGTTCTAGGAGCTACCCGGCCGTTCCCTGCGAACGGGCCACGAACTTCATGCGCAGATCGTACAGGAACCCGTCCAGCAGCGACGATTCCTGGGGCGTGAGGTTGCCCTTCGTCTTGTCCTTGAGCATGGACAGGATGTCGATCGAATGACGCGCCAGCGGCAGATTGACCGCCGGGGCATTGGTCTCCGGGTCCGGAATCTCGCCCAGGTACAGCAACGCGCTGGTCGACAGGGTGATGACCAGCGTCGAGAAGTCCGTTCCCCCCGGGGGGCTGCCCGCATCCTGAGTCGGTGCCATTGCGGCTACTCCTCGACCGGCTCCGGAACGACGACTTCGAATTCGCCCGAGCGGACTTCGATGGTCTGGGCGACGGCCTTGTCTTCGACGTCCGGCAAGGACGCAAGGTGCGCGTCGTACTGAGCCTGCGTCAGCCGGCCCCGGTCGATGTTGCGCCGGATGATGCGCTTGTCCATGATGTGGTCTTTCTCGAGCATGATCCACCTCCGTCGGCGCGGTACTGTAGTGGGAGAGCCTCCCCTTGTCAATCTCGTTCGTGCGGGGGCGCACGTGGCGCTGGCCGCGCACGCTTTCCTCTTTACAACGCCTGAAGGCTGGATGTATGGTGCGCCCGACTCATTCTATGAGGACATAGGGGGGGAGTAATGTTGGCCCTGGGTATCAATATTGGTTCAACCAGTGTGAAGGCCGTCTGTCTCGACAAGGGGGAAGTGCTCTGGCACGAGGTCGTTTCCCATGAGGGAGACGTGCCCGCCACGATCGCAGCGATCCTGGCCCGCAGGCCGGTTGCCGGGGCCGTGGCCCTGGCCACGGGCAACGAGGGGCGGCGCATGGTAAGGGTTCCCTCGGTCACCGAATCCCTCTGCATGGAGGCGGTCCTCGAGCATCGGCGTCAGAGCTGCCGGGCGGTGGTCTCCCTGGGGGGCGAGGATCTCGTGGTCTACACGGTCGACGACAACGGGAAGGTCATCACGAACTTCTCGGGGAACAAGTGTGCGGCCGGGACCGGGGAGTTCTTCCGGCAGCAGCTGGCCCGCATGGACATGACGCTGGAGGATGTGAAGAGCATCCCCGAGGACAGCCGCGTCTGCCGGCTGAGCACCCGCTGCTCGGTGTTCATGAAGAGTGACTGCACCCATCGGCTGAACAAGGGGGAGGCGACCAAGGGGGACATCGTTCTGTCGCTGGCCAACGTGATGGCCGTCAAGGTCTCCGACTTCCTCAAGCGGGCCCGGGTGACGGACGGCACGGTGTTGCTCGTGGGCGGAATCACCCGCAATCCGCATCTCCTGCCGTTGCTGCGGGAGAAGGTCCCTGCGGCAGCCTTCGAGATTCCCCCCGAGGCCGCCTGGTACGAGGCATTCGGTGCAGCCCTCCTGGCGGAGCGCATGGGGAGCGTGCTGCCGCCGGTCGAAGAGCTGCTGCTGCCCAACGAAGTCCGCTTCCCGAGGTTTGGAGCGCTGTCTGCCGCCGAGCCCCTGGTGACGCGGCTCGAATCGCGCGTCGGCAGGCCCCGTGCCGGTGCCCGGTACGTGCTCGGCGTGGACGGAGGGTCCACCACCACCAAGGTGGCGCTCATCGACATGGACACTCACGAGATCGCTGCGGCCTACTACGGCCGGACGCACGGTGATCCGGTCCGTGCGTTGAAGAAGTGTATCATCGAGGTGCGCTCGCAGCTTGCCGAGGCAGGGGTCGGCGAAGATCAGATCGACATCCGGCTGGTGGCCACGACCGGGTCGTCCCGGGAGATCCTCGGGGTCTTCCTGGAGACCCCCGCGGTCTACAATGAGATCATCGCCCATGCGGTCGGAACCACCCGGTTCGCGCCCGACGTCGACACGATCTTCGAGATTGGCGGCCAGGATGCGAAGTACGTCCTCCTCGCCAACCGCGTCCCCATCGACTATGCGATGAACGAGGCATGCTCGGCAGGTACCGGTTCGTTCCTGGAGGAATCGGCGCAGGGCGACCTCAACATCGCCCACGCCTGGGAGATCGGCGAGATCGCCGTGGCCGCGCAGCAGCCGCTCAAGTTCGGTCAGCACTGCTCCGCGTTCATCAATTCGGACATCCGCAAGGCGATTCAGCAGGGGGCCGCCCGAGAAGACATCACCGCCGGGCTGGTGATGTCCATTGTGTCCAACTACCTGGGGCGGGTGGTCGGTAACCGGACTGTGGGGCAGCGCATCGTGCTCCAGGGCGGGGTGGCCAAGAACAAGGCGGTTCCGCTGGCGTTCGCAGCGCTGCTCAACCGCCCGGTGCTGGTACCGCCGGATCCCGAGCTCATGGGGTGCTTCGGAGTGGGTCTCCTGGCCCTCGAGAAGCTTGCCGACGGAAGGCTGACCGAGCGCTCGATCCGCCTGGAGGCCATCCTGGCCACCGAGATCACCTATGAGAAGGAGTTCAAGTGTCAGGCCTGTGACAACTACTGCCCCATCAAGGTGCTGTCGGTCAATGGTCACCGCACCATGTTCGGCGGGCGCTGCAACAAGTACGCCAACATGCGCAAGGGGCGAAAGGGAGACGGCGCGGTCGACTACGTGGAGCGCCGCAACGAGCTGCTCTTCGACCAGTGCGTCCCCCCCGCGGAGGCATTCGTGCCCAGGCGGAGCTACACCGTGGGCATCCCCCGGGCATTCTCGATCCATGCGTTCTGGCCGTTCTACTCGTGGTTCTTCCACCGGCTGGGCATCAAGACGGTGTTCTCCCGTCAGCCGGCGCCGGCCGGGATGGCCCGGGTGGAGAGCGGGTACTGTTTCCCCGCCGAGCTGGCGCACGGGGCCGTGCAGGACCTCCTCGACCTGGGGGTGGACTTCTATTTCCTGCCCCACTTCCGGGACCTGGAGAGCTACGAGCCCGATGTCCACGCCTGCTTCTGCCCGATCACGCAGAGCCTTCCCTACTACATCCGCCGTGCGTTCCCCGAGATCCTCGATGCCCAGATTCTCCGGCCGGTCGTGTCGTTCAAGTACGGCAGGGACCGGGCACTCGAGCCGTTCATCGAGATGGGGGCCAGGCTCGGGTTCTCGGCCGAGGAGGTCGCTGTCGCATTCGACGAGGCCTGCGCCCGTCAGGCCGACTACCGCCGGCAGGCCCGCGCACTCGGCCGGGAGGCTCTCGATGCAGCCAGGGCCGGTGGGAAGCCCGCCATCGCGCTGCTCGGACGTCCCTACAACGCGTTCACCCGCGACGCGAACATGGGGATTCCCAGGAAGTTCACCAGCAACGGGTACACGGTGATTCCCTTCGACATCCTCCCCTTCGAGGAGGAACCGGAGTTCCCCAACATCTACTGGTATTTCGGCCAGCAGGACATGAAGTCCGCAGGGCTCCTGGCCCGGGAGGAGAACCTCTACGTGACGTTCATCTCGAACTTCGCGTGTGCCCCGGATTCGTTCCTGCTCCACTACCTTCGCTGGATCATGGGAAGCAAGCCGTACCTGGTCCTCGAGCTCGATTCCCACTCCGCAGATGCCGGCATCGATACCCGCGTCGAGGCCTTCCTCGACATCATCGACGGGTACCGGCGCAAGGTGGTGGAGAAGAAGGCGGAGCGCTATGACAACGGCCTGCGGATGGAGCTGGTCCGGGGGGAGCCCATGCTCCGGAGCCTACAGGCCGGCACGCTGGTCCCGGTGAAGAAGAACCCCGGCGTGTGCCTGCTGCTGGCCAACATGGGTAACCTCGGTGCACAGTTCATGGCCGCAAGCCTCAGGACCGCGGGCTGGAACGCGATTGCCATGCCTGTTCCCGATGCCCGGACGCTTCAGTTTGCGCGCCGGTATGTGTCGGGCAAGGAGTGCCTGCCCTCGCACCTGGTGCTCGGCAGCGCGCTCCAGTACTTTGCGTCCCCTGACTTCCGCAAGGATATCACGTACATCCTGTTCGTTCCGGAAACCACCGGGCCTTGCCGCACCGGCCAGTACGCGGTCTACTACGAGAACCTGTTCAAGGACCTCCGGCTCGAGAACGTGGTGATCATGAAGCTCGGCTCGGACAACGGATACAACGAGCTCGGCCCGTCCTTCTCCCGCCATGCCTGGTGGGGGATCGTGCTGGCCGACTACATGAAGGACATCGAGACCGTGCTGCGGACCTGCGCCCGGGACCGCGAGGATGCCCTGGCCCGCTTCGACCGCTGCTTCCGACGGCTCCTGGCCATTGCGGAAACCGACGTGACCAATGCGCTGCCCACGCTCAGGGACGTGGCCGATGAGCTCAAGCGCATTCCACTCAAGCGCAATCCGGCCGACTGTCCCAAGGTGCTCGTCGTCGGAGAAATCTACGTGCGTCGGGACGACTTCGCCGTCGACGAGATGGTGGAGATGTTCTCCAACAAGGGCATCATCGCAAAGGTCAGCGGAATCACGGAGTGGCTCTACTACTGCGACTTCACCCAGGCCTACGAGCTGCGCAAGCGCCTCCGCCTGATGGCTCCGCTCAAGCGGGTCACGGCCGCTGAAACCCGGGAGCTGCTATCCTGGCACGTGCGCCAGACCTACAAGCAGTGGGTGGACCGCAAGGTCCGGGAGATCCTCAAGCCCACGGGGCTGGTCCCGGACAGTCCGCACGACATGCTGTCGATGATGGAGCGGGCGTGCAGCGACTTCGTGACCCTGGAGCTTGAGTCGGAGGTCACGATTTCGAGCGGCTCGACGGCCGAGGCGTTCCACGAGGGGTACGCCGGCGTCGTGAACATCTCTCCGTTTGCGTGCCTGATCGGCCGTGTGATCGAAGGGGTGGTGGCGCCCTGGGCTCGCGACCAGCGTTTCCCCATGATGTCCGTGGAGATCGACGGGAACCTGCTGTCGCCCACGACCATCAACAAGCTCGAGATCTTCATGCTCAACGTGCTGCGGAAGGGGCGTACGGCCGGAGTGGAAGGGCTCGTCGAGGCGGCGCCGGAAGGGCCGTCCGGCGCACCGTCCCCGCGTCGGACCGCGGGCGAGGAGGCCGTGGGATAGCCTCGGCCACGTCTCGATGCCGAGGCGGGACGGCCCCTGCCCCCCGCCTGCTGCCCTCTGCCCCCCTGGACCTCCGACCCTACTTCGACGTCTTCTTCCGTGTGCCGCCGTGCTCCTCCAGCAGGGCCTCCATGGCCGGGTCCTTGGTTTCATCCAGGGGCAGCCAGCCGTGCTTGTCCTCTGCGTTGACGTCGGCCCCCTGCTCGAGCAGGAACTTCGCCACCTGGAGCTTGCCCGCGCAGAAGCGTGCCTGGTCGGTCGGGTGGTAGGGCTCGTAGTCGCCCTCCAGGATGCACGAGGCCTGTGCGGCGAAGTGGAGCGGGGTCGCCAGGTACTCCGGGGCCATGGCCTTCACGTCGGCCCCCCGCGAAACGAGCAGCTTTGCGATGTCCAGCTTCCCTTCCTGTGCGGCCAGGTGGAGCGCCGAGCCCTTGTAGCTTGGCATCGCATTCACATCGAGCCCCTTGTCGAGAAGCAGGCGGACCAGCTCGATGTCTCCGCCGAGCACCGCATAGTGCAGCGGCCCGTAGTTGAACAGGGTTGCCTCGTCGGTCAACGAGGCCCCCTTCTGGAGCAGGAGCTCCGCCCCTGCCTTCCAGGGGACTGCCAGGGCCACCAGGAGCGGCGTTGCCCCGAATTCGCCCGTCGACGATACCTTGGCCCCCTTGTCGAGCAGGAACTCCAGCATGGCGGCATCCTTCTTCCGGATGGCCAGGAAGATGACCGGTTCCCCTCGTGCGGGCCGGGTCTCGAGCGATGCCCCTTTGGCGAGCAGCAGGTCCCGCAGCCCCGTGTGACCGTCCCGAAGCGCGTAGTGCAGCATGGTCCCCATGCCGTCCTCCGCATTCGGGTCGCCTCCCTGCGCCAGGAACTCCTCGATGGGTTTTGTCTGCCCGGTCCTGGCGGCATCAATCAGCCTTTTTGTGAGCGACATCCGGGTCAGGATTTCCCCGTGCTGGTGCAACGTCGCGATGTCCACGGGCGTCTGGCCGTCGTTGTTCTTCGCGTACAGGTCGGCTCCGTATGCGAGCAGCATCCTGGCCGCATCCCATTCCCGCTGATCCGCTGCGTAGTGGAGCGGGGTATTCCCCCGGATCTCCTTCTGGTCGACCTCGGCCCCCTTGTCCAGGAGCATCTTGACGCATTCCACGCTGCCCTTGTACGCGGCCCCATGGAGCGGCGTGTTTCCGTTCGGGTCGGTCTTGTTGATCGTCGCGAGGGCCCCCTCGAGCGCCAGGGCCTCGGCCAGCTTACCGGAGTTCCCGTCCGAGGCAGCGGACATGACGTGGATGAACGGGTCGCCGGCCGCTCCCCCCGCCTTCTCCAGCAGCTCGACCAGGCTCGAATACCCTTTCTCCCGAGCCACCGCCACCGGCGTGACACCCTGGCTGGTCCTGGCGCTCGGGTCCGCTCCGGCAGTCAGCATCCGCTCGGCCAGATCGGTCCAGCCGAATCCCACGGCGAGATGCAGCGCGGTCATGCCGTCGGGACCGGCCGCCTTCACATCCGCTCCTTTGTCCAGCAGCAGCGTCACCAGACTCTGGTTGGCCACGCTGCCGAACGAGAGCAGCAGCGGAGTCAACCCGCTCTGGGTCCTGGCATTCACGTCCGCCTTCCTGTCGAGAAGCAGCGTCACCAGGTCCTTCTCGGACCGCTCGCAGGCCAGGTGGAGAGGAGTGATGCCGTCATCGGTCGCCAGGTTGGGGTCAGCCTTTCTCTCGAGCAGCAGCTTCACTTCGTCCTTGTTCTTCTTGTCCACAGCCATGAGCAGAGGGGTGATGCCCCCCTTGGCCCTGGCGTTCGGGTCCGCCCCCTTGTCCAGGAGATGCTTGAGCGTGGTGGAGTTCCAGGTCGCTGCCGCCAGGTGAACCGCCTGGTAATCCCCCTCGGCCTTGGCATCCACCTTGGCCCCTGCCTTCACCAGGATAAGGATCGTGTCCAGGCACCCCTTCTCCGCTGCAATGTGCAGCGGTGTGACCGACTGGGTCGTCTTCGCATTGACGTCCACCCCCTTGGCGATCAGCTTCTCGGCCAGTTTGTCCCGACACCGTGACATGGCGACGTGGAGCGGCGTGAAGCCGTCCGCTCCGACTTCCTTGGCATCCGCCCCCCGCTCCAGCAGCAGAAGAGCGATTTCCTCCGAGCCTTCCGACGAAGCGAACATCAGAGCCGATGTCCCCTGGGTGGTCAGCGTCGCAGGAGTGCCCTTGTCCAGCTCTGCCTTGACGCCGGCGGGGTCGTTCTGCTGGATCTTCTCGAACAGCGGCGGGAGCTGCTGCCCCGATGCCGTTGCAGCAAACAGGCAGATGACCAAGAAAGGCAACAACGCGGAAATCCGGATCATGTCATTCTCCTTGCTTCGGGTCCGCCCGGGCCACGCAGGCATGCCGAAGGCTCATGTCGGTGAGGCTAGCACGCTGGCCAGGCAGTCGCAAGGGGCGTCCCCACCTGCGAACGACTTCATTGCATCCACACGATTATTGAAATCACTTGCCCCGAGGGTACGCCGGGACTATCCTCACCGTTGAAAACGTGACTCAGCGCACGTGTCCTTCGAGAGGAGCGATTGCATTGGCGAGCGCTGCGTGAATCCACCTTGGAGCGTCGTGAGAGGAGGAGGTATGGCTTCAACCGGAGGACAGGCGGCCCGTCTCGACGAGCTGCAGGAGGCGCTCCTGGCGGTGGACCGGATCTCGGTCCGGCGACTGGTCACAGGGGGAGAGGGGGGACCGCCTTCCCTGATGACCATGGAGGGTCTGGTCGTGCCTGTCCTGGAGCGGATCGGCCGTGGCTGGGAGGAGGGTCGAATCGCCCTGGCCCAGGTTTACATGAGTGGGCGCCTGTGCGAGGAGCTGGTGGACAGCATGGAAGCTTCTGCGGCCCCGACGGCCGAGGGCTCCCGGATTGCCGTGGCGGTGCTGGAGGATTCCCACCTCCTCGGCCAGCGCCTGGTGTACTCGGCGCTGCGCGTTGCGGGCTACTCGGTCCGGAAATACGGGTCCCTGGCACTCGAACCGCTGGTCAAGCGGGTGTGTGAAGAGGGGATCGGGCTTCTTCTCGTGTCGGTGCTCATGCTGCCCTCGGCACTTCGCGTGCGGGCGCTCACCGACCGGTTGCGTCGGGTCAGCCCCAACACCCGTGTCGTCGTCGGTGGGGCCCCATTCCGTTTCGACTTGAACCTCTGGCGTGAGGTGGGGGCGCACGACTGCGGCCAGGCGGCCAGTGATGCTATCCGCATCGTGAAGAGCTTTGTCGGAGGGAGGCCATGAAGACGACCATGACTTCCGCCGAGCGTCTCGGGATGGCCATGTCTCACCAGGAGGCGGATCGGGTGCCGTTTCTGCTGCCGACGGTCCTTCAGGGAGCGCGGGAGCTGGGGCTTTCCATTCAAGCGTACTTCTCCAGGGCCGAGCACGTGGTCGAAGGGCAGATCAGATTGCGGGCCAAGTACCACAACGATGCGCTGCTGGGCTTCATGTACGGGGCCCAGGAGGCCGAGGCCTTCGGTGCAGAAACGCTTTTCCGCGAGGACGGGCCACCCAACGCCGGGGCTCCTCCGCTTCGAATGGAGAGCATCCCGTCGCTCGAACCTCCTCGGGTCGAGGACTGCCCGGCGCTGGTTCGCGTGCTGCACATCATCGAGCTGTTGGCGAAGCGGGCGGGAGGGACCGTGCCGGTGATGGCCTCGGTGGTCTCCCCCTTCTCGCTGCCGGTGATGCAGCTCGGTTTCGAGAGCTACCTGAACCTGCTGTACGACCGGCCCGACCTGGCGGACAGGCTCCTCGAGGTCAACGAGGAGTTCTGCGTGGCCTGGGCGAATGCTCAGCTTGCGGCGGGAGCGGGAGCCATCGCCTATGCCGACCCCGTCTCGTCGCCGAGCATTTCGCCACGGCCGCTGTACCTCCGCTTCGGATATCCGGCTGCATGCCGCACCCTGTCGAGGATCAAGGGGGCCGTGGCCACCAGCCTGGCGTCGGGCCGTGGCCTGGCCATCGTGGACGACCTGGCTTCGACCGGGACCGTCGGGGTCAGCGCCAGCGTCCACGAAGACCTCGCTCTGATGAAGGCCGCGTGCCGGGGCCGGTTGACCGTCATGGGCAACCTCAACGCCATCGAGATGAGGCGGTGGTCTCAGGCCGATGCCATTGCCAACGTGAGGGATGCCATCGAGATGGGGGCCCCCGGCGGCGGCTTCGTGCTGACCGACAACCATGGCGAGATACCGTGGCAGGTCCCCGACGACGTGCTGCTGGCCATTTCCGAAGCGGCTCTCGAATACGGTCGATATCCGATTCGCCGGCGGGGGGAGTGATGTCCAGGAGTTTGCGGCTGCTGGTTTGCCACCACTATCTCAAGGAAGTTCGGGACGTTCTGCAGGCATGCGGCTACGACGAGGTGAGGGTCTCCTGCTACCCGGCCCGCTGCCTCCAGCCGTCCCCCGCGCTCAGCGAGGGCGAAAGGGCCGCTCTGGAGGCCTTCCGCAACCGTTCCCGGGACGAAGACCTCATGCTGCTCGGCTTCTGCTGTATCGGCCAGGCTGCGGGAGTGCTGGATGCGTTGCGGCCCACCCGGGTCCACGCGCTCGATTCCTGCTTCTCCCTCTTCATCAACTCGAAGAAGGTTCGACGGCTCCAGGCCGAGGGAGCCTACATCCTCACGCCGGGCTGGCTCGACGAATGGCGAGGTCGCATCGAGGATTGGGGGTTCGATCGCCAGACTGCCCGGGAGTTTTTCCGGGAGAGCGTGGCCCGCTTCGTCCTGCTCGATACGGGGGTTTCGGAGAACAGCCGAAGCGAATTCGAGGAGTTCGTCGACTTCCTGGGGCGCCCCGGCGAGACCATCGACGTCGGCCTCGAGATCCTCGAGCACCACGTGCGCGGGGTCGTCCTGGAATGGCGGCTCGATTGCCTCCGGAGGGAGAGTCGGGAGGCCGGCGGCAGGACCGATGCGCGCCTGGCCGAGCAGGCCATGGCCCTGGATCTCCTGGCCGAGCTGACTCGCACCATGGGAGAGGAAGAGGCCGCAGACAAAGTGATGGACATCTTCTCCATGCTGACCGGGGCCGGCCGTGTCGACCTCGTCCTCGGCAGCGAGGATACCGTAGCGCTCCTCCGCTCTACGCAGAGGGAACCCGTAAGTCCGTCCGACGCCGCCGAGTGCCTCGCGTCGATCCGGCCTGGGGAAGCCTACTCCATCCATCCGGACGGTTTCTCCATCCGCATCCGGTTTCGCGACCTCGACCTGGGAGTGCTAGCGGTCCGTCAGCTCCCGCTGCCGGACCGCTGCTCCGACTACGTGAACCTGGCCCTTTCCGTCATCAACCTCTGCGCCCTGGCCATCTCCAACGCCAGGACCGAGACCGCCCGACGCAGGGCCGAACAGGAGCTGCTTTCCAAGGCACAGGAGCTCGAACGGTCCAATGCGGACCTCTCCCAGTTCGCCTACGTCGTCTCTCACGACCTCAGGGAGCCTCTGCGCACCGTCTCCGGCTTCCTCAGCATCCTGCTTCGAAAGCATGGAGCGCAGTTGGACGAGGGGGCCGTCGGCTACGTCCAGCAGGCCGTTGCCGGAACCCAGAGGATGGAGCGCTTCATCCGGGATCTCCTCCAGTACTCGCGGGCCGGCTCCAGGGCCGTCACGCTCGTTCCGGTCGCGCTCGGCGAGGTGCTTGCCTCCGTACTCCAGTCCCTCCAGGCCGCCATCCAGGATTCCGGGGCCGTCGTGGACGTCCCCAACGACATGCCGCTGGTCCTCGGACATGCCGGGCTGCTCGAGCAGCTCTTCCTGAACCTCATCTCCAACGCCATCAAATTCCGCCAGGATGCCCTCCCAGAAATTCGGATCACCGTCCTCCCCTGCAATGGCGACTGGGAGATCTCCATCGCCGACAACGGAGTGGGGTTTGACATGTCGGATTCCGAGCGCATCTTCCGCCTGTTCCAGCGCCTTCACACCACCCGGGAGTATGAGGGGACCGGAATCGGACTGGCCGTCTGCCGCCGCATCGTGGAGCGGCACGGAGGCCGGATCTGGGCCGAGTCCGAAAAGGGGAAGGGCAGCACGTTCCGCTTCACCCTCATGAGCGGCAGTGCGCTCAAGAGGAGCTGAACAGTTCAGACGCCGAGTGTCTCCACCTGCTCCCGGTAGCGACCGGGAGGGCGATCCAGCAGGAACTTGTGCAGAGCCTGGAGCCGACGGCGGGCCATGCTGCGGAGGGTCTCGTCCCTCGCCTCCTGGACGCCATCGGCAGCCAGCAGGTAGCGGCAGAAGTCCCGCTGTTGGAGCAGCTCCCCGGGGAGATTCTGGAGCAGACCCTTGAGCGCGGCCAGCAAAGCCTCCCGGCCGAACTCCAGTCGGACTTCGGGCGGAAGCCGACCGGCCCGCCAGTGTTTTCTGGGGAGCACCAGGCAGGAGGGGATCTCTCTCGTGGCCATCAGCCCGGCCAGATCGTCCACGGTCCAGGCCGAGGGCGAGCCCGCCGCACTCCGGAATCCCGGACTGCCCGTGGCTCCGGGCCGGCATCGGAACACGTTCAGGCAGTGGGTGCAGAGAGTATCGACCTTTCCATCCAGGAGGCCGGCAAGGCGGCCGCAGTCGCCCGCCGGACCCCGTACGGTTGGCTCGGCGGAATCGACCGGCTCGACTACCACCCGATAGCCCCCCGGGACGGGCAGCAATGGCAGCACGCGCGGCACGCGGTACCCCGTCCAGCTCGTGACCGAGGGGATGCAGATGTCGTCACCGATGAGTGTCCACATGAGCGACCTCCAAGCGAAATCTTGCTGCCCACGGAGCATCCATGGGGCCCCTCCCGCGTGGTAGGGGCTGTGCAGGGCTCACTGCCTCCTTCCCCGCGTCTGCCCCTTGACCGAGGCCATCCGGCGGCGCAGGGCAGCGTTCTTGACCAGCCCCTCGCTCAGCTCCGGATCCTGCTGGAACAGCTCCACGGCCATCACGAACCACTCCTCCTTGAGGTTCAGCAGGAATGCGGCCAGATTCGCCTGTGCGGTCGCCGGGAGGACGGCGCCGCCGCACTCGGCAGCGACATCGTTGAGGGAGCTGTACATCTGGTCGCCGCTTTGCGCAGCAATTTCGGATGCGACGGAGGCATGGTCGGCCAGGATTGCCTCGGCGCGGACGTACTTCGCTTCGCCCCTGTCCAGGTGGCGGCGCAGGGCGGTGCCCACGACGTCGCCGAGCAGGCCGGCGATGATCTCCTGGGAGGTACCCCGCTCCATGACCCCGGCTTTGAGCAGGACATCGACCAGGCGAAGGCCTTCCGGCGTCGGCCAGGCTTCGATGCGGAACTCCTCCTTGCGGGACAGCATGTCCGGGTGCGCCTTGACGAACTCGACGATCCCCGGCGTGATGCCGTACCCGCGGGCCCAGCGGATCCACTCGACAGAATTGGCCACGACCTTGATCTGGCAGAAGCGACGCAGCATGGCGATGTCGAGCGACTCGACCTGGTAGTCCCCGGAATCCGGGTTGATGGCCGACACGATGACCCACCCGGGCGGCAGCTCGTGCGTGTGGAGCCGCCACTCGGTCACGAGCTGGAAGACCGCCTGCCTCACGTCCTGCGGGGCCCGATTGAGCTCGTCCAGGAAGAGGATCCCCCGGCTGCCGGGCTCCGGCCACCAGGAGGGGCAGGCCCAGATCGTCTTTCCCCCCTCGGTGCGGGGCAGGCCGATGAGATCCCCGGGCTCGTGCTGGGCGAGCCTCAAGTCGACGCACCGGATACCCAGGCTCCGGGCCGCCTCCTTGACCACCCAGCTCTTGCCGACCCCCATCGGGCCCACCAGCAGGATGGGGACCTTCACGCACTGCTCTGCGACCCGTCGAATCAATTCCTGGACACGCTCGAGTCTCATCGTTGCCTCCCTGTTTTCATGCGGATGACTCGCCCGAACGGGGCGTCCCAGGGAGCCTCGCCCGGCACCACCACCCAGGCCACGGGAAAGCGGGGGGGCCTCCGGGGGAAGGTCCCCACCAGGTCGGTCAGGTAGATCAGTAGATCCACCGGCCGATGCGCTTCCTCGATGTGGCGGAACACCGGAGCGAAATCGGTACCGCCGCGGCCATGGACGCGGGTCTGCGGCCTCCCCCTCGTCATCGTGTACGTGTGGCGGACCTGGTCGTCGGCCTCGATGACGTGGATAGGCCGGCCGTACGCCAGCGAGAGCTGTCGCAGCTCCGAGAAGAACAGGGCCAGCTCGCCCGGGCCGATGGAGCCGCTCGTGTCGATGGCGGCCACGATGCGTAGCGACCGCTTCACTCGACGTCCCTTCTGCTCCTCGCCGAACCGCCGGTTGGGACGCTTGATCGTCCGCTCGAAGCCGATGCGAGCCGCTGTGCCGGCATAGCGACGCAGCAGCAGGTACCAGGGAATCTCTGCAGGCTTGTGCAGCTCGACGATCTGCTCGGTCCTCAGGCCGGGGGGTAGATTCCCCTTGGCCCGGACCAACGCTTCGTCCACGGCCTGGCGGACCGTCTCCTGGTCGAGCTCGTCCTCCCCGCCGCTGCCCGCTTCCCAAGGATCATGGTCGTCCAGCAGGCCGGGCTGAGCGCCGGGCAAGGAGGGGAGCAGCTCCCAGTCGGCGCCCCGCCGATCGAGCAGGAGGTCGTAGTAGCGCTCGACGCACAGTCCGTCTGGCAGCTCGTACAATCGAGGCCGCACCGCCCCCGTCGGCAGCTCGCGGCGGATGAGCGTGTTGACCGCCAGGTCCGCGGCAAGATTCCACAGGTACACGACCTGTCCGCCGAGGTCGACCAGGGCATCCCGGTCACCACGGCGGCCAAGATGCCGGAGCACCAGGTGCAGGCACTCGTGCTCGAGGATCGCAGTCACATGCTCCTGCGGGTAGTTGCCCATGCGGACCGGGTTCCACAGGAGCTCGATGCGCCCGTCCGCAACCCGCACCGCGGCCGGGAAGGCCAGGCTCTCCGTCCGGAGGCACCTCGCCTGCAACAGGAGATGGCCATAAAACGGCTGCTCCCACAACAGACTCACCGTCGCCTTCTGAAGACAGTCCACCGCCCACCCCCTGCTACCCAGGAAGCCAGGTCCCGAAATCGCGCTTCATCCCGCCGACGTCTGTGACGGCTCGGGCCCCCGGAGAAGCACGTCGCTTTGATGTCGTTATGTGACCGTGTTTCGCATGATCGCCTGTCCTCCCGCTCCGCTGTCGGAAGGGGAGGTACGTCCATCTCGGAAAAAGGCAAGCGCGGTGCTTCGAACTAATCCTGTAGATGCATCGGGCGGCCCATCATCAATGCCCGAGACGGAAGCTCGGGCTACTGGAGCGTGAACGTGTACTGGTACTGGTGCGCGGAGCCCTTGAACACGACGTTCCCGATGGTGACGGAGTACTGGCTGCCGACGCTGAGCCCCGGGCACTTCCACTGGAGGTGGTTGGGGAGACCCATTCCATCGTTGGCATACTTGACCGACGAGACAGGCATGGCGGAGCCGCCGGGGGCCGTGACCTGGACTGTGGCCTTCGAGTAATCCACCGCCTGGTTGTTCCACGGGCTCGACTTGTCCATCAGGACCGAGAACGACAGGTACCAGCCGTTTGGCAGGAGCGAGGCGGGGAAGTTGCCGGACGGGTAGGCCACGTACTCCAGCGCAACGCCAGCGAGGTTGGCGTAAATGTCGTCGATCACTCGGAGGACGCCCGAGTACACGTACGGCCAGCCCACGTTGACCTTGGGCGACCCGTTGACGAAGCCGTAGGACGTCCGGGTCAGGAACGGGTCGAGGATCCACCGCCGATGCCCCAGCGACTCCACGTTCATGTCGATGGCGAGGGCATCGACCACCTCGGCGGGGGGGGAGATCTTGCCGTCGGTGTTCATTCCGAGGTGGAGATTGCTGGTGGAGGCTCCGTCGTAGGCGGCCTGGGTCCAACACCACCAGTTGTTGGGCGGCGTGTGGCTCAGCGATGCGTTGGCGGCCATGACCAGTGCGGCCTGCTGCACCACGTTGTCGTGGGTCGTGTCGTAGACCAGGGGAGGAAGGCCGACGATGGCCCGGATTTCGTTGACCCGCTTGAGCGCAGCGGTCCGGGCTGCCATGGACAGCGCACCGGCGTTGCACGATCCGATGTTGGGCTTCTGGGAATAGAGACAGTCGGACGAGAGGACGAGGTTGCCCGTGCAGACCCCGGACTGGCACCAGTCGGGGCTCGTGCAGGTGTCGCCGTCGTTGCAGGCCGAGTCCTGGAACTGTGTCTTGCACCCGGCCAGCGGGTCGCACCATTCCTGGGTGCACGGGTTGCCGTCGTCGCACAAGGCTCCGTCGACGGTGTGCAGGCAGCCCCCCAGGTCGCACACATCCACGGTGCAGTCGATGCCGTCATCACACAGGTTGCCATCCGCGAAGTGCTGGCAACCTGCAATCGCATCGCACGAGTCCACGGTACAGGGCACGCCGTCGTCGCACGAGATGGCCAGGTGGCTGCAGCCGACCTGGGGGTCGCAGGTATCCGCGGTGCACAGATCGGCATCGTCGCAGTCGGCAGCGGAGAGGCAGGGCGGAGGAGGGGGGAGGTCCGGCCCCGCGTCCGCTCCGCCGCCCGAGGCATCGGAATCCACCGCCGTGGAGTCCGTCGCGCCGCTCGAGTCTCCCGGGGAGACCGCACTGTCTCCGCTTCCGGAGAAGGCATCGTCACCGGATACCTCCGGCTCCAACGTCTCCACCAGGAGAGACGGTTTCATGTCGAGCTCGCAGCCAGCCACGAGAATCAGAGCGAACAACCAGGACCACCGCCGCATGCGAAACCTCCGCATCTGTCGGCACACGGGCATTCTGGCAGGAAGCCCAAGGGGATTCAAGCCCGAAACCGCTTGTCAATCGTAAGCCCCGCAGCGATAATCGCCAACGCCTTTCCTGACAGGAGTGACCCATGATGGACGCAAGCGTGCTTTTCCTTTCGATTCTGGTGGTCGCCGTGCTCGGCTGTGCTTCTCCGGGCGATGAGGGAGGGAAGAAGGAGCAGGGCAAGACTCCTCCGGCCCTGGCTGCGGACGTCGCGGCGCCGGGCAATCCGGCAGGGAAGGAGGCCGGCAAGGGGGAGACTCCGGCCGTGACTCCGCCCGACGGGAAGGGGATTGCCGAGGCCAAGACCGGCAAGGAGGCGGAGGTGCCGCCCGTTCCGACTGCGGAGGAGCTCGAAGGGGAAGAGGAGGGCACGCCGGCCGAGGAGGTCTACGACCCCACGCCGGTCGAGAACCCGGTCGCCCCGACCGGAGCGGCCGAGTCGGGGGAGCCGGGGACCGGAGCGGGACCTGCCGCACCGACCCAGGTCGTTCCGTTCGCCGAAGGGATGGATCCGTTCTCGACCCTGGGGGCGCCGGAAGTGCCGCAGCTTCCGCCTGAGGATCCGCGGGGCGACCTGGTCCGGCTCGGCCCCGAGCCGCCTCCCCAGCCCGGCGAGAAGGAAATGCCCTTCCCTCCCGAGCGGGTCGTTCCCCCTCCTGCGGAAGTGAAGCTCAAGCCGCTGGCCGTTCTCCGGCACCGTCCGGAAGGGAATGTCGAGCTGGCCGATGCAATCACGGTGACATTCAACCAGCCCATGGTGCCGCTCACGTCGCTCCAGGAGCTGGACAAGTACCCGGTTCCCATGCGGGTCGAGCCGATGCCCGAGGGGAAGTTCTCGTGGATTGGAACCGACACCGTCGGGTTCGTCCCCACGTACCGGCTGCCGTTCGGAAACGAGTTCGTGGTGACGGTCCCCGCTGGCATGCAATCCATGGTGGGGGGCCGGCTCGAGCAGGAGTACCGGTTCACGGTCAGCACGCCGCTGCCCTGGCTCGAATGGTCCTCTCCGGCCGACGGGGCCGGGGAGTTCAAGCTCGAGGACCCGCTGCTGCTGTCGTTCAACGCAGCGATGGACCCGGCCACCGTGGGCAAGGCGGCCCGGCTGGTCGGGCCGGATGGAAAGGCCGTCGAGCTGCTTCCCCCCGGGCGCCCGGAGCCGGATCCGGAGGCCGTCGGTCGGGTCAAGAGTGCGGAAGAGCAGCGCAGCCTGGCCCGCACGGTCCAACTCAAGGCGGCCAAGCCGCTCGAGAAGGCAACCCGGTACACGCTGATTCTCGACAAGTCGTTGACGTCGACGGAAGGGCCGTTGCCCATGGGGAGTGAAGCGCGGGTGTCGTTCACCACCTTCACTCCGCTCCGGGTGAAGAAGATCTCGTGCTCGTGGAACGACGAGGACTGCTATCCGGGGGCGCCGATCGGCGTGGAGTTCAACAACACGCTCAAGCGGGTCAAGGACGCTGCCCGCTGGTTCCGCACCGAGCCGGCGGTCGAGGATCTGCGGGTGCGGATTTCGGGCAACAACGCCACGCTGTACGGGGAGTTCCTGCCGGCCACGAAATACAAGGTCGAGGTGCTCCCGGGCGTTCCCGACGTCCACGGCCAGGCGCTCGAAGCCATTGCCGACGGCAAGGTGCGGTTCGGCGATGCCTACCCCATGCTGTCCATGGCCGGGTCGGGGATCTCCGTGGTGGAAGTGGAGCAGGAGCATACGCTCTCGGTCATCTCCATGAATCTCCCGGACGCTACGCTGCGGATGGTCAAGGTTCGCGAGGAGGATCTCTCGAAGGTCGTCCCCCAGGTCTTCAACTGGTACCGTTACGAAGAAGGGCCGGTGACCGACATCAAGGCAGCGGTGAACCGCACGCTGGTGCTCGGAGGCGAATCGAACCGGTACCAGAGAAGCGCCGTTGACCTGGACGAAGCCGTCGGAAAGGGGGGCCGTGGGGTCGTTCTGGTCGACCTGAAGACCCGCAAGAGCCGCGGTCTGTTCAATGGGTGGGACGAGTACCGCCAGTTCGAGATCGTGCAGGTCACGGACCTGGGCATTACGGCAGCCCTGGCCAACCGGGACATCCAGGCCCTCGTGACGTCGCTGGGCAGCGGGAAGCCGGTGGCCGGCGTGACGGTCAAGCTGGTGCTCGAGCAGGGGGGGAAGGTGTTGTCCCAGGGGGTCACGGACGAGCAGGGGCTCGTTCGGCTGGCCGGCCCCGTGAGCGGTCGAGGAGCATCGCAGTCGGGGCCCTATCTGCTGGTTGCGACCCGAAACGACGACCTGTCGTTCCTGCGGCTGACCGGCTCGGTGGACGAGGGGCCGTGGATGTCCACGTACAGCTACTCGTCCTACGACATCGACGAGCCGCAGCTTGCAGCCACCGCATTCACGGAGCGCGGCCTCTACCGGCCATTCGAGGAGGTCAACGTCAGCCTCATTGCGAGGCTCCGTACCCGGGGACCGCAGGGGGACCTGACGCCCCTGCCCGCGTCCGACCGGACCGCGTACTGGCGGGTGTATGATCCCAGGTACAACGAGGCTGCAGTGGGAGAGGCGCCGATTTCGCCGTTCGGGACCGCCTCGTTCAAGTTCACGCCACCCAAGGACGCACCGCTGGGAACGTGGAGCATCAACATCTCCGTGGGCGGCCGTGCCGTGACCACCTCCTTTGAAGTGCAGGAGTTCCGGACCCCGGAATACAAGGCCGAGGTCGAGTGGAGCGGACAGGGTGAGAACATCCTCGTTCGGCGCAAGCTGGATGCGTCGGTGAAGGGGAACTACTTCTTCGGTGCGCCGATGGCCGGGGCCGAGGTGAGCTGGACTCTGAATCGGTCCTCGTCGTGGTATGCTCCTCCCGGAAACGACACCTTCACGTTCCAGGACATCGACCCCAAGGAGGATCCGTACGACCGATGGTACTGGGGCGAGCCGCCCGCACCGGTCCCCAACTACGTCAACTCCGGAACGGGCAAGCTGGACGGGCAGGGACGGCTCGTGGTTCCCGTGACCCTCGACCCGGGGGAGATCCGGAGGGGGCCGGTCTCCTTCACCTTGGAGGCCGAGGTCATCGACGTGAACCGTCAGTCGGTCGCTGCCCGCTCCACTCTGGTGGCGCATCGGGCGGAGCGGTACGTGGGCATCAGCGTGGACCGGACGGTTCTGGCCGCGGGCGAGACACTGGGGGTTGCGACCGTGGTAACCCGGCTCGACGGCACCCGGTATGAGGAGGCCGAGGTCATCGTCCGACTCATGAAGCAGAACTGGGTCGAGGAAGAGGTGGTGCTGGATTCGGGCGACATCGGCTACGAGAGCCGGATCGTGGAAACCGAAGCGGGCACCTGCACGGTCAAGGCCGGCAAGGAGCCGGGGCGATGCGAGCTCAAGGTCAAGCAGGCCGGCTCCTACGTCGTTCGGGCGGAGACTCGGGACCTGGCCGGCCGTCCGGCCCGCACGGCGACGAGAACGTGGGTCTACGGCGAGGAAGGGATGCACTACACGTCCGGGGCCTCCAAGAAGGTCCAGCTCGTCCCGGACCGCAAGGAGTACACGCCGGGCGAGACGGCGAAGATCCTCATCACGTCGCCGTTCCCCGCGGCCCGAGGGCTGCTCGTCGTTGCCCGGGAAGGAATTGCCGAGGTGAAGACGGTCGAAGTGGCCAACGGCAGCATCGCGTTCGAGCTGCCCATCGAGGATGCCTGGCTCCCGGGAATCACGGTCTCGGTGGCCCTGGTATCCGGGCGGACCGAGCCCCCGGGGGAGACCTCCGAGGACCGGGGCCGGCCCATGTTCGCCGGCGGAAGCCTCAACGTCCCGGTCACGCTCGACCGCCGGCGGATGCGGCTGGAGCTTGCGCCGTCCGCCACGGCTGTGGACCCGGGCGGCACGTTCACCCTGAACCTGACGGCCACGAATGCCGACGGCAAGCCGGTCCAGGGCAACGTCGCGGTCATGGTGGTCGACGAGGGCGTGCTCAGCCTCATCGGCTACATGACTCCCGACGTGTTGTCCGCCCTGTACACCCTGTTGTCGCCCGAAGTCGGCTTCTCCGACCTGCGGCCGTTGGTCCTGCCCCGCACGAAGCAACGAGCCAAGGTGGATTCCGCCCCGTCTCGGGATGAAGGGGGCGACGGTTTTGGGGGAGGGATGGCCCGCGGGGCATTCCTCGAGGAGAAGGCCGCCGAGCCGTCGGCCGCGGCACCTGCCGAGGCCATGCCGCCTCCGGCCCCGGGCGGTCCGGGCGGAGGCGAGGCTGCCCCGAAGTTCGCTCTGCGGGAGTTCTTCAAGTCCACGGCCTACTTCAACGGGGAGCTGAAGACCGGTCCGGACGGCAGGCTGTCGGTGGACATCAAGCTGCCCGACAACCTGACCGAGTTCCGGATCATGGCCATTGCGGCGGACGAAGGGAGGCTGTTCGGCTCGTCGGACAGCAAGATCCGCACGAGGCTCCCCCTTGTGGTGCGGCCTGCCCTGCCGCGCTTCCTGAACTTCGGCGACCGGTTCGAGGCCGCCGCAGTCATCAACAACCAGACCGGCTTCGATACCGAAGTCATGGTGCGCTGCCTGGCATCCAACGCGACCGTGGCCGAGCCGGTCCAGAAGGTCGTGGTGAAGTTCGGCGAGGCGAGGGAGGTTCACTTCACGGCCGTTACCGAGCAGCCTGGACCCGCCACGTTCCAGTTCGCCGCCGTATCGCTGACCGAGCAGCGGCGCACCGATGCCGCACAGGTTACCATCCCGGTGCTCATTCCGGCCACGGCCGAGGCCTTTGCCACCTACGGGTCCACCGACGGGGCCGTGCGTCAGCCCCTTGTTCCGCCGACCAACGCGCTCCCGATCTTCGGCGGTCTCGACGTGTCGTTCTCGTCCACGGCGCTTACCGGCCTGCAGGACGCGGCCAAGTACCTGCTCGACTACGAGTTCGAGTGCACCGAGCAGCTCTGCAGCCGCATTCTCCCCATCATGGCGCTTGGCGACATTCTCAAGGACTTCCGATTGGGCAAGGCCTCCGATCCGGCCCTGGCCCGCAAGCTCGTGGAGGAGGGGATCGACAAGATCCTCAAGCGGCAGCAATCGGACGGCGGGTTCGCCTCCTGGCCGGGCATATCCGACACATGGCTCTATATGAGCGCCTATGCGGTCATGACCCTGGAGCTCGCCAAGGCCAGGGGCTACGAAGTACCTTCCGATGCCCTGGCCCGCGCCCGGGAGTTCCTGAAGTACCGGCTCGATCACCCGTACGAATGGGAGGAGCTTTCCTATGACTCCCAGGCCATGGCCGTGCTCGTGCTGGCCAGGCTGGGGGACACCCCGGTCGAGCACCTGGATCGCCTGCTGAAGCTGGCCCGCAAGAAGTGGGAGTACTCCTGGGAGTTCCCGTTCTATGCCCGGGCGTTCCTGATGGAGGCCCTGTTCCTGACTCGGCCGAAAGACAAGGACATCGACGAGCTCTACCGCACCATTGCCAACGCCGGCGTCGAGACTGCCTCGGCCATCCACTTCTCGGAAGGGCGCAGCGAAGGGCTCAAGATCATGATGCATTCGGACGACCGGACCGATGCCATCGTGCTCAACGCTCTCCTGGCGGTCCGGCCCGACGACTCGATGATCGAAAAGGTCGTCAGGGGGCTCATGCGGGCCCGTGTCGACGGCCGTTGGGCCACGACCCAGGCCAACGCCTATGCGCTGCTTGCCATGGCCCGCTACTACGAGATGTTCGAGAAGGTCACCCCGGATTTCACGGCTCGGTTGTGGCTCGGCAACGAGGCCCTGGCCGCCCACAAGTTCAAGGGGCGGGAGATGACCATTGCCACCAGCCGGATCCCGATGAAGAAGATTCTCGAGCAGGCTGCCGGGGATCTCATCGTGGCCCGCAAGGGGCAGGGCCGGCTGTACTACCGGCTCGGGCTGCGTTACGCGCCCAACGACTTGAAGCTTTCACCGCTGGACCGTGGCTTCGTCGTGGAAAGAACCTACCTTCCGGAAGGCAAGGACGGCGAGCTTTCCCATCGTGAGGACGGAGCATGGGTTGCCAAGGCCGGGACATATGTCCGGGTCCTGGTACGGGTGGTGGCTCCGGACCGCCGCTACTATGTCGCGGTGATCGATCCGCTTCCGGCCGGCCTCGAGGCGGTCAACGAGGCATTCAAGACGAGCGCCACGCAGCGCCTGGGCAATGCGTCCACGACCGTTCAGGAAGGGCGCTGGAACTGGTGGTACTACTGGTGGAACCCCTGGACCTTCGAGGAGCGGCGGGACGATCGGGTTCAGCTGTTTGCGGACCGGATGTGGGACGGGGTCTACGAGTACACCTACACTGCCCGAGCCACTGCGGTGGGCACGTTCCAGGTTCCGCCCGCCCGAGCCGAGGAGATGTACGAGCCGGAGACGTTTGGTCGCTCGGCCTCGGAAGTGTTCGTAGTCGAACCGTAGCCCCCCTCCGCCAGTTCCGAACCCCGGCGCACCCGCCCACGACAGGGTTGTGTCGGCCATTGCCCCCGGGTTAGACTCCGGCCGTGGAGGGTGGCACATGGCAAGGCTTTTCGAGGAGGTGCTGGAAGGCAGATACGTGGCTCCCGGGGGAGGCGTGGCGCTCTATCGCGTGCTTCGGCGCATTGACCCGGTCACCGGCTTTTCAGTGCGGATCACAGGGGACCGGCCGCTCGAGCAGGTGCCGGGAGATGAGATCCTTCCGGACCTTACTGAGCGCGTCGAGGGGACGCGGGGCTGTCCGTTCTGTGAGGGAAACGTGGAATCGCAGACCCCGGCGTATCTGGCTCACCTGTTCGCCCGCAGAGGGGAGCCGGCCCTCGGGACGACCAACCGGGATGTAGCGGGTGGACTGAAGGACCCGGAAGTGGCGGGTGGTCCGAAGGACCCGGAAGCGGCGGGTGGCATCCGACCCGACGGGGCTGGAATCCGGTTCCGCAGGGGGACCTCGGTGCTGTTTCCCAACATCGCCCCATATGGGCGGCACAGTGCGGTCTGCCTTTTTTCCTCGGACCATCACATCCCGCTGGGCGAGTTCTCACAGACGCAGTACGTCGATGCCCTCGCCAACTGCCTGGACTATGCGGCCGCAGTGGTCGTTCTCGACCCCACCTCCGCCAGTCAGGTGGTGTCGCAGAACATCCTTCCCGCGTCCGGCGGAGCGTTGCTGCATCCTCACCTGCAGGTCAATCTCGACCATGAGCCGATGAACTACCACCGCCTCCTTCTCGAGCGGCTGTCGCACGTTGAGGGTGGTGGGGAGCACCTGGCGGACCTGGCCCGGGCCGAGCAGGACGGACCGAGATACCTGTGGCGCTGCGGCGACTGGGTTTTCTTCACCGCGTTTGCTCCGCTGGCCGCATGGGAAGTTCATGCCGTGAACGTCTCGTGCCGACGCTTCGGCGACTTGGGCGATTCGGGCCTGGCCGACTTCTCCACGGGGCTGTTGCGCATCCACCGTTTCTGGCAGGGCCAGGGGCGGAACTCGGCCAACATGGGCATCTTCGGGACGGTCGATGGGAGGCATCCCCTGTTTGCCCGGATGCTGGTGCGGGCCACCTGGCGCCCCTGGTATCGGTCGGATCGGTCCGCGTACGAAGTGGTCATGCACGAGCACGGGACCGACATGCTGCCCGAATTCCTGGCTTCCCGAATGTGCGGGGACAGGGGCGGCGGGGGCGGCGGGGGCGGCG
>CAITUV010000008.1 GCA_903895725.1 uncultured Myxococcales bacterium | reverse complement strand
GACCGTGTTCGCACATTCGCCGACCCCGCAGGTAGTGGAGCCCAGCTCCTCGTCGGTGGCACCGTCGCAGTCGTTGTCCTTGCCGTCGCAGGATTCGATCCCCTTGGGCAGGGGAGTGCAGGTCTGCGGGTTCCCGCCGATGCAGTTGACGACGGTGTTGGCGCAGACGCCCTGACCGCAGGTCGTGGTACCGAGGTCCTCGTCCGCCTTGCCGTCGCAGTCGTTGTCCTTTCCGTCGCAGGTCTCGGAGCCCGGCAGGCCGGGCTGCGCATCGCAGACCACGTCGTTCAAGTTGCCCTTGCACACGTACACGCCTTCCGCTGCGCACTCGCCCAGCCCCGTGGTGCAGGCCGTACCCAGGCTCGGCCAGTCTTCGTCCGCCTTGCCATCGCAGTCGTCGTCCTTGCCGTTGCACTTCTCCGGAGTGGCTCCCAGGAGGGGGTCGCACACCTGCTCGACGCCGCCGACGCAGTTGGCCACGGTATGGGTACACGGTCCGAGCCCGCACGTCGTGCTGCCCAGATCCTCGTCGGTCTTGCCGTCGCAGTCGTTGTCCTTGCCGTCGCACGCTTCGTCGGTGGGCGGCAGGGGCTTTGCCGCACAAATGGTCTCTTCCCCGTCTTCACTGCATACCGTGACGCCCGCAGCCACGCACTCGCCGATGCCGGCAGTGCACGTCTTTCCCAGGGCGAATCCTTCGTCCACGCTGCCGTCGCAGTCGTTGTCCTCGAAGTCACACAGCTCGGGCACGGCCCCGAGGAACGGGTTGCAGATGCCCGGCTTCGCGTCCTTGCACTCCGCTACCTGGTGGTGGCAGGCACCCAGCCCGCAGTCGACCGTGCCGAACCCTTCGTCGACGAGGCCGTTGCAGTCGTTGTCCACCGCATCGCAGACTTCAGGGGCCTGGGGATGGATCTTGGGATCCAGCGGCTTGCAGTCCAACGCATCGGTGCTTCCGTCATTGTCGTCATCGTCGTCGATGCAGTCCTTGAACCCGTCCAGATCCGTGTCGGGGAAGCCCTCGTCGATGCTGCCGGTGCAGTTGTTGTCCTTACCGTCGCAGACTTCGGGGGCCGCATGATGGACCAGCGGGGCATACGGGGCGCAGTCCATCGTGTCCGGGTCGTTGTCCCCATCGTCGTCCGGGTCGCAGGCATCGCCGGTACCGTCCTGGTCGAAGTCCGCCTGGGAGGGGTTCGATGTAGCGGGGCAGTTGTCCGCATCGTTGAGCTTCCCGTCACCGTCCTTGTCGTCATCGCATGAATCTCCGGTCCCGTCCTTGTCCGTGTCTTCCTGGAGGGGATTGAACAGGGAGGAACAGTTGTCGAGGCCGTTTGCGATGCCGTCTCCGTCCAGGTCGGAGTCGCACTTGTCGCCGATGCCATCCTTGTCCGCGTCGGCCTGGACCGGATTGGAGAGACAGAGGCAGTTGTCCGAGGCATCCTGGACGCCGTCCGCATCGTCGTCCGGATCGCAGGCGGAGCCGGCGCCGTCGTTGTCACAGTCGTTCTGGTCGGGGTTGAGAATCGACGGGCAGTTGTCCGTCACGTCCGGCACCAGGTCTCCGTCCTTGTCCGCCTCGCAGGCATCACCCTGGCCGTCCTTGTCGGTGTCGGCCTGGTCCGGGTTCGCCGTCATGGGGCAGTTGTCGGAGCCATCGTTGATCCCGTCCCCGTCGTCGTCATCGTCGCACAGGTCCCCGAGGCCATCCTTGTCGAGGTCCTTCTGGGCCGGGTTGAACAGTTGCGGGCAGCTGTCGATCGGGTCGTCGACCGCGTCGCCGTCGTCATCCGCGTCGCACGGATCGCCTTCGCCGTCCTTGTCCAGGTCGGCCTGCGGAGGGTTGAACAGGGTCTCGCAGTTGTCGAGGGTGTTCGGGATGCCGTCGCCGTCCAGGTCGTCGTCGCACACATCACCGAGCGAGTCGAGATCGAGGTTCTCCTGTCCCGGGTTGGGGATCTGCGGGCAATTGTCCAGGCCGTCCTCGATGCCGTCGCCGTCCTTGTCCCCTTCGACGCAGTCCGCGATCTTGTCGCCGTCCGTGTCCGGGAACCCTTCGTCGGTGAGACCGTTGCAGTCGTCGTCCATCCCGTTGCAGGTCTCGGGCATGCCCGGGTGCGTCTTGGGGTCGAGCGGCTTGCAGTCGTCCGCGTCGGGGGTCTGGTCGTTGTCGTCGTCTCCGTCGATGCAGTCGGGGATCTGGTCAAGGTCGGAATCGACGAAGCCCTCGTCAATGAGGGAGTCGCAGTCGTCATCGGTGCCGTTGCATGCCTCGGCCGCACCCGCGTGCACCGACGGGTCATCGGGGGCGCAGTCGGTCTCGTCCGGGTCGAGGTCCGCGTCGTCGTCCAGGTCGCAGGCGTCCCCGGCACCGTCGAAGTCGAAGTCCTCCTGGTCGGGGTTGCTCACGTAGGGGCAGTTGTCCTTGTAGTCCTCGATGCCGTCGCCGTCCTTGTCCGTCTCGAGGCAGTCCGCCGTACCGTCATCGTCCGTGTCGGGGAAGCCCTCATCGGTCGTCCCGTTGCAGTTGTTATCTTTGCCGTCGCAGGCCTCCTTCTCCGGTTCCTTGGCATCGCATGTCAGAACCCCGTCGCTGCACTTTTCGGCCCCGAGGCACACGCCGTTCTCGTTGGCATTGAAGCACTCGTCCCCGCCCGTGTCCTCGTCGACCTTGCCGTCGCAGTCGTCGTCGGCAGCGTTGCATTCCTCCTGCGCCGGGCTCACGGCGGAGCAGGTCGACAGTCCGCTCACCGAGCAGCTCCGCAGTCCCTCGCAATGCCCCCACTCGTTCTCGACGAAGCAAGCGGTCGCAGCACCTTCGTCGACGGAAAGCTGGGAGCAGGAGCACTCCTTCCCGTCCAGGACGCAGAACGTCCCCTGGGCACCGGTGGCATCGACCGAGTCCTGGCAGGCATATCCCGAGGGGCAGGGGGTATCCTCCGCACAGACAGCGCCGCAGAAGCTCCCTGAAGCGCCGTAGGACACGCACACCCCGCCTGCGGCCACGCCGTTGACATTGCACTCCGCGTTGCTCTGGCACGGGCGGCAGAGTGAGACGAACGGGGGCACGCAGATCGAGACGATGTCGGGGAGGCTGGCGGTATGCTCGACGCAGATCCAGTCGAACGGGCACTCCTCAGTGCACTGTGTGGTGCACTGCTTCCCGGCCGGAGTTACGATGCAGAAGAGCGAGCTGCACTCCTTGTCATCGTTGCACGGGTACCCCGGGTCTCCCGGCTGGATGCCCGCGTCGAAGTCGAGGGAAAGGTCCAGCGGGTTCTGCCAGTCCGAGGCCAGCTCGAACAGGTCAGCCCCGGCATCGCCCCCTCCCGCTTCCCCGAGCGCGTCGGGCTGCTGAGCCTGGTCAGAGACGACCTCCTTCTGTTCGACCACGCCGGTCCCGCCGCAGGCAGCCAGCACCGTCAACGACAAAGCGCACACAAGCCGGATCCGCATTCGTGCCTCCCCAGAGAACCGTTCCACTTGCCCATGCATTATAGAGGAACCCGCACACGAGGCAAGCAGCAGAGGAGCTGCCTCGACGTCAGAACGGCATGGACAGCCCCACGGTAGGGATGAGGTTGCCGTTGCCCGTGTCCGAGGGGTAGACGGAGAGGCTCACGTCGTCCAGGACGGACGAGTGCCATCGGCCCCAGCGGTCGTAGCGGGCCTGGTCGCGGATGGCGAGGGCCGTGCCGGCGATCGCCATGGCAAGCCCTGCCCCCTGGGCGGCGCCATAGATTGCCAGCTTGACTCGGCTCTCCTGCGAGCCGTCCGACTGCCACGCGACGAGCATGGGGCCGACGACGGGCATGAGGGCGCGGCCGTCCAGAGCGGACAGGCTGCCGAGCATGGTATCCGGGTCAAAGAAGTCCATCGTGCCGGCGAACCAGCCCATGCTGGCCTCAAGCATGGCCAGTCCATAGGAGGACCAGAAGACTCCGAACCCGGCCGCCATCAGCCCCTTTCGGATGGCAGGGGGGGGCTGGGTCGGGGTCGGTAGAGTGCCGACGGCCCCTTCTTCCCCCGGCAGTTGCGTTCCCCCCGACGGGGACTGGAGCCAGGACTCCGAGGGCACTGCTCCCCCGACCGTGCCCCCGACCGTCGGGTGGGCGACCGTCGGGCTTGCGAGAGCCAGAATCGTGGCGGCGACGGGCAATGCTGCGTGGAGTCGAATCATCCAATCCCTCCCCTCGGACCGTCTGATAGCAAGCGGTGTGCCATGGAGGGAGATGAGGCTTGCAGCAAGCAAACATGCGGGAGCGTGCATTCAGCGGCCCATTGCCGGGGGTGGCCACTGGATGCTCCAGTGGAGGAGGCATGCTCCGGTCGTCAAGATGGAGGGTGTGCCGTGGGGGGGGGGAAGAGCTCGGAACGACAGCGTGTTGCAGGGCAACTACCACAGGACGCGGGCGATGCCCAGCGACAGGGTCGGAATCGTGCCTTCGATGTAGATGTACTCCGTGTACTCGGTATAAAGGCCCCATCTGGCCAGGGGGAGCGCTTTGGGCATCACATAGCGGACGCCTGCAGTTGCGAAGAAAGCGAACCCGGGCGAGAGGGGATACCAGTCCGGGTCGCCGATGCTTCCCCCGGCCTGGGCCGCGCCGAATCGAGCGTAGGCTTCAGGCAGAAACCCCATGGAGGGGCTTTTCAGACCCAGGAAGAGCGACGGAAGCACGGTGATGCTGCTGTCCGGGGCGGGAGCCAGGTCCAGCCAGGCGAACCGTGTCCCCAGCGAGAGGATCTCGAGGAAGTCCATGGTCACGTCAACCTGAAGCCCGCCGGAAAGGTCGGCCGCATCGTCGTGTCCGTCCGCCACGCCATAGGAGCCGGCAGCGACTCCCACCAGGACCGGGCCGCCCGAGGCAGAGAACTGGACCCAGTCGAGCGCTCCGGCAGGGGGTGAGCCAAGCAGGCACGCCGCCAGCGCTGCAGCCATGGGCAGGAGCGGCGAATGCGGGGACATGATGGTTCGGATGCGTGGCATTTCGGACCTCCTGACGGCGATCAAGCCGCGTACCGACTCAAGATAGCCCAACATGGTGGAGGGGACAAGCCGCCGGAGCACGGCCCCGGCCCTCCAGGCCAGCGAGAAGACCCGAGCGATCCCCATCCTTTGAACCCCCCGGGAACCCGGGGGGTGACCCAGCGGCCCGTGCTCCACCCCGGCCCACGATAGCCCCGGGTCCGGGAGCGGACCCGGCAGTGCGCCAGCGGCCGCCGAGGTCTCGGCCTTCGGCGGCGGCATGCGTTGGCCGAAAGACGCGGTCACTGCTGCAGGCGGTGGTAGAATATGCGGGCCGAGCAGCGCAGCGGCGGCGTGATGCTCGTGTCTGCGGACACCTTGATGTGGTAGGAGATGCCGTCCGGCCCGGGCTCGTTCTTGGCAGCCTCGTCCACGAAGGCATACCAGTAACGGTACCCCAGCCCGTTCTCCTCGAGGTGGAAGATCGACCCGGGCGATTCCGTCAGGTCATAGGAGAAGACGCCCCATGCGGTTCCGAACTCGATATTCACGGCCGGCCACGCGGGGGCGTCGTGAGTCTTTGCGGTCTCCTCGTCGGCCCACCGAAGCTCGAGCAGCATCTTGGCATGCTTCATCTTGGTCGCGTCGAGCTGGCCGTTGACGTTGTAAGTGTTCAGCTCGAACACCCCGCCGGTCTCGGCGGACACGATTCCCACACCCTGGATGGTGTTGGTTTCTCCGGAGGGATCGCCGCCGTCGAGCAGCTTGGTGAGATCCATGCTGCCGTTGAGGTCGGGGACGTCAACCGCAACGAATCCCAGCTCGGGGTGATACCAGACGTCTCCCTTGATGGGCAGATCCGTGAAGGGAGGGGGAACCACCTGCCCCCCAACCTGGACCGAGAGCGCAAAGTGACGGCAGCCGCTGACCGTGCCCATCTTGGTCGGCACGGTTTCGTTGTCCGAGACCATGGTGTAGGTCAATGTTCCGGCCGCGCTCAACATCTGGCCGTCGACCATCTTGGCGACACCCGATCCGGTTGCGGTCTGCTCCACCCCGATGGGAGGATTGAGGTTCACCTCCACCGGCTCATCGAGCGTAGCCTCGTCGACCGTGGGTTTGTCGCCGCGTGACTTGGAAAAGCCACCGAGCACGAACGTATCGACGTCAGGCTGGTCCATCCAGACCTCCACCCCGAACGTCGATTCCGAGAGCTCCCCCGGGCTGGTGATTCCTGTTCCATACTTCATCCGCCTGAGCACCTGCCCTGCCACCTCTTTCTCTCCGATGACTCCGGCATACAGCGTGCCCAGGTCAGAGCCGAGGAACTGTCCCTGATACTCGTAGCGAGTGGCTTTTGTCGGGGGGCTGAGGGGCTTCTTGACATTGGAGGCGCCGTCGCCCGACTCCGACGAGCAGGCCTGTAGAAGCAGCATCAACACCATGGCGCGCACTGCATTCATGTTGTCCCCCACGAGAAAGTTCATGGCGACTCTACCGGAGGCGTCGGGCAAATGTCAACGCGGCTACCGCCCAGGAACACTGGGGGGCACCGACGAACCCTGGCCGTCGCCTCCTGCCATCAGCGACTACGGCAACATCCAGACGACGGCAGGCGTCTGTCACCCCAACGCAACCCCCTCCGCTCCGACCGGCCTTGTATGCAACGGCCAGGCCGCTAGACGATGTTGGTGCAGCAGCGTGTCTCGCCCCTCCTCAGCTGCCTGCCAGCCGTGTGCCGCTACAGCTTCGTGATCTTGACCTTCCCCTGGCCGACGTTGGCCCCCCCCTGGGATGTCGGGTTGGCGCCGCCGTTGTAGGAGCCGCCGCCTCCCCCAATGCCGGCTGGGCAGTTTGGCGTCCCGCCACCCCCTCCGGAGTAGCCGCCACCCCCGCCGCCGCCGTGATTGCCTGAGCCGCCTCCACCGCCAAAGCCGCCAATGCCGTTGTGCGACCCGACGCCTCCCACTGCGCCGTTCAGGAACGACTTGCCGCCCGTGTAGCCACTGTTCCCCTCCCCATCGGTATTGAGTCCGCCGCCGCCGCATCCAGAACTGGCCAGAGAACCGGTCTTCCCCCCCCCACCGTTGGTACCGCCGGCACCACCGGTCCCGCCGCTCGAGCCCGCAGCGCCCGCAGTTCCCGAGGTTCCAACGACCGCGTCGGCACCGTTGACCGTGCCGCAGGCCGCGCTGGAGCCGCCCCCACCAGCCACCAGCAGCGGCTGGTTGTTGGCTCGGACCACGAACGAGCCGCCGCCCCCGCCGCCGGAAGTGAACAACCCCTCGCTGCCGAGCTGACCGACGACGATCTGGACGACGTCCCCCTTCGACAGGGGGAAATCCCCGGCCATGTAGGCGCCGCGGCCGCCGTGGCCGGGATACCCCCCCTCCCCTCCCCAAGCCTCAATCCGATAGGTCCCCGTGGTCGGTACCGTGAACTGCTGGTACCCCTGCTTCGGTACAGCGATCCGTCCCTGTACGTCGGTTCCGGCGTATGCTTTGTCCACCTGGAGCTGCGTCGGCCCGTTCTGCAGTGTCGCTCCTGCATTGGTGAAGGTGTGACTGCTGAACGGATACGACACCGAGTTGTCGTACCCGCACTTGCCGTCGTTGTCACCGTCGTCGAAGTAGTGCTGCGGGCACGGGTCACAGGCATCGGGCTTGGCGTCGCCGTCTGCGTCCTTCTTGTCGTCCGCACCCGGGCACTTGTCGACGGAATCGCAGACGCCGTCGCCGTCGGAGTCGTTGTTCTTGTCGATGGGACAGGGGTCGCACTTGTCGGGCTTCCCGTCGCCGTCCTGATCCGCCTTGTCGTCCTCTCCGGGGCACTTGTCGGCCGAATCGCAGACGCCGTCGAAATCACTGTCGTCATAGAAGTCCAGGGGGCACGGGTCGCAGCCGTCGGACACCGCGTCCATGTCCGTGTCCAGCGTATCGTCGCTGCCCGGGCATTGGTCATCTGCGTTGCACACGCCGTCCCCGTCGCCGTCAACAAACCCAGGGGCGGAGGGGCAGGGATCTTCCCAGTCCGGTACTCCGTCCCCGTCGCTGTCCTCAACCACATCGAGCGCCGTGATCACCACCTTGCCATGCCCCAGGTTGGCGCCCGCCTGGTTCGACGGGTTCTTGCCGCTGTTGTAGGAGCCGCCACCGCCGCCGATGCCGGCCGGGCAATTCGGCGTGCCGCCGCCGCCGCCTGAGTACCCGCCTCCCCCGGCCCCCCCATGATTGCCGGAGCCTGCGCCGCCGCCGAAGCCGCCGATGCCGTTGTGCGACCCGACGCCTCCGGTCAGGCCATTGGCATAGGACTTCCCCCCCGTGTAGCCGCTGTTGCCCTGACCATCCGTCAGGAAGCCTCCGCCGCCGCACCCCGAATTGGCCAGGGATCCGGTCTTCCCCCCATTTCCCTTTGTTCCCCCTTCTCCGCCCGACCCGCCGCTCGATCCGGCCTTGCCCGCGGTGCCGTTCTGCCCGGTGACGGCGTCGGCGCCCTTCTCCGTGCCGCAGGCCGCGCTGGAGCCGCCGCCCCCGGCGATGATGAGCGGTGTGTTGAGCCCGCGCACGACAAAGGAGCCGCCCCCGCCGCCCCCGGAAGTGAACAATCCCTCGCTCCCCTTCTGCCCCACGGCGAGGGTCAGGATCTCCCCCTTGTCCAGGACGAAATCGCCGACCATCTTGGCCCCCCTGCCGCCGCTGCCGGGGTAGCCGCCTTCGGCTCCGTAGGCTTCAATTCGGTAGGGCCCGGCAGCCGGCACCACCCACTTCTGATAGCCCGGGAGGGCCGCATCCACAGTGACGTGACCGGCCACCTGGGAGCCTGCGTATGCCGCATCAACCGCTGCCTGATTCGGCCCGGTCGTGCCCTCCGCCCCCGCGTTGGTGAACGTGTGAGACGTAAACGGGTACAGGGTGACATCCGGATCGATGCACGGGCCGGCGGCCCCCCCGGTGTTGGTGAATCCGCCGGCAAATCCGAAGCCTGCCAGCTGGGCATGCAGCTGCTCCCCGCACTTCGTGGGAAGAAGCGTGTTCCCGGCAATGTGGACGTACTCGCCGACCACCTGGAGCGCCTTGAGGTCGAAGTAGGGAAGCTTGGTGTTCCCCGCCAGGTAGAGGTAGCGGCCGGGCCCGCCACCGCAGTGTCCCGCCACGCACTGCTCTCCCTTGCAATCGGCCGCGGTCTGGCACGGCTTGGGTGGGCCGATGCTGACAAGCTTGGGCAGTTTCAGGCTGACCATCGCTGCGTTGCCGGTCACGTACACGTAGGCGCCGACGCAGGTCAGCATGGGCAGGTTCAGCATCGTCAGGCTTCCCTTGTCAACATAGATGTAGCCGGTCACTTCGCTGTACTGTGCTGCCGCGGCCACATCCGCATCACTGGTCAAGGTCAGATTGCCGTCGTAGCGCGACGGATTGGTGACGGGTACGCACTTGCCGGTTGCCTTCTCGCACTGCAGGGGCGGGCATGCTGTGCTCGGGCCGCAGTCGACCCCCTTGCACAGGTCCGGTATGGGAACGCACTTCCCTCCCATGCAGACAAGCCCGGCTCCGCATGGGGTTTCATCCGGCAACGGCGAAAACTCGCACCCCTTCGATGGGGCGCAGGCGTCCTTTGTACAGCCGTTCTGATCGTTGCAGACGATCGGCGGTCCAGACACGCACTTCCCCAGGGCACAGGCGTCCCCGGAGGTACACGCATTGCCATCGTTGCAAGGGGCCTGATTCACCGTGAACACGCAGCCCACCGCCGGGTCGCAGGAGTCGTCCGTGCACACGTCGCCGTCGACGCAGACGATGGCCACCCCCGGCTCGCACTTCCCCAGCTTGCAGGTGTCCCCCACCGTGCATGAGTCGCCGTCGTAGCAGGGACTGGCCGTGGGCTCGTGCACGCAACCGACGGCAGGCTCGCAGCCATCATCCGTACACGAATTGCCGTCGTTGCAGTTGACCGGCTGCCCGGAACCGCAGGAGCCCAAGGCACACGCCTCACCAACGGTGCAGGCGTTTCCGTCGTCGCACGAGGCCGTATTGAGCTTGTAGACGCAGCCTGTGAATGGCACGCAGGAATCATCGGTGCACGGGTTGGCATCCATGCAGTCTGCGAGCGAGCTGTGCGTGCACACTCCGCCCTGGCACTGGTCGCCTGTGGTGCACGGATCTCCGTCGTCACAGGCGGCCGCATTGGCCAGATGAACACAGCCCTTGACCGCGTCGCACGCGTCATCCGTGCACGGGTTTCCGTCCGGGCAGTCGAGCGCCGCTCCCGCAACGCATCCTTTGACCGGGTCGCAGGACTCCTGCCCATTGCACGAGTTACCATCGTCGCAGACGAGCATCTTGCCCGGCAGGCATCCCTTGAGCGGGTCGCAGGACTCCTGCCCGTTGCACAAGTTCTGGTCATCGCACGGAAGCGCCGGCCCGCCGACGCAGCTCCCACCCGAACAGGCATCGGTGGTGGTGCACACATCTCCGTCACTGCACGGGGACTCGTTGTTCACGAACGTGCAGCCTGCAGCCGGGTTGCACCCGTCGTCCGTGCACGGGTTGGCATCCATGCAGGTCAGGGGCAGGCCTGGCGAGCACTGGCCCGCGCTGCAACTATCGCCGATTGTGCAGGCATCACCGTCGCTGCACGCTGCCCCCTCGTGGTCCGGCTCGAAGGAGCACTTGCCCGATTCCGGAGCGCAGTACGGTTTCAGGCAGATGGCGTCCGGTCCCTCTTCAGGCTCGGGGCAGACAACGACGGAAGCCTCAATCACGCTGCACAGGTGCGGGAGGATCGTCGTGTCGCAGAAAAGACTCCCGTTGCACACATCACCGTCTTCGAGCAACAGGCAGTCCGCATCCGCCAGGCACTGGCAGTCCACCGGATATCCCAGGCAACCGCCCTGCGAACACGTGTCCGCCACGGTGCAAGGATTACCGTCGTCGCATGCGACATCGTTGGGCACTGCAATGCAGCCGCCCGCTCCGTCGCACTGGTCGTCGGTGCAGGAATTCCCGTCGTCACAGAGTACCGGTGCGCCCAGGCACACGCCCGCATCGCAATGGTCTCCTGCCGTGCAGGGATCGCCGTCGAGGCATTCGGTCCCGGCCTGAGCCGCATTCTCGCATCCCGAAGCACCCAGGCAGGCATCCTTGGTGCACATGTTGTCGTCGTCGCAAAGGTTGACGAGATCCCCCTCGACTTCCGCGGGCTCGTCGACATCGCCGTCGCAGTCATCGTCCAGCCCGTTGCAGGTTTCGGCTGCGGGGGAGGGTGCAGAGCAGGCGCTGAGCCCGCCCGGTACGCACTGCCGTACCCCGGCGCAGGTGCCGTGCTCGTTAACGTTCGCGCACGGAGTCGTAAGCCCCAAGGCGATCGATTTCTCAGTGCACTGGCAGACGCCGTCCTCGGCCACGCACTGGGTGGATTGCGTCCCTTCGGCCGTAGTCGCTGTCTGGCAAGTGAACCCGGCCGGGCAGGCCTGCCCGTCGCCACAGGCCCCCCCGCAGAACCGACCTTGCTGTGGGTACTGGAGGCACAGATCCTGCTTCCCGCCGGCCGACTGGCAACCCTCGGTAGTCGTGCACGGCCTGCAAAGGTTCGCGAAATCCGAAACGCAGATGAACACCAGGTCAGGTCCGCTCCCTCCGACCTGCTTGCAGGTCCACCCTGCAGGGCACTCCTCCTCGCACGTCATGGAGCATGCACCCGCCCCCAGGTGCTCGACGCACCAACCATAGAGACAGTCGGCGTTCTCCTTGCAGGGGTCGCCGAAGCATCCCTTGCCCGCCGGGCAGGTAGCATCCGTCGCGTCGAAAGCCACGTTGACTTCCGAGTCCTTGAACGTATCAGCCGACGCACCATCCTGACCGCGAACATCTGCGAAGACAACCTCGGGCGAGGCGTCACCAGCCACCTCGTGCAGGGTGGTCTGTTCAGGCATGGCAACATCGGAGTTGGGGCCATGCCCGCCCGAAGAACAACGAGCCAAGACAATCACGGCCGGAAGCAGAAGAGCGATGCAGAATCGGAGCCTCATGATTGGCACCTCACCCGGATTTGTCCTGCCATTATATGCCACGCGTCACGGCAGCGTCGATGAGTAACTGCGTAGTGCGTGGCCGCGGTCGGCAAATGGGCTGGAGAGGAACCTGAAGGGAGGTCGGGTTGAACCGCACGAAGCATTCTCTCGACGCCCTTGCTCACGGTTTCACGGCGGGTAACGAGCTGCAAATCGCTCGACGTTGGGCGGTCGAGGCGGTACGCTTGCCGTCTGGATGCCTGGAATCCCGGGGGAAGGTGCCGACCGACTTCCAGGCACGTGGAGAATCGGATTGTCCCTGGCGCTCCGGGGAAAGGAGAGACGAGGATGTGGATGCCTGGACGACTGGTAACAATGACCGTTCTTGCTGCGGTGACCCTGGCCTCGCCGGCCGTATCGGCCGTCGAGAGGGAGGTGCGCCCATCGGCTGAGCAGCCTGCGGTCGCCTCTTCCACCGTGAAGGTCAACACCGCGACCACCTACGGGCCGGAGAAGGTCATGGACGGCCGATTCGACACCTCGTGGTGCGAAGGGGTGGAAGGGGATGGGGTCGGGCAGTGGGTCGCTTTCTACCTCGGCAAGGGCTCCAATCTGGGCGGGCCTCAGGACTTCGAGCTGTGGATCAACCGCGGCTACCAGAAGGACTACGAGATGTACGTGGCCAACGGCCGGCCGACGAAGGTCAGGGTGGAGCTGTTCGACGACTGGACGCTGCTCGCATCGACTGAGGCCGCCGTCGAGAATACGCTCAGCCTGGTTGCACTGACCGGCGTGCCCGCGGGCAAGGGGGCGCTCTGGGGGCGGGTCACGATGCTGGCGGTGCAGACCGGGGCCGTGGACAAGGACACGTGCATCGCGGAGCTGAGGCCGTCGTTTGGCAAAGCGAACCCGAGCAACGTGCGGGAGTTTGCTGCGCGTGTCTGCCAGATCATCAACAAGCCGGGCGTGAAGGAGACGAACCGGGAGCTGCTGGACCTGGTCAAGAAGGTCCGGAAGTACTTCCACATCGGCGTCGAGGACGGGGGAGAGCCGCACTGCTCGGTCGAGTCACTCAAGGTCCTCTCGGACACCGACTTCGAGCTGCAAGGCTCCGAGGAGGGCGACGGAGCCACGTGCCTGCGCTTCCGCAAGGCTGGCATCGTCTGGGACCTGCTCAGCGTCAGCAGCTTCAGCCTGTTCGACTGACGGTGCGGGGCAGTATCCAGGCGCTTCTGCAAATCATGACTGCTCGCACCAGGTGGGCTGGCGTTGCTGGCAGGCCGGTAGGAAGACGCCGTGCATTTTCCACTGAACCGCTGCACGAGCCCGGGGGGTGCGTCATCAGGAGGCCAGCACGTTTCGGGTTTCTGAATCCGGGGTACTCCACCCCCGTGGGAGGAGGGGTATTTCGGGAGCCGCTCTCCAGGCCGAGAGACATCAGGCAGGCTGTGCCAACGGCATGCACCTCAATCTCGCAAGCCGTCAGGTTTCCGGCTGCGAAGGATCGGGGGGCCGCATGGGCTGTCGGGTGTCCAGGTCATGCCGTGGGCGCGGGACGAGAACGAAGCAATGAGGTCGGGCTCTACCCGGTAGTGCGCCAGCGGCGTTTTGGGTCCAGGCTCAGCCTGGTGCCGGAGGAGGGGGTCGAACCCTCATGACCGCAAGGGCCGCGGGATTTTGAGTCCCGTGCGTCTGCCGATTCCGCCACTCCGGCGCGGGTCGGATCCGAGGGGATCCGGGGCAACGAAACGGATTATGCACGCCAGGGGGCACGTGTCAATCGCGTATGACGGCACCGCGGCATGGTCCTTGAAACGCTGCCCGTTCTTGACTGCCGGGCCCAGATCGGCGATAGTCCCGGCATCGAATCCCTGAAAGGAGGACACGATGAAGAAGGTTGCGTTGTTGGTGGGAGTGGCGATGTTCCTGGCGGTCGGATGCAAGAAGGAAGAGCCGGCCAAGAAGGAAGAGCCGAAGAAGGAGGCCAAGGCCGAGGGTGCAGCGATCCAGAAGCCGGAGGAGAAGAAGGCTGAGGAAGCACCGGCGGAAGAGAAGAAGGCTGAAGCTGCACCCGCGGAGGAGAAGAAGGTCGAGGAAGCACCGGTAGAGGAGAAGAAGGACCAGGCGGCACCGGCCGAAGAGAAGAAGGCCGAGGAAGCACCGGCCGTGTCGGGAAGCGGAACCGGTGAAGCCGCACCGGCCGAGAACAAGCCGGCCGATGCTCCGGCGGCCGAGGCGGCCCCGGCAGCGGAAGTGAAGAAGGAAGAGGCCCCGGCGGCCGAGGCGGCCCCGGCGGAAGACAAGAAGGAGGAAGCCGTGGCAGAAGTGACGACTGGAAGTGGGCTCAAGTACGTGGACGTGAAGGTGGGCGAAGGCGCAGTACCCCAGGCCGGCAAGCGGGTGACGGTGCACTACACGGGCACGCTGCTCGACGGCACCAAGTTCGACAGCTCCGTGGACCGCGGGCAGCCGTTCGTGTTCGTCATCGGCGTCGGCCAGGTCATTCGCGGCTGGGACGAGGGCGTCATGTCCATGAAGGTCGGCGGCAAGCGCAAGCTGACCATCCCGGCCAACCTGGCCTACGGTGAGCGTGGGGCCGGCGGCGTGATTCCGCCCAATGCCACCCTGATCTTCGACGTCGAGCTGCTCGGCGTAGAATAGACTTCGAAAGAGTGTGATGGCCGTAGGGGCGGCTCCGGGCCCGTCGTGCCCCCGACCCTACTTCGCCTCCGCGTTTTCCTCACGCCCAGGCCCACGACATGGACGTCCGTAGGGCAGGCCCCCCCAGCCCCGAGCCCCCAGCCCCGAGCCTTCAGCCCCGCCTGAAAAACGGAGTTCCCATCCTCACCGGCATCCCTTCGGCAAGCATGTGGGGCTGCCACCTTCCTTCCATGAGCAGGACGGCCGTGGAGCCGAGGCGGAATGCCCCCAGCTCCGTACCGGCATCGACCGGGACGGGGGTGTCGTAGAATTCCGTTGCCTGCGGAGAGTGGCGGTTGGTGGTGAGGCCGGAGAAGGTCAGCGTGATGTTGCCGACGATGGTGGCAGCGACCATGACGACGCAGACAAGGCCGAACGGGGACTCGATGAAGATGGGAATGCGTTCGTTGGTGACGAACACGTTCTTGAGGTTGTTGACGAGCAGGGGGTGGACGGAGAAGAGCGCCCCCGGGAGATAGCGGCAGTGGGTGATGCGTCCCTGGATGGGGGAGTGGACGCGGTGGTAGTTGGCCGGGCTCAGGTAGACCGTCGCAAAGGTTCCGTTTTCGAGGCGTCTTGCGGCTTCCGACTCGCCGATGAGATCCTGGATGGAGTAGTCGTTGCCCTTGACCTGTGGGATGAGGCCGTCGCGGATGGTTCCGAGGTTGTGGAGGGTTCCGTCGGAGGGGCAGACGAGGCCGTCGGTCAACGGAGCGATGGGGCGGCTGCCCTCCCGCAGCTCACGGGTAAAGAAGTCGCCGAAGGATGAGAACTCGGCGGGCGGGCGGCCCGATTCTGCGAGATTGACGTGAAATGCCTTGGAGTAGGCTGCGATGGCGGCCTTGAGGATCGGGGAGGGGAGGGGGAGGTCGGCCAGCTTCCCGAACAGCCTCGAGGTGGCGTTGAACGAGCAGATGCGCCGGGCTTTGCAGGCGTCGAAGAGCGGTTTCTTCGGGGACATGGAGGTCCTCCAGGGTGAAGCCGCGGCCGGGGCCGCGGGCAGTCGTTCAGATGGCTCTGTCGGGGATACGGATGAGCTCCCGGTAGCGGCGGAGGCGGTCCCGGATCTCGTCCATGTTGAGTCGGGCGAGGCGGAAGGGGCCGAAGTCTTCGACGCAGAAAGAGGCCATGACGGTTCCCATGGCGGCTGCAAAGCGGAGTGCCTCGGGAGAGGTGTCGTCGAGGGCAGCGATGGCAGCGGCCATGCCGCCGGCGAAGGTATCGCCCGCTCCGGTGGGGTCAGCGACGGAATCGAGGAGGAATGCGGGCACGACGAAGACCTGGTCTTTGGAGACGAGGATGGCACCGTGCTCGCCCTTCTTGATGACCGCGGTGGCGGGACCGCGGGCCTGGATCCAGCGTGCGGCCTCGAGGAGGTTGCGATGGCCGGTGAGCTCGAAGGCTTCGCTGTCGTTGAGGAAGAGGGCATCGATCTTGGGCAGGAGGCGCAGGAGGCTGTCGAGCTTGCCCTTGATCCAGAAGTTCATGGTGTCGCACGCGACCCAGCGGGGGCCGGTGCACTGGGCGAGCACCTGGAGCTGGAGGTCGGGGTCGATGTTGGCGAGGAACAGATAGGGGGTATCCCGGAAAGCTGCTGGGATGCGGGGGGAGAACTCAGCGAACACGTTGAGGTGGGTAAAGAGCGTGTCTCGCTCCTTGAGATCCTTGTCGTAGCGGCCGCCCCAGCGGAAGGTCTTGCCGGGGGCGGTTTCGAGGCCGTCGAGCCGGACGGAATGGTCCTGGAGGAGGCGGGTGTGCTCGGGGCGGAAGTCCTGCCCGACGACGGCAACGATGCCGGGGCGTGCGTAGTGGGATGCGGCCAGCGAGAAGTAGGTGGCCGAACCGCCGAGCACGTCGGGATGGGACTGGGTCGGGGTTTCGATGGAATCGTAGGCAACCGAGCCTACTACGACGAGGTTGGCGTTCTCCATGATATCCTCCGAAGGCAGGCGGCAGGGCACAATGCCTGGTCGATGCCAGGCCTGCAACGGGCAGGTGCGCTGCGGCCGCCGACGAGGGGTGTAACCGAACGGGCCGATTCAGTCAAGGAGCAAAGCCAGTTTCTTGCGGGTTTCCGGGTTCATGGCGGACGGGGCGGTGACGACTGCGGAGGCGAGGGCGGTGTGGCAGTGGCAGGTGCGCTCGCCGAGCATGGGGATCAGGTTGAGCAGGGTGTTGCGGGCCTTGACGTTGTTGCCTCTCATGACCTGGAACACCCCTTCGACGGTGACCGACTCGTGGGTTTCGTGCCAGCAGTCGTAGTCGGTGGCCAGGGCGAGGGTGGCATAGCAGAGCGAGGCTTCCCGAGCGAGCTTGGCCTCGGGCATGGCGGTCATGCCGATGAGGCTGGCCCCAAAGCCGCGGTAGAGGAAGGATTCTGCGCGGGTGGAGAACTGGGGGCCTTCCATGACGACGAGGGTGCCGCCCTCGTGGACGGTCGCACCCGCCTGTCGAGCCGCGTTGGCCAGTGTCGCCGAGAGGTCCGCACAATACGGATCGGCCAGTGCCACGTGGGCGACGATGCCGTCTCCGAAGTAGGTCGAAGGGCGAATGCCGCGGGTCCGGTCGATGATCTGGTCCGGGACGACGAGGTGGCCGGGGGCGATCTCTTCCTTGAGGGAGCCGACAGCGGAAACCGAGAGGAGAGTGTTGACGCCGAGGCTCTTGAGGGCCCAGACGTTGGCGCGGTAGGGGACCTCCGACGGGGTGAGGACGTGCCCCTTGCCATGGCGGGCGAGGAAGAACACCTCGCGTTGGCCGAGGCGCCCCTTGATGACCGGGCTCGACGGGGGGCCGAACGGCGTGGAGATGTGCAGCTCCTCGAGCACTTCGATTTCCGGAACATCATAGAGACCGCTACCGCCGATGACGCCGAGAACACACGGACGGGACGACATGAGTCACCTCCGAGAGGGGGGTTCCACTGGCCTCCGAGCAGGGCCGGGGGGCAGCAGCGAGCCTGGGCCCTGGACGGCCGGCTCAGACGTTCTTGAACTTGTCCGGGATGCCGATGGGGTCGTACTCGTAGTCATCGGGCTTGACGCAGAGGACGTGGCACTGAGCCTTGCGGACCACGCGCTCGGTAGTGCTGCCGATGATCATCTCCTTGAAGCTGGTCTGCCCATGGCTGCCGACGACGATGAGATCGACGCGTTTTTCCTGGGCGAACTCGAGAATCTCCCGCCACGGCTTGCCGCCGCGGATGGCCACGTGGACCTTTCGGCGATCGACCTCGGCCAGGCCGGCCTTGTCGAAGAGCTCATTGACCCGGCGGCGCACGCCGTCTTCCACCCGCGTGACTTCGGCGGAATGGGCCTCGACCTTCTCGGGGGAGTCGAACGTGTCGAGTGGCTCCAGGACGTGGAGCACGTGAGTCTCGGCATCGAACACCTTCGCGTACTTGAGGGCCACGTAGAAGGCCTTGCGCGACGTGTCCGAGAAGTCAATGGGCACCAGGATCTTCCGATAGTTCAACTCGACCTGCATAGGATCCTCCATTGGATTCCGGTCAATCCGATGAAAACATAACGCACGCGAGGGCGGCTGTCCAGACCTATCCGATCAATTCCCCCACTCGACTTCCGGAGGGCTGGAATCGGAGTAGAAGCGGCTCTCGGCTTCGAGCTTCTTTCTCATGTACAACGGAAGGGAGACGAGCCGCTGGTGGGTCACTCCATCGTAGAATCGCAGGGAGCCGGCGGGCATCCGGGCCGCCAGGACGGCATCGACCTGAGCCGCGGACATGGGCGGCAGAGGCTCTCGGGAGGCCAGAGTGAAGCCCCACTCGGACCCGAAGCCCGGAATCGTCACGACGTAGGGGAGCACGTGCGGGAACACCTGGCGCACCGTGTTGACGGTAGTGCTCCAGATGCCGGATGCGTGGATCGCCGGGGCATCGGACTGGAACACGATCCGGCCGCCCGGTGCGAGGACCTTGTCCAGCATGCGGTAGAACTCGACCGTGAACAGGAAATAGGCAGGACTGTCGACGGCGGGCTCGGAGAGGTCGACGATGATCACGTCGAACTTCTCCGAGGTCTGGGCGACGTAGGCCCGAGCGTCCTCGTACCGGAGCTCGGAGCGGGGGTCGTCGAAGGCCCCCTGGTGCCAGGTGGGCAGATGCTGCCTGCAGAGCTCCACCAGCTCGCCGTCGATGTCGACCATGAGGGCCCGGCGGACGGTGTTGTGGCGGAGCAGCTCTCTCAGGCATGCCCCCTCGCCGCCCCCGATGACGAACACCGAGGTCGGGTTGGGATGGGCCACCATGGCGGGCTGAATGAAGGCTTCATGATAGATGAACTCGTCCAGCTCCAGCGACTGGACCCGGTTGTCCAGGGTCAGGATCTTGCCGAAGCGGGGAGTCTGGTAGATGTCGACCTTCTGGAAGCGGGTCTGGGCCGAGACGACCATACGCTCGACCTGGTGGACCTGCCCATCGGTATCTGCCGAAACGAAATCGTATAGCCAGAGGCTGGAATCAGGGACGCCCAACTTTCCCCTCCTGGATGCTCAAGAAGCAGGACGCGGTCTGGGTACGGTCATCGATGATGCCGCGCTTGATCTCGATGAACGAGTGGTTGGTGGCTTCGAACGACTGGATGCAGAAGTCCACCGCCTTCTCGGGAAGCGCTTCGCCGCCACACGTGAAGACGTCCAGAGCGGCATAGCCGATCTCGGGCCACGTGTGGATGGTTAGATGGGATTCGGCAATGACCACCACTCCCGACACGCCATACGGATTGAACGTATGGAACGTCGAGGTGACGATCGTCGCCTGCGCCTCCTTGGCTGCACCGAGCAGCACGCTCTCAACAAATGCCTGATCGTTCAGCTTGTGGTAGGGACAACCAGCAAGCTCCAGAAGGAAATGAGTACCCAGGGTGTGCATTCCTCGACCTCACCTGAGCAGGGGGGCGTTGACGCCCGTCAACCAAAATTCAGATACCCGCCTTGACCAGTACGCATAAACCACTCCGCGTTATGGTTACCGAACCCCCTTCCCAACCCCACCATCCCCTCGCAGGCACTCCCGGGCTTCCCTTTCAGGAAGCAGAAGGAGCCCTTGCGATTTCAAGGGCGGGAAGCTAGCATGCACGGTGTTTTTGATGCAAGTTTTTTTTGCGTGTCGGCCGCAATCGGGAAGTCGGAGGCGACCCCGGGGGGAAAGAGGGTGAGTCAGGGACGGGCCAATCAGGCGGTTTTGCTGCTTCTTGCCATTCTGGGAGGGCTTTACTTCCTGCTCGCTCTGCACCCGATCTGGGACGTCGATGTCTTCTGGCATATCCGGGCTGGGCAGTGGATGGTGGAGAACCTCTCGTTGCCATCCACGGACATCTTCTCTGCCGTAGATCCGGAGCGGACCTGGGTGCCGTTCCAGTGGCTCTACGAGGTGCTCTGCTTTGCTGCGGACGAGGCGGGAGGGCTGTTCCTCGTGCGGCTGATGCATGCCGTCGTGGCCGCAGCCGGCGTGATCGCGGCGGGACTTTCGCTAGGCGAGGTACGCTCTTCCCGATCGGGGGAAGATGCGGGGGAGGCCGGGGCTGCCGGGCAGCGGAGAGCGCCCTGGCTGGCGCCCGTGGTTGCCGTGCTGGCCGCATTCCTGTTTGCGGATCGACTGCGGGCGAGACCGGACGTGTTCAACCTGCTCCTGTTCTGGCTGCTGCTGGCGGTGTTGCGGGAATGGAGGTGGAGCAGGGGCCGGATCGTGGCGGTGCTGGTCCTCTCGGCTGCTTGGGCCAACCTGCATGCCGGCGGTGCGTTGCTGGCCCCGGTCCTGCTGGCGGCCCGGTTTGCCGGGCGGGCGGGGACGCAGTGGGCAGCGGGCGTTGGCGCAAAGAAGGTGGATTGGCGGGAGATTGGCCGGGGGGCGCGCAGCGATCTGTTGGTGCTGGGGCTCACCTGCGGCGTCATGTGCCTGATGCCGGGCTTCGTTCGCGGCGTGTACCAGGCATTCTTCATGCTGGGCCCCAGCAAGCGGTTCATTCCCGAGTGGATGAGCAGCGTGGAATTCCTGCTGGAGCATGCGGTGGTTGCTCACGAGCTCCTGGCCGGCGGGCTTGCGGTGGCAGCCTTGCCGCTGCTGGCGCTGCAGGTCGGCTGGCGGTTGGTCCGGCAACGGGACGGGGAAGGGCTGCTGGATCTTGCCATGGCAGCACCGCTGGCCCTGTTGTCGCTGCTCCATGTGCGGTTCCTCTGGCTGGGGGCGCCGGTGCTCGGGATGTGGCTGGTGCGGCTGGACGGGACCTCGTCGAGAGGGGATGGGCGCTGGGCGACGGCGGTCCGGTGGGGGATCCGGGGGCTGGCGGCGGTGGCTGCTGCCGGGTTGCTCGGACTGGACGTGCATTACCACGTGGGGAGGAATGCCGGCGGCCTGGACCGAGCGATGGCCGGAATCGGGATCGACCTGGAGCCCGGGTACTTCCCTGAGGAGGCCGCCGACGCTCTGGCCAGGGCCGGGGTGACGGGACGCGTGTGGAACCATGCCCCCTGGGGGGGCTACCTGTTGTACGAGCTGTGGCCGGGCTGCACCGTGGCCACGGACGGGAGGGGCAATTTCGGGGAGCTCGAGGCCTCTCTGCTGGCCGCCACCGACTCGGTGAGCCGGCGGGGCGGGGCCATTGCCAGGGCGGTGGAGGAGATCCCGTTCGACCTGGTCGTCCATCCCAACCCGTTTCCTTACTGGGAGGCCAGCCCGGAGCGGGTCCTCTGGGTTTATCATGATGATCACGCACGCGTGTACCTGCGTACGGACCCGGACAACCGGGACAACGTCCTTCGGATGGCCCGGGTGGCCGGGGTGGAGATCGGGCAGCTGCCGGAGCCGGGAGACCGCGAGGGCTGGGGTGAGGTCCAGCGACGGCTGGTGCGGCAGTGGGCGGTCCGGCGGCTCTTCTCTGCCCCGCACGCACAGCGGGTGGAGACGCTGCGGTCCAGGCTGGACGGGGGGAGCGTGGACGCAGCCCGGGAGCTGGCGCTGGTCTACTTCGACCTGGGCCTCTTCGCCGAGTGCAGGCAGGTGCTCGAGGCCGAGGAAGAGGTTACTGCAATCGACACGGCGCTGCTCGTCATGGCGTGGTGGGCCGACGGACGGTTCGAGGAGGCCGCCGGCTCGTGCCGCGTGCTGAACCGGCGGCTTCAGGCGGGAGAGTCGCTCCCGCCCAGGGCCCAGGCGGTCGTCGCCGCGATCTGCAGTCGAGAGGGAGCCTACTGAGCCTGTCGCTGCGCTTTCAGCCTCTGGAAGCGATGAGGTCCACCACCAGCTTGCCGAGCTCGACCAGGCTGGGGAACGGCTTGGCGACGAAGGCGTCGAACGGGACGCCTCCCAGCTCGGAGCGGGCGCTGGATTCGTCTTGACCGCTCATCACGATAGTACGTGGCCGGAGCTTGCGGGGGAGGCCCTCGATCTTCTCGAGGAGCTGGCGCCCTGTCCCATCCCTCAGCGTCAGATCCAGCAGGAACACGTCGTACCTTCGGGACGAGAGCGCCTCACAGGCGTCCCGGACCAGAGAGAACGACTCGACGTGATGTCCATCCCTGCGGAGGAACCTCTCGAGCAGATCGATGATCCGCTGCTCGTCGTCCAGAAGACCGATTCGGGCTTTCCGCGTGCGGGGCGGGAAGGCGGCCGCCTCGGGATGGAGGCGGCGGACGAAGGAGCTAGCGGGCAGCTCGAGGGTGAAGGCCGCACCGTGGTGGGGCTGGTTGGTGACCGAGAGGCGGCCGCCGAGCTCACTGACGATGCTGAGCGCCACGGACAGACCCAGGCCCGGGTTGTCGGCTGAGCCGCCGCCAAGCTTTCCCTTGGTGGTGAAGAAGGGCTCGAAGACCGAGTCGAGCATCGACTCCGGTATGCCCGGGCCGGAATCACACACCGAGATGACGAAGCGGCTGGGCGTGGGCTGTTGGAGGTCCACCGAGATCTTCTTCTCCGGCGCATCGTGAAGGGCCTCGATTGCGTTCTGAAGCAGGGTGAGGAGCACATGTCCGAGGTCGGCGGGGGAGGCCAGCACCCATGCGCTCTCCAGGGTCGTGGCGTACTGGAAGTCGATGCGCTCGACCGTGAACGTGCGTTGGAGCAGGACGGCGACGTCCGCAATGAGCAGTCGGAGGTTGACCGGCTGACCGTGAGTCCGCTGCTTGGAAAGGCCGATCAGCCGGTGTGTCAGGTCGACGCCGCGGTCGACCAGGGCCAGGACGCGGGTGAGATCCTCTGTCGTCTGCGCCGGGAGGCGCCGGTCTTCGAGGGCCAGCTCGACGAGTCCCCGGATACCGGCGTGGATGTTGTTGAACTCATGTCCGATCCCGCCAGCCAGGCTTCCGACTGCGGACAGTCGGCTCGTTCGGGCGAGCTGATGCCGGAGCACCTCGCGTTCCATGTAGGCGCTGACCAGCCGAGCAACGGTCACCAGCACCGAGACGTCGTCGTCGTCCCAGTTCCGGGGGGAACCGCAGACGTCGAATCCGAGGAAGCCGTGCCACCGGTCGACGATGCTCAAGGGGACCACGAGGATCGAGCTGATCCCCTGCCAGGACAGGATATCCACGACGTCGGGCGGGAGGGTGCGGATGTCGTCCGCACGAATGAGCTCGCCGTTCTCGAGCGAGATCTTCCAGTACCGGATCCCGTCGTACGACACATCCTGCAGCCCGTCCTTGACCGCTTCGATCCCCGGGGCCACCCATTCGACCGTGTTGCAGGTGCGGGTGCTGCCGTCGAAGTTCTCGAAGATGTAACAGCGGCTCACGCCGGTGGCCTCACCGAGGAGGCGGCAGACCTGGTTGAGAGCGAGGTCGCGGTCGGTGCCGGTGAGAAGGACCTCGGAGACTGCGGCAACCATTCTCTCGTAGGCCAGTCGTCGCTCCAGCTGCTGGATGAGAGTCTTGATGTCCATGGGTCACCTCACTGCATCGCGGGACAGGCGGCCGAGGCGGGCCTCACGGTCCCGGGCAAAGCGGATCAATCCCTCCAGGATCTGCTCCGGAGCCAGCCCGGCTTCACGGTAGACTTCCTCGACGGCCCCTCCGGTTCGCCACCGGTCATCGCGGTCCGGAGTCAGAGCGTATTCGTCGCTGATTCGGGTTGCAGACCAGTCGGTCATGGCAATCCGGGCCTGGTTGCTCACGTATGTAGAGTCAAGGAGCTCGTTCCAGGGCAGGACCTCGTTGCGATAGGACTCGGGCTGCAGTCGAAAGAGCTCGGGGCTCACGGCCGCTACGACTTTGAGGTTGACCCCTTCCCGGTCCAGCAGCGGGAGGGTCTCGAGGAGGTTGAGGGTGGTGACCGAGCCCTGGACGATGACCGTGCCATGACGGGGCCGGTCGTCGTCGAACGGGCGCATCACGTAGGCACCGCGGCCTGCGGCGAAGTGGGACGGCAGGCCCAGGCGGACGCGGTCGGGCACGGGGAGCGGGGGCCGGGTGAGGTGAAGGGCGATGATCGGGACTCGTGTGGCCAGGGCTGCGGCCAGGACCACGGGGACTTCGTTGTGCTCGAACGGATGGCAGTTGATCACCTGCCCCTTGGGAAAGAGCTGGCTGCACGCGGGGCTGAAGATGCCGAAGTGGGTTCGGGAGTCCTCCGCGGTCTCCGGGCCCGAGTGGCCGACGACCCAGATCACGGGCCCCAGCTTCCAGGGGCAGTCCTGAGCCATCTGGCTGTACAGGCGCATCATGCCGTACTTGAGGTACACGAACGAGCCGTAGGTGGAGCAGACCGCACCGAAACCGTCCCACTCCGACTCCGGGGCGGGAGCGAAGTTGACCGAAGCCATGCCGGTGCTCAACCCGGCGTTCACGAACTCGGTGATCACCGAAGGGAGGAGAACACCGTCGGGGTTGGTCGAGCGCTCATACTTCCCGAAGCCGGGCAGGTCCGAGGAGTAGTCCGCTGCGAATCCCGCCACGCTGGTGGACTCGGCAAGGTCGGCGGACATGGCCACGAACAGCGGACGGCCATAGTCGCGACGGGCCACTGCGTTGACCCAGGCTCCCCACCGTCCCAGCGCCTGTCGATTGGGGACCCGTTCTCCCGGTGCGGCCCAGAGCGAGGCCGGATATTCCTCGGGGGTGACGAAGCGGGGATCGGACCATGGGTTGGCAGGCTGGGCAGCCATGCGGAAGCCGGGGACGGAATCGGGCACCGAATCGCCGATGGCCGCAAGTCGATCGGTCAGCCAGGTCACGAGATCGCGGTCCTCACGCAGCGCGTCGAAGAGCCGTCCCAGGTTGACACGGGTCTGTGCGACCCGCTCTTCGAGGGTCGCCGGTCCTTCAGCTCCGAACCCGTCCAGCTCGATTCCCCACTGCTCCATGAGCGGTCGCTTGGTATCCCAGAACAGCGGATGGCCCGGGGGGTGGGGCGTGCCGTGGGAAAGGTAGTCGTACTTGAGATATCCCCGCCCCTTGCGGGTCCGTGCCCAGAGCATGGAAGGCCGTCGGTCCTCGGGGGCCAATGGCCCGGCCGCCTCGGCAAGAGCGCCCAGGAGCTGCGCCCAGTCGGTACCGTCCCGGGCCCCGAACGTGCGGAACCCGGAGGCCTGGAACCAGCTTTCGGGAGTGCCCGGCACGACGTCGCTGATCCGGTGGCTGTCAATGCCGTAGTCGTTCCAGTCGACGAGCCAGCAGAGGTTGGAAAGGCCGTAGCCCCACGCCGCGTTGCGGGCCTCCATGTTGGCACCGGGAGTCAGCCCTCCCTCTCCCTCGAGGACGAACACGCGAACCTGCGGGGCACCGGCCATCCGGAGGGCAAGGGCCTGTCCCACGGCCGCCGTGCTGCCGTGTCCGGACGGCCCGGTGTTGAACTTGAAGAACAGCGTTTTTCCCTCCATTTCCGCATGGCCGGACAGGCCGCCATGGCGCCGGAAAAGGAGGAGGTCTTCTACGCCGAGGGTCCGCCTGGGCCGGCCGGCAACGAGGTAACGGGGATCCCCCGAGTCCTCGAAGCGCCAGCGCATCGCCTCGTGGAAGAGGGCGAGCGTGGAGTACACCAGCGGAACGCAGTGGCCCGCTGCCAGGATGAAGCGGTCTGCGAAGCGTTTCTCCGGTGCGCGGATGTCGAAGCGCATGTGTCCGCCCAGCGTGAGCGCCGTGAGGAGGGGGACTTTGGAGCGGCTCCCCCCCGGGTGGCCGCTCTGCCTCATGTTCAGGAGGAAGTCGATGGTGTGGTCGACGAAATCCCGGATGCGGTCCAGGCGCGGGAAGTCGGCGGGGGAAAGAGGGGGGACGGTCACATGATCCTCCACGAGCAGAAAGGGGGGGACTACCAGCGCGGAAACCGGCTGCCGAGCCGGCGGAGGTGCATCCGGAAGACTCCGGGGCTATCCATCTCGTCCATTCCGAGAATGGAGGCCGCAAACATCCCGGGTTCCCGGCCGAACGGCTCGAGCACCATCTCCGTCTCACAGAAGAGGATGACGCGGGGGGCCGTTGGCGCCGCATCGAGGGGATATCGGACGATGACCTTGCCGTGGAGGAAGGGGAGAGCCCCCTGGGCCAGCACCGCGATTCCCTCCTGGCCCAGGGCCACGAGCGAACCTCGGTAGTGCATGTTCTGTACCGAGTAGACCACCGCCGACTCGAGGCGCAGCCGCCCCTTCTGCATCGACATCAGCTTGTCTCGCGCCTCCTGGTATTCGCTGACCTCGTTGGAGACGCGGGCCGGGGGCTGATGTCCACGATCGGGCAGGATCGTGGGGAAATCGAACACGGCATCGCCGGAAGGGGCCCGGGTGATGGGCCCGATCTCGGACTCATCGAACTCGAGCTTGTCGAGCAGGAAATCGCGAAGCGACTCCTCGGAGCCGGCATACGCTCGCACCCAATGAAGCCCGAGCCCCGTGAACGTGGGCTTGTCCGCCACGCCCCGCGTGGAGCGGACCACGCGGGCGAGCAGGCGGATGCTCGGGGACCCTTCGGAGCACAGGTTGGGACACTCGAGGATGAGCAGGGTCCCGGACGGAAAGGAGACCGGGGAGCGGACGAGCGCTCCGCTCCGGCTCACGTCCCGGGTTGCAACGGAGCAAGTTTCCTGCGCGTAGTGAAACACCAGGGCAAGTTGCTCGCTCTTACGGTTGTCGGTTCTTCTGTCCGAGCCTCGACTCATCTTCCATTCCCTTCACTCGATTCTGCAGTCTGCCATTGTGCGAAACAGAAGGCAAGCGCAAAGAAGCGATACGCATCATCGGCTGTGACAAGCCACACGGGCTGATGTGCGGCCCGGGAGCGGAGGGTTCAGGAGTGCCCCCGGAGGGCCGAGGCGATCAGGGGCAGGTCCGAGTCTGCCAGCGTCCTGCAGTCGAGCAGAACCCGGCCCTCCTCGATGCGGGCGATGATGGGGGGGCTGGCCTCTCGGAGCCTCTGTTCGAGGCGCGTCTCGGAGAGCTCGGCAGTCAGCGCAACGGCAGCGGAAGGAAGCCGGGCATCCGGATGAGCACCTCCGCCGACGCGGGCGGTGGAGTCCACGACCGCGGCAGTGAGGCCCGGAATGCCGGCAAGCAGCGTCACAAGGCGGCCGGCGCGGGCAGCGACTTCCTCCACCGGCTCGAGCAGCATCCGGACGACCGGGATCGAGCGCGCCCTTCCGGCGAGGTACGCTGCGGCCGTGGCTTCGAGCCCGGCCAGTGTGAGCTTGTCCGTCCTCAGCGCCCGGGTAAGGGGGTGGCGCTTGAGCCGGTCAACCAGATCCTTGCGCCCTGCAATCAGGCCGGCCTGGGGGCCGCCGAACAGCTTGTCCCCGGAGAAGGTCACGAGGTCCACACCGGCAGCGACTGCGGCAGTTACGCTGTCAGCCTGGTCCAGGCCGGCGGGGGTCAGGTCGGCCAGCAGCCCGCTTCCGAGGTCTTCGAGGAAAGGGAGCCCGTTGCGGTGGGCCAGCTCCGCCAGCTCAGAGCGGGTGACGTCGTGCGTGAAACCGGAAATGGCGAAGTTGCTGCGGTGCGCCTTCATCACGAGGCCGGTTCGAGGGCCGATGGCTCTGGCATAGTCGTCGATTCGGGTCCGGTTGGTTGTACCCACTTCACATAGGATTGCACCTCCCTGGGCCATGATGTCAGGGAGTCGGAAGGCCCCGCCGATTTCGATGAGCTCGGAGCGGGAGACTACGACCTCGCGACCTCGGGCGAGGGCCGTCAGTGCGAGCAGGACGGCTGCGGCATTGTTGTTCACAACCATGCAGGCTTCGGCCCCGGCGAGCCGCCGGAGGAGCGCCTCGAGGTGCTGGTGGCGGCTTCCCCGTTCTCCGGCCCCGAGGTCGTACTCGAGATTGCAGTATCCGGAAGCGACGTCGAACATCCTCTGTAGAGCCTCGGGCGAAATCGGAGCCCGGCCCAGGTTGGTGTGGACGACGACGCCGGTGGCGTTGATCGCGGGGCGCAGGCTCGGGGCCAGCATGGAGGAGAGGCGGTCTGCGGCGCGTCGGGCCAGCCAGGCGGCATCCACCTTGCCGTCGGCGAGGGGAACGTCGGGGGGGGAGGGGGCGGCAAGCTCCGTGCGCACGGACTCGAAGGTTTCGCGGACCGCCGTGGTGATGAGGGGCTCGGGGAAGGTGGTGCGAGCCTCGGCCAGCGGAGCGGCCTTCTTGACGGCGTCGACGGACGGTAGCCTGTGGAGCGGTGCGGTCATCTGCCTCCTCCCTCGGAAGTCCCCGGGTCGGGGAAGAACTCGATGCAGCCCAGTCGGTCGGCGGAGAATGCGGGGAACAGGTGCGCCACCGCGGCCGCCATGTCGGGCGGAAGCGGTGCGTGGAACGCCAGCCTCTTACCCGTGGACGGGTGCGTGAAGACCAGCAACGCTGCGTGGAGGAGCGGGCGGCCGGATTGTGGGCCGCCGGCAGCACATGAAAGGGGTGGGGGCAGTCGCCCGCTGCCGTAGATTTCGTCTCCGGCCACGGGGTGTCCGGCAGCGGACAGATGGACGCGGATCTGGTGGGTCCTTCCGGTCAGGATGCGGATGGCCAACAGGGAGAACGGGGCGGAGCTGCGGGCCGCCACCCTCCAGAGCGTCGTGGCCGATCGGGTGGGAGGGAGCGGGTCGACCGACGTGAATCGCTTGCGGTCGCTGCGATGGCGGCCGATGGGCTGGTCGATGCATCCCGAGTCGAGCTTGGGAGAGCCAGCCGCGACGGCCACGTAGCCCTTGGTCACGGTCCGGGCGAGGAACTGCTCGGACAGGGCTTCCCGGGCGAGCGGAGTCCGGGCCACCACGAGGATACCCGAGGTACCCCGGTCGAGGCGGTGAACGACTCCGGGACGCAGCGAATCCAGGCGCTGCATCTCGGGATAGCGGCTCAGCAGCGCGTTGACGAGGGTTCCGTCCGGGTGGCCGGCTGCCGGGTGCACCACCATTCCCGCCGGCTTGCGAATCACAGCGACCTGGTCGTCCTCATACGCCACGTCCAGGGGGATGTCCTGGGGCAGGGCCCGTGTGGGGAGCGAAGGGGGAGGGACGATCACGACCTCCTGACCCGCACGAACGGACAGGCCCGTCTTGCAGGCCACGACCCCGTCCACGGTCACGAGATCGAGTCGAATGGCCCGCTGAATCTGAGAGCGGGTCATCGAGCCGAGCCGTTCGGCCAGGAACCGGTCCAGCCGGGTACCGGCATCAGCGGCCTCGACCGGAACCGTGATTTCGCCGTCCAGCTCTTCCGCCTGGTGCGGGGCATCAAGCATGGATGGGGCCCTCACCCCTTGAGGCGGATGTTGTCGATGAGCCGTGTGCGGCCCACGAACGCAGCGACGGCTGCATGGGCGCGCTCCTTGACGAGCAGGAGCTCTTCCAGCGTATCGGGATCGACCACGGCGACGTAGTCGACCTGGGCACCGGCCTGCTCGATGATCTCGGTCATGGCCCGGCGCAGCATGATCGTATCGACGACGCCGCCGTTGGCCATCTGGCGGGCCCGCTGGAGGGCCTGGAACACGCAGGACGCCATGGTCCGCTCCTCGGGGGAGAGATAGGAGTTCCGGGAGCTCATGGCGAGGCCGTCGGGTTCCCGGACCGTCGGGGCAGCGACCACCTCGATGGGCAGATTGAGGTCCCGGACCATCCGCTGGATCACGAGAAGCTGCTGGTAGTCCTTTTCGCCGAAGACTGCGATGTTCGGCAGGACGGCGGCAAACAGCTTGAGGACGACCGTGGTGACTCCCCTGAAGTGCCCTTCACGGCGAAGACCGCACAGGTGATTGGGGAGGCGCGTGAGCTCCACTCGGGTCTCGAAGCCCTTGGGGTACATTTCGTCGAGCTGGGGGATAAAGACCACGTCGGTACCCCGGGCCTCGAGCAGCTCGAGATCCTGCTTCTCGTTGCGGGGGTAGGCGTTGAAATCCTCTTTCGGGCCGAACTGCATGGGGTTCACGAAGATGCTGACCACGACGGCGCCGCAGCGCTCCCGCGCGGTATCCACGAGGGAGAGGTGCCCTTCGTGGAGGAATCCCATGGTGGGCACGAGGCCGATGACGGTCCCCTGGCGTGCCCAGGAGCGTGACAGGGCCTGCATTTCCGAAACGGTCCTGATGACCTTCATGGAGAACCCCTAGTCGAAGCTGTGCTCGGGTCCCGGGAAGTCTCCGGAACGGACCTCGTTCGAGAAACGGCCCAGCGCATCCTTGACGTCGCCCGCCATCTCGGCATAGCGCTTGGCGAACTTCGGCCGGAAGTCTTCGTCCAGGCCGAGCAGGTCGTGGAGCACCAGCACCTGGCCGTCGCACTCCGGTCCCGCCGCTATGCCGATGGTGGGAACGGTCACTTTGGCGGAGATGGAGCCGGCCAGGGAGGAGGGAATCCCCTCCAGCACGATGCCGAACACCCCGGCCTGCTCGAGCGCTGCCGCATCATCCAGCAGTGCCCGCGCAGCCTTGGCGGAGCGGCCCTGGATCTTGTACCCTCCGAACTCGTGGACCGACTGCGGCGTGAGCCCGATGTGCCCCATGACGGGGATGCCGATGCTGGTGAGGCGAGCCACCACGTCGGCGACCCGGCGTCCCCCTTCGAGCTTCACGGCTTCGGCCCTGCCTTCGCTCAAGAGTCGGCCGGCATTCCGGATGGCCTCCTCCATGCAGACCTGGTAGGTGAGGAACGGGAGGTCGCCGACGAGGAGGGGACGGGTCAGCCCGCGTGACACAGCACGGCAGTGGTAGATGACGTCTTCCAGCGTGACGGGCAGCGTGGTCTTGTGCCCTTGGATCACGTTGCCCAGCGAGTCTCCGACCAGGACGGCATCGACGTCGGTCCGGTCCACGAGCCGCGCGAACGTGGCATCGTAGCAGGTGACCATGACCACCTTGCGTCCCTTCTTCTTCATGCCGACGAGCTTCGGCACCGTGACCTTGTCCGCCATCCTCAACCTCAGATCAAACCGGCCGGACTATAGCCGATGCCCTGCGGGAATTCAACCGCGGTCTCTCCAGCGGCCGGGAGTGCCGTGCGGCAGGAGGTCCGAGGCGGCTCAGGGCTCGGACGTCGGGGTGCCGTGCGGGCAGACGTGGGCGGTATCGATGACGCCGGCACGGGCATCCGGGGCAGAGGAGCCACCCTCACCGTCGTCGGGAGCGAAACACCAGGAGTCCACGTGGAAGACGGGATGGCGCTTGAGGCGGTGCTCTTCGCCGTCGCCCTTGCCGAGGGGCTGGGGGCGGCCGATGAGCTTCGACCAGTTGTAGTAGTCGAGGGGCACGGAATCCATCCTGCCCGTGAGGACGTAGGTTCCATGCGGCTCCCAGGCCCGGTCAAAGTCCCGTGCATCCCGGAACACCGGGTAGACGAGCTCCTCGTCGAAGGTGGCCACGTCGCCTGAATCCGAGAAGACGAACGGCGCGCAGGGGCAGCCCCAGCCGACGGTGCTGCGAAAATAGAGAGTCACCTGCTCGGCCTCGCCGGAGCGGGCGGTATCCATGAGTGAGAGAACTCGGCTCCTCACCCCGCAGCTCGCCAGCAGCGGCAGGCTTTCGTCGCCCTGGTTGGCTTCGAGGAGGCGTGAGCTGGCCCGGGCGCGGTCCTCGGAATCCTCGGCCGTCTCCCGTACCTCGACGAGCAGGAGGATCGCACTGCAGGTTTCTCCTTTCTCGAGAAGCTGCCCCGACTTCAGGAGCATGTCCACCGCACGGGTGGACGGCAGCCGACCCTCGACCGCCGGGCTGCACGCTGCCGACGCCGCTGCGAGGAGAACGGCCAGGGAGCAACAGGACGGGGTTCTCATGGGACCCTCCGGATGAATGACTGAACTGTACCATGGTGGAGGGAGCGATTCCAATGGGGGGGGCGCACGGCGGGACGAGCAGGCTTGCGCGTTCCGGCCGGCATGGGCTACTCTGTGCGCCATCGGGAGGGGCGGGGAGTGAAGCGGCTCAGACAGGTCGGTGAACGGGCGGGGGCCGTGATGGCGCTCTTGGCCTTCAACATGGCGTTCTTCCGGCAGGCGTACTTCACGCGGGCCATTCTGCATGGCTCGGGAACCGACGTGGTGTCCTACCAGCAGCCGGTCATGGACTTCGTCCGGGGCGAGCTCCTGGCGGGACGGTTTCCGCACGTGCTTCCCCATGTTTTCGGCGGGCAACCCCTTCATGCGGTGGGACAGGCAGGGATCACCTATCCCCCGAACTGGCTGTTGATGCTTCCCGGGACGTTTGCCTGGATTAAGCTGTCGGTGGCGCTGCACGTGCTGCTGGCATCGGTCCTGACTTTCTTCCTGGCCGATCGTCTGGTGAGGTCGCTGGGGCCCGCTGCGGGGGCGGGGGCTGGTGGAACGCAGACGGTGGGAGGCGTGGTTGCCGGGCTTGCATACGCGTACGGAGGATTCTTCATCCTCCACGCGTATGCGGGACACGTGAACTTGCTTGCGGCAGCCTCCTGGATGCCCGGGCTCTGGCTGGCGCTGTGGCACGCCGGGGCCGGAGCGGAGAGCAGCCGGGCAGACAGGAAGGGAGTCTGGGCGTGGGCTGAGGCCCTCCGACCCGCTGTGCCGGCCGCCGTGGTGCTGGGCCTGATGGTGCTCTGCGGGTCGCCGCAGGTGGTCCTGTTGGGCGGGCTTGTCGGCATCTTCTGGTTCCTGGTGCCCTGGCTGAGCAGGCTCTGGAAGGCCAGGGCGGCCGAGCGGTTCGGCGTGCTGGCGGCGGGGATGGCCAGGGGGGCGTTGGCCGCCGTGGGCGGGCTCGGCCTGTCGGCAGTCCAGCTTCTTCCGATGATCGAAGTGGCGGGGGAATCGGCTCGGGTCTCGGCCCAGGGAAGCGAAGCCCTGGCCTACTCGCTTCCCTTGTCGGGGCTTTGGAACGTGCTGTTCCCCTGGTTCTGGGGGCATGCGGCCCAGGGGTGGTGGGTCAATCTGTCGAGGTGGGAGTTTGCCGGGTACGTGGGGCTGGGACCGCTGCTGCTTGCGCTTATCGCAGCCCTTCGAACCGGGAGAGGGGCCATCCTGATGCTGGGCGCTGCTGTCTGTCTGACGGCGGCCCTGGGCGGCAACGGGTTCCTCTATGGCGTGCTCGCCAACGGGGTTCCGATGCTGGAGGACTTCCGGGTTCCTGCGCGATTCCTGCTGCCGGCCTCTTTGTTGCTGGCCGTGGGGGCCGGGCTCGGGGCCGCCCTGCTCTGGGGCGGCTGCAGTCGTTCGCCAGATGCCAGGGGGCAGGAGGCCCCGCAGGCGAAGGGGCGGTCGGACAAGGGCCAGTCGGACAAGGGCCAGTCGGACAAGGGCCGATCGGACAAGGGCCAGTCGGAGAGAGGGCGGTGGGGGAGGTTTTCGGCCTCGTCTCTCGGAGTGCTGCTGGCTTCCGCTCCGGCGGCCGTCGTGTGGTGGCTGGCCCTGCGCGTCAAGCTAGGCTCCATGCCCGGCTTCCTGACCCGCTACGTCGAGTCCATGGGGGGCCCGGCGGCAGGGGCGACGGCCGCTGAATGGCTCGGTGCCGGGTTCCTCCTGGAGGCGGTGGTCGGGACCCTGGTGGTTCTGTGCATGGCGGCCAGGGCGCATCGGGCCGCAGGGTGGATTGCGGCAGCCTCGGTGGCGGTGAGCATGGCCATGGCCGGCAGCGGGCTGCTGGCCGGTGGAAGTCCGGGGCTGTATAGGCTTCCGGACGGGGCCGAGGCCTTGCTGGAGCGGATTCCTGATGGCGAGCGGGTGCTCCACTACGAGCAGCGGGGATGGAACCGGCTCTACCGGGTCGGCCTCGAGAACATCGGCGGGTACGAGCCGGCGTTGTCGGCTCGAATGAACCGCCTGGCCAACGTGGTCACGTTCGGGGACAAGGGGGTCGATGCCCGTAAGGTCTGGGCCTTGTGGCCGACCGAGGCGAGCGCCCGTCCTTCGCCCGCCCTGTCGTTTGCCGCGGTGGGGTATGCGGTGGTGAAGCGGGCGGCTCCGTTCCTGAGAGGGGGATGGATGGAGGTCCCCGACGGGAGTGGGGCAAAGGCGTCGGGGACCGACCGTGGCAGCGGGTACGCGGGCGGTGGGTATCGGCTGCTGCACGATCCGAAGGCGGCGCCCATGGCATTCTGTCCAGTCCGGATTGCCTCCGTGGCATCGCCGGAGGAGGCCGCCCGGTTCCTGGTGGCCAGCGGAGAGGATCCTCGCAGGACGGCGGTGCTCGAGTCCGGGTCGGGGCCGAACCGTGATTCCGGGTCGTGTCGCCTGGGACTCATGGGCGAGGCACCGGGAATCGTGGGCTATCGGGTGGAGAACGAAGCTCCGGCAGTCTTCGTCGTGGCTCAGCAACCGGGGGCCGGATGGCAGTGCGAGGTGGACGGAATCAGGGCGCCCGTGCTGGCGGCCAATCTGGTCTCATCCGCGTGCCTGGTTCCGCCCGGGAGGCATGAGGTGCTGGTCCGCCTCGTCCCGGTAACGTTCTTCGTGGGCGAGGCTCTGTCTGTTTCGACTGCGGTGCTCCTGGCCGTGCTTGCGGGGGCCCTTTGGTACAGGAGAAGGAGGGAAACATGCGCGACTTGATCATCATCGGATCGGGGCCTGCGGGATTGACTGCAGCCATTTATGCCGCCAGGGCAGACCTCAAGCCGCTGGTCATCGAAGGGACTCAGCCAGGCGGGCAGCTCACAATCACCACCGAAGTGGAGAATTTCCCCGGCTTCCCCGAGGGCATACAGGGGCCGGAACTGATGGAGCGAATGCGGCAGCAGGCCCAGCGGTTCGGGTCGGAGCACGTGTTCGACCTGGTGACCCGGGTGGATTTCAGCAAGCGTCCGTTCAAGGTGTGGGTGGGAGACACGAAGCACGAGGCCAAGGCTGTGATCGTCTCGACCGGTGCCTCGGCCAGATGGCTGGGGCTGGAGAGCGAGAAGCGGCTCCAGGGCAGGGGGGTTTCGGCCTGCGCCACGTGTGACGGCTTCTTCTTCCGGGACATGAAAGTGGCGGTGGTGGGCGGAGGAGATAGCGCGGTTGAGGAGGCGACGTTCCTGACGCGGTTTGCGCGGGAGGTCGTGATTGTCCATCGCCGCAACGAGCTGAGGGCCTCGGCGGTCATGCGGGAGAGGGCCAGCCGGGACCCGAAGATCTCGTTCCTCTGGGACAGCATTCCGGAGGAGATCGTGGGGGATGACGTCGTGACGGGGATGAAGGTGCGCAACGTGAAGACCGGCGCGGTCTCGACGGTGCCTTTCGACGGGGTGTTTCTGGCCATCGGGCATACGCCCAACACCGAGGTGTTCAAGGGGCAACTCGACCTGGACGAGAAGGGGTATCTCAAGGTTGAGCGGATGACTCATACCAACATTCCAGGTGTATTCGGGTGCGGGGATGTGGTGGATACCCGTTACCGACAGGCCATCACGGCCGCAGGGTGGGGGGCCATGGCCGCGCTCGATGCCCAGCACTGGCTGACGGAGCAGAAGAACTAGACCATCTGCCCACTGCACATCCACAGGGCCCCTCCCGCGTGGTCGGGGCTGGGGTCGCTGCCCCATTACCCAGCATCGGCCAATGCACGGGCGCCCGTCGCCCATCGACCATCGACCATACTCACCCGGGCCTCGAGCGGATGCTGCCGCTGCAGAGATTTGCTTTGGAACCGGAGGGGGACCGGAGTACAATAGCCGAGTCAGTCGCGTGACTCCGGAGGTGCGACCATGTCCAGGATTCTCTGTGTTGTGCTGGGGCTGCTCGTGATCGGGTGTGATTCGGGTAGCGGCGAAACAGCTGCCGATGTGACCTCCGGCGAGCCGGACACGAAGCAGGGGACCGGCCCGGTGACCCCGGAGTGCACGAAGAACACGGTGTGCGAGTGGGGGGAGCTGTGCATCGAGAAGACCTGCCAGGTTCCGGAAGGGGCCGGCGGGGCCCCGGCGTACGATTTTTCGGCTCAGGACCAGTGCCCTGGGTCGGAGAGCTACCAGCAGATGGTGACCCTTTCGGAGTCCCACGGCTCGGTGGTTCTGCTCTATTTCGCCACGTCGACCTGTGCGGCCTGCATTGCGGACGTCAAGGTCTACGAGAACATGATCAAGCAGCTCGAGTACAAGGGGTATGTGGGCAAGGCGACGATGATCACGGTGCTCCTTCCGTTCTCGGGGTCTGCGATTGCGGATTTTTCCCAGGGACTGCAATTCCCGGTGCTGCTGGACGACACGACGATCGGCATTGCCGACCATTACGGGGCCTCGAAGGACACGGTCGTCCTGATCGATGGGGCCGGCTACGTCCGCGAGAAGTGGGCGACTCTGGAGGTTCGGGGCGGTGCCAAGGACAAGACTCTGTTGTCCGGGAAGCTCACAGAGCTGGTCGAGGAGCTGATGTAGGCCGCCCCCTGGCGGAGCGGACCCCGGCAAGCGCCAGTCGGGCGGGTACGATGGCCAGGGCCGAGAGGGCCAGCGCCACGACCAGGGCGAGCCAGATGAGCACCAGGATCACGCCGACCCATGCCAGCATGGCAGCCAGCAGCGAGAGGCTGGCACCGGCCATGTGGGGGATTGCGAACGCCATGTTGAGCAGCTGAGACGAGAGATACACTCCCGCCGCAGACAGGACGAAGAGCAGCGGCCCGAGCGTCGGCACGTCGGGCGAATATCGCCTGGCCCAGTAGTTGCCCACGAAGAAGACCGCTGCCTCGATGGCAAGCCCCAGGGTCAGCAGCATGACGAGGAGCATCGGTGAGTTGTAGCGCGACTTCCGGACGAGCACGGCAACCTCCCGAGGGACCTGATATAGCACAGGCCGCGAGGGAGCGGCAACAGGAAGTTCCCCCACCTCGCAGTTTCCTCTGGCATGCCTGTGACCACGCGAGTAATATGAAAGAGCTTTGTGCGGAGGATGTCATGACGCGTGCGGTCGCAATCGGGTTGATGCTGGCGATGGGGGTAGGCTGCTCGGGAGGCGGGGGGCCTGCCATCGTTGCGGGAGACGTGTGCAAGGAATCGGAGCAGGATCAGGCCAAGTGCGGCAAGTCCCTGTTCAGCAGCGATGCGGTCCTCGTGTGCCAGTCGGTCGGAGACGTCTACCTCTGGACGCTGTCCCAGGAGTGTCCTTACGGGTGCAAGAAGGGGGTGTGCCAGGCGGGGGGAGAAGGGGACACGACGTGGGCCGACTGGAGCAAGCCGGATCAGTGGACGCCGCCCGACGTGCCGGCCGGTGATGGGCAGGACCAGCCCGATACCGTGACTCCGCCCGACGAGAAGCAGGACGATGCCCTGCTGTGCGAGCCGGGGGTGATTGCGTGCGAGGACGAGTTCACCTCCAAGACCTGCAACTGGTTCGGAACCGAGTGGGAGGTCAAGCCGTGCGAACCGGGGCAGGGATGCGACCTCGGATACTGCATGGACCAGGTCTGCACGCCGTGGGAGCTGGGCGGCGAGTGCATGGGACCCACTTCGTACAAGCGGTGCGCTGGCTCCGGGGTCAAGTGGGAGCCGGGATACTGCCAGGTCGGCAAGACCTGCTACCAGGGGGCATGCGTCGACTACATGTGCAACCCGGGCGAGAAGACCTGCAAGGGGATGACCGCGGTCCAGGAGTGCAAGCTCAAGGAAGACGGCGTCTCCACGGAATGGGCCGTGATCCAGACTTGCCAGGGCGGGCTCTGCAAGGACGGAGAGTGCGTCAGCGCCTGCGACGTGAACCTGAAGGACAACAGCTACATGGGCTGCGACTATTTTGCGGTCGACCTGGACAACGTCGAGGGCGGTCAGTACGAGCCCGTGGCGGTGGTCGTGTCGGTCCCGACGACCGAGTCGGGCAACGCCGAGATCACCATCACCAACATGGCGGCCAACCCCCCCGCCGACCTGACCCCTGACCAGCTCCAGGTGTCGGACATGCTGGTGGCACCGGGGCAGCTGAAGATCTTCAAGCTCCCGACCGAGTTCGGAATCGACGGCTCGGTGCTGACGAACAAGTCGTTCCGGGTCAAGAGCACGGCCCCGGTCACGGTGCATGAGTTTAATCCGCTCAACGGAGAGAACGTCTTCACCAACGACGCGTCGCTGCTCCTTCCGTCCAACGTCGGCGGGCAGGAGTACTACGTGATGTCGTGGCCCATGCGGACGTCGGGGTATGCGCTGCGCGGTTTTGCCGCCATCGTGGCGACCCAGGAAGGGACCACGAAGGTCGACTTGTGGCCGACATCGCCGGTGCTGTCCGGGTCGAACGTGCAGAGCATGGCCCCCAACCCGCCCAGCCCCTATACCTTCTACATGAACATGGGCGACGTGCTGAACATCGAGACCGACGGGGCCGAAGGGAGCGACCTGACCGGAACGCGAGTCGTTACGGACAAGAAGGTCAATGTGCTGGGCGGGCACGAATGCGCCAACATCCCGCTTGGAACCAACTACTGCGACCACGTCGAGCAGCAGCTCTTCCCGGTCCCGACCTGGGGCACGCACTACATCGGCGACGCGTTCAAGCCGAGGAATCCCTCGCAGAAGGATGTCTTCCGCGTGCTGGCCGGTGCCGACAACGTCCAGGTGACCATGAATCCGGCGGTGGCCGGGCCCTACATCCTGCAGAAGGGGCAGTGGGTCGAGTTCTACTCGGGGACCAGCTTCGAGGTCGTTGCCACGGGGCCGGTCCTGCTGGGGCACTACATGGAGGGGAGCAACTACTCGGGCTTCTCGATCCATCCGTCCTGCGGCCTCGGCACCGGGATCGGAGATCCGGCCTTCACGCTGGGCATCCCGGCGGAGCAGTACCTGAAGGAGTACATCGTGCTCACGCCGGACGCCTACCTGGAGGACTATATCAACATCATGGCCAAGATCGGTACCGAAGGGGGCATCACCATCGACGGTGGACCGGTTTCGGCCCCGTTCGTTCCGGTGGGCGCCAGCGGTTACGCAGTGGCCCAGGTTTCTGTTCCCGACGGTGTCCACACCATCAAGGGAACCGAGGTGTTCGGCGTTACGGCCTACGGGTATGACTGCGACGTGTCGTACGCCTACCCGGGCGGGCTGAGCCTCAAGTCTCTCCAGTAGTCACCGGGAATCGGATCCGCATGGACAGGCAACTTCTCGAGCAGCTCCTGGAACGCTTCCGGAACGGAGAGGTTTCGCTCGAGGCCGTTCGGGAGGAGCTGGCCCGCATGCCGTTTCACGGGATGGCCGATGCGGTGGTCGATACGCACCGCGGGCTGCGCGTCGGCTTTCCTGAGGTCGTGTTCGGGCTGGGCAAGACGGCGGACCAGGTGGTACGGATCGCTGCCGCCCTGTTCGACCGGGGCAGCAACGTCCTGGTGACCAAGCTGGGAGCGGACAAGGTGGCTCCTCTCCTGGAGCGCTTCGGGGCCGGGGCCGTGGAGCACGATGAGGTGGCCAGCGCTGTCCTGGTGCGCCATCACCCGGTGGCCATCACGGGCCGGGGCAATGTGTGCATCGTCGCAGCGGGAACGTCGGATCTGCCGGTGGCGCGGGAGGCATCGTTCACCGCCAGGAGCCTAGGGAACGAGGTCGAGGAGGTCTTCGACGTGGGGGTGGCCGGCGTGCACCGTCTGCTGCACCGTCTGCCCTCACTGCGGTCGGCCAACGTGCTGGTCGTCGTGGCCGGCATGGAAGGGGCGCTGCCGAGCGTCGTGGGCGGGCTGGTGAGCCGGCCCATCATCGCGGTTCCCACGTCGGTGGGCTACGGAGCCAGCTTCGGCGGGCTGGCAGCGCTGCTCGGGATGCTGAACTGCTGCGCCCCGGGAGTCACGGTCGTGAACATCGACAACGGATTCGGCGCTGCCTACGCCGCATCGCTCATCAACCGGGAACCCGGGGCATGAAGATCCTCTATTTCGACTGTGTGTCCGGCATTTCGGGAGACATGACGTTATCCGCCCTGATCGACCTGGGAGTACCGCAGGAAGTCATCGTCGAGGCTGTCGAGCGTGTCGTTCCCGGGGAGGTGACGTTCCGGTTCGAGTCGGTCCGCTCGGGGGGCGTGAGGGCGATTCGGACGTCGGTCGGTCTTTCGGGCCGCGTGCCCCCTCTGCGGCACTACACCGACATCGTAGCGGCCATCGAGGCTGGGCCTCTTGCCGACGGCGTCCGTGACCGGGCGCTGGCCGTCTTCCGCCTGCTGGCCGAGGCAGAGGGCAAGGTCCATGGCGTCCCGCCGGAGCGCGTGCATTTCCACGAGGTGGGGGCCTGGGATTCCATCGCGGACGTGGTCGGCGTCAGTGCCGGCATCGAAGCCCTCGGAGTGGACCTGCTGGCGGCCTCTCCGGTACCGCTGGGGCGGGGAACGGTGCGGACCGAGCACGGCATCCTCCCGGTACCCGCTCCGGCCACGCTGGAGCTGGTTGCGGGAATGCCGGTCGTGGCCGGACCCGTGGACGGGGAGCTGACGACGCCCACCGGTGCCGCGTTGCTCCGGGCCCTGGTCTCTCAGGTCGGCGACATGCCGACGATGCTCGTTCGCAAAGCAGGCTACGGTGCCGGTCACCGGGAGCTGCCGGGGCGTCCCAACGTGCTTCGGCTGGTTCTCGGGGAGGGAAGCGGGGAGGCCGTGCGGGCCTTCGATTCCTCGGAGTGGCTCGTGAGCACGAACCTGGACGACTGCTCGCCGCAGGTGGCGGCCCACGTGCTCGGACGCCTGCTCCAGGCAGGGGCGCTGGATGCCTGGTTCACCCCGATACAGATGAAGAAGAACCGCCCCGGTGTGGAGCTCTCGGTCCTCTGTGCGGAGGAGCTTCGCACGAGGATCGCCGAGATGATCTTCAAGGAGACGACCGCCATCGGGCTGAGGGAAGTGCCGCTGCTGCGAAAGCGGTTGCCGCGGGAGTGGGTCGAGGTCGAGACCCGCTGGGGAGCCGTGCGGGTCAAGCTGTGCCGACTGGACGGCGACGTGGTCAATGCCGCTCCCGAGTTCGAGGACGCGCGCAGGCTATCCGAGGAGCACGGCGTGCCGGTCCGGGAAGTCCTGGCCGAGGCCGTCGCTGCCTGGCGTGTGCGAAGGAGCCTGGAAGGGAAGGACGGGGGAGCCCCTCCCGACAAACCCGGAGCATGAGTCCGCAAGGAGGCGCTCCTGGGCGGCATCCAGACGAAGGCGAGGTCACGCGATGAGACAGGGAGCCGAGGCAGCCGGGGTTCGACTTCGAGGACATCACCTGCTCTGCCTGCTGTCGTTTTCCGGAGAGGGCTACTCGCCCGCATTTGTGCAGCGGTTTCGGGAGCTTGCCGCCGCTTACCGGTCCCCGCAGACGGTCGTCAGCCTGCTCGAATCGCCGGATGATGCGTGTGCCGCCTGCCCTTACCTGGAAGCGGAAGGCTGCCGCTCTCCCGCAGACGGCCCCGAGAAGAACGTGGCCGCCCTGGATGCTGCGGTGCTGAGTCGGCTCGGCGTGGCGGCCGGGGAGCATCGGGCCGGGGACCTGCATGCCCGGGTGGCAGACCTGTCCGAGGCCGACCTGCACGGTTTGTGCCGTGCCTGCTCGTGGTGGGGGAAGACCGACTGCCAGAAGCTCATTCGCGAGGAAGCCCGTCGCCTCAGTGGACTCCGAAGGGATTGAAGATGTCGAGGGTCACTCCGACCATGAAGTTCTCGGGGTCGGAGATGTTGTGCTGGTAGCCCACGTCCACAGAGACCACGGAACCGGCCAGCACGCTGATTCCGCCTGCCAGGCTCAACGGGGAATCCTGCCCCTGCTCGTAGCGGCCGCCCACGCGGGCCACGACCTCGGGGACCAGCATGTACTGCACGCCGCCCATGTAGGTCACGATGGCCTCGACGGGATCGCCGGTCTGATCCACCGTGTCGAAGGAGGCCGACGTGTCGAACGCCAGTACCAGGGGGCCGGTCCACCAGGAAATGCCGCCGCCGACTCCCCGGGGTGTCGTGTCGCTCAGTGTGCTGGCCAGGTTGTATCCGACCACGCCGAGCATGAGCTGGTTGCGGAAGTTGAACGCAAGGCCGAAGTCGCCTGACCAGAGGTCCTTGTCGGTGGAGGGGCTGACCGGCCAGCCCTGCCCGTAGTGGCCCGCAGCGCCGAGGTGGACGCCGAACTCCGGCCCCTGGAACGAGTAGGCGAGGGCCATGTGCACGTTGTGTCCTTCGAGCCCGTCGCCCAGCAGGTAATCGTACAGGACTCCCATGGAGAGGTTGAGCTTGTTGGGGGTGGAATCGGTCCACTCGACGCCCAGCACGTGGGCATCCTGCTCCTGCCCGTTGGCGTCCTTGACCCTGGCAAACGTGTAGGAGGTACCCAGCACGTACATCCGGGACGTGGCGATTGCGGCGGGATTGAGCAGCGTGGCCGCCCCGGCCGAGGCGAAGGAACGCCCGGTCCCGGCCATCCCGCGGCTGCGGGCGGTGACCATCTGCTCGTGCTCCACGAGCTGGGCCGCAGCGGGCAGGGCAACCAGGCAAAGGGTGGCAAAGACGGCAATCTGGGACGGTCTCATGAGGCTCCTCCGAAAGCGGGGCCGTGCAGACGCGCAACAGAATACCGTCGGCCAGCACCAGGGTCAAAAAACCCGGGGCTGCCCCTTCTGTTCCGTGGGGGCTTGAATTGTCGTTGAAGTGAAGGGCTGCGGCGGCTATCATGCGCCCTTGCCAGATTGGGAGGGAGCCAATGGGGACCCGGGAAAAGATCGACGAGTTGCTCAAGGCGAAAGAACAGGCACTCAAGGCCGGCGGCGAGAAGCGCATTGCCAAGCAGCACCAGCAGGGCAAGATGACCGCCCGGGAGCGGCTGGAGGCACTGCTCGACCCGGGCTCGTTCGTCGAGCTCGACATGTACGTGCGGCACAAGTGCACCGAGTTCGGCATGCAGGACGACCGGCCGTACGGCGACGGGGTGGTGACAGGATACGGCAAGCTCGACGGGCGGCTGGTCTACATGTCGGCGCAGGATTTCACGGTGTTTGGCGGGTCGCTGGGCGAGGCCTATGCCTGGAAGATCTGCAAGGTCATGGATCTGGCCATGAAAGCCGGCGCGCCTTTCGTTGCCCTGAACGACTCCGGCGGTGCCCGGATCCAGGAAGGCGTGGCCAGCCTGGGCGGCTACGCCGAGATCTTCTTCCGCAACGTGATTTCGTCCGGCGTCGTTCCGCAGATCAGCGTGATCCTGGGACCGTGCGCGGGCGGAGCGGTGTACTCGCCGGGAATCACCGACTTCATCGTGATGGTCAAGAAGAGCTCGCACATGTTCATCACCGGTCCCCAGGTCATCAAGGCGGTGACCAAGGAGGAAGTGACGTTCGAAGACCTCGGCGGTGCCATGGCGCACAGCAGCCGGTCGGGCGTGGCTCACCTGGCGGCCGATGACGAGAAGCATGCGCTCGAGCTCGTGCGGCAGCTCGTCTCCTACCTGCCCTCGAACAACCTCTCCGATCCTCCGTTCGTGGCACCGACCGATCCGGTCGACCGGGAGGAGGCCGACCTGGACGCCATCGTGCCCGACAGCCCGGACAAGCCGTACGACATCAAGGAGGTCGTCTCGAGGGTCGTGGACGACGGGGAGTTCCTCGAGATCCAGCCGTTCTGGGCCGAGAACATCGTGGTCGGGTTCGCACGCATGGGCGGGCACAGCGTCGGGATCGTGGCGAACCAGCCTGCGGTCCTGGCCGGCTGTCTCGACATCAATGCGAGCATCAAGGGAGCCCGGTTCGTCCGCTTCTGCGATGCGTTCAACATTCCCCTCGTGACGTTTGTCGACGTGCCGGGCTTCCTGCCGGGGACGGAGCAGGAGTATGGCGGGATCATCCGGAACGGGGCCAAGCTCATCTACGCTTATTGCGAAGCGACGGTGCCCAAGCTCACGGTGATCACGCGCAAGGCCTATGGAGGTGCCTACTGCGTGATGAGCTCCAAGCACATCCGCGCGGATTACAACTTCGCCTGGCCGACCGCGGAGATTGCGGTCATGGGCCCGGACGGAGCGGTCAACATCGTGTTCCGCAAGGAGATTGACGAGGCTGAGGACAAGGCCGCCCGCCACCAGGAGCTGGTGGCCGCGTACCGGGATCGCTTCGCCACGCCGTTCTTTGCTGCGGAGCGGGGGTACATCGACGACGTGATCGTGCCGCGCACCACCCGTCGCCGGCTGATCTCGGCGCTGGAGGCGGTGAGGAACAAGCGGGAGGACCGGCCCGCCCGCAAGCACGGCAACATCCCGCTGTGAGGGAGACCATGGAGGAGCTCGAGAAGGCTGCAATCGTCGCTGCGCTGCTCGATGCGCTGGCAACCGACGAGAACCGGGTACCGCTTGAGCAGGGATGGGCCTGGCGGAGCCTCGCGACCAACGGCCTCGATTCCGCTCGCTGGCATCCCCAGTCCGACGAGGCCTTCAGGCTGGCAGGACGGGTGGCTCGATTCCGGTCGCGAAAACCGGGGAGGTGGTAGAATATGGCAACACGCAAGATCCAGATCACGGATACGATCCTTCGAGACGCGCACCAGTCGCTCATCGCGACCCGGATGCGGCTCGAGGACATGCTGCCGGCTGCCGAGGCCCTCGACCGGGCGGGCTACTTCTCGCTGGAGGTGTGGGGCGGGGCGACGTTCGACGTTTGCCTGCGCTTCCTCAATGAGAGCCCCTGGGAGCGGCTCCGGACGTTGCGCAAGGCCATGCCGAAGACCCGGCTCCAGATGCTCCTGCGAGGGCAGAACCTGGTGGGATACCGCCACTACGCGGACGACGTGGTGGACGCCTTCGTGGAGAAGGCCCGCGAGTCGGGCATCGACGTGTTCCGCATCTTCGACGCGCTCAACGACATTCGGAACCTGGTCCGGGCGATGCACGCGGTCCGCAGGGTGGGCGGCGTGGTCGAGGGGTCCATCTCGTACACGGTCAGCCCGGTTCACACCATCGGCCAGTTCGTCGCCTTTGCCCGGCAGCTCAAGGACGAAGGGGCCGATCTCATCTGCATCAAGGACATGGCCGGCATGATCTCGCCTGCCTCTGCCTATGAGCTGATCTTTGCGCTCAAGCAGGAAGTCGGGCTGCCCGTCCATCTCCACACGCATTGCGCATCCGGGCTGGCTCCTGCGACCTTCCTGGCGGCTGCCCGGGGTGGCGTCGACATCGTGGACACGGCCCTCTCCCCGTTCTCGTGGGGGACTTCTCAGCCTCCCACGGAGAGCATCGCTGCCATGTTCTCCGAAGGCGAGTTCGAGTGCGGTCTCGACCTGGAGGCCGTGTTCGAGGCCGCCGAGCATTTCCAGAAGGTAAGGGAACGCTACCTGCCGATCCTCGATACCCGGGCGGAGCGCGTGGACACGAGGATCCTCCAGCACCAGATTCCGGGCGGCATGCTCTCCAACCTGCTCTCCCAGCTCGCGGCCCAGGGGGCCAAGGACAAGCTCCCGCTCGTGCTCGAGGAGACGGCCGCTGTGAGGCGCGACCTCGGCTATCCTCCCCTCGTCACGCCGACCAGCCAGATCGTCGGAACCCAGGCCGTGTTCAACGTGCTTGCGGGGGAGCGATACAAGATGGTTTCGGAAGAGGTCAAGGAGTACTGCCGCGGGCGGTACGGACGCTCTCCGGCCCCGGTGAACCCCGACGTGCGCAAGCTGGCAATCGGTGAGGAGATCCCCATCGAATGCCGGCCTGCCGACATGCTCGAGCCCGAGCTCAAGAAGGCGCAGGAAGCGGTTGCCCCGCTCTCCGATGCGCTCGAAGATTCCCTCTCCTACGCCCTGTTCCCCCAGGTTGCCGGAGCTTTCCTGAAGGCCCGCAAGGAAGGGAAGAAGCCGCCGACGGCCGAGCCACCCCCCGAGGAGCTCAAGCCAAAGGCCACCGTTGTCGAAGCCGCACGCGAAGGGGAGCGGGTCTTTCACGTAGCAGTCAACCGGAAGCCGCACGAGGTGCGGGTGCAGGAGTCCGTGGCCTCCGGCGGAAGCAGGAAGCTCTCCCTGCTGGTCGATGGACGGGAGAAGATGGACGTCGAGCTCCAGGCGTCGGGCGGAGGCAAGCGCAAGTCCCGGGCCCAGGCTGCCGGGGCTGCCACGGCCGGAACGGTGGCCGCTCCCATGCCGGGCATGATCGTCAAGCTCCTGGTGAAGGAGGGGGACGTCGTGGAGAAGGGGGGAATCCTCCTGATCCTCGAGGCGATGAAGATGCAGAACGAGATCAAGGCCCCCGTGTCCGGGGTCGTCCGCAAGATCGCCGTTGCCGCAGGAGACAGCATCGAGAGCCGTGGGCTGATGCTGGAGATCGACCCGAAGAAGGAATGAGCGCCGCCCGGGAGTGACTCACAGGCAGCAGCAACCCTCCGCTGAGCAGGCCAGGTCCAGCTCGAGCAGGTAGAACCCGAAATCGTGAGCCGCTTTGTCGGCCTGGGCACCGTCCACGATCACGGTGACCCAGCCATCCTGGCTGGCCGTGTGGACCAGCTCCTCGAGGCCGCCATCGCCTCCGCCCGGGGAACAGGAGAGGAGCTCCGGCAAGGCATCGGCGCACCCCTTTCCGCTGCGCAGTTTCAGGGTCGCATCGAACTTCGGGTCCATGGGAGCGAGCCGGGCCGAGAGCGTGTCGCCCGCCACGAGATAGACGACCACGAGCTGCTCCTGGGCTGAATCGGGGCAGGACGAGCCGGTGCCAGCCGAATCCTGGAATCCCGGTGACGCTGCCGTGTTGCCGGCAAGGATGACTCCCTCATGCAGGAAGATTCTGCCGACGGCAGGGGGGGATTCACAGTCCTGCCCGGGGAACAGGGGCAGGCCGTGGCAGCCCTGTGCGACGCAGTCCGGAATGCATTCCCCGTCCTTGCAGGTCATGCCGGGAGCGCAATCCGAGGCCGTCAGGCACTCCACACAGTCGAGAGCATCGAACCGACACAGCGGGAGCTCGAGCGGGCAGGGAAGGCAGGACTCGCCGCACCTCGAGGGAACGTTGCACAGCTCGCATTTCCCGGCGATACACTCCTGCCACGGACCGCAAGAGCCGCCTTCGCAGCGGCACTTCCCGGCGATACACGACGGGGCGCTCGAGTGGCATTTCTCGCACGTCGGGCCGCAATGATCGGGGTCGTCCTGCGTGCAGGGCACACACGTGCCGAGCTTGCACCATTCTCCCTGCGGACAGTATCCGTCGTCAGGGCATTCGGCACAGGCACCGTCCACGCACACCGGCGTGGGCATCGTGCAGACGACGCATTTCGGGCCGCAGTGGAGCGCGTTGTCGCAGGGGACGCAGAACCCGTCGACTCCGCAGAACTGGCCGCTCTCCTCGCCGCACCCGTCTGAAGGAGTGCAGGGAAGGGGGTCGGACGGGTCGGATTTCGCCGTGAGGCCCGGAGCGTCGGCATTTCGCACCAGGCGCATTCCCAGGTTGCGGGCCCTCAGCGCGGGATGGAAGCCGTTGCGGTAGGCCAGCCGGCAGTGCCTCGGGTTGTCGAGGAACGAGCCCCCTCGGGCGACGCGCTGCTGGGCTGATGCCGGACCAACGGGGTCGACCACATCGTCCTGCGGGTAGGCCCCCTTCCAGTCGAAGCACCATTCGTACACGTTTCCCGACGCGTCGTAGATCAGGGCGGAGTTGGGAATGAGCTGGCGGACCGGATGGGACTTGAGGTCGGAGTTGGCGCAGAACCAGCCGGCGTGGTCGAGGTTCTGTTCCGGCTCGCACTGCGTGCAGTTGATGTTTTTCAGCCCACCCGCAGGGTAGGGGAATGCGAACGCTCCGCCGGTGCCGGCGCGGGCCAGGTACTCCCACTCGGATTCGGTGGGAAGGCGCCAGCCGGTGCATGCTGCAGAGGGCCAATCGACCGCCTCGCACGTGAAATCCCCTTCGCACAGGGTGAACTCGGTGCAGCCGCCGCCGAAGGTCCCGGTGCATCCGGTCAACCGGTAGCACGGCACCAGACCCTGCTGTTCGGAGAGCAGGTTGGCGAACCGGGCGGCTTCGAACCAGTTGACGTAGGCAACGGGGCAATCGGGCTGCGTGCAGAGGAGCTCGGAATCGGCGCCGATTTCAATTCCCGGAACCGGGAGCCCGGTGGTCTGAGCCCATTCTTCCGCTGTGATTTCGTGATCGAGCACGATGAGCGAGCGGGTCAGAGTGACGTGGTGCCGCGGGGTTTCATCGGGGCTGACGCAGGCCTCGTCGTCATGCGCTCCCCGGAAGAAGGAGCCTGCCGGAACCGGGACCTGGCCGTACGGAAGAGAGAGGGGGCCACCCCGAGTCTCCGCTGCGTCCGGGACCGAGCCTCTGCCGTCCGAGCCGTCGCACGAGCCGATGTCGACGTCGATGAGCCCGGAGCCGCCCGCGTCGGCCGCGTGATCCGTCGGAGCCCGCGTTCGGGGCTGCCCGCACGCCATGACCAGCATCAGCGCTGCCAGACACAGCCCGCCCCGTGTTCGCCCGGCGAGCGAACCTGGTGGCAGGCGGTATCCTGGAGGGTGCCTCATTCCGGGCTACCAGGTGACGGTGACCTGGCCGTCTCCATCGCGGACGCCGGTCTGCGTGTCGGAATCGAGGAGCCCCTGGACGTACGAGGAGCCGCCGCCACCGCCGCCTCCATGGCCGCCACCGCCGCCGCCGTGGTAGCCGCCACCACCGCCGCCAGCGCCTCCGCACCCGCCATTCGAGTTGTCGGCAAGACCGCCCTGGCCGAGAGAGCCCGAGGTCCCCGACTGCCCGCCGAAGTTGCCCCCTGCTCCTCCGGCAGACTGAGTTCCCGGCTTGCCCCATCCGTCGGGCGAGTTGCTGCTGTGACCGCCGCCCGTACCGCTGAGCCCGCCGCCCAGGCCGCCGATTCCGCTGTCGTTGTAGCACCAGGCGGAAGCACCGCCCCCCCCGGCCACCAGGATCCGGTTCTGGAGTGCCTGGCCGGCGACCCGGACATCCGAGGCACCGCCGCCGCCGACGGTGTAGTTGGCTGCGCCGGTGTGTGCCCCGCCGCCGTTGTATCCGCCCACGGCGGTCTGCCCGCTGTATCCCCCTTTGCCGCCCACGTAGAGGTAGATCGTCTTGCCCGCGAGGTTTGTAGCCCGGCCCTTGGCGTACCCTCCCTTTCCTCCGTAGCTCTGGCTGCCGTACCAGCCCCCTTGCGCCCCCCAGGCCTCCATCACGACGGAGTCGGCGCAGGCCGGCAGGTCCAGCGTCTGGACCCCACCGGTGTACGAGAACGTCTTCGACCCATGGACACAGTCCGTACAGATCCCTGCCTGGCAGGTCTTGCCTCCACCGCAGGGGGTGTTGTCCAGGGCGGGAGCAAAGACGCAGCCGGTCTTGGAGTTGCACGTGTCGGTCGTACACGGATTCGTGTCGTCGCACGGCAGGACGCCGCCGCCCTTGCACTGTCCTTGAGCGCACTTGTCCGACGTCGTGCAGACGTCGGCATCGTCGCAGGCCACCTGGTTGTAGGCGTGGATGCAGCCCAGCTTCGAATCGCACGAATCGTCGGTGCAGAGGTTGCCGTCGTTGCAGTCCGGTGGCGGCCCGCCGTTGCACTGCCCGCCCCCGCATTTGTCGAGCGTGGTGCACACGTTCCCGTCGTCACAGGCGGCGGTGTTGGGGGTGTACAGGCAGCCGGCAACCGGGTCGCACGAATCATCGGTGCACGGATTCTTGTCGTCGCATCCGATGGTCTTTCCCCCGGAGCACAGTCCGGCATTGCAGGCTTCGCCCGCGGTGCACTGGTTGCCGTCGTTGCACGGTGCCGTGTTGGGTGCATGAGCGCACCCGGTTGCCGGATCACACCAGTCATCGGTGCAGACGTCGGCGTCGGAGCATTGCAGGGGCTGGTTCCCCTTGCACTTGCCTGCGCTGCAGACATCGGAAAGCGTGCAGGGGTTGGCATCGTTGCAGGGGGCCGTGTTGGGGGTGAAGGTGCAGCCAGCCGCCGGGAGGCAGGAATCGTCGGTACACGGGTTCTTGTCGTCGCACGCGATGGCTCCGGAGGAGATGCACGTGCCGAGGTGGCAGTGGTCGCCCGTCGTGCAGACATTGCCGTCATCGCAAGGGGCCTCGGTGAGCTTGAAGAGGCAGCCGGTTGCCGGGTTGCAGGAATCGACCGTGCACGGGTTGGAATCGTCGCACGTGGTCGCGGCCAGGAACACGCACTTGCCCCCCTCGCAATGGTCGCCCGCCGTGCACGAGTTCCCGTCGTCGCAGGCGGCAGCGTTGGCGGTGTGGACGCAGCCCGTGGCCGCATCGCAAAGGTCGTCCGTGCACGGGTTCTTGTCGTTGCAGTCCATCGCCTTTCCCGGGGCGCAGGCTCCGAATGCGCACGTATCCTGGAGCGTGCACGGGTCTGCATCCTGGCACGGTGCCGAGTTGGGCTGGTGAGCGCAGCCGGTCTGTGCGTCGCACGAGTCGTCCGTGCACGGGTTTCCGTCGTTGCAGTTGGCCGCGGGACCGGGGGTGCAGACGCCGGACTGGCAGGAATCGGAAACGGTACACGCGTTCGCATCATTGCACGGGGCCCCGTCGTGGGCCGGCACGAACGAGCACTTGCCCGAGAACGGATCGCACGAAGCTTCGAGGCAGGGGGCCGAGGCTCCGTCGGGCTCGGGGCACGAGAGGATCGTGTCCTCCGCCACGACGCACTGGAACGGGATCGAGGTCTTGTCACAGACCAGGGTTCCGTTGCAGACGCTGCCATCTTCGAGGGCCGCGCAGTCGGCGTCCTGCTGGCAGTCGCAGGCAATCTTGACGCCGACGCAGTTCCCCTGCGAGCACTGGTCCGCCACGCTGCATGGGTCCGAGTCGTCGCACGGGAGGCTGTTGGGGGCAAACAGGCAGCCGCCTGCCTCCGCACAGGAGTCGTCAGTGCACGGATTGGAATCATCGCATTCGACGGGAGTGCCGGAGCATGCTCCCTGCACGCAATGGTCGGCCACAGTGCACGGGTTTCCGTCCTTGCACTCGTCCTCGTCAAGCGCCACGTGCTCGCACCCGGCCTCGCCGTTGCAAAGGTCGGTGGTGCAGTCGTTTCCGTCATCGCACAGGTTGATCCAGTCGCCTGCGACCTCCGTCGGCTCGTCCACGTCGGAGTCGCAGTCGTCGTCCTTCCCGTTGCATGTCTCCGCCGCAGGGAGCTGGGCATCGCACTCGGTCAGGCCGTCCGCCGAGCAGAAACGCTTCCCGGGGCAGCTCCCGAGCTCGTTGGCGACCTTGCAGGGGGTCGACAGCCCCAGCGAGATGGACTTGGACGTGCACGGGCACACCCCGGTTTCGGCCACGCATTGCAGGGTGACCAGGCCCTCCACCGTAGTGGCCGACTGGCACGCAAACCCCCACGGACAAGTCGCCTGGGCGCCTCCTTCGCCGCCGCAGGCACCACCACAGAAGGAGCCCTCAGGTCCGTAGTCGATGCAGACGTCGTCGGCCCCCCCCGGTGACTTGCAGTCCGCATTGGTGGCGCACGGCTTGCACAGGTTGCTGAACGCGGACACACAGATGAACGCGACGTCGGGGCCGTCCCCCTGGATCTGCTTGCAGGACCAGCCGGCAGGACATTCCTCCTGGCAGGTGGTCGTGCATACGCCGTCCCCGAGGTGCTCGACGCACCAGCCCGACAGACAGCCCGAGTTGTCCTTGCACGGGTCGAGAAAGCAGCCTGTACCCGCCTGGCAGGCCGGCTCCGGGAGCTCGGCACCCGCGTCGTCCGGCGACCACGGGACGTCTGGCGGGACCTCCGGGCCGGTCTGGTCGATGCCCGGAGCATCCCCCTCGCTCGAATCCGCTGCCTCCTGGTCCGCAGTGACCTCCGGCTGTGGAACCTGGACGGTGTTGCCGCCGGACGAGCATGCGGACAGCATGAGGATGGCGGAGCAGAACAGGGCCGATGGACGCATGGAAATCACCTCCCACCGGACCCTGTTCGGGACCGGTCCGGGGCAGTGTACCACGAACGGTCCCACTGTTGAATTTTGGAGTTGCCCTTGTTAACAGATGTGAGTAGACTGCGCCGACCGCACCTGCGGCTGTGCTGGCCGCTGGTTTCGGCGCCGAGGCGTGGCGGAGGGGTACCCCTGCATGAGAGATGACCGCAGCCGACTGAAGACCCTGCTGCTCTGGGCCGTGCTGTTTATCGGCTTCATCGTGGTCTTCCAATATGTGAAGCAGTCGGGGAAGGAAGAGGAGATCCCGTTTTCCCAGTTCCTGGTTGAAGCACGTACGCTGGACGGGTTGGACAAGGGGCTTCCCCCCCTCTCCGATGTGACCCGGTTCACCGTGATCGGCGACCGCATCATCGGCCAGCTTGCCGACGGTACGTTCTTCGTCACCCGGGGAGACATCAAGACCCTGGGAGACCAGCTGCTCTGGGTTCTCCGGAAGGGAATCGAAGTCCGATACGAGGCGCCGGACAGCCCTGTCGAAGTGCCTGCCGAGGCCAAGGAGCTCGCGTTCACGGACTTCGTGACTCGGCTGCTGACGATCCCGGCGGATGCCGAATCGGGGAAGTACGCCCGCAGTCTGATCCGGGAGGTCGAGGTTCGCGGACAGCAGATTTCGGCCAAATACTTCGACGGCAAGCTGAAGAAGACGTCGGGCAGCCTCACGGATCTGGAGCCGGAGCTGCTGACTCTGGGAATCACGGTCAAGCACGAGGCGGAGCAGGCCGAAGGGTTCTGGGTCCAGTTCCTCCTCTCGTGGGTCCCGATGATTTTTCTGTTCCTCGTCTTCTTCTTCTTCCTCCGGCAGCTCCAGATGGGGGGCGGCAAGGCCATGAGCTTCGGAAAGAGCCGGCACCGCCTGCTCACCGAGAGCTCTCTGCGTGTGACGTTCAACGACATCGCGGGGATCGACGAGGCCAAGGACGAGCTCCGGGAGATCGTGGAGTTCCTCAAGGACCCCAAGAGGTTCACCCGGCTGGGAGGTCGCATCCCCAAGGGCGTCCTGCTCATGGGGCCCCCCGGAACGGGCAAGACGTTGCTGGCCCGGGGAGTGGCCGGCGAAGCGGGAGTGCCCTTCTTCTCCATTTCCGGCTCCGACTTCGTCGAGATGTTCGTCGGCGTCGGTGCCAGCCGTGTGCGTGACCTGTTCGAGCAGGGCAAGAAGCATGCCCCGTGCATTATCTTCATCGACGAGATTGATGCCGTGGGCCGCCACCGGGGCGCCGGGCTCGGGGGCGGGCACGACGAGCGGGAGCAGACGCTCAACCAGCTCCTGGTCGAGATGGACGGGTTCGAGTCCAACGAAGGCGTGATCCTGATTTCCGCCACCAATCGGCCCGACGTTCTCGACCCGGCGCTGCTGCGGCCGGGGCGCTTCGACCGCCGGGTCGTGATTCCGCTGCCCGACCTGCCGGGGCGCGTGGGCATCCTCAAGGTCCACACGAAGAACAAGCCGCTGGCCCGGGATGTCGACCTCGAGACCGTGGCCCGCGGAACGCCCGGCTTCTCGGGGGCGGACCTGGAGAATCTCGTGAACGAGGCAGCGCTTCTGGCTGCCCGCGGGGAGCAGAACTCCATCGAGCAACGCAACTTCGACGAGGCCAAGGACAAGGTCCTCATGGGGGCCGAGCGCAAGAGCATGGCGCTCTCGCCGGAGGAGAAGAAGACCACGGCGTACCACGAGTGCGGACACGCTCTCGTTGCCAGGATGCTCAAGAACGCCGACCCGCTCTACAAGGTCACGATCATCCCGCGGGGGATGTCGCTCGGGCTGACTCAGCTCCTCCCGGAGAAGGACCGGCACGGGTACAACCGGCAGTGGGTGGAAGACACCATGGCCATGCTGATGGCCGGTCGCGTGGCCGAAGAGCTGGTCTTTGCCGAGCAGACCACCGGGGCCGGGCACGACATCATTCAGGCGACCGAGCTGGCGCGGCGGATGGTGACCGAGTGGGGCATGAGCTTCCTCGGCCCCATTGCCTATGACCGCAAGGGGGACGAGATCTTTCTCGGCCGCGACTTCGTGCGTCAGCAGAGCCACTCGGAAGCATCGGCGCAGCGCATCGACCGGGAGATCAAGCGGCTGGTCACCGATGCGTACGACCGGGCGCATCAGATCCTGTCCACGCACCGCCGGGTGCTCGACGAGATGACCGCCCTCCTGCTGGAGAAGGAGACCATCGGGGCCGACGACGTCGACCAGGTGCTCGGCCGTCACGGCATCCCGCGCAAGAATGCCCCGCAGAACGGCGGTGAGCCCTCGGCAGAGCCCGCTGTCAGCCAGGCCGGGGGGAATCCCGCAGCGCCGTCGGGCATTGAGTCTTTCACTCCGTCCGGGACGTAGGGCGGAACAGCGGACTGGAGGTCTCTCTTGCCGCAAGCGGCCGTCCTGGAAACCTCATCCGGAACCCTGCACCTCGACCGGACACGGCTCATGGGCGTGGTCAACGTCACCCCCGACTCGTTCTCCGACGGCGGGCTCCATGCCTCGACCGAGGCCGCGGTCGGCCGGGCCCTCCAGCTGGTCGAGCAGGGGGCGGACATCATCGACATCGGCGGGGAATCGACCCGACCGGGGTCGCCCCGGGTCCCGCTCGAGGAAGAGCTGGCCCGCGTGATTCCGGTGGTGGAGCGGGTCGTCCAGTCCGTCCAGGTTCCCGTGTCCGTGGATACCTACAAGGCCGAAGTCGCCCGTCGGGCCATCGAGGCCGGAGCCTCCATCGTCAACGACGTGACAGCGCTGCGTGGGGATCCGGACATGGCCCGGATCGTCGGGAAGGCGAAGGTGCCCGTCGTGCTCATGCACTCCCTCTGGCCGCCGGAGACCATGCAGAAGGACCCGCAATACGTGGATGTGGTCGAGGATGTGTCCTGGTTCCTGGAGGAGCGTGCCCGCTACGCCATGGGATTCGGGGTACCGCGGGACCGGATCGTGCTCGATCCGGGGATCGGGTTCGGCAAGACACTGGAGCACAACCTGGCGCTGCTGCGGGACATCCCCCGCCTGGCCGCGCTGGGATACCCCCTGCTCGTGGGACCGTCCCGGAAGAGCTTCCTGGGCATGCTGCTGGACCGCCCGGTGGATCAGAGGCTCGCCGGTACCGCGGGTGCCGTGGCGCTGTGCGCCGCGCTCGGGGCTCATATCGTGCGCGTCCACGACGTCCGGGAGATGAGGGACGTCGTGCGGGTGGTTGACGCGGTGGTTTGGCAGGTGTAACAATCATGGAGACCGCGGCCCAGGCCGTCGGGAACCTTTCCAAGGGGGAGTCGGGATGCTTGGCGGGTCCACGCTGGATGTCATCAGGACCGTCCTCGATATCCTCATCGTTGCGTTCATCATCTACAAGTTCCTCGAGCTGACGCAGGGTACCCGGACCGTGCAGATGCTGGTCGTGGTGCTCGGCGTGGCCGTCCTGATCATGATCTCGAGGCAGCAGTTCCTCGACCTGCCTACGTTCCGCTGGCTGGTGGACAAGTCGCTTTACGCCATTGTGCTGGTCGTGGTGGTCCTCTACCAGGACGACATCCGGCGAAGTCTCGTGCGCATTCGCTGGCTGGACGCCCGGGGCAAGGGACGGGGGCTCGCTCCGGCCCATACGCAGGACGAGATCGTCAAGGGAGTCCGTATCCTCGCCGCCCGGCGAATCGGTGCGCTCCTGGTCATCGAGAGGAACGGCAGCCTCGAGCCCTACATGAAGGAAGGGGTTCGACTGGATGCACAGGTCGGCAAGGAGCTGCTTCACGCGATGTTCATCCCCAGCCACGAGAACCCCCTTCATGACGGAGCCGTGCTCGTGCGGCGGGATCGCATCGTGGGGGCCGCATGCCAGCTGCCGTTGACGACCCGTTCCGGCCTGGAGCCCTGGGCCGGCATGAGGCATCGAGCCGCGGTCGGTGTGTCGGAGGAAGTCGATGCCGTGGTGGTCGTAGTGTCCGAGGAAAGCGGCCGGATCAGCGTGGCCATCGGCGGGGATCTCCAGGCCAATCTCAAGGTGGACGAGCTGCGTCACATCCTGTCCCGGGAGCTGGCGGAGACAGCCCCGACGGCCGGGATTCGAAGTTGGCGGGACCGTTGGTTCCGCAAGGCAGGGTAGGCCATGGCAAGGCTCAAGGCACTCCTGCGAAGTCTCCTGCTCGAAAACGTCGGGCTCAAGCTCCTGGCGCTCCTGCTGGCCGTCGTCCTGGCCCTGGCTGCCCGGGAGGATACCATCCAGGAGCTCGACATCGAGGTCCCCCTGGCCCTGAGCGAGTACTCCCCCGACCAGGTGCTGCTGTCCGAGCTGCCCCCCGCAGTTCGGGTCCGTGTCCGCGGGGACGTCCAACGCATCGCCGAAGCCCTGTCGCGACGAGAGCCGTTCCTCATCGACCTGCCCGAGCAGGGAGCAGACCAGACCATCCACCTGTCGCCCGAAGTGCTGGAAGGCCACCTCGGCGGAGGGCTGGACGTGCTGTCGGTCAGCCCGGGAACCGTTACGCTCCGGTTCGACCAGCTCGACGTCCGCCAGGTCCCCGTGCGCGTGGAAATCGTCCGCCGGCCCCAGAACTACTGGTCCGTCGACGAGGAGCGTATCACCGTCGACCCTGCGTACGTCGAGGCTCGAGGGCCGTCGGCCGTCGTCCAGGGCCTCGTCCATCTCCGTACGGAGCCGCTCGACCTGACCGGGCTGACCTCGGACTTCACCGGGAAGGTGGGGCTCGACGTTCCGGCCGGCCTCGAGGCCAAGCCCGTGACCGTCAAGGTGTTCATCCCCGTGCGCGAGAGAGAGGGGGAGAAGCTGCTCAAGGGAGCCCGCATCGTGCTGCGCCACTGTCCCGCCGGTTATGAGTGCCGCGCCACTCCCACCTTCTTCCAGGCCCGCGTCGACGGCAAGCAGCGTCTGGTCGACCAGATCAACTTGGAGAACCTCGGCCAGTACGTGTACATCGACATGCGCCGCCTGCCGATGGACAAGGGAGTCGTACAGAAGCAGTACCCGGCCGTCGAACCGACCGTCGAGCCTCTCAACGGGGTCCGGTTCACGCTGACCGGGGCCAAGTACTTCAACGTGACGGTGACCCGGCGCTGAGTCAGGACGGTTCTTCGCCGTCCCGCTCCGCCCCGGAGCCGCGGAGGATGGAGATGCGAGAACTGTTCGAGACCGACGGAATCCGAGGACGCGCCAACGTCCATCCCATGACCCCCGAGATCGCCATGAAGCTCGGTCAGGCCCTCGCCATTCACTTCGCCCGGGGCGACGAGCCCCCTCGAATCGTGATCGGCAAGGACCCCCGTCGCTCCAGTTACATCTTCGAGTTCGCCGTCGCCGCCGGCGCCTGCAGCATGGGAGCGTCCACCTTCCTCCTCGGTCCGCTCCCCACTCCCGCCATTGCCTTCCTCACCGTCGGCATGCGCTCCCAGGCCGGTGTCGTCGTCTCCGCCTCCCACAACCCGTTCTCCGACAACGGCATCAAGGTGTTCGACGGCACCGGGTTCAAGCTTCCTGACACCACCGAGGAAGACATCGAAGCGCTCATGAAGGACGAGAAGCGCCTCGCTCAACGCCCGACCGGGGCACGCATCGGCCGCGCCTATCGAATCGAAGACGCCGCCGGCCGATACATCGCTTTCGCCAAGGACACGTTCCCCGCCCACCTCACCCTCCGCGGCATGAAGATCGTGGTGGACTGCGCCAACGGGGCCGCCTACCGAGTCGCTCCGGCCGTGTTCGAGGAGCTCGGTGCGACCGTCGTCGAGCTTGGCAACTTCCCGGACGGCACCAACATCAACCGTCGCTGCGGGGCACTCCACCCCGAGTACGTCGCCCGCGTCGTCAAGCGGGAAAAGGCCCACCTCGGAATCGCCCTCGACGGAGATGCCGACCGGGTGATCATGGTCGATGAGAAAGGCCGCGAAGTGGACGGCGACGCCATCATGGCCATGATTGCCCGCTTCATGCTCTCGCAGAAGGCACTGAATCACGGGACCGTCGTCGCCACCATCATGAGCAACATGGGTCTCGAAAAGGCCCTCGAAGAAGTCGGCGGCCGCCTCGTTCGCACCAAGGTCGGCGACCGCTACGTGCTCGAAGAGATGCGCCGCGGCGGCTTCAACTTCGGCGGCGAGCAATCCGGCCACATGATCTTCCTCGACCACACCACCACCGGCGACGGCATCGTCGCAGCGCTCCAGGTGATGACCTGCATGCTGACCACCGGCAAGCCCCTCTCCGAGCTGGCTGCCGGCATGGAGCGCTTCCCCCAGCTGGCGGCCAAGGTCGCCGTGCAGAAGAAGGTTCCGCTCGATCAGGTGCCCGCTTTCCAGGCCGAGATCCGCAAGGCAGAGAAGAAGCTCGGACGCAACGGAAGGACTGTCGTTCGTTACTCCGGCACCGAGCCCGTTTTGAGGATCATGGTCGAAGGCCGGGACGAGAAGCTGGTCAAAGAGCTGCTCGACCACCTCTCCGCCCAGGCCCGCCGTCTCATCTGACCGGGTAGGACCCGGCCGGGTAGGACCCGGTGCCGTGTTGCCGCTGGCGCCGGGTAGGACCCGGTGCCGTGTTGCCGCTGGCGCCGGGTAGGACCCGGTGCCGTGTTGCCGCTGGCGCACGGCCGCTCGGGAGGAGCGGGGGGGGGGCAAGAGAGCCGAGGCCGCGCCGTTGGAAATTACACCGTGGAGGGAGAGGGGGGACACATGCGGGGGAGAGCGGGACTGGCGCTGGGTTGGGCGGGGTTGGTGCTGCTCGGGGCCTGCTCGGGGACGGGGGGGACTGCAGAGGGGGAGGACCGCCGAGCGGAAGACGAGCAGCGGACCGGAGAGGTTCTCGACGTTCCCGCTGAGGCCGATTCCGGGCGAGGCCTGGATGGGATCTTCGAAACGGAGTGCACCCCGGACCTTGCGGAGCCGGAGCTGCGTGGCGAGGAACGGGGGCAGGAAATCGAGCCCTACCCGCCACTGCTGGAAGGTGCCGGCGCGGGAATGGAGGTCCAGACTGACAGCCCCGCGCTTCCGTTTCCCTTCGACTGGTTCACCGTACCGGCCCCGGAGACCGCTACCGGGTTGAAGATGGCGCTGGACGAGGAGGCGGCAAAATCGGTGCTTCTGGCATCGGTCCTGAAGATGATTCCCTCCTACGCCGAGGATGCGGGCTCCATGGACGGGTTCGGTTCCATCGGGCTCATCATTCTGCCGATCAACACGCCGATGTCCCAGGACATCATCGATTCTGCGGCGGGCAAGGACGTGCTCCTGTACGAGGTCCCGGAACAGGGGACGGCTGTCGAGGTCTCCTTCTCGCTGGCCTGGCAGGAGGCGGAGTACTCGGGCAAGCCGGTCCGGCTGCTCGAAGTGACTCCCCACCACGCCCTGGCCGAGCGGACCGCCCACCTCCTGCTGCTGCGGCGCAGCCTGGTGGACGCGGCTGGAGAGCCTTTTGCGCCGCCGCCCATGGCCGAGGTGCTGCTCGGTCTGCGGGAGCCGTTCGGTCCCAAGGCTCTGGCTGACCGGATGGCGCTGCTCCGGGACCGCACCCTGGCCGTCCTCGCCAGGATTCCCGATGCTCCCGCCCCGGAGGAGGTGGCGGCAGCCGTGCTCTTCACCGTGGGGACGATGACCGCGGATCTGCAATTGGTGGCCGCCAGTGTGGAGGCCGCCGAGGTCGACGTGGAGCTGGACCCGGACGGTGACGGCAAGGACAACGTGTTTGGCCCTGGACAGTTTCCCCCGTGGGCCGGCAATCCTCCCGAGGAAGTCGGGCTCGTCGTCGAGGGCCGCTTCCTCAGCCCCGACTATCGGGGGCCGGACGGCCTCGTGGGGCCTGTCCCGCAAAACCAGGTCTGGCACGACTTCTTCCTTGTCATGCCAGCCAAGCCCGAAGGGCAGCCGTTCCCGCTCGTGCTCATCCAGCACGGGATCAACTCGCACAAGGAGACGGAGCTGGGGCTTGCCCGTCGTGCGGCCGGCAAGGGCATGGCCGCCGCCTCCTTCGACTTCCTCTACCACGCCAAGGGGGAAAGCAACGGAGGGTTCTCCTTCGTGCAGATCGACGGTGCCCGCAAGACCGTCGGGAACGTCCGCCAGTCCGCGCTCGACATGCTGGCCTTTGCCCGGGCGTTGCAGGGGCTCGCTGCCGCAAAGGACCTCTATCCGCTATCCGGGGCCGACGGCATTCCGGACCTCTCCGACGCCCGCATTGCCTTCTCGGGGCATTCCCTCGGTGCGCTCGAGTCGAGCATCGCGGGTGCCCTTTCCTCCCGACAGCGGGTGGCCGGGCTGATTGCAGGCGGCGGGAGCTTCCGCCACCTGTTCGAGACCTTCCTCAAGAACCAGGGCCTCTACGACCTCGTGCCCCCCGATGCCATGACCGGATTCCGCCTCCTGGCCAGCCACATGATGAGCCCCGCAGACCCTGCCGCTTACGCCCATCTGCTGGAGCACGAACCGGCTCCCGGCCACACTGCCTGCTCCTTCCTGCTGCTCACGGTGCTCGAGGACGGGACCATCCCCGCTCCGTGCGCCGAGGCCTTCACCCGCGCATCGCATGCCCCGCTCGTGGAGCCGTTCGATGTCCAGTGGCCTGATGTTCCGACCGCTCCCGCTGCAGGGCTCACGTCAGGCACGCTCCAACTCCACGGGGATCACGAGTTCATCCACGAGTCGAACCCCACCGGAGAGGCGGCCCGAGCCGCCTACTTCCACTTCCTGTCGACTTTCTTCGAATCGGGAAAACCGGAGATTCTCTGGCCGGTGCCGTGATTCTCAGCCCCGGGGCCGGGGCTGCAGGGTGACTCCAAACCGGTCCGAGATGTACCGCTCGAAGTGCTTGAACAGCTCAGGATCGAATGCCGTGCCCACCTGGGTGCGCATGTATTCCATGGCCTTCTCCACCGAGACCCCCTTGCGGTAGTCGCGGTCGGCCGTGATGGCATCGAACACGTCCGCCATGGCCATGATTCGGGCGCCAAGGGGGATCTCGTCTCCCTTCAACCCGTTGGGATAGCCGCTCCCGTCCCACTTCTCGTGGTGGAACCCGGCAATGGACGGAACCGCCGCATACTGCCGCATGAAGTGCATGCGGGAGAGCAGCTCGGTCGTCTTGCTCGCGTGCAGCTTCATCTCCTCGAACTCGACGGGCGTGAGCTTGTCCGGCTTGGTCAGAATCGCATCCCGGATACCGATCTTGCCGTAGTCGTGGAGGTACGCAGCGACACGCAGCATCTCCACCTCGTTGTGGTCCATTCCCACGGCCTCGGCAATTCCGCAGGTGTACTCCGCCACGCGGGCCGTGTGGCCGGCCGTGAGCGGGTGCTTCGCGTCCACGGTCGCTGCCAGCACGGCCAGGACCGAGTGGAAGGACCGTTTGAGCTCCTCGAACAGCAGGGCATTCTGGAGCGCGCTCCCGGCGAATCCGGCCAGCGAAGTGAGCATCTCCTCGTCTTCTTCGTTGAACTGCCCACGACGGCTGTTCAGGAGTTGGAGAACGCCGATGACTTCCCGCTCGCTGTCGAACAGCGGAGCGGCCAGGATTGAGCGGGTCCGGAACCCGGTCTGCCGATCGACGCTGGCATTGAACCGCGGGTCGTCATACGCCACGGGCACGTTCACCAGCCCCTGGTTGCGCACGACCGCCCCCGCGATGCCGGAATCGAGCGATATCTCGATCCGCGGTGTGCCGAGCGAGGCCCGGGTCCACAGCACCCGCTGCTCCATGTCCACCACGTAGATCGAGCACCGATCCGCCCCGAGGAGCTGCGACGTCTTGGTTGCCACGAGCTGGAGCAGCTCGTCCACCTTGATGACCGAGTTGAACGCCTTGCCGACATCCATCAACGCGGCAAGCTGGGCACTCATGAGACGAATCTGTGTGTCCTTGCCCATTCTGCCTCCGAAGCAGTCCGTTTCGTTTCCGGTGCCTTCGGCCGACTCTCGGAAACGGCCCTGATTGTGGCTGTCCGGGGCAGCCCTGTAAAGCGAATTCCCCTCTGGACTCGATACCAGCAGGCCGCTATACTCCCGGAATCCAACGGGACCGGCAGGTCCATGAACCATTGATGGAGGTCGCATGAGCAAGCTTCTGGACACTGTGCTGCTGCAGGCCCTTCCCGCTTCCGGGAAGTCCGAGGTGCGCAAGTACCTCGACGGGCTCACCCCCGAGCAGTGCCGAGAGGATTTTCACATGGGCCCGACGGTCCAGCTCGATGATTACCCGTACGTGCACCTGATGCACCGCATCGACGATGAGCTGAAGATGCGGGGCCAGAGCTACGTGTTCTTCAAGGGGCCGAACCGGTCGTTCATCGACAATTTCGAGTGGGGTACCCTGATCCACCTGCTCAACGAGGATTACGCGGACCTCCTGTCCGGCAAGGTCGTCGAAGTGCCGTCTGCAGGGCAGTGGATGATGGACCGCCTCGACGATGCCCATGCCAAGGTGGAGCTGCCGAAGGCCCTGGGCGAAGTGCCCTACCGCATCCGCCGTGAGGTCGGCGAGGCCATCGAGAAGGAGTGCCGCAAGGAGCTCGACTACCGAAACAAGATCTGCAGGGAAGGCACCGAGGGCAAGACCATCTTCATCGAGGCAGCCCGGGGTGGGCCGCACGGCGCTGCATTCCCGCTTCGCCCCCCGCACGGCTACCAGTACTCGTTCGGGCAGTTCTCATCCCAGATCCTGTCCCGGTCCTGCGTCCTCTACATCTGGGTCACGCCGGAGGAGAGCCGCCGGAAGAACATCGAGCGGGCCAAGCCGGACGGCCAGGGCTCCATCCTGCACCACACCGTGCCCATGGAGGTCATGCTCGGCGAGTACGGCTGCGACGACCTCGATTACCTCACCTCCGTCTCGGAGAAGAAGGACACAATCTGTATCGAGCGCCCGGAGCTGATGACCAACGAGCAGGGGGAGAAGGTCTACAAGTTTGCCCGCTGGTTCCTGCCGGTCGCGAAGTTCGACAACCGCGGCGATCTCACCAGTTTCATCCGGCAGCGGAAGAACCGGGCCGACTGGCTCCCGTCCGAGGTCAACGCAATCCACACCGAGCTCAAGCGGGCCCTCGACCACGTCTGGAAGGCGCAGTAGCGCTCCATCCCCGTTCCACTGTCTCGGACCACGTCTCACTCGGCCGGCTCGGTCGCTCCTTGCCTGTGGCACCGACCTGGTGTCCAGGGATTGCCGCCACAGGCTGGGGGGTTCCCAACGCGTGCGCCTTACCGACCGGCCACGGCTCCGAGCAACGTCTTGAGCCCCGCAGCGTACCGCGGCCACTGACCCGGTTGGGCCAGGTTCCGCAGGTGTCGCATCACGAACCGGGGACGCAGGTAGAAACGGGCGTAGGCGATTCGTTGCAGCGCTTTGAGCTGGGCCACCGAGCCGATTCGGTTCGACACGAAGATGGGCCCTCGGAAGTCGTGAGGGGAGAAGTCCCACTCCCTCTCCACGTGTCCCCATTCGTCGAGCCCGGAATCATCCCCGTAGTACTTGAGCAGGAAGAACTGGGCGTAGTCGGAATCGAGCCTGGCGGCGAACCGAATCGTCCTCATCACGTCCGCAACATCTTCCCCCGGCAGCCCCAGGATGAACGATGCCGTGCTCTCGATGCCGGCCTCCCGGGTCCAGGCGACGGCCTCCCGGGCCTGGCGGGTATCGATCTTCTTGCGCACCAGGTCGAGCGCATGCTGGTTGGCCGACTCGATCCCGTAGAGGAGGTTCCAGCACCCGGCGCGCTTCATCGCCCGGAGCATATCCCGGTCGACCACGTCGACTCGCGTGATTGCGGACCAGGACAGCCCCAGACCGCTGGCCTCCAGTGCGTCGCAAAGCTCAAATACCCAGTCCCGGCGCAAGCCGAATGTGGCATCGGAGAACTGGATTTCCCGGGCACCCCAGGTGACGACCGCGTGGCGGATCTCGGCCATGACGTTGGCCACGGAGCGAAGGCGGTACCGGGTGATTTTGGCGTACTTCGCCTCCTTGCAGCAGAGGCAGGCAAACGGGCAGCCCCGGCCGGCCAGCAGCGGGTACATCGGGGACCGTCGGAACCGGTGGGGAACGTAGATGTAGCGGGAGAAGTCGACCAGGTCCCATGCGGGGAACGGCAGCCGGTCCAGCTCCGTCGGAACATCAGCCGGCCCGGTCGAGATCACGTCGTCCCCTCGACGCAGGAGGAGGCCGGTCACGCCCTCGCAAGGACCTCCGTGAGCCGCCACGGACAGCATCGTGCTCTCGTACTCGCCGACGCAGGCAAACTCCAGCTGCGGGGCTGCCAGCATGCGCCGGCGGAAGTGGGGCTCGTCCACGCTTCCGGCCATCCCCAGGATCAAGCCGGGCACCCGGGACGCCAGCATCCGGGAAAGCTGTGTCGTGACCTCCGGCTGCGTCTCCCTCGTGTAGTCATAGGGCACGATGACCAGCAGCTCCGGAGCCAGGGCCGCGACCTTCTCGGCCGTCTCGGCCAGCGACAGGTCCTCGTGGAAGGCATCGACCAGCGACACGTCATGCCCCGCGTCCCGCAGCACGGCAGCGGCCGTCAGCGCATACTGGGGGGGATGCCTCGGAAAGATCCCGAGCGGGTGCAACGAAAGCGGCGGTTCGAGAAAGACGATTCTCACTTGGCTTCCGAATCGGGCTGCCAGCTTCGCTCCCAGTCGGTCAGGCCGGACGCGATGATGTTGCGAACGTCCGCCATCAGCCGATCCCTTCCTTCATGCCCATATGCCTTGGGATCCACGGCCGGATGGATCGTCACCAGAGCCTTTCCCGGCAGCAGCCGGAACGAGCGCCCGGGTAGGATCGCATTCGTGCCCGATACCGAAATGGGCAGGATGGGCAGGTCGAGGTCGAGCGCCATCACGAAGGCTCCCTTCTTGAACTCCCGCATCCTCCCGTCCGCACTGCGAGTGCCCTCGGGGAAGAACAGAACCGACACTCCGCCCACCAGCCGGGGCCTGGCCGCATTGAGCGCGGCCACGGCCTTTTCCCGGTCCTTCCGGTCGATGTAGATGTGCCCGATTCTCTCGCAGGCCGGCCCGAAGATGGGGACTTTGCGCAGCTCCTTCTTCATGACCCACTGAAATTCCCGCCAGATGTGCCCCATCAGGATCGGCACGTCGAAGTGGCTCTGGTGGTTCGACACCATCACATAGGATACTCCGGGGACCAGGTTTTCCTTCCCCACCACTCGAACCCGGGTGGGATTGATCCAGCAGACCCCCCGGCCCCAGGCATTGCCGGTCAGCACTGCGATCCGTTTGTTCACGAACGACCAGGCCATGGCCGCAAGGCTCATGAATGCGGTCCACACGCCGAACACCGGCATGAAAAACAACCAGACCCAGGGCTGGTAGATCGTCCTCAGCACGTTCCGGCATCTTTCTCCCGGCGGTGTTGCAGGCAGGTTGGGATTGACTTCACTCATCGGCAAGGCTCCCCCTGTCGAAAACTGCCCCGATTCTAGCCGTCGCACGCGCCCGTGTCCAATTCTGCTTGAAGCTCCAGGCCGATCCCGTATAATACAGCGTGCTTTCGGTGGCCACGCTTGAAAGGAGACTGCATGAAGAGCCTGGTTGGATTCGGAATCGTTGCGCTGCTGGCACTCTCGGCCGGATGCGGCACCGCGGAAAAGAGCCCCGTCGATGCGGGTGGTGACGGCCGCACCGGAGGAGATGCCGACATCCAGATCGACATCCCCGGGCAGCCCGATGTGACCGACGACCTGGGCGATGTCGTCCCCGACGAGGGAACTCCCGACGGCGATGTGGCCGGCGATACCGGCCTGGAGACCGACGGCGCCCAGCCGCCGAGCGACGTCGATGCGGTCGAGCCGCCCGACGAGATTGCACCGCCCGACGCGGTCGAGGACACGGCCGATTCCCAGGATGTCGCTGCCGAGGTCGAGACCGACGTGCCGGTCGACAAGACCTTTGCTTCCCCGGAGCTCGGGATCCGCATCCTCGCCCCTGCCCCGACCCGCTGGGCCCAGGTTCCGGGAGGCAGTATCGGCCTGGCCGGCCTCGTGGTGGGCAAGCCCGACACGATGATTTGGGAAGCCAGCAATGGCGAAGCCGGAAACGCGGAGGGAGACCTCTTCTGGGCCACGAAGAAGATCAACCTCGACCCGGGTGACAACGTCGTCAAGGTCACCGCAATCAAGGGGAACGAAGAGGTGACCGACACGATCCGAATCGTGTACAATCAGGCCTTCATGTTCGGCTCCCCCGTGCTGGTTCGCCCCCGCGCCACCTTCGTCAACACCAACACGGCGCTCATCTTCACCGTCGACATGGGGCTCTACAGCAACTACACGGCCTCCACCCTCAAGTTCTGCGAGTGCACCGAAGAGGGCGAGTGCCTCAAGGACGTGGACAAGTTCCTCGACAACGGCAACATGACCAACGGCGACGAGTACCAGGGCGACCTGATCTACTCCCAGAAGAAGTCGATGACCTTCACCGAGCCCGGCGTCCACTGCTTCCGCGCCTCGGTGCAGGTGCAGGCCAGCTACCTCTCCTACACCGCGTACTCCCCCGTGACCTGCATCGACGTCGTCGATCACGTCACCAAGGAGCAGTGCGAGCAGACCAAGACCGTGCTCGGTGAGGCGGACAAGCTCTACTGGGATACGGTCAAGGGCAGCAGCCCGGCCGATGCCCGCCAGGCCGTGGTGGACCTGCTCACCGCCAAGGCCGAGGTCGCAGAGGCGGGGACCAGCGTCGACGGCTTCGGCGTCTGGGTCCGGTTCGCCAACGGCATGCTCGGTGCGTTCGACTTCGGCCCCGAAGGCTACCGCGGGGGGGAGGACGAGGGGGAGACGATCGAGCAGATCGAGGCCCCCGTGGACGTGCCCTCCATCCGCATCGCCTCGAAGCGGACCATGGTGCTGAGCCCCTTCCACGCCGAGCTGGCCGACCTCGACGAGGCCCCGTCCATCCAGACTCAGCTCGAGAGCTCCACCTGCCCGACCTACCTCACGGACAAGCCCTACTATGACAAGAGCGCCTCGCTCGAGCGGTTCCGGCGCCTCTCCGACTACGGGGTCGTGGCCATTGCCGGCATGGGCGACAGCTACTTCAAGCAGATGAGCGTCGAGGCCAAGGACGCGCTGCGCTGGCGGTACAGGCAGAGCAACGAGCTCATCTGGTCCGGTGAGGAGATCGACTGCAACCAGCTCGTCCAGACCATGCCCTCCTGCTCCGGTCCCAACACGTGCCAGTCCGGGGCCGAGTGCATCATCACGCAGACCTCCGGAACGAGCGTGAGCGGCGTCTGCCTCGACATGAAGCAGGTCGACCTGCGGACCGGTCGGGCCGTGTTCGGCCCCAAGACCTACGGAGTCCTCCCCGGTTTCATCGAGGCTTACCGGGAGAAGGGCTTCCCCAACAGCGTGTTCTATCTCGGCACCTGCCGCTCCCTCTGGAACGGAACGCTCGGCATGGAGCTCTATGCGGCCGGTGCCCGGGCCATCGTCGGCTACTCCAACTACGTGAAGAGCAAATTCGCGTTCGAGCAGGGCAAGTCCTTCTTCGCCAAGATGGTGGAGGAGCTCCGGCTCACGGGCGAAGCCATGCCCGAGACCCCTGCCGAGGACCCGGACAACCCGGGGACCGTGCTGCGTCTCCTCGGGGCACCCAACCTCGATGCCACCAACTCGGAGATCATCAATCCGAGCTTCGAGACCAGCGACCTGACCGGCTGGCAGGCCACGGGCGATGGCCGCGTCGTCAGCCAGCTCTGCATGACCCTCCCCGTCGAAGGGAAATTCATGGGGCTGCTCTCCACCGGCATGGGGTACACCCCGCAGCTCGGTGAAATCGCGCAGACCTTCTGCATCCCGCAGGACCAGGTCGAGGTGAGCTTCTACTGGAAGTTCTTCTCCGAGGAGTTCAAGGAGTGGTGCGGCTCGATCTTCCAGGACACGTTCGAGGCCACGCTCGAGGCCGATGACGGCCAGATCACCGTGGTCAGCGCCTCCATCGACGAGCTGTGCCCGCCCCAGGAGTGTGCCGGCTGCGGCGGTCTCTACGACGGCCTGATCCAGGCCGCCTGCGTGTTCGACCAGGGCGACGTCTGGAACACCCAGTGGCGCAAGGCCACCTCCAACGTCATGGCACTGGCCGGCAAGGGCCCGGTCACGATGCGCTTCTTCGCCACGGACAAGGGCGACTCCATCTACGATACCGTCATCCTCTTCGACGCCATCAAGTTCAAGTAGGCCGGGCGTTCACCCGTTCGAGCCGGGCGACCCGTTCGAGCAGGGCGGGCGACTACACGTTGAACAGGAAGTTGATGATGTCGCCGTCCTGCACTACGTACTCCTTGCCTTCGGTGCGGAGGCGGCCGATGCGGCGGGCTGCGGCGAGGGACCCACACTCCATGAAGTGCTCGTAGGCGACGACTTCGGCACGGATGAAGCCGCGGCGGATGTCTGAATGGATCTTGCCGGCGGCCACGGGGGCCGGGGAGTTGGCACGGACCGGCCAGGCCCGAACCTCGTCCTCGCCCACCGTAAAAAACGAGATGAGCTCCATGAGCCGGTAGATGCCCTGGACCAGCCGATGCGAGGCCGGAGCGGACAGTCCCACCGCCTGGAGGAACTCGAGCTGCTCCTCGGGGGCGAGAGCGGCAACCTCGGCCTCGAGGCGGGCGCAGAGCACCACCGGCTCGATCCCCCGCTGGCGGATGCGGGCATCGGTCTCCGCCCAGACCGGGTTCTCGAGCTCCTCTTCGTCGATGTTGAGCGCGGCCACGAGCGGCTTTCGGGTCAGGAAGTTGTAAGGCGTGATCAGCTTCTCCTCGAGCTCGTCGAGCTGCAGCTTCGACAGGAACTCCCCATCCTCCAGGGTGGACTGGAGGCGGGCCAGGAGCTGGGCCTCGATCCCCTTGTCGCCCGTCTTGCGGAGGCCCTCCAGTCGTTTCTCCACGACCATCTGGTCGGCCAGGACCATCTCCTCGACGGCCCGCTCGAGCTCCTGGAGCGCGGCATCGAGACCGTCGGCACCAAGGCCGAATGCCGGGGCCACGAGCACGATGACGTCGAGCCCGCGGGCGGCCTGGAGCCGCTTGCCAAGATTCTCCATGGGCGAGTCGTCCAGCACGGCCTCCACCGTGGCCCAGGTCGTCTTCTTCGGACGGAACACCTCGGACAGAGCGTCGATCCGCAGATCCGGCACACGAATGGTCACGGTAGATTTGCGGCCCGCTGCAATGGCCGACGGATCGCCGCTGAGCGCGGTCATGAGTGTCTTGCGCCCGCTGCCGGGCATTCCAACGATTGCTGCCTTCATCTCAGCTCCTTGCCATGCCGCCGTGAGCTGCCGGCTCCAGCGGATCGGGTTGGGGACCGAACGGGTCGGTCTCGTGCAGGTAGATTCGGTGGATCAGGCCGGCCACCCGGCGCATGGCCGCCATGTCATTGTCCTGGGAGCGATGCGGCCGGGTATGCTCGGCCATGACGTCCGCACAGGTCATCCGGCCGATGCAGGGGAGGTGGACATCGAACGCCTCGGTCCAGGGGCGGGGGTCGTACCCCCCACCGAACCGGCGCATGAACCAGTACTTGCTCACCAGGAAGTAGCTCTTCGAGACCCGATGAGGCGGCTCGGGCAGGTCGCTTTCTGCAGAAGCCGCCAGCCGCGCTCCGGCCATGGCAAAACGCGCCGTGAGCTGGTGCTCGGGATGCCCAGTTCCCCCCACCTCGGGAGCCAGCGTCAGCACGATGTCGGGCCGGAAGTTCCGGATGGATGCAGCGATGACCCGGGCCGGGTCGCCCTGCTCGACCCACCGTCGCCCGATCTCGTGACGCGGCGGAAAGGATTCGACCGGAAGGGGGGCGTTGAAGTAGGAGCGGAGCTCCAGCGAAGCGTTATAGAGCCTGGCGACCTCGGCAATCTCCCGCGACCGCTGAGTCGGCACATCCTCCCCGGGAAGCCCGGGCAGGCATCGCTCTCCCCCTTCGCCGCGAGTCAGCACGAGGAAGTGCAGCGGGCATCCGTGGTACAGCGAAGCACGGGCCAGTATTGCCCCGGCAAACGACTCGTCGTCCGGGTGGGCTGCGATCCACATCACACGGGCCTTGCCCGCCAGCAGAGCATCGATATCCTGACCGCCGGGAACCGCCCCCTGCGGGCCGGCACCGGCAAGCTCACGCCCGGTGGTGTTGAGGGCCTTGAGGATCCTCGCCACCATGTTGAAGAGCAAACGGCTCGCCAAGAGTCCACCTCCTAAGGGGGCATCGCCCCCCAGCCCATGCCTCGGGATTCGCCTCAGGAACACTCCGCTCCGCAGTCTTTGGCCAGCTTCACACAGGTTGCATGCCACGTGTCCGAGCAACAGTCCGGCTCGATGCCGCACACGCAGGCGACGACCTCGGCATCATCACAACCCACGTAGTCATGGGGAGCGCAGCAGTCGCCGTAAGGGCAGGCACCACAGTCGGCGGGACAGAACTCGCACGACTCCGAGGCATCACACTTCCCGTCCCCGCAAGGGGGGCAGGCACCGCAGTCCAGCTTGCAGCTGTAGCAGGTTTCCCCCTTGTCCGCTTCGCACACCTTGTTGCCGCACGGGCTGGGAGGCGGGTCGACGCATTGCCCCTTGTCGTCGCAGACCTTGGTCAACGGGCACTCGCCGCACAGCGCCCCGCATCCGTTCGGTCCGCACTGCTTCCCCTGGCACTGGGGCTCGCAGAGACAGTGTCCCGTGGGGTCGCAGGCCGAGCCCTTCGGGCACTGGCCGCATTCGCTTCCGCAGCCGTCCGGGCCGCATTCCTTCTTGTCGCACAGGGGCAGGCATTGCCCGGTACAGCCCTCGAACAGGTCCCTGCAGTCGACGAGCCGGGCCTGATCGTGGCAGTCACTTCCGGGCAGCCACGCTCCGCAGGCCTCGACGACGCACCAGAAGATCTCCGTGATCCAGGCCGATACCCCGGGGGGCACGGGCTCATCCGCCGGCGGCTCGATGCCCAGGCACCCTGCCAGGCAGGAGGCGTCGGCTGCGGGACAGGCGGAGGCTTCCAGGCAGTCGAGGGCGGCCGGGCAGGCCCCCTCGGGCCATTCCACGCATTTCCCATCGAGGCAGGTCAGCGTCTCGTCGCACGGCACGGCGGTCTGCCAGGCACTTCCGTCCTCCAGGCAGGAGAGCACGGAGTTCCCTTCGCACCGGATCTCTCCGGCCTTGCACGGGGGCGTCTTCACGCACGCGCCCCCATCGCAGTGTGTCCCTTCCGGGCACTCGATGGGGGTCGACCAGGCCATTCCGTCCGCGGAGCATTCGGCCATCTTCCCTTCGAGGCAGGTTCGCTCCCCGGGCACGCAAATCTGGGTGACGCACTGGTAGTCGGACGTGCACACCTGGCCGTCCGGACACGTGCCGCACGATTGGCCCGGGCAGCCGCTCTCGCCGCACGCCTTCCCCTCGCAGTCCGGGACGCACGCCACCTCGTCCACTGCATCCAGGACGTCGCCTGCCGAGTCCGCAGAACCGGTGATGTCGCCCAGAGAGGGGGCCTTCTCGGTGCCGCAACCGGAAACGAGGACGACCAGCAGGAGCAAGGCCGTGGCTTTCATCGGTCAACCCCATCCACGCATCGACGGCAAAGTAGCACCGTCAGAATGCAACCCATCGTAAGCGAGGCGAGAGCGGCTTTCAAGAACGGACTGCGAGATTTGAGTTGCATACGTAACCGGATTTCGCAATACTCCTCTCTGCCCTTTGCAGGCAGCGAGGAGTCCCCTTTCGCTGCCAGGACGGTTTGCCCATGCCCGGACCCGGGGAACTCCTCTCGCTCCTGACCGCCCTGACCTGGGCCATTGCCGTCATCCTTTTCAAAAAGTGTGGCGAAACGGTCCACCCCGCGGCGCTCAACCTGTTCAAGAACTCCGTCGCGTTCCTCCTGTTCCTGCCGACGGCCATGCTTCTCGGGGGCCCGCTGCTTCCCGACCAGCCGCTGGAGAACTACGTGCTGATGGTGGTAGCCGGTGCCATCGGCGTCGCCGTGGCGGATACCATGTTCCTCCACAGTCTGAACCTGCTCGGGGCCAGCCTGACTGCGGTTGTGGACTGCCTCTACAGCCCGAGCATCATCCTGCTTTCGGTCCTGTTCCTGGGAGAATCCATGGCCCCTCTGCAGTTTGCCGGGGCCGGGCTCATCGTGGCGGCCGTGGCCAGCCCGTTGTTCGAGAAGAAGGAGGAAAGCCGGGGGCATCTGGACCGCAGCCGGGTCATCCGGGGAACGCTGTGGGGAGCGGGCTCCATGATCGCCATGGCCGTGAGCATCGTGGCCGTCAAGCCGATCCTGGACAAGGCCCCCCTCCTCTGGTCGTGCCAGCTGCGAATGCTGGGCGGAGTGCTCGGGCTCGTCGTCATGCTGGCATTCTACCCGAAGCGGCGCCAGGTGCTGGCATCGCTCAATGGGAAGGGCCTGAAGTTCGCCATCGCCAGTGCCCTGGTCGGTGGCTACCTGTCGATGCTACTCTGGCTTGCCGGGATGAAGTTCACCGAAGCCTCGGTATCCGCAGCGCTCAACCAGACCAGCAACGTGTTTCTGTTCGTGCTGGCGGCTGTCGTGCTGAAGGAGCTCGTCACCGCTCAACGCATTGCCGGAATCGCGATGGGAGTCGTGGGTGCCTTTCTCGTCATGTTCGGTTAGACGGGAGGTTTCTGGATGACTGCGCTCGTGTCAAGGCTGCTCGTCGTCGGGTTCCTGGCGTGCGGCTGCTCGTCCCCGACAGGGGAGGGGGGCGACTCGAGCGGGGTGCCGACAGACCTCTCCGAGACCCGGAGCGACTCTGCCGTAGCGCCGGGGGATGCCGGGGCCGATGGTGCCCTGCACTCGGATCTCGGCGATGACGGGCTCGCCCCGACTGGAGACGCATCGGGCAATGAGTGGGCCTGCAACGACGACTGCAACGGAGGCGATGCCCAGGGAGGGCCGTCAGAGGTTGCCGGCGAGGACGTGGGGGCCGAAGGGGGCGATTGCGCGTCCGGCGATTCCGGAGCCGCCTGCGGCGACCTTGCCGCCGGGCAGGACACGGGCCTTTCCTCGTGCCCGGAAGACCCGGCCCAGCCCGACAGCGCCATCCAGGGGCGCGTCTACCTCGATGGAGACAGCTCCTCCTGCTCCTGGTACGACCAGGGCTTCTTCCCCAAGTTCGACTCGCCCATGGCCGGAGTCGAGGTCCGCCTGTTCGGTCCCTCGGCAGAATGGATGACCACCACCTGCTCCGAAGGGGCGTTCCAGTTCGAATCGTTGGAGGCCGGGAGCTACCTCGTCGACGTCCGTGTCCCCGACGCCGATGACTGCACCAGCTCCAACCAGCCCAGGCGGCTCCCCGAGGCCGTGGCCGAGGGAGAGGTCACCATCGTCACCATGGGCGACAGCATCGCGGTCGTAGGGCAGGGGCCGCTCTTCCCCGAGATCCTTGCGGGCCACCTTGCTCCGCTGGCCGACATCCAGAATCACAACATCGCGGTCAGCGGTACGCACTCGACCGACTGGGTTCCCGGGACCTCGTTGTTCAAGAACAAGCTGGTTCCCGAGCTTCCCGGTGCCGATGTCCTGATCATCACCCTGGGCGGAAACGATGTCATGGCCTGGGTCGGCGGGTCGCTTGGCAACTACTCGGACCTGTACACCAAGATGCTCGAGCTCGACGACTTCCTGGCCGGCATCCACGCCAACGTCACTGCCATCATCACCGAGGCCCGGAAGATCAACCCCAACATCGATGTCGTCTTCTGCCTCTACTTCAACTACGCCCAGTCCTCCTACTGGCAGAAGTACATGGGCTCCTACCAGGAGCTCGCCCTGGCAGCCACCGCGAACGCATGGGAGAAGGCACGGGAGAACGTGGCCTCCATCCCGGGCATCATCCTGGCCGACATGTATGGGGCCCTCGAAGGACAGCTCCTCGACCCCTACCTCTCCGACTCCGTCCACCTGTCCCCTACAGGGCACCAGTTCTACGCGGAGCAGGTCTTCCTCGTGCTCGGAGGTGCCCGCATCGGACAGACTCCGCTCGGTCTGAGCCGGGACTACGGGTTCCATCTCCCGACCAACTGAAGCGACCGGCGAGCCGCAGCCCTGCCCGCCGCCACGCCCGCATCGTTGACCTGAACCCGCTCACTTGGTATCATCAGCGCTGGCCAGGAGGTGCCGATGCGAAGAGAGCTGGTCGTCAATTGGTCCGAGGAACACTGGAACATCAAGGCTGAAATCGAGAGGAAGACGGAGAACCCATTCGAGGTCGGAGATACGGGAAAGGGGTGGTCCTACGTGACCTTCTTCTCCCATGGAACGACCCCCAGCGGAGTGCTGTTCGACCTGGAACGGCTGGAGACCGTCGCCCTGGACAACGGCTATTTCCTGCCGTGGGAAGTGCTCAGCCAGCACAACAAGCTGGTCGTGACGGCCCACACGGACATGGCCGGACCATCGGCGCAGCTCTTCTCGCTGTACATGCTCCTCGAGGCCTATGCTTCGCGGTTCGACTCGGTCAAGAAGTTCCCCGAGCTCGGCTTCTACGGCAAGATGGGCGGCTTCTTCGAGCGCCCCGAAAAGGGCCGCGTCCTGTGCATCTACGGAACGTCCGATGACTCGCTTCTGCTCATCAGCGAGGCGATGGAGAACCTGCTCAAGAAGTGGAGCCTCAAGGGGGTCCGGTTCGACTGCCACCTCTCGAACGGCTTGAGCGACATTCCGAGAATGCTCGACGGGTTCAACGACCCTGACTATCGGGCCGCTGGGGTCAACTACTTCCGTATCACGGACCCCAATCGGTTTGCGGGGCTCATCGAGCAGGCACGCCGGGACTACGGCAACTACATGTTTGCCTGAGCCGCCATCCTGACCTTCAATCTCCAGGAGAATCACGATGATCGAAAAGAACGTCCAGACTGATTTCAGCCCGGCCACGGTCATGCCGGAAGTGGACCCGTCCTCATTCGTCCACCCGCTGGCCGTCGTCTGCGGCAACGTCACCATCGGCCGTAACGTGATGGTTTGCCCCACCGCGGTCGTGCGCGGGGATGAGGGACAGCCGCTCCACGTGGGTGATGATTCCAACGTCCAGGACGGAGTCGTGATCCACGCGCTCGAAACCGAAAGCCACGGCAATCCCGTCGAGCACAACATCCGAACCGTCGGCGCCAGACGCTACGGCGTGTTCATCGGCTGCCGGGTGTCTCTGGCTCACCAGGCGCAGGTGCACGGCCCGGCCGTCGTGCACGACGATACCTTCGTCGGCATGAAGGCCCTGGTGTTCAAGTCCACCGTCGGCCACAGCTGCGTAGTCGAGCCCGGTGCCATCGTGCTCGGAGTCACCGTTGCAGACGGCCGCTACGTGGAAGCGGGCAGCGTCGTGCGCACCCAGGCACAGGCCGACGCGCTGCCCCGCATCACGCCGGACTACCCCTTCAAGGATCTCAACCGCGGCGTGGTGCATGTGAACACGGCGCTGGCCAGGAAGTACCGGGAGAACCAGTAGCCACACTCGTCCATCCGGCTCTCGTCGAGACAGGAGCCTCCCAACCGATAGCGTGGCAAGGGCGGACCGGCAGGGGCGGGTCACGCCAGGGGATGCTGGCGCATGCCCCCCCGCGGCAACCATGGGAAGACCGGCGGGTCACGGCCGAACTTCTCCCGGTAGAGCTGCGTGTGGAGCTCGAGCCCCACCCGGAATCCCGTATCGAGCGCCGTCAGCACCCCCGAGACCGGAGTCACGATATTGCCGGCCGCCACCAGCCCGGGGACGGAGGTTTCTCCTCCCCGTCCTGTGACGACGTAGCCGTTGCGAAGCTCGATTCCGCTCCCCCGCAGGAAGTCGGTCACGTGCGTCTCGAGCGTGTAGGAGTTGTAGTCCACGAGCAGGAAGCGACAGCTTTGGAGCGACGGGCTGCCCGTGCGCGGTACGACCTCGAGGGTGAGGCCCACCGTGTGCTCCTCCTTGACCGCCAACCGGCCTGCAACCGCCCGAATGGCGGGTGTGCGGGCTGCACTTACGGCAGCGCCCTGTGCCGGGGCCGGTCCGATCGAGACCCCGGGGAACGCATCGGCCGGGACCTCGGTGACGTGCTCCAGCACGGCCAGGAAGGAGACTTCGGGGCGGAGCTTCAGGAGGCCGGCCGCGAATTCGAGGGTTTCGGCACCGCCTCCGAGGATCGCCACCAGGTCCCCCGGAATCGCGGGAAGGTGCCTGGCCTCGATCTCGGGAGGGCTGAACACGACCCGGACGTTGCGGGTGTGCGGCACCAGGTCGGCATGAGGGAAGAAGCCGGTGCAGACCGCCACCGAGTCGCCCTGGTAGCGTCCCGATGGCGTCTCCACTTCGAAGCTGCCCCGGCATCCCCGGACGGCCACGGCCGGCTCCTGCTCCCTGACGTCGATGCACCCGGACGAGCGGACCTCGGCCTCCAGGTCCCGGATGAGCGGTGCTCCCATGAAGTGCCAGCCATGCGTGAGCCGCAGCTTCCCGTACCGGGCGAACTGGCCGACGCGATACCGCTCGAGCACGAGCGAGCGGAAGTTGCGGGGGGGATTGATCGGGATGCCGCCGACTGCCGTCAGGGCGCACATCAGGCCGCTGGGGCCCCCTCCAATCACGATGACGTCATACCGGTCCGTCATGGGAATGCTCCTCGTCCGGGAAGCGGTCAGCGCCGCCGCATGAAGTTGCGCCGCAGCTCCTCCACCCCGTAGAGGGTGGCGTAGTTGCACCAGAGCCCCTGGCAGTACGGGTCGAGCGGGCATTGAGGGCACAGCTCGGTCTTTAAGCGATCCTCGGGAAGGCGGAGGCGCTCGGGAGGCAGGTGGTCTCGAAGCCGGTACTCGACGAAGAAGCGCTCGAGCCCCGGCAGGAAACAGAGCGGAATGCCGCACCGCCCGGGAACCGAGGCATTCAGCCCCAGCTGCTCCGCAAGCAGGAGCGCCTCGGCCAGGTACGGAGCGGCCTCACTGATCGGAGGCACGATGTCCGGCCGACCATCCGCCCGGCCCAGAGGGGCCACGTACGAGAACGTGACCGTGTTGACCGTGCCCAGCTCCCGGGCGATGAAGCGGGCCAGCTCCGACAGCTCCCGATAGTTGAACCGGTTTGTCACGCAGTTCAGGTTGACCTCGATGCCTGCTGCCAACAGGTTGCGCACGCCGGCAACCGTCTTTTCGAACGCCCCCGGCAGTCGGGTCAGGGTTTCGACCGTCTCCGGCCGGCACGAGTGGAACGAGACGAAAGCGGTGTTCAGCCCTGCCTCCCGGCAGCGGGCGACGATGTCGGGGTCCGAGAACCGGACTGCGTTGCTTTCCACGGTGATATGCTCGAGCCCTGCCTTCCGTGCCTCCGCCAGGAACGAGGGAAGGCGGGGGTTGAGGGTCGGCTCGCCGCCGGAAAACATGACCCCGGAGATCCCGTCTCCCGCCAGGGCGCACAAGAGGCCGGGGCGGGCATCGAGGTCGGTGACTACCATGGCACTGTTCCGGGCAAAGCAGAAGATGCAGTCCTGGTTGCACCGGGTCTCGATGTTGAACTTGGCTTCCCAGTAAGCGTTCCTTCCCTTGCCCAGGGGCAGCTTCTGGTACAGGTCCAGGGCCAGCGGAGAGCGGGTGGGTGGGGGCGGCGGAGCCGGAAGCGGATCCTCGCCCCGCTGGAACGACTCGCGGACCGCCTGGAACGCGTGCGCCAGGAGCAGCGTCGCATGGCCGTTGGGAAGATGTCGTGTCTGCCCCTCCAGGAACCGCTCGACTGCCCGGACCACGTCACCGAGCGGGTCCACGTCGTCGAAGCGGGCCAGGATGCGCTCGAACGACTTGCGTCGGGCCCAGATGGTGTAGACTGCACCTTTGCAGCTCAGCGTCACCGAGCTGTCGGTTCCGTTCGCCACCAGCTCCCAGTCCGAGTCGCCGGGACACGATTCCACGGCCAGAATCAGGCTTCCCGAATTCACGAGCACGCGGCGGGAACCGGTCCCCTTCGGGCCCCCTGAGGACCCCTGTGCCGAATTCCACGGAAGCGGGCCGCCCGCCAGCATCGTGAGGCAGGAAAGGCCCAGGCAGCCGGCGGACGAGACATCCCCTCCGGCGATGTCCGCGTCGAATGCGGCCTCACCTCCGGGCAGGCGGAAGAGCAGGTCGGTAACCGTCCCCGCAATCCCCGTGCTCAGCAGGTGCTGGAGGCGGATGAACGGCCGGGAACAGAGCGGAGGGAAGGCCAGCAGCAGGCTTCGTCCCCCTTCCTCCAGGCCCGACAGCGCCCGTCCGAGCTCTTCCGGCCCCAACTCCGGCAACAGCGGCACCACCACGTGCGAGGCACCGGCCCCCGCTGCTCCGAGCAGCTCGCCCAGCGGCCGCCCGCCCGCATCCACGACATGCACCGCCCGGGCCGATTGGAGCTGGTCCGCAATGTCCAGGGCCTCAGGGTCCGCCACGGCCACCTCGGCCAGACCCGCCTTCCAGTAGGCCTCGGCAAACCGCCTCGCCAGAACCGACCGGCCGATCACGATGATCACGGGATGTCTGTCGTTCGTTGCCAATTCTGCTTCGCCCAGGGCCTCGGAGCTCCGCTGCCGGGCATCTCCTCCGCCTAGTAGTAACGCATGTGCCGGCTCTCGGGCAGAAGCACCCAGTTGCCGGGAAACAGGGTCCCGTCCTCGAATTGCTTCTTCAGGTCACGACACCACTGCAGCACCTCTTCCGGGTGATGGCGGTCCAGGAATCCGATCGACCGACCCAGAAGCTTCATCAGCTCAATCTCGTCCTCATGCGGCTGCCGCTCCGGCCCGCCGTCCCCGAGGAACACGATCTGGTGCGCCCCGGTCCGCAGCGTCGGCCGGCTCTCCTCGCCGTTGGGAGCCACCATCAGAGTCACCCGGCGGTGCGACCCCTTGCGGAAGTAAAGGTAGAGCCGATCGCTCTCCTCGTACGGCGGAAGGCGGAAGAACCGCAAGAGCCCATCATGCACCGTGGCCGCCTCCTCCGGTGCCCCGCCCGACGCATCCAGGATCTTCCGGACCACGTCCTCCGGGTCCGTCCGGGATGCCTTGAACTCCTTGATCCCGTACTTCTGGATGTACCCCAGCTCCACCCCAAGGCAGATGGCCCGAAGCGTGCACTTCTCGCACGCCGAGGGCTGCACCTTCCCCGTGTCGTGGAACCCCGTGTCGTAGTACTCCTGCGGCGATTCCAGGTTGATGTCCTTGTACCGCCGGTCCATCACCCGGGTCGTCGCATTCAGCGAGTGCCACTCGAACCCCGGGGCCACGCACAGCGGCATGTTCTCCGTCCAGAACGGTATGCCCGCCCCCTCCAGGTAGGGAAACACGTCCAGCCGTATGCCCGAAAACGGGGTCCGCACCCAGTCGTTCTTCAAGGCCGACCCACGCAGGACCATGGACTTGAAGTTGAATCGCCTCGGAAAGCTCGGAAACGTCTCGTTCACCCACCGGCAGACCGACAGCAGATCCTCCCGGTTGAGCGCGTTCATCACCACGTTGAACAGCACGAAGAAGTTGTCCGCAAGCTTGCGGGCATTGAGCTGCTCCAGCGCCTCGAGCTGCCGGGCAAACGTGAACGTCTTGCCCGTCAGCTTCGAAACCTTCTCGGCATCATGGTGGATCAGCGAGAACTCCAGGTAGTCCAGCCCCGCCTCCAGGAGTCGATCCAGGTAGCCTTTGCGGCTCAGGAGCGTCCCGTTCGTCGCAATTCCCACCGCCCGGTAGCCGATCTCCTTGGCATGGCGGATCACCCTCTCGAAGTCGGGGATGATGAGGGTCTCACCCCCCATGAAGATGAGCTGGTCGCAATCCAGCTTCAGCCGGTCCAGGAGCGCGTTGATCTCCTCGACCGACATGTGCATGGCCGGCGTTACCCCCTTGTCCAGGCAGAACGCACAGTTCTGGTTGCACCTGTCGGTGACCTTGACGACGGCCGATTTGATGGCACGAAGATCCCCGCTCACGCTGAACCCCCCCGGGGTCGGGGCCACGACCCGGCGTCATTATCCAGGATCGACAAGCTTCAAGTCAATCGAAAGCACGCAGTCAGGCGCTGCACCCACGCCGTGCGCGCGTTCCGACTTTCGGCGACGGCCGAGCCAAGGTATAGTCACGCCACCGGCAGGGCCGCCGGAGGGGGGGGCACTATGGTCCGCATCGTCGTGTTCGGCAAGGGAGGGGTGGGGAAGTCCACCTTCGCCGCACACCTGAGCGCCTGGTTCTCCCAACAGGGGCAGCGGGTCCTGCACGTGGGCTGCGACCCCAAGGCCGACTCGTCGCTCCTCCTCCTCGAGTCGGACCGCCCCCCGAAAACGACCGTGGAGCTCCTTGCCGAAAACCCGACCGCAGATCCCCGGGACGCAATCAACAGGGGCAGGCTCGGCATCGATTGCGTCGAGGTGGGCGGCCCCGAGCCAGGCATCGGGTGCGGTGGCCGTGGAATCACCTGGGCCCTCGACTTCCTCGAACGGGGCGGGCTGCTCTCCGACACCCACGACGTGATCCTTTTCGATGTGCTCGGCGATGTCGTCTGCGGCGGTTTTGCCGCCCCACTCAGAAAGGGGCTTGCCGACCTCGTCGTCATCGTGGCATCGCCCGACGAGATGTCGTTCTTCGCCGCCGGCAACATCGCCAAGGCCGTCTCCCGCTACGCGGAAAACGGAGTCAGCCTGGCCGGTCTCGTGCTCAACCAGCGCTCCGCCACGGATCCCGAGCTGGACGGCCATGCGTTTGCCCGCTCCATCGGTGCTCCCGTCCTGGGCGAGCTGCCGTACTCCGCCGCACTGGCCCACGCCCGCCGTCACCGGCGGACCCTCATCGAGACCGCACCGACCGACCCCTTCGCCCTCGCCGTCGCCTCCGTCGCCCACTCCCTCTCCCGCCAGGCAGGGCCTGGTGCCAGTACGCCGCTGGCGCACCGCACCCACGGACCGGCCGAGGCAATGCAGCCGGGGAGCTTCGCTCCGACCCGTGGGGCGGCTTCCCCGAACCCCCAGGCAGGGCCTGGTGCCAGTACGCCGCTGGCGCACCGCCAGGCAGGGCCTGGTGCCAGTACGCCGCTGGCGCACCGCCAGGCAGGGCCTGGTGCCAGTACGCCGCTGGCGCACCGCACCCACGGACCGGCCGAGGCAATGCAGCCGGGGAGCTTCGCTCCGACCCGTGGGGCGGCTTCCCCGAGCCCCGCCCGGCTCGCGGGCCCCTCGACGCTCGCGCGGCTCGACCGGCTCCTGGGCTTTGACCAGCCCGAGTTCTCCCGGGTCAAGGCGGGGGTGGCAGCGGCCGTCCTCGAGCGGACGGGCGAGCTGCGCCTCACCCTCCAGTACGGGAAGCTGCCCCCGCAGCGGCTCATTCTGCTGCCGCCCGGGCGTGGGGGGGCTTACCTCTCCATGCCCAACCTCGGGATTGCGTATCACGGCTCCGACCCGAGCGTTGCCCTGCACAAGCTCGCCCGGTGGGTAGCATCCCGGCTGAAGAATGTGACGTTCGACACGCTGGCGGACTGGATCCTGGATTCTCCCGACTCCTTCGACTCGAGCTCGACGGAGGCGGATGGAAGCCCGGCCCGCACGCCCGAAGGCCGCGTGTGGAACCTGCGGGCGGGCCAGCGGGCACTCGAGCAGCTCTCCACCCTCCTCGTTCCGCCAGGGACAACTCTGCCTCACGATGCCACCCTGGCCCGGGCCGATTCCCGAACCGACCAGGTCATGGAGATCGACCTTGCTCTGCCGGGAGGCGGGCTCCGCTCGCTCCTGCTGGTACCACTCGGAGCCCCGTCGTTCCTGGATGTGTCGACGTGCGGGATCGGGCATGCCGGAGAGGCGGACGAGGTGACCGTGGACCTCGTGAAGGCGGTTGCCGGTCCGCTGGCTGGCCACACGCTCGAGTCACTCCACGACGTCGTTCGGTCCGACCCGGAATCGGTCCCCATGGGAAAGCCCGGCGGTCCGGAGCACGACGATGCCAGCTTCCGCCAGACCCCTCCCTGGCGGCAGTTTTTCGCGGATGACCACTTCGCCCGCAACGTGCACCAGCTTTTGCAGTATGAGGCGCCGCACGTGGCCATCGAGCACTGCGACCGGGAGTGCATGTATCCCACTCCTCCTGCATTGGAGCACCAGCCTGACATCGTCGACTACCCCTGGCTCGCACCTCCTCCCTACCATGGCCATCCGCTGGCCCGAAAGGGTGCGGGAGGAATCACCCTCACCACCGACCTCCGGGATGCCGACGTCGTGCGAGGCGCCATCGTGCGGCTGGAGCGGGCCCTCGACCGCGTGGCCTCGGGAATCGAGGATGAGCAGTTCGTCCTCGTCCACAACACCTGCACTCCCGTGGTGGCCGGCGAGGATGTCTCGGGGCTGGTTCACCGGGCCGGACGGCGCAGCTCCGTCCCCCTCATGTACACGGCCCCGCACATCGAGGGAAATCCGCTGGCCGACTTCTTTGCGCAGCGCAAGAAGGAGCGGGGGTTTGTGCCTCACCCACCGACTCCGGGCCTCGTAAACCTCGTCGGTTTCCCGACCAACCGCAGCACGGACGAGCTGTGCGCTCTGCTCCGGTCCGCAGGCATCGAAATCAACGACCGGCCGTTCCCCAGGGTCGACCTGCGGGTGTTCGATACCTACCTGAAGGCAGCGGTCCAGGTCTTCTATCCGGAGCACTACCTGGGCAAGCTTCGCGACGCCCTGTTTGCCGACCTTCCGCTCACCACGCTGGAACCGGAGGCCCCGTACGGATTCCAGCGCACCCGGGCCTGGTTGTCTGCCGTGGCCGGAGCCGTGGCCGGGGCATCCCATGGGCCCCGGACCGGGCCGGTGGGGGGAGCGCCGGATGGAGAATGCTGCGCAGCAACAAACAGAGTGATAGCTGAAGGTTATGACCAAAGTTCTCTGGTGATAATAGAGGAAGAGGAGCACCGTCTTTCCGAGTGGCGACGGCTGCAGGAAAAGGCATCGTCCTGCACCCTTGGATTCGTTGTGGATGCATGGCGTCTGGATCGGCTGACCGACCCGGCCGTGAGCTTCGGCCTGCCGTTGCTGCCGGTGGTGGTCGAGATGGGATTCCAGGTCGAGATTCTCGCCTTTTCGGGGGGGAGCGTGCCTCCGTACTCGCTTCGGGAGCGGGTGCTCTCCATCGTGCCGAGCGAACGGTTGACCTTTGGCACCTTTGGAGGCGAGGAGGAGCTGGGCCGGTGCCTCAGCGAGGGGCCGGCACATGCATTCTACTCGGACTTCTCGCAGGACCAGCGGCTCATGAGGGCCGGCAAGGGGCGGTTCTCGTCCCAGGCCTTCGAGATGGGCTATGCGGGGGCCATCCGGACAATCGAGCGGCTGGCGGCCATCTGCCAGCTGCCGTTCTTCCGGCGATACGGCAGGGTGGGGTGGCCATGAGAACCGAAGCGGTCGAACAGTTCGCCACCCGCAGCAATTTCCCCTATCTGTTCGGGGTCTACCTTGCAGCCAACGCAATCCCCGACGCCTCCCTCGTCGTGGACGGGCCCGATTGTGCGTTGTACAAGGCGCAATTCATCCAGGGAAGGCACGACCTGAGCTCCACGCTCATCGACTGTGCAGGGCGCTCCCGGCTCCTCGTGAGCAGCGTCACGGTAGAGGGAATCGTCAAGGACCGCAGCGCTGAGCTGGAGCGGCTGTTCCGGGATGCGTCTGCCGGGCGGGGAGTCGTGATGTCCGCCTCGCTGCCCATGGCGGCAATCACGGGCACGCAGTATGACCTGCTGCTGCGCCGAATGACGCAGGCAACCGGTGTTCCGGGGGTCGTGATTCCGTTTGGCTCTCTTGGGGGTGACTGGCTGGACGGCTACTCGGAGACGCTGACGGCGCTGGCCCGGACCGTGGAAGTGAGGCAGGGGGATCCGTCGCCGGACAAGGTGGCGCTCATCGGCTATTTCATGGACCGGAACGAGCACGACCACCTGGCCAACGTGGCCGAGCTGGAGCGCATGCTTCGGGCGCTCGGGCTGGATCCCGTCTCGGTGTGGCTGTCCGGGCGGCCCTGGAAGCAGCTCGAGGCCGTACGGGATGCCGGGCTGCTGGTGGCACTTCCGCACGGGGTGGAAGCGGCCCGTCTGCTGGCCTCCCGGACCGGTGCCCGGGTGGTGGAGCTTCCCGTGCCCCTGGGGATTGCCGGGACCATGAGCTGGCTTTCGGAGCTCGGGGCCGCCATTGGACGGGACGATGCCGCACAGCGCTTCCTGGCGCAGGAGCTCTACGACCTCGTCCCACGTATCCGCTGGCTGGTGCAGCAAGTGTTCCTGGGCAGCCGGGTCTCCTTCGTGGGGGACCCCTACCTCGTGCATCCCATGGCGGAGTTCCTGGAAGAGCTGGGCTGTGTTCCGGTCCTGCTCGCTTCCGTGGGTAGACAGCGGAACGAAACCGCCCCGGCCTTGCGGGCTCGAGTGCTGTTCGAGCCCACGGCCGAGGAGCTGAGGGCCGCGCTCCAGGGGCTGCCGGAAGATCGCAGCATCGATCTCGCAATCCAATGTGACACGTTCGGTTTTGGAGGGGGTGGGGCGCAGGCGGTCCTGCCGTTCGGGTTCGCCACTCCGCTCTGGCATGCCGTCGCGGACACACCATTTGTCGGATTCCGTGGGGCGGCCACCCTGGCCCACCGCATGGCGGAGAAGCTGATGGAGCGGGTCCGAAACGCCCGGTAGGGAGCACTGGCATGGTCGACGAAGCCCCCCGCCCACTTGCCGATTCCGATTCGCCCGGAACGTCACGGCCGTCCCCTGCACGAGACCACGCGATCGATGCCCTGCGTGGAACCGCCATCGTGCTCATGGTCCTCGTCCACGTCGCCCGGGCCGTCGTTGCCTCGGACGAACCCGGCCTCGCCGGAAGTCTCAAGGGTTTCCTTCTCACCGTCGAGCCCTACATCTCGACGCTGTTCCTCACGCTGGCCGGTTTCTCGCTCGTGCTGGCCCGTGGGGCGGCCGGCCGCCCCCGGTGGCTCGCGCACACCTGGTGGCGCCGGCGGGTCGGTCGAGCGGCGACGCTCGTGCTGCTGTCCTGGGGCATCTTCTGGGTGCATGGCGGAATCTGCCCGCCTTATCCCTTCCTGTCGGCCGACATTCTCTACACCATAGGTCTGGCGGTGCTGCTGTATGCTCCGGCCGTGGGACCGTCCGGTATCCGCGGGTGGGTGCTGGCCCTGTTGGTGGCACTGGGAATTGCAGGAACGGCCCTTGCCGAGGCCCATCCGGCCCATCCGCTCGCCCGCCTCGCACAGGGTCCCGGTGCCCATCTCCCCAACCTGCTCATCCCCGCATTGGGAATCGCCCTGGCGTGGCTGTGGCACCGGGGCAGGGGGCCTGCTTCGACCGGGCAGCCTGCGGAGCCGGACCGTCTGGCCGCCCCCGTAGTCCTCGTTCCCTCGCCGTTGCCCGGCTCCTCTTCTTCCGCTGCCGCCTCTCCTCCCGGCTCGAGCACCCCATCTCTGCAAGTCGGCGCCAGTCTCCTGGCGGCCGGCCTTGCCATTGTGCTCGGCTATCACCTGGGGTGGGCCCCCGGGAACCAGGAGGCGGCTCGGGCCAAGGGGCAGGAGATCTCGACCCTCGAAGCGGTGTTCAACCGGCCCTACGGCCGAACCGCCGCATCCCGCAACGTGGTCACCGACGGCGATTGGGGCTCCACTTACGACCTTCGCTGGCTCGGCCACGTGGCCGGGCTGGCACAGGAGCCCCCGCGCGTCGTCCGCTCCCGGGCGTTCTGGAACAAGAAGCTCGTCCTGATTCCGTACCTCTCCGGCCTCATGCTCGTCACGTTCGGGCTTGCGGGGCTGACCGCCTGGAGCTGCGGCCGTCGGTTCAGGAGACTGCGCCCGTCCTCGTTTCTCACTGCCCCGCTGCTCCTGCTGGGCCGCCATCCCTTGAAGCTCTATGTGTTCCACCTCGCTCTTGCCGCCATGCTGTCCGTGATTCCGGGGCCGGATACGGCCCTGCCCAGCTACCTCGGCTGCGTCGCTGCAACCCTTGCGGCCTGCCTGGGGGTTGCGTGGCTGGTGGAGCGGCGAGGCCGGACGAGGCGGACTTCCGATGGCAGGAGCGCTCCTCCGGGGCGGGCTGCCACCGATGCGGGCAGGCCAGTTGCACCTGCCGGAGCCAAATGATACCCTGGTGTATCAGGACGGAGTTTCCCTGCAGTCGGGCATGGAGATGAAAATGGCGCTACGGTTTCTCGTTCTCCTGGCAATCCCCCTCGCCGCGGCCTCATGCCTCGAGCCTCCCAAGGGGAGCGGAACCGCCGATGTCCCTGGTCGGCAGGAAGATGCTCAAGATGGCACGGGTAGGGGAGTCGATGCCCTCGGGGATGGCTCAGGACCTGGCACCGACGGGGCCTGCATCCCGGCGTGCAATGGGCTCGAATGTGGTCCGGACAGCTGCGGTGGAAGTTGCGGGGATTGCGATGAACCGCTCTTCTGCTTCTATGGTCAGTGCGTCGAGCTCGGTACCGAATGCCTGGATCCCAACGTCAACGACCGCAATGACGGTTGTCACGGCGGGCGGATCTCCGACTACCAGGTCAACACCCACGTCACCGGAGACCAGTTCGCACCGGTCGTGACTTCCATGGCGGAGGGGGAGTACGTCGTGGCGTGGAGCAGCTGCCCGTTTCGCGACAACCCGGAGGGGACCGACGAGTTCGCTCAGGACGGGTCTGCGTGCGGAGTCTTCCTGCGGCCATTCACCCAGGACGGTTCCCCGCAGGTCTCGATTGACCTGCCGGCCACTGCAGCGACCACGGGGGCTCAGTGGTCTCCCGGCATGGGGCCCGCCAACGACGGTTTCGTCCTGGCCTGGAATTCCGAGGGGCAGGACGGATGGAGGACCTGGTTCCGGATCTGGAACTGGGATGCGCTCGAAGGCCAGTGGGAAGCGACCCCGGCAGCCGAGGACATCCAGGCAGCGCTTCGAAACGTGGATAGCGCCTCCCTCGTGGCCGCTGCCTCGGGGGATTCGGCCCACGACTTTGTCGTGGCGTGGGAAGGCGACCTGCCGGACGGCGGCACCGGCATCCTGGCACGGCATTTCGGGAGAGACACGAAGGTCTTCGAAACCATCCTGGAGGACGACCAGGACATGGTGCTCGGATCCGGATACAACGATGTCGATGCTCCCGCCGCAGTCGGCCTGAACAGCAACCTCTATGCGGTCCTCTGGGAAGCCCTTCCGAAAGAAGACCCCTTGAAGCCGGACCAGGGGAGCGACGTGTTCGGCATCGTGCGCCGATACGACGGGCAGCCGCTGGAAACCGCAGGGCCGTACGCAGCACCGTTTGCGCTGCACAAGAGCTGGCTGGGTGGTCAGAGAACCCCCTCCGGGGTGTCCGACGACTACGGCAATTCCCTGGTCGTCGCCTTTGCCGGAACCAGCGACGAGGGGATCCTCGTGCGTCGGTTCGTGATTGCCGAGGCCTCGGCCGTCCCGGAATCCTCCATATCGGCCCAGCCGGACTTCGAGCCCATCTCCCCGCAGATCACCCGGCTCACCGACGGCCGTTTCGTCGTCGTCTGGCAGACCAACGGCATGGAGGACGATCCCAGCGGTGCCATTTTCGCCCGTATCCTCGGGGCCGACCTGAAGCCTCAGGGAGCCCCGGTCCACGTCAACAGCTACACGTTCGACTGGCAGCAGAAGCCCCAGGTAGCGGCCCTGCCCGCCGGCGGTTTCGTCGTCGTCTGGGAGAGCTGCTGCCATCAGGACGGCTCCGGCTGGGGCGTGTTTGCCAAGCGTTTCGATTCGGGGGCAACCCCAGTTCCGTTCACTTCCGCCCAGGGACGGTGAGGTGACGACCATGACTATCCTTCTGCCCGGCCGCAACATCTCGACCGCCGCATTCCTGCTCTTCGTTCTTGCCTCCTGCTCCCACCCGGTCACCGTGGTGACCCTCGAACGGGACGGCCGGCAGAGGTCCGTGGCGGTGAAATCAGGGGACGAGCCGGGATTTCGAATCCGGGTCGTCCTGCCCTCCGGTGCCAGCTCGAAGGACGTCGAGGTCACCTACACCTGCGTCAACCGGCTCGTGCAGCCGTACACGCTCGGGGCCGAGGGCCGGCCCGCCACCCGCCGGGACGGAAGCGGGGCAGCCGACTTCTTCATCCCCCAATGCAACGGCCGAGTGCTGGTGTACAACGTGACGGAGCCCTCCGGCTGCAATCTCCTCGAACGGCGGGTCCAGGAGCTCAAGGGAGTCGTAAACGGCTGCCAGGGACAGAAGAGCTACATCGAGCTGGCCGATACCGTGGCTTCACTCAGCCGCCTGCGGACCGAGCTCACCGACGACAGCCAGAAAGCCGAGGCGGAGGCCTCGAGCCGGCTCAAGGAGATGGACGAGGAGCTCGAGCTGCGGGAGCTCGAGAAGCGGGAGTTCATTTCCATGAGGACTCCGGCGGCCCTGGCTGAGCTCAAGCGGACCCAGGAGCTGGTCCGGCGTCTCGTCGAGGCCCGCACGGAGTACCAGAAGAAGACCCGGGAGGATGCGGAGGCCTATCGCCGCAGCCTCGAGGACCTCAGCGCCCAGATTGCCGAGGCTCAGGCCGCGCGGGATGCCCTGTGCCGCTCTCAGACCGAGGAGCGCGACCGGCTCAGCGCCGAGAAGCGGGAGTGCGGAGGCCCCGGTGCGCGGACCCTCCGGCTCGGAGCCATCATCCCGGGCAAGGACCGCAAGACCGCATGGTATCGTGTAGACTCCATCAACCCGGACAACGGGATGCCCTACCTCGTGCACCAGGGGGACTTCCCCGTGCTCGAATCCGGGGACGAGCTGTACGTGCAGATCGTCGACCGCGACCCCGGCTCGAACGGGAGTCCGTTCGGGTTGCAGGTGACCCTGACCCAGGGGGTGGAGCCCAATCCAGCCCCTCTACGGCCCAGCTTCGGGGAGGGCGAGGCCCTGCAGGCCACCAGTGAGAACGCTCAAGCCTCTGAGCGTCGTCCCTTCTCTGACGTCATCCTCCCCGCAGATCGTGAGCTTCGGGGTGGGCAGGTCCCCACGGTGTCCCTCACCTACCCGGGCAAGGGGGCAGACGACAAGCCGGTTGACGTGACCGTGGTTTCGGCCGTTCTGCCGCAGGTCCGCACGCTCTATCGCTTCAACCTGTCGGCCGGCATGGCCCTGTCCTCCCTGGACGAGGTGAGATACACGAAGAAGACCATCACGGCAGACGACCTCGACACAGCGGACCAGCACGAGGGGGTGTACCAGACCGTCAAGAGCGGGAACACCTTCCAGGTGCAGCCGCTGCTGGCGTTTACGGTCTACTGGCTGCCGATGGACATCCAGAAGCCGTTCGCCTGGACCGACCTGCTTCCCAACCCGACCATCGGGTTCGGGCTTCTGGCCCCGCTCGACAATCTGTACCTGGGGTTCAGCCACGAGTTCGTGCGCAACCTCCAGTTCGTCTGGGGGCTCCACCTCGGCAAGGTCACCCAGCTTCTCGACGAGGACTCCGATGCCCTGGAGCTTCACTCTCCCGATGCTCCAAAGACCATCCAGGCGATCGAGGCGGGCATGTTCGGATCGCTCCAGTTCAACTTCAACTTCTTCGCCAGAATATTCGGAAAATAAAGGACGTAGCTAGGCCGACCGCTCCGCCCGTTCCATCCCGCGCCAGAAGTTTTCTGTTGCCTCCCCGGCCCGGGTGTGTTACACGGCCTGGGTTGATTGTCCGGGGCTGTAGCTCAGCTGGGAGAGCGCTAGAATCGCACTCTAGAGGCCGTGGGTTCGAATCCCATCAGCTCCACCACCCGATTTCACGAACTCGTCTCTCGGCGGTCACTGACCGTCCTCGCCGCCCTGCGGCCATGACACCCATCTCCGCCAGTCCCCAGGCCGTGCTCCGCTTCTCGTCACTCCGGACCCGCCCGCCAACAAGGGGCCTCGCCCTGGCCGCCCGTACCCCATTTTGCCCCTTCCCGGCCCGGTTCTCGCTCTCTGTCTCTGAAAAGCCCGGGCATTAAGATCAGGCCCATAGATTGCCAGAGGCCCAGCAGACCCGCTTGGCAGGCCGACGAGAAGGCCGAAATGGCGTTTTCGGACGCCGGTCCAGGTTTGAGCTACATGCGCTTATGGTCGCGTCGCCGGCGAACCCTGAGAAGATGCCCAAGTCCCGTGCGAACAACGCAGCACTAGGCTCACTCTTGTGCAGCGACCACGGTCTGGGTCAGGAGATGTCGCTGCCCCACTACCCCGCGGCCCTGAGGTGCAGCGGGCCAGAGCGACTCTGTGAGCCCGTTGCCGGATGAAAGGCTAGTCCCTAACGCATCTAATGCCCGAGTTGCAGTATGCCTTGTAGGTGTTTGCATACCGATCGGAGACGCGCAATCCGTCTTGGCAGCAGTCATGGTAGCTGCCTCCACGAAACACTTGGTAGCCCATCACAGGGATCCCCCATTGGGGATAACCAGTTGCTGGAGCACCATCATAGCTCGAATGGTACGCATCCGACACCCACTCGCTGAGATTGCCTGTCATGTCATAGAGCCCGAAGCCATTGGGCTCCTTCTGTTTGACGCTGTGCTTGTGATTCCCCGCGTTGTCAGAATACCACGCAATCTGATCCAAGCATGACTCGTCGTCGCCGCAGTAGTACCTGCTGGTTGTTCCACCCCGCGCGGCGTACTCCCACTCGGCCTCAGTGGGTAATCGGCCTCCTATGGCCTCGCAGAACCAATCCCCCTCCACATTCTCAACGGGGGAATCGGAACCACCGTCTCCCTCCTGATCGCAAGACGGATCAACCCCCCCGGCCACTGCGAGATACTGGGCCACCGTTACCTCACTCTCCAACATCTCGAACGGAGACACAGTAACCGAGTGGGCGGGAAACTCGTCGCTCTCGCACGCCTCATCGCCCACAGAGCACCCCATCTGGAATGTCCCACCTGGGATGGCGATCCAAGTGAACCCGAGAGAGTCTTTGTCGACACAAAGCCCGTTGTCGCAGACGTCGCCCCAGAGGCATGCCCCGCACGACTGGCCACACACCGGATCCGGGCCGCACTCCAGGCCGGCGCAGTCCGGGACGCAGCAGTCGATTGGGCAGAGGATGGCGTCTTCGCTGACATCGCAAGTACCGTCTCCGCACAGGGGCTCGCACAACCCCGAATTCGGGCTACAGACCCAGCCCTGGGCGCAAACCCCGCAGTTCCCCCCGCATCCGTCGTCTCCGCACTCCTTCCCGTCACAATCCGGGAAGCACGACTGGACGCAGGCCCCGAACGCGCACTCTGTTCCGAGGAAGCAGTCCGCGTCTGTGTCACAGGTGATCCCAGGCTCGCCGACCCGGATGAGCAGAGCGTCCATCGCGTCGAAGCCCGCCATCTGCGTGGTCACGGCGAACGTCTTGGCCGTGCCGGATGCCTTGCCCAGGACATTCAAGGCCTCTCCCCAGGTCGTCGCCTTCTTCAGAGCGCCCTTGAGGATGGCGTCGTTCATCTGGTCGATGGCCGTCGCAATCAGATCCTCGATGAAGTTGCTGATTCGATCAGCAGTGGGGGCCTCGTTCTCCGGGAAGTACACGACCACGAGTTGGGTGACTTTGCTTGCGAAGGAAGGGGACAGGGCCACGCTGCTGGGCACCCCCATTGCCTTCAGAGTGCTGGCCCCGATGTTCACGCAGTTCATCAAGACCGCCTGTCGGTGCAGCGCGAACAGGGGAGCGGATCCCGCCAAGTAGTCCAGCTCTCCGTCCCCGGACAGCTTGCCCAGCCCCCCCTTGAAGATCCTCAGGAGGTAGACTCCCGGCACCTCAGAGGGCACCTTGAACGGATCCGACGACGACATGTCCCACATCTCGCTGGTGAGCTGGTCCATCAGGAACGACACCGCGTCCATCCAGTTCAGAAGCTGCGCCCACTTGTTCGGCTTCACGAGCGTTCGCTCCTGGACGAAGCCCGGGTAGGTCGTGTAGTACTGGAGCCCGCTGTACTCCTCCGCCGAGATGTCCGCGGCTGTGTACCCCGAGAGGTCGATCCTCGTCAGGGTTGCCAGCCCGGTGAGCGAGTACAGCGCGACCTGGTCCCAGGTGAGCTCGGCCTTGATGACGAAGCTGCCGCCGCTGACCGGAACGAGATCGTCGTCCTGGTCGAGCTCCATCACCTGGCCGAATCCCCACGAGGCGCGGCACTGCGCAAGGTTCTCAGGGCAGTCATACGGGTCACGGCCTGCGTCGGGCGGGGTGTACTCGACCGTCTCCAGCACCCCGACCAGGGCATCTTCGAGCAGCTCCTGGTACTCCTCGGTGGCCTCCAGGCCAGCGGCTTGGTAGTGGGCCTCGAAGTAGTCCGCGAACGCCGCAACAGCCGGGCTCGTCTCCACCGTGCTGAACATCGCGGCCCGGATTGCCGGGTCTGGCGTGAAGAGGACCGGGTGTATCGCGACCGTTGCGAGCGCTGTCGTCCGGACGCTCAGCGAAACCCCTGGCGCTCCGTCAGGAGCCAGAGCGTGAACCGCTCCTCCGTCCAGGAAGACGTAGTTCGTCAGCGTGTGTCCTGTGGACGGGTCCGCTGCGATCACCAGCCCCGAGTCGCCCTCGTGCAGCGGCAGCTCGCAGGAACCGTCCCCGGCTCCGGAGTCCACCAACTGTCCTGCGAAGTAGACCTGGGTCTGGGCCAGATCCATGCCCGCCGACGGCTTGATCGTCACGGTCACCTGTTGGGCAACCGTGTCCGGCGGGACGTCGGCCATCGCATCCTTGTCGGTGAGATCCCCGCCCGCCGCATCCAGAGTATCCCCCGGTCGACTCTGGGAGCACGCGCCGTCGACGCACCCGCCGGCTTCGCAGGTCTCCACCAGTGTCCAGACCATGCTCTCCGGATCCGATGCGCTCGACCGGCATTCCAGGACCGACAGGCCGTCCGAGGTGCACGAACGCTGGCCGACCGCGGTGCACTGGGCGCCGCCCTCCTGCCCGGAACCGCCGCAGGCGGAGAGAGCGCCGGCCAGCACGAAGGTCAGGATCGAGATCCGGACTGACATCGAATCACTTCGGCGCATCGCAAACCTCCTCGCAGGGCTCGATCCACATGAAGTTGGACTCGCAGGCGCGGCGCCAGCCCCACATGCAGGGCTCCTCCCACCAGTCGACGTCAGCGCATCCCCGGCAGCCGGTCCATCCAAGCGTCTCATCGTGAGCGCACTCCAGGCCCTCTTCCTCGCAACTGTAGTAGACCATCGCCCCATCATCGCCGCAGTATGCGTAGAGCCCTTCCTCGGTGCAGGAGGACTTCGTCACGCCGGGTTCGCAGGTCTCGGGCGGGGTGATGGGGAGGCAGGTAGCGTACCCCGACTTCTCGTCGACACCGCAGTGCTTCTCGTACGCCGCACAGTCGATGGATCGCGGAACCCCGTCGTCGCAGTACCTGACAACTTCCCCATCGCACGTGCCCTTCTCAGTGAGGTCCCCGCACCCGAGGCACTGTGCAACGCAGTCTTCGCTGTTCCAGGCGCAGACCGCGCCGGTGGCCTTGCCTCCATGCTTCCCGCAGTCCACCCGATTAATGCCGCCAGCGTGGCACCACACCAGCGTGTTCCCGTCGCAGCTCCCGGCCTCGGTGATCTCGCCGCAGGGCTCCCGACAGAAGTAGCCGGTGTCCCAGCCGGTCGGCCCGCAGATCTTTCCCTGCGAGGGGCAGTCCTGGCGAAGGAGCTCGCCGTCGCACCATAGGAGTCGTCCCTCGTCATCGCACGTACCGTAGTAGGTCACATCTCCGCAGTCCTTCCCGATGGCCGTCGTCGCGCTGCCGTCCTCTTCCGGCACCGCGCACGCAGCGGGGAAGAGCGATGCCAGGACCCCCGTCAGCAGCATGCGATAGATGATCCGACCGGGCCTGTAAGGCCACCAACGCAAGACGAGATTTCGGTCCATGCTCCCCCTCCGGACGGGCCAAGACTACCGCATCGTCGCTCGCTGGCCAAGAGATTCGGAGGATGGGAGACGGGACCGTCACTGGGCCCCGGCCGGACGTGTCAGCCTTGCTCTTCCCAGCGTACCGGCGCCCCCTGCCTCGCCACCGCCAGCGACAGCCCATCGGGCTCGTCGCCGGCGACGAGGGCCTCGACGATCTTCGGAGCCAGGAGGGTCAGGTTCAGGAGCTTGCCAACGTAGGAGCGTTCGAGGCCGACGGCTTCGGCAAGGGCAGCGACGGTGGGGTACTTGCCCAACTCGAGGAGATCCTTCCACCGGAAGGCTCGGGCCAGGGTAAGGAGGAAGACCTTGTTCGGCACCGCCGAGGCGGCGGTCCTGCCATCGGCCGGCAGGATGATCTCGCGACGGCCGGCCCGGCGCTTGAACTGGATCGGGAGGGAGATCGTGTGAATCTGGCTTGCGGCCCCGGAGGCGGGGGCCGCGTCCCGCCCACTGTGCTCAGCGACCAGCAGATCGACGACGGCCTGCACGCCCTCGCCGCTGAGGGTCAGGTCGAGGCGGTCCGTGAAGATCGTGGCCCGCTCGATGACCATCCGTACCAGGCGCTGCTGCTCCCCCGGGAAGAGGTTGTCCCAGATGTTGTCCAGAATGGTCAGCTCCTTGTTGACGCTCTCGGGTGCGGCCTCCTGGTCCGCCATGGCGGCGAGCTGTGCGTTGAGCTCTCCGAGCCGGGCCTCGAGTTCTGCCCGCCGCCCGTCGAGACGCTCCAGTTCCCCGCGCACGAACGTGGTATCGGCCGCCTGGAGGGACTGCGCGAGCTGCTGGCCGATCGTCTTCACTCCTGTGAGTTCCTCGACGACCTTGAGGCGTCCGATCTCGACCTGGTGCCGTTCCTCGGCCTGGATCCGGCGGACCGACTCGATGGTCTGCCTCACCACCTCGGGCGACCGGAACAGCGCCCGCAACCGGTTCTTTACGAGATCCTCGATGATGCCGGCCGAGACACTGCGGACCTCGCAGTTCTTGTAGGAGGTGCTCGACGCTCGGTGGCACACGTAGTACCGGTACTGCCGGCCGTGCCGCTGGGTGAAGGTGACGGCCATGGCCGAACCGCAGTGGCCACACCGCAGGATCCCTTTGAGCAGCCCGGGCGTCGTGGCCCGGTTCATGTTGCTGCGGACTTTGCCGGGCACCGCGATGGCCTTCTGGACCTGGTCCCAGAGGGGATCCAGCAGGTCGAGGACGTGAAGGCCAAGATCAACCAGGAGATCTCCGACCGCCAGGCCGGCGACAGCGCCCTGAACAGCGCCAAGCTCGACAAGGCTGGCGGCACGATCTCCGGGGATCTGGCGGTCCAGGGGAAGCTGACGCTGGATGCGGACGACGTTGCGGACGTCGCCTTCGACGACTGGATCGCGTTCACACACTGGGTGCAGCCCTGCGAAGGCAACTCCGGTGCCTGGGAGAACCTGGGCTTCGCATGGAAGTCAGTGACCGACGCCCTCGGCAAGACCCTGTACGTCCCGATCCGCGGCATCATCGGGGCCGAGCTCGTCAGCGTCGACGTCGGCCTGCACAACGTCGGGGCCGTCAGCACCAACGGCATCCTCGGCTTCTCGACCTCCGACCTGGCCAACTTCATCGGCGGCTCCATCGACTTCGGCGAGGTCACAATCGGCGTCAACGGCAGCGAGAGCGTCATCCGCAACGTCGTCCTGGTCGATCCCCAACCGCCCCACCAGGATCTGCCGTTCGCGTTTGATCTCGCTCGTCCGCTCTGGCTCCGCCTCAAGACCGGCGGGTCCAACATCCTGTTCACCGGGGCACGGCTGAACTACCGGAGGAAGCGGGTGGCGGTGTAGATCCTCATTCTGCAGCGAACTCGGACAACGGTGGTACAAGAAAGCGAAGCTGTTCGCCACCCTAGCTCGGTTGGCCCGGGGCAAGCGACCAGGAACCAGTCACGCAGTACCTGCGATGAACTGGCGGAGGACGTCCACTCTCTCTGCGGTCAACCGACCAGCGAGTCTGCCGGGCGGGTCGCAGAGCCCCAGACCCGAGGCGGACGCCACATGATTGAGGCAGGCAAGGCGCTCCGTCTCATGGTCTGCGGCCGACGCACCTGCCCGGTGCACATGGAGAACCTCCGCATTTCTATAGTACCCCGAATAGGTCATGTTCGCTGAGCCACTGACGACAACACCGGGGCAGACGATGAACTTGGAATGGAAGTTCTTGGCGAAGAGTACGTCCGCTCCGACGGCTAGGCACCGTCCGAGAAGACCAAGCTCCTGCCGGTTGCTGTCGGGGCTGTCCTTCTTCGGCCAGTCCGACTGGCCGTAGTTCTGCACTACCACAGTCACCTCTCCGCCGAACCCCCTCCAAGTGGCTACTACGTCCGCAATGGTCGCCACCTCGCTTGGCTCAGTGTCGGGAAGTAGCCAGGGGAACGAACCGGCAAAGACGCCGGGGAATAGGGGGAAATTCGACAGCCAAGGCGAGCCAAGATACAGGTGCGCTTTGCCCTCCGTCCGCAAGCGCGCAAGCCCGGTGAGAAGCACTTCAGTGACGACCGGGGCAAGGAATCCGTCGATAGCGCTCATGGGAGTGGCCTCTCGTCGCGGAAGGCAGCCACGAACGGAATGGCGACCTCGAAAGCACCAGGTGACGTCTGCCGCACCGGGGAACCGCCCCAAGACACCCCTTGCGCAGAAGACACAGTTGACAGCACTCTCGTCAGAAGGATCTGCCTTTGCGTTCCATGATCGTCAATCCGAACGGTTACGGGGTTGCCGGCCGCATCGAGAACCGGTTGGCCCAAAGTGCCTTGGAGCGCAGCCCCAACCGACTGCCCACTGGGAATGGCAAGAAATGACGCTGGCTCAGTGCCGATCATCCACTGGCGGAGCAGGTCGACAAGCCCCCTGCTCACGTGCTCACCCGAAGCCAAAGCCCCATGCACAGAACCTTCCCCATTGTCGACGCACTCGACGCAACCGGAGACACAGACACGGCTGCGTGCTCGCAGGTCCTCGACTCCCGAGACGACCCCAGTTGAGACGAGAGATGAAACGAACCACTCGGGCATAATCTGGAGCCAAAGAAGGTCTCGCCAGTCGGCAAACAGACTTGGCCAGGTGCCTCTGAGTGCTGCCACGACAGGGGCACTTCCGGAGATGCTGCTGAATTCATGCCGGACACGCGCCTGCAAGTCCGACGAAACGGAGGGATGGAAAGAAAGCGCCGCGACACTGGTGACGCCGTTTCGAATCGCATCGAAGATCACGCGGGTCGCAACCTGCCCCGGGCAGTCGCCAATGGCCTCTTCGAGAAGCTGAAAGCCGTCCACGTCTGGAAGAGAGTGTGGCCGGTTACCGCGGGAGTGAAGCAGACGCTGAAGCGGTGGGATGTGCAGGAAACGCCGGGCCGTTTCCGCGTACCCGTTGCCACCCTCGACTGTATCGAACAGGTAAATTTCGCCTTTCGAAGGACTGTAGAAGTAGCCCAGATCACCGCCGGACGCTCCCACCAGCGACGCCAAAGCGCCCTCCAATAGCACTGCCAAGCTGTGGACCAGAATGCCGGTGGCCGCATCTTGAACAAGAGCGGGGTCGAACCGGCCGCAAGCAATCTGGGCAGTAGCCAAGCGGGAAAAGGCACGGTCATACCAGTCCGTGTAGCGCCCCCGCAGCAGGCCCTGTTCTCGGCCAGTCGTACCAGCGACGAGACCATCTATCAGCGAATCTCGCAGCGTGTCAAACTGCTGTTGGCCAATGGCGACCATGGCCTGTCTGATGTCAGCAGCATCCATCGAGGACAAGGTCTTGCCGGTAGCGAGAACTTGCGCCAAGATCACCTTGCGCAGCATGTCGGCCTGGAACGGGTCCGCCCCCGTCTCCCGGAGGAGGAAGCGCCGCAGCGAACGAACAAGTAGTTCTCCCCGCAAGAAACCGGCGGTAGTCGTCGCCTGCTGTGTTACAGCACTCAGCGCAGCGGGCTTCAATCGGAACGTCAACCCGTCCGTCACCGTCGACTGGTCACCGATGGCAACCCACTGGTGAGGGTTGCCCTTTCTGTAGTAGATGCGCGGGCTGTCAATCGTTCCGAGACCGTATGTCCTGTCGATTGCGTATACGAATCTGTCCGTCTTCATGTCGGAGGAGAAGGACACATCCTCAAACAGGCACCTGCCTATAGCGGGATACTGATGCGGACCGACGCCCTCGGAACTGTCTTCGGGACCTCGCACCGCCACAGAGTGACCGCAACCGCTGACGCGATACCAAGTAACGGGAAACGCCCGAGGAAGTGTGGGACACTCGGGGGCGTCCGGGTCGTTCGTAGGAGGCAGTTCGTCGCCATCAGCGACTAGGCATGTTGCTCTATCCACAGTGGGCCGATAGTACGTCTTGCGCATCGGCAAAACGCGGGGCCGGTACACGGGCATAGCGTCGCTCGGGCCAAACTGCGGCATCTCGGATGGAAGGTCAGCAGATGTCAGCATCGCGGTTGTGGGCTCGAAGACGGCCCCGAGCGCCTCAATGTGGTTAATGTTGGCATAGTGGGCATCGGTACCGCCCAACTTCTGCACCATGCCGCAAGGCGACTTTCTGGGCAGGACCCATCGGTAGTTCCAGGACCCCGGCAGAAGTTCCGAGAGTGCTGTGGAGATGGACTCCACCTCCTGAGTGCCCTCTGGGAGTGGAACGGTAACGTCTTTGGCGTTGATGTGCTGAAAGAGGGTGCGGGCCATGCCAAACGGGTAGAACCTGCGAAAGGGAGCGAGCGTAGTCAGAAGACTGTGGAAGTAGTGGAGGGACATTCGGCGGTCAACGGGGCCGCCGCTCTTCTCGAAGCTACAAATGAGGTCGTACCCGAAACGTACGTCCGAGAAACTGCCGGCGAACGACATCGCCCCAAGTGACTGGGCAAGAGCGTAGCCAGTGCCGACAACGGAAAACAGCCAGGGCTCCGGCGGTGATACGGTACGGACTGCCTGGTCCAGATCTGACGCCCCTCTCAGTAATGCCTGTGCGGATGGAGAGGCCTTCTCGATCTCTGCCAAGATCCCGTGAATGGCTGAGGCCACCGCAGGGTAGGCCTGGGATCGGACCTCATCAGTCCTCAGTTGGTCGGCCTGCTGAATCACCATACCAAAGGCCGGTACCGCGCCCGGGAGCGTGTTGGTGAAGATCCAGTGTGCAGCCGAGCCTGGGGCGACAAAGGCGCCATGCAAATCCAGCGTGAGAGCATTGAGCATCGAAAGGACAGCTTCGAGCGCAAATGTTGCGTTAGCCGACGCTGTGCCGCCCACGGCGCTAGCCATGTATGCACACGCGTGCTTACGAGTCTTGTTCAGGAACTGAGAGACCTCCAGGATCTTCCTGTCCCACGGAAGCTCGGCCTTCCCGCCTGTACCGATGATGTCCAATCGTTCGCCGGCACTTGGAATTGTCCCCGCAGGTTGAGATGCAACGTAGTCGAGTGCCGCGCTGAACAGGGCCGACTTGACCACATCCGGGTTGTCCGCCTTCAACGGTATCGGGTCGAGGTGTTGTGCATTGATGAGACGCGCAGGATGGTGTGCGAAGTGGGCGTCGGTTGTCCTTGCCGAAAGAAACGTCACGATAACCGAGTCAGAACCATCCTCGCGACCAACGCGGCCGACTTTCTGCTGGAACGACGAAGCGCTCCGCAGGGCCTTGTGCGTCAGCCCGTCACGTACGTTGCGGAAATCCACACCAACTTCAATACGCGGCGAAGCGATCAGTGTTGACGTAGAGACGTCAATACCGCGCACCCCTGCTCTTTCCCACAGTGCGTCGGACTCAATGAGGAAGTAGTCGTTCACATCAGCATGGAGGGTGGCGCTCCCGCCATCCTGGGTCTTGCTCGTATAGGCGATGGCACGATTCTGGTCCACGAAGACATGGCCGCTTCCCACCTGCAGTCGAGCACCGGGGTCCTGCGACGACCACCAGCAGATGCCTTCGGCCAGGAAGGGGCAGCCGTCGAGATTCCCGACGGAAGCCGGAAGTTGGGCTAGACGTTCCGGGAGTCCCGGCGGAGTGGCCCTCTCAATCGCCTTGTTGCTCATCTGGGCCAGCGTTCGTATGAACCGGTACTCAGGCGCCTGCAACAAGGCCCGGCTGACAAGAGCCGGTTCTCCATTGTAGCACTTTCTGCACCAATCGCGAAGCGCAGCCACGGAGCCACGTCCTGCAGCTTGCTCGATAGAGGCAACTTCAGTGGCCGTTGCCCGCAGGCGCGCAGCTGGACGATAGAACCAACTATAGTACGGCGGGGCAGGCGACTGGAAGGGGTCGTACGTCTTCTCGTTGTCAGCCGTAGTGAAGCGGAGGCGACCGATAGTGCTAAGTGAGTCAACGAAAGCGATCGTCTTGGGAATCTCGGCCCCTGGCCGCGGGATGGGGGGTACAGCAGAGGGGTCCACGTAGTGGGAGTGTGGCGTTGAGTCGTTACGGTTGTGTGCAGTACAGGACAGGCCGTTGGTCACGGCAGAGATTGCAGCCTTACCCTGGCGGGTATGAACGAAGATATGGTGGAAGGTCCCAAACCGTTCGAGTTCAGCCACGTCGGGAGCGACGTGCTGCACGTTACCGGCGGGCAAACTGAGTGCACGGGCGCAGTGTTGGACAGGCTCTGCAACGGTGGCACTGGCACCCACCCAGGCAGGCTCAAAACTCGGATCTGTACGGAGCGTGCGCAGCAACTGGCGAAGGCGTCGCACAAGGTAGATGCCCTGGCACCCAGACAAGCCCTCCATCAAGTGAATCTCGTCGAACACGACGACCTCTACGCCGCTGAAGTAGGTCCTGAGCGCCCGACAGTCGATCATCCGGTTCTTGAGGGACTCCGATGTCGTGAGGATCAACTCGATGCGTCTCTGGGCAACCTGCGGCAACACCTCGGAGAGTGCGGTAGGGCCGATGCATCCCATGCTCGCTCCCAACATCTGGCCGGCGTCAAGCGCAGGTCGAGCGGTAATTGCCGACAAACTGCGGCTCGTCAATTCCTCGTTGATGCCCGCGATGAGACGCGAGAGCGACTGGTACTGGTCCTCCACGAGGCTCGTGCGCGGATAGACGACAAAGGCGCGGTTAACCCCTCCCTGATTCAGGATGGACCGATAGACAATGACCGTCATTATCGGAAGAGCGAAGGAGTATGTCTTGCCGGAACTGACTCCGGCCGTAACCATCGTGGCACGGTGCGTGGAACTCTGACAGAAGATCGACTCCAGCACGCTCAGCCAAGTCCTTTCCTGAAACGCCGCGAGCGTGTCGTGTCCGCTGGAGCGCAAGAGCCCCTGCCCAACGACGTCGATCGCTAGAGCGAGCGCTGCTGGATCTGCCGCTCGGGCGAAATGTCCCTGCCGAGCAAGGTCGGCGAGACTTGTGGTAGCTCGCGCGATGCCGCCCGCCACACGCTGCGGCCGGAATCTGGCCTGGAGTTCGTAGCCAATGTGTGCGCTGGCCGGGGCGAGCCCGAATCGCTCCCTGTTCCACGCCAAAAGCCGAGTTAACTCCGCCGTACGACTTCTCACAAACCAACCATCAAGGGAGGCGGGCAGAAACACCTTGCGGCGAACCCACGAGGGCGGGACCTTGCAGTCAAGATTGGCGTAGTCCGCCAGTTCCCATTGAGTGCGGGAATCCTGCGTGCTCCCCGCTGGTGGCGACTTCTCCAGCGCCTCCCACTGGGGGAACAGGAGGATCTTGCCGTCAAGCCGAAGTTCTCTGAGAGCAGATTCAAACGGAGCCCAGGTCATGCCCGGGCAGGCGGCTGTGGCCCTCTGAAAGAGGCTGCCAACTGGAATTCGCAAAGCGGTCCAGTCATTGCGCTGCAAAAGCGGCTTCTCAAGTTCATACAACTCGCGCAGAATGCCTTGGCTCGACATGTAACCTCCGTTCCTAAGCGCTCTCTAATGCAACTCAACTCGGAAGCGCGACAGAGCGCTCCTCGATCGGAGCCACTCCAGCACTTGCGGCGCCACATCCTCAAGAGTGGCCTGCCCATTTGCAACGGCCTGGAGGAATGACCGGACTGTCGCGTCGACCCCCAGTTTCCCCAAAGACTTAAGTCGAACCGGTATCTTCTTTCGTGTCTCTTCGAAGCTAGCGACCGCGGTGGCGGTAGGGACGCTGTCGTCGACCCCGGCGAGAGAGTCGCCTGACCATTTCAAGATGTCGAGCCCTGTCGGCTTCGTGTCCGGGATACCCGCCAGTACCTTGCCCAGACGCTGCAGCGGGGCGAACTCAGCCTGAACTCTAGCGGTCCAGGCCCTCGACACCTGCAACTCCAGGCGGTGTAGGGCATCGTTGATGTCCTTTACCGAGAAGCGCGCTTCGGCTAGAGCGTCGGTATTGACACACCGCTCAAGGGCATGCCCGGCTGCCTCCAGTTTGTCCAATTCAAGGACAGTGTCTCGCGACGTCATGTGGGACGTCCCCCGCAGCGCACGAATCGCCGGTTCCAGATTTTCAAGCCGGGCAGGTATCGTCGCCGCCTTCGCCACCTCGTTCGTGGCCTGAGACAGTGCGGCGCCATACTCGGCACCTTCCCGAATGGCCTTGCATTGTGGAACTAGTTGCTCCAGTCGTTGAAGGCCGGTGCCGTGCAGACCAGTTTGACTCATGAGACTATCTCCTTCAGTTCTGCTGCCTTCTCCGCGATGCGACGACCGAACGCAACCACGGTGGCGGCGTCCTTAAGATTCGCCGTGGAGGCCTCATGCTGAGACAGGTAGGCAACTAGCGCATCGACTAGAGTACTTGTGGCATTGATCAACCCGAAGGTGCTCTCAAGTGGTTCAGCAGGTGCCTGAATGGCGAGGTCCAGAAGTACAGAGATGGGACTGTCTGGCAGCAGCGACTCCCAAGAACGTGCTTCCAGGAAATCGTGGAGGCGGTCGTGCGTGGAACCGGGCCCTGGTTTCAGCAGCGCCTTCTGTGACTCGAACTGCTTGAACCAAGCTGCCAAATCGCTCGGAACTTGATTCGGCAAGTCCTCACGGACCTTGCTGAACGCGTTGGCGGCACGTTCGAGGTACAAAGCGAAGCCCGTTTCCCCCACCGTGTCTAGAATTCGGATCGAACGCTCCCGCAAACGACCGACTTCCCTTGCGGGAAGCTCTGCCAGTGCCCGGCGTGTACGGCCTGCCGAGGTTGCCAGTCCGCTGAGCCATTTGGTCTTGATTGGCTGCTCTGGAGGCTTCTCCGGGAACGGCAGCAACCGGCCTTCCTTCACCAGCATTCGGATGGCCGAGGCAGCGAGTGCCACATCCGCAATGGGCTCACCGCACTCTGCAAGGCTCCGGAGGCGCTTGTGCAGTTGCGAGTCACCGGCCAGATCATCCACGGCATTTCCCCAAGCCACCGCCCCGGGGCGCCGAGCGGCCCCTCCCGGAGAATCGTCGGAGAGTATTGCTTTCCATTGCTCTACCATGGGCGCACCCGGCCTTGTTTCGCCCCGGAGCCATGCCCGTGCAAGCAGAACCTGAGCGACGGTTGCTTCGAAGTGCCATGCAGACCCCGGTTGCACCTCTGGGACGCGTGCCAAGACCCAGGTTCGAACAACGTTGCGGACGTTCTGCGCAAACACGGCCACTGCTTGAGTGGCGAAATCCCTCTCCCCTGGTGCCAACTCTCCAGCATCGAGGCGAGCATGCCATTCCAGGCCTCTAGCTGCCCATTTGGTGCAGGGAATCACTATGTTGCGGTAGTCTGTCCTTCCAGAACCTTGAAGTCGGACTTCTCCCAATGCCTCGCCGGCGAAGTAGTAAGGGATGTCTTCCGCCTTCCAGTTGATCTGCCGGATCACGGCCTCGGCGCGCGCCCACCAGAAGCCGTCGTCATCTATCCTCTTCGAGCGAAGCCAGTTGGCGAGGCGCTCGAACTGCTTGTCGAGCTTGGCCCTGGGCGTGCTCTTCCCAGACGTGGAGGGGGCCTTCTTCCCTTCCGCCGACGTCGTGGACGGCTTGCCCTCACCCGGTTCGGACTCGGCTTGAGACGGCTTGGTTGATAGAGGCTCTTCGGCCCCCTCCGGGGAGACACTGGTTCTCCGAGGTGGGAATGTCGCCGGAGAGACGCTGCTCGCAGGCATAGGAAGTCCCCAGGAGCGAAAGACGCCCTGCGGGACCCCTGCCCATTCGCCCTCTTCATCACCGGCCGTTGGGATTCCGCCGTCCCCCCACCATGCAACTGTTGTTCGCAGTCGCTCTCGATGCTCCTCCGGTGCCCTCTCTATGTGCTCACGGGCCAGACCTCGCACTTCCCGTGCCGACAATGGATGGTACTCGGTTTCTATCGTTGGCACCGGGAAAACGCCGGCGGCAATGGCAGATACGGCAGAGAGGGATGGGGCAAGGACCGACTGAATTAGCGCCCTCGGAGTCTGAAGGAACATCGTCCCCTGTGGGTGCCTCAGCGATGAGAACATCCGGCCTATGGCCTTCTCGGTGAGGGGGTAGAGTCCGATTCCGTCTACGTGGCCAAAAGATTCGTGACACTCTTTCCGATGCAGACACTTGGCACACTTATTGACGATGTCAGTGTTGTCCTGCGCTGCCTGGTCCACTTCCGCCATTCCTGCACGAACAGTTCGCAAGTAGCGGGCGGCGAATGCCACCTGTTCCGAAGGGTTCTCAATGGCGGACACGGCCTGAAAGGAGCCATCGGAGCGGCCAAAGCGGACATGGTGGGTAATGCGCTGGACGACGTTGGCCTGCGGCGCCACATACTGGCGGAAATACGCCGGCGTAAGGCCGACTACGCTCACCATGTCACAGAAATCCTCCTGAGTGGTCGAGCTCTCCTGCAGCAGGTATAGAAGTTCCTGATCCACACCCTGAGCCCCAGTGAGATCCTCAAGAAGTAGGACTAACCGTCGGGCTCTCTTCTTGAGTACGCGTCTCAAGTCGCGAAAGATCTTCTGGAGCGCAGCGCCACTAATGCCCATGGCTGACTGGATCGCAAGGCTCAACCTAGAATTGAGGGCAGCCAAGAACTTGCTGGTGTTGGGGGCCACGGTGGAAAGGTCGGGCTCGTCCGCACCAGGAGGACAACTCCCGAGCGCTGAGGCAACAGCTTGAGCTTCGCCTCGTAGAAGGTAGGCCAACCTGATTGCCCCTGGACCAACGTTCCTTCCCTTGAGCCCAGCCAACGGTTGCCTGAGTTCGCAGACGTCGGCGGCGGTGAACCGCGCCACTCTGGAATCCCGATCCGTGCCCTTGGTCAACACGTCCAAGACGCGCTCGGGCGCCTTCCACATGGATCGCACCGAGTCGGCCTGTAGCATGTCTGCCAGGCCGTGCTTGTCGCACCATTCCTCATCCGGCAAGGGTTCCGACAGCGTACCTGAACGACACAGGTTGCTGAGTTGAAGTAGGAGCGAGGCCCATTGGCCCTGGTCGGTGAGTTTGTTCCTAGGGACTATGGATTCCAGGCTTGTTCCGGCGTACGCTGAGAGTTTGGAGTTTAGTTGACGAAGCGTACCGTCCAGGGTCCCGTCGGCACGCTCGATGAGCACTGGCAGGTCGCTCGCAGATCGCCAGTAGACCTTAAGCCACCTGATCAGATGCGATTTGCCCGAGCCGGCTTCTCCCTCGACCACGCACATCGCGTGGCGTCGACCGGAGGATGATAGCGACTCGAGTAGGCCTTCCTCTGAAGAACGCGGCACAGAATGGGCCTCGCTCCCCGTGACTACCAGGCCGGAAATGGGGGAATGGGTTGCCCTGAAGACGGCTTCGTTGCCTTCCAGGGCCAAGGGCCGGAGGATCTTGGTGGCATCAATCGCATCCCAGCATGCATAGCGCTCAAACATGGAGGTCACCCTTGAGTCGGCGAGCATGGCTAAACACGTTCATGGAACTCAGTGGGTCGGGGAAGAGCTGGATCCCCGTCTTGGAGTCGCCTTCCATCTGGAAACCCAGGACCCCGCTATCCTCAAGGGAGCGAACAGTCTGGCTCAAGATGCGCGAGAGTTGGCCGGCCGGGGGCCGGGCTCGGCCCCTTTCACATGCTTCCTGAAAAAATGAACCGCCGTCGAGATAGGGGAAGTTCTTTGCCACGGCTGCCAGAAAGGACTGCCCGTCCACAAGCGAGTCCTCTGGAAGGAACTTCGAGAGTTCCTCCTCCATCCGCCTAGAAGGGTCTGGCAAGAAGGCGGAGACCTTCGGGAGGTCGTTCCAGCCCAGGCCCAAGTATGCCATCCAATCCTTCCAGGCCGACAGTTTCGTCGTGTTGAACGACTTCTCGTCGTTGTCTTCGCTCCTCCTCCCAAGACCCGCTGCGATTTCGCTGGCCAAGTCCCCGGAGCTCATCTGAACCAATTGGGCAATGCCGTGTTTCTCAATGCAAACAGCGCACCAGGCGTATGCCCGGAAAAGCACTGAATCGGGATGCTCTGCCGGAAGCCCGCACAGGTGAGCGTGGACTCGTCTAGCGAACTCTCTCCGCGTCGCCGGCAGTTCGCACGTGCCCACCCACTCGTCCCTTTCGGCATCAAGTAACCCCAAGTCACGCGCCACTCGAAACACTTCCCGGACGCGATCGCCCGGCTTGCCACTGCCGTCGCCTTCCATCGGCGTACCGCCCCCTCCTGCGCGAAACTGCGGAGCCATCCACTCCTTGGCATCGCCAGAGGCAACCCGGCCGCCAAGAACTCGCACCAGAGAAACCAATGAAAACACACGTTCAGGACGACCGGTCGGTGTCGATAGCAGACTCATTTCCTGCTCCTCATACGAACAAGGTCCAGTTCAGACATCGGTGCCTGTGAAGACAGGTGTTGCTGGAGAGCGGAGCCCGCACCCTCACTAGCCGGCGAGAACAGGAACAGCAGGGGAACCTCTTGCCATTCCGTCTCGAACTTCCTGCGCAAGGCCATGCAGTGCCGCCTCAGGGTCTCGGGTTCGTTGAGACCAGGACCGATGAGAACAGCCGTGGGCAACCGACAGAAAGGCACGTTGCCACCCAACAGCAGAGTGAATCCCAACCTGGCGGGCGTTGCGCACACGCCTTGCTCAATGGCCTCCAGGGTGTCGGCCGTCGCCACAAACTGCTCGATTCCGACTTCTGCCAGGAGTGCCACCAAACGCATAATGGAGGGCAGAAGTGGAGAGTCCTCCAAGTTGACAACCCAGGAGCCGCCATGGAGTGCGCCGGCCTGCGACCAGGCGTGGTCAGGCCATGCGACCTCGAACGCATGGCGCTCGGGGCGCGTGTGAGGGGGGGTGCCAGCCGCCCTACAGACCGCACATCGTCCGCACGGCCAAGGCTCCCCGGATGAATCCACGATATCAAAGAGCCGGGTTCGGAAACAGCCTTCCTCTCGGTTGCGAAGTGCTCCCTCCAACTCGGCCGCCCTCCTTCCAGCGGTATCGACTTCGGCTTGACCGAGGGACAGAAACGGCGCCAGGGCCTTCTGGAGGCTCGACCCCTCGCTGAGTATGGCGGGTTCAAGAATCTCGGCCACCCACAATTCTGCGCCGTTGGCAGCATGCTCTTCGGAGACAATACGCAAAGCTCCGGATCGCTGAAGAAGAGTCAGGAGTGCTGCGTTCCATTGGCGGTTGAGTCCACCGGTGATTCGATCGAGTCCCTCGTGCCGCGCATCAAGTGGTACTTTCAGTCGTTGCGTGCCCCCCGGTCCCGGGATGATGTAGCCTCGGCGGCTTGTTTCAGCTAACACAGCCTTCCAGCGACGGAAGGACGTCTCTTGGCGCATCCACCCGTGGATGGCCAGACTTGCAGAGGTGGCAGCGTCTCCGTCCGTCCACAGGCAAAGAGACAACGCCTGGTAGCCATCGCGGCCCCCACGGCCAATTTCCTGATATAGGCGTTCAGCACTCTCAGGAAGACAAGCATGAACGATAGCCCTGACGTTAGGTTTGTCCACACCCATACCGAAGGCAGACGTCGCAACCACCAAGTCGGTCTCGCCAAGCGCCCAACTGTCGACCACTCGCTGCCGCTCTGTCGGGTCAACGATGTCACCCGTGAACAGAGCCAGCCTCTGATACCCGCGCTCGCCAAAGCGAGCATGCAGCCTGTCCGCATCCTCCACAGTCGTTGTGTAGATGATGGCCGGCCGGGGTATCACGTCCGCGACCTGAAGTACAAGACTCGTGCGATCGACTCCCGCCGGTACGTAACTCCATGCGAAGTCGAATTCGTCGCGGGGTTCGGCGACGACGACATCCGCGCTCGGTCCTGGGCCGGCGAAATCAAATATCAACCGTTGCCGCGTTTCAGCATTCAAAGTTGCGGACAAGAGAAGCGTACGAAGACCAGGTTGGCGGGACCTTAGTTCCTGCACAAAACCTGGAAGTCTCTGAAAATCCGGGCGGAAGTGCCTGCCCCACGAGGCAATGATGTGCGCCTCGTCCACGACGACAGATGCGAGATGACCACCATCGTGTCGCTGCCTACCTCTTGTGGCGGCCTCGCAAACGGTCTCCAGTGCAGCACCCAGAACCATCTCCGGCGACGCAAAAAGTATTGGAACTTCACCTGCAGCAAAAGCCATAAGCGTCTCGCGGCGCAGGGTGGCTGGCAAGCCACCCACGAGAGCTCTCGAACCGGTAAGCCCTGGCATGGAGGCAACGGCCCGAACGTGGTCTTGTGCAAGAGCTACGGTCGGAACGATGACGAGCACGCAGGCCTTGGGATCAGCCTCACGCCAATGGAGCGCTCCCACCTGGAAGAGGGCACTCTTGCCCCACCCGGTGGGCAACGCCGCGACAAGCGTCGCCCCCGGAGGCATCATCATGAGGGCGTGAAGGACAGCCTTCTGACCGTCCGAGGCGAACCGGGAGTGCGGGCTCAGTCGACGAAGAAACGAACTTGCCGGTTCCGAGCGCACCGTCCGTCTTGGGGCAGGGTCCACGCGGAGGGCCCAGTCAAGGTCCGGAATAGCCTCCATTGCTGGATGTATAGAAGAGACCTCCAGCAATACGGTACCCGAGGCATCTGTGCAGGCTGTAAGAGCGGAGTCAGTCAAAAACTCGAGGGGAATCGCTGCCACACGTCCAGCCGGGATGCGCACATGCCCGTCCGCAAGCCGGACTATCTCGCGAATCTGGGCTGCAGCGTCCCGTCCCATCGCACCCTGCTGGAGCACATGGGCGCAATCAGCCATGGAGCGCAATCGCCAGCGCTCGCCACGGTCTTCGGCAGCACGAGATGCTTTGTCGAGAATCATCGCACTTCTCGCCCAGTCCTCGCTTCTGAGAGCCTCTTCGACGGACAGACGGTCCAGCATCAGCGACCCTCGCTGCCAAAGACGAGAGCCACGGCGTCTGTCACGATCGACGGGAAGCGGACGGCAGCCAAGAGAGCCTCCCGCTCGCTCAGGGCTCGGGCCGTGTCGTCAGCACCCAGGCCGTCCTGCTGCGACCGGAGGTATGCGAACTCGGACCGCAATGCCTCCTCAAGTTCATTGGCCGCAGCCTCGATCACGTCCTTCTTGTCCGCCAATGCAAACTGCCCGGCCTCTGCCACGGCGGCCCGCAGGCCGACCCACAGCCCGGAGAAGCGCTCGACCACCTGCCAGACATGGTCGAGATGGCACTTGCGGTCAGAGGGGAGGAAGTCCTTGAGCAACTGGTTCAGCAACGGCCCGTTGGGAACAGGAGCGACTTCGCCGTCAGGTTGAATCTCGAACACCGACCTGACCCATTCAAACGGAAGGTAGTGTTCTGCGCGTCTCATCAGTCCTGGAGGCAGGCCTCCGGCCAAGGCCGATTTGTCCGGGCCGAGGCGTCCCACAACCACGCAGAAGGTGCGCCCGCGGCCGTGGGCGCCGAGATCACGAAAGAAGGCAGCGGAGCGCGCGTCTTGCATGTTCTGCGCACTCTGAAGAAGCGCGTCGACGAAGACGTGCCCGGGGGCGAAGTACTGACCCGCAGCGACATCAAGAGCCGAACCTCGGAGGAACGTGCCCACCTTGACCCAATCCTGTGGCCCGAGCGCCGGGAGGGGCGAGTCCAGGCGCTCTACCCGCACCTCGACCTTCACGCGGTTGCCCTCTTGCGGAATGAGGTCAACGCGAAGTTCCTTGCACCAATCGCGAACAAGCTTCTCGTCTTCATCTCCCGTGCGCTCCCCTACCAGGTCGGCAAGTTCCTTCGCGCGCTCAAGTTCCGGACGCGTCGTGTCGAGGAAGAATGAGAATGCCTCATCTACCCTCTGCTCCTCGGTCACCAACTCCGGGCGTAGAGCTTGGGCAAGCGCTCGGAGAGTTTGCGCTCCACCTGCGGCGGCAGTCCGAATGCTTTGCTGGAATCGGGGCAGAAGGTACTCCAGTCCACCGATCGACCGCTCGTATACTCCAAACAAGTCACGGTTAAGTTCCAGAAACGCCCGCTCCAACGCGAAGGGTCCAATGAGCGCCATTGAGACAACTGGCCTGTCCTCGGGGCGCCCAATACGGTCGAGGCGTCCGATTCGCTGCTCAAGGCGGGCGACGATGGTTGGTTGGTCCAGGTGCACTACGGCATCGGCGAACTGGAAGTTCCGGCCCTCCGCTCCGACCTCATCTGACAAGAGGACAAGGCATTCGGGGCGCCGCTCGAACCGCCGAGCAACCTCTGCGATCTCGTCGTCTTCGAGGTTGTGGGTCATGACGGCCACGGCATTCTGGCCAAGAGACGAGCGGAGATACTCTGCGAGTTCATCCACCATCTGACGAGTCTGGGAGAAGACTAGCGTCTTCCGGCCACCACAGCCGATTGCTTGGTCTAGCCAGACGCGCAACGCAACGAATCGCATTGGGGTATGCTCTTCAGCCTGGCGCCAGCGGTCCACCTGCGCCAGCGTCTCCTCCAGCCACCGCAACTCGCCGGGAAACGTCGGGCCAGAGGATAGAAGGTCTCCAAGCGCCACTTCCTCCTCCTCAGGTCCGAGGTCGCCAGCCAATGGGTCCATTGCGGGCCCCTCCGCGCTTGTCTCGGAGATTGCGGCGAGGCGAGTCCTGACGAGGTGCCCCAGAAGCAAGGGCGTCGTGCACACGTGGCGAGACCAGTATGCCTTCCATGGCGCAGGGACGTCCGGTCGAACGAGCAGATCCTCGACCTGCTCCGAGACGGCTACCTCGGTGGGACTCGGCTCGTACTCAACGACTTCCAGCTTGCGCGAGGCGTAGTGGCTCCCGTATTCCGCTAGGGTCCGGCGGCGCGTACGAATGATACGGCGGTCGACGCGGTAATGTTCCTGGATGTGGGCCACCAACTCCTCGGCCGCCTCGCCGTCGCCATCGCCCATTCTAGCCAATCTCTCGACGACAACCGGGTCGTCGGGGAACAGGCCGTTCCATTGACGTGCGAGGTCTCGTGCATCCTCCTCCTCGATCTCGCCGCGCTCAAGGAGAGCGGCGACCAACTCCTCGGAATAGAGCAGCTTCTCTGTGATGTCTCGCTGCGGGCCGAGGCGATCGACGAACTCAGCTTCGGTCACGTGACCGTATGTGCCGGGCGCAACCAGTTTGAGCATCTCGAGGAGGCCCTTGTCGTCACCGCGCCCTGGGGTCGCCGTCAGGACAAGGCAACCCGCGGCAGTCTCCGAAACACGGCGAAGCGGATTAACAAGCTCTGGCCAATTCACAAGGTGATGCCCCTCGTCCACAACCAACAGGTCCCAGTTCTGGTCCGTCACGGCAGCCAGAGCCTTCGGGTAAGAACGCAGCATGGACGTGGTCACGATTAGGTGGTCGCTCGTAAGTAGATCCTTCATGGCCTTTTGTGCGCCAGTGCGAGGTTCATACCGAACCGAATCGACGTGAGTGAAGACGCGCCCCCCGAACCGCCAATACAGCTCGGAGAGCCACTGGCGACTCGTGGTTCCGGGGGCAACAACTAGCACCCTCATGTCGGGCTTCGATGCCATGAGCGACTGGATCACAAGCCCCGCCTCAATGGTCTTACCGAGGCCAACTTCGTCAGCGAGCAGAAACCGAGTCTCCCGGTCCATCAAACAGCGACGAGCTGCGTAGAACTGGTGAAAGAGCGGCTCGATGCGAGCCCCGAGAAACGCGGGGATGCCCTCCGAGTCCTGCTTCCAGACCGTGGTCCGTTCGAGCAAAGCGAGTCGAGCGTAGAACCTCCTAGGCCCGCGCCAAGCGTTCAGTTCCATGCGCTCAACGGGGTCGTCCAGGGAGACCTTGAGAACTCGGAGGAGTTGCTCCGGGACCTCCTCGGCTCCAGTCTCGGTGCGGACCTCATATGTCCAGGTTGCGGCGGAATCGCAATCGCCGCAGATGCCGACAACAACCCCTGTGCGGATGGTCTGATGCTCCCGTATTGGATGGATCGCCACGGCAGTGCGAGGTGGCAGCAGCCAGCGATGCAAGAGTGTCTCGCTGCAGGTATAGCGAAACAAGCCGCCTTCAGCGGACACCACCACGCACTCGGGGCTGGAGGATACAACCCGAATGTCGAGGTCGTCGGGGTTCCCGGGGTCTCTTAGGAGAGCACCGGGCGGGAAATCTAACACGCCACGCTTCATGCCCCGCCTCCGCCGGGCCTCACCTGGTGGACCAAGAACCGCATCAACCTCTTCTGACGCCACAGGCTTCGCCCGTAAGACCGGAAGGGGCACCGAGCAAGACAACTGAGAGCGGAGCCTAAGATGAGTTGCTGAAGGCTGATGCTGGGGGTCGAAACTGAAGCGGCTTTCATGGCGACATTCTCCCCTTGACCCTGCACGCTTGCAACAGCAACGCGGGTCAGGCGAGGGCCGTCCGCGTGCTCTCGATGCTCAGCGAAACGTTCCTCATCGGTCCGGACGGAAGTTTCCCACCGTCCCACTGACAGAATCCAGTGCTCCAGTTCCGACAAGGCTGTCCTCCAGAAGTGCCCAGTCTCCTGGTCCGGGTCACGGGCCCATTATCGGAGATGCGGCCCCCCTGCGTCAACACCGAAAGAGACCTATCTGACCAAGGAAACCTATGCCGTTTCAACGGGTTGACGGTGGGTTCTTTGGGGGCCGACCGACTCGGTGCTGGGGTGGCACGAAGGCGGGTCAGCGGGCAGGCGAGGGGCACTAGGCACCGAGTGCGTCCCAACACGTGCCGCGGCAACCACGTCCCGCGTCGCATTGGGCTGCGGACGCTCCAAGTCGGACAGCGTGGGCCGTCAAGGATGAGGTCGACGCCCAGGACCACTACAACGTGCCGCGGCCAATAATGTGACGCCTGGACACGATCAACCTGAAGGCATAAATGACACTGGCCAGCGTCCGTAGATCCTATCACAGTTCGGGGTTGGAGCGGAGGTGCCTGGTGTGCCCCGGCCCGCCATCGAGGGGAACCTGCTCTACGGCCTGCCTGAAGAGGACGGCAGTCTCCTCCGAGCCACATGCCTCTTGTACTGACTCAGAAGGTAGTCCGAAAGGAGTTGGATGTCCTTCGGCGTGTTCTGAATGTCGTTCCAGTTCCGGGTCATCCCGGGGGCGAACTCCCAGGCCCCGGCAGTCCACCGGCAGACCTTCTTCAGTGGTTCCAAGTCAGTGGCGAACTCGCCCGAAGACAACTGCCTCTTGCCGCTTAGCCGGTGATGAATCGCGTCCATGAGAAGCCCCATGCTCACGATCCCTGCGCCGTGCATCAAGCGGGACCGCCTGGGTGGAAGGTTCCATGCTTCGACAAACACGGAACTCACACCGGCCCAGTACTCCTTCAAGACGGTAAGCATGGCGTCCTCGTCCACGGCGCCCGTGGCTGCGTCCCGATAGCAGTAGAGAGCCCCGTTGCCAAGGCTGTTCTCCAGCATCTTCAGGACAGAGTTGTCCTTGATGATTCCGCTGCCGTTGGTCGTGGTCTGGATCATCCCCATCATGGGCGAATCCGCATCGTAGTTCAGCCTCTCCATGAGTTTGGCAGGGAACTGCCTTCTTCCAAGAACCGAGGGAAGCCTGCCTCTGGCACCGGGAAGCAGTTCGTAAACGAGTCCCTTGGGCAGAGGCTTCGTTGCGTTGACGAGGATGAACTGAGCACGCTGTTCCTCGACCCCGTCTGCAATGAAGGCCGTGACGAACACCGGAAAATGGTCGACGCTGGCATCGCGGATGGCGGCGACTCTCTGTTGCCCGTCGACGACCCAGCCGGGCTTGTCGGACTCGAGGCTCTGGCTGTCCGCGGGGATTACGAGTGTCCCGTGTCGAGCGAATCCAGCGGGAGAGTTCCCGTTTCGGCTGGGTATGAACTGGACCCTTCGGTCGAAGGCGATGACCAATGAGTTTGGCAGCATAGGGTTGTCCGATTCGAGATAACGTCGGATCTCGTCGATGTGCGACAAGACCTCAGGCCGTTGGTATCCCTGGATCTTGTGGAAGTCGCCCCGGCGAACCCGGGAGACCGCGGCGAACATTGGGAGCAACTTCCCGTCCACTGCGAAACTGTAGAGAACTCGTCGCTCCGTCTGTCTGACCTCAAGAGCGGGAATCCGTAGTTCTTGCGCCATGTCAGTGACCTCTGTGCGTCGTGGCAGCACCATCCGAGCGCCTTGCTTCCCTGCGGGTAGCCCTGGCCGACTCCAGTTCGCGCTCCAAACGCCGGCTGAATACGTGGAGATTATGAAACCCCCTTCGCTTGTTGCGGTCGGAACCGCGGAAGACGATGACGTCGATGCCGATTCCCCGGCAGATCCTGCAGTCGCAGTCCTTCCAAGGTCGAGCGTCTAGCGTCCGACGATACTCTGCGCTGCGGTCATGGGTCGGATCGAAAAGTTCCTCGTACCTACGAAGCGCCCCCAGGGCCTCGGCCGTCTCACAGCCGCCTGCGTCGAAGCGCCTGAGTGACTCAAGACAGGCCCTCTCCAGCTTCATGGCCAGCCTCTGGTCGACCTCGCCGGAGCGGATCATGTTGCGAAGTCTCGGGTTCCCATCGACTTGGGGAACCCGGAGGGCAAGGAACGCCTGGTCCATGGCATAGTAGTTGTTCTTGTCGTCCTTGAACGCCTGCCTGAACGGGGATGTGCTGTCGAAGCTGGCGACACCGTATTGCTGGAACTCGCCGACCTGCTCACATCTCGTCACCCCGAACAGGTGGAACGTCACTCCCGGCCGCCTCACGGCGTTCGCCTCCCGCAACGAGTCAAGAATTTCCTTGGTCTTAAGCGGAACCATCCCACCCAGGGCAATGCGGCCGAAGCCAATGTCTTGCAGCTTCTTCACGGCACGGGCGTAAGAACCAGGGCTCCAGCCTTGTGCAACGCCCATGGGTTCGAAACGGCAGTGTCTCGAAGCGTGAGCCCGAAGAAAGTCCGCCGCCAAATCCAGGGTCAACTCTTGCCGGTCCCGCCAAGCGGCAGGGACGCTGTCAGCGCCAAGCAGGGGTCGGTCTGCCTGGGCGTCGTAGGCGAGAATGACATGGTCGACCGACACCCCGATATCGAAGCCACAGCCTTCGTAGAAGTCGATGACCTCATCCACCGAGAAGGGCGGGCGCTCCTCTCGGACGTAGCTGAATGCGCCGCAATCGCCCATGGTCTGGAGGGGGGGACCCGCCACCCTGTTCAGACGGAAGAACTCCCGGACCCCCTCCCGGTACAATCGAGAGCGCTGCGCAAGCGTGTACTTGCCAGCTCCACCGCCGATTCCATCGACGATTGCCTTGGAAACAAGAAGCCCCGAGTAGACGGCTTCTCCGAGCGCTTCGTGCGCGTACTGGTCGTCTCGCTGGCGAACGCGGTGAGGCGATCGTTGCTCGGTGACAAAGTCGAAGCTCGGGTCGACCTGGTCCTGACTATCTGGAAAGAAGAATCTCAATGTCCGCCTCGCCCTATTTCAACTTCGCAGGCCGAATCGCCCGCCTCGTCTTGGGTTCTCCATCGCACCTTGCTTCCTCGAACAGGCCCCCGAAACGCCCCTGCTCGCACGCTCGGCCACTGTCTCTGAGCCGTCTCAAAAGGCGACTCTTCGTCGCCTTGCCGTCGGCCGCCAGCGCGCCACGGATGAAGGCCCGAACGTCTTCGTCTGTCAAGGGCATTCGGTTCCAAACAGGCAGGGATTCGAGAGTGTTGGCAACCTCCAGCGCTGCATCCGCTAGGGCCGTCCGAGACAATGGGCCGGAACCCACTGTTGACAGAAGCCACTCGGCTATCTTCGCATTCAGTACGTGCCGTGGTCCGCCAAACTTCGTCTGCCAGCGAGCATCGGCCGGGAGGAGGAATTCACCCAGCCCATGATGACCTCTCGCTCCGGCGCACACGACTACCAGTCTGTCAGAATTCGACAGCGCCACGGCAGCGCTTCGAACGTCCTTGGTCACTGCACGCAAGTACGGTTCGGACAGAACCAGGACGTAGGAGTCAGTGGGCTTCGCTCTGACCAATTCCTCGATAGTCCGCGGCTGCCCGGTTTCTGGTCCTGCCCACCGGCCTAGCCCGTTCCACCAAGCCGCGGCCTCGTCAACAGATGAGCAGACAGAATCCTCTTCCCCGAATGAAAACGTCGCGCCGTAGGCGTGTAGCATGCTGGTCGGTCGGATGAGACCATACCCGGCGGAACAGACCCACAGAGTTGTCCTGGCACCCAGGGTCACCAGCCTGCGGGAAGCCTGCCACAAGCTCCCCTGGTACAGATCCTCGGCGGCCAGGGTTCCGGGAGCGGCCAGGTCCAGGAGTCTGGTCCAAGTCTCGCAGCGACGGTCGACACCTCCGCCTCTCAAGTTCCTGGCAAGGAACTCCCACCTTGGCTTGAGGCCCTTCCGGCTGGTGCAGGTGACAACGACGTGGATCACGATTCTGGCGCCTCCTTGACAATGGAGCTTTCTCCGGGCTCTTCCTGGCTCAACGGCCGAGTCCACTCCACCGTGGCAAAGGCCGAGTGGTTGTGGATGCTTTCCTGGTTCTCGGCGTGGACGCGAAACCACGCGATCCGAGAGTCGTCCCGGAGTCGCACTGCAACAGCACGAACCATGTCCTCAACGAAGACTGGATTGTCGTATGCCTGCATCGTAACGAAGCGTTCGTCAGGCCTCTTCAAGACTGGATACACGGGCGCTGACCCTGCGTTCTCTGCGACAGCGATGAGTTCCTCGATCCAGACCATCTGCCAGTCGCCTGAAGAACCACGGCAAGATCGAACGAAGACGGTGAGATAGCCGCGCTGGTTATGCGCACCGTAATCGCTGATTGTCTTGCTGCACGGACAGAGACTGGTCACAGGCACCTTCACGCCGAGAACGAAGTCCTCTCGGCCGCCGTTGGCCTCGCCGATGAATGTGCACTCGTAGTCCATGAGAGCTGCTGCACCCGTTACCGGTGCCCGGCGCTCGAGGAAATAGGGAAAGACAACCTCAATCCGGGCGCTCCGTGCGACGAGGCTTTCCTTGAGCGCCGCCAGCAGTCCGGGCAGAGTCCGCATGGTGACTTCGCCGCGGTACCGGTTCAGCACTTCCATGAACCGGCTCATGTGTGTCCCCTTGAAGGACTCGGGCAGGTTGACCGACATGGTCAGGCGAGCCACGGTGTTCTGGCGGCCGCTCTCGCGGTCGAGCACGGAAATCGGGTAGAGGAGCTCGCTCACGCCCACTTGGTCGATGGGGATGCTCCGGTCGTCCTGTCTGTTCTGAACGTCTTCCATTTTCAGAGAGCCTCTCCCGCGTAAATGCAACCGCTGGAGGCAGACTCGCTAACAACCACCTTGGCGAGTGGAACCAGCGAGGGCTTGAGACGCTCCCAGATCCAACGGGCGAGAACCTCGCTCGTGGGGTTCTCAAGCCCCTCGATCTCGTTCAAGCAGCTGTGATCGAGACGTTTGAGGATTGGCTGAAACGCAGCCTTCAGGTCAGCAAAATCCATGACCCACCCCGTGTCGACGCCAGGCGTTCCCGCCACATGAAGCTCGACCCTGTATGAATGGCCGTGGAGTCGGCCGCAGGGGTGCCCGGGTGGAACAGCAGGCAACCTGTGGGCGGCCTCAAAGGTAAACACTTTGTAGATCTCCATGGCTCAACCTCAACGAATGCCAATGTACTTGTGCGTCTGCAGGCTCAGCCGCCAGCGCGGATGTGCCAAGCAGTACTCAATCGCCAACCTCGTGCTGTGGTCCCGGTCGGGACCGTCCAGAGGCTGGAGGAGGAACTGGCCAAAGCTCAGCCCTTCGAACAGACCGGGATCCAATCCATTCTGGGGGTAGACCAACTTCAGTTCGTCGCCCGTGGTGCAGACCAAGGTCGAACCGGCCTTGGGACTCACCGTGATCCAGTCAACGCCAGGTGGAGGAAGACGAGTGCCGTTTGTCTCCACCGCCACCTGGAAGCCCAGACCATGCAACGCTTCAGTCAACTTGTCGTCCACCTGGAGGGTCGGCTCCCCTCCCGTGAGGACGACAAATCTCGATCGCTGGTCCGTCGATGACTTCGGCCATCTGCCGAGCACTGCGTCTGCCAACGACTTGGCGGTCAGGAAGGTTCCCCCGCCAGGCCCGTCTGTTCCTTTGAAATCGGTATCGCAGAACGCGCAGGCTGCGGCAAGTCGGTCTTCCTCTCGACCCGACCACAGGTTGCACCCGGAGAATCTGCAGAAGACCGCAGGTCTGCCGGCGTTGGTCCCTTCCCCCTGCAGGGTGTAGAAGATTTCCTTGACCGAATAGGGCATGTGGGACTCCTACGCTGCCCGGTAAGGGACTGGATCGGGGACGCCCGACTCTGCGAACCCCTTGAGCCTGAGTTGGCAGGCGTCGCAGTGACCGCAGGATTCGCCTGCCGGACCAGGATCGTAGCACGTCAAGGTGAGGCTATAGTCGACACCCAACTCCAGTCCCCTCCGCACGATGTCGGCCTTGGACAGCGAGATCAGTGGCGTGTGGATCTTGACGGACTGACGTCCCTCCACACCCGCCTTGGTGGCGAGGTTGGCCATCTTCTCATAGGCAGCAACGAACTCAGGCCTGCAGTCAGGATACCCGCTGTAGTCAACGGAATTCACCCCGATGAAGATGTCGCTGCATTCCAGGACCTCAGCCCACGCCAAAGCGAACGAGAGGAAGATCGTGTTGCGGGCCGGGACGTACGTCACAGGAATGTCGTCGCCTGCCTGTTCGCTGACCTTCCTGTCCTTGGGGACATCCATGTCGCCCGTCAGGGCCGAGCCCCCGAATGAGCGAAGGTCAATGGTGGCGACTATGTGCTTGGCCACGCCGATGCTTGAAGCCACGCGGCGAGCCGCTTCAACCTCAAGGTCGTGACGTTGGCCGTATCGGAACGTCAAGGCATAGGGGTCGAATCCCTGTTGCTTGGCGATGGCGAGGACAGTCGTCGAATCGAGACCGCCACTCAGGAGGACGACTGCTTTAGGATTGGTGCATTCCATGCTCTACCTCGCGTGTCCGGGGACGCTTCGCCCTGGCGGCCTGATACCGGCTGCAACGACGGGTTCCATTCTGTTTGCGAACTCGACGACACGACGCACCTCGTCGGCCGTAAAAAGCAGTTGCTGGCCATCGCGGAATCGCCGTCCCTGGGGAACCTTGCGCAACTTGCGCCAGCGCCAGAACGTCTGGCGTGTCACGCCGGCTTCCCGCGCCACGTCCTCGGCCGTGCGATAAGCCACCCCATCAACAAGGACCGACATGGTCTTCACCTCGAGTGCGTAACACGACGTCGCCCCGCGTTGCTGGGCGTCTCATGACGGTGCAACTTACCGCTGAACTCGGCGTGCCGCAAGCGCTTTTGTGCGGCTACCGGGAAGACGTGGCAGCCCCGAGTTCCCCATACCGTTCGCTGTCGGCGACACGAGCTCACTCCCGCCCGTGCTCGACATCGAACTCGTCTCTGCCCCCAGGCCCGTGATTGTCCCCAATATCCACGGGCACATACGGCTCTCCGGTGGCCTGGTTTCTCTCCCCATGGAGAGGTTCGCGTTCGAGCGACGCGCCCTCCACCACCCGATTTCACGAACCCGTCTCTCGACGGTCCTTGACCGCCCGGTGACGTTCGCACACTTCGCACGCATCTCTGCCAGTCCCCAGGCCGTCCGCCGCTTCTCGTCGTTCCCGACCCGCTCGCCAACAAGGGGCCTCGCCCTCGCCGCCCGGACCCCATTTTGCCCCCTCCGGGCCCCGTTCTCGCTCTCTGTCTCTGAAAAGCCCGGGCCTTAAGCAGAAGGCCCCTTCTTTCCCTCAAGCCCCGCAAACCCGCATGGGAGGCTGACGAGGAGGGCGTCGGGCCGTTTCTGGACTCGGGTCCGAGTTCTAGTCACGCGAGGTATGGTCGCGGGGCTGGAGAAATGCCCCTCACGCGGCCATCGATGTACGTCTGAGCCGCTGGCTGGAAGAGATTCTCTGCGACGCCAGGAGGGGCGCTCCGGCGGCGGTCGAGAACAGATTCGAGGGACTCAGGAAGCCATCGTCTGCTCCTCCCACCGCACCGGCACCCCCTGCCTGAGCCTTGTCACCGCCAGCCCATCGGGCTCGGCGCCGGCGACGAGGGCTGCGACAATCCTCGGGGACAGGAGTGTCAGGTTCAACAGCTTGCCGACGTAGGAGCGCTCGATGCCCACGGCCTCAGGGCTTCCGGCGTAGGTAATCCTGGAAGGACTTGCTGGACTCAGTTGAGATGCCTGAGCCCCCTAACGCTTTGATTGCATACATCCCGCCATCCCAGGGCTCATAGGGTTTCATTTCAAAGCAACGGTCGCAGACAAGATCAGGCTGCCATTGCACATTCACCCACTCCACGTCCGTCACAGATGCAGCGACACCGGTGGCTACCTGTGCCGGATTGCATATGCATCCTCCACCCGTGGGGATCGGCGACGCGCAGGAGTCGCAGATGGCGGGGCGCTCCGGGTTCTCCGACCCTGACGAACGCTGTACCCAGAACTGACCGGCCAGGTGCCGGGCCTGTTCAACGCGAGTTGAGTTCACCCAAAAGCTCTTCTGCAGCAGCAGCGCGTCACTAGTCCAGTGCTCGAGAAGACAGTCTATCAGCACCCAGGCCAAGCTGGCCTGGGTCTCGCGGGTTACCACGGATCCGCAGATGTTGATCAAGGGCAGGAGTCCCCAGGGGGACCTCATCGTCCCAAGAATGCCTGCCGCCTTGACTGCGGAAACCGTGAATGGCGCGCGGTCGGATTCCGGAAGATCGGCCATCTTCTTGCCCTGGGCAATAGCGGCCATCAGCAACTTCCTGTAGTCGACTCGACCGCGTTCTTGAGCGACAGACAGCAGTGGAACCACCGTTTCCTCAAGGGCCAAGCGGAGATCCGTAGACGAGCTGTGGGTAAAGTGAACTCTGGAGAGCATAGCGTCCAACCTGGAGACCGCTTCGCATCTCGTCTCGGCATCGGGACTTCTGAGGAGGTCGGCGAGATGAGAGGCCTCGCCGCTCACAAGGCTGCTCCGTGTGAAAGCCGCAACCTCCGCTTCCCGCTTGAGATTGTCGGCCTTCCGCTTGGCCTCTTCAGCTTCGCGTTTGGCCTTCTCCTCCGCCTGGCGACAAGTTTCATTGCAGGCTGGGCACGTTGCACCTGCTTCCCGAAAACGGCTCCCACAGTCCTCGCATTTCTTCCCGAGCAGCCAGTCCCAAGAGCCCATTTCACTCTCCTCTGCTCTCCCTGTCCAACGACCCGATTGCCGCAGCGCTTGCTCAACTACCACGCGAGTCACTGCAAAGTCCGAAGCAACTCCGGATACGCAGGGATGCCCAGGGTCGTCACGCCCTTCGCGACTGCGAGAGCCGTCCGTCCGCCATCATCTATGGCCCCACGATCGGCACCGCGCTCGATCAGGAGACGGACGATCTGCAAGCCTTCCTTGGCGCCCCCAAGTTCCGGGGGGTTTCCTGCCGCATTGAAAGCCGCCATGTGAAGAGCGGTACGTTGGTGTTCGCACGTCGCATGTACGTCCGCTCCGCTGTCAAGCAGGGCTTCTGCTGCCTGGAGATTCCCCGACTCAACCGCCACATATAGTGGTGTATTTCCACGGTGCGTCCGGGCCTCGATGTCCGCACCAGCATTGACAAGGACCGCAACCATCTCGCGCGACTTGGCCCAGTGGAGAGCCATGAGCCCATTGTCGTCACCCGCAGTTGGCTTCAGGCCAGAGCCGATAAGCGCCGTTACAGCAGCACTGTCGTTCTCCTTGATGGCACGCAGCAAGTCGGGCGTTCTCGATGGAGCGGTCTCTGATCCCGCCAATCGTCCTCCTTGGCCCGAGAACTGTTTTCTCACTTTCTCCATGCCACCGCCCGGCGCGAAAAATGCCTCGATGGCCCTCTCCGCGGCTTCGGAATCGAAGTCCTCCACCTGGGCCGTGCGATTCTTCTCCTCTGCCGCCTTTTGCTTGGCCTCCTCCGCGGCCCTGCGATTCTTCTCCTCTGCCGCCTTTCGCTCAGCCTCTTCCAGCGCCTTGCGCTTGGCCTCCGCCTCGGCTGCTCGTGTTCCCCCGCCTTCCGACTCGCATGTTGCCCGGTCGCCGCTGGTTTCCGCCGTCATGGCTGGTACCTGAGCATCGGACGGACGCACTCCAACGGGCGAAGCTGCCGCTTCCTCCCACCAGTTCTGAAGTCCGCAATTGGGGCAGCGGTGTACTTGGTCGAAGGAGACCTCTCCACACCTCCGACAAGCTTTGCGGCCGAGCGGCGGTGCGGTCAACCCTTCGAACTCTTCACCACTGCTTTCAATCGAGGCAGCAACGTGGACCCCTTGGTCGACTGCTTTGCGTCCTGCGTGACCCGCCCGGAGCCTTTCTGTCTCCAAGGCCCTTGCCGCTGAGCCAGCCTCCCATTCGTCGACTTGGCTTCGAATACTGCTTGCCATCTTGTTGTGGATAGCATCTCGCCTGTCGGTCACCCTGGAACTGACATTCATCCACCGCCATAGAATCCAGGAGAGAGCCACACCGCACGCACCGAAGCCGAAAAAGAGGCCAGTTGCATCCAAACCACCCATAAAAATCGCGAGTAGGAACATGGAGAATGCTGATAAGATGCCAAAACATCCCAGTGGCCCGCTGACCCTTGACCTCGAGACGTTGTCGATAATTCGTTCCCAGTACGTAAGTTGCGAGCGTTGGGCCCTCCATGCAGCGTCGACCTCTGGAGAAATGCACGACTGGAATTTCCTGCTCACGCGGAGCATTGGTTGCACGGTACCGGTACCGGCAGGTTTCGAAAGCTTGTCGGAACCGCGCAGACCACAGAGGAAACAGAACGCGGCAGATTGCCTCGTTCTTAAATCAGGAGAAGCCCCGGAAGGAACCAAGCGCAGAGCGATATCTCCCATCCTCTCCCAGAAGTCCAGACAGGTGTGGGCTTCAGTAGGCTGCAAAGTGTACGCTGAGTACATCATCGCAGAGTGCCACTTCGCAACCCTGTCCAGCAACGGCTTGTCCCCGCCCCCGCCCAATCTGGGAATCAAATCCCAGACAGCCCGGACCTGTCCAGGGGCATCTGTCTCGTCAACCAGACGCCACACCTCGCCCTTAGCAATTATCTCAGAACACCCATCTCCCGAGATCAGGTCCCCTTCGGCCTTGTGCCTCTCCCCCTTTCCTGGCTCTGGCCTTGTTTCCGTCAGATTCCCCGACCGGTTAGCCAAGGCCCCCAACGACGGAGATATCATAATGGAACCGGTCATGGGTCCGAACTCTTGGTATAGACGGACAACCCCAGCCGCTTCGTCGGACGTCATCTCGCCCGCAATAGCCACGACGGCAACGGTGCCCGCGTCCTTACGCATGCTTGGACATCCCACGCACGCGATCCGGGGTCTTGCCTCGGACGGCGGCTGCAACGGCAATGACAATCGCTCCATGAAGGCCTCGGCATCCTTCGGCGTTCGGAAGAGAAGAGAGAAGAAACTGCTGTAGTCTTCCGACATCTTGGTCGCGACGTCTTCGAATGCCATGCTCACGCGCACCTCCCCCGACACTCGCTTCAATTGGCGCCTTCGTCGCGGGCGCTCGCTCAAGCCCGCGGTGCTCGGCTCCCCAGTCGACCCTGCTGGCTTGCTGCGGGTTCATAATACTGCGATGAGCCGCCGGGTGGAAGAGGTTTCCTGCTATGACAAGAGGAGCGCTCCGGCGGCGGTCAAGGACCGATTCGATAGGCTCAGGGGGCCACAGCCTGCTCCTCCCACCGCACCGGCACGCCCTGCCGCAGGCTCCCGACTGCCAGGCCATCGGGCTCGTCGCCGGCGACAAGGGCCTCGACGATCTTGGGGGACAGCAACGTCAGGTTCAGGAGCTTGCCGACGTAGGAGCGCTCGAGGCCCACGGCCGCGGCCAGGGCTTTCACGGAGGGGAACTTGCCGGTCTCGAGGAGGTCCTTCCAGCGGAAGGCCCGGGCCAGGGTCAGGAGGAAGACATGGTTCGGCACCGCCGATGCGGCGGTCTTGCCTTCTGCGGGTAGGATGATCTCGCGACGGCCCGCCCGGCGCTTGAACTGGATCGGGAGCGAGATCGTGTGGATCTGGCCCGCGGCCCCGGGGGCGGGGGCGGCGTCGCACCCGCTGTGCTCCGCGACCAGCAGATCGACGACGGCCTGCACGCCTTCGCCGCTCAGGGTCAGGTCGAGGCGATCGGTGAAGATCGTAGCCCGGTCGATGACCAGGCGGACCAGACGCTGCTGCTCGCCCGGGAAGAGATTCGCCCAGATGTTGTCCAGGACGGTCAGTTCTTTGTCGACGCTCTCCGGCGCTGCCTCTTGCTCCGAGAGTGAGGAGAGCTGCAAATCGAGTTCACACAGCCTGGCCTCCAGGTCTGCCCGATTGCGGTCAAGACGCTCGAGCTCACTCCGCACGAACGTGGTGTCAGCCCCCTGGAAGGATTGCAACAACTGCAGCCCGAGCGACCTCACTCCTTTGAGTTCCTCAACGACCTTGAGGCGTTCGACCTCGACCTGGTGGCGTTCCTCGGCCTGCATCCGGCGGATCGACTCGATGGTCTGTTTCACGACCTCCGGCGAGCGGAACAAAGCACGCAGCCGGTTCTTGACGAGATCCTCGACGATGCCCGCCGAGACGCTACGGACGGTGCAATTCTCGTACGAGGTGCTCGAAGCCCGGTGGCAGACGTAGTACCGGTACTGCCTCCCGTGGCGCCGGGTGAACGTCACCGCCATCGCTGTTCCGCAGTGGCCGCAACGGAGAATCCCCTTGAGCAGCCCTGGCGTTGTAGCCCGGTTCATGTTACTGCGAATTCTGCTAGGCACTGCGATGGCCTTCTGTACCTGGTCCCAGAGGGACTTCTCAACGATGGGGTCATGCTCGCCCTCGTACGTCTCCCCCTTGTACTCGACCTGCCCGATGTAGACCGGGTTGCGCAGCAGCCGGTACACGTAGTTCTTGTGCCATGGCTTGCCGGGTTGGACCCTACCCTTCTTCGTTGTCCACTCCTTGGTGCGATGCCCTGCTTCGTTCAACTCCCGGATGAGCTTAACAGCACAGCCCAGCTCCAGGTATCGCCGGAAGACATGCCGCACCAGGAGCGCCTCTTGTGGGTTCACGACCAGGCGCTTGCGGACTCGATCCACATCGAATCCGAGGGGCGGATCCCCGCGGTCCCCGGGCTGTACCGACTGGCTGCAGACGGGAGCAAGGCGACCACCGGGCAACCATGGACCTGGCGTCGGGTGCGCCCTGGCGAGACGGGCCCCTGGACCTGCTACGGTATGGCCGGCGTCCCCGCGTCCGGCGAGATCGAGACCGGCCCCCTGGCCGGCGCACCGGACCTGCCCCTCGTGCTGGAGGGGTGATCGCCATGGCCGACACGCCCCAGGCGAAGCGGATCCGGGAGGCCGTCGAGGAGGCGGTCAAGCGGCGGGACCGGTACGCGGAGGACCGCGTCAAGGAGCTGAACGCCGCGCTCTCGAAGGCGGCTGAAGACGTCGCGGCTCAGGTCCGGCGCTTCGAGGACCGGCTCACACTGAAGCCCTGGCAGCAGATGCGCTTGGCCGTCCTCAAGGACCTACAGGCAGAGATCGACGGCGTCGCCGCTGAACTGCGCGACTCATGGCGGGTGGGCATCCGCGACAACGTGGCCGTCTCCCTGCGGCTCGGCATCGAGGACGGCATCGGGCAGCTCGTGGCGATGCAGGCCCCGGCCTTCAAGGACCTGACCGACGTCTCCCGCAACGCCCTGGTCAAGCGCACCTTCGCCACCATCGACCGGGCCGCGGTGGACTTCCTGGCCAACTACCAGGTCCAACTCCTCGGGGACGTGACCACGGAGCTGGCCTCCGGGATCCAGCGGACCATCACGGCCGGCGTCCTTTCCGGCAAGTCCATCCCCGAGGTCGCCCGCGAGATCGGCCGGGTCGTCGAGGACGGGGAAGCGTTCCGCAAGGCCGGCAAGACCGTCTTCAAGACCGCCCAGCAGCGCGCCACCCTCATCGCCAGGACTGAGACCCTCCGGGGCCACAACGAGGGGAGGAAGGTGTTCTACCGCCAGGTCGGCGTCACGAAGGTCCAGTGGCTCACGGCTCACGATGAGCGGATCTGCCCGGTCTGCAGGCCGCTGGACGGGAAGGTGTTCGGGATTGACGAGGTGGACGGACCCCCAAGGCACGCCTCGTGCAGATGTGCAGTCCGTGCAATCGCCAGGGAACTGGCAACCGCCTGAGTCCAGCAGTTCCCTGTCAGGGGCTCTCGCTCCCTTTGTTCTCCCTTCGGTCGAGTCGAAGAACCAGGACGTTCGAGCCGGAGAAATGGGCCGTCCGCAGTCGGTCGAGGAAGGCGTTCCTTGCTGGCCCCACGGGGACTCCGAGGAAGCGATCAATGAGCTGGCCGCCTCGGAAGAAGAGGAAGTCGGGCACGGCCGTGACATCCCACTCTCTGGCTGCGGCCGGATCCGAGTCGACGTCCACCATGTTCCACGTCACCGAGAAGTCGACAGATCCCTCCAGTTCCCGAACCACGACCGAGAGGTCCTGGCATGTCTGAGACCAACGAGCGTGGAAGCAGACCACCAGCACTCCCTCATGGTAGGCGGGCCATCGTCGGTCGGTGCTTGCAGAAATGGACGCTTCCTCCTCAACCGCTGAGTGTCTGGTTCATGCAGTAGGTCGGCATGCTCTGGGAGAGGCTGTGCGTCGCACTACTCCTTCGGCGCATCTGCGCCAGCGGCCTCGTGGACACACCTGAACCCCCAACTGTCCGATCGGGTGTCCGAAGGGAGCACCCAATGCTTGTCAGTCCGAAGGAACTCCGGCATTTCTCGACGCCAATCCCCCCCCATTACGTAGGTTGCCCCGTCCTCTGCGCCAAAGAGGCCCTTGACCATCTCCGACACATTTCCGCCCATGTCGCACAGGCCGCTGAAGCTGTCGCCATCCGGCAGCGAACAGACCGGCCAAGTACTGCCCCTGCCACAGCCGGGCCGATTCCAGTCTCCCCAAACGGCCTCGTGGCAAGTGACCGGCTGATTCCCCCATGGGTAGCTCCGCACCTCCTTCACGGCGGCCTCACCGTACCATTCAGAGGCCGTCGGCAGTCTTCCGCCGACCCAGGCGCAGAAGGCCTCAGCCTCGCCCAGCGTTACGCAGTTCACGGGGTGGTCCTCTCTGTCCTTGAATCGCCCGTTGCAGGCTTCGCCTTCGGCCTCGTCGAACATGATCGAACTCGCCTCCAAGGGTCCGCTCTGGCAGGCTCCTCCTTCGACGCACGCCCTGTACTGGGCAAGAGTTGTCTCGGTTCGTGCGAACATCAGTCCGTCAAGCACCGCCACCTGACTCTGCATCCAGGAGACACCACCATTGCCCGGCACGGGTGCGGCCGCGGCCGGCCTTTCGATCGGCTCACTGGCGAGCATCTCCTCGGCCATCTTGTCTCCGGCCTCCGACGAGCCGAGTCGAACGCAACGGAACCCTACCACTTGATAGCCGAAGTCGGCTTCGGGCGAGACGACCCCGCCCTTGCCCGGGGTCTGAAGATCCTCCGGGCCAATCCCCCAGGAGCCACCTCTGATGGCACGCTGAGGGTCATTGTCGGTACCACCCATCGTCCACTCCCAAACGTTTCCGCTCATGTCGCAGAGGCCACTGACGCTATTCCCCCTCGGCTTGGAGCAGACAGGCCACGTGTGGCCAGTCCCGCACCCTGATTCCTGCAGTGTTCCCATCACGGCCAGCTCGCAGGTCGGGTCCTCGTTCCCCCATGGGAACGCTCTGGAGAACGCCCCTGTGGCTTCGGCCATCCACTCATGGTCGGTCGGCAGCCGGCCGCCAGCCCAACGGCAGAACTCCTGTGCATCCTCCCAGGCAATGCAATTCATCGGATGCGAGGCCCGCTGTGGGGCTCCCCAGTTGCACAGGTCGAGCTTCGCGCTTGTCCCCACAGTCCCTGCGCGACACGCTCCCGCAGTCACGCAGGCCTCGAACTGAGCGACGGTGGTCTCCGTCTTCGAGAAAGCGACTCCGGCCGCCTGGCTGTCCAGCCACTCTATCCGGGCTGCCTCTGGTACTGCAGACTGATCCGAACGTTCAGCAGTGAGAGGCACATTCTCGGGCACGGTACGTTCAGTAGTTGGCCGCGTCTCCAGGCTCGAACACGCGACCATGGCCAATACGAGGGTCGCCCCGACCACCCTGCACGGACACAAACGCATGGCCCCTCCTCGACTTCTTCGATCTGGCCTCGTTGCACGACGATACTCCTGTCCGGCCGCATCGACAATCCCCCTCTTCGGTCCTGCTGGTCGCCCTTGCCCAGTGCGAACAGGGCGATGTCCTTCTTGTGGCCGGTCAGTCCCAGGTCGTCGATGTTGGAGCGGATCGTGTCGATGACCCCGTGCACACCCGGCTCGAAGTACACCCCGCCGAAGTGCTTGCGCACGAAGTCCCGGGCCTTGGGGTTGGCCGCGAGCAGGCCCTCGATCTCCTCGTCGGAGAGGGTCTGACCGTCGTTCTCGACGATGGCCCGGGCGATGGCGTGGCAGTAGGCCAGCCGGTCGCAGGGGTACACCGCAAGGCCGTGGGTCTTGTACATGTACCCCACGACCGAGGAGCCCGAGAACGCATCCGCGGCGCTCGCCGCATCCTCCGGAGTCGCCTTCCAGATCCAGTCGGTCAGCTTCTGCTTCGAGCCGATGTAGTTGGTGATGTACTTCGGCCGCTCGGCGTCCCGGGCCTCCGCGGACAGCCCCTCGTGCTCGAAGAACTCGGCGAGCTCCGCCTCGCTCTCCAGCAGGAACAGGAACCGCTCTGCATCCGTCCGAAACATCCCAGCGCCTCAAGGTCCGCGGCGGGCACTGTCGCCCGCTCACGACCTCAACATGCGCTGGCCCAAGATCCCTGTCCACTCGATGACTATGACAAAAGTATTGTGTAAATGGCAGGTTACATGCGAGCGGGGCGGCTTGGAAGGCCTGCATCACGGGCAAGGGCGGGTTCGGGCACTTCGGGACCACCAAGCAGCAGGAGGGGCGGGCTGACAGCCCGAGCGAGTTCAAGGAGCGGTTCGCGGAGAACTGCCGGCGCGTCAACGCCCTGGTATTCAAGGGCGAGAAGCCCTGCAAGGCCTACCACGCGGACACCCGGAAGATCCTGGCGGGCATCAAGGCGGATGTGGCCTACTTCGACCCGCCCTACGCGACCGAGTTCTCTCAGACCAACTACGAGCGGGCCTACCACTTCATCGAGGGGCTGATGACCTGGTGGGAGGGCAAGGAGATCCAGGCGGGCTCCAAGACCCGGCAGTACGAGATCCCCACCGAGGTCACCCGGGCCAACGCCGGCCAGTTCTTCACCGAGTTCCTGGGCGCGGCCAAGCACATTCCGCACTGGATCATCTCGTACCGGGACCACGCGTTCCCGACCGAGCCGGAGATCAAGAAGATCATCGCCGCGGCCGGCAAGTCCAGCCGCATGCAGAGCAAGGAGCACAAGTACAGCATCTCGGCCAAGCACGGCGAAAACTCGGTGGCGAAGGAACACCTGTTCGTGTGCTCGCCGGCCGAGGGGAAGACTGCGGGCGAGGTCGAGCAGGATGGGCTCCACGTGGTAGCGGACCCCGAAGGATCAGGCGGGCCGGGAGTACCGCTACTTCACGACCCAGGCGGCCGTGCTCCAGGCCGGCCAGACCTCCGTCGAAGTCCCGGTCATCGCCGAAGCAGCTGGCTCCGCCTACAACGTCGGCCCGGGCTCCATCACGAAGATGAAGACGTTCATCAACGGGATTGACGCGGTCACGAACCCCACCGACTGGCTCACCACCGTCGGCGTGGACGAGGAGACCGACGCCGCGCTCCGCCAGCGTTGCTTCCTGGCCTGGGAGGAGCTCTCGCAGGGCGGCACGGCCGCGGCCTACGTCTCGTGGGCCCTCTCGGTGCCCGGCGTGAAGAGCGCGTTCGTGGACGACTCCCTGCCTCGAGGTGAGGGAACGGTCGACGTCTACATCATGGGGGAAGCCGGGCTCCCGGACCCCGCGCTCGTGCAGGCCGTCCAGGAAGTCGTAGACCAGAACCGGCCCATCACGGCCGATGCCCTGGTGCTTGCTCCCGAGCCCGTGGTGATCGACCTGGCCGCGAGCGTCACCCCGCGGGCCGGCTACGACCCGGTCGCCATGGACACGGAGATCCGCCGGCGGCTGGCGGTGTTCTTCGGCGACATCGACGACCCGACGCTGCCCTTCATCCCGCTGGGCGTGGGCAAGGACGTGATGATCTCCCAGCTCCTCGCCGTGGTCATGGGCGTGCCGGGGGTCTACTCCGTCGAGGGGTCCTCCCCAACTGGCAACGTCATCATCGCGCCCAACCAGGTACCCGATCTCGGGGCCATCACCCTCATCATGGAGGCGCCCAGCTATGAGTAGCCGACGTCCCGCCGACACCGTGGCCAAGCTGGCGGACTACCTCTGGTGGCTCCTCCCCAACTTCCTCAAGCGCAAGGAGCGGGCGCAGTCCCTCGTCGCCCGCCTGTGCGACGTCTGGGGCGAGGAGCTGGGCGAAGGCCGCACCACCCTCGTCGAGATCATCCCGCTGCTCCTGGTGGAGACCGCCACGGGGGCCTGGCTCGACCAGCTCGCCCGGGCCCGACAGATCTTTCGAGGCGAAGCTGCTCAACCTTTCGAAGGGTCTCTTTCAACTCCTTGGCCTCAACGCGGAGACCGACCAGGGCGTGGTCGCAGCCATTCTCGATGATGTCCTGCACTACGGCGAAGGTCCTCTCCCGGGGCCGGAGGCGAGCATCGGGATGCGGCTCGACCCCGAGGATAGCCGCGGTCTCCCCGCGACTGTGCGTTCATGGCGTCGAATCCACCAGGTGGTCAGGAAGCATGTCGACTTCACCTCCGGCGATGGGAGCGGAGCCATCCTGGTCACCAGCGGGGGCATGTGCGACGGAGGACCGGTGCTGGGCTACCTGAGCGCGCTACTCCCACTTCAGTCGACCACGGTGCTGCTCACCGGATTCCAGTCCCCTGGGACTATTGGGGCCCGACTCCAGGCCATCAAGGCGCTTCCTGAGGAGGAGAGGGCCAAGCTGACCGACAAGATCGAGTTCGAAGATGGTGGCTCGCTGAATCTGGCAGACGTCAAGGCCGAGATCGCCTGCATCCGTGGCTACTCGGGACACTTGGACCAGGAAGGGCTGGCTGACTGGGCCTTCAGGGGCTACAGGGACGAGCCCTCTCAGGTCGGGCGTACAATCTTCCTGACCCACGGGAACGCAGACCAGAGACGTGGCCTGGAACGCACCCTCGCCGCGAGGGCGAAGCAGTGGAAGGACAAGTACGGCATCGAAGTCGGCATTTGCCTTCCGTCTGACGAGCCCTCCTGGTTCGACTTGGATACCGGGGAGTGGTGCCTTCCCGATGTGAAACCCGAGGACCCGGACGCGCTGCGCCGGGAGAACGACATGCTGAAGGCAGAGATCGAGCGACTGCGGCGGCAAATGCGCAGTGGCGCTACCTGCATGACCCCGTAGCGGGCTTCCAGCACTCCTCTACTACTGGGCGTCCCACTTCGCCTCCACGCCCTCCCGCAGCCGGTGGGCAGAGAGCCCGTCCGGTTCCTGGCCGCGGACCGCGGCTTCGACGATCCGGGGGGCCAGCAGCGTGAGATTGAGAAGCTTCGCGACATATGAGCGCTCGAGGCCGACACCCCACGCCAGCGTAAGGGACGGCCACAGGACTTGCTTCGAGAAGCACAGCGCTCCAAGCAGGAATGGTAGCCCGAGGGAGCCTCCACCAATTCGTATGTGTCTGCGTTCGACGCCGTCCCGATCCGCGGGAAACAGACGGAGGCCTCTCGGAGGTGCCAAGCCCGAATCCGAAATGATGTCGATGGTGTCGTAATATGCTTCTACAATTTCGGTGCCCCAGGTCAATTGGTCAAGAGCTGAATCGTAGCCGCCACCGCTCAGCCAGTGCCAGCGCAGGAGGAATCCAGGTTGCTCGACTTCACTCCATTGCGGAACGAAGAGCGCGGGGCAGCCGCCGGGGATGCACAGTGTACTCCAGAAGTCATGCGTCATGACAGACCGCCAGATAGTCAACGGCCCCGTCCCCCGTTGCGTGTCTTGCGTGTTCGCTCGCGCACCCTCCCATACAACGCTCCACATAATGGCAGGCTCGACAAGCGGAGGGGAGTCCCGCAGCGGAACGCAAACGGAGCACCTCGGGATCGTTCTGCGCGCTCTCCAAGTTCTCGGTGCGCCGAATGGGCACTCGGCAGGAATAGCAGCTCACGAGGCGGCCACTCGAATCCACCGTGAGGCTGCGGAATGGACCACAGTCGTCAGCTCTCCCATGAAGGACCCGCGCACCCAACTCAATCGGGTCCACAGCACAGAATGGCGTCGCCAACCTGATGCCGGGGACCTTGCCGGGGAAACACCGCATCAATCGGTCAACTTCCTCCGCGAGGTTCTGGATGTCGTGGCGTGTCACGGGGCGAAGGGAAGTGGGAGAAGACTCTAGACGGAGGGGTACCCATCGCGCTCCGGGCAGGCGCTCGATGATGTCCACGAAACGCGAGAGGTGGCCGATGTTCTCGGGTACCAGCGCCGTGAGGATCTCGATTTCGAATCCTAGCTCGGTAGCTAGTAGCGCCGTGCGGATCTTGGTGGCAAGGGCATCTGAGACACCGGTGAGAGCATCCAGTCGCGCGGAATCGGCAACGGGGATGCTGATCTTCAGGGTACGCACGGTCGCAGCCAACGCATCGAGGACTCGGCAGCAGAATACGAGACCGCAGCCGCCTTTCGACCTCGTCCCAGGCGAGTAACCGGCCGGATAGCGATGCGGTCAATGCCCTGAGCCAAGTATGCCTGCACCATTCGGTCAGCGCTCTCCAAGGATGCCCGCGTGGTCGTCATCATGGCGCGGAGCTCGACAGGCGCCTGGCTTCGAGATGCCCAGATTCGTCTGAACATTCCGATGGTGCGCAGGACCGCCTGATGACAGGCGGCATGGCCCTGCCCCCGATTTGCGTCGTGGACATCTTCCGGCCCGTCCAGGGAGAAGCAAACGCTCACATTGGCATCAATGAGATACCCTAACTTGTCCTCAGTAGCCGGCTCGGTGAAGTTCGAAACCAAGCTGAACTGGACTCTTTTGCCAGTCTCGCGCTCCAGCAGCTTGGCATGTTCAATTGCCGCCCGGACCGCAGGGAAATTGAGAAGGGGCTCGCCCCCCTGGAACTCAATCACCAGCGAACTCGCTGATGTCTCAAAGGCCCGCTCCACGGCCTTGCGTGCCAGGTCCTCGGACATTGCGCCATGCCGAGATGGAGCGCTGGATGCCTGGCAGTATACGCAGGTCAAGTTGCACCGAGGAGTGACGACGAGGATGTGCAGGGTCGGTCCCTCGCTCAGGAATCTGTATCGGTGCCGAAGTCGGTTGATGTATTCTCGGATGTTCTCGCTCGTCAGCAACACATGAGCGTTTTCGAGCCTACGTCGCAGTTGGCAGTCCATGGTCCCCGCTCGCAGCGAGTCGAACTCCCCACGATCCAGGAATGCCCAGTCTCCGGACTCGACAGAGACAAAATGGAACCCGTTGGCCAACTCGACCGCACGATAGAAGTTTAGGGCGGGTAGAGTCGGGACTCCTCGGGGCCGCAAGTCGCATGATGAGTCGGTGAGAATCCCCTCCGCTGCGTGCGACAGCCAGTCATTCAATCGTGGGCGATGCGTGCCAGTCCCATCATCTTCCGCCACCAGCCAGTTCGGCCCGTCCGGCTCTCCCGTTCCATCGACGATGCTGCCGGGGTAGATTCTGCGCGACAACCGCACCGCTACTTGTCTCCTACGGTGGAGAGAGCCTCCGCCAGGAGGGCGTGGCGAAGGGCAGCCGTGTCGACCGCACGTTGATAGACGAAGGCGGCCTCCAGGACGGCATTACTATACTCATCCGCTGACGGCGACGCGCAACCGGGCTGCTTGGGTTCGAATGCCACAACGAAGTCATCTCCGTCCTCGCTGACGCTCACCCAGAACCGGGCAAGGAACGGCTGGACCGAGAGGACCACGACCTCCTGCGGGAAGCGGCTAATCGGAACTCTGTGCACCACGACTGCTCTCCTACATGCCGACGTGAGCCATGTCAGACCCCCCCGAAAGGACCCTACGCCGTCTATCCGGGAGTATGACCAGGGTCCCCGACAACGTCAAGGTTATCCGGCACCTCACCCCGAGCATCTCGGGCGAGCTGCCATTGGAACGCGCCCGGTTCTGCCGACCCGTATGTCAAGCCCTTGCAGGTCAAGAGGAGCCCCGGTTTCGCACAGCAGCGGCCGGGGCAACTGGAGACAGCCTTTTCGTTCTCGATGTACATTCTGACGATGATGTAGTAGATCCGCCGACATGGAGGTGGACGCATGGCTCTGGAAGAGAAGGTCAAGGCGATCCGGGATGAGGCGGTACGCTACGGTGGAGAGCCTGTGCCTCCTGAGTTTCAGTGTGTCTCCAAGGACCGAGTCCGGCGGGTGCTGAGCATGATCGACAGATCGTCGCCCGACATCGTGGATGCCCTGTTTGCTCTGCTCGATGACAGGACGGCAAGTTGGTTTCCGGGGGGCGCCGCTGGGTTGCGCTTCTGCGACGGGGCCTCCACCGCGCACATTGCCTGCCATGTGGGCATCCTTCAACGCAACGAGCGGAAGCTCGACCGGGAGGGCAGGGATTACTGGATCAAGCCCCTCCGAGAAGTTGGGGCAATCGAACCGGTCACGCTGATGAAGGAGACCGGGCGGTTTGTCGCTGGCCACCCGATTGCCAAGTCGTCCAATTCTGCCTACCGACTGGCTGCCGACTTCGTGGCCGTGCTGAAGGCCACTGAGGAGACCCTCGCCTCCCAGGTAAGCTCCTGGATCTCGGCGGACGCTGTCAGGCTGCGGCTGGAACTCCAAGCGCGGGCGGCCGAGCAAGCTCGGGCGGCCGTGGACACAAAGCACGCTGACCTGATTCGAGCGGCCGTGACAACCTATGTCCCGAGCTTTCTGCCGGGGTACGAAGTGTTGTACATCGACGATGCGGACGGCGAGCGAGTCCCGCAAGAGGCGCGCGAACGTCTCCTGAAAGCGGGCATTGAGATTGGCCTCGGTGATGCCATGCCCGATATCCTTCTCTGGAGCCCGGCAGAGGGGTCCTTCTGGGTAATTGAGGCCGTCACCAGCGACGGCGAGGTTGACTTTCATAAGGTGGTTCAGGTCGGAGCACTCGTGGGGCGCACTCGTGGGAACGCAAGGATCGGATTCACCACGGTCTACAGATCGTGGCGTGAAGCCGCAGTCCGGCAGAGCAAGTACAAGAACCTCGCTCCAGACACGCACCTGTGGATCCTGGAGGATCCGTCAAAGGAGTTCATCGTGAGAGCCATGGCCGTGACCCCCGGCCATGTCCACATGACACTCATCCCGCAGAAGCGGTAGGGTCTCCGTTCTTGGTCGTGGCCTGACAGGTTGCAACGACAACCTCGTCAAGCTTCTCTTGACAGTCCGTCCGCCCTTCTACAGCGGCGCGCCCCAGCGCAGCAAGCGACTCCAGGTCAGGGTATCGCAGGGTACGCAAGTCCGTAGCGTTGACCTGGGTATGGCCGTTGAACTGCCGGAAGTATCGGTCGACCGGAGTGCTATTTAGGAAAACCATCAGCCCGAACGCTGTGTCGCGGTCAAGACCGGCACCCCGAGCATGGAAGTAGTTGACATGGTTCTCGAATCCCACCCGGTGGAAGGGGAAGACGCTGGGATCATAGACGGCAGCGACAACTCGACGCCTTTCCTCTTTCGATGAGAAGCGCTTGGTCAGCACGTAGTATCCGCTCGGCACCATGAGCGACAACGACTCGGGGACATCCGAAATGGCGTTGGGCTTCCTGCACGGGGACAGAGGCCACTCGACGACTCCGGACGAGAAGTGGCACGGGTAGATGAGCGGTACTGTGTCGGGACCCGGGTCCACTCGCAAGAACTCCCGGGCCCGGAAATCGACCACCCGGCCAGTGGACACTTCAATGCCCAGCGAGGGGAGCGTCATGGGCAACGCCGCCATCCACCCGGCAGTATCGGAGTCACTCTGGTCGGTCGGCAGGTGGATGAAGCGGTCTCCGTTGGCCTCCCGGACGACCTCGGAGTAGTCCACGTCTCTGAGTTTAGGCTCGGCGTCGCTGTCACCTGTCGAGAGGCGAATCACTCCACCCGCAGGCTTGGCCTTGACTGCGTGGAGGATGATGTTCTCCTGGAGGACGGCATCATCCCGAAACGCCTTCTTCCTGGACTCAAACACATGCACCCGCCGGATCGTCATCTCAGACAAAAGCAGTTCCCGGAAAGGTCTGAAGTATGGGCCGTTGCAGAAGCTGCGTGGCATGATGACTGCCATCTGTCCGTTGGGTCTGAGAAGCCTTATTGCCAGCGCCACGAAGGCGGCATACATGTTGGTGGCATCCAGGCCAACCGTCTGGAGGAGGCATCGCTCCATGGAGAACGTGGCTATTTTCCGATAGGGCGGATTCAGGATGGCCGCATCAAAGGACAACGACTTGTCCCGGAACAGGCCCCCGCCGAGACTGGCCGTGGCGGCCTCGATGAAGTCGGCCGTCCGGATGTCTCCCTGGAAAGCAACTCCGGCTTCCTCGCAGATCGCTGCGCAGTCCTTCAGGGTTTCCTCCAGGTGCTCGAGCATGGGAGCGTCGACCTCATAGGTTGTAGCACAGATCTCTGCGGGGCAAGTTACGCTGCGGCAAGCTTGCTCCACGAACGCAGCGGTGAGCGTGCCGGTTCCGGCCCCGGCATCCAGGAGGGCCACGCGTGTCGGGAGCTCATCGAACATCCCGGCCATGAACCGGGCGACGCCCACCGGAGTGAGATACTGCCCCAAGTCAGCCCGCCGTTCCCAATCCAACTGGCGGCTGACCGCCACCCTCCGGCGGTCCGCCTCATCTGCTGCGCTGTTGACTCGGATGTTGACGCTCATGCTCTCGCCGGGACCTCCAAACCCGCGGATCTACAATGCCTTCCTTCGGTCAGATTGTCCAGGCAGAAGTGGCCGAGTGGGCTCGGTCTGTCGATGCACATCGATGGCTCCTACTTCGTGAGTCCGGCCTGTAAACGGCTGGCCTTGCAGCGTGCCGTTCGTCGTCGGCTCCACGCCCTCCCTCCTCCCCGTGCTCGGCGACGAACTCGTCTCTGCGGTCAGGTCCGTAGAATTCTCCAATCTCCACGGGCACATACGAGTCGCCAGGGGCCTTATTGCTCTCCCCATGGAGAGGTTCGCTGCCGAGCGACGCGCCCTCCACCACCCGATTTCACGAACCCGTCTCTCGACGGTCCTTGACCGTCCGCGCCCCTCTGCGTCCACGACGCCGTTCTCCGCCAGTCCCCAGGCCGTGATCCGCTTCTCGTCCTTCCTGACCCGTCTGCCAACAAGGGGCCTCGCCCTCGCCGCCCGGACCCCATTTTCCCCCTTCCCGGCCCCGTTCTCGCTCTCTGTCTCTGAGAAGCCCGGGCCTTAAGCGGAAGGCCCCTTCTTTCCCGCAGGCCCCGCAGACCCGCATGGGAGGCTGACGAGAGGGGCGTCAGGGCGTTTCTGGACTTGGGTCCGAGTTCTAGTCACGCGAGGTATGGTCGCGTCGCTGGGGAACCGTGGGCTACTTGGCACCGAGTCCCGGGTCAAGCACAGCAGGTCCGCCTCTGGAGCGGCCCAGAGAGATTTCGGCAATCGAGACTTGACAGCGCGATTCCGCTTGCGTACCGTGGAGGCGTTGACAGATAGGCGCCGTGCATGCTGGCATAACGCTGGCCCTCCGTCTCGGCCCCCAAGCCGAGGCCTCAAAGCGCCGATGGTTTCGAATTTGAGGCACGTCGCCCTGGAGGTGATGACATGGTGGGTTTCAAGCCGATAGAGTGGCAGGAACTGGATTCGAAGGACGAGGTCTACAGTGTCCTGGTGGCAGGCCAAGTGCCCGTGGAGGATGCCCAGTGGTTGGCTGGGCTGCTCTGCTCCCGGGATGTCTTCGCACTGGAGGCTTCCGGGGGCACGGACGAGGCCTTCACTGGAGTTCGGGACTTCCACGACATAGTAATCGCTATGGCAGTGCATGTCTGCAAGCTGTTCAGCGTGAACGGCGGGGATCGAGACGCAGGTCTGGCGGCAACTCTCCAAGCATTCTTAGTGCCGAGTCATCGCGTGGGGGGGCCAGTGGACCTTCCGGCGGCCCGAGTCCTTGACGAGCCAGGAGGAACATTGGAGCAGTGGGGCCAGCAGTTGGGGCTGGACCTATTCTTGGGGGTGCTTCAACGCCTGGGGGGGCAGCAAGTAGAGTCAGCGTCTACACCGGGACTGGCTCCCTGGCTTCGAGACTACCTCAACGCAAGGGGTGTCGACTGGGGCTGCGGGATCAGGCGCATCGCTCAAGAGGAGGGCGAGCATCTGGACAGGGACTTTCTGTTCTTCCTCCTGGCGAATGTTCAACGCGCGGACAGCCGATTCTTGTCGAAGGCCATCAACCTCACCGCTCTACGGCGGCCGGACTGCAACATGTCGGCGCTTCTCGCGAGCCCCGACGATCGGGCATCTGTGGTCTTCTGGCTGTCGGTGACTCGGAAGTTCGATCCTGCCAACCATCTTGTGTTCCGTGGCCTTCTCCCGGCGCTGGTCGACGAACCGGACGAGACCGCAGGGCATTTGGCGATGAACCTGGCGGAGCTCATTGAACTCACCAAGCCGAGGGATCCCAAGGAGGCTGAGGCTGTTATCTCGAGCTTGAAACCCTTCTGGTGGGACGGACTTCAGTTGCTTGACCGCCGACGCGATCAGATGGGCGAGAGACCAACGCTGCGCACAGCGTGGTATCGCTACGGAGTCAGGACGCACAAGTGCGGCCAGACCATTCCGGCGGAGATGGGCTTGGCGCTCACGAATCAAGCGCAACGAGACTTGGGCACGCTGCGGTCCCTGGCCAGGGATGCCGGCGCTGCGGGTGCCGACTCTAGATTGGACTGGCCCGTGCGTAGTGCCGCGGCGGAGTTCCTCTTCTGGGTCGAGTCTCCTTGGAAGGCTCTGAAGCCACTGTTCCTTGCGCTGTCAGGGCTCAGCGTGCCTTCGGTGGCAAAGGATCTCCGCTACTGGGTCGACGGGGACAGGGAACGTCCGCCGTATCCGTGGTGCATGATCCCGAACAAGATTGCCATGCTGGTCCACTCTCTCCGCGACGAGGAGACCAAGGATCCGGGCCTCATGGAATTGCGCTCCGACATGGCAGCTTTCTGCCTTGAGAGACTGCGGACGAAGCGGCAGCCCGATGGCCCGGAAACGGCGACTACCCCACGCAACGAAGACTTCGTCGAGGACCGGCCTATCTGGCGGTACTTCTACATCCGGGCTCTGCAGGAACTCAAGGTCAACCCGAGAGGCCGCGCCCATCACGTACTCCACTGGGTATCGAAGAACGACCCCGACAAGGACGTGCGTGATGCAGCGGCAAAGGCATACAACGACCTCCGCCACGAGCAAGGACTTGGTGAGGGTCTGTCTCCACGTCGACCGCTGCTTGCAGCGTTCTGGTGGCTCAGACAGGCACACCTTTTCCACCTTGGGGTGGAGCCAGACACGCAGGGGGCCCAGCGCACCCGTGCGAAGGAGGTGACAAGGACGGAGATGCAGTAGTTCGAGTGCTTGATTCCACCGGTGTTGGGAACGTGAGCGTCCCCTCGGTCAGGTGGCCCGCCGGTCAAACGACTCTCTACGTCGGCACAAAGTGCCGGCACCTTTGAGGAGGAAGGACATGAAGATCAGATTCCTTGGCCCCATCGACCGCGTGACTGGATCCTGCTACTGGCTCGTGAACGAGAAGACCGGTTCCCAGTTTCTCGTGGACTGTGGAATGCGACAGGGAGAGGCCGGGGCGGATCTCTGGAACAGCGCTCCGCTTCCGTTCGACCCGAAAAAGATCTCTTGTGTGCTGCTGACACACGCGCACCTGGACCACTGCGGGCTGCTGCCCCGACTGGTCAGGGAAGGTTTCCGTGGACCGGTTTGGTGCACAAGGGAGACCGCCAATCTGGCCCGCATCGTCCTGGCAGATGCGGCCAGGCTCACGAAGATGTACACGACTCGCGATGTGAAGAGGATCAACTTCCGGGAACCAGAATTCACTTCGCTCTTCGGCATCCTCCGCCCGATCGACACCGATGTGTTTGTTGCCTTCTTCAGGACCCCCCATGTCCTCGGAGCAGTGTCAATCTCTGTGGTCTGGGGCCCCAAGCCATCGCCCGGAGAGCCTAATACCCAGCAGAGCATCGTCTTCTCGGGCGACCTTGGTGTGAACACCGAGGGTCATGAGACACTCCCCCTTCTCCGCCACGCCATGTCTCCCTACCCGTCTGACTACCTGGTGCTGGAGTCGACATACGGCGGCCGGCGCCACCCAGAGGAGTGCCGGAGTCCCGGGGCAAGGCTTGACACCCTGGCCGGGGCAGTGGATCGGTGCGTGTTGGAGCGCAGGGGAGTCCTTGTGGTTCCGGCATTTGCCCTCGGGAGAGTCCAAGACATCCTCTTCGACCTGCACATGCTCTTCGCCTCAGCGCCCGACAAGTACGGTCAGATTCCCGTCATGGTGCATGCCCCGATGGCCATGAAAGTGAGCGACGTCTATCGGAAGGAGATCCTGCGCACCGGCCAGACGAGGCGCGGGGTGAAGCTGCTCAACCTGTCGAAGGGTGTCTTCCGATCCCTGGGGCTCAGCCCGGAGAATGACCAGGATGTGGCGGCAGCCATTCTCGATGATGTCCTGTACCGCGACGAGGGACCAGCGACGGGGCCGAACGCAAGCATCGGGATGCGGCTCGACCCAGAGGGTGTCCGCAGTCTCTCCCCCACGGTACGTTCCTGGCGTCGAATCCACGAGGTCGTCAGGGAGCGCGTCGACTTCCCTTCTGGCGACGGGCGTGGAGCCATACTGATCACCGGCGGAGGCATGTGCGACGGCGGGCCGGTACTGGGCTACCTTCCGGCTCTCCTGCCACTTCAGTCGACCACGATCCTGCTCACCGGATTCCAGTCCGCTGGGACTATCGGTGCCAAGCTCCTGGCCATCAAGGACTTGCCCTTGGAGGAGAGGGCCAAGCTGACCGACAGAATCGAGTTCGAAGACGCAGACTCGGTGAGGCTGGCAGATGTGAAGGCCGAGATTGCTTGCAGCCGTGGCTATTCGGGGCACTTGGACCAGGATGGACTGGTTGACTGGGTCTTCAGGTCATACGACGGCAAGCCTTCTCAGGTAGGGCGAACGATCTTCCTGACACATGGGAATGCGGACCAGAGACGTGACCTGCAACGTGCGCTGGCCAACCGGGCAGAGGCGTGGAAGGCCGCACATGGCATTGCGGTCGGCATCGATCTTCCCTCCAACGAACCGCAGTGGTTCGACCTGGACAGCGGGAAGTGGTGCCCCCGCGAGCTGGACCCCAATGGCCCAGACGCTTTGCGCCGGGAGAACGAGAGGCTGAAGACGGAGATCGCACATCTGAAGCAGCGCATGTCCATCCTGCACGGCCCTGTTGGGGGATTCGAGATGCCTCGTCCTACTGCTCCTCCCACGGCACCGGCACCCCCTGCCTGAGCCGCATCACCGCCAGCCCGTCCGGCTCGTCGCCGGCGACGAGGGCCTCGACGATCTCCGGGGACAGGAGGGTCAGGTTGAGCAATTTGCCGACGTAGGAGCGCTCGTGAGGACAAGTCCATACGGGAGCTGGGCCAGCTTGGTTAGGACCCGCAGGAACTCCCCATTGACCAGGGCGTGGCCCTTGCCATACGCGAGATCACTGGGATGCTTGACGCCATTCTTCGCACAGATGTAGTCGACGCAGAAGCGGTACGCGTTGTCGGCCGTGTCGATGACGATGGTCTTGAACGAGTGCCCGCCCTTGGCCACCTCGGCGAGCGCTGCAAGCAGGTCATCCCAGCTCGCGATGGGGATCTGGAAGACCTCGAGGTGGTTGAGTCCGGGCTCCGTCGCAAGGAAAAGTGCCCCTTCTGCTTGTGCGCAGGTGGAGCTCTTCCCGGCCTTCTGGACTCCGTACAGGAGCGTCGTCAGGTCGCTCATGGAGGTCTTCTTCGGCGTCTTCTCGGCAGGCAGCAGTCCCATGGTTCTCCTCCTTCTTAGAAAGCCGGCGACTCGTCGCCGTTGGTTGCGAGCTCGCTGTGCGCAGGGCGCTTCTCGTACAGGTTCTCGACGAAGTTCGGGTTGCCGCCGGCCCGACACAGCGGGAAGTAGGCGCAGGGCCGGTTGAACTGGAAGCAAAGAGCGTCGTTGCGATAGAAGACGCCCGTTCTGTGCGCGGTCAGGAGTTGCTGCGTGAGCTCCCAGATCTCCGCCTCCACCTCGTCGACGTCGGCCTGGGAGACATAGAGGGTCTCGCGCAGGAACATCTCTGGATCCCGGTATCGCTCTGCCACTCTGGCCTGGAATTCCGAATCTGCTTCGGCCTGCCGCTGGACCGCGGAAGTCTTGCCGGAGCGCGACTTCAGAAGCAACTCCGACCGACGCGCCTCGAAATCCGCAGTGGTCTCCGCGACCCGCTGCTTGAGAGCCACCTTGGCCGTCACGTCATAGATGACGCCGGCGATGGGGATCCCGAGGGATCGGGACAGTCCGAGCACATAAGCGTGCACCTGGAAATCGAGGGGCAGCTTCTCGATGGCTGAGCCACCGATCTGCGAGGTGCTCTTGTGCTCCATGATGTAGTACTCGCCCGAGTCGGGATCCTGGACCAGGGCGTCCACCTTGCCCGCGAGCCGGAAGGTGCGAGAGGCCCGGCCCGTGGCGGGATGGATAATGGGGCACTCGAAGGTCTGCTCGACCGCGACCACGCGGAAGGACTCCGCTGGATACCTGGCCACGTACCCGACGACCATTCCCCGGGTCTGGTGCCACAGGCGGTTCTGCTCCGGGTCCCCGGCGCGGTTCGGGAAGCTCTCGTCAATGTGGGCGAGGATCGCGGCGACTGCGGTCTCGTCCTTGGGCTTCCCTTCGAGGTCCAGCCGGAACCACCGCTCGAGGCACTCGTGGAACACGCTGCCGATGCGCAGCGCGGCGTCGGTGCGGACGGGCGACAGCTCCTCCACGTACCGCCAGAAGTACGACTTCCTGCAGTTGCGCAGCGCCCGGATGGAACTGGCCGTGAGGATACGCTTACCCATGGAGGTCTCCTCCCGTGATGTCGATGTGCAGCTTGAGGGGGATCCCGTGGGCGACCTCGAGCCGCCGGACGCGGACATCGGGCAGGGCCGCGCCACGCTCGTCGAGATCATCCCGCTGCTCCTGGTGGAGACCGCATCGGGGGCCTGGCTCGACCAGCTCGCCCGGGCCCGGCAGATCTTCCGCGGGGAAGGGGAGTCCGACGAGTCTCTTCGCACGCGCGTGCTCGCTGCGCACGAGATCAAGAGGAAAGGCGGGACCATCCCGGGCATGGTGAACGGCCTCGCCGCCATCGGGTACGGCGTCCAGGTGGACGAAGCCTTCAAGGGTACGCCGAAGTGGTCGCACTTCGTGGTCAAGGTGTTCACGTGGAACGGGCTGGTGGAGAACCAGGGAGTCTTCTACTCCGTCGTGCGAATCCTCAAGCCGGCGCACACGCGCGCGTTGATCGAATCCTACCTGATGCCGGCTACCTGGGACGATTGGAACTTGGACGAGCCCGAGAGGTGCCTCGACGACGGGGACCTCGACTCGTGGCTCCCCACAGCATAGAAGGAGAATTCCCCCCATGGTACAGAAACGCATCCACGACTACCGAGGGCCCCGGTCCTCGGAGAACTTGAACGGCCACCTGGTTGGTGTCATGCCGCCCGGGGTCTGCCAGGGCTTTCACGTCCGCTCCGACGGCAGCGTCTCGCCCGGGGTCCTGGTCACCGCGGAGGGGATCCGCATCGAGGAGACCGAAGACGTCTCGGTCCCCCAGCCTCTGGCCGACCCGGACCACCCGCGCATCGATCTGGTCGTCTGCCAGCACGAGTACGAGAAGACCGTGCCGGCCCCGCCCGCGGTCTTCACCACGGTCCCCGGGACTCCCGGCGAGGATCCCCAACCTCCGGACCTGCCCGAGCACGCCGTCCTCCTGGCGACCTGCCGCATGGACGCCGGGGCCGCTGAGTGGACCGACATCCAGCAGTCCGGCCCGCCCGTCCGGGTCTACAATGCTGTCCAGCAGCTCGACCGGTCCTGGAAGATCGTCCACGGGGAGCGCGGGGCCCTGCTGGAGCAGTTCGACGTGAACCTCGGGTACGTGATAATCTTCGTCGTGGCCCCGGGCACCCACGCCGACGGCGAGACCATTGACTGGGGCTCCCCGGTCCTCCTCTACGGTGCCGACGGCATCCAGCAGGTCGAGGACGTGAAAGCAAAGCTGAACCAGGAGATCTCCGACCGCCAGGCTGGCGACAGCGCCCTGAACAGCGCCAAGCTCGACAAGGCCGGCGGCACGATCACCGGCGACCTCGAGGTCCAGGGCAAGCTGACCCTGGACGCGGACGACGTGGCCGACGTCTGCTTCGACGATTGGGTGAGCTTCGTTCACTGGGTGCAAGGTTGTGAGGGCAACTCCCAGGACTGGACCAACCTCGGGTTCGCCTGGAAGTCCGTCGCCGACGCCATGGGCACCACCCTCTACGTCCCCATCCGGGGCATCGTCGGTGCCGAGCTCATCAGCGTCGACGTCGGCCTCCACAACGTCGGGGCCGTCAGCACCAACGTCATCCTCGGCTTCTCGACCTCCGACCTGGCCAACTACATCGGCGGCTCCATCGATTTCGGCGAGGTCACGATCGGCGTCAACGGCAGCGAGAGCGTGGTCAGGAACCTCGTCCTCGTCGACCCGACACCGCCCCACGACCCCGTGCCGTTCTCCTTCGATCTGTCCCGCCCCCTCTGGCTCCGGGTGAAGACCGGCGGCGCCAACATCCTCTTCACCGGGGCCCGGCTGAACTACCGCAGAAAGCGGGTGGCGGTGTAGGAACTGTTGCAGAATCTGCAATGGTTGGGCGCCCTTGACCTGTGATAGAATCCAACAGGCGTTTCTGCGCTCAAGTCCCGAGGCATCTCCTGCCGGCGCCATCTGAGGAAGACGGAGCCTGGGGCTCGATGCTGGGCCGGACGACAAATCGGGGGCGATTCGCTGGAGGCGGACATGGTTGTCAACGAGTGCGACGGAAAGCCGGGTCTTCCAGCGCTGGTGTGGGATACCGCCATTCTGACTCCTGGGATCAGTGCCCTTCGCTTCTCGTTCAAGGGGCAGCCAGGCACCGCCGAGTCTGATCTCGTTGATCTGGGCGAACACGAGATCGTTGAGCGTGCCGTGTTCTTCGAAATGGTCCGCTCTCCGATTCTGGAGTCGCTCGGGCTCTCTCCAGCCTCGTCGTGGTGCTTCATCAACGAGAAGCGGCCCGCTCTGTTGCCCAACGGTCCCGAAGGCAAGCCTGGCGACTTCGATATTATCGCTGGCCCGGTCAGGGACGGCTTGGTGCACTTCGACTACCTGGCCGAGGCGGAGGTCAAGATCCGGAAGGTCGACTCCGACGGAAGACCCAGGTCCTTCGCTTCGGGCATGGGAACGGGCCAGGCGCGTGGGGCTGCGGAGCTTGGGTTCGACCGAACCCTGCTGCTTCACGTTCTGTTGCAGGACGGCACCGGCGATCTCGAAGGAGCTGACTGGTGGCGGGGAACGGCTGGTAGAGCCCACTTCCATGAGACCGTCAGCCGCACCATTGGCCAAGTTGAGAAGTACCTTGACCTCGAGTCGGCGCCATTCGGATACGGCCTGCTCGGATGGGGCCATGCATCGTCGGTCGATCCCACGATGACGGGGGCGTTGATCCATGTCGGCCATCGTGTCCCGCCCCTGCTGCCGCTCCGCGATAGCCCCGATACCCGTGAGAACCGTGCTCGTGTCGTATCTGGCATCAAACGGCGGCTTGGCGAGAACAGGCCTGCTGCCCCCGTCTTCTGCGCCTGCGAGGGGTGTGGCCAGGTTCTCGTGCCTTCTCAATCTCCGGTAGGCAGATGTTGCGGAGGAAGGGGGTAGGCCAACAGCACGACATTCCCCGAGAGACGCTCTGGTCGGCACCGCAGCCGGGCCGTTCCAATATCGTTCACTGTCTGCCGTGTCTTGACAAATCGGGTTAGGTTCACTATCCTGAGTTCGTCAGGAGGTGGGTCATGCCCGGACGACGAGAGCATTCAGATGTCGGAAGACTGGTGGGGGTCATGGCGGCCGCCGCGATGGTTCCCCCACAGCACCCTCTGCTGGCCGCCTCGGAGATCAGGGAAGGCCTCGGTCATGCATCCGACGGGGTCCCTGCCCCGCTCATTGATGTCCTTCACAGGCTCTTGTGGCTGGTGGACAACGCACCGGCTGAGCTTCCGGAGTTCATCAGGAAGTCCGAGGTCAACTTGGAGCAGCTCCGGCTCGTGGCGCAATCTCTTTGCGGGCCGGCCCGCAACGCGTCTGGCCACAGCGATCCTGATGTACTCCTTCGGCGGTCTCAAGAGGGACGGAGGAGGAGAAGGCGACCTGCTGCCTCCAGGTATTACCGAGGCGGAGCTGATGATCGCGTGCGTTGGTCCGGACCTGGATAGCACGACGGCGCAGGCTTGCCTCAAGGAGCTGAAGGAACAGTGCCTGTACCTCCACTTCGACGGGGCCCGGTACTGCTTCAAGAAGGACCCCAACGTCACCCTGCTCGTGGAGCAGGAGGCCGACTTGGTCGCCCGGGACGCGGACAAGGTCGACAAGAAGATCAAGGAGATCCTCGAGGACCGGCTGGCGGGTCATCGCAACGCCATCGTTTGGCCTACGAAGCCCGCTGATATCCCGGACCGAGACACATCGTTCCTCGTTGCCTATCTCCCGTTCGACTTCGGGGAGAAATCGTCGAGGCAGGTAGAGGCGGCAGAGTACTTCGAACGGGCGGGAAGCAAGCAGCGGGAATTCAGGAACGGGTTGGGACTCGCCGTGCCCGCAGAGGATCAGATCGAAGGACTGCGACGCGCCGTGCGGTACTTGCTGGCCATCGAGCAGGTCCGGGGCAAAGCGAAGCAGATCAACCTCACCGATGCGCAGAAGGAGCAGCTCAAGGAGCGCGATTCTACCGAGAAGGCCGCGGCGGAGTCCGCGTTGCTCCGGTTGTATGCCGAGGTGTGGTTCCCGCACGCCGACGGCGGCACGGTCGGCATCGAGAAGGTAGCGGTGGGCGGGAGGCCCCTGCAGGTCACGCTGAGCGAGAAGAAGAAGGCTATGATCCACGAACGGGTAATGGAGCTCGTGACCGTGGTACAGAAGAAGGTCTTCGACCGGGTAGCTCCTGGGAAGCTGGCCACACTCTTCAACCTGGGCTCCGGCGACGCGCCCAAGCCAGGCATCCGCACCGCAGACGTGGTCAGTGGCTTCTTCTCCTTCCTGGGATTCCCGCGACTGGCCAACGAAGGGGTGGTTCGTGGCGCCATCCAGAAGGGCATCGCTGACGGGCACTTCGGATACATCATGGGGTCCCCTCAGCTCGGCCCGGACGGCCGATACCTGGCTGACCACGCTCGCGTGACCGTCGGCCGAACGGTCCTCCTGGACGAAATCGACCTCGACTCGGGCTTCCTCATCGCGCCGTCCGCCTTCCCCCAGAAACCCGAGGTGCATATTGGTGGCACCACCCCACCACCAACGACAGATGGGACAGCGCCACAACCTCCGGTGACAGGAACCGGGTCTGGCGGTGGGACCCCACCACAGCCCGGGGTGACGACCGGTACCGGCACGGGCGGAGGACCGACGGGAGGCGGAGGCGCCACCACTGGGGTCAAAGATCTGGACATCGAGTTCGTTGCAGACCGGAACGCTCTCTACTCGGCCTGGAACGCTATCGCGAACCTGGCCGACCTTGCCGGCCACGTGCACGTCACTGTGAAGGTCAACGCGCCGAAGCCCATGGACAAGGGCAAGCTGGAGAACGGGGTACTTGAGCCGCTGAGGGAGTTGGGACTGATTGAGGAGTAAGATGGCAGCGAACGGCTGGCAACAGCAGTTGAGCGTTTTCTCACTTCCGACAGGGTTCTCGTTCCGGCCCGCCAGGGTGCTGATCGTCGTGGTGCTTCCATGAGCGTCGATAGCCTTCTCACCCTCGTCGGGCTCGTCTTTGCTGTGTACGCCGTCCTTCCCCGTCACCGCCGACTCGAGCTGAGGATGCGAGTGCAGTGGTCTGACATCCTCGTCGCGGGGTGTGGATTCGTGCTGGCCAGCTACTTCGTGTTGTTTGAAGACCTGCCGGCTGGCTGCATCATTCCAGGTTTGGAGCTCGGCCGCTTGGGCCTGTCCCCATCCGTCGCTGCGTTTCTAACGTGCATAGCGACACTCGGAATCCTCTGGTGGAAGTTGGCGGGCCCCGGTCTCTCCGGGAAGAACGGCCCCCGCTTCCGAGACCTGGTGGAGGATCTCGCTCAATCGGGCAACTACTCTGACCTTCATTCCCTGCTCGAGGAGAATCTGGACCGGCTCATGCCATTGTGCGACCGCCGTGGGAAGCCAAAGATGGACGAGGGCACGCTGACCGTTGTCCAATCGCTCAACCGCCTGCTCGGAGACCCTCTGTTCGCCAACGAAACGGCCAGACGGCGACCCTACTTCGGGCTGAAGCTGGCCGGACATGACACCACGATGCAGGAGCCGTTCTTCGAGAACTGGATGCGGTGGCTCGTCTCGAACCCGGGGAGCGTTCTTTACGCGGAGCTCCGGGACAACGAGAATCTGGCTCAGGGCGACCGATACGAAGTGCCGAGCCGCAATCGCATCCTGCACTACCTGTTCCACGACGTGAAGATCGCGTATCAGCACCATGTTTGGAATCCCCTTGCCTTGGCGGCACTTGAGGATCTGGACCGCTTTCGGCTCACGCCCGCACAGGACCCATACAACCGGGTTCTGGGCGACTTCCATGAGGACGGAAGATGGTCGTCGCCTCTGTTCGCGACAGTCCGCATATTTGACATTATGGTAATGGAGGCGTTGTACCAGGGCCACGAGTGGCACATGTTCTTGTTCTACCTACAGGACATCGTGGAGCGCATTTGCAATAACTACTACCCCGAGGCTGATAGGGAGTATTCCCCCGACACCGAGTGGCCTCTTCGCTACGACTACATCACCAGCGAGGTCTTCTCGGTTCTGCGCGGTTGGATCAAGGAGACGACGGAGGTACCCGCCGGGCAGGCCAACGTCAAACTCCAGAGAGAGACGCTCGACCACGAGAACGGGAACATTCCCAAGAGCGCTATTCTTGCACTAGGTCAATGCGTCCATCACGTTGCGAGAGCCGCAAGAATGGCTCCCAGGACGAAGGCGTACTTTCTGAGGCGGGCGATCAGCACGTTCTTCGACCTGCGGGCGCGCCCCGAGACGGTGCCATACGCTCGTGTTCTTGTGCTGTCGCTTCTGCAGGGCGGCTTGTTATCCCGTGACGACGGGATAGAAGTTACCAGGCTGGCTCTGGTCGACGCATTCTCCGGATTCGACACGATCCCGCACAGCCACGAGCACGTGGCCGAGTTCAAGAGGGCGATCGGCTATACCGGGCCAGCGCCGTCGCGGAGTCGCCGGTGAGCGGGGGAAAGTCGAGGGTCACGATGGAGGAAGCAACCCCAGACGCTGTGATGGGGCAGACGCGGGAGGATACCAAGGGAGCGCTACCTGAGTTGGGGTTTGACAAGTGCATTTCGGAGAGAAGGACAGAACAATGAGCGTCCACGTCAATTCCGAGTTGCTTACAGAGCTCGGCCAAGAAGTCCTCTCGTTCCTCGTGACGTCCGTGGCGGAGCCGCCATCGTGCGAGCGGGACCTGGACTCGTCGCAGCACATCCTGGATGGACTCGTGTCGGCTCTCCCGACGGAGCGTGACCAGTATCTCGCAACCCTGGCTGCCGTTGCTGCTCCATCCGTTCAGCATTTCCTCTCCCATGGCGACCAGTGGCTCGGCATGCTCAAGGCAGCCACGGCATACCTGGGGCACACACTGACGGAAGTCAAACATCCGCTCTCGACATCAACGAGTCGCGTCAAGCCCGCTGGCGAGTCTGTCTACAAATACCCCTTCGACATAGAGTTGCCAGTCGCCATCCTCCGCGGGTTGCTGCAGGGTGGAGACAAAGAGCATCGCCTCAGGCTGTTTGGCACCATTGATGACTGGTCGGGCTTTGGCGCCTTGGTGCATGGAGGACCGTCTGTGCTGTCGTCCCTCGAATTGACGCAGGATGAACTGGCTGTGCTCGTCGCACGAGCCCTCACTTTCGCTGGCGGGGACATGGCTGGTCCGGACATCATCGAGCCGATATCCGATTGGGCTGCTCTGCACCCAGACGTTGCGAAGGCCGCGGTGGCCTCGTGGCTCGCGGGAGCGGACCCGACAGCTTCGGCTCTTTCCTGCTCGGGTGTGCAGCTTCTCGTGGAAGCGGCACTGCGCAACTCGCCGGACCTTCTGCCGTGGCGAGACGCCGTTGTAGAAAGACTTTCGTCGAGCAACGACGGAGAGCAGTGGGAGCTCGCGGCCAAGCTCTCGTGCTTCGCCTGGCCACATCCTGTGCCGCCAGCGGGCGTGCGCCATGAGCGTCTCCGAGGCCATGTTGAGCGCTGCCCCGAGCGCCTGGTGCTTGTGGCCCTTGCTGCCATGTTCAGGGACGCTCGCTCATGGCCGGTCGAGTCCCTGGACACGGCACTTGAGGTTGTTCGTACTGCACCAAGAAGGATGCACGATTCAGCCGAGAATCGGAAGAAGTGGAGTTTGTATCTTACAGCGATCGCCTGGCAGGCGGTCAGACGGATCCGTGGAAGCGGGAAGGCTCTCACAAACTCGGGGGGGAGCGCCCTGGGGCAGATTCCGCAGGTCTCGGACATTCTCGAATGGGCCGGTCTCATCACGCCGGATGAGATGGGCAAGCTGGACTGGTTCCTCAATGAACTGGTGAAAGATGGAGGCTCATGGAAGGAGCCTGCTCGGGAGTTCATGGGGAACTGGTTGGCAGCGAACGAGGCAAGCCTGAGCAGCCGTCTGCAGTATCTTGAAGATCTGTTTCCCTGTCTGACCCACACCCTCGGCGAAGAGGGCGAGGCCGAGTGGCTGGTGGCCTTCCTTACGTCGGGGAATGCCAACCTTCGTAAGGCAGCGCTGCCGTTTCTGGCGAAAAGGGCTCGGAGCGGGTGGGTGCCCGAAGGCGCATTCCGCAGTGTAACTGCCCAGCAGGGAGGAGCGATTGCACATCAGTTAGCTGGCAGTGGACTGCCAGGCGAGACATGGATCCCTCTGGCCGTCCAGCTTGGCATGGATAGGCCTGAGGCACTCGGGGTTGTCTACGAGGTGCTGGCCGAAGATGCTGCAGAAGACTACCCAGGGCTGCTTGAAAGGCACATGGGGCGGTGGCCGGATGCCTCTGAATCGATCCCCGTCGGTTCGCCCGAACATGCCCTGGCCGATGCAAAGGCGGCCATATTGGCTCTGCTCGCTTCGAGGAAAGAAGGCCATAGGCGCAAGCGGGAGATTCCAGAGTTGGTGGGCACCACCCCTTCGAGCGCGATTTGGGAAGAAATGTGGAAGAGGTCTCTTCAAGAGGCATGTGAGAGAGAAGAGCAGTCCGGCCGGCATATCTTCTCTACGCTTGCAAGGAAGGTGCCCATCATCCGAGGGTTGTCGGCGGAGCTCTCTGGGACAAACACCCGCATAGACCTCAAGTCTGTTGGCCATGTGTTGGAGTGGCCAGGGAGGGCATCGCTTGACCCCATCTCTCACAGGTTGAGCCGGGTGTGGCATTTGAAGCAGGCCGACTTGCTTCTGAATTCATCGCGGTCTCCAGGGGGTGCAGATGCGAAGCTTCCTTGACCAGTATGTGAGGTCTCTTGCAGAAAGGGAGCTGGCGGGGGACGCCCCTCAGCACCTTCAGGATATCGGCACGTTCATGGACTGGCTCTTGCCGAAGCTCGGATACCGGGTGCATTTACATTCGTACAAGCACTTTGGTCGCTTTCTCCGGAAAAGCGCTGGGCGGCCGCAATGGGGAGTGGACATAATTGCTTCGAAGCCAGTGTCGGCCAAAGTGAACGATGCTTACCTTTTCGTACTGAAGCACGGAGACGTGGGACGGCAGCAGTGGAGTCCGCAGACACCTGGAAGTTTGCCCCATGATCTGATGCTCGCCGCTGGGTTACTGAAGTCGGACATTGACCGCCACGTCTTGTCAAATAATAGGTTGGGGGACATCGTGGTTGTGGCGGTCCACAACGGCGATCTCGATTCGGAGGCACTTGGTTCCCAAGTGAAGACGACTCGTGACTCCATGGAGAGGAATTACGGCGTGAAGACCGCCTGGTGGGATGCGGATGCGCTCGTGGAGTTGTCCATGAGCATCAAGACCGACCAGGGATGCCCGTTTGCAGATAGAGGTGATTCTGATCTCTTTCCGCCGTCAGTTCGCCCGTTCGCTAGGCTGGCTCTGGATTCGCTCGCTCGGGACGACTTGGGGCGGGCGTTTGACTTGACGGCCGTCGACCAACTGCTGGACCAAGCCCTTCCGCTGCAGAGGGGGGGAGAGCCCACGGTCGAGTTGGACTCTGAGGGATTGCCGGAGGGGCCTGCCACCGAGCCCCTTCGAGTGAACAGGGCTCTCAGCGAGTTGGCTCTGTTCTGCTCGATGTTGGCCGCTGAGGCGAAGTTCTCTGCCCACGAAACGACGTTGCCCGTTCTTGATGGGATCGAACGCGTCCTGTGCAGGGCCATGGAGCATGTCCGCAGGCTTCCGACTTCCCGCAGCCATGCCTCAGTTAGACGGTCCATTCGGCAATGCTTGGAGAAGCTTGTCGAACAGTACATTCTGCAAGCGTCCGCGTTGGCTGGGAAGCTCTCCACGATCGCTGACATTCCGTATGGACTCGCGCTGGGTTCCCCTGGAGATGTAGTCGACTACCCACTCAGAGCACTGCGGCTCTCAGGGTACCTCGCGACGGCAGGGTTAGCCTTGCTGGAACTAGGAAGGGTGGAGGAGGCGGAGGAACTGGGGCTCATCTTGGAGCGGTTGTGGGACAGCAATGAGGGCGGGGTCCTCCAGCCGGTGACGAACGACCAGGAGATCGAGATTGCCATGGTATGGGAACTCTGGGGCCGGCTCGGACATCGTGAGATTGTGGGCATGTCGGCCTCGAAGCTTCTGCAGAGGATGTTGATTCGCCGCATCGGAGGCTTCCCCATGCCTGCCGCCGGGCAAAAGGCGTGTCTGCCATATCGAACGAGCGACCTCCGGGTTCTGGTCGAGGCCCACTCCACCCGGAGCCGGCTTCCTGCATGGTACAGTGACTCGGCCTCAACCATAGTTCCGCTGGCCGTCTACGCCGCCTCTTCGGCCGGACAAGTCCCCGACCCGTCCATCGTGCAGGCGCTTGTTCAAGGGCGTCCGGCAGAGGCGGGCGGCCAGTCCGGTGGCTCGAAGGAAATATGCTGCCAATCTTGGCGCCCCCAGGAGAGCTACGCGACGGAGCTGTACGTTCGGGAGATCAAGTTTGGGGGAATGACAAGGGTCCATGACCTTGTTGCTGGCTTGAATGGGTTTCAGAAGGACTTCGAAGCCTTTCATCTTGGAAGCAGCTCGAAAACGACGGCTGAGGAATGGGGGTATTCCTGCATCGACCGCATGGCGTGCAAGGTCTTCCGGACCCCTGTTCCGTTGCGGCACCTGGTGGGGTCTCTGTCCGTAGACACGGGAGTGACCCCGCCCAGCTCCGAGCACCGGAGCCGCAAGACAAGGCCAAGACGGGCGACAGGTGGAGGCCGGCGCAAGGCTCAAGGCAAGAGATCCCCAGCATGAGAGTGTCCGCTGGCACTTACGTCTTCTCGCCAAGTGTCGGAGCTATGTAACCGTTCAGCCGACCCCGCCTTGCAACGCGTAGGACCACGGTAATCTTCACCGGGACGAGCCCCGACCGCCCGCTGACCGGGGTGCAGTTCAAGCCGGCCTCGTTTCGGCAGGAGTACGACGCGCACATGGCAGAATCGCCAGGGGCATACTCGATTGTCGTTGGTTCGTTCGACGGGTTCAACACGCGCAATGCTTGGCACTGGATGGCCCACCTCGAGCAGATGGCTTCGGCGCGTGGTTGGGCGGTGGAGCACGACCTGCCGGTGCCGCATGAGGACGGGCTCGCGGTGCCCGAGGGCCATGTCGTGTGCGACGGTCCCTATCGTGTCATCAGGACGACCAAGAAGGACATCGACGATGTCCAGCGTCGACGGGATGCGCACGGGCGATAGACGAGCGAGGATGGCAGGACACCGGATGTCGAGCCCCGCGAACGGTTGGACGCCGGGGCACGCGAGGACGAGGCACTGGTTGTGCGAGCGCTGTCCTGGATCGCAATCTCCGTTCGGTGTATGAATCGATGACGGTCGAGCCGGATTGAACCCGCAATGGGGCACTGCCAGGACCAGGGGAGCCGTGCATGATTACGACCCACTGGGTCAAGCCACCGAACCAGGCGACGGGTCAAGACCACCTGGCAACCCGCGCCGTCTGCGAGCACCTTTATGGGTTGCTGCTGCCCGGCATCACGAACGTCACGGACCGCGCTCGTTACTACAGCTTCTACCCATGGCTGCTGTGGTCCCTGGAGACATCGGGCGTGTCGCTGGCGAGCGACGTTGTCGTGGACTACGTTCGGCGTGCCGAGTGCCTGTTCGCACTCGTTGGGATCGCACACGGTCACGCGGCAGGGGCTGACGGGAGAATGCACGGAGATCGGTTGGTCGGCAGTGTCACCCTCGGCCCCGTTGTCGAGCACTTGCGCAGTGCTGGCGGCGAAGTCCGCCTTTCGGACTATGCCCACCAAGATGAGAACCGAGCCAACACTCGCTACTTCCTGAACCCATTGGGGGGGCTCGGCCAGTACTACCGTGGCTCCTTGGAACTTCTCGGTGTACTGAGCCGGGACGTAGCGAAGGGAGTGAAGGTCGGATACACGGCGGAACGAGGCAGCTATCTTGCGGAGGCGATGGATGTCGGCGTAGACCGCTCGGCGTTCTTCGACATACTCCGTCGCGACCGCGTCGACTGGGCTGCTCTCGATGCACTCGCGGAGTTCTGCCCTTGCCATCTCTCTCCAGGGTCGCGCGAGCACGGCACCCTGGTGGACCTGTTCACTCAGCGCCCGGGAACGGTGTTCGCTCCAGACTCTCGAGGGCACGAGGAGCGCCGCCTCTCTTTGGGGTTGATCCTGGATCTTGCGGGCCGCCCGGATTCCGGGGAACCCAGCGCAGCACGAGTGCTCGACGTGGAGCGCTTCCGGTCCGGGGTCTACTCTGGAGCCTTGCCTGACGGCAGCACATGGTCACTCCCTCCGGCCCTCGAAGCCATGCGTTTGCACTGGGCCCAGTATCAGCGAAACGAGTTGCTCTCGCTTGCCGCCCAAGGGCTATTCTGGGCCGCTCTCACGGATTCCCGGCGGCAGGATCCTCTCGTCGGGGCGTCCGCCTGGGGCGATTGGATGTCGAGCCGCTACGCTGCCACGATAGAATCCCGGGAAGTGGTGTACGAGCGTTTGAGCGTTCGTAGTTGAAGGGTCACCGGTTCCTCCTTTAGAAGGCAGTTGTAAGAGCTAGCCTTTGAAAGGGGGACACGATGACGAAGAAGAGGGTAGACGAGACGAACGTGGTCGGCAAGTTGCTTGTTGAGAAGCATGGTGACTTCCTGCGCCAGGTGCTCAAGGATGCGTTGACGAGGGTAATGGATGCGGAGGTCGAGGGGCGTTGCGGAGCTGGGCTCCGGGAGCGGACCGGAGAGCGCGTGAACCGGAGAAACGGCTACCGGGAGAGGCCGATGGAGACCCGGATGGGGACAGTGGACTTGGCCATTCCGAAACTCCGGCAGGGGTCCTACTTCCCGACGTTCCTCGAGCCGCGGCGGCGGTGGGAGAAGGCGTTCGTGAGCGTGGTAGCGGAATCGTACGTGCTGGGGGTGTCGACTCGCAAGGTGGACGAGCTGGTCAAGGCGCTGGGGGCACAGGGGATCTCGAAGAGCGAGGTGTCTCGGATGGCCCGCGTGCTGGACCGGCAGGTGGATGAGTTCCGCAACCGACCACTGACGATGGCGTACACGTACGTGTTCCTGGATGCCCTGTACATCAAGGTGCGGGAGGGCGACAGGGTTGTGTCGAAGGCCGTGCTGGTTGCGTACGGGGTGAGCGAGACCGGGGAGAGGGAGGTCCTTGGCTGCCAGGTGGCAGCAGGGGAGATGGAAGACGCCTGGCGGTCGTTTCTCAGCAGCCTTGTATCCCGGGGTCTGAAAGGAGTCCTGCTGGTGATCTCGGACAACCATGCGGGTCTGAAGCGTGCGATTCGAGGCGTGCTCAACGGGGTGAGTTGGCAGCGCTGCAGCGTGCATTTCCTGCGGAACACGCTGACACGTGTTCCGCGCAAGGCGCAGGGGATGGTGGCTGCGCTGCTCCGGACGGTGTTCGCACAGACGAGCATGGAAGAGGCGAAGGCCGCCATGGACAAGGCATTGAAGGTGCTGGACGCCCAGTTCCCGGAAGCGGCCAAGGTGGTGCGGGACGGAGAGGACGACGTGCTGACACACCTGGCCTTCCCGGCGGCCCATTGGCGGCAGATACGGTCGACCAACCCCTTGGAACGGCTCAATCGCGAGATTCGCCGACGGACCGACGTCGTCGGCATCTTCCCGACCCCAGCGTCTGCTCTTCGTCTCATCGGGATGGTGCTGACGGAGCAGAACGATGAGTGGGCCGTAGGCCGTCGGTACTTCAGTCTCGAGTCCATGGAACTGCTCAAGCCGCAGCGCTCCCACGTGATGCTGGAGGCCGCGGCATGATGGGACTCAACGGAAACGGACGAGCGGCGCGCCCCAGGGGGGCCCCCCTGGGGCTGAGGAAACGGCCGCCTCGGCGAAGCCCGACCGAACTAACTGCCGGGGCACCGCTGCGGCTGACCAACAGGAGGGAGCACAGAAGACGAGGAACCGGAACCCCTAAAACACCATTTGACGGGACGCTACTCGCTGCCACACTGGGAGCGGGCGGGGACACGTGGAGTGATGCCGTCAGCGGCGTTCGCTCCCGGCTGCCGGAGCTTTCCGCCTGTGGAGCGCCGGGGCACGAACTCGTCTTGGCCAACCGGATCCGCTCGGTGGCGAACAACCGAAGTGCGTCTGACGAGGAGCGGGAGGATGTTGTACGCTGCGCATTCCAAATCCTCATCGTCCTGTGCATTCGCGATGATGCCCAGCGGCCCGCCTACCGGCCTTTCATGCTACCACAGAACTACCTGGCTCCGTATCCCATCAACCTGGAGTCTTTGCGTCACCATGCAGCCGAGAAGTGGAGCAACTTGTCGGTGAGCGAGATGCTCGCCTGGCTTGGCACGCACTGGGGGGTGGGAACCCACATCCGGGTTGCGCTGCGAAAGCTTCGCCAACAGGGGAACGACACCTTCCGGGTCCGTCCCACGGAGCAGGGGCTCGTGGTGTCCCCGTCTTCAGCTACCGTTGTCCCGACGTACGGGTCGCCGCGCTTCCAGCAGGCGGCCCAGATTCTGTGGGATCTCGGGGCGCTCGCCTGGCACCCAGACCGGAGAGGGTTCAGCCGCACGGCCTTCGGCGACGATCTGGCGAGGAACATCCATGGCTAGAGAATGGCTGGACCTCGCTCCAGAAGCACTGACCGCTGCGCTTCGCCAGCCAGGCAATGAACTCGCCGTGCTCACGACATACAACGTCCACTTCCCGTTTCTGGAAGGCGTTGTCCTGCGGCATCTGTGGGGTGCAGGCGTCAGGCTGATCGTTGTCCTGGCGGACGCAGATCGTGTTGCTGAAGCCTCTTCCGACGCGATGACACGTCCTCGCCTGGCAGGGCGACGCTATGCTCTTCTCCCCATAAGGGCACCGCGTTCATTCCACCCGAAGCTTGTGCTCCTGGCCGGCAAGCGGGGACAGCAGGTCCTGGTAGGCAGTCACAATCTTACGTTCTCGGGCTTTGTCTACAACAGGGAGATCACGCACCGGCTTGCCGGGGCCCCGGACGTTCTTGCGGCGTGGGCATTCGTCAGGTCGTGGGCAGCCAGGTCGACGCTGCCGCCGAAGGAGGTGGCTAACGTCCTGGCGCAGGCAGAGAATCTTGCACCCGTGCTGCGAACCGCCGTGTCTGCAGGAGCAGAGCCCCTATTCATCGGGAGTTTCCCGGAAGGACCTTCTCTTTGGTCCTGGGTTAGGTCGCGCCTGCCGACGTCGGTGGAGCAGCTCCTCGTGCTCGGTCCCTACCTCGACAACGAACTTGCGCTGATACGGAAGCTTCAAGCCGCGCTTCACCCGCGCAGCACAGTGGTTGCCGTCGACCCGGTCATCGGGTCAGCACCCTCTGCGGCCACAGGCGAACTGCCCAACACGCGCTTCGTGAACGCTCGCTCGCTCACCCTGGATGCCAAGGGGCCTGTACACGCGAAGCTCGTATGGATGCGGGACGCAGACGGGACGGAGTGGCTCGTGAGCGGCAGCGCCAACCCAACGGCAGCAGCATTCCTGGCCGGCGAGACCGCCCGCAACGCGGAAGCAGTCGTCGTGCGCCGCTCGGATTCCGGCACTTCTTTCTACGATGGACTTGGACTGAAAGAACTCGACGCGGCTCCGGAACTCACGGACATCGAATGGTCGGAATTGAGCAACCGAGTGCTGCCCCTGTCGGCAGGTGGGAGTGCGTGCATGGTACCCCTGCTCATGGCGGTGGTGGGGCCCCACGGAATCGTCGTGCAGGATCCGCGTTTGGCTACTTCCGCGGTGGCAGTCGCCAGAGTATTCGGCCAGGCGGACACCGGGCCACGACAAACCTACGACCTCTTGCAGGACGGCGAGCGCTGCGTGGTGAGGTCACCGCTGGATGATGTCACGCTCGTCGAGCTGTATCTTGCCAACGGCGACGGCATGATTCGAGTTCTTGTGCACCATCCTGGAGAACTTGCTGCGCGCAGTCGCACCGGCCTTCAGCAGGCATTCCATGAAGCGCTGCGCTCGCTCGACACGGCCGTCCCAGATATCGACGGTCTGCTTCGGATCGTGGAGAAGGTAGTCTTTGACGAGGACCCTCCCCCGGGGCAGCCCCCCCCACATTCCAGACGTGATGGGCGCACGCACAAAGACAAGGAGAACGTTCCGACAGATACGGGGTTGCCTCCGGCAGAGAGGGATGGTTCAACCGCCTCCGATGGGTCTTCTTCTCTTGCAGGCGGCGACCTCGCACTCGTCCTGGACGTGCTGATAGCTCGTCTGGGGCACGGCATCCAGCATCCCATTGTCGTCGAGGACGACGAGGAAGATGGCGAAGGTGCAGCTGCCGTCAGCGAGGAGGAGTTGATCGGACAGGACGACGATCGACTGGTAACGCCCCAGGTTTCGCAACCGCTCGCCATTGAGGTTGGGGCTCTGTGCCAGAGGAAGCTTGCGACCCTGGGGCGACGTCTGAGGAAGCAACTCGATCTAGCGCGAATGGAAACAGACTCCGCCCGGCGAAGGGTTGTTACCGCAAGATCGGCCGCTCGAATCGCAGCGGTCCTGGCGGTGGCTCTCCGGCTCAAGGCTCTCGAAGTGCGCCCACCGTCGGGCTGCGAATCCCAGGTCTGCGTCGGCGAGGCGCTGCAATGCGACTTGCTGCATGTGGTCCTCAGAGGGTTCTTCTACGGCCCAGATCCACTGGCATCGGCTGCCGCCCAGGGGGCCTGCGATGGACGTGAGGAGTTCACCGCCTGCCTGGGGCTCACAGGCTGGTTGTTGATGGCCTCTGGACGGGACCGGCACACTCCAGTCGACCATGCCAACCGGGAGGCCGTGGCCAGGAGCTGCCAGGAACTCGCCGAGCTGGTCCTTCTGTTTGGGCTGTTGGCGGCCGATCCGCAAGCGGCGGCGGTCGCAGAAGAGGCCATTCGCTCTACAGCCACGGCCGGCGACGTTGCTCAGGCACTTGCCAGATGGACGGACCACCTGGGGTGGGCAGGGAGGTTGAAGCTGGTCGAGACGTCTCCCGGGAGCGTTCCTGTCGAGTCCGACGTCCCTGCTCCAGGAGACCTCGTGTTTCAGCCCGCCGCCCCGGTTCGGCGAGTCAGGGTAGTTACCCGTGGTCGCCCCGACGATTTGGTGCTGTGTGCGCCGGAGAAGGGCGGCGAAGGGGGAATCATCACCTACAAGCGTCGCAGCCTTGAGACTCTCGGTCGCCCCTTCGTGGTCATCCGGCGAGACTTGTAGTTTGGAGGGGCAGCAGGCGACGCGACATGAAGCCGGCCCCCCCAAGAAGCTCAGTCCGGCGTCCATGCCTTGCCAGCCCGGACGTCGTCGATCAGGAACCTGATCCCCTGATTGTCTGTTGGATTCAGCCAGAGGATGCGCCCCAGGATGGCCGCGGCTTCCGCATGCCGGTTCAGACGCCAGAGGGCGAGCGCGTATCCGTGCATACATCGAAGGAAGGGGCGATTGTCGATCCATCCCCACTGGAGCACGCCGTCGAAACCGTCGCCCAGGGACAACTCCCCGATCCGAACACCTACCTCATAGTGGCGGGCAGCATCCTGCGGGCAGTAGTCGAACTCGAGGTTGCCGAGATGGGCGTGAGAATCGAGGCAGCGCAGGTCCGCCTGGCACGCGTCCATGAGCAGCCTGCGCGCCTTCGATCTGTCACCAGCCCCGACGAGGTCGTTGGCCCGCGAAATCGGGTCTTCCCAGGGCTCCTTCGGGTCTTCCCCTGGAAGGATCTGCTCCATCTCGAAGAGGGGTCGCCGGCCGCGAGCGATGATGGGCTTGAGACAGTCTTCGATGGGGTCGCCTTCCTCCCCCCAATACTCTTCGGCCGGGTCCCAGAAACCCAGGTCTTCGAGCCCAAGGGGGACCAGCCCCAGCGCGGCGACGTCGAGGCGGCGACCGACCACCTCGCCGGAAAGATACGGATGCCTTGCGTAGCCCCACTGCTTCAGTGGCTGGACGGTCAGGATCTCGCCGGGCACCTCTTCGTGGACGCGACGCGGGCGAAGCGTGATGACCCGGTCCGTGCCCAACAGCCTGCAACGTACGGCCCGGTCGCGGGACGACAGGACCACCAGTTCCACCGGGCGGCTCAAATCCAGGTCCTCGGCCTGGGCCTTGTGGCGCCTCGTCCGGCCAGCGGCCGGTGCAGTGGCGGCGTCGGCCGGCTCGAGGCCAAGCCAGTGTCGGTATGCCGCAATCAGCCGGGCGCCTGGGGTTCCCCCGGCAAAGGTGACTTGCGACACCGGCACCACGTGTTCGGAACGATCCTCTCGTCGGCACAAGGCGGTGAGACCTCGGCGGACGTTGCCGTCGAAGAACACGGCAACGATGGAAACGGGCTCCCCGATGACGTACCCGTCCGCAGGTAGCCGCACCGTGCGTTCGAACGCGGCGTGGAACGTTCTCAGCCGCTCCTCGTCGCTTTGCGCCGAGCCCGTGATCTCGGCGACCAGAACGTCGAGGGGGTCCTTGTCGTCGTTGTTCGGTTCTTTGGGGTTCATACCGTCCTCCGTGCTGGCCACGACCATATCACGGCAACGAGCGTGGCTCCAGGACCGAGTGCCGAGGGCGCAAGCGCGCCGGCTGAAGTACGATTGGACGGTGAGAACCTCTGCCGGGATGCCCTGATGCTTCCGAGCCGATGCCGCGGCCAGCTCTGCATCTGCCCCCCTTTCCTCGGAGAAAAAGCCCTGGCGGTACACCGGTGCTGCGTGGTAGCCTCCTCTTGGCAGGTGGGGGACGCCTGACTCGGAACGGCACGGCACCGGGGGCTTCTCCTGCTGGTGTCGCCCAGTCAGCCCGCCTTCCACCAACACATTCTGCCGGTTCATGGTTCCTTGCCGCGGCATTCGCCTTGCCAAGGCGAACTGTCATAGAACGTCGGAGGGGCGGGGCGACAACGACCGCTGGAGAGGAGGCATGGCAGCATGCAGCGTTCGATAGGAGGCGGGGAAGAGAGATCAGAGTGGTTCATCCCGGCATGTGAGGAATTCGATTCCGAGCGCGTTGCGCTGCACCTGCGCCTCAACCGGGCGACCCGCTGGTACAGAGAACTGGTTGTACCGGGGATAGGTGGTGCCTGGTTTGTGCGCCAGCTGTCGTGGGCCGTAGCGGGACTCGTTCTGGCCGAACAGACGAATGGGCGGCAGTCTCCGACGAGAATAGCCAATGGCATCGAGGCGCTGGCATGCAAGCTGGCCTGGCAGGAGGAGCCGGATGTTGCTGGCATTCGGGGGAAGAGGGCGTTCGGCAGGCCTGCCAGCCAGGACGTGTGGTCGTTCGAGAGACTGTCGCAGCCGAAGTACTATGTGCGAGTGACGTTTCGGCAGTCTGCGGTGCGTGCACTCGTAGGTCTCGGGTTGGCCGAAGGAGGAACGATGTTCCATTCCATGGAGCTCACCGAGGCGGGCAGAGACCTGGCCGAGCGTTTCCTTACCAACGGCGGGGACCGCCCTCGGTTCTGTGCGAGCCTGCGGGGTTGGCTCCGCGGGGAGGGGCAGAAGCCAGGGCCTCTGGGAGCGCTCGTCCGCAAGAGCCCAAGCATGGGCGAGAAGCAGCTCGTCCTGGAGCGCCTAGAGGCAGAGTCTGCGGGCGCCGCCAAGAACGGCCGTCGCAGCTCCCTCATTCGGGCGCTTGGCAAGACGCCATCTGCTGGGTACCCGGACATCAATGCGCTCGTGGAGAAGCTCGGACCGGACCAACGGTGCGAGGTTCGTAGCGCTCTGGCGTTTGACAAGATGGTTGCTGCGGGCCGCAGCGTCCTCAAGAAGTGTGCAGGTTTCATGGAGAAGACGGGGCAGACCGTGGTTCAAGTGAGAGAACTGGCCAGCGCCTGGGGCGTGAGTGGAGCGATCGACTCAGCACGACGGCTGGCATCGGAATTTGCCAATGCGACAAGAGACTCCGGCGAACGTCCCCGCGACGCGACTGAATACGCAGACGCAGTGGGCCGGGCCAGCAGCAATGAGGCTGCGGTCATGGAGTTGATCCGCCGGGACGGAAGCATTCTCGTGCTATTCGGCAACAGGGTGAGCCGTGGCCCACTCTTTCACCGCCACGCCGCGGCGGACGAGGGGACGGCGGCCGATGTCGGCACCGAGGAGTCCTCCACAGAGAACAAGATTCGTCAACTGTTCGCGTTGTGGAAAGACTGCATCGGGAAGGATTACAAATGAGCCGAAAACCTTGCGAGCGTCCGTCCCTACTTGACCTCTTCCTTCCCCCGAGAGACGGACAAAGAGGGGTGTTCGGGCTGATGTGCGCCTTCTCCGCCGAGCATTCCTTCGTTGACAGCGCAGCGACGAACTTCACCGGTCTGGGCCGGAATGGACGCCTTCACAGCGGCCTCTGGTCTCTGGCTCTCCTGCTGGATCCTGCACATCAGCCGATAGCCACGGTGCCTGGCGTTGGGTGGGCCTATGCAAAGGAGAACCCGCCGTTCAAACTGATGCATGCCAAGGTCGCGCTCCTCGGATTCGGCGAGTCCGCCCGGGGAGAGCCAGACAGCTACCGGTTGATTGTCTTCACCGGAAACTGGACGAAGGAGGCGGTCAACCGAAGCGTAAACCTCGTGTGGCACTGCGACCTCAACGGCCGGGCTTCAGGGGACAAGAAGGCGGCAGCGGATGTGACGCGGGCGGTGGCGTTTTGGAGGAGACTGCTGAGATCATACTGCCTCGCCCCCCACCTCCGTGACCGGATCGGGTCCTTCCTCAGCCAATGCGACGGTCTGGCACGCAAGAAGGCGGGCAGTACAAGACCCAGGTTCGTCTCCAACGCCCTTGGCGGTGGCGCTGCATCGTCCAGACGGCATCGCTGCGACGGTCCCTTTGTGGCGCAGTCCATCGGCGCCCAGGTAGTGTCCCGAATTCTCGCCACGAAGAAGAGGCGGAACTTCATCTGCTGCGGGTCGGGATTCTTCGAAGAGTCGCACGGGGACGGTGGAGAACCCGGGGTTCTGGTTGCGATGCTCAGGATGCTGACGAACGCGAAAGGCAGAGGCCTCACAGCGAGCATTGGGCCAGACAAGATGTATCTTGTCCTGAATCCCCGAACCGCCGGCGCGGCGGGGCAGTGGCTCATATCCGGCGGCAACAAGGGAATCCGTTGGACCACCTTCGGCCCCGGCCATCCCGAGTTGAAGGAGGCGGAGTTCCACGCCAAGTACGTCTTTGTCGCGAACTGGGAACCGCGGACGGAACGGTTCGTGAGCGGGCTGCTCTATCTTGGGTCGGCCAACCTGAGCAAGCAAGGATTCGAGCTTGCGCCCGGCTCGGGTGGGAATGTGGAGGCCGGAGTGTTCCTGGACGTGTCCGTCGCATTGAGCGAGAAGGATCTCCGGCAGCGCCTGGGCTTCTCATCCGAGCCCCTCGGTCGAGACGACATCAAGCCGGAGACGGAGCCGGACGAGATTGACCCTTTGGCTCCGTTGCCTCCTCCCCCAATCTCGTTCTGCCGTTGGGACCGCGGTTGCTGCAAGCTCACGTGGGATGCTCCCCAGAACGTAAGCAACTGGGATGATGTCCACCTCTGCGGCCGCGGCATCAAGTTGGATGCCATGAGCTTGAGTCTTGACGATGGGGAACCCGGAGGTGCTGTTGAGTTGAGTGCGGTCAAGAGAAACCGCTGCTCTCCCTCCAGAGACCGGAATGTGCGGTGGGACATCCCCGTGTACATGGCTGACGGGGCCGGCCCGTACGTCCCGCCACCGAGAACAAGATCGCTCGGAGGCGTGTTGGACGCCATCGCCGGTTTCGGTGTGGTCTCGACGGAGGAGGACGACGACACGGATGATCCTCCCGATGCGCCGCCGGAGAATCTGCCGGAGAAGCTGCCGGAGCGGAGGAAGCGGAAGAAGCGGAGTGGCCGAGGGCCGAGTGACTTGAACGAGGAACGGGAGGAGCTGGCCGAATACCCGCTCCACTGGGCAGCGACGTTGGTGGAGCGCATGGCCGACAAGAACCAGACCGTTTCGAGAGGCCAGGTGCCCGACTGGGTGGCCCATCTGGAGCGCACGCTCATCCTGGAGGCACCGGAAGAACTGCAGCGGAAGATGAATTCTGTGGGCGTGGACTTCCTCAGACATCTCAAGAGCAAACCCGGGCTCGCTCCTCGGGAATCGTCAGAGGAGTACCGGGACTTGATCGACAAGTTGATGTCTCGGTGGCGGGGCGGTGGTGAGTCCCATGCGACCGAAAGGGAGGACAAGCGGTGACGCCGGCAGACTGGGTTCAGGTGCGGAAGAAGATGGAGAGCTTGGCCGAAACTCAGGGCCTTTGGGTTCATGGCCAGGAAGACTCCATTGGCTGGGTCGCGAGCCGGCTCGGCAACAATAAGCAGAAAGGGCTTCTTGTGGCTGATGAAGTGGGCATGGGCAAGACGCGTGTCGTCATGGCGGCGATGTTGTCTGTCTTGAGGCAAGGGGGGGCGGTCGCGGTGGTCGTGCCACCGGGGCTGATTTTCCAGTGGACGAAGGAGTGGGACGACTTCATGGTCAGCCTCCGCAAGGTACGACCAGGCGAAGGAGAGGGGCAGAAGTACTCCCCGCGGATGCTTCGCTCGTACTTCTCCCTCTTCGATGCAGTTGGGGACGGCGAGGCGATCTTTCCCCTGGCATCAGTCGAAGGAAGATGGCTTCTGCTTTCACATGCCTTCGGGGTGCCAATCCTGAGGAACGATGCAGACGAGCGTCGCTACTGGCTGCCGATTCTGGCGAAGGCCATCTGGTTGCGGAGGGCCCGCAGACATCAGGGGAACAAGTTCTGGCAATTCCTCAAGAAGCATGGGTGGCGGCACGAATGCCTTGACGAGGCCTGCGATGGTTGTCCCGGCAAGCGTCAGGGGAGCTGCCGCCGACTTCCCGTGAAGAGGGCGGCAGAGTACCTTGCGGCCAAGGAGTGGCGGCTCTGCCGAAACCTAGAAGACATCCGGGAGCCGGACGACGCCAAGGAGTTCTTCGACCGACAGGGTCCACACATGATCGGCACACTGCTCGGCGACGTGGACCTGCTCGTGATAGACGAGGCACACAAGGGGAGAGACGAGAATTCGAGACTGGAGAAGCTCATCGAGGAGACTCTTCTGGCTGAGAATGCCAAGCGGGTCGCTCTCACGGCAACACCTATCGAGTTCGCTGCCGATCAGTGGACAACCATCTTCGCCCGCATTGGAGAGACGTGCCCACAAGAGGCCATTCACGCTTTCGGAACTGCGCTCAGGGAGGCAGCCAAACACCCGGACAACGGATCGAAGATCGACCAGTTGGCAGACGCCAGCAAGCGGTTCACTGCCGCCCTCAAGCCTTACGTGACGAGGCGCAGCCGGATGAGGCAACGCGCGATGAAGGATTTGGTGGGCGATAAAGCTTGTGCGAACGAGGCTCATCCCCATAGGAAGTGGTCTGAAGTGGCGATAGATCTGGGCCGGCTGAACTCGAACTGGCGCGATGCCGTGTTCTCCATGGAAGCCCTTGGCAAGGCTGCCAAGGGCTGCAAAGTGGATGAAGATGTGGGTGCGGACTTCGCTGGGCTGCTGGCGAGAGTCAGGCTTCTGGACAGTCGTTACTCTGCGGGTCAGTTGGGCGATCTCGGCGAACTCGACGAGCTGGCACAGGGGATCGACGAGTCGCTCGCGGGGCCGAAGGCCGCGGAGTCGTGCGATGATCGTTCGAAAGCGAAGCTGCTCCGCGTCCGCTACTGGCTGTCCCAGGTTGCCCGTGCGGAGGTCGATTTGGCCAGCCACCCACGGGTGCAGCAGGCTGCGGATGAGATTGAGAGAACGGCCTGGTCGGATGACGGCTCAGTCAAGGAGAAAGTGCTGGTATTCGGGACCTTCCTGAAGCCGCTCAACGCGCTCAGGGACGTGCTGAACCGGAGAGCCGTGCTGCGGCTACTCGGGCGGAGATCCGGAAGAAGAGTGCCCCCCCTTCCAGGTGCCAGGTCTTGCCGCAGGAAAGAGAACCTCCGTGAGCTCTGGCGAGAGTACGAGCGCATCCGGGGCCGGTGGGCTGGCCTTCCCAGCTACAAGTCGCAAGAGCAGCTTGGGAGGGCACTCGCGCGTGCGGAGAAGGCCTTTGAGAGAATGAAAGAATTCTTGAGCGGTGACCGCCTTGTGGACCGCCTTCCTGGAGACCACGCCATCGATTCCGGCGGATTGACCAAGAAGGTTGCATCCCTTCTGCGCACAAGGATGATCAACGACCATTTGTCCGGTGCGCTCGATTTGCAGGGGCGCGCTTCCGGCGACCTCGCAAGAAGGGCGCAGGATCTCTGGAGCGGGTACCTGATGAGTCTTTCCGACACCGAACGCACAGCAGTCGATCACGATCAAAGAGCCGTCACGGAGTGGGAACGGGAATCAGGGAGCAAGGAAGAGGAAGAGAGACAAGACCGCCTCGAGCGGATCGATCGGTTTGCAGACAACATAGACCCGCGTGACATCGAGCTACTCCTCGACACGGAAGAGAAGGAATTGTCCCGCCGGACGAGTCCGTTCTGCCGGCTTCTCTCGGGCGGGCAGAGCATGGAAGCCAGGAGAGTCTTGCAGGCACAGTTCAACGAAGAGTGCTCGTTCCCCATAGTGCTTCTGGCCCAGAGCCAGGTGGGCCGAGAGGGCCTGAATCTTCACAAGGCTTGCCGGACTGTGCTGCAGTTCCATCCCGAATGGAATGCAGGTGTCGTTGAACAGCAGATTGGCCGCGTCGACCGGATCGAGAGCTACTGGGAGCGCAAGGCCAAGGAGCAGCGCGGGAATGCGTCTGGCCCTCTGGTTGATGCCGCCAGGATGTTCACGGGTCCGTTCATCGACGTCAAGCCCGTCCTATTCAAGGGCACGTACGACGAATTCCAGTACCGTGTCTCGAAGCATCGCCGGGAAACCCTCAAGGCCCACCTTTTCGGGCATTTGCTGGACGGCGTCAAGCCGGACCTGATTTGCGACGGAGGCAGGGAGAAGCTCCAGAGTGCAGCTCCGGACTTCTCTCCGGAGCCCTTTGCGACGGGTCGCGCTGGGGATTGAGCGCAGGCGGATAAGCCGCTAGCAGTAGCCAACGCGAACATCGGGCTTGGAATCCTCAGAACCGAAGCCTGCATTGTCCTTGTCGGTTGTGTCCCTCTCGGGCCCGGACAGAGGGGAGGCGAGCCGCAATGGCAGGAGGCTACGACTCGCAAGCGCGGCTACCGCACGATCCTCCCCAACCCCAGAGCTTCCCCTCGGGCACCGCAGGCCGGGCACCAGGATCCGAGAGGTGAGTAGGGCCGCGAAACCTCCCACAGGTGCGCCTGCGGGCAGCGGAAGAAGTCAGTGCGCCCGAGGCAAGGCTTGCCCGCGCTGACGAAGACCAGCCCCTGGGTGTCGGCCCACAGTGCCACCTCGTCGGCGTCGTCCAGCTCCACCAGGCCGAACCGCCTGCGGAAAGCGGCTTCCATGGAATGCCGGCCGCAGGCATGGCACCAGTGGCCGGAAAGGATGCTTGAAACCCGGGCTTGCCAGACGTGCCCGAGGGAGCACCGCAGACGGAGCACCGAGTCCCGACTGGCGACCTGGGACGACAGGAGCTCGCCTCCCCGCTCCTGCACAATCCGATGCACGTCCGCCACGAGTTGCTCCTTCGAGCGTCGACGGACGCAGGTACGCGGCGGCAGCGGTGCCGGCGGGTCCGACTCCCGCAGCGCTGACTTGCCCAACGCGTTGCACTCCGGGCACCAGAATCCCCGTTTCACGTTGCGGAAGGATGCGGTCCAGCGATGGCCTTCTCCGCACCGCCATTCGAGGGGGGCCTGGTTGCTGGCATAGGCCTCGGACAGGCACTCTCCCCCCTTGCTCGCTGCGAGCCTTTGCATGTCCGCGATGGTGTAGGTGCGCCTCTCCCTGACGGCGCACCTGGGACACCAGGTGCCCGCCTTGATGGATGAAGGGGCCGCGTCCCATTCGTGGCCGGCACGGCAACGCCAGCGCAGCTTGACGTGGTTGGTGACATACTCCTTTGACAGGCAGGCTCCGCCCCGGGCCACGACACGGGCGCGCATCTCGTCGAGCGACAAACGGCGCCGCACGTTGTTGCAGGTCGGGCACCACGAGCCGGACTTGACCTGGGCGACGCGGGCAGACCACCTGTGCCCCCGACTGCACTCCCATTGGAGGAAGAAGCGCGTTCCGCGGAACTCCGTGGACAGGCACCGGCCGCCGCGGCTGGCCGCAACGGCCTGGCATTCGGCCAACCCCGCCGCCCGATGGTCTTGCTCCATGCACTCGGGGCAGTAGGTGTGCGACTGGACGTAGTTGAAGGTGGCCTCCCATCGGTGCCCCCTGGCGCACTCCCATTCCAGCTTGGTCTGATTCGTCTCGTACCGGTCAGAGAGGCATTTCCACCCCTGGGCCGCGGCAAACGCGCGGACATACTCGATGGAATGAGCCTGGCTGCGCTGGCTGCAGGTCGGACACCACGAGCCCCGGCGCACTGCGTCGGCAATGGCCTCCCACTCGTGCCCTTCGCTGCACCGCCACCGGTGCTTCACGAACATGCCCAGATACTTCCGGGACAGACACTCCCCTCCCCGGGACTGTGCGACCTCGCGCAGCCCACCGATAGTGACGGAATAGGCGTTCCCTCCCTGCCGGCCACGGGCACAGACCGGGCACCAGGTTCCCCGCTTGACGTTGTTCGGGACGGCTCGCCAGCGGTGTCCCGCCGAACACTCCCACTCCAGATGCGTGAGTGAGCCGAGGTACTCCGGGGACAGGCAGCGCCCGCCCCGGTTCGCCGCGATGCTGCGCATCTCTTCGATGTTCAGGCGCCGAGAGTTCTGGACCATGCGGGTCACGCCTCGAGGGATGTGGCCTCAGCCAGAGTCTGGAACGTCGAGAGGATCTCGGGGTGACGCTGGGAGAGGAAGCGGACGACGCGGGCGTTGTCCAGGACACGAACGAGGTAGTCTCGGGCAACCACCAGGTTGAGCATGTTCTTGCTGTAAGACTCCTCGACGACGCGGAAATCCTGTTCGAGGGACTCCATTTCCTTCTCCATCCGAGCGATTTCGATCGGGTCCACGCCCTGGCCCTCCTTCGGCTTGTCCGGCTCCAGAAGCTGGGCCTGCTGCGTGGACAGGTAGAGGGCCTTGGCATACGAGCTGGTGAAGTTGTTGGCCGAGCCCATCAGCTCCGCCATCTCGATCTGGCGGAACGGCTTGACCAGGCGGACGAACCGCAGCGCCTGGGAGCCGACGTCTCGGTGACGCAGAAGCTCCACCGCCTCGGAGCAGATGCCCCGCAGCAGATCTCGCTTCTCACGGATCTTCTGGATATCCACGTGAAGCACGCCGGCCAGACGTTCCTCGGGGACTCCCTCGTCCAGAGCCTTCCTGAGCATGAAATGCTCCTGGAGCGCAGAGAGGCGGTTCACGTGGCGGTTGTACGTGTACCCCTCATCTTCGGTGGAAACCAGGCACCGGGCTTCGGTGACCCCCAGTTCCTTCAGTGCCTCGGCGCGTAGGTGACCGTCGAGCAGCACGTAGGCTCCCTTGGCACCACTGCCCTTCTGCGGGTGGACGATCAGCGGCTCGATGATCCCGACCTCTCGAATGGAAGCCAGGATCCGCTGATACTTCGCCGTCGTCTTCACGTTCGGATGGACCTTGCGAGTTTTCAGCAGCTTCTCCAACGGCACCATGACCGGCGTCCGGTCAAAGCCTACGTTCACTTTGCTCGACATGTCGGCTTCTCCATCGGTGTGGCTTCTACTCCAGCTTCTTCGGCCAGGAACCGGGGCAAGGTTGTCAGCCCCTCGGCCCGCAGCAGGTTCAGGAAATCCTCGTTGGCCAGCAGCGCCTTCATGGCGGAGACGACGAAACCCAGTCGCAGCTCGCAAAGCTGGGCCTTCTTCACAAAGAGGCTCTTGCGCCGCGCCTCCTGCTGGTAGGTCCGCACCAGCCCGTCGGCAGAACTGGCCGTCTTGCGCCGGCTCTGGATGATGCAGTACTTCTTCCCGTGGGAACGCCGTTGGTCGAGTAGCCGCTTGGTTGCCAGGAGCTTCTTGCCGGTCAACTTCCCGCTCTCATACGCCTCGGTCAGGATGCGCTGCTCGTCCGCGTCCGTGGACTGGGCCAGGGCGCAGGCGACGCTGAGCGGGATCCGTCCCTCCTCAACGCCCCGGATAAGGCGTTCCTCTCCCCGATCCCACAGGCCCAGGATGGAGCCCACGAAGGATGGAGTCAGATCGACCTTGCGGGCGATGTCCGCCACCGAGTAGCCCTCGTCTCGCAGGCGTACCATTTGGACGAGGTGTTCGAAGCGGGTGGGCTGGCGACGGGCCAGGTTCTCGACCAGGCTCATGACGAGCCGCTCCTCCTTGGTCGCAGAGACGACGATGGCGGGGATCTCCTTCTCTCCCAGCGCATGGTACGCCTCGAGCCGGCCCTGGCCGCAGACGAGGTCATAGACCGGGGCCCCGCCGATGAAGGAATCGGCGCGGGTGCTCACGGTGATCGGCTTCTTCAACCCGACGTGGGAGATGTTCTCGATGATCTGCTTGAACCGCTTGGGCTCCCGAGCACGCGGGTTGAGCACCCGGATCTGCGCCAGGGGGATCATCTGCACTTGCTCACAGAGGTCTGATTTGCGTTCGCTCATGCGGTCTCCGTCGTCACGCGGCCATCCGAAGGGTTACCCTCTCGGCCAGTTCGTAGAACACGGACAGGTCAGGCTGGCGGTAGACGTCGAGGTAGACCCCGTTGTCATCCGCCAGCCGCACGGTCTCGAAGTTCATATCCATGGTGGGCAGCAGGTAGTAGTCGTGGATGGCCTCGTTGTCAGAGGCCATGCGCACGGCGATGGTGATGTCCGGGTTGCGGCTCTGTTCCAGGCGGATCTTCCACCGGCGGCGGCCTCCGCTTGTCTCCGTGCAGCGGGAGAGGACCAACGACACCAGGATCTCCTGGTTGACGAGCAAGAGGCCGCTGTCCGCATCGTGCTCCACGGTGGAGCCCTGGGCCCTGAGCTGAGCTACGACCTCGGCGACCAGTTGCGGATGGCGGTCGCGCAGACGCCGATTGACCTCGATGTACGAGTAGTCAATCGCCGGGTCGTACCCGATGAGCTGGTACGCTCGCAGGAGCCCGCCGAACCGTGCGTGGTAAGCGCCCGCGCCCGGCATCCCCGCCTCCTCGTCGATGAGGATCCCGGAGACCCGTCCATGCTTCTGGTACAGCGTGCGCAGGCGGTCCAGCAACTCGTCGTCCGAGAACCGGCGGCTGCGCTCCAGCATGATGCCCTGAGCCTTGTAGAACAGGTCCGCCTCCACGAGGCCGGGGAACGCCCCATCCTTGCGGATCCACATTTCGCGAGGGTTCTCGACTCGTCGCTGCTTGAGCTTGAACGAACAGCGGTTGAACACGTTGTTGCCGAGGTACTTCTCGTTGGAGAGAACCTGGCGCACGGTGCCCTGCGTCCACGGTCGACCGAGGTCGGTGCGGAGTCCCTCGGCATTGAGCGTTGCCGCGATATCGGCCTCCGCCTTGCCCTCGTGTACGAACGCCCTGTACATGCGCCGGACGGTCTCGACTTCCTCCACGGGACCGGGGGCGAGGACGACCCGGTCCGTCTGAAGCGACTTCTGCTCGCCAAACTTCAGCGGGCCCTTCTCGCTGCCCTGCTGGTCCAGGAGCATGCGCCGAAGCCCATAGCCAGCGGTCCCGCCCTGGCGGAAGCCCAACTGGATCAACCGGCACTGGCCGATGAACACCTTGTTGGACAGTTCCCGCGAATACTCGCCGGCCATGGCGCGCTTGACCGTCTTGATGATGGTGGATCCGGTGGAGCCGTCGTTCTGGAACTGCTCGGCACAGTAGTGGACGGCGATGCCCGCTCGCTTGCAGATGTACTCGTAGTAGGCACTCTCGTCCGCATCCTGGAATCGACCCCAACGGGAGACGTCGTAAACCAGGATTGCCCGGAAGTGCGCCTGCCTCGAATCCACGAGCGAGATGAGCCGTCGCAGCGACTCCCGGCCTGCGAGGTTGAGGCCGCTCTTCCCCTCGTCCGCGAACGTCTCGACGATCTCGAACCCCCGCTGGTGGGCGTATTGGCGGACAACGTCGGCCTGGTTCTCCGTCGAGTACTGCTGGTGCTCCGTGCTCATGCGTACGTACATGGCCGCCGGAGTCGCTCCGTCACTGCCCGAGCCGTGCGCTCCGTCCCCTTGCTTCCGTCCGTCCTTATCCATGCCCTTTCGGTGCCTCCATCCATGTCTTGTCGCGACGTCCACCTCGCCCGGCCTCGCAAGAACCTTCCTGGGGCCCCTCGCAGCCGGCTCGCGGCGTCAGGAATCCTGCGCTCGACCGCCTCCTTTCGGCGGCGGCCCCGGACCCTCCGGCCGCCAAGCCGAGGTCTGGCCGGGACAGGGTGTGCGCCGGAAATGGCGCCGCCCCGGTCCTTCGAGTGGACAGCCGCATACACAGCAATACTTCAACTCCTCCAGCGCCCGCCACACGCGGTCCAGGCGCTCGGTTCGCTCCATCGTGCCATCGGTGCTTGGCGCTTCGGAAGACTGATGCGTCACTTTCTGAAGTTGCCGCTGGCGGTACGTCGCCTGCCGAGCGGCGTGTTTCATCCGCCCGCGGTAGGTCTTCTGGTACTTCTTGCCCGCCCGACGCAAGGATTCGCGTCGAGCGGCTCCGCTGCATGCGTCGGAGCAATACACCTGCCCGTTGTCGCACTTGGTGCAGATCGCCGCGGCGCTGCCGCACTTCTTGCAGACGAACTCCCTGTGATCCGTCTCGGACAGTCCGATTGCGGCAGCCCGTGTCTCAGCGTCCCGGCCTCCCGCACTTCCTTGTCGAGCACGAGCGGAGAGGACGTGCCGCAACGGGGGGCGGCCGGATCATCAACCAGATGCCTGCCGGCCCCTGGGGCGTAGCCTTCCCCCCTGGAGCCATGCTACGACTGCTTGGCCTCGCCGTCGGATTACGCGCCAGTGCCGCGTCGGCGGCCTCCACTGCGTCTCGTCTTGGATTCGATTCCTCAGCTCGACAGCGTGATTCTCGATGGGCCCGTCGACTACTTCGAGGATACGGCCTCGATCCACTCGTCCTTCGGCAGCCAGTCCGGGCCGTCCGAGTGAACATTGACAAACTGCTTCTCTCCCGCGATGTCGGCGAAGGTTAGGTCGGCGAGGCGCAGGCTGTATGACATGATGCCGCAGTCGCAGCTCTTGGGACCGCAACCCAGCATGACGGTGCCCGCAATCGCGTTCAACATGGGCTTTCCCTCAAGAGATGCCTGAGCGAATACGCAGATCTCGCAGTCGCAACTCCCGTTCGACAGACACGCCGGGTCGGCCAACGGATGAGGATCTCCGGCATCGAGGCTGCTGAGTCCGTCGTCCGACCACACCACGATCTTGAGACCGGTCGCTACGCATGGAACTGTGAGCGTGATCGCAGTCTGGTCCACTGTGGTTTCCACGAGGAAGAACTCTCCGTCGATCTCCAGATCCTCCTTGAACAAGTGCCCCTCTCCTAACAGCGCCGGGAAGACCGGCTCAGACCAGATGCCCTCCCACAGGGCCATGCTGCACTGGCCGACCGCATCCAGTTCCTCCGGCGTGACGTAGTCCCAGACGTTGCAGCTCTGACCGGCCACGCAGACCCCGGCGTTGCACGAGAGCCCCACTGCGCACTCGCCGCAGCTTCCACCGCAGCCGTCGCTGCCGCACTGCTTCCCGGCACAGGTTGGCTCGCAGAACGGCGGCAGGCACAGGTAGACCAGGTCCGGCCCCCCGCCCGAGACGGCCTGACAGGTCCACCCGTTCGGGCACTCCTCGATACACAGGACGGTGCACATGTTCCCTTCGTCGGTCTCGATGCACCAACCGCTGCTGCAATCGGAGTTCTGTTCGCATGGCCAGAACGGCCCCCCCGGCTCCGGCTCGCAGAGCCCGGCCTGGCAGGCGTAGTACTGGGCGCACTCGCCGCACACAGCACCGCAGCCGTCGTCGCCGCACTCCTTGCCTCCACACGAGGGAGTGCAGGTGCATACCCCGTCACTGCAGTCGTACCCCTTGGCGCACTCGCCGCATGTCCCGCCGCAGCCGTCCTCGCCGCATTCCTTGTCTTCGCAGTTGCAGAGGCAGAGACTGAGGCATTCGCCGAGTTCGCATACAGCTTGACCACAGCCGTCGTCGCATTCGCCGCAGGAGCCCCCGCAGCCGTCGTCGCCGCATTCCTTGCCGGCACAGTCGGGAGTGCACGGACAGGCCGGGGCCGCCGCATACGCACAGCCGCCGCCGTCGCAACTCGCTACCATGCACTCCATCTCGGGGCAGTCAGCCGCGGTGGAGCATGGAATCGGCGGCAGCGGCGGCACCGCACCCCAGATGCTGAAATGGGTGGTCTCGCAACGCACCACGCCTGTTGCGGCATCGACATCGCAGGCCGACAACGGCTGCCAGGCGCCGTCCGCCACGAATGCGAGACGCACGTCGGCCAGGGCTGTGCCTTCGGGCAGGTCGGCGGAGGCCACCTTGTAGGAGATGGTCGCCGGTACGAGCAGGTCGGCCCCGCCGGCATCGACCTCGTAAGCGGGCCCGATGTTCCCCTCGGGATGCTCCGCGGCGAACCGGATGGTGAGGGTCGTCTCTGTCCCGAAGGTGCCCGTGGGCACCTCGACGGAGATCGCACCGAGGGAAACGTTCCCCCCTTCCGCACCCATCTCGACGGTGGCCTGGACTGCTTGGCGTGACGCTGATTCACCACAGGCCGCCAGCGCCAGCAAGGCCAGCCCGACGAGCAACTCGTTCTTCGCTGTTTTCATGGCCGTCTCCCTTTTCCCCCCACAGATTCTGCAATGATGGTGCGGGGTTGTCAATGGCCGCTCCGGGCCGTATCGGGCAAGGGCCGCTTGTCGGCACGGAGGATTCCGACCACGGCTGTTGCGGAGAGGACGCGTCGCGGAGAGAAAGGCAACACCTCCCACTCCGGTGAGCAGGATATTTACATGGCATAGGTAGACACTACAGAGAAGTTGGAGGACAACATGACCTCGGGAGAGGCCGAAAGGACCTCGTGCTCCGTCGACGCGACCCGCTGCGGTCACGGTTCGAGTTGTCTGGCTTTCCTCCTGGCCCGATTCTTGCTGTAGTAGACAAGGGGAAGGTGCGCGCCGGAAGGAGGCTTCGATGAAACAGGCCCTTTGTGCAATGGCGGTTCGCGTTCTCGGAATCGTCCTGTTGGCGGCGTTGCCTAGTGCGCTGGGAGCGTGTGACGAGAAGTCGTCGGACAAAGGCCCTGGTGACGGCCAAGAAGTGAGGGCCGCGGACGACGACACTGCCAGTGATGTTCAGGAGGAAGTGCGGGCGCGTCGGAATGGTGGATGCCAGAACATCCACTATCCCGGTGACGAGCGACAGCCGGGGGACACTTGCTGGGACCCGCCTGAGTTCTACTGTGCCGAAGGACAGAGCACTGCTATCGTCAAGGCCTGCGCCCCGGACATGTCGGTCTGCTGCATGTACGGTGGGAACTGCATCCCTTGTGGCTGGGTGAGCTGCTCGTACTGCGCCGATTTCTCGGCCGATTCGAGCAGCGAGGTTCCCTGCGGGCAAGGCGTGGAGCGCAACAACGAGGACGACGGGCCCGAGTGCGCACAGGCCCCACTGAGCGTCCCCGGCGATCCCATGTGCCCAGTGATCGAATGGTCCGCGCCTATCTGCCGTGACGGCGTGGAAGCACAACTGGGGTGTGAGGAGACGGCCTCCGACTTCGCTTTGGCCGTCACGGGACAACTCGAAGTGCTCACCGCCTGCACCGGCGACGGGGACTGCATACTGGTGACTCCCGAGTTGGAGTGTCCTGAGGTGGGCGTGCACCTGGTCGAGTGCCCGATGGCCGTCAGTGCGGAGTCCTCAGACGCATTCGAGGCGGGCATTGTCTCGCTCGCAGAGACGTTCTGCGCAGCCGGTGTTCCCCCATGCATGGCCACGCCCGGGTGCCCGCCCGGCGAGGCGAAGTGCATTGAGGGGCAGTGCCAGTTTGTCCTGGGCGAACCATGAGAGCAGCGGAGGAAGAAGCGATGCGAGGACTGAACCGCCTGGTCGTGAGCTGCTTGATGGGACTGGCGGCTGCCTGCCCCGCGTTCTTTTGCGGAGCGGCGTTGGCCGAGGCCCCGTCCTTCTTGGGGCGAGCGAAGTGTGCCACCGACGCAGACTGCCCGCAGTACGACCTGTGCGGCGACTACGTGGAGGAGTGCGGGCCGAGTCTCTATGAGTGGGGCTCGGACAACTGCCACTGCCCCGACTGGGACAACGGCCCGGGATGGGAGGAGATGCCCTGCTACTGCCACAAGTGCGACGGCCCGAACTCGGGGCCGGTGGAGACCGGAATCAGGCTCTGCTACAGGCCCAAGGTGGAGTGCCAGTTGGATTCCGATTGCACTGAACCTGGGTTGGTTTGTGACAAGGGGAAGTGCCGTGTGACCGGGCTTCTGGTCTTCTGCGACACGTCCCAAGACTGCGACTGGGGCTGGGAGTGCATCGACCACTCGTGGTGGCGCCCGGGTACGTGCGACAATCCCGAGAACGGTCTGGCTGAAAACAGCGGCTGCTGCCTCGACAGAGTCTGCGCCCCCAAGGGCTGGGGCCATCCCGTCGCCGGCTGCAGTGGCGGAGGGGGCGGTGCCACTGCCGACGTGACCTCGGAGTCGGGTCTCGCCGAGGCTGATCCGACCTCCACAACGCCTGGCTCATCCAGTGGCGGCTGTGGCGTGGGAGCGGCAACGGAGAGCACAACCTGGGGCCTGTTCGTGCTGGCGCTCCTCGCGCTCCTGCCGGCCGTGAGACGCCGCCCTGCGGCAGCGCGCGCGGGGCTGCTGATCGGCGGTGCGGCGCTCTGCATGGCACCGGCGGCGCGGGCTAGCTGCCTGTGGGAGCCACCGCAGCACCTCTTCGTGCTGCCGGCCGACGGTGCGACCGACGTACCGGTGGACGCGCGAATTTGGGTCAATGCGGGGATAGGCTCGCAGGTCGAGGTGACCGTGGGCGGTGTGGCGCTCGAGGCGCAGCGCGAGAGTCTCTCGTGGTACAGCTTCCCGCCGCCGGATCCGGCCCCGGGAGCCGCATGCGAGTTCACCGTGCGGATCTGCTTCGACGAGGTTCCCGAGCCTTGCACCGACTACGGACCGTACTCGTTCACTTTCGGCACAGGCACCGCCCCGGCACCGGCCGTGCCCACGCTGCTCGGGATCACGGGGATTCCGTCCGAAGGCAACGAGGAGCAACCAGAGCTGCCTGCCGAGCTTTGCAAGTACCAGATTCTCAGCCAGGACTGCTTCGACCAGGGGCAGTCCCTCTGCGAAAGATTCGATCTGGCAGCGGACCCCGGGACGGCACTCTACGCGGTGCTGGGGACAAAGGCGGACAAGGTCTCCGACGACTATCTGAGCACGCCGGACTGCGGCGCCCAATGCATGACGCTCGCCCCCTGGCTCGAGGTCGAGTGTGGCCGGCGCTCCACAGAGACCTGCAGGGAGGTCCAGGCGATCAACCTGGCCGGCACGCGTTCGGAGCCGGTGCTGCTATGCGGAGAGGCCCAGATCACGCTTGACGACGGGTCCAGCTGGCACAGCGACTGCGTGGCGCAGGAGGATGCCCCGGCGGCGGCCGACCAGGACGTCGCGGCACCCGCAACCCCTGACGGCAACGGCGGGGGAGGTTCGGGGTGCTCGGCGACGACTCACGGACCTGCATCGGGTCCGCTCGCGCTGCTGGCCGCTCTATCGCTCGCGTTCGCATTGGTGCGGCAGCGGCGCCTGGTCGCAGTAGTGCTGCTGGCGCTTGGCCTGATCGCGTGCGACGCGGGCAACGACGTCGCAGACGGAACGGGCGGGACGGATGCCGTCGCAGATGCAACGGGGACGGAGGACGCTGCCACCGCGGACAGCGTGGATGGAACGGGGACGGAGGACGCTGCCGCGGCAGAGACCGTGGCCGGCGACCCGGAATTCGCCGCCTACTGCCAGGGTATCGTGGACGCGTTCCGGGCGCTGTACGAGAACCTGGAGTTGCCGGACAACCTCGCTCAGGAGAAGCCCCCACCGCACAAGACGGGCGAAGAGTTCGACCCAAACGAGTTCTTTACGGTCCTCGACCGACTCCACACGGAGGAGGGGTGGACGCTGGACTTCACTTACCTCTATGCCTGGGACATGGGTGGCGAGACGACGCTCGTGGCCCGCAAGACCGACTCGCCGCTCTGCCAGTCTGACCCGGAGCATCCCTGCGTGACGGAGAGTTTCCTGAAGCACGTGCTCGTGGACGGGAGTCGGGAGGGCTGGTTCCAACTCCAGGTTCTGCGATTGATGGGGCAGGAGTTCTACTGCGACTGGCACGGCTGCAGCGGCATGATCATCCTGCCCTCGCACGAGGGGCTCGTCGCCTGGATGGAGGGCCAGATGAAGCACTTCGCCCCGGGCGAAGACAACGGCTTCGACGAGGAAGCGATCGCCGCCCTTGCAGTGGATCCCGTCGTTGAGGTGCACGACGATTGGGTTCACGTCGACTTCGTGTGGTTTGCCCGGGGGTCGGGGATTGTCCGTTCGGTCACGGACATCTCGACGGCACCGCCATACTCAACGGTGCCGGGAGGTGAGCACACCTCCGAGACCCTGTTCGAGTGCACCTGGTGCGGCGTACCATGAGCCTGTCGAGGAGGGAGCGATGCGAAGAACGAACTTGAGCACAATGGGGCTCGTGGCGGTGATGGTGCTGCTGGCCGCAGGCTGCGGCGGGTCGCGGGAGAAGGGCGACATCGGCACGGCGGAGGAGCGCTCACCCAATGATGCCGTCGCGGCCGACACCGCAACCATCGATCCGGCCGACCTGGAGCCCGACGCTCTGGTGTTCGCGGCCGGGAGAGGCGGCGGATTCCTGATGTCGCCCGAGCAGATCTTCTTCGTCGAGCACTACGGGGACTTCAGGCTCTACGTCTTGGGCGACCGGCGCGTCGTCCGGCTGGACCAGGGAACCATCCCGGAGCTGGGCTACCGCGTCCTGCGGCAGGCAAAGGTGCCAGAGGAGACCTTCGAACAGTTGCTGGCGCTCGCGGCGAAGGTCGGCCCGGATGACGCCGGGGAGTACCAGCGATGTCCCGCCCTGGACGGTCCGACCGAGAGCCTCTACGTGGCGGTGCCAGGGGTGACCGTTACGGCTTCCTGCTTTTCGTCATTCTCCGGCTGGCCCGATTGCGAGGACCGGGACCAGGACTGGGAGAAGCCACCGCCAGAGGAGTTGGTGGCGCTTCATGCCGCGCTCTTGGAGTTGAAAGAGCTGCCTGGGGAGATCCTGGAGACCGACCGCATCCTCTTCGGCGGCTACCTGGCGACGGGCCCGGGCCTGCCGGAGAACTGCGACGGGACGAACGCAGTGGCTTGGCCCTTCGACGACTCTGCGGCCTTCCCCGGAAACGAGGACTACGGGTTCTGGAGCATGGCGCTGGAGGGAGGAGAGGCCGGCAAGGTACGGGACTTCCTCCGGGCGAACCTTAGCGGCGAGACCTACTACCCGAGCGCTTGCGTAGGCCGGGGCGGCCAGTTCTACCGCGTCTTCTACGACGACATGCTGCCCGGGGAAGAGGAGTTCCCGTTCTGAGTTGACAAGGGGGAGCCCATGGAGAGGAGAAACGGAGGTTGCCTTGCCCGAATCGCCGGATATGTGTTCGTGGTCCTGCTCGGCCTGCTGATCGCGTGCGGAAACCGAGTCAGCGCAGCCGGGGATGGGGGGAGTGATGCCTTCGGGAAGGATGAAGGCGGACTCCAGGCAAACCGACAGGCAGGCCCCCACGTGACTCCGCTGTGCGAGCAGACGGGAGATTCGTGCGACGATCGGGCGGGACTCTGTTTTGAAGTCTGCGGCACCGGAGTCCTGGTGCAGGCCCCGCCGATTCTCTCAGGTTTCGGCGTCGCTATGCCGCTGCCCGAGAACCTCCCTCGTGCGGTGGCCCGTGGCGAGGGCGGTCTCGTCACCGTCGAGAATCCGAACCTGGTGGTGCGCCAGCCGGAGACCCTCTCAGAGCTGGGCAGGGTGGCAGTGGGACGGGCGCATGCTGTGGTTGTCGTCGGGACCACCGCCTTCGTGCAGGACGCCGCGCTGGGCGGGATCAGCGTCGTCGAAATCGCTGACCCAGTGAATCCGACGCCTGTAGCGTGGTGGGCGGCAGCGTTGACTCCGCCCCCTTCTGGTATCGGGGGGCCTGAGCCGCGCTTGCGGCTGGTCGGTGCCTCCGACGGCCGGCTCGTTCTGTCCACGGAACGCGGGGTATCGCTGCTGGACTTCTCCAACCCCGGGGTCCCTCTTGAGGTCGTCTGCGTGCCTCACGCCGACGGACAGCCTGCCTGGACTCCTCACGTGGCGACGGACGGCAGGTGGCTTGTTGTCCAGATGGTCACCGATGGAGACGAACAGGCCGTCGCCCGCGTGCACGACTTGCTGGCCCCCGACCCCACTGCTGTGGTCGGCGAGCTTCCGTGCCTGGCGGAGGGGTTCCTGGCGCTACACAAGGGACGGCTGCTCCTCGCATTGGAGGGCGAGGCGCAGTTGTACGAACTGGCCGACCCGGGTGGACCGGCCATGGTTGCGGCGCGGGCGACGCCCAAGAATGTGCCCTTCGATGCTCCGGTGGTCGGGGGGTTTGCCAAGGTATGTGAGGCAGACCTTTGCAGCGCCCTCGACCTGGAGAGCGAGGACCTCGCAGTCTACGCGGTGCAACAGGAGAACGAGCCCCCCTGCCTGGAGCGGCTCTTGCCTGAGGAGGAAGGCACCGTGTGGGTGGTGTCACCCTGGTACGCTCCCGACAAGCGGTGGCCGGCCGCGCAGTCGCCGGTTCACGCGTGCCCGGCAGCAGCGGAGCAGTCACCGCTACGCTCCGTTGACGGAGTCCTGTCGCCGGGAGGAGACGAGATGCTCGTGCATGCGGAGGACGGTGACTGGCTCGTCAACCTCGACGACGGCGCGACGACTGCGGTCTCGGCCCTGCATTGGGGGTACTGTGGCGAGTCTTTTCCCCCGGCAGCGTGGATTGGACAGCGCATCGCCACGGCAACGGGAGGTCCCGGTGGGGACTGGGGCATCGTCGGCGATTCGCGAATCGAGATACATGACAGGCAACTCCTGGACGCCCCGCCTCTCGTGGTGGACAGTCCGGGAACCATCCTCGACCTTGCTGCTGGCGGCCAGCATCTGTATGTGCTCTCCGAGCCCGCAGAGCGAGCGTTCGGGGATCCAGCTCCAGCCATCGAAGAACGAGTGCTCTGGGGCGTGGACCTTGGTGCGGCGATGCCATCGCGCTCGGACCTGCCCCTGCCGGGCGGTGCGGCTCCCACCGGGATCGCTGCGACCGGTCAGACGCTCTATGTTCTGGATGCAGAGGCGGGCATTCGGGTCCTGGACTCTGCCGGCAACGAACTGCGCACGGTTGCCGTGCCCGATGACAGCCTGGACGGCCCTCACGTCGGCGGGCCGGGAGGGCTGATGGTGCGCGGCAGCGACGGAGTACCCCGCTGGCTGCCGCCGGACGGCGAGTCACTTTTGGACCATGTGGACGGCTGCGCCGAGCTCGTGCCGGTTGCGGCAACTGGCGGCGACTTCCACCTCCTGGGTCGCTCTCCGTACGGTCCGGGCTTTGCGTCTCGCTGGGATCTGCTGGTCGCTACGCCGATTCATCAGGACGGGGGGTTCGTCTTGCAGGTGCAGGCGAGCGCCCCCCTGGGCCAGATCCCCAAGCGAGTGCTGCCCGGATCCCCCACCGTGATCGTTCACGACGGGCTGATCCTGCTGCAGTGATGTTGACTGAGAATCGGACTCTTGGTCTTCGCACTGTGCGGCCCCCGAATGCGTGGGGCTCAGCACCGTCGTTGCCTTCCGGGATGGCGGCGAGAACAGCGGTTCAGAACGGCCCGCAGGTCTCCGGGTCTCCAACGAAGTAGCCTTCCTTGAAGTCCGGCTGGATGTCGTAGCCACCGTCCTCGCCGCTGACGAGCGCTACGTCACCGGTCGGCCAGTCGATGCGAAACACGGTCCAGATGTCGTACGGAGCCAACTGAACGTCGCTGACCTCGAAGACAAGCTGCCCCGATAGGAACAGTCTCACCGTCGCCCATGCGTCACCTGCTCCATGGTCGCTGTAGTAGTACACGCCGACGAGGTAGGCGAGAGCCTCCGGATTGTCGAAGGAGATGACTTCAGGCCCGGTCCCCTCCTGGTCACTGAAGAGCATCAGGGGGTCGTCGCCGGGCCCGGGTTCGCCCCAGTCCGGCGTGGGGTTGAACCAGAAGCAGTTCGCATCCACGTCCATCCAGCAGTCCGGCTGGCCGTCGCCGTCGTGGTCATAGCCGAGGCCGAACGGGTGTTGGAGGTGCAAGTCCACGTCCGCTCCGGGCCCGACGCTCGGGTCATCGGTGTCCGAAGGGGTGTGCCAGAATAGCTCGATGTGGATGTCAGCCTGGGGAACCACCCAGACCTGGTATTCTGTGGGGAAGCAGCTGGGCGTGTTGCTCTCGTCGTAGACTACGAGAGAGAAGGTGTAGATGCCCGCCAGGTCCACCATGAACGTCGGATCGGCGACACCGGCGGACGGTTCGAACTGAGCGGACGAGCCCTGAGGCCGAGCTACATCCCACTCCCACTTCGTGATGGCTCCTTCCGTCTCGCATCCCTGGTAGCTCTCGTTGCCGCTGAGGTGGAGCACGGTTCCCGGGACGACCTCACTTCCCTCCTGGCACTGGATCAGGGCGACGGGCGCTTCGATGGTCACGCTCGCCCCTTGTACCGGGACGCTCGCAGGAGACTCGCCGGCGTTGCTGCCGATCATGACGGTAGCCTCGAACAGCACCAGTTGGCCGGCATCGTCTGCGGGACTTGCTGACTTCGGTGTGAACACCACCTGCACGGAGACGGCTGCCCCTGGCGGAATCGTCAGCGGTGCATCCGGCGTGGGTTCGTGGGCAAGCCCGGAGAGATCCAGAGAGAAGGCAGGCTGGGACCCAGGAGACAGAGCTATGCCGTACAACTCCAGGGGGACCGCACCGCACGATTCGATGGTAAGCTCGAGCGTCTTCTCACCCAGGCACTGCACGCCGCCGAAATCCAGCTCGCCGGGGCTCGCTGCGATGCACGGGACACCCACCAACTCTGGGCTGAGCCCATCGGTCGCCGGCATGACGTCGTTCTGCCCAGTCACGTCCGGGAGCAGGTCATCCGTTACAACGTCTGGAGGTCCACCCGGGACGTCAAGACCCGCCGAGTCGGTCGCCTCCTGCTCAGAACCGCCGCCCGACCAAGGGCAACCGGAGAACGCCAGGGCCACTGACACGAAGAACAACGGAGCGAGCGCCGATCGCATGCGACCTTCCTCCTCGCCCGCTACTCCGGGCGCCAGGCAATCTCGTAGAAGTGGTCGAAGCCTTCGGGCGTGATGTCCGCAATGTCCCCGGTATCCAGGTTGGCGACGGCGAGTTGGTTGACTTGTACGTAGGTTTCTCCCGGAGTGCCCTTGATGAATGCGATCAGTCCGGACCCTAACGGTCCCCAGGTGGGGCTGCCCTCGGAGTGCTCGTGTTTCCAGGGCGTGAGCTTGGAGAACACCCCATCAGCATGCATGGCGAAGATGTGCCGCATCGCCAGACCGCTGACACTGTTCTCTCCGAACGGCTCTCCCACCTTGAGGAAGCAATCCGCCACCAGGAAGGCGAGTTCGGAGCCATCCCATGACCAAACCGGAGCGAACCGATCACCATCGCATGTGCCGAAACTCCCGGGGTCAAACGATTCCAGGAGTGGAACCAGCTCCCCCCCCGGAGGTGCAACCGTTGAGATGTCGATCCGATTCAAGGGGCAGGGAACCTCACCTTCCTCTTCGTCGGAAGCGTGGTGCCACTCCCCATTCTCGTCCACGCACTGGCCCCAGGCACTGTACCCACCGGCCAGAGCATACGCGCCGGTTTGCGGGTTGAGCGCAATGGACATCAGCGGGTCCTTGGTGGCCAGGAGGGCAATCTCCAACACGTCACCGGTCGCCAAGTCCACCGAAACGACGTGGGTCTCGTGTGTCACCTTCGGCTTGTCGGAAGTCGGGGGCTCTGACGTCCACATCTTCATGTGGATGTGCTGGCCGTCCGGGGCCCACATGGGGCATGCAAGACCGCTCTTCTCTCCAACCCCGGCTTCGAGGTACGACACGATCTCAACGGGCGCTCCTTCGCCGATGGTCAGGATCATGAGCCGCGGGTTGTCTGGACCGCTGCCCCCGAGCGGACCCTGGTCGATGTACGCCAGGCGACTTCCGTCAGGAGACCAGGACAGGTTGGCGGCGTGAGCGCCCGTCCCTTCGACGACCACGAGCGGCGACATTCCCTTGCTTGCCACGTCGAGCAAGTAGATGTCCCGCCACTGTGCGCTTCCGTCGTCCGTCACGACCGCAAGCGGCGGCAGAGTTACGGATCCCACGTCTTCCTCGGACAGGTCCGCTGGTTGCCGCGCATCGTCCCGCGGTCGAACCACGTCCCCATCCGGCTGGACCGAGTCTCCTCCCGGCCGGCTATCATCTGCTCGTACGTCGGCCTCCACCGTGTCGTTGCTCTGGTCCTCGGCGAGCGGGCAACCGACAAGGACCAGGGCCACGGCCCAGATGGCCACCAAGTGCACGATTCTGTTTCCAGCGCTCATGTCAGCCTCTCCCCACAAAGCTCATCTCACTACAACACCTCGGCAGCGGATCTGTGATCACCAACCTCACCGCTGGTGGGACCTGCCGTGGCTTCCCGATCACGGAAACGCGCAGACGCAATGGCCGCTGGGTCCGCACTCCGCTCCCCAGCCGCACTTGCCGCAGCTTCCGCCGCAGCCGTCATCCCCGCACTCCTTCCCCGCACAGTTGGGTACGCAGAACATGATCTGGCAGTCCCCCTCGCACGACCAGGGCTCACCGAAGTAGGGGTAGATGCAGCGAGCGCAATGGCACTGGCCGTCCGCTCCGCACCCCTGGATCATGGTCGAGTAGTTCTCCTGGACTTCGACATCCGGACAGCTGCCGCAACTGCCCCCGCAGCCGTCATCGCCGCACGATTTGCCTTCGCAGTCCGGGGTGCAGTCGGCCTGGCAGTGGCCGTCGAGGCAGAACGGCTTGCCCTGAGGGCATGAGCCACACGAGCCACCGCAATGGTCGGCCCCGCACTCCTGGTCGAAGCACTCGCCCATGCAGGACTCGCAGCCCCCGCACAGGTTCGTGCAGGTCTTGACGCAACTGGCGTCCCAGGGGTGGTCGCAGCAGTAGGGGTCCGTCTCGCAGGTGCACTCCTCGCAGGCGCAACCGCCGCAGCCCACCTCTCCCTCGTAGTCGACGCCACAAGGGTTGTCCACGACGCACTGCCCGTCCTGGCACCCGTGCCAATCGGGACACTTGCCGCAACTGCCCCCGCAACCGTCAGGGCCGCAGACCTTGCCCAGGCACTCCGGCATGCAGCACTTGCCGTCGATGCAGATCCCGCCCTCCGGGCAGAGGAAGCAGGTCCCGTCGCAGCAGTCGATGGAGCAGGCCGGGTTCCCGCAGTCCTCGACGCACAGCACGTCCGCACAGACGGAGTCGAAGCACTGGCCGCATTCTTCGTCGACCTCTCCGTCGCAGTCGTCGTCCACGCCGTTGCACAGCTCGGGCATCGCCTCAGGGGCATCGCACTTGCCGGGAAGGGCGCCGACCTGGGTGCACACCACAAATCCGACACAGGTGCCATAGCCATTGGACTTGGTGCATGCGGCTTTCGCCCCGGCGGTGACGGCCTCGACGGTACACTTGCATGAGCCGGCAGGCAGGCAGAGGCTGGTGTTGTTGTGCCACCAGTACCCCTCCGGGCATCCCTCTTCGCCGGCCGCCTTCAAGTAGCAGAACGAGCCGCCTTCGCCGCCACCGTAGCATTCATACTGCGGCTGGCAGTCTCCAGCAGCCGAGCACGGCCAGCAGGCCCCGCCGATCTCATCGCACGGACACGGGTCGCCGCACCCGTCGTCCGCGCCACACTCCTTGCCCTTGCAGTCGGGTGCGCAGGTCACAACGCAGTTCTGCATCTTGCATTCGGCGAAGGGCGAACCGCTGCCGTCATCGCAGGGAATTCCGTCCTCCAGCCCATTGCAGCAGGTCGGAAGACACTCCTTGCCGGGCTTTGCAGGTGTGCCAGTGGCCGGGGACAGGCAGACACTCGCTTCCAGTCCCTCGGGGGACACGAGCGTGGTGCATTCGAAGTCAGGCAGGCAGAGCTTGCCTGCCCAGCACCCTTCAGCGCACGCCTTGGCCCCGTCAGGAAGCAGGAGGCAAAGCCCGGGTCCGGACCCTCCCGCACAGTCTGCGTCGGTCTCGCACGGGCGGCATGCCACGCAACCGTGGTCCGGAATGCAGGCGTACATGAGGTCCCCCCACGCGGTCTCAACTGCGGCTGCGACCGTCCCCTTGGGAATGGGCGTTTCAGAGCATTCCTCGCAGCCAGCGCACAGCCCGCAAGTGCAGATCCAGCCGAGCTGCGTGAGCACGCAATAGGGCCAATCCTTGCAGTCTGCGTCGGTGGTACAAGGCTCTCCGAACGACTGCCAAGGGTCATAGACTTCGTTGTCATCCTCCCGGTGGTGGTCCCACCCCCAGACGTCAGCAGGGGGGCTGTCGCCCGTCGTCTCAGTGAAACCGGGGGCGCCTCCGTCGCCGCCGTCCACTTCGCCTGTTCGCCGCAGCTCCGGACTCTGGTCGGCTGCCGCGTCCATGGTGCCCGGCACCTTCTCCGCACACGCAGCCACGGACAAGACGCCGGAGAGGAATGCCAACAGTCCCCCTGCTCTCATCTGACCGCCTCCTCGCCGCCGCCTACACGCACTTCCCTTGTGCGTTGCATTGCTTTCCATCCGGGCATGTGCCGCAGGTTCCTCCGTACCCATTGGGACCGCACTCCTTGCCCGCGCAGTCGGCGGGTGCCCAACGTCAAGCTTTTCTTTGCATCGGCGACAGTTATTCCTGCGCGTAAGGGAAGCAGGGCCTTCTCTCCGGGCGTAGCTGGTTTTCAAGGGGACGAAGTCCCCGGTTCCCAGGGGGCGTAAGCCACCTGGATCTTCGCTGCACCCGCCTAAAGCGGGGGCAGCATCCTTGTTGGCCTGGACCCCGGAGGGGGCCGGGCCCGCCCCCCGAGGGGGGCGGCGAAACCGGACACAAATTGTCCTTTCATGCTTGCGCCTCCTTGGCCTGCCTGGCCGCGTTCTTCTTGGCCTGTTCGCCGCGGTAGCTGTCCCCGGTGAGTTCCAGTACGACGGCGTGGTGCACGACACGGTCGATGGCCGCGGCCGTAGTCATGGGATCCTTGAAGATCTGGTTCCATTCGGAGAACAGAAGATTCGAGGTGATCATCACGCTCCGCCGCTCGTAGCGTTCGGCGAGGAAAGTGAAGAGGACCTCCATCTCGTCCCGGCTCTGCTGGACATACCCGATGTCATCCAGCAGCACGGCATCGAAGCGGTCGAGCTTTCGCAGCTCCCGCTCGAAGGTCAGGTCCCGCTTGGCGGCGAGCAGCCGCTGCACGAGGCGGAAGGTCGGGGTGAAGAAGACGCGATATCCACGCTGCACGAGTTCATGTCCGACGGCGCAGAGCAGATGCGTCTTGCCGCGACCTGGCAGACCGAAAGCCAGGACATTGTCGCCGCGCTCGATGAAGGTGCCTTCACACAGGACCGGTAACTGTCGTCGGACCGGGAGCGGGAAGCGCGGCAGCTCGAGCGTAGCCAGGGTCTTCGTCTCCGGCAGTTCGGACTCCTTCAGCAGCCGGGCGATGCGGCGACGACGGCGGTCCTCGGCTTCTAGCCAGCACAAGTCATGGAGATAGTGCTCGAAGGTCCATCCCTGCTTCGTGGCCTTCTCTGCCAGCTCCCGCCAGCAGCGGACGCAAGTCGGGAGGCGGAAGCTGCGCAGCAGCAGGTCCAGGCTGGGACGGTTCTCGGGGTTGGATTTCATGCGGCCACCTCCTGCGCAGCGGGCAGCAGCGCGTCGTACTCCTCCAGCCGGACGACGAGGGGGGCCAGCACCGGGATCTCGGTCGGGGTAGTGCCGACCAGCTTGCGCACGTCATCGACGGTGAACGGTGTCCCGGCTTCGAGCAGCAGATCCAGGGCGGTCCCGACCTCGGACTCCATGGTCTCGGCCGCCAGCTTCAAGATGAGCAGGTACTCCTTGGCGGCATGGTAGGTATCACGCCGCTCCGACAGCATGTCGTACGTACGGCGAAACACGGTCGTGGGAAACATCTCTTCCCGGTAGCGATAGCGCTCGAACGCCCCGGGCTTGCGCACCAGCGCATGGATGATGTGGCGGTAGTCGATGCAGACCTGCCGCTGCCCGCGACAGCGCGGGGCGGTCAACTGCAGCGCCCCCCGGAAGTACACTTCGATGCGCTCTTCGAAGAGCCGTACCCGGACCTCCTCCCCGATGAGGCGGGACCACACACTGTACACGTTGCGCTGCACGTTGATGGTGCTGCCGTAGCCTACAGGCACGGCCTGCTCCCGGTACTCGGGGACGAGCGTCGCCTTCAGCGGCCGCATGTGCTTCAGCTCCTCTGCCACCCGCGGTGCCCGGTAGGCGTTGGCCTTCTCCAGCACCGCATCCACCCAGGCCTGGTATGCCTCCGCACTCTCGAAGTCCCGACTGCCCCGTAGCAGCAGGTACTGGCGCAGACGCCCCTTCATGGCGTTGTGCAGGGCCTCAACGTCCCCGTTCTGCTGGCTCTCCCCGAGCTTGATCGTCCGCGGCGTGATCCCGTAGTGCTCGATGAGATCCTGGTACTCCTTGTTGAACCACCGTCCCTTTCCGGTGCGCAGCGCCTCCTCCGCCCCCAGGCGGTGCGTCGCCGCACTCGAGCTGTCCGACTGCGCGAAACGAGGCACATGCTGCAGCTTGCGTAGCGCCCGGTTGAACCCCAACCGAATCGCCAGCATCGACTCCGACCGACACACCGACGCATGCTCCCAGTTGCTATACGGCAGCACCAGGTGGAACAGCAGGTGCTCGAACGGCTCGCCCGCGATCGTCACGCCCAACTCGCCCCCGTCCCAGAAGTCCCACTGCAGCGCTTCTCCCGGCCGATGCTCCTGGGCAAAGAACACCTCCTTGTTTGGCCCTTCCAACGCCCGCCACGCCCGCACCCCGCGCTGGAACGTCCGCAACTGCCCGTCCGAGAACCCGAGCCCGTGCTCCTCCCGCACGTACTCGAAGATCGTCTTCGCCTCTAACTCCGGAGCCCACGTCAGCAGCTCCTTCACCTCCTCCCAAACCCCCGCAAATGCGTCCGCATGCGTCCGCCACGGTCGTTTCGTCTTCACCTCCGACGGAAGCTTCCCTGCCTTCAGGTACCTCGCTCCCGTGTTTCTGCTCATGTTGCCTCTCATCGCCGCTCTCCCTTTCTTGCCGGTCTTGGCATACGCCCGGAAGAGCTCCTGCACTTCGCGGTCGGTCTTCATGGCGGGACCTCCATCCTGTCCCACCCGTCATACCGCCGCCGTGTGACCCCGCCATTTCACGCGCAGAAATAACTGTCGTCACCGCGCAGGTCTAATTGTCGCCGAACAGGCGGGGTCCGTCATGCACAAACCATTGCCGGTGCACCAACCCCCGGCAGGGCATTCTCCACAAGGGCAGCCGCAGCCGTCATCGCCGCATTGCTTCCCCTCGCAGTTGGGAACGCATGCGGACTCACAGAAGCCCTCTGCTGTGCAGACCTGCGGCCCCGGGCATTCGTGGTTGCAGAGGTCGGGGCACTCCCCCCCGCATCCGTCAGAGCCGCATTCTTTGCCGGCGCAGTGCGGCACGCACTCACACCCCTCGTCTACCTCTCCGTCGCAATCGTTGTCCTTGCCGTCGCAAGACTCTACCGCCCCCGGGTACACGTCGGAATCGAACGGCGCACAGTCCTCCTCGTCCGCGACCAAGTCGTTGTCGTCGTCAGGGTCGCAGACGTCACCGACGAGATCCTGGTCGAAGTCCGCCTGATCTGCGTTGTCATCCTGGGGGCAATTGTCCTCCCAGTCGGGGACGCCGTCGTTGTCGGACTCATCACAACAACAGTCGGCCAGACCGTCGCCGTCACTATCGGGCCAGGCCTCGTCCGTCTCTCCGTCGCAGTCATTGTCCGGGCCGTCGCATGCCTCGTTCTCCGGCGTCGAAGCCGAACAAACCGTGAACCCATCAGGCGTGCAATGGCGTTCTCCCGAGCACTTCCCGAATAGGTTGTCCACGACACAGGCCGTGGAGGCATTCTCCTCCGTGAAGTGCTGACTGCACGCGCAGGTCGTACCGTCTGGCATGCACCCCGAGAACTGGTCGCCAGCCAGATCGAGGCCGGGTTGGCAGACATACCCTTCCGGACACTCGGCCCCTGACTCGCATTCCGAGGAGCAGAAGCTGCCCTGGTCCCCCTGGAACGTACAACGACCGGCCATCACAGGGTAGTAGCAGTCCTCGTCGGCCATGCAGGGACGGCACAGTTCCAGGAATTCCGGATAACAGATCGTGCCCATCACCACGCCCCACATGGGGTCAGCAGCCCCGCACGCGTAGCCCGCCGGGCAGTCCTCCAGGCATTCCATCGAGCACACGTGCCCGTTTGCCGCAGGAAGGCAGTATCCCGATATGCAATCCTCGTTTGACTCGCACGGCCAGCCCAGCTCCCCTTCGGCTACGGGCCCGGTCGCGCACATCCGGCTTTCGGTGCAGACCGGCTTCTCCGGTGGGCATTCCCCACAACTGCAATCCTCCGGCTCGGCCAAGCCCGTCCACACCGTTCCGCACTCGGCGTTCTCTCCCGCACAGATGTCCGGACACTCCTCAGCCGGGTTGAAGCACACTCGGACCGGAGCATAGTCAGCTTCACCACAAACGGCCCCAGCCTCGCATCCGCCACAGGATCCTCCGCAGCCATCCGGGCCGCACTCAGACTCCGTGCCCCCTTCCCCGCACTGCGGCACGCATACGTCCGGCCCGAGCCCGTCGGTTCTGGCGGAGTCCGCCTCATGGGCGTCGAACGTTCCGGCCGCCTCAACCGTCACGGCGTCTTGCGCACCCGCGGACGACGTCACCGCGTCCAACTCCCTGGTATCGCCCCCGCACGCCGCAAGCGCCAGCCCGCAAGCCAAGGCTATCATCGAGAACCGCCCGGTCATTGCGCAACCTCCCTGGACTGCCCTCTCCCCAATGCGAGTCCTGGGCCGACGCGGGAGATTCGTTGTGGCAGGGCGGACCGCAGGCACCGCATGGGCAGCTCCTTGATTTCATCTGCTGCCCCGATGGTACTCCCCGACAGAATCAAGTTCAATGAGTTGGACCCGCGCAACGCACACGGGGACCCACGGCGCCTCGAACACCAGCCCCGGCGAGGCCGATACCTGGGCAGGCCAACGCACACCGATGATCAGTTCCCACCGGCCCGGGGGTTCTTGATGGTCGTCGCCGGCGCTGCCGGTCGGGCTGAATGGAGGGTGGGCGCATGTGGGTCTCTTTCAAGGCGGCAGTTGTTTGGATCGCGGTCCTGGCCCTGGTCTGCACGGGCCACGCGTGCCGGGCATGGGAGGCCACGTACCGGCCCTCGAATCACAGCAGGTCAACGGTGGGAGGGGCGGGGTCGTGTTCTGATGGGCAGTCTGCCTTGGGGGAAAGCGTGAAGCCAGGGGAGTGGCCTGGAGAACGAAGGCTTCCGGCCCCGGGGAGAAGGTGTTCGAACTCGCCCGCTGCGGGGTACAACCTCCTCGCCCTGGCCATCTCGGGACGAGTCGGTGCCCGTGTTTCCAGGGACAGTCCGTTGTGCCGAGTCGGGAAGCCCCTGGCCAATGCCCCGGAACCGGGGTAATATCATCCCAGCGGACACGAACCGGAAGTTCGTCGTGGAGGCATGATCATGACCAGATCGGTTGTCTTGGCTCTGGTGGCTCTGATGGTGGCCTGTTCGGATAACGGGAACAGCGGGAAGATCGCCCCGCCCGACGGCGGCCAGGGGGACAAGACGGGCGGCGGGGATGTCTCGGGTGATGCTTGCACGCCGATGTGCGGGGGCAAGGAGTGCGGTGACGACGGCTGCGGAGGCGACTGCGGCACGTGCAAGATGCAGTTGGAGCTGTGCAGTGAGAGCGGCCAGTGCGTGCCGTTCACGTGCAAGTCCACCAAGGATTGTCCGGGCGACCTCATCTGTGCGGACGACCTGGGAGAGTGCGTGGCGTGCGTGGGCGACGAGGACTGCCCGGAAGGGACGAAGTGCGGAGCCGACCACGCCTGCCACGAAGAACACCTCTGCGATTCCGACAAGGACTGCAAGCAGTTCGACCTGGTCTGCGACAAGGACGCCGGCCAGTGCGTCCAGTGCTTGAAGGCCGACCACTGTGCGGAAGGCGAGTACTGCAAGGACGGGTACTGCATCGAGACGGCATGCCCTGCCGGGGAGGCGAAGTGCGAAGGTCCCGTCGTGCTCGTGTGCGCGGCGGACGGTAGCGGGTGGTCGGTCAGCATCACCTGCGCCGAGCAGCAGTACTGCGAAGCCGGTGAGTGCACGGATTACGCGTGCGCTCCCTCGGAGACATTCTGTGACGGGGAAGTCTTGAAGGAATGCTCCGGCGACGGCAAGTCCGTGGTGTCCGAAGACGACTGCGCTGCGAAGGAGGAGCACTGCTTCGGCGGGAAGTGCCTGGCGACCGTGTGCGAGCCCGGAGCGAAGTTCTGTGCTGACCCCGCCACCGTCGCGACCTGCCTCGGGGACGGGATGGACTTCTCCAAGCTTCCCTGCGACGCCGGCCAGTACTGCTACAGTGCCAAGGGTGAGTGCGTGGCGCAGGTCTGTTCGCCGGGCAAGGCCGAGTGCGTCGGCACCGTGGCCAAGACCTGCAACGCCATCGGGAGCGGCTATGCTTCCCAGGTGGACTGCAAGGTGCAAAGCAAGGTGTGCGTGAACGGCCAGTGCCTGGACCTGGCCTGCCCTCCCTCGACCAACTTCTGCGTGGACAACGTGACCGTTGGTTACTGCGACGAGGAGGGGAAGAGCTTCGTGCCCGAAGCCTGTGAGGCCAAGCACTCGTGCGAGGACGGCGAGTGCAAACCGTGGCTCTGCACCCCAAACCTTCCGGTGTGCGACGGCCAGACCGCGACGAAGTGCGATGCCCTCGGCCTGGGGCCGCTGCCGGGCGGTACGCAGTGCCTTCCCGGCCAGTCGTGCGTGGAAGGCAAGTGCGTGGACTGTGTGAAGGACTGTGCAGGCAAGGAGTGCGGCGACGACGGGTGCGGGGGAAGCTGCGGAAGCTGCACTGGCGACGACGCCTGCAATGCCGGCATCTGTGTGCCGCCCGGAATGGACTGCAACAACGACGGAGCGGATGACCAGTGTCCCGAGCTTCCCGGCTACGTTCGCACCTGCAACGCCCAGCAGCACTGCGAGTATGCGAACCAGGATTCCAGCGGCTGGAAGAAGTGGGACGTCTGGATCTGGATCCCCCCTGGGAGCTTCATGATGGGTTGTTCGGCGGCGGAGGTTGGATGCAACGACTACGAGATGCCGACGCACACGGTGACGTTCTCGAAAGGATACTTCATCGGCAAGTTCGAGATCGTGGTGGCAGCCTACGAGGCCTGCGAGTTGGCGAATCCCACGAAGTGCACCCCCCCAGATACTTCGGATTGGCCTCTTGCGCAAGGCACGAACACGAGTGCAAACGGGAAGTCGGACCATCCCCAGAATGGCCTGAGCTGGCAGAAGGCGAGAGAGTTCTGCGCCTGGGTCGCTCCGGGTGGGGGGCTGCCTTCGGAGGCCCAGTGGGAGTATGCAGCTAGCGGGCCTGTGCACCGGAAGTACCCATGGGGGGCGGCCCCGGAGCCGACGTGCTCGAACAACACAGCGGTCTTCGACGAGCTGGGCAGTGGAGTTCCTGCTGGGTACGGGTGCGGAACGGGGGGAACGTGGAAGGTCGGGTCGAAGACAGCGGGGGCATCTTGGAGCGGGGCGCTGGACATGGCAGGAAACGCGATGGAGGTCTGCGAGGATTGTTGGCACGGAGGATACGTCGGCGCCCCAACGGACGGCAGCGCATGGGTAGACAACTCCGACTGTATGAATGTCGTCAACCGCGGAGGCGGCTTCAACGATGCCGCACCCGAGGTGCGCGTTGCGAAGCGCTCCAACCCCAGTACGTACATGGAGTGTGCCAGCAATGGCGCCCGCTGCGTGAGACCGCTACCGGTCCCATGCAATCCGTCCTGTGCGGGCAAGCAGTGCGGCGACGACGGGTGTGGCGGGAGTTGCGGAACCTGCGGCGGGGGCATGAGCTGCCAGGGAGGCCAATGCAAGGTGGTATGCGGCGACGGCGCATGTGGTGCCGGAGAGAACCAGTGCAATTGTACGCAGGACTGCAAGACCGGCTGCTCCGGCTGCTGTACCGGGGCGGTCTGCGAAGCCGGCACAAGCAACACCGCCTGCGGGCAGAACGGAACCAGCTGCATCGACTGTTCCGCAAGCGGGAAGCAGTGCAAGGACCACGTGTGCATCGGGCAGACAACGCCCACGTGGACTGACCCGACCACAGGGCTCACGTGGCAGAATCCCCCTTCAGACCAGACCTTCACTGCAGGGTTCTCCTTTGCCGATCAGGCATGCAAGAACCTGTCCCTTGACGGAGGGGGATGGCGCCTCCCGACCATCGACGAGCTTCGGTCGCTGATACGGGACTGTCCGGCAACGGTGTCGGGAGGGCAGTGCAACGTCCAGGATGGGGCCTGCATGCAGGCGGGATGTATGTATGCTTCGTGCAACGGTTGCCAGTCGTATGGTGGGCCTGGGGCCGGGGGTTGTTACTGGCCGGCGGTCATGCTGGGGAAGTGCCAGGCCTACTGGTCCTCTTCGGCGGTCCAGGGCGGCGGGTACAACGATCGGTGGGCGGTCCACTTCAGTACTGCCATGGTCATGAACTCGAACGGGGCGACGATGTACTACCTGTGTGTCCGGTAGGATCGCAAGTTTCGGGGGCTCGGCGAGCACGAAACACAGGAAACCGCTGCTTGGGCTCGTCGCGCTTGCACTGCTGGGCGGCGCGGCAGTCGTCGTCTACTGGTTGTTCGGCTCGGGACCGGAAGGTTTTGGGGTCCGGAGTGTCGCCGAGCAGAAGCCGACCCCTCGGGAGGGTGAGGTTGAGGAGCTTGGCGAAGTAGGCAGACTGAGCACGCTTGCCCCACTTCAGTTGGGTGCGAAGTACGGGTTCTGGTACTTGGGCGTGATCTTCCAGTCCCCGCCGTCCTTTGTCAGCTTCACCTTCCCGGTCGGCCACTCGATGGTGAGAGCGTCCCACAGGTCCAGCGGATTCAACTCCACCTCTGGGGACTCGTAGACGACCTCGTTGTAGACGAGCACCCGGACCGTGGCCGAGGCGGGCGTTCCCGATTGCTGGAAGTAGTGGACGCCGACCTTGTAGGTCACCTTCTCTGGAACCTCGAGCACCACGGTTTCCCCGTCGTCATGCTCTTCGAGTTCCGGGTCGTCGTGCGGGGATGGGTCGTAGCTTCCCCAGTTCGGGTGCGGGTTGAACCAGAAGCAGTCGAACGGGATGTCGTACCACCCGTCCGGTTCCCCGTCTCCGTCCAGGTCGGGCCCGGCCGCCCATGGGTGGGCGAAGTGCAGGTCCAGGTCGGCCAGTTGTCTCGGTACAATCCCGACGTCCCTGCCGGGCACGTCCCAGGTGAGCTCCACCCGGATCGCCTGGTACGGGAACACCGGCACCTCGTACTTGGCCGGAAGGCAGGAGGGGGTGTTGTCCGGGTTCCACACCCGCAGGGAGAAGGTGTACACGCCCTGCATGTTGGCCTCGAAGGTCGGATTCGGGAAGGTGTACGACGGGACGAACACGGACTGCGACCCCAGGGGCTGGTCGACACTCCATTCCCACTTCTGGATGGCCCCCTCGGATGCATAGCTCTCGTCGCCGAAGAGGTGCAGCACGGTCCCGGGCTGCACGTGGTCCACTTCCTGGCACTTGATGATGGCGGTGGGACAGTTGATTTCCACTGCCGCTCCGGTGAGGGGCACCACGGTCTTCGCCGGGATGGCGGTGGAGTCGATGATCAGCTCCCCCATCTCCGGGATGTACTCGCCGTCCTCCGAGATGGCGCTGTGAGTGTCCATCCGGAATCCCACGGCGACCACCAACTCTTCTCCGGGCAGGAGCAGGACCGGTTGCTCCGGAGTGGGAGCAGACTCGATGGGAGCCAGGATGAACCCGGGGGACGACTCGTCCGCCAGGTGGAATTCGTCGATCCGGAGCGGGGCGTCCCCGCAGGCGGCCAGAGTCACCGGGATCTCCTTGAGGGTGCCGACCTTCACGCCCCCGAAGCTGACCTCCGGTGGGTCCACGTGCAGACAGGAGTCTCCCGGATCAATGGACGAGGGGTCGATGTCCGGCCGGAGATCCATCTCAAGCATCCCGTCCGACTCGGCCATGTCCGGGATGACGCTGGACTCGTCCGGTACTGCCTCGCGGGCAGGCTCGCCGGCAACGGTATCCGACTCGGCATCGCCAGCCGCCCCTCCCGCATTGGTGCAGCTCAGGGTGAAGAGTGTCAGCAGCACAACGAACGTGGTGGTCTTCATGTCCTTCCTCCCCGCGAGGTGGAAACACCCGGACAGGACGAATCTGATCACCGGAGGTGTCGGGTGGGAAGCTTCCCCAGCCCCTCGGTCAGAACACGAACTCACCCGGCCCGGACGCCATCTGCTCGCGCTCCGTCGACGGGACGTAGTTCCCCCGTGCGTAAGCGTCAGTCCAGCGCGTGATGTGACGGCCGCCGAGCTCGCTGTAGGTGTAGGAGACTACACGGACGGTCTCGCCCGCTATGCGGACGACGGGGGCCAGATCTTCGAGCGGAGGGGGGCCAGAGGGCCAGTCGAGATCGCCCATGATCTTGGCCAGCCTGCGATTGTGCTTCGAACCCCGGCCTGCCCCCCGAAGCCACGCCCGAGTCGGAGCGCAGACCGATTTGACGTCCCAGTCGATGCCGTGCCATACGGCCCCAACCTCTCGGAACTCTCGAAGCAAGAGCGACGCACTGAGATACGCCAGTGGGGATCCGTCGCCGTCGATCGCCTCCATGGGCGATTTCGCTCCGTCCTCCTCTCCCGGCAACCTGATCATCTGCATCCATGCGGGCACGGCCGCGGCGACTCGATGGGCGTCGCTGCCCTCCGCAAACGCGAGGACAACGCCGTTGCCGTTGGCTCCCGCCCGGAAGAGGTAGGTCAGCAGCCGGTATCCCGGCCGGATGGCCAGGTGCGAGAATACGGCGACCAGGCGGGCCGCGTCGAACTCCGCCCGGCACCAGTTGTCGGGTCCTCTGTTCTGAAGGTCCCTTCGAACCAGGCGAGCCTGCCGACGATACCGTTCGACCACTTCGTACGGGAAGATCTGCTCGGTGACCGTGGGCTCGCTGCTGCTGCTCATCTCCCCCATCTCCTCGCCCGGTGCCTGTACCACTCCTCTTCGCTCAAGTCCAGGCGCAGGTACCGCGTTTCGAGGGCATTCAGCCACATCGTCTGGGCCGACGACGCGACAGTGCATCGGGCCGCAGCGACCACCCGGTCCAGGGTCCACACCCTCAAGCTGTCCTCATTGGCCAAGAGCGCCCGGTAACCTTCTACGGTCCGGGCCAGCTCCTCGTCCTGGGGATGCCCGACGACCACGACCGCGCCCGACTGGTACTCGCCCGAACGCTGCTGGAGAGCAAAGGCGAGAAGGTGATTGCGCCAGAGTTGGTTGTGCGCCTTTCGGGGTAGCTCGTCCGCAGCGTCTCCGCGCCAGGGAGCCTCTGGTGGAAGCGCATCCGGGCGGTGAACGGGTTGTCGCCCGCGTACTGGGGGCCGGCTCCCAAGCCGGAATCGCCCTGGACTTCTGTCGCCTGGTCACGCCGCCGCATGCTTGAACGCCTCGTATCGCTCCTCGACGCGCTCCTTGTCCGGGTACCAGATGCGCCGCGACGGCAGCACCAGCTCACGCCCGTGCATGCCTTGCAGCCCGTGGAGCAGCATCGGGCCGTCGGTCTCGTCAAGGACGTCCTGGCGCACCTGAACCACATAGTCGGGCCGGATGCCCATGAGGTTCTTGTCGAACGCGGCGTGGTGCAACTTGCATAGGGAAAGCCCGTTGCTCACGACCGGCTCACCTGTCTCTTCCCGGTCGGGAATGATGTGCGCCGCGTCCAGCAGCTCGGGATGCTGCAACCTGCACACGCTGCAACGCTCTCGGTATGCGTGGAGAACCCGCTCCCGGAAGGCTGCCTGATGCAGGCGCTGGTGCGCCTCTCTCGACGCATACCGGCGTCGGAGGTCAGCCCCTGGATCCGCGTCGGTCATGTCTCCCGATTCGAGCCGGGCAAGGACGTGCACGTGATCTTCGGCAGAGATCATGAACGAGAGGGAGGCAGGGTCGTCGCCCACCACGACCACCGGCCAGACCGCCTTGTATTTCCCCTTGCACAGCCCATGCAGGTAGACAAGAGGTGTCCCTCGCCGCATCGCCTCCCGCAGCCCGATGTTGTCACGGTGTTGGACGTCGGTGCCGCGGTAGCGGTAGCGGATCAGTCCGTCTGCCTCGAAGCCGTCGTCGTACGGCCTGGGCCGACTCGCAGAGGGCGGCGAGGTCATGATGGAGAGCGGCAGTTCCATGACCTGGGGCTTGAAGATGCCCTGGGGCCCGAGGAGCGGCACGCGGACTCCCTCGAACTCGAAGCCGGCAGCCAGGGCCTGGTAGGGCAAGGCCTCGCCGTGGAATCGGGCCAGCCGTTCCAGGAATCGGAAGGCAGCGAGGCGAATGGCCAGGTCCAACGGCAGCGGGCCCACCCCGCCCGTGTTCGCCGCGCTCGTCACGAGACGTACCCCCCCTCCACCCTCCGTGCCTGGCCCAAGACCACCAGCGTCTCCAGGATGTCGCGGATCTGGTTCGCTTTGCGTCCGGAGAACGAGCGGGCCAACGCCTCCGGCGAGGCCGCCGAAGATGACGCAGAGAGCAGACTGCGGACGGCCTGGACCTGGGCGGACATCGAGTCGGGCCACGGCTGCTTCGCTGTCACCGGTGCCACGGTAACCGGTGCTCCTTCGGTGTCAGCCTCGTCCTCGCCGGCCGCAGTAGCCAGCAGCAGCTCGGCCGCCTGCTTTTTCGGTGCACCAGCGGCAAGTGCCTGGAACTCGGGACGCAGCCAGCGCACGAGCCCTCGCTTCTCCTCCTCCGCCCGCTCCCGGTTCAGCGCCACCAGCCGTTCGAGGATCTCCTCGTCGGTGAGCGCCGCCGGCCAGCCGTACGCTTCGAAGACCGCCGCGTCGAGGTCGTCGTGGATCTGCTTCAGGACCGAGCATAGCCCTTGCTCGTGCGTGACCTTCTCCTTCGCTGTCAGGGCCTCGCCGCTACGCAGCTTGGCCAGGACGTTGTACATGTTCGTGAGGGTCAAACCGGGGTGGGCGGCCTGCTGCCGCTTCCGGTGCGCGTCCAACGCCTCGCCCAACTCGCGGATGCGGATCTTCTGCTCCTCCGTGCAGGCCGGGAAGGGGAACGCATCGAAGCATGCCGACTTGCTGTACACGGGGTCGTCGCCAACGCCAAGCCGACCACCAGTCGTTAGCGCCCAGGTGCCGTGAACGCGGGAAGACAAGACCCCCATGAAGAAGGCGTCGGAAAGGCCAACAACGACAAGTTTGTGTTCCGGCTTCACCTGCCGGGGAACGAGCACGAACACCCGGTGCTTGGCTGTCTCAGGAGTTACCACGAATCGTGGAAGTCCATCCAGGGCGGCCCGTAGCTTCTCGTTCGTCCTTCGGAACAACCACCAGTTGGCTCTGACCCTTGCATCCCTGTTGGTCTGTCGTTCCGGCCACACCCTGTCTCGCAATCGCTGGTACACCTTCGGCGCCTGGATCTGCAGAAGTTCCTCGGAATACCCGAATGGGTCCACAACGAAAACACACCTGGGCCGGTCCGTCACGTCCCTGCCATTCAGCAGCGGCGAGACAAGAGAACGATGATGCTCATCGGTAGCGCAAAGCTCCTGAGCCTCATGCTCCGACAGGACGAATCCCCTGTTGCCCAGTATGAACCCCATCGCCGCTAGGTCCGCGTTGGACCGAAGTTGGCAACTGTTGGTCAGGTCAACTCCAACCCGCAAATCAGAGTGGATGTATCCTCTCTCATGGTCCAGCCCGATGAGGACTTCACCCGATGAAGTCGGTTTCTCGGAAACGACGTGCTGCAACGAGCCCGGTGCTCGGCCAGAGGTGCCGACGGTCATGGCAATCCGCACTGCTGCGGCGTCACTCGAATCGACCCACGGGTGGTTCGGCACGGCGAAGGTGATGCTGATTCCCTTGTCCGCCCAAGACTGCACGACCCGCCGGTTGAAGGTCTGGCTGATACTCTTGGTCGTGATGAGCCCGAAATTCCGTGCTTGCCCCGACAGGCATATGCCGGCCGCCTTGTTCCACCAGTACATGGACAGATCACAGCCTGCCGGGACCTCGGGATAGCAAGCCCTTAGCGCCTCGGCATAGAACTCCCCGAGTGCGTCAAGTGTGTGGAGCTTTCCCAGGAATGGTGGGTTGCCGATGATGTAGTCCGCCTTGGGCCATTCGGCCCTGCGGGGATTCCGATACCGATAGAGGGGTACTCGCTTCGACTCGTCAGGCACCATCTCGCCGGTGACCTGATGGGGCTTGGTGCTCTCGCCGTCCCACCGGGTCACGGGCTGGCCGGCATCGTCCAGGACAACCTCGGGGGCGCCGTCCCAAGCGAGCACAGCGTCGCGGCACTCGATGTTGCTCCCGGTTCGCAGGACCGGCTCAGGCGGGTTGGTCCGGCCGCGGGTTCGGAAGTGCCACTGGAGGTAGCCGATCCAGAGCACGACCCGGGCGACCTCTGCTGCCCGCGGGTTTGCCTCGATCCCGAGGAACTGCTCGGGCATCACCGAGAAGCCCTTGCTGGCCGAGTCCTCGAAAAGGCCGCGGCCCTGACCGAGCTGGCGCAGGGTGTCGAGCACCTCGCCCTCAAGACGCTTCATGTGCTCCATGGTCACGTAGAGGAAGTTGCCGCTGCCGCATGCCGGGTCAAGGACACGGATTGAGCAGAGCCGCCGGTGGAAGGCCCCGACCTCGCGGATGGCGCCGTCCAGGTCCCCCTGCCCGGCCAGAGACACAGCCGCGACCTTGACGTCGTTCCACTCGCCCCGCAAGGGCTCGATGATGGTCGGCATGACCAGGCGCTCGACGTAGGCCCGGGGTGTGTAGTGGGCCCCCAGCTTGTGGCGCTCCTTCGGGTCGAGCGCCCGTTCGAGGAGCGTGCCGAAGATGGCCGGCTCCACGTCGCGCCAGTCGGTTCGCCCCGCCTCGATGAGAAGTGCAAGCTGCTCTTCGGTCAACGGCAGCGCTTCGGGGTCAGCAAAGAGGTTCCCGTTGAAGCGCAGCAGCGACGTGGCCAGCAGCGGCGAGAAGCCGCCCTTGTCCATGGTCTCCCACAGCATCCGGAGGCTGGCTGCCGAATGGCGGGCGTTGCCGCGGTGCCTCTCCAGGAGACCGGTGAAGCAGTCCTCGGGGATCAGCCCGACGTCCTCGGCGAACATGGTGAAGAGACAGCGCATCAGGTAGCCGGCGACGAGCTGCGGCGCGTGACCCGCGGCTTCGAGGGAGCGGGCGAGCAAGGCCATGTGCGATGCGATCTCCCGGGTTACCCTGGCACTGTGCCGGGAAGGGTCGAGCGACTGTGGGTCGGTCCACACCGACCGTAGCGTCGCGCGGCGGGACGGTTGGGCAAGAGTCTCCAGAGGGATGCGAAACTCCTGGGCGTTTGGGAACTGCACATAGGCCTTCCCCTGGAGCGAGAAGTCGGCATACAGCTCGATGCAGTGCCCCACATCGATGATGACCAGGAAGGGGGGCCAACCCTCCGATGTCGGCAGGGCACGAGCGTACTGCTCGGCCTGGGCGCGGGCGGCCACGAGAGCATGGTCCCACTGAGCGCTGCCCCTCTGTCCGTGACCGGTCTTCCGGGTCTTCCTGCCGGGCACGGGCAGAACCATGTGCACGTGCCCGGGATCCACCCCCTGCTTGGCCTCCAGGACGAAGCAGCCCCGCTTGTAGAGGTCGATGCGGCCGACGCTGGTCGTGCCGTCGCTGTGCCTGAACGTGACTCCCTTCTCGAAGACGTAGTGGTTGGCCTCGTCGTCGGGCCCGGATGGATCGGGCCTGGCCACCTCCAGGATGTCGCATAGCTCCAGAAGGAAGTGCTGGTAGTTCGCCCTCTCGGAGGCTCCCGAGGATTCCCAGCGTTCGATGAATTCGATCACGTTCTGCACTTCGAAATCGCGCTCCTGCAAGGCCGGGTCCCATCGCCCGTCGTCGAATCGAATTGACAGTAGCAGGGGTGGCCGGCCGGTTCAAGGTCGGCGTTGCGGCCCTGAACCATGTGCTTCCTGACGGTCTCCAGTCCCTGCAGAAGGGTTCCGCTGGAGTGCAGAGGGTGGCCCGCATGCAACGCATGCCGGGACTTCCAGCCCCGAGGAGCGGGAACATGGCATCAGCGAAGACTCCAGGCAGACGGTTCCGAGAAGCACGTCGGGCCTTGGGGGCCGATCGGTCCCGTTGCGTCTGGTGCTGTCGTTCCTTGGAACTTGTGCACCCCGGTGAGCGGTGATAGTCTTGCGGTGCGCTGACGGTGGCCGTGAGACACGGGGTGCGGGTACGCTTTGCCGTTGGTGCGGAGGCACAAGAGCTTGCCTGTCAATCGAAGAGTCGGCGCAGCGGTGATGACTGGGAACGACAGCGCTCCTCTTGCTTCCGCAAGGGGGTGGGTAGCCGCCCGTGAGATTCAGGCTGGCAGGGGGCGCACGCTGAAGGCCTCGTCGGTCTTCGACACGTACTGGCGTTTCGCCGCCGAACGGCAGGAGATATTCATGCGGCGCGTGAACGGCAGCCCGCCTCCCTGGACTGACGACCCTGTGCTGGCGTCGAACAGATTCACGAACGTCTATCGAGCAGCAGACCGCGTAAGCCAGTTCCTCATCCGCCACGTCGTCTACGAGGGGGATCAGCGTGCGGAGGAGGTCTTCTTTCGAACGCTTCTCTTCAAGTTCTTTAATCGGATAGAGACTTGGCGGGAGTTCGTTGCTTCCTTTGGTGTGCCGTCATGGAGCAGCTTTGATTTCGAGCGCTACGCCACCGTGCTTGACGCCATGCTGGACCGCGGCAGGCGCGTCTACTCGGCGGCGTACATCATGCCATCGCCCTGCCTCGGGTACGAACGTAAGCATCGGAATCACCTGCGACTGCTCGAGCACATGATGAGGGAGGGGGCGCCGCGTCGCGCTGCTCGGGCGCGTTCTTTGCGAGCCCTCTTCGAGTTGTTGCGGAGCTTCCCTTCGTTGGGTGGTTTCCTCGCCTTCCAATTCGCCATTGACCTGAACTACAGTGAGCTGCTCGACTTCTCCGAGATGGACTTCGTGGTGGCCGGTCCGGGCGCCAGCGATGGCATTCGCAAGTGCTTTGTAGACACGGCAGGACTTTGCGACGGTGACGTTGTTCGCGTGGTCTGCGAACGGGCGGAAGAGGAATTCGGCAGGTTGGGCGTGACCTTCCAGACTCTCTGGGGCCGGCCGTTGCAGCTCATCGACTGCCAGAACCTGTTCTGCGAGGTGGGCAAGTACGCTCGCGTTGTCCATCCGGACGTCCCAGGCCTGTCGGGGCGCACTCGGATCAAGCAGAAGTTCATTTCCAGGGCGGAACCGATTCCACAGTGGTATCCTCCCAAGTGGGGTCTCCGCATTCCGAGTCCTGGTGCAGGTGCTGAAGATGCTTTCGCACCGACACGTGCGGCGGGACTCTGTTCCGGGAATGCCTCGTCTGTGACCTTGGAGCAGTGAGATGCATCTCAAGAAGCAGGGACGTTCCGTGGACCCCGAATCTCTTCGCGGGAAGCTTGTCGTCTTCGAGGGAGCAGATGGTGCCGGCAAGACCACGCTGGCGACGGCAATGGAGACGTTTCTTGTCGACGCAGGCGTCGAGTGCGTCAGGTGTGCCTTCCCCGGGATGGAGGCCGGAACTGTCGGTCACTTGGTCTATCGAATCCACCATGGGCGGGCCGACTTCGGGATCTCCCATCTGACGGAAACGAGTCTGCAGGCCCTCCACGTCGCAGCCCATGTTGACGCCATCGAGACGCGGATCCTGCCGGCCATGGCCGCCGGCTCATGCGTTCTCCTGGACCGCTTCTGGTGGTCTACCTGGGTGTACGGGCGTGTCGGAGGCATTCCGCTGCGCATTCTTACCCCCCTCATTCGATTCGAGAAGGCGGTCTGGGGAACTGCTCGCCCCGAAGCTGTGGTCCACTTGGTGAAACCAGTCTGCAAGTCCCCAACACTCGCCCGCGAGTATGACGGTCTGGCTGCACGCGAGGCTCGATCCGTCCGCATAGTCAGGATTGATGTGGTCGGCGGTGTTGAGGAGACGCTCTTGGCCGCAACCCAAGCGCTGGGGAAAAGGGACTCGTCGGTTCGCAGATCCCGGGGGAGGTAGACGGGAATCAACAGTCGCGGCTCTAGCTCGCCGCGACGTCAGAAGAGCCTGTCTGCGTCGGCATTCGGCGGAGTTCCTATATCCCAGAGCCAATGCTCGCTCCGTCGCCGCGTCTGCGTCGGTTGTTGCGTGCTCGCCAGGCGCTCCACACCTGGGTCAGCGCCGGGTTCGTACAGTCGACCATCAATGCGTCCGCAAGCTCAATGCGGGCTCGGCGGCGTGCCGACTCCGCAGACAAGACGCGAAGGAGGTTTCGGTAGCCCGGCGGGGTCCCGCCCCAATCGTTGATCGCAAGGATCTCCCGTTCATCGATGGAAGCAGCCGTGAGTGCCGTCATCCGACGAAACAGTTCGGCAATGAGAGCGCTGCCCTGAGCAACGTCAACCGCCAGGGAATCCGAGTTGTCAGCGGCCACAACATCGGCGTCGGCTGAGAACCGCTGCGAGCCCGCAACGTAGGCGTGCAAGCTGTCGCTCCAATGATGGTAGGTGCCAACTTCGATGCCAAGCCATCCGGCCAACACCTCATGGAGCACGGTGAACTGCACCAGATTGTATGGTAGTCCCCTGAAGAGATCATTGCTTCGCATGACCTGGGTCCACTCCAAGAGGCCTCCCCTTACCTTCAGGATGGAGACCACATTGCAGGGGATGTCGGCACTCCGCGGTCGGCCGTCGGCCAAGGGAAGATCAGTGCGCGCATCCCAGAGTTGGAGCACTACCTGCCGGCCATCTGGATTGGCCGTGAGCGCCTCACACGCCTGCTTCACCTGGTCGATGCCGAAATGGTGTCGGAGCCGATGCCCATAGGCTCCGTGGTACGTAGGCCCGTCCCCGGCGAAACGGGGCAGGCCCGGGAACCAGTAGTTGAGCACGGCAGCCTCGTTGCTCCCCGCCAGAAGCACCATGGCCTCCGCCACCGCGAAGCCGGGGTTGAGCGCCGGATGCCGCGACACCACCCAACGCTGTCGCGGATCATCAATCGCGATGACCGCATGCAAGATTTCCCGGGTGTCTCCAGCCCGGCTGGCTTGAGACGTCGCACGGCTCGCACCGCCCAGGATCGCCGATTCCGCCTGGCACCATGCTTCATCAGCCGTGCGGGACTGAAACACATACATGGCTCACCCCATCCGTTCTGCCCCGTCGTCCCGCTAGAGCTCCGCCCGATCAATGCGGGAGTGAGAGCGGAACTCAAGCGGCAGTCCCACGAGTCCCCAAGTGCCCCTCGCTGCCAGCCATTCCTCCAGCACCTTGGCGAAATCCTCGGCAAGGATCTGGTGCCCCTGGCTGCGGCAACACAAGTCCCTCTCCCGCAACCCGAACCTACGCAACCTCATCGGGATACGCGGCGCAGCCGAACCGAAGTACGAGAACCGACAGCCGATCAGCACGCGGTTCGAGCTTGTGTCTCTGGCGACATTCGCAGGATTGGGGCTGCCATCGTGGAGACTATGGTGAGAATCTGCTTGAATCCAGATCCCGTGCTCGCGGTGATAGATGTTGTCCCCGTATGCCTGCTTCAAGCTGCCGCCGAGGAAGGGCCGCTTGGCCACGAACCTGCTGTCAGCCCAGTAGGTGTCGAAATCCATGTGCTCCGACACCTGCATGGCGTAAATCAGCCGGCCGGCAAGATCGTATCGAGTCTTCGCCCCGGTCCCGACCACCCAATCGCCCGCCGCCGCAGCGGACCGAATTCGCGGCTTGCAGGTCGCCAGCGTGCAGTACCCGTAGAAAGGATTCGGTGCGAAGCCGTAGTCGCGGGCCACGATGTATGAAAAGATCCTCATCAGCACCCGTAGCGATTGACAGGCCAAGTCGGCTTGGCTGGCTCACCGGACCGGGGATCGTCCCAATCCCGGATCTTCCCGTTGATGGCATCCACCACGCGGTCACCTCTCCAGCCCACAATCGCAGCATCACCGCACTTCCGAAGTTCCTCGGGGATGTCCGCATCTGTTGCGCCCTGGGCGAACACTCCAATGACGTTCTTGCCCTGCTCGACCGCACGCCTGATTTCCCAGTTCACCCACCAACTTCCGGCAGTATCATGAGTTATCAGCACTACGAGCGTGCTTGCCCACTGGATTCTCGGCGCGAGGATCTCCTTCTTGATGTAGTCCTCGTTGTGCGCTTGATTGGGCTTGTCGCTGTTGATGGACCCGTCCCGGACCTCCATTCCAGCACGGGCAATCAGGTCCTTCAACTGGGGAAGCAAGGCATCATCCTCATGAACATGAGAAATGAAGATGTTCTTGGTGTCTGCCACGTTGTTCCTCCCGGTGCAGTTGGCCCCCGCAACGGCATCACAGATCGTCGGCCGACGGGAATGCTCGGTCGTGCGTCACGATACCTCCTCAAAGAGCCATTTCTTCAGGCCCCAACACTTGTCGTCTCTTGGGTCGAGTACGTTCCAGATGTCCCCGACGTGACCCTTCACGGGGCCGAAGACTACCCTGGGGTAGAGGCCCAGGTATTCCTGCGTGCCCCATGTCTCGTCGGATTCCGATTGCGGACGAATGGGCAGCAAAGCCACAGGCGCCACCCCCTTGAGCCCGTCCGCCAGACCAAGCTCCCACGGAATCCACTTCGATTCATGGCTGTTGGGCGACACGAGAACCACAAAACGGGGGCACGAAGAAATCTCCTTCCGCAGCAGACGTGCAGTGTCGGGCGACGTGGGCCGCCTGAGTCTCAGATCAAGTTCGTCGACGTAGACCGTCGCACCGAACCCCGCAAAGAAGCCAAGTACGCCGGGAATATGGCTCTTGTCCTTCGAGGAATGCGACAGGAACAGAGTCTTTGTGGTTGGCGCAGATGCTGCCTTGCGGATCTCCCTTCTGGCCTCGTCAAGCCTGGCGAACTCAGCTATCTTCTCGTAGGTCAGAAAAGCCATCGGTGTCATACCTCCCCGAAGATGCTGAACCTATGCAATCGGCGTCGCCTCTCTCAGCAGGCTGTCAAGTCCTTGTCGATAGGCCTCATAGGCGGCGGTAGGCTTGGCTGTCAGCCAAACGAAGTCCAGACCAGGGCACTGACGGACATCTGCGCCCCACACGTAGGGGCTCACATGGATGCGTCCGCCCGGGCGATTCCAGTCCCAAAAAGATCCAAAGAAGAACGGTTTCTCAAAGTGAAAAAAGCCGAACTTGTCGCAGCAGGACGGCAGCAGGGCGGCAAGTTCCTCTCGTGCGCGGGCAGACTCCGCCCTCTTCGCCTGGGCACCGGCAACGGTGTCCGCAAGCCACGTCAGCTTGTCATCCGAGAGAAAGAGGACGGATATCGCTCCCCACCTCTTCTCTGGGCGCTCGCCAACGGCTTCCCTCACCATGTCGGCCAATTGCCCATTGGTGGCTCCCACGAAGCATATGTCGTTGTGCTCGAGGAGCAACCGGACCGGTGGTCTCTTGTAGCGGGGTCTTCCTCGTTCATCGACATGCAGGATCGTGGGCTCGACTTGGAGGTGCCACTTGTCTTCTGGCGCGGCATCCATTCCGAACGGGACAGGGGTTCCGCCGATGACGACATCGCCAGCAATGGACCGAACCGGTATTTTGTGCCGGTGCTTGACCAGGAGTTCGTGCACTTCCCCACCGATTCTGAACTGAAGGTCCCCTCTTCCCACTCCTTCCCGCGGGTTCAGGCGCTGCAGGAAGGGCTCGGTTACCAGCAACTGGCCTGGGTTCGCCCCGTCCATCACGCGCTGTGCAACGTTGATGGCTGCCCCGCACACGTTGGGCAACCCGTAGACGTCCTGCACACCGTCGAGCACGCCCCAATTGACGCCGCAGCGCAGACCGACCCGCTTCGCGATGGCCCACGTCAGCATCCGGGCACCAAGCCAGATCGCCGAGAACTCGCAGCTAGGGTGAGCGGGAGGAGCACTAAACAGGACAACGGCTGCACCGTCACCCGTGGGAAGCACCAGGAAGGCTGAGAGATCACCCCTCGCCAGTTCTCGACCCCAGGATTCCTGCAATGCCGTCTGAAGGGCGCCTCGGAAGCCGTTGGCAATCTCCACCTGCACCGGATCTGGCTCATGCGAAAAGCCCGCCAGGTCCAGAAACACCACACTCGCGGGACGGGAATTCATGGGGACCATCTGTCGTGCGCTGCCCCTCTTCTGACCGACAGAAAGCATTCTATCGATGTCACGGCACCTCAACAAGTGATTTCGATTCCGTGCGTTCGTCCCCTCCAGGGCGGACGAAGATGCCGAACGGCACGGTTGCGACCAGCATTCTCCGCTTGAATGGCTGGCCACGCGGATCTACACTCCGCTGCCGGGGGGGAGGAACGGTGAAAGGAGATTCGACCAGAAGGCCGGTGAACGAGGAAGATGGCGGGGGCATCGTAGGCTATGATAGCGTTCTGGCCTCCGTCGTCGCTCTGTTGGAATCAGCGAGGCGAGCTTCGGCCCGAGCGGTGAACGCGGTCATGACAGCCACCTACTGGCAAATCGGCCGGCGAATCGTGGAGTACGAGCAGGGCGGGGAGGACCGGGCGGAGTATGGCGAACGGCTCATCGAGAGATTGTCGCAGGATCTCACCAGCCAATTCGGCCGCGGATTCAGCAGCGGGAACCTGTGGCAGATGCGCAAGTTCTACGTGCAGCGGCCGCAAGAGCAGATTCCTCAGACAGCGTCTGGACAATCGCGGGAGTTGCCGGCCCGAGCCCCTGCCGAGGGGGCCGAACGGACGAACGTGCACGTCGGGATCACGGTCCTACCTCCCCTTACGCAAGGGCTGGAGCAACTGGCGAAGGCTTTTCCTCTCTCTTGGTCTCACTATGTCCGCCTGCTCTCGGTCAAGGACGAGCACGCCCGCCGGTTCTACGAGTCGGAGGCGCTGCGGAACGGATGGACCACCCGGCAGTTGTCCCGCCAAGTCTCGACACAGTTCTATGAACGAACCGCTCTCTCCCGGAACAAGGCTTCCCTGCTCAAGAAGGGTGCGGGTGGCAGGCCCGAGGACGCTGTGACCGCCGAGGAGGAAATCAAGGATCCATTCGTCCTCGAGTTCCTCGGGCTGAAGGACGAGTACTCGGAGAGCGACCTGGAGGAGGCCTTGATCCGCCGCCTCGCTGATTTTCTTCTTGAGCTCGGCGGCGATTTTGCGTTCGTCGGCCGTCAGCGGCGGCTGCGCATCGGCAACCAGTGGTACCGGGTTGACTTGGTTTTCTTCCATCGCCGGCTCCGGTGCCTGATCGTGATCGAGTTGAAGACCGGAAGGTTCAACCACGCCGATGTCGGCCAGATGCACCTCTACCTCAACTACGCCCGGGAGAACTGGGCGCTGCCCGACGAGAACCCTCCCGTCGGCCTGATCCTGTGCGCCGAGAAGGACGAAGCCGTGGCCCATTACGCGCTCGCCAATCTGGCGAACAAGCTGTTGACCGCTGAGTACAAGACGGTTCTGCCCGACGCGGATCTCATAGCCGCCGAAATCGATAGGACCCGCAAGCTTCTGGAGTCGAGGAGAACGACCGTCTCCAGCGCCCCGGTCGCCCCGTCTACTGGCACCGGCAAGAGCCGGAAGGGGGAATGATGGCCAACGGACCGCGGAGGGTGCGAGGACGGATAGTCGTCGGGGCCATCTTGAGGACTGGAGAACGAGGCCTTGCGCGCGGAAAGGTTCGGTCTCGGCTGTACACGCTGAGCGTGTGTGGCTGAGGCTGTCGGCCCGATGGTCTGTAGGAAAGCCTGGAGAAGGAGGAGGATGACTTGGATGGATGGCGGGGGTAACATGGAGCGTCCAAGCCGCATTCCCGACTCCAGGCGGCACCGCATCCGCGTGGTCGCGCTCGCGGTTATTCCGTGGGTATGCGCCTGTACCTTCTCTGCTTGGATCTGGATTGACCACGGCCACCGTTACTTCGTTTCCCGCGGGCCGGAATCTGTTGCTTTCGACATTGGTTTGAAGGGCACGACAATGCACCCTATTGCCCCCCGAGCCGAAGGTGCCCTGGAGTTGGATTTCCGAGACACCGTGAACGCTCTTCGTACCCGGCAATCGGCTTCGGGCCTTGATTGCGCATCTCTCGTCACTATCACATGGCGAACTGATTCCGCCGAGTGCGAGAGGATATGTGATGCGTCGGTTCGGAGTGAGTCCCTTTCGCCACGCAGTGGATGCCTGTTCCTGTTGGAATCTCGTGAGCCAGGAATGGTGGAAGTCCGGATCCGTTCTGGGGGGGAAGGATGTGGGAGTTGGATGGTCCCTGCGAAGCTGGCCCCCGGGTCATTGGTGAAACATGCAATGGAGGAGGTAACGCACCTCTGGCCCGCCACGATTCTGGCTCTTGGAATCGCGTTGGCGTCGAGTTGGTGGGTCATCAGGAAATGGCGCAGGCAACAAACTGCGACTGCCAAGCCTCGCTCTGGAGTTGCTGGTCCGACGTGATGAAGGCCGCCGACGATAGGACCAGCGACAAACTTGCCGTTGGCACGCTTCGGCACCCCAGCCCAGGATCCGGGGCTGGGGATGCCGTGGGATGCCTTGATGGACGCTGGAACTCTCGTCTCGGTCTCGGACGAACTCGGCGACGATGGCGCGGAAGCGCAAGGGCAGGTGATGGCGGACATGTCGGGCACTGCCCAGGAACGGACGGCCTACACGACCATCTTGAGGCCTGGAGAACGAGGCTTTTCGCGCGCGGAAGTTTGATCCCGGCGACACGCGCTCAAGCGTGTGTGGCTGGGGTCGAAATCGGTTCGCTGTTCGGTTGGAAGGCGGACAGCGGATTCTAGCAATGATCACGGGCACATCGGCGCATCCGGCTCTCTGTCGGCCCGGATGTAGAGAAGTTCGATCCCAGCGACGCGCGCTCCACCACCCGATTTCACGAACCCGTCTCTCGACGGTGTCAGACCGTCCGCGCCGCATCGCGCCCACCACCATCATCCCGGCCAGTCCCCAGGCCGTGATCCGCTTCTCGTCCCTCCTGACCCGCCCGCCAACAAGGGGCCTCGCCCTCGCCGCCCGGACCCCATTTTCCCCCTTCCCGGCCCCGTTCTCGCTCTCTGTCTCTGAAAAGCCCGGGCCTTAAGAAAAGGCCCCTTCTTTCCCTCCAGCGCCGCAAACCCGCATGGCAGGCTGACGAGAGGGGTGTCGGGCCGGTTCTGGACTCGGGTCCGAGTTCTAGTCACGCGAGGTATGGTCGCGTGGCTGACGAACATCCACGCTCCGTCCCTCATGTGCCTCTGGCCTTCCTCAACCGCTTGATGTACAAGAGAACCACGCCGGAGACTGCTGCCTTCGAGTCGACCCCAGCGTCATCCGACGTGCGACAGCGGGAGGTGCAGCCCATGCGACTGACCCATCACCAGGTCGGACCCGAGTACCTGTCTCAGGAACCCATCAAGGGGTGCTCGGTCACAGGAGCAAACAACTACTACCGGGCGGAGGTCCCCGACTTCTGCTGTGGCTGCGGCAAGCCGACCCAGGCACTGGGACCGACGATTGCCGAGCGAGTTGAGTACATGAGTGAAGGGGGAGGCCGCGTCGGCAAGTCGGTGACGGTTGTCCTCCCTCAGCGCGAGTGCGCCTCCTGCGCCAAGCTCAGCTTCTCGGCCGGAATGGGGAAGCCGGTGCTCCTGGCGATCCTGACGGTGATTGCCGTTGCCGTTGCCTTCGGCCTCGCCTTCGGAGTGAAGACCGGGGTGGGCAGGTTCGCCCTGCCGGTGGGGCTCGTTGCCGGGGTGGCTGTTGGCTGGGCACTCGTGCAGCGGAAGCGGAAGGCCATCCTGGATGAGTCCTGGGCCGGCGCTCCTCGCGGAACGGTCTCGAAGCTGGACATGCCGTTCGACCTGATCCTCGACATTCCCCACGAGGGCTACTCGCGGGAGTTCGCCCGCCTGAACCCGCAGTTCAAGTTGGAGCCATCCCGAAGGAACCTCCGGAAGGTGGATATGAAGATCCGCGGCGGGCTCGGGGCGCCGCTGGAATGAGAAAGCAACGCATGTGCTGCCGGTTGCGCTGGTGCCGGAGGTGGTTACTGAGGTGACGGCCTGCCCCAGGACGCCAGCGTCGTCGCCACGAAACGCGCGACAACCTGTGCGTCCGTGTGGTGGGGCTTGAGAATGATGTGCTCAAGCCCATGCGCAGAATGGCCGTGGGCAATGTGAAGGTAGATGTCACTTCGCTGGCCCTTCAGGGCGAGGAGGGCCCCCGCCGGACCCAGTAGTGCGTTGCCCAGCACGATGCCGGCTGCCTTCTGGATCAAGCCCGGGTCGGTCACTGTCGCAAGCACCTCAAGTGCAGTGACACGCTCGACCGGGATCTCCACATCGCTCTTCGGAGGCGAGCCCACCGCGATTCGCTGAAGGCCGCACAGAACCAGTTGATTCGGACGGGCCACGAGTTGCTCAACTGCCCCCGTATGCGCCAGAGGATCGCCTTCATGGAGCTCAACAAGCTCCGGGTATGTGGCGACGGCGTCTGGGAAGCGCGCTGCCAAGCGCTTCTTGGCACGTCTCTTCGCCAGAAGATCGAACACGAACCCGACAGCGAACAACGCGACCAGTAGCCAACCCCACCAAGGCATGTCTTCACCTCTCAAGAAAGAATCGCAAGGGTGGTGCTGCGAACCGGTTGCGGTCGAATCGCTCCGGTCCCAACCGAGCACCGCCTGCTCTGTCACGTCTCGTCGCTGCCTTCCCGGGACACGGCACGATGAACCGCCGTGGGCATCTCCGACCGCAAAGCACAGCGACTCTCACTGGGCCAGAGGTATCGCACACTCCAGGACAGCGGGCACCGAAGCAGCTGCGTCGGCGCAGGCCTTCGCCTTGGCAACGTCCTGCGCCCTTCCCGGACAGAGGGGGACACATGCCTGGGGCAGCTTGTTGAGCGCCTGCATCGCCGCCTTGTCTTGATCGGTATTGCTGCCGATGTTCCCTTGAAAAATGCTCAGGCCCTTTGACAAGATAGCCTTGCAGTCGTCCTGACAGGCGAGCCCCTTCTTGAACTCGTCGTTCTTCTGCATCTCCGCTGCCAGCTTCGCGCGTGCCTCCGCCTGCTTCCGGTGCGTCTCCTCCCTTCGCCTCTCAGCTTCCTTCTTCGCTGCCTCCGGCTCTTCCTTGGGCTCGGTCGCTGCTGCCGGGGTGCCAGCCGCCGGAGGGGAGTCAACCTTCTGTGCTCCCTGGGGCTCCTGAGCCTTCTGACCACACCCCCAGGCGAACAACAGCAACGCAACCGAGGAAACGAGTAGTGCTCTCATGGACACCTCCGTGGTGAATGTGGCCTCGTCCGAGGCAACCGGCATCCAACAAATGCCTAACGTCTAGCACTTCTCCAGGCGATTTCCAAGGGAGTCGAAGCTCAGGTGGAATCCGGCTCGCTCCGTTGCCTGCCAAGAACAAGCCCGGCCAGTTCACTGGGCGTCCCACCGCACCGCCACCCCCTGCCTGAGCGTCGCGACCGCCAGCCCATCCGGCTCGTCGCCGGCGACGAGGGCCTCGACGATCTTCGGGGACAGGAGGGTCAGGTTCAGGAGCTTGCCGACGTAGGAGCGCTCGAGGCCCACGGCCTCGGCAAGGGACGCAACGGTGGGGAACTTGCCCGACTCGAGGAGGTCCTTCCAGCGGAAGGCCCGAGCCAGCGTGAGCAGGAAGACCTGGTTCGGCGGGGCCGATGCGGCGGTCTTGCCTTCTGCGGGTAGGATGATCTCGCGACGGCCCGCCCGGCGCTTGAACTGGATCGGGAGGGAGATCGTGTGGGCCTGGCCGGAACCCGCCCCGGTTGACGGCACCACCCCGCGTCCGCCGTGCTCCGCGACCAGTAGGTCCTGGGCCATGCAGCCAAGTCTGAACCGCCTGCTCCGGTCCGAACATCGTCGTGAACTGGCGGACGGTGTCGATCTCGCTGACCTTGGCGAGTAGTGAGCGCTCGCGCAGTTGATACAGGCCTCGCCGGATGGACTCTCTCGACCAGAGGAGCCAGTGGTGCATGGGGCCGTCGAGCACCTTGTCCAAGTCGTACATCCCCGAGGTCGGTGCGGACGCGGCCCCCGAGACGGTCGTGGTGGGGGAGACCTACGTCGAGCCGGTCACCGGGCTCACATGGACAGTGACGCCCGTCGGCACGATGAAGACGCGGGACGAGGCCGTGGCCGTGTGCGAGGCGGCCGCAGTCGCGGGGCAGTCGGGCTGGCGACTGCCTACCGTGGCCGAGGCGCGGGGTCTGGTGAGGGATTGCGCTGATTTGGAGGTCGGCGGGGCATGCCCCGCTGGCGATGGGTGTCTGGACAGCACCTGCAATGCGGACACGTGCAAGACATGCCAGACGCCGAGCAGCCAGCCCGGCGGGCAGTGCAAGGCCGTGTTGGAAATGCAGCAGGGGTGGGATGGGGCTCCGTGGTACTGGACCTCGGATGAGGCCGCTGATACCGGGCAATACTGGGTGTACAACCTCTGCCAGGGGGCCCTGAACGTCGTGTACGGGGCATCCCTGTACGACGTGCGCTGCGTACGCCAGTAGGCTGACCAGGCCCGGCTACCGATGCGGTCTCTGGAGCAGTTCCTGGTGCTGAATTCATGCCATCAGGCCGGCACGGCGGGGACCCCTGCCAACCCGCTCGATTGACCCCTTGCGGGTGGGCCGGCGCAAGTGTAGATCCAAGACCGGGGGGATTGCTGATGGCCCCACTGGATGCGGGATTCCCATGGCCTTTCCGGAGGACGGGGAGCATGACACCCAGTGTGGCCGCTGGCGACGGAATCATGCAGAGCATGCCTCGGATGGGGCGAGGAGGGGGCGATGAGACGGCTTCTGGCGGGGTTGACGGCGGTGGCGTTGCTGGGGCTGGTCGGTGCGTGCAGCGGGGGCGGGGGCAGTAGCGACGTGACCGGAGCGGCGGACGTTGCGGCGGACGTGCCGGGAGGGGACAGCCTCCCCGAGGCCGGGGATGTCCCGTCGGTGGATGTGCCCGCGGACGTGCCTGCCGTTGACCAGGGGCCGGACCAGGAGCCTCCCGCCCAGGCGTGCTCGCCCGAGTGTGCGTATTCGGAGGGCCCGTACTGCGATCGGGTCGAGGTCAAGTGCAAGCCCATTGCCTGTACCCCGTGCCTGCAATCCATCGATTGCGGGCAGGGGGGCATGTGTTTGGACTACAAGTTCGTCGGGGGCGCCATGCAGAGCGTCTGCTCGAATGCGTGCCAAGAGGATGCCGACTGTGCGGCCGGCTTCACGTGCGGTCTAGAGATGGAGTGCGAGCCCTCGGCCCTCTGCCCGACGCCGGGGTGCGACGGGACTGGGAAGCTGGGGGACCCGTGCGAGACCAAGGGGTTGCACGTTGGCTGTCCCGCGTGCCAGGCTGGTCTTTACTGCGCCGGGCAGATGGCCGATACCACCTGCGAGCTCGCCACCGAGTGCGTGGCTGCGGGGGTCTCGGCCCTGTACAACCCGGAGTGCACCACGGAGGGAGCTTGCGGGTTCTCCGTCTGCATCGGCAAGTGCGACGAGAAAGGGGAGTGCCCGGACGGGTTTGTCCCTGGAAAGACCAGTTCTTCCTGCTACTGCTATCCCGTGGGGACGGCCAAGCCGGGCGACCCCTGCCCGCTGGGAGACATCCACGCGGACAAGGACTACTGCGCGCCTGGGGCGGTCTGCTTCGGGTTCGGGGGCACGCAAGAAGCGGACGACTGCAAGACGGATGCGGACTGTGCCGTGAGCCTCTGGCTGGGCAATCCGATCTGCCTGAGCGGGAAGTGTGCGACGTCCTTCTGCTCCCCCTGCTGCGACGACAAGGGGGATTGCCCGCTCGGGTTCGCCGCGTCTGAGTCCGCAGACGGAAAGGTCTGCCAGTGCATGGTGAAGCTCGTGGGCAGCGGGGTCGCCGGTGATCCGTGCCCGATCGGGAAGATCAATGCCGATGCGCCGGGCTGCGTGGCGGAGTTGCAGTGCGTGGGGAGCTTCTCCGACCCGGACAATCCGGACAAGTGCGAGACCGCGGCCGACTGCCCGCCGGAGTACAAGGGGACGGTGGTCTGCCTGGACGGGGAGTGTGCGTCTACGTTCTGCGCCGCGGAATGCGACGAGGAGGGCACCTGCCCTGTGGGCTTCGAGACGTTCGGCGAGGATCCGTGTTGGTGTGCGCCCGTCCCCCCGTCGCCTACGTGTGCGGAGACATGCCAAGGCTGCTGCAGCGGCGAGGAGTGCCTGCCGGGCGACATCGAGCTGGCGTGCGGCAAGGACGGCCAAGCCTGCGCTCCATGCGGGGATGGGCAGACCTGTGTTGCGGGGGTGTGTGCCTGCACGCCAAAGGACCATAAAGACTGCGCCAACCAGAGTGTGTACTGGTTCGACTCGTGCGGCGTGCAGGGTGAGCTCGTGGCGGAGTGCACCGCGGGCAAGGTGTGCATTGGAGCGACCTGCGTCTGCGTGGCTGAGGACCACAAGAAGTGCGTGGACGACGAGGTCTACTGGTTCGATTCGTGTGATGTGCAGGGGGAGCTGGTCGACACCTGCGTCGGGGGTACGGTGTGCAAGGAGGGTGCGTGCGTCTGCGTGGCCCTAGACCACAAGGCATGTGATGCCGAGAAGGTGTACTGGTACGACTCGTGCGACCTGAAGGGCACGTTGGTCGAGGAGTGCGTCGGGGGTACGGTGTGTCAGGAGGGTGCGTGCGTCTGCGTGGCCCAAGACCACAAGGCATGTGATGCCGAGAAGGTGTACTGGTACGACTCGTGCGACGTGAAGGGCACGTTGGTCGAGGAGTGCACCGGGGGCAAGAAGTGCCAGGATGCTGCGTGCGTCTGCGTAGCCGAAGACCACAAGGTGTGCGATGCCGAGAAGGTGTACTGGTACGACTCGTGCGACGTGAAGGGCGCACTGGTCGAGGAGTGCACCGGGGGCAAGAAGTGCAAGGAGGGATCGTGCGTCTGCGTGGCCGGAGACCACCTGGCCTGCGACGGCGACAAGTTGTTCTGGTACGACTCGTGCAACGTGAAGGGTGTCCAGCAGATGGACTGCGCCCCCAACGGGCAAATCTGCCAGAATGGAATCTGCGTTACCCCCTAGCAGGACGGTGCCGTGCGAGATAGGGGGCGGTTGTCACTGTCCCCCCTCCTGAGGATTCTCGAAGCCCATAAGTCCAGTGATCCGATAGGATGGGGACTGCGGCGGCGTGGAGGCACGACCGACAGGCAGGGTGGCGCCGAATCAGATTGATCCCGTTGGAGGTGCCGAGCCGGACGCGGGTGAGGAAGGTTCCGGCGCCCTGAGCGACGAACACGCCCACGGTGGTGACCGAGATGCACGTCCGAGATCTGCATCCCCTTGACCTGCGGACCTCAGCCCTGGCCGCTGTCTCCGGGGGGGAACCCACCGCCATCGAACGGGTTCAGACGGCCAGATCGCTGTCCGCGATGTGGGCCCCGCTGTCTGCGTGTGGCCTCACGAACAGGGCCGCACCGAATGTGACTGGACCGACGCGGCCGACAAACATCAGCAGGATGATGATCACCTTGCCCAGGGTGGAGAGCCCGGCCGTGATGCCCATGCTCAGCCCCACGGTTCCAAGCGCAGAGGCCGCCTCAAAGAAGTTTTGGTCGAACGGAGTCGCCTCGGTCAGGTCCAGCAGGTACACTCCCGCCACCAGGATGAAGGTGTAGAATCCAAAGCCCGCCACGGCCATCCAGATCCGCTCGGACGGAATGGTCCGCCCCCAGAATCTCACGTCTCGCTCTCCCCGCATGGCACTGCGGATCACTCCCAGGATTGCCGTGACCGTGGTCACCTTGATGCCTCCTCCCGTGCCCGAGGGAGAAGCACCGATGACCATCAGCACGATCAGGAGCAGAACGGAGGCCTTCGAGAGCTCTCCGATGTTGACGGTGTTGAACCCCACGGTGGTCAGCGCAGCCATGGTCTGGAAGAAGGCAGCGAGCAACCGATCGGCGGGGGCCATCCCCTGCAGCGGAACCTCGGTGGCAAACATGAGGACCGTGCCCAGCACGCTGAGCCACAGGGTAGCCCAGATGATGATCCGGCTGGTCAGGGTCACGGCCTGACTTCGACCTCGCCACTTGTTCCAGAAGTCCAGGCAGACGATGAAGCCGACCGCACCCAGGTAGCTGAGGGCGGCCAGGGTGGCGTTGACTCCGAAGTCTGCGCGAAACGACATGAAGCTATCGTTGTACAGGCTGAAGCCGGCCGTGCAGAACGCTGAAATGCTGTGGAACACAGCGCTCCAGAGCGGGTCCGGCACCCCGCCCTGGACGAGCATGGGGTAGAGGGCCAGCGCTCCGAGCGTCTCGATGACCGCCGTGAATCGAACCACGCTGCGGATAAACTCGTCGAGTCGGAACGATGCGGGCAGGCTGAACACGGCCTGTGCCGCCTTGGTTCGGTTGGGCGAGAGGACGGGCCCCCGGGACAGAACGATGAACGACCCCAGCGTCATGTATCCGATGCCGCCGAGTTGGATCAGGACCAGGATCACGAGCTGCCCGATGAAGGTGTAGGAATCCCCCGTGCTGACCGTTGCCAACCCGGTGGTGGATACTGCGGACATGGCCGTGAACAGGTGGTCCAGGCTGCTGGGACCGGTGGATTTCTGTGACAGCGGAAGGCATAGCAGCACCCAGCCCGACAGGACATAGAACAGATACCCGGCAAAGACCAGCTGCGAGGGTGTCAGGAGCGTGCCGATGGCTGCCGCCACACGGGCAACCAGACTCCAAAACATCGAGACCAGGCGGAGCAGACGAGAAAGGACAGATCGACACCGAAAGACCACGGTCTTCATGCGCACCTCCCAATGAGTGACGAGGAGTAGCCTCCAACCCCTGGGAGGGCTCCTCTTCCACGCCTACGAGGTTAGCTGACGGGCTCGGACGGAAGAGTGTCCTACGCCTTGCGGCGATGCGCCCCGGGAACTTGGGTCCCCCGCTTCCACCGTCATCCGCGGTGGAACTCGGCGTGAGTACGTTATCGCGCTGTGCGAATCCGCTGTCAATCGAGCCCGGTCGCAGTGGGGCGGTCGAGCGGCAGTCATCGGCTGAGGTCCGCACCCACCATCGATGGCAGGGGATTGCGTCACGGGAGCGTCAAGCCTGGAGGATGCACCGCCCCGCTACTTCTTCTTCTTGTCCCAGGGAGGTGGATTGAGGGAGGGGCGCTTGGGCCCGTCGTTCAGCGTGAAGCGGCCGTTGATGACGCGCTCGACGAAGCTCGATGAGCCGGTGACGGCCTGGGTGGCAAGTGCGACCTCGTCCTTCTCCGGGAAGTGGTCTCCCACGATCCCCTGCATGGCATAGGCGTTGGCCAGGCCGGGACGCTTCTTCTGCGACCAGTAGACCGTGTAACTATCCTCGAGGGCCTTCCGGCCGTCCGCGAGGTCGGCCGACCAGCGGTTCATGAACATCAGCCAGAAGACGACCGACGAGTAAGGCTGGTAGCGCATGAGGTGTGTGCCCGAGTCATCCTTGCCCGTCAGTGCGACCGTTCCCTCGTTGCCGAAGGCCCGCAGGGAGAGGATCCCGTTGTCTCCGGCCATGACGCGGGAGGCCAGGTGCTGGTCCTCGATGTAGAACTGCACCTGGTTGCCCAGGATGATGAAGGCACGGGTGAAGATCTCGCGGGCGCTGAAGGTCGGTCGGGCCATCCCCGAAAGGAGGAACTTCTCCAGGCGCGCTGCTGCCCGGATGTACACGGTGGCGTTGAACCCGAAGAAGACCTTGGGCCGCAGGGCCTGGGCCGCCTCGTCGTTGGTTGCGGAGTCGCAGGCCGAGGCGATCACGGCCGACCGGCTGAAATCCAGGTGATAATGGTCCACGACCAGCCGCAGGAAGTCCGCACTGTATGCGAGCCAGATCTGGCCCGAATGGGCGCTGAGCGCGATCCAGATCGGGCTGATGTACCGCTCGAGGATGCGGTAGCGGACCTCGTTGCCGGGCGGGGGCAGGTCGGGGAACAGCTCCTTGACCGATTCGACCTGCTCGTCAAGGCGGCGCCGCATTTCGTCGCGAAGGAATGGGGCCTCCCGGTCCTCCGGGCGGTCGTATTTTTGCCAGTAGTCATAGAGCACCACGCCGGACATGAAGAGCGGGACGGTCCTCGGCTCCGGCCCCAGCGTCGTCTGGATGGCCTTGGTCGTCATCGTCCCGTGCGTGGAAATCAGCAGCAGCCCCGGCTGGGCCCGCAACGCGTCCACGACGGCCTTGAGCGTGACCTCGCCGTCGATGGCCTGTTTGACCTCGTAGCCGGCCCACTCGAGGACCAGGCGGTGATGGTCGGGGTCGATTCCGTAGGACTTGGAGTTGTTGGTCTGCCCTCGGACCTTGACGTTGGCGACGGCCCCGTCGGCCCTGAACACGGGCCCCTCGTAGCTGTAGAAGGACGAGTTCAGGCCGGGCACCAGGAGCCAGGCCAGGAGCTTGCCGGGGTTGTCCCCGGCGCAGACCGGCTCGAAGGGCCTTTGCGAGCGGGGATCCCCACCGATCGGGTGCAGGGTCAGGGGAAGTGGGGTTCGCTCTGGAGGCCCCAGGGGGAAAGTCCGGAGCATCACGATTTCGGACGGGTTCCCGTCGTCGTAGGCCAGGTGTAGATTCCGGTAGTCCTTTTCGACCGTGAAGGTGCGGACGTCTATCTTCGGCAGCGGGGCGGAGCCGCCCGGGCCGGCAGCCAGCCTACCTGGTGCCCGGCTGAACTCCCGGGTCAGCTCGGACGCCACTCGGTCCTGCGCCTCCTCGCCCGACAGCCCCTGCCGGACGTAGCCGTCGAAGAGCTGGAGGGCCCGGAGGCCGGGAGCCCGGGCCGGCGGCAGACTCCGCCACGTCGAGGTTCCGGGCTTGTCGGTCAAGACCTGGAAGGGGAGGGTGAGAACTCCGTCCCGGACAGAAAACTCCTGCTTCTCAGCCTTCCAGCCCAGCTCCGGAACATCGAATTCGATGCGGCCTGCAGACGCGGCGTAGGTGCCGGAGCACGTCCACCTCTCCCCGGGCTGGAACGCGATGGCCGTGACCGAACCCTGGCCGTCGAAGTCCAGCCCGACGACCGCGGCGGCCTTCGGCTTGCCCCCGCCGGAGTCTCCGGTCCACTCGAACGCGGCCGAGAGGTCGTTGGAAGGCTCAAGCTCCCCACAGAATGCCAGCGATTCCGTCCACGAGCCCGCCAGCAGGACGGACACGACAAGGAGAGTCGCTCGGGCACGCCCCGGAACGTGTCCACCCCGGTTCCACGGGTACCGACCGTTGCTCCACCCGAGGAGCACGCAGCCGGACGACTTCCCCTTCTGCCCTCTGCTCATCCGCACACCTCCAGCGCCAGCCGGATCCAGTGCTGCGGATTGTAGGGAACATCGCCGGAGGGGTCAACTTCGCAGCGGTCGCACCGTCCGTCCGGTGCCCGGCTCGAAGGCGCTCGGGACGATTCGGCGAGCCGTCAGGTCGCAGCAGTCCGGTCCGATCCAAGCTGCCTGCGCTTCGTGAGTCCCTCTTTCGGGCACGATGTGCGCCCCTTTGCGGGATGTCCGGCAATCCAGCGCCCCGCCGCCTCCCTCGCAGTCAGCCCCGATCATTTGCAGCCGTACACGTTCTCCACGGCGTTGTTCAGGATGGTGACGGAGCCGCCGGTGTTGAGCTGCAGCACCCGGTTTGGACCAACCATGGTGTCGCTGACGGCGGTGATTCCGTCCATGCAGCGGGCAGCATCCGAGCCTGAGGTATCGCTGAAGTAATCGTCTCCCTGGCCATCGATCATGTAGTAGTCGTTGCCGCCCTCACCGTAGAGCCAGTCATTGCCCGGCCCGCCGATCAGGCGGTCGTTCCCCATGTCCCCGTAGACGTTGTCGTCGCCGACGTCACCGGAGACGAAGTCGTCTTCGGACCCGCCGTGGCAGGTATCCGCCTCCGAGCCCCCATGCACCTCGTCCCGTCCCACGTTGCCGTTGACGAAGTCGGACCCCATGTTGCCGTTGACGAAGTCGTCACCTTCCATGCCCTTGATCTCGTCGTTTCCGCCCAGGCCGCGAATGAACTCCAGTGAGGCGGTGCCAACGATGAGGTCGTCTCCCTCCGTGCCGTCGATGCCAGCCGCGGGGCGGCAGGCTCCGTCCCCTGCACTCCAGAACCACGGTGAGAGGCAATCCTTGCATTTGGCACCGGTGTAGCCCGGGTCGCAGATGCATGCCCCCGAGTCGGGGATACACCAGCCGTGGCCGTTGCACGGGTCCGGCTTGCACAGATCCGAGACGCAGACCCCATTGACGCACTGCTGGCCGAAGCCGCAGTTGGCGGTGCACGATTCGGTCTTGGTCGGTTGTCCCGTACAGGCGGCACCTCCACAGGACGGCGCGGGATTGGTGCAGGAACGCGTGCAGCTCTTCGTTCCCTGGCCGCACTGCACCGGGCACGGGCTGCAGGACCAGTCAGTCCAGCCGCCGTTCACCGGCTGGCAGCCGGCAACGCATTTGCCCCCCTTGCACTCCTGCCCGGCCGGACAGGAGGCCCCGTCGTCCACGAGGCTGTTGCAGTTGTCGTCGAGCCCGTTGCATGACTCGGCCTGCGGCGTCGAAGCGTTGCAGGCGGACAGCCCCCCTGCCTGGCACACGCGCTCCCCGAAGCACATCCCGACCGGGTTGGACACGCTGCACGTCGTCGAAGCTCCGATGGCGATGAAGGTCTCGGTACACTCGCACTTGCCTGTGGTCGGCGTGCACTGCTTGACACTGACTCCGCCAATGGTCACCGACTTGCAGGCATACCCCTGGGGGCAGGGAGTCGAGGCATCGCACTCCACGCCGCAGAAGCTGCCTTCCGAACCGCTTGGAACGCAGTGGTTGCTCGCTCCCCAGAGGGCCTGCACACAGTCATTGTCGCTCTTGCAGGGCCGGCAGAGCACCAGGTGAGGGTAGATGCAGATCGACGGCGGATTGACCAGGCCATCCAACTCCTTGCACGACCAGCCTTCGGGGCACTGGTCGTTGCAGAGCGCGGTGCAGACCTTGCCGTCCGGCCCGGGAACGCAATACCCGCTTTCACACTGGTCGTTCGACTGGCATTTCTCGAGCTGTGGAGGGGCGATCGTCGAGTCGTCGGTGGGTTCCGCCGCGTCCGGAGACGGAGCGGCTTTGCCCTCCTCCCACCAGTCGTCGACGGTCTCGGCCAGGGTGTCCTGTGTGGGGTCGCCGGTTCCCGGCTTGTTGAGGTGGACAGAGCCGCTCGAAACCGTACCGGGGTCGCCGTCACTGCATCCCACCGCCAGCAGCAGAACCATCCCTGCAATCGCTCGAGTCCATCGCATCATGGCTGTTCCTCCTCTTCGCACGACATGTCCAATGGTCCCCCCCGAAGCCCAATCGATGCCCCGGGGGGCTCCACTCCTGTCCGGCCGAACGCACGCTCGTGGCCTTAACGGAGCATTGCGGGTAGCCACCTCCCGAAGAGATCCCCCTGAGTGCTAATCTGCCAAACAGGAGAATGGAGCGCAAGGGGAAATCGATCGACTGGTTGAAATGGGGTGGCGCAGGCGGGCGTTCAAGGCGACTGCATGACCGGCAGGCGCACCTTGGAGGTATAGGTCCAGGGGCCGGTGGGATCGTTGGGCGAGGCCCCGACCCCCACCGCCTCCACGTACTTCGAACCGAGGCGGAAGACGGTGAAGCGCAGCTTCCCGTCGTTGTTGGGATGCTCGTGGAGCGGCGTTCCCGCGCTGAACATCGGGATCTTGATCGAGTTGTATTCTCCCTTGCAGGCCCATTCCTTGTATTCCGGGGCCGCGTGATCATGCCCGTGGATGTAGGCCGCCACGGGGTAGGACATGGAGAGCTTCTTCGAGGTGAAGTCCCCGGTGCCGTGCTGCGCGTGGTAGAGGAGCTTGCAGAAGCTCACCTTCTCCTCCTCGTCGATCCGGTCGCTCGAGAGCGGGTAATGCGCCAGGACGACGATCTGGCGGGTGGCGCTGTCGGTACGTGACAGCAGGAACTCCTTGAGGAAGCTACGGGAGGCATGCGGATCCACGATGCGCGTCGTGGGCGGGGAGGTTCCCTCGAGGATCTCGAGATTGAACCCCGGCTTGACATCCAGGTTGACGAACCAGATGTCGTCCCAGCGCCAGGCATAGTGCCCGGTGCCGCCCGACTCGTCGTCGTACAGGTCGCCGGCAGCGCCGGAACGGTGGGCTGCCGTGATCTTGTCCAGGTAGGTGACGACGGGGTGGTAGGCCTGATCGCCCGGCGGGGACGACTTGGGGAAGTCGTGATTGCCGTAGCCTTCATAGATCGGGAAAGGGAGCCTTCCCTCGTTGCCGCACCGGCCGAATGCGTCCCGGTAGGCCAGGTACTGCCGGCAGACCGCGCTGCCGGCCGGGATTGCCTCGTCGCCGGAGTGAGTCAGGTCGCCCAGGGCAATTGCGCCCCGGACGTGGTCGAAGGGCTGTCCCTGCTTGTAGAAGTTAGCGCCCGCGGGCCAGGTGTGTGGTGCCCAGAAGACCGACGGCAGCAAGCTGGACAGGGCACTGGCCAGTCGGTAGTTCTGGTTCTTGTCGTAGTACTCGTTCTGGTCGCAGGAAGAGCTCATGTCCGCCCCGTGCGGGTCTCCAAACGCCGCAAAGGTGATGTCCCGGCTGTCCTCGGCCAGGGGGCTTGCCCACCACTGCATCGGGTCGAAGGAGCACTTCACCAGCGTGTCTGCACCGGCACAGCTCCCCATGTTGCAGAGCTGGTCCGGACCGCAGGCATCACCGCATCCGCCGCAATGGTCGTGCTCGACAAAGGTGTTGGTGCAGGCTGCAGCCGGGGCATTGACCGGGCAGCACTTGACCCCGAACAGGCCGCAGGCCGCGGGGTCGCAGGCCGTGCAGAAGGCTCCGCCCGGACCCTCCACGCACTGCTGGCCGGCCGGACACGGCCCTCCGCAGCTCGAGGGGCACGCCCCGCAGTCCGCCGGGCACGACGTACAGGTCTCGCCCGGCTCGCAGATGCCGCTGGAGCAGACCGGAGGACAGGTGCCGCAATCGGCCGGGCACGAGGCGCACGTCTCTCCCTCGCCGCAGGTCCCGTTCGGGCAGCAGGCTCCGCAGTCTGCGGGGCAGATCGCACAGCTCTCTCCGTAGTCGCACTGAGAGTTGCCACAGCAGCCCCCACAGTCGAGCGGGCATGTGTAGCAGTCTTCGTCGTCGGCGCAGAATCCGTCGGAGCAGCACTCGCCGCAGTCCTGGGGGCAGACCAGGCAGCTTTCGACGGCGTCGCAGGTCCCGTTCGGGCAGCACGAGCCGCAGTCCGTCGGGCAGAAGATGCAGCTTTCCGTCTCATCGCAGGTCCCGTTGCCGCAGCAGTTGCCGCAGTCCGCTGGGCAGGTAGTGCACCACTCTCCCGAGTCGCATGTCCCGTTGCCGCACGGGGGGCAGCCGGTTCCGCAGTCCTGAGGGCAGTTCGCGCAGAGCTCCCCCGAGCCGCACCAACCATCGCCGCACACGCCGCAATCCGGGCAGTCCTCGGGGCAGTTGAAGCAGTCCTCGCCGTCCTCGCACTCTTCGTCCGGGCAGCCGTTCGGACACGGTCCGCAATCTTCAGGGCAGGAGCTGCACCCCTCCTTCATGCTGCATTCGCCGTCCGGGCAGGTTGCCGCCCTGCATGGCCCGCAATCGGCCGGGCAGGAGGCACAGTCTTCCTCAGCGGCGCACGTGCCGTCGCCGCATGGGCTCGGGCACGGACCGCAGTCATCGGCGCAGCTCGTGCAGCTCTCCGTCGGGCCGCAGGTGCCGTCTCCGCAGGCAGGCTCTTCCCCACCGCGGCCGTCCGGCCAGGCCGTGGCCTCGAACCGGAAGCCCACGTCTCCGACCGTGTCCGTACCGACGACCGCACGGCCGCTCCCGCATCCGGCCAGCAGTGCCAGTGCCAGAACTGCGAGCAACTCTGCACGATGCTCCCGTCCTTTGCTCACGTCCGCCCCCTCGGATCCCAGTCGCTCTATGTAGCCACATAACCAGCGGATGCGCTGTCCGTGGCTTCGAGACTAGCGGGAAGCCGGCCGAAGATCAACGGTTGCTGCCCGAGCCCTGCCTCGCTCCGCAGGACGGTTTTGAATGCAGCCCTTTCCGTGTATGATGGGCGCACGGTCGACAAGGTGCCGTGGCGTACGGCCATGGGGAACCTGGATTGCTGGGGGAGGAGTAATGCGGTTCATATGCTCGTCGTGGTGCTGGGTCGTTGTCCTCGTCCTGTCTTCATGCAGCGCATCGACGAAGGGGCCGGACGATGTCGGGGCGTTCCCGGATCTCGCCGACGAAGTCCCCCCCATCGTTTGCCTCGGGGCGACGTGCACGGTCGCTGCGGACTGCGCCAAGACCGGGCCCTGCATCGCAGCGACCAACTGCATGGACGGCTGCTGCTCCTACATCTATAAGAAGGCGGGAACCGCGTGCGAGGTTCCCTGCGAAGGCGCCGGCACGTGCAGTGCCTCCGGCGAATGCCAGGGGACGGAGCCGATGGTCTGCGAGGACCAGGACGGCAACCCCTGCACGACGCCCTGGTGCGACCCCGAGTCCGGGGAGTGCTCTCTGGAGGAGAAGCCCGTTGCGGACGGCACCCAGCCCGTGGAGAGCAACTGCTGGGAAGGCCTGGCGTGCAAGGATGGGAAGCTTCATGAAGGCGGAGCGACTCCCACCCTGCTGCAGCAGGACTGTGCGGCCCAGAACGCGGCGCTCAGTCCCCTGGGATGCGTCGAGCAGGTCGTCTGCGTGGACAGCCAGACATCGTGCGTGGTCCTCCTCAAGGACGAGGGCAGCCAGTGCTGGAGCGGCAGCGGAGGCGACGACGGGATCTGCCAGGGAGAGTCCTGCTCCGCAGAGGGGGAATGCGTGGCCGACGAGACCTTCACCGTCGAGTGCGGTGACGATTCCTGGCCCGAAGAGTGCGACCAGGTCTGCCGGGAATGCACTTCCCTGACCTGCCACTGGATCGACGACCCCGCAGGCGGCAATCCGAGCAACAAGAAGGTCAAGTACTGCCGTCCCGAAGCTGCCGTCGGCGGTACCTGCGATGACGGCAACGACTGCACGCTGGGTGACGCGTGCGCGTTCGCATCCCAGGCCGATGGGCCCCTCGGCAAGGAAACCCTGGGGACGTGCAAGGCCGGCGAAGGCAAGACCAAGGACGAGTGCCTGGCCCAGTGGGAGAAGCCCGCTCTGCCCTGTCTCAAGGCAGGCACGACGTGCGACCCCGAAGCCGGCTGTGCTTTCGACCAGGCTGCTGCCGACGAATGGTGCTACCCGGCGACCTCGGTCTGCTTCAAGAAGAGCCAGACCTACTGCACGCACCAGGATGCTCTGGGCGACGGCAAGTGGAACGGGGAAACCGGCTGCCACATCGTCATCTTCGCTGCCGAGGGGTGTGACGACGCCAATCCGTGCACGCAGGACCCGTGCGACACGGAAAGCGGTTGCGTCAACACTCCCGTCCAGGACGGCACGCCGTGCGGGAGCGACAAGGTCTGCAAGGCGGGCAATTGCGAGCCACTCTGCCAGCCCGATTGCGTCGGGAAGCAGTGCGGAGACGACGGGTGCGGCGGCTCGTGTGGCACCTGCAGTGACCAGAACGTGTGCGACGGCGGTACCTGCAAGCCGGACTGTACGCCGGTGAACGGCGGGTGGACCGACTGGAGCTGCGGGGCCTGCTCGGTGCAGTGCGGTGGCGGCACGCACACCTGCAATCGCTCGTGCACCAACCCGGCTCCGTCGTGCGGTGGCACGAGCTGTGTGGGCGAGGCGACCAAGAACGAGGCCTGCAACACGCAGAGCTGCGCGGTCATCGTCGGCTACCGCATCAAGATGTACAACTGGGATTGCGACTCGCAGCACGTCTACTGGGGCTGGAACGTCTCGCCGGACAATGACTCCGTCAACTTCATCGATGCCACGGGCACGGTGTCCGGTTCCGTCTCCAACCGCACGATCAACCTCAACGGAAAGGATGGGAACGCGTCCTTCTTCGAGTACAAGATCCTGAGCAACGCACCCAAGTCGGTGCACCAGTTCTCGTGCTCCACGCAGTACCTCGCCGGGAACCACACCTACGCCTGCTCAAAGCAGTTCGAGTACCTCTACGACGACGGCTCGACCGGGCCGATCCCGACGCTGAGCTGCGTTCCGGACCAAGGGTTCATCTACAGCTCCACGACGCCCTCGTATCAGGCGCAGACCTGCACCTGGTAGGTAGTCTGGCCCCGCACGGGCAGCACTGTACGCAGCGACTGCAGCGGCGTCAGTCGTTGGGATGGAAGAGGACAACCCCGCCGTCAACGCTGACCGAAGCATCCGAGTCGGACCCGCTGGAGCGGAACCAGTGCTCGACCCTCCCGTCGCGGCATGCGAATGCGAGCCCGTACTTCGAGGAGGCAATGACGTCTCCATTCTCGGGGCTCCACTCCTTCTTCAGAACCCAATCCTCGTATTTCTCCTCCCCTTCCCACTCGAAGTACCTGATCCACTCGTTGGAGATCTCGTAGGCAAAGGGGGCCGGCCCCGGGGAGCTTTCCCAACGCCCGTAGACGGGGGCCACGTTGGGAGGGGGACTCGGCTTTGAGCCGCAAACCAGGGCCGCGCTCGCATCACCCACTGCAAAGTGCACCTGGGTGATGACGTTCGGCTCCGCAATGGCCGCGACATTACCGCCGTCCCATGCCGGGCAGACCTGCGGGTCGTCGCTCCAGGCCTTCCACTGGTCCGCCGGTATCACCAGGTAGTGTCCCAGCGAATTCAAGGCCCAGGAACGATAGTTCGACACGCCCCCTTCTCCCATCGCAATGATGTCCAACTCGGGCACAATCGTGGACGCAGGCCCTTCCGGAGAAACGTGCAGCTCCTGGCCGTCTTCCTGCCCCAGAGTCACGTCGAAATGGGTGCCCCCCAGGGAACCCTCGGTCGACTCGGCGGAGCCCACGGCCACGATGACCTGGTACCGCCCTCCGGGGGAAAGGTCCGGGACCTCGATCACGCTCGGGGCATCGTCCGCGGGCCGAGCCAGCTCCTCGGAAAGCAACTCGTCCGCCATGTTCCCGTTTGCCACCGTCCAGACGCTGGCGTGGGCCGTGTCCACGGCCCCCGTGTCCAGGGTGGGCGAGGCACCACCGCTCCAGTGGATGACGAGCCGAACCGAGATCGACTCGGGCTCCTTGTCGTCATCCGACGGGAACAACTCGCACCCGGCCGTTGCAAACGCCAGCAGCGTCAACGCCACGCCGACCGTCCTCATGTTGCCTCCATGCCGAATCCCCACACGATGCCCCGGCTTCTCGACCCGACTGATGGTAGGGGTTTGCGCAAGGGCAGTCAATCGGACATCCGGGACCTTCGCCGCCGGGGGACGTGGAGCGAGTGGTCGAAAGCCGGCCTCCTCGACGGTGCGCCGGGCGCAAAGGAAAGGACTTTCCCGCACGCAGCGTGGATGCTAGAGTCCCCCACCGGCATGGGAGGACCGAGTCATGGATCTCATCCTCAAAGGACTTTCTCGGAGCAAGGCGATTCGATTCATGAGCGCCGAGGTCACTGCAGCGGCAAACGAGCTGGCCGGCCGACATGGCGCCGGGCGAGCGGCGACGCTCGCGCTTGGAGAGGCCCTGGCCGCGGCCGCCCTGCTCTCGGCAGACGGCAGCCGTCCGGACGAGTCCGTGCAGGTCCAGCTCCGGTGTGACGGCGCACTGGGGGGATTTCACGTGGAAGCGACCGGGACGGGCGAGCTGAGGGGGTTCACCCATGTAAAGAGCCTGCCCGCGTGCGACCAGGCGGAGGAGCCGCCGGCAGAGATGGTGATGGGGCGGAGGGGCCTTCTCAACGTCACAGTGTCCACGCCGGGCAAGGTCCTTTACTCCGGTCAGGTGGAAGCGACTCCCCCCAACGTGCGCGGCGCCCTGGCCCGCTACTACAACCGTTCGCTCCAGGTGCCCTCCGGAGTAGAGTTGGTCGTCGCTCTGGAGGGGGATCGACTGTCCCGGGCCGTGGCGCTGGTGGCCCAGAAGATGCCCGACGGGGATACCGAAACCTTCGTGCGGATCCTCGAAGCGTTCCAGGACGGCACCGTGAGACGAAAGCTCCAGCACCCGGTCGAGGCCGAGCCTACCTGGGCCGTGTTTGGCCTGGACGACGCCGAGACCGTGGACTCCCGGGCGCTGAGGTTCCAATGCCGGTGCAACAGTGAGAAGGTCGTTGGCTCGCTCCTCAGTCTGAGCGTCTCGGAAATCCGGGAGATGGTCGATGCGGGCCATCCTCAGGAGGTCACGTGCCACATGTGCGGAGAGGTTTACGAGATTGGTGAAGACGTGCTCCTGCAGGTGTTGACCCGGAAGCTCCAGGAGCGCTGACAGCGAATCGAGGCGCCGGCCGCTCGAACCTGACGGCGACTTCGTGCTCGGCCTCGTCGACCGCAATCCCATCCGCACCGCCGGCATGTGCTGCGATCAGCCCCTTCCTCCTTGTTCCGTTTCTGCGCACACGTTATAACCGACCGGAACTGCCCGGGAGGGTTGCCATGGTGGAATTCGAGAAGCGGCACGGTGTTCCTCAATGCACGCTAGACAACTTCGAGAAAGACTTTGCCGACCGGCATCTGCTGCATGGAGTCGTGGCGAAATGGGCAAAGGAGAAGCCCGACGGGCTGGCGATTGTCAACGCGAACACGGGCCGGAAGGTCACCTGGAAGGAATTCGACCAGACAACGACCGCGCTGGCGCTCAAGCTGCTGGACATGGGGTTTGAGGCAGGCGATTTTTTTTGTACGTCACTGCCCCTGCTGACTGAGCACATCTTCCTCGAATATGCGTGTTTCAAGATCGGCGTGATCTTCGTGCCGCTCGACCTCCGGCTCAAAGGCCCCGAAGTGATCCGCAGCATTGGAATGGTCAACGCCAAGGGGTACGCATTCCTGGGCAGGACTCCGGCGGCGGACTTCCGCGAGCTGGGCAAGGCCGTTATGGCCCACTGTCCCTCGGTGAAGCATTTCGTTCAGTTCTCCGCTCCTGAGGAGACCGTGGACGGTGCGACCAATGCGTTCGTGCTCGGGGAGCAGGCCAGGGGGCTGGCTGCGGCCGCCATGGCCGATCCTGCGGGCGCGGCGCTCCTGAAGAAATACGGCCAGGCCGTGGCCCGTGTCCGCGAGAACGACGGGTGCCTCGTGATCTTCACGACGGGCTCCACCGGCTACCCCAAGCCCGCGCTGCTGTCGCATCGGAGCATCACCTGCCAGAACATGTGCCTGGGCGCGGCCTTCGGCTTCGATGAGGCATCCCGCATGCTGGTGAACCTGCCGCCCTCGCATGTCGGCTGCCAGACCGAGCAGCTCATGACGACCCTGTTCTTCGGCGGCATCGCCGTCATCCTCCACATCTTCGACGCCGAGCTGTCACTCAAGGCAATCCAGGAGCACAGGGTCAACTGTTTCGGCCAGATTCCAGCCCTGTTCAACCTCCAGTGGCGGCTGCCGAACTATGATTCCTATGACCTGTCGAGCCTGAAGTTCGCGCTGTACGGCGGTCAGCAGGTTACTCGTGCGTTCCTCGAGAAGCTGTCGACCATGGCACCGGGATTCGGTACCGGGCTGGGGCTGACCGAGACGGCCGGGTTCTGCACCTACACGCCGCTGGACGGCACGGTGGACGACATCCTGGCCGGCATCGGATTCGACATGCCCGTGTACCCCATGACGATCCGCAATCCCATGAAGGGAGACGGGACCGCCGGTGACGAGGTTCCGCAGGGCGAAGTGGGAAACATCTGCTTCAACGGCCCCCAGACGTTCCTGCGGTACGTGAACGCCCCGGACGCGACGGCCGCCACCATCTCGGCTGACGGCTACGTCTACACCGGAGACCTCGGCTTCGTGGACGAGACGGGGCTGCATTTCGCCGGTCGGTCGAAGCTCGTGATCAAGCCCAAGGGGTACCAGGTGTTCCCGGCCCAGGTCGAGGACCATTTCTGCGAGCTGAGGGAAAAGGTCGCCTCCTGTGCGGTCGTGGGTGCCCTGCACGAAGTATTCTCCGAGGGGATCGTCTGCTTCGTCGAGGCCAAGCCGGGGGTCACGCTGACCGTGGACGAGCTCGAGGCACATGCCAGGGGCATGGCCTCCTACATGAGGCCGTTACACTACGTGATCCTGGACCCTGGCTCCATGCCGCTCAACCGGGTGGCCAAGACCGACTACGTGCTGCTCAAGGAGCGGGCCGCTGCCGAAGTGAAAGCGCTGCGTGAGAGCGGCGGCTGGGATGCGTGAGGCGCCCCGCTCCCGTGTTTCTGGCGACGTCGTGAGGCGGCGACGTAGGAGCCACCTTTGACGCCCTCGCCCGGCTCGGCTATCCTGCGGGCATGAGCTCGTACCCCGAGGTTCCTGCTGTCGTGGTGGCGGGTCTTGCGGCCCTGGTGATGGCCGTGGAGCCGGCGTCTGCCGAAGGGCGGCTGGACCCGGGCAGCGACACGGCGACCGCCACGGCCAAAGACGAGCCGGTCTCCGACAGCCTGAGTCAAGCCAACGATTCGAGCCCCGTCGGAGACAGCTCCCGCACATCCATCGGCTTGTTCGAGGGCATGAGCCGCAACGTAGTGGAGAGCTTCATCGGCTGGAACCTGGCCCTGCACGCCGGCGGGATTGCGTCCACGGCAATCCTGTCTCCAAGCGGTGCCGACTACGCTTCCTACCGCTACTTCCATGGAAACCCGGGATGGGGATACGCCTCGTTTCCCGCTGTCATCGGGGGCGGGCTCGTGCCGATCCTGCTGCCCGGCTCCCTCTGGCTGTCCGGGTGGCTCAAGGACGACCTCGAGCTCTCCGGAGCGGCAGCCGCCGCTGCTCAGGCGGTCGTGATTTCGTTTGCCACGAACACGCTGCTCAAGGCCTACACCGGCCGCCCTCCGCCTGATTCGGAGCGGGCAGACGACATGGGGGAGCTCAGTCGGACGTTCCGGTTCGGCTTCAACCGCGGGGGCGTGTTCCACGGCTGGCCCTCCGGTCACGCCATGGTCACCATGGCAATGGCCTCGTCGCTGGCGAGCTACTACGGCGACACCATGTGGATGCAGGTGGTGAGCTATGGCTGGGCTGCGTACATGGTGTACGGAGTGGTTTCGTTCGAAGGGGGCGGGATGCACTGGCTGTCGGACGGAATCGCCGGTGCGCTGATGGGCTACGCGATCGGCAGCACGGTGGGTCGCAACACCCGCAGGCTCGTGGACGGGAAGGGCGGTGACGACCTGGGCCCGGAGCTCACGCTGCTTCCGTTCTCCGACGGTACCGCCGGCGGATTCCTGGCGACGATGGTGTTCTGAGGGGGGCGTTCCCTTTCGCCGCATCGGGCATGAGGTGGATTCGACGCACGCCGACGGCCTGCTCCGCCTACCGCAGCCACATGTCCGCCTGGTACTGCCCGCTCTTGCCCACGTCGATGCCGCCACCGTTGCAGCCGATGGCCGTGCCGCCTCCGTAGCCCGCATTCGGGTCAAACGAGATGGACACCCTGTGGTTGACGAAGCTGCCGCTCACGCCCGGCCCGGCACAGTACGCGATGCCCGGGTAGTCAGAGCCCACGTACATCCCGCAGACCCAGTGGCTCGACCGGCCGGACGTCCATCGCAGCACTCCCCAGCCGGAGCCGGCACCGTAGGAGCCCTTGTCCCCCTCGCTCCAGTCGGAAAATACGTTGCTGTGGGTGGTCGTGAACCAGTCGCCGGCCGGACCGCTGCGGCAGCGCATGCGCAGCTCGCGCCCCGAGATCGGGAACAGGTCGAAGGCCAGGTGGCCCCAGACATCGGGCTGCCACAAGGCCGGAGCCTCCGCCACGTTGGCTCCGTCCACGGCCCCCTGCACCTGGTGCTTGTGCGGGTGAAAGATGTGCAGCTCGAGGTTGCTGGTGAACTTGCCCAGCATCGTCCACCCGCCGCCGTCCGTGGTCATGTCGCAGTACACGTCGAGCGGGGCGTTGCCGCCGCTCCCGTCGGGGTCGATGGTGTAGGTTCCCGACGGCAGACCGGGCTGTTTCTTGTGCAGGGCATTGCAGTCGAGCGGCGGGTTGGGGACGCACGTTCCGGCCTTGCATGAGCCGTCGGGATCGCACGGGCTCTTGTCCGGAAGGGGCGTGTAAGTGCATCCCGACGCGGGTGCGCAGCCGTCCGTGGTACAGGTGTTTCCATCCTGGCAGTTAGGAGAGGGGCCGCCCGCACAGGCTCCGGAAGCGCAAGCGTCCCCGACGGTGCACGCGTTGCCGTCATCGCATGGCACCATGTTGACGACATAGGTGCATCCGGCCGCAGGCTCACAATCGTCGTCGGTGCACAGATTCCCGTCGCTGCAGTCGACTGCCGGGCCACCCTTGCAGGCTCCTGCAGCGCACGTGTCGTCCAGCGTGCATGCGTTACCGTCGTCGCACGGCAGGGTGTTTGCCGTGTGGACGCACCCCTGGGCCGGCAGGCAGGCATCGTCGGTGCAGGGGTTCGTGTCGTCGCAGGGCAGCGGAACCTGGCCGGGCAGGCAGGCGCCCCCCGCGCACGAGTCCCCCTGGGTGCAAGCGTTGCCGTCGCTGCACGGGTCCTGGTTGGGAAGGTTCTGGCAACCGGATTGAGGGGCGCACGAGTCGGTCGTGCACGGGTTGTTGTCCTGGCAGTTCAGCAACCCTATTCCGGGCTGGCAGGATGCGGAGCCGCACTTGTCACCCACCGTGCAGGGGTTGCCATCGTCGCACAATGCCTGGTTGGGGACGTTCTGGCAGCCGAGAATGGCATCGCAGGAGTCGTCGGTGCAGCCGTTGTCGTCTCCGCAAGGGAGGGGAGCACCGGCCGCACACCAGCCGTTCTGGCACTTGTCGCCGACCGTGCAGGCGTTGCCATCGTCGCACCCGCTCGCGTTGGGTGTGTATGTGCAGCCGACGGTCGGGTCGCAGGAGTCGTCGGTGCACGAGTTTCCATCCTTGCAGACGGCCGGTGTGCCTCCCGCACACGCACCCTTGTAGCAGGCATCGCCGACCGTGCAGGAATTCCCATCGTCGCAGGGGTTCTTGTTGGCCTTGTGGGCACACCCCGTGAGCGGGTCACAGGAGTCGTCGGTGCAGAGGTTCGAATCGCTGCACGACAAGGGGTCTCCGGGCTGACACTTGCCTGCCTGGCACGAGTCGTCGAGCGTGCACGCGTTGCCATCCTCGCAGGGGTCCTGGTTGTTCGAATGGAGGCACCCCAGAATCGGGTCGCACGAATCATCGGTACACGGATTGGCATCCGCACAGGTCAGAGGGACTCCAGCCTGGCAGCCCGCCTCCGGTGCGCACGATTCGACGCCGTTGCACAAGTTGCCGTCGTCACAGGTGAGCGGTGCCCCGGGCTGGCATCCGAACCCGGACTTGCAGGTTTCCGTGCCATTGCAGAAGTTGTCGTCGTTGCAGTCGAGCTGCCCGGAGCCCGACTGGCAGGCTCCCTCCTGACAGGCATCTCCCACGGTGCACAGGTTGCCGTCTTCGCACGGGATCGCATTGGGGGTGAACACGCAACCCGTCTCGGACATGCAGCCATCGTCGGTGCACGGGTTGTCGTCCTTGCACAGGGCCGAGGCACCGGGCACGCACACTCCGGCCGCACACGCATCGCCCAGCGTGCAGGCATTGCCGTCGCTGCAGGCCATCCCCTCATGATCCGGTACCAGGCTGCATCCGCCCGTGACCGGGTCGCACGAGGTCTTCAGGCAGATGGCGTCCGGGCCCGCTGGGGGGGCAGGGCACTCCACGATGGATTCCGGCGCGATCTTGCACAGGTAGGGCAGGGAGGTCAGGTCGCAGTAGAGCGTGCCGTTGCACAGGTTGTCGTCACCCAGCTTGGTGCAATCGCCGTCCTGCTGGCACGTGCAGTTGACCGGAGTGCCCGCACACGTGCCGTTCTTGCACTGGTCGGCCACCGTGCATGGATCGCCGTCGTCGCACTCGGCCTGGTTGTTCGTGTGGATGCAGTCCCCGAGCCCGCTGCAGGCGTCGTCCGTGCACGGGTCGTCGTCGTCGCAGATGATCGGCTTGCCGATACAGGCACCTTCCTCGCAGTGATCGCCCACCGTGCAGGTGTCCCCGTCCACGCACTCGGAGCCCGAGAGCGGGGCATTCTGGCACCCGTCCTTTCCGAGACAGGCATCCAGCGTGCAGGGGTTTCCGTCGTCGCAGGTGGCCTCGTCCACATCCCCGTCGCAGTCATCGTCGAGGCCGTTGCACGTATCCTGTGCCGCGGCCGGCGCATCGCAGTCGCTGAGCCCCTCGGCAGAGCAAACGCGCTTCCCGGTGCAAGTGCCCCAGTCATTGGTCGATGAGCAGGGGGTCCAGGCCGAGATGTCGACCGACTTGGCCGAGCACCCGCACACTCCTCCTGCCGCCACACACTGCTTGGCCGGGATGCCATCGATGGTCACGGCGTCCTCGCACGAGAACCCGTCGGGGCACGTGTCGCCAGGCTGGCAGGCACCGCCGCAGAAGCTGCCCTCGGCGCCGTAGCTCACGCACACGTCGTCCGCTCCTGCCGTGCCCTTGCAGTCTGCCGAGCCGGCACAGGGGCGGCACAGGTTGGGGTAGGGCGACACGCACAACCAGACCACGTCGGGCCCGGTCCCCATGACCTGGGCGCACGACCAGCCGGCAGGGCACTCGTCCTGGCACATCTGGGAGCAGACCTGGTCCCCCATGTGATCCACGCACCACCCCGAGAGGCAGTCGGAGCTCTCCACGCAATGGTCCAGGAAACAACCCTCTCCCGGCAGACACGAGGGGCCCAGATCGGGACGCTGGTCGATGAACGGAAGCTCGGTCGGGAGCTCCGCCATCGCCAGCTCGGTGGCCACTTCGACAGGGCCGACGGCGTCGCCGGAGCCAGCGACCTCGGAATCCGCCACGATATCCGGCAACTTCTGGACCAGCCCTGCCGATCCGCCGCACGACAGCAGGCCTGCGGCAACACCCAGAACCAGAACACGGGTCGCTCTTGTCATCGAAATCCCCCTTCGACCCGATGATGGTATCAGATGGCGGCACGGGATGCCACCCGAGGGTTGATGAGGGCCCGCCTACTCGCAGCAGCAGGTATCTTCGCTGCAGGTCAGCGTGAGGGAAAACGAATACTCACCGTAGTCGAGATCCTCGGTTCCGGCGAGGCGGCCGTCCACCACCACCGTGTACCAGCCTTCGGCCGTAGCGGTGTAGGAGAAGCCCTCGGGGTCTCCGTCCAGCTCATCGTCCCAGCACTGGATGAGGTACTTGTCGTTGGCATCAAAGATGCCTGCGGAATCATCGTCGCACTCGGTCCCGGTGTACAGCTTCAGCATCAAGTCGAAGTCCCACTCCGCGGCGGCCGGCGCAGCGGTCACAGCGATCTGGTCTCCGGCCATGAGGTAGATGCGGAAGAAGTTGTCGGAGGAGGCATCCCAGCACTCTGACTTGCCAAAGAAGTAGTTCAGGTCATCGTCGTCGTTGGCACTCCAGGTATCGCCCGTCTTGGTGAAGGTCTTCTTGGCATCCAGCCGCCCAACGACCCAGGCCTGGCTGCACTTCTCGCCCGACGGGGAGAGGTTCGACTGGCAGCCCTGCGCCTTGCAGTCCGCGATGCACACGAAGCTCTTGCACTTGAAGCCCACCGCACAGTCCGGGTCCTCGAGGCACTCCACGCAGCCCGTCCCGTCAGGAGGGCAGAAGGGCGTCGCCCCTCCGCAGGCTGCGCAGGTCGGGCCGCACGCATCGTCGACGTTGCAGAAGGTGCAGACGCCCCCGTCGCAATGCGGATTCGGGGCCTCGCAGACCAGGCAGCCCGCGCCGCAATGCTTCGGGTCGTTGTCGGTGCAGGGGATGCACTTGCCCCCTTCGCAAAGCGCCTCGTCTCCGCACGACTGGCCCGAGCATTCGCACACGCCGTTCACGCACAGGGGCGTTGCCGGCAGGCACTGAATGCACTCGGGTCCGCACAGGCCGAGCCCCTCGCACGACTTGCACGTCCCGTCGATGCACTTGTTGCCCGGCGGACAGGGGTGGTTCGTGTCGCAGATCACGCACTTGCTGCCGTCATACTGGCAGTACATTCCCATGGATGCGCAGGACTCACAGAGGGGGCCGCAGTGGATGTCGTCGGTGCAGGCGGAGCATGAGCCCCCCTTGCAATAGAAGCCGCCGGGACAGCTCTGCCCCGTGCAGACGCACGCTCCGTTCTGGCACATCGGCGTCGACGCAGGGCACTGTCCGCAGGGTCCGGCATCCACCGTACCGGTGTCGGGAAGCTGGATGTCGGGCGGTCCGACCGAATCGGGTTCGGTTGCGTCGGCGAGGTCGGGGTTGTCCAACGTGTCGTGTGGGAGCGGCACATCGGGTCCTTCGGGGGCATCGGGCTTGACTGAAGCATCCGCGGAGCCCGTTTCCTCCAGGGGGGCACCTGTCTCCGATGCCAGGTCGATCCCGTCGGGTATGCCCGAGTCCGTGGCGGGAGCGGTGTCCGTCTTGGCATCACCGGGTGTGAACCGCACAACGTCCACCGGGGTGATCTCGACCTGGTCGGGCTCGGATGCGGCCCCTCCGCAGCCGAGCAACGGGAGGAGTATGCCCAGGCACAGGAACCGGCGGATGGCTTTCGCTTGCGTCATTGGACCCTCCCCCCGCACGCCGGACCGCTCACTTCCAGTCCTCTCAGTACGGCTCCCAGATGCCCACGCCGCAGAAGTTGTTGCCCTCGTTCCAGTACTGGTTCGAGTTGGGGCACGAGCAGCAGCAGAGGTTGCCGTATACGTTGGGGTTGCCGTGGCTGCAGTTGCCGCCTTCGGAACAGCCCGACGTGACGGTCCAATTCAGGTTGCTGCTGCCGCCCGTGGAAACCGACCGGCCCAGCGGGTTCGATGTCGGGTAGAACGAGCCGTTCTCGTTCGGGTACGAGGAGCAGTTGTACGACTGCCAGACGCAGGTTGCTCCGGTGGCCTGCTCACATGCATCCTTGGCCTGGCAGTACCAGTCCCCGGAAGCGCACTTCTTCACGCCGTAGACCGGGACCCCGTTCCAGGTGCCGATTCTCCAGTCGGCCGCCGGAGCGGACGTGCAGTTGTTCTTGCACGTGTCGTTGTCGACTTCGTTTCCGTCGTCGCACTGTTCGCCGGCTTCTTTCACGCCGTTGCCGCAGCACGGAGTGATGGGAGTGTGCAGGCAGCCGCTGTTGGGCTCGCAGGAGTCTGTGGTGCACTTCTTGGCGTCGTCGCAGCTCGGGGTCCCCGAACCCACGCACTTGCCCCCCGAGCAGGTGTCCGTGACGGTGCAGGCATTGGAATCATCGCAGGGCGTCGAGTTGTTCGCGTGCTTGCAGCCGGCCACCGGGTCACAGGAGTCGTCGGTGCACAGGTTCGAATCGTTGCAGTTCACTCCACCCGGGCCCGCACACTTCCCGCCGGCGCAGACATCGCCCGACGTGCAGGCATTGCCGTCGTCGCACGGCACGGAGTTGGGGGTGTAGACGCATCCGGTCTTCGGGTCGCAGGAGTCGTCGGTGCACAGGTTCGAATCGCTGCAGGTCAGGACGGCTCCCTGACACCATCCGCTCTTGCAGGCATCTCCGGTGGTGCAGGCGCTGCCGTCGTCGCAGCCGGCCTGGTTCGGCTTGAACAGGCATCCTGATTCCGGAACGCAGGAGTCGTCGGTGCACGAGTTGCTGTCGTTGCAGACGGCGGGCTGCGCCCCCACGCACTTCCCGAGCTGGCACTGGTCCTTGAGGGTGCAGAAACTGCCGTCGTCGCAGGGCGCGTTGTTGAGCGTGTGCATGCACCCCTGCGCCGGGCTGCACTTGTCCGTCGTGCAGACATCGCCGTCGTCGCAGTCCGGTGCGGCAGCGCTCTGGCACGTCCCGGACTTGCACTTGTCCCCCAGTGTGCACGCATTGCCGTCGTCGCAGGCCAGGGTATTGGGCTCGTGCAGGCAGCCGAACTGCTGGTCGCACACGTCGTCGGTGCACGGATTGCCGTCGTTGCAGGCCAGGGAGATTCCCGGTACGCAGAGCCCGCCCGAGCAGATGTCGTTGACCGTGCAGGCGTTCAGGTCGCTGCACGGCGCGGTGTTCGACACGTGCTTGCACCCTCCACCGGGCAGGCAGGAATCATCGGTGCAGGGGTTCTTGTCATCGCAGACGAGAAGCGCCGAGGGCAGGCAGAGGCCTCCGTCGCAATGGTCACCCGTGGTGCAGTCGTTGCCGTCATCGCAGGCAGCCGACGTCGCGGTGTGCGTGCACCCGGTCTTTGGATCACACCCATCCTCGGTGCACGGATTCTTGTCATCACAGGGCAAAGCCGCGAACGAAAGGCAAAGGCCGTTGCTGCACTGGTCGTTGATGGTGCATGCGTCACCGTCCTGGCACGGCAGACTGTTGAACGCATGGCCGCACCCGCTCTCCGCCTGGCAGGAATCATCGGTGCAGGGATTCCCATCGTTGCAGTTGGCCGGCACTCCGCCGGTGCAGATTCCCTCCACGCAGCTTTCCCCGACGGTGCACGCAGTTCCATCGCTGCAGGCCAGCCCCTCGTGGTCCGGAACGGTCTCGCACTTGCCTGAGGACGAGTTGCAGACCGAGGCCAGGCAGAACGCATTGGGCCCTTCCGGCGCCGCGCACTTGACCACCGTGGCCGGGTCGACCGTGCACTGGTAGGGGAGCGAGTCATGGCTGCAGGTCAGGGTTCCGGTGCATGGATCCCCATCGTCGAGTGAGCTGCAGTCCGAATTCACCTGGCACTTGCAGTCGACGGCAAATCCCACGCAGACCGACTTCTTGCAGGTGTCCGCCACCGTGCACGGATCTCCGTCGTCGCAATCCGCCGCGTTGGGAAGGAAGTCGCAGCCGCCCAGTCCGTCGCACACATCATCGGTGCACGGGTTCTCATCATCACAGTCGATGGGCGAGCCGACGCAGACTCCCTCCTCACAGTGATCGCCGATGGTGCAGGCATCGCCGTCGAGGCATTCGCCTTCGGTCAGCAGCGTGTGGGAGCAGCCGTCCGCACCCTGGCAGGCATCATCCGTGCACGGATTGCCGTCGTCGCAGAGGAGGACGAGCTTTCCACCCGATTCGGATGGCTCGTCCACGCTTCCGTCGCAATCATCGTCCAGGCCGTTGCACGTCTCGAGTGCGGGAACGTCCGCATCACACGGGGCAAGACCTTCCTGCGCGCAGAAGCGTTTGCCTTTGCACGTGCCGAAGTCGTTCGAGACGACACATGGCGTGAAGAGCGAGAGCGCAACCGATTTCGTTGTGCAGGGACAGACCCCTGCGTCGGCGACGCACTGGAGGGTGTCGACTCCATCCACCGTCACGGCAGTTTCACAGGAGAAGCCCCACGGGCAGTCCTGGTCGTCCTGGCAGGCACCGCCGCAGAACGACCCCTCGCTGCCGTACTGCAGGCAGAGATCCTCGGCTCCTCCAACGCTCTTGCAGTCGGCCTGGCTGCTGCACGGCCGGCAGAGGTTGGCGTGTCCTGAAACGCAGACGAACATGACGTCAGGGCCTCCGACTCCCACCTGGCCGCAGCTCCAGCCAGCGGGGCACTCCTCGGTACACTGCACCGTGCAGACGCCTTCGCCGAGGTGCTCTACACACCAACCGGACTGGCAGTGCTCGTTCTGCGTGCACGGGTCGAGGAAGCACCCCTCACCTGGTGCGCACTGGCGGAAGCGCGTGTCCGGTCCCGAATCGAACACCCACTCGTCCGGTGCTCCTCTCCGGTCCCCCCGAAGCTCGGCGGCAGCATCCGGTGCCGTAACCTCGGCCGCCACTTCCCTGGCCAATCCCGTATCGGTCGCTGCATCCTTCTCGACCGTGCCGGGAGACGTGGTGCACCCAACCAGCAGGGCAAGCGTGAAGACCAGCCGCACTCTCATCGCAAGTCCTCCATCACAGACACCCGCCTATCGTAGCGGAACGGGGCCCGTGATGCCAGCGTCTGGGCCCGGAGGATCTCGAAATCACTCCGCATGGTTGTGGGATTCTCTCCCCTCGGCTAACATCGGTCGAGCGATTCCCTGCCAGCGATTCTCGCGGGGCGGGGAGTCGGGTCGGCTCGCCCGGCCCCATGATTTCGGGGAGATTGGCCAATGACCGGACCTGAGGGGTCGTCGCTCCATCACAGCCACGTCTTTGGTACGGACCAGGTCCGGAGCGGGGAGCGCCGCACTCGGTGGGTCATCCTGCTCACCGCCGTGATGATGGTCGCGGAGATCGCTGCAGGCACCCTGTTCGGCTCCATGGCGCTGCTGGCCGACGGCTGGCACATGGCCACCCATGCGGCGGCCCTGGGGATCTCGGCGTTCGCCTACTCATTCGCCCGGCGCAACGCCCGTGATACCCGCTATACGTTCGGAACCGGCAAGGTCGCAGCGCTGGGAGGATTCGGGAGCGCAGTCAGCCTGGCCGTCGTGGCCGCGATGGTGCTGGCCGAGAGCGTCCAGCGACTCTGGTCGCCCGTGAGCATCCGATACGATGAGGCCATCGCAGTCGCGGTGCTCGGCCTCCTGGTGAACGTGGCGAGCGCCTTTCTCCTGAAAGGGGATGACCACGCCCACCGCCACCCGCATGCCGATCATGACGACTCACATGAGGGCGATCATGACCGCTCAGATGACGGCGATCACGACCACTCACACGTCTCGCATCACGGCCACTCACACCCGGATCACAACCTGCGTGGGGCGTACCTGCACGTTCTGGCCGACGCGGTGACGTCGGTGATGGCCATAGCGGCCCTCGCCCTCGGCAAGTGGCTCGGCTGGGTGTGGGTGGATGCCGTCACGGGAATCGTCGGTTCCGTGGTCATCGGCCGTTGGTCGGTGGGGCTGCTGAAGGACACGGCGTCGGTGCTCCTCGACTCCGAGGTTCGCGCCGACCGACGAGACGAAGTGCGGCGGGCGCTGGAGGCTGAAGGGGATTGCCGGGTGGTGGACCTGCACCTCTGGCGGGTCGGGCCGGAGCATCTGGCCGCCATCGTCTCGCTCGTGACATCCGGTGACCGAGGGCCGGAGCAGTTCCGACGGCGGCTCGGGCAATTCCCCGATCTGGCCCACGTGACCGTCGAGGTCAACCGCAGCACCGATCTCTAAGCGCCTGCGGCCCACAACCCCGACCACGCGGGAGGGGCAACCACCGAGGAGCGCGGATCAACGGGCCGCTTGACTCCGGTGTTGACCATACACAACAATTTTGGTCGGGTTTGTTCTGAAACCTTCGAAGCGGGGGAAATCATGCGTTGGGGACAAGGTAGAATCGCCGGTTGTCGTGAGCGGGGAATCCAGTCGGGTCAGCCGGGCGGATTCGCTGCCCTGCTCTTTGCTGCCGCGCTTGGCCTCGGAATGTTGGCGTGCGACGGGCACGAGGAAGCTGCACATGAGATGGGGTTCGAGATTGATGCCGGCCTCAGGCTCCCTGCTGCCTACAGCGGACTGGAGGACGGCGGAGCCACTCTGACGCTGACCACGAGCATGCAGATGGGAGGTATGAGCCATGACCTCGGTGCTGCGTTCGAGCCGTTGCTGGAGGGGTATGAGTACCGGGTCTGGGGCGGGTCCGGGGAGAAGTGGACCGATCTCGGCGTGTTCGTGCCCGGGACCGACTTTTCCGCCGCGGTCGACGGGGTGGAGGAGGTCCTCGTGACCGTCGAGGCCGCCGGCGCTGCGACGTCGCCCTCAGAGCTCGTCGTCGTGTCGGGCAAGGCCGGGGAGACCCTGGCCTTCGGGGGGCTGTCGGTCTCGTCGTTCACACCGGCTGCGCTCACGGCGCACGTCACCGGGGACTCGGTAGAGCTGCAGTACACCGGGCTGCCCGAGCTGCCGGCCGGATTCTTCTACGAGCTGTGGGCCGTCCCGTCCGACGATGCCGGGGGGGCTGAGGGGGATGCCAAGTCGCTGGCCGCCGTCGAGGGGGCCGGTGATGGGGAGCTGCTCGCAGAGGCTGTGGAGTGGCCTGCCGAGTACTTCCTCGCCGTGACGATCGAGTCGGAGCACGGTTCGGAGGGACGCTCGGGCCTCACGGTATACGTGGCGGAGCACGAGGACTCGGGGGGGGGGCACCAGCATTGAGAGCGTGATCGGGGGAGCCGTGCGGCGTGGCCCGCTCGGGGCCGTAGGAGCGACTGTGATGAAGACTCATCTCGTGATCGGTTGCGTGCTTCTGGCTGCAGGTGCGGCGCTTGCCCTTGTCCTGGTCAGTCCCGGAGAGGGCGAGGCGCTCCCCGCGTTTGCCCGGAAGTACCGGACGAGCTGCTCGACCTGCCACGTGTCCTTCCCCAAGCTCAACGCTTTCGGGGAAGCCTACCGGCTGGCTGCGTACCAGATTCCGGGCGGTGACGAGCCATTCATCAAGGAAGAGCCCGTATCGCTGGGGAGTGATGCCTGGAAGCGGGTGTGGCCCGAGGGGATCTGGCCCTCGTGGATCCCCGGGTCCCCACCGGTTGCCGTGCGGGCGACCGGGGCGTTCCTCGCCGATCTTCGCGGCGTCGGGCAGGAAGGCTCGGGCACCGAGGAGGGCAAGTATGGTTTCCTCTTCCCGTCCTCTCTCAACATTTACGCGGCCGGGAACCTGGCGGAGGACGTGTCCCTGTGGTTTGCCGCCCACCTGTTTCAGGGGGCGGACTGGGGGGCACTCGGGAAGCTCCACATCACCTTCGCAAGCCTGGGGGATGCCTGGGTCCCGCGGCAGCTCTTCAATCTGCGGGTAGGGCAGTTCGTGCCTGCCGCACTGGCGTTCGATCACCATCGGAACCTGACGTTTGCCACGCCCATCGTTGCCACGGCCAACGTCGTCGACGGGGCACCGTTCGGAATCGGGCACGTGCACGGTTCCGGGGCGGCGCACGGTGCGGCAGGACACGGCGACCATTCCGGCGGCTCGGGAACGACCTTTGCCGGGGCGTTTGCCCTCGGGGATCCGCAGGTGGGGGCCGAGCTCTACGGCCTCCTCACGCCCCGGCTCGAGTACACACTGGGCCTCGTGAACGGCAGCGGCACGCTCCTGGACGACAACAACGCAAAGGACGTCTACGGGCGCTTTCGGCTGAAGATCGGCGGCATGGCCTTTGACGGAACATCCGCTGCAGCAGGGAACCCGGACCAGCCTTCGGAGCCCCGGCTGCGGGACCAGGGAGCCTGGGCCGATGATTCAGTCACCCTCGGAGCCGTCGGCTACTGGGGGACGCACATCATGCAGGCCACCTCAGTTGTAGAGCATCCCCTGATCGACTCGCTCGGCAACCTGGTCGTCGGAGACGATGGAAAGGCGGTCATGACCGCCGAGAGCATCACGACCAGCCGGGAATCCGACGTGATCCGGGCCGGTGGCGACCTCGTGGTGAACTGGTCCGATTTCGAGCTCATGACCATGGCCGTCTGGGGCCGGGATGCCGACCCGTACGGAGTCGGCACCGACGTGGACTCGCTCGTCGCCATGTCCCAGCTCGACTGGGTCACCCCCTGGCCCTTCCTGATCACGTCGCTACGGTATGAAACGGCTCGGTTCTTCGGCGATGCCGAGGCGACTCCGGAGGACTCCCAGCACGTGGTGCTCGGGTTGACCACCCTGGTCCGTGCCAACCTCCGGGTGCAGCTCGAAGGGCACGTGGACCTCAATCGACATGCATCGGAGCTGGAGGAAGACTATGCGGCAATCATCCTGGATGCGAGCTTCTGAGAGCCTCAGCGCCCGGCTTCGTCTCCTCGGTTTCGTCTTCATTGCGGGCATCGGCCTGACCGCGTCGACCGGGGCACTGGCTGAAGGGCGAATCACCGGCAAGATCACGGCCACCGGCGTTCGCAAGGCGGACAACGTTGTCGTGTATCTGCGGCAGGTTCCGGGGAATCACATGCCCCCCTCGACCCCCGCAATCATGGACCAGAAGGACTTCGTGTTCATCCCGCACGTGCTGCCCATCGTCAGGGGGACCAAGGTCCGCTTCCTCAACAGCGAGCCCAAGGCGCAGCACAACATCTTCTCGCCGGACAAGGTGGCCGACCGGATGAATCTGGGAACGTATCCTCCCGGTGACGTTCGCGACCACGTGTTCGACAAGGAGTGCTCCGGGAGCGGGACCTGCGTAGCGGCCCTGCTGTGCAATGTGCACCCGGAGATGAGCGCGTTCGTCGTGATACTGCAGAATCCGTTCTTTGCGGTCAGCGACCGCTCGGGCATGTTCGAGATCAAGGGGGTGCCTGCGGGAACCTACGATCTGGTTGCCTGGCACGAGAAGCTCAAGGAGACGACGACCAAGGTCACCGTGGGGTCCGGAGACGTGCAGGTGGACCTCAAGATGTCCAGGTGAGCCCGGCGGACGGGGCAGGGGAGAGGGAAATGGGGGAGCCGATGATCCGCTCGAGCATGACGCGTCGGCAGTTCGGAGCCCGGGTCCTCCGGGCCGGCTGGTGGTCCCTCGCACTGACGGGCATCGCCGCTGCCTGGGCGTCGGTGCGTTTCTTCTGGCCCCGAACGTCCTATACGCCGCCCACCAGGTTCCTGGCCGGAAGGCCGGAGGACTACGGCCCGGGCGAGGTTTCCCTCCGTTATCTGGAATCACACCGGGTCTGGGTCGTGCGCGGCGACGGCGGAATATTCGCCATCGTTGCCCGCTGCTCGCATCTGGGCTGCCGGCCCAACTGGTTTGCCGAAGAGCGCAGGTTCAAGTGCCCGTGCCACGGGAGCAACTTCGACGCTGAAGGGCGAGTGATCGCCGGCCCGGCCCCGAGGCCGCTCAAGAGGGCGGCGGTTTCCCTGACCCCCGAGGGCCAGATCCTGGTGGACAGTGCGGACCAGGCGGAGCACGCGGATGCCGTGCGCGACCCGTCCTTCCTGGTCCCGTTGGCCGAGGGTCCCCGCCGCCCGTCAGCCGAGGCCCACGGCAGGGCCCGCGATGAGGGCGCAGCGGCCTCGGAGGCCAGCTTCTCCGGGCACCGATGGAAGGGGGACCTCGCATGAGCGGGATCGGCGAGCGAATCCGAAACGGGCAGCTCTGGAAGTCGATCTTTCGCGTCGGAATCCCGTCCGACCGAAGGAGCCGGCTGCAGGTCATCCTTCACAACTTTTTCCTGCACCTGCATCCGACCCGGGTTGCCCGCTCCGGCCTGAAGATGACCTACACGTTCTGTCTAGGGGGGATCAGCGCGTTCTTGTTCATCCTCCTCACGATCACCGGGGTGTTCCTCATGTTCTACTACGTTCCGGAGGTGGGACGCGCTTACTCGGACATGAAGGACATCGGGTTCGTCGTTCCCTTCGGCCGGGTCATGCGGGCCCTGCATCGGTGGGCCGCCCACGGGATGGTGATCACGGTCATCCTGCACATGCTCCGGGTGGCCCTGACCGGTTCGTACAAGCCCCCGCGTGAGTTCAACTGGGTCATCGGCGTCAGTCTGCTGGTGCTCACGCTGCTGCTGTCGTTCACGGGGTACCTTCTTCCGTGGGACCAGCTCGCATTCTGGGCCATCACGGTGGGCACGAACATGGCAGCGGCCGTGCCGGTGGCCGGACATGATGGGCCGTTCCACGAGGTGGCGGGGGTCGCTGTTGACAACGATGTTCGCTACGCCCTGCTGGGTGGAATCGAGGTCGGCCCCAACGCACTCATCCGCTTCTACGTGCTGCACTGCGTGGCGTTGCCGCTGATTGCGGTGGTCCTCATGGGCGTTCACTTCTGGAGGGTCAGGAAGGATGGCGGAATCTCCCGTCCGCTCTGAAGGGGCCGCCCGCGAGGGTGACCGGTCCGGCACGGCGTCTGTGCCGATGGTCGAGGTGTGGCCCAATCTCGTGTTCATCGAGCTTGTCGCCATGGTATTGGTGACGGCCGGGCTCGTGGCGTTCTCGCTGGTCGTCGAGGCTCCGCTGGAGGGAATGGCGGACCCGGGATACACTCCGGCGGTTGCCAAGGCCCCGTGGTACTTCGTCGGACTCCAGGAGTTGCTGGTCTACTTCGATCCGTGGATTGCGGGAGTCATGGTCCCCGGAATCATCATCGTGGGGCTCATGGCGATCCCGTACCTCGATCGGAATCCGGCCGGCACGGGGCGGTATGCATTTCGCCAGAGGCCGCTTGCCTGGATCGCTTTCCTGTCCGGCATGGCGCTCTGGTTCGGTCTCATCGCGATTGGAGAATTCGCCCGAGGACCGCATTGGGCCTGGTACTGGCCCGGCGAGTCGTGGGATGTGCAGAAGCCCGCTCAGCCGCCGAGCTGGGATCTGCCTCTGGGGTGGGGCATCGCCGCGGTCGGCAGCTATCTTGCCGCCGGTCTCGCCTTGCCTGCGGTCCTCTTCCCGGCGTTCAGGCGCCAACTCGGGACGGTCCGCTACCTGCTGGCCATGAGCCTGCTGCTCGGCCTGTTTTCAATCCCGCTGAAGATCCTGCTTCGCCTCGTGTTCGGTATCCACTACGTGGTCGCCACCGACTGGTTCAATATCTGATGGGGAGGGAAGTGACCACGCACGACTCCAACCCGATTCCGCCCGACGAGGTACCGCTGCGACAGCGCATCGTGTTCGCCCTGTCGTCGCTCGCGTTGCTCGCCGCGTTCGCTGCCTGGATAGCAGACGAGGTCAGGCCCGAGTGGGCCAGGCACTACCTGGCGGCCCGCGCTCTGCTGAGCGAAGGAGCCGGGGCACCCGGGAGCGAAGGCGTCCCGACCATAGTGCCGCAGGTCTACGTGCCCGAGCTTGAGGCCGTGGACCGCTGCATCGCCTGCCACGCAGGCATCGGACACGCCGGAGCGGCGGGGGCACGGGCTCCGTTGGGCGACCATCCGGGGCCGATGCTCCAGCTCCACGAGCAGGCCGAAATCGGGTGCACCGCCTGTCATGACGGCCAGGGACGGGCCACCACAACCCAGGCCGCCCATGGAGAAGTGGCCCACTGGGAGGCACCGCTTCTGCGGGGCACTCTGGTCCAGGCTTCGTGCGCACGATGTCACAACCCGGCCACTGTGCCCAGGGCCCCGGCGCTCCGTCGCGGGACGGAAATCATGGCTCGACGCGCGTGTTTCGGCTGCCACGTGATGCCGGGGGAAGGGGTTCGAGGCGCCGTCGGCCCGGACCTCAGCTTCGTCGCCAGCCGAACGAGCAGCCCGTGGCTCTTTGCCTGGCTCAAGTCACCCGCCAAGGTGCTGGCGGTGCCCAGAATGGCCGACTTCCTCCTGTCCGACCAGGAGGCAGCGGACATCGTCGCGTACCTCGAAACCTTTGCTCCCGGCCATCCCCTGGAAGATTCCGGGTTCGACCCGAGCTCAGCGTCCGACGATGCTCTCGATGCACTCTACGACAAGGGGGCGAGCATCTACCGCGTGTCCCGCTGCATCAGTTGTCACGCGGTCAACGGCACGGGCGGAACCGTCGGCGTCGACCACGGCCGCATCGGCAACAAGCTCGGCCTGTCGGCCCTGGTCGCATGGATCGAGCATCCCGAGCGCTTCCACCCCGGGACTCGAATGCCCCTTTTCCGCCTTGCCCGGGAGGAACGAATCGCTGTGGCGTTTTACCTGAGCGAGGAGATGAAGGACCCCGACTTCGAGACACTCCTGGATTCCGCAGGCAAGGAACTCGAACGCCTTCGACCCGCTGCGGATCCCGAGCGAGGTCGCAAGCGGATGCACGCACTCGGATGTTTCGGTTGCCACAAGCTCCAGGGGCAGCAGCAGACGCAGCCTGTGGGGGCCGACCTGTCCCTGTTCGGAGAGAAGCCGGTCGAGCGTCTGCCGTTTGCGCCGGACTGGCAGGGACACAGGACACGCGAGGCCTGGACCCGGGCCAAGCTGAAGGACCCTCGATCCGGCTCGGACGCACTGCTCATGCCGCGCTTCGACCTTCCGGAAGAAGACCTGGAGGCGCTGCTCGTGGCGGTTCTCTCCCTCACACGGCGGGCACCTCCGGGCAAGCGAGCCGATGATCCGGTCGATCCGGCTCAACCCCGCTACCCGGCGGGTAGGACGGGGGAGTTGATGCGGGAGCTTCGCTGCCTCACCTGTCACGCGTTCGATGGCGAGGGGGCCGCCTTCGCCCCCGATCTGGGGGCCGAGGGAAGCCGAGTCAAGCTGCCCTGGCTGCGCGATTTTCTGCGGGAGCCATACGAGATTCGCCCGACCCTGGTCATGCGCATGCCCCGTTTCTACCTGCAAGATTCCGAGATCGATACGCTGGCCGGGTATCTCCACCTGGCTCGAGTGCGGGACGGACTCCCCAGGGTCGATGGAGCCCCGGAGCGCGGGGAGGCCCTCTATTCCGAGCACCGGTGCGCCGGATGCCACATCCTGGGCACGCACGGGGGCGCAGTTGGCCCGAATCTCTCCGAGGTCGGGAGCCGGCTGGAACCGTCATGGATGGCCTGGCAGCTGCTTCATCCCGGTCTCGCCAGGGCGACCGAGCCCCAGCTCGCACGGACCGACGCCGAGGCCGCAGACATCGCGGCGTTCCTGAGCACCCTTCTCGCCAGAAAACCATCGGATGGAGGAGGAGAAAGAGCGGAAGGACGCGGAGGAAGTGCCTCGGAGGGCGGCGGAAGTCCCTTGGAAGGCGAAGCGGCGGCTGGGGGTTCACGATGAGACTCTTGCTTCGGACTGGAATTCCCCTCCGCCGGCAGCTCAGTGAGCCCCTGGCCCACTGCTTACGGCCTGCTGCTCACTGCCAGCACTCAATGGCGTTGGGTTGTCTTCTTCTCTCCTGCATGGCCCTGTCCTGTGGCGAGACGGCTCGGGACGATGCGGTCCCTGAGTCGTCGTGCGAACAAGGCCCGGGCGGGGCGGGCAGCTCGACCTGCCTGACCACCACCGAGCAGCTCGACCGAGCCGAAGGCAAGGTGCTTTTCGGGCAGTGGTGCGTTCCGTGCCACGGTACGGGTGGCCAGGGGGACGGAATCACGGCATCGAGGCTCGACCCGCCACCGGTGGACCTGACGTCATCCCACACCCGGTCCATGGGCATGAGCGGCGTCGAGGAGATGATCGGGCGCGGCGCTGCCGATTCCGGCCGCAAGGGAGTCATGCCGCGCTTCGGGAACACGCTGACGAAGCACAAGATCCGCTCGCTGGCCACCCACGTTCTGGAGCTCAAGCCTCCTTCCTCGGCAGAAGTGGAATAGCCAGGACTCGCCTGCCGGGGTGCCGGTCGAGTCGGTGACAACGGCCTGCAGTGTCGCACCCGCCCCCTTTCCGACAGACATCAAGCGGGTTCCCGGTGCGGGATCCCAGTGTTTGATCCGCGTCCGGGGCGCAGGGCGATCGCATCTAAATCCTGTCGTGGGGAATGAGCCGAGCCTTGACAGCGGATCTGGGCTGTGATCTACCGTGAAGGTCGGGAGGGGCCCGACCAGAACCGGTGGTGACAGTCATGAAGAAGGACTCTGACCCGAG
>CAITUV010000007.1 GCA_903895725.1 uncultured Myxococcales bacterium | reverse complement strand
CCCGCCGCGCTGTCCGTCCCCGCCGCGCTGTCCGTCCCCGCCGCGCTGTCCGTCCCCGCCGCGCTGTCCGTCCCCGCCGCGCTGTCCGTCCCCGCCGCGCTGTCCGTCCCCGCCGCGCTGTCCGTCCCCAACACAGCCCCGACCACGCGGGAGGGGCCCTCCCCATCCTGCCCCATCACGTAGCAGCACGCGCGTTTCACCGATCCGACGTTCCAAAGGTAGACGGTACTTCCATGTCGTGCCCAGACACGGTGCCTGTCGCCCGCCAGACCGGCAGCACGGAGGCGACGGGTAGCCCGGACCTTCAACGCGTTCAACACTGCCTCTGGAGCCTGCTGGGAAACGACGACTGCGTGCACGTGCTCGTCGTCCACGGAATTCGCCAGCAGCTCCCACCCCCGGTGGGTGCACTCGTCGGCAAAGGCTCTCCGGACGATCGACCGCGATTCTGCACAGAGCCTGAACGCTGCCCCGCTCCGGCGTTGGGTATCACCGGCACTCGCTGAGGGATCGTTGCCGACTGCAGTTCGACCGGAGGCTCCGGGTCGACCGCTCCACCCTCTCGGGTCGCCACGCAGCCACGTCCCGTAGGTGCGGAAAGTGATCAGATACGCTTTCGGGGCTCTGGTACGACGCTGCATGTCTGCCTCCGTATGTGCGTTGCCTGCACCGCGGTTATCGTCACGACGTCGCGGAATGATCGGGGGTGGCGCAGGAAGACAGCCCTGGACGCAGGATCGGGGGTGGGGCAGGTAGGGCCCCTCCCGCGTGGTCGGGGCTGTGGGGGGGGGAACGCCGGGGCTGTGGGGGGGGGAACGCCGGGGCTGTGGGGGGGGGGGAACGCCGGAGTTGTGGGGGGAGGGCAAGCCGCGGTAGGATGAGTGAGTCTCACGTTGGGAGGTCGCCAGTGAGGACGTTGCTGTGGTTTGTGGTGTTGGTCGGTTTCGTAGCGGGTATCGGGTGCTCGAGCACCTCCTCTCCCGTCGACTCGTACGGCGATGCCGGAATGGACGCCGAGACCGTCGTGGACTCGACCGGCGCACCGGATGCGCTGATGCCCGACGCCCCGGGCGTTGACCTGTGGCTACCCGACGGCGACCTCGGGGATTCCTCTGTACCCGACGCCACGAGCGACCCGGACACCGACGCCACGAGCGATACCGCCGCTGGGGCCGACGCTGACTCAGCTGGTGACATCGATGCCGATGCCGATATCGATGTCGATGCCGACACCGTGGACGTGGCGACCGACTTCGACGCCGATCCCGGAGCCGATGCCGAGGAGGGGCAGGGCGGGGAGGTTGTGGCTCAGCCCTTTGGCGAGACGTCGGGAGAATGCGGAGACATTGATTCTGCCGAGCTCGAAAGCCCGGACCACTTCCTGTTCACGAACCACATCGATTTCGCCGACGACCCCTACGACGATGCGGATTTCGACCTGCTCACTCCCGGCGGGCAGGAGGTGATCCTCGACGGCAACGCGGGAGGAAGCTCGATTCTGTCCGAAGCATTCTCGTTCGAGGTGCTCTACTGGTGTGAGGGCGCCGAGCTTCTCAAGACCGAGATGGAGATCGACTACCAGGATCCCCAGGGCACGATCACGGACCTGCTCGTCCTCATTGACGGTCACAAGGTCGGGGTGAGCGTCACGCGGGCGGTTTCCTGGCCCAAGGACGCGCCCTACTCCGACACCCAGGCGCAAGAGCTTCTCAAGAAGAAGCTGAGCGGAATTCAGGCCAGCACCGCCAACGTGGCCCCTGAGGATGCCTGGACCAAGCAGATCCTGCACGTTCTCGCCTGGTCCGAGGCCCATGCCGCCGTGCTCGAAGAGGTCTTCAACGGCCTCGAACCCGCGCTCAAGGGGGACACTATCCTGCTGGTCACCGTGACCGACGGCGACGACGCGTTCCTGTACTGAGCCCTGGTCCTCGGCTCATCTCGACCGACCTGAACGGCCACCCCGCCACGGGAGGAGCAGTCCCGACAAGGCGATTGCCAGGAGCAGAAGAGCGCCGGCTTTGCCGGTCGGAAGCGAATCCGACGCGGCGGAGCACCCTCCCGACTTCCCCCCCTTCTTCAGGTCGCCGTCGTCCAGTCCCCCCCCGGCCACCTCGTCCCCAGCGGTCGAGTCCTGGGTACCGATGATGCCATCGGAACCTGGCAGCGAGCTGTCGGTTGCGGGACAGGAATTCCCGCTGCACGAGTCCTTGGCTCCGGACTGGTCCGGTACGGCCAGCTCTCCGGCTGAATCCGGGGAGCCCGCATCCGGCACATCGTGCGGAGACATGGTGTCGTCAGCCTCTTCATCCGGGAATGGCGGCGGCTGGATGTCGGGCATCGGCAGCACCTCCTCGTGCACCTCGGTCACGACATCGGGGAGGGCGTCAGGCGGCGAGACGACGTCTTCCGGCTGGAGCACGTCCGAGGGCTCGACCACGTCCTCGGGCTCCGGACCGGAAAGATCGATGCACACGCCGTCCACACACTCGGCTGCGGGGCCGCAATCCATGGGCTGGGCCACGCAGACGCCCGCGGACCAGGCATCGGCGGTGGTGCAGGGATCACCGTCATCGCACGGCTCGCCGTCCGCAGGCTGGACGAGAAGCGTGTAGCTCTTGTCGACCGGCCCGTAGTCGTTCTCGACCCGCACGGATACCTGGACTTCGCCTGCAGGGGGCGGAACCGATTTCCAGGTCAGCTTCCCGGAATCCCAGGCGATGCCCAGGTCCGCCGGGCCTTCGGTCACGTGCCACACCAGGGGCCCCGTCCCGGAAGCCGAGAGCAGGGCCTCGTAGGGCTTGCCAACGGTCGCAGCGGGCAGCTCCGCCGTGTCGATGCCGGGCGGCCCCATATCCGCCGGCTTCTTCACCTTCACCCCCTGGAATGGGCCCTCCGTGAACTGGAACAGAGCCCCCTGCTGCCAATAGGGATGCCAGTAGGCCGGCGTGTACGGAAGCCAGAGCGTCTTCCACTCGCCGCCGGTGGAGGCCCAGCGAGCCACGTCATGGTAGACCACGTCGTCCCACTGCCCCAGGGTCATGGCGACGTTCGATGCGAAGGTGACCGGGACGAGGGCCCGGGTCTCCGGCGAGGGCGGCACGGTCAGGATGTTGGCGTTCTGGTCCGTGGCCTGCATGTGGTCTCCCTGGTCGGCCCAGTCGACATAGTAGAAGTAGTGCGGGCGGACGGGAGGCTCCCAGGCTGCCAGCAGTGCGAAGCCGACCAGGACGCTTCCCGAAGTGCTGGACGTGGGATACTCGTCGTAGATGTCCCTCACGACCGAGTAGATCTCGGGCCGGTAGGGGACCAGGTTCAGCCATCGGCCGCACTGCGCCTTGTACGAGCTGCCGTTAAGGTCACCGGTTCCGCCCACGTGGTCGTACAGCGCGCTCGAGTCCTTGTACACCTTGTCGAAGAGCGTGTTGGCGAACCGCACCAGGTCGGTGGAGGTGAACACGATGCCGTTCTCCCCGGCCAGCCGGGCGAAGTCGACGTTGATGGCCGCGTGCGAGATGTCTTCGCCCGGGGCCTTGTACGCGCCCCCGCCGTAATTCCAGACGTAGCAGTCCTCCTGGAGCTTGAGCTGGGCTTCGAAGCGTTTGGCCAGCCGCGTGGCCTTGTCGAGGTACTCCGCCTTTCCGGTGGCCTTGTAGAGCATGATCAGCGTCCGCCCCATGGCATTCTGCTGGTTCAGGGGCATCTCCTGTCCGGGGGAGGAAAGAAAGGTGGCGTTGGGATCGAAGACGTAGTGCCCCTCCCCGGCCCCGGGGCCGTTCTTCCACTGGAATGAGTGGAATGCGACGGTCTCCTGCACCCGCTGGATGTAGAGGTCGGCCTTCGCCTTGTAGCTGGCACCATCGTAGGTGAGCAGGTCCCACAGGTCGGGGCGGGCCAGCACCTCGACGGCGAAGTGGGCCATAGGGTAGGTGATCATGCCGCTGTGGACGACGTAGCAGTATGGCTCGCCGTCAGGCTGGTACTTGGTGTTGAGCCAGCAGGGAGAGGACTTGCCGTTGTACTCCTTCATGCCGGCTAGGTCGTCCCGGGAGGCGAGCACATGGTCCGCATGGTCGGCCAGACGGTCGAGGAAGAGGCGCTCTCCCGTGGAGCGGAACAGGGCCATGTAGCCCATCATGATGTAGCTCTCGCCCCAGGCCAGCGTGGCGTTGGTGTTGTCGGAGGTCTTGTACCCGTTTCCTCCGTTGAGCGAGGCATTGGCCTCCTCGAAACGGTGGCGGGACGTGGCTGCGAACGCATCGGGCGACACAGGCAGGAAGACGGCCACGAGTACCGCTCCCGCGGCAAGGGCCATCGTCCCCGCACGCCGTCCGGAACCCAAGACTCGAGCACCTCGTCGATCGGGAACGCACATTCCTGACCCTCCCAGCAAAGGCCGTGGGACGAGTGTACCCCGGACGGCAAGCCTCCTGCAATTCGATTGCAGGAGGCATCGTGCGTTGATGGCCCCCGGCTTCTGCCGGCCGACTCTCGTATGCGTGTGCCTGCACGAGGTTGACACCCCGGCCCGGGAGAAATACAGTCTCGGGGTGCGAATGGAACCCGAAGCGAGGCACCGATGAAACGAACGAGCCGTGGAAGCGTGGCCGGGCTGCTTACTGCCCTGGTGGTCCTGGTGGCCGGTTGTTCCGGCGGGTCTCAAACGGTGAGCCTGCTCGAGCTCACCGGGGAGGTCGAGGTGTCTTCGCCGCCGGCACCGGACGTGACCGAAGTGGATGCCGGAGGCCCCTGCCGCGCCGACGTGCGGGAGGTCGAGGCCGTGCTCGAAGAGGGTGGGTTCGGCTGGCCCTGCACGGACAACACCGACTGCCTGTCCGGATACTGCGTGGAGGCCGAGGATGGCTTCGTCTGCTCCATGCAGTGTCTGGAAGACTGCCCCAAGGACTGGGAGTGTGCGCAGGTCGGCCAGGGCCCTGACCTGATGTACGTCTGCCTCCCTGCGTTCGGAACGTTGTGCCGGCCCTGCCAGGTCGATGAGGATTGCCGGCAGGGGTCGGGCAAGCCGGCCTATTGCCTGGATTCCGGAGGGGACGGTTTCTTCTGCACCCGGGAATGTGTGGACGGTGCGTGCCCGACCGGGTACTCGTGCCAGGAGAAGATGCTCGGCGACGGGAGCAAGCTGCCGGTCTGCGTGACCGACACGGAATGCGGCTGCGCTTTGAAATACGCCGGAATGACGCTGTCCACCGAGTGCTACGAGCAGAACGAATCGGGGCAGTGCTTCGGGCAGCGGACCTGCCAGGCCGGCGAGCTGACTGCGTGCGACGCCTCGGATCCCGCAGCCGAGCTTTGCAACGGCATGGATGACGACTGCGACTCGCTGGTCGACGAAGAGCTCGGCGGCCAGGAATGCGACGTGACGAACGAGTTCGGGAGCTGCAAAGGGGTCGTGGCGTGCAAGGACGGAGGGGAGAGCTGCGAGGGGCCGGCTCCGGCACCGGAAGTGTGCAACGGCCTGGACGACGACTGCGATTCTCAGGTGGACGAAGGGCTGGCCGACACGGACCAGGACGGCCAGGCCGACTGCGTAGACGAAGACGACGATGAAGACGGCGTGACCGACGTCGAGGACAATTGTCCGCTCGATGCCAATCCGGACCAGGAGGATCTGGACGACGACGGCCCGGGAGACGCCTGCGACACGGACAAGGACGGCGACCTGGACCCCGATGCCACTGACTGTGCACCGCTCGACGCCCAGGTCGGGCACACGCTCGTGGAGAAGTGCAACGGCCTGGACGACAACTGCGACGGGAAGGTGGATGAGAACTTCGCCGACCTGGACAGCGACCTCATCGCGGACTGCCTCGACGGGGACGATGACAACGACGGCACGCCCGATGCCTCGGACAACTGCCCCGTGACGGCCAACCCTTCGCAAACCGACCAGGATCAGGACGGCATCGGCGATGCGTGCGAGGACGACAAGGACGGCGACCTGGATCCGGACGCCACCGACTGTGCGCCTCAAGATGCGGCGATCCACCATGGTGCTGAAGAGCAGTGCAACGCCCTGGACGACAACTGCAACGGCATCGTGGACGAGGGCTTTGGCGACGCGGACAAGGATGGAGTCCCGGACTGCGTCGACGTGGACGACGACGGTGACGGCGTCCCCGATGGAGAGGACAACTGCCCGAAGATCCCCAATGCGGACCAGCTCGATTCGGACCTGGACGGCCTGGGCAACGCCTGCGACCTGGATGACGACGCGGACGGCGACCCCGACGGCCTCGACTGCAAGCCCCTGGATGCCACCGTGAACCACCAGGCAGCGGAGGGCTGCGACGGGAAGGACAACGACTGTGACGACATCGTCGACGAGGAGGGGGCCGCCGGCTGCTCCGACTACTTCTACAACGCGGATGGGGACGGGTACGGTCTTTCGATCCTGAAAAAGTGCCTGTGCGGGCCGCAGCCCCCCTACTCCGCCACCGAGGCCGGCGACTGCGACGACAACAACTCTGCGATCCATCCCGGGGCAAACGAATGGTGCAACAGCAAGGATGACGACTGCGACGGGGACGTGGACGAGGCCGGCTCCCTCGGCTGCAACGAGCTGTTCCCGGACAAGGATTTCGACGGCTACGGTGCGGGTCAGACCGAGTGCCTGTGCGGCAATCCCAAGGGATATGCGGCAGCCCCCGGGGACTGCGACGACGCAGATCCGCTGTCGAAGCCGGGCGGAACGGAACAGTGCGACGGCAAGGACAACGACTGCGACCTGGCCTCGGACGAGGAGGGAGCGCTCGGCTGCGATACGATGTACCTGGACAAGGACGGCGACGGGTACGGAGTTGTGGGAGCTTCGAAGTGCCTGTGCAAGGCGACGGGCGACTACTCCGCCAGTGTCCCGGGCGACTGCAACGACTCGTCCGCGACGATCTTCCCGTCCGCGGCAGAGACGTGCAACGGTCTGGATGACAACTGCAGCGGTCAGGCGGACGAAGGAACGAAGAAGACGTTCTACAAGGACAACGACCAGGACGGCTACGGAACCCCCAACGACAAGCTCGATGCCTGCTCGGCACCGGGGGGCTACGTGGATTCCGGGACCGACTGCAACGACTTCAACGGCACCATCAGCCCCGGTGCGCCGGAGACCTGCAACAAGATCGACGACAACTGCAACGGCGTGGCCGACGACGGGCTCCCGCTGGTCACGGTCTACGTCGACATGGACGGAGATGGCTTCGGTGCCAAGGGGACCTCGGGGATCAAGAGCTGTCTTCCCGACGAGGACGGTGACGGAAAGGGCGAAGCACCGCCCGACGGCTACTCGCTGACGGCCACCGACTGCAACGACTCCAATGCGACGGTCTATCCCGGGGCCCCGGAGCTGTGTGACGGCATCCTCAACGACTGCAACGCCAAGTTCTCGGACTATGCTTGCGCCAAGATCTGTGCGGGGCAGTGGCCCGTGTACGTCGGAGTGACCTCGGGCTCGGTCGGCGTGGCTCAGCTCGACGGCACGAATCCGCTCGAGACCGTGGTCCAGGGGGCTGGCAAGGTCATGGTGCTGACCGAAGCCGGGGTCGTGAAGTGGCAGACAACGGCAGCGGTGCAGTACTCGGACCCGCTGCTCGCGGACATGGATCTGGACGGAACCCAGGATGTCGTCCTCATTGAGAATGGCAAGGTGCGCATCCTGAACGGAGACACGGGTGCCGTCCTCGAGACGCACACGGTTCCCGGGACGGGCTGGAGGACGGGCGTGGTCTTCGACCTCGACAACGACGGGATTGCGGACGTGGTGACCCCGAGCGACAACCAGATGAGCATCATCCTTCGGGACGGCAAAGGCGCTGCCAAGGCGGTCCACAAGATATCGCCGCCAGCGGGCTCGTACTTCAACGCGGACGTCCCCGGTGCTGCGGACCTCGATGGCGACGGGATCTCCGAGGTCGTAGTGGGAACCGGGTACCAGACGTGCAACAGCCCGGCTGCCCCGCCGTGCATGGGATACCTGCTGGTCTATGACCCGGTGACTGGCAAGCTCAAGGTTGACCCCACGCAGAAGTTCCCGGTCCCGAACCAGGGCAAGGCCTACACGGGCGGCCCGCAGCCCCTCTTTGCGGACCTGGACCATGACGGCTCGTTCGAGCTCTTCCACTGGCACAGCTATGCCGGCAGCCCCGGCCTGCCGCTTGCCTGGGAGTATGACGGGACGCTGTTCGACCCGCTCCCCGCCCTGGGCTCGGCCCCACGCCTCGTGCCTCTCGACGCCCAGGGCAAGATCGATCCGACCGGGCTCCTCATGGACGCGGCCGGAGGGGCGGCGGATCTGGACGGCGACGCCGTCTGGGAGACCATCTCGTTTGCGGGGGGCGGCCTCGTGCTCTCGAGGGCGGGCCAAATCATGGACGGTTACCCCCTCACCGTTCCGGGTGGCAACCCGACGCTGGCCGACGTGAACCGCGACGGAAAGCTCGACATCCTGTTCGTGGGCAGCGACAACGCCTCGCTGAACTGCTACACCCTGGGGGAGGGAACCTACGACCCGACCCGAATCCTGGCCACCGGCGAGCCGGAGGTGCTGTCCGGAGTGGTCTACCGGACCGGCTCCGTGGACCCGTTCGAGCCGAACGACAGGCGGGCGATCCCCTTTGTCCCGTCGACCAGCACGAACCCCATCCAGGATTCGAGGGCCTTCCCCATGAAGGGGTTCCTCGACAAGTACAACTCGGCCAATGGATGGAGCCGCTCCCTGGTTTCGATGATCGGCACCAAGGGGGATCGGGATTTCTACTACGCCAAGGGGACCCAGGTGTACGCCACCCTGGACCTGCTGGCCGGGCCGGCGGACTACGACCTCGTCATGCACATCTACTACCCCAACGGCGCTGCGTGGCAGTACCTCACGACATGGGATTCGAAGAACGTGGGGAGCGACAGCATCTACTGCCACAACTCGACCCCATGTCCCGATGCGCAGCATCCGGGCACCAAGCTGTTCCTGTTCGAGGTGATGCCGAAGACAGTGGACAAAGACTTCGGCCCGTGGCCATACCGGCTGAAGATCCACTGGGGGGCTTCGTAACCGCCCCCCCACCGGGACGAAAGGCCGCTATCGCGGGATTGGATTCCTAGCATGAGCAGCCGAGTAGCCCCCTCGGCCGCCAGTCAAACCCACCCCCTAGATCCGCGCCGCGTCCCATGCCTTCCATGCGTCCTATAGGTCCTATGCGTCCTATACGTCCTATCCGCGGTTGTCCGCCCCCCCCGGTTGGGGTAGGATGCTCCCAAGTCTTTCCCACGAGGTGCCTCATGCTGAGACTGGCCGTTCCTGGATTCCTGGCTGCCATGGTCGTCGTTGCCTGTTCTTCCCCGGCCAGTCAGGTTGGCGTGGAGGTGGTCACCGACGTGCCCGACCTCGCGGCTTCGGAGTCCGTCACGCTCCCCGACACGTTGCCCTCCGAGGAGGTCGAGCTTCTGCCCGCGGGACCAGACGGCGAGACCGTGGACCTTCCGATCGAGCCGACCTGCAAGCCCGGTGACGGATGCTTCCTGGATCCCTGCGAAGTGAACGAGGACTGCCTGTCCGGCTACTGCGTGGAGCACCTGGGAGAGCCGGTGTGTACCGACTCGTGTCAGGAGGAGTGCCCGGCCGGCTGGTCGTGCAGGCTGCTCGGAGCGACGGGACCGGATCCGGTATTCGTCTGCCTGTCGGATCATGCCAACCTGTGCAAGCCGTGCAATTCGGATGCGGACTGTTCGACGCAGGGAGCCGATGACGTCTGCCTGCGTTACGGGCCGCAGGGAAGCTTCTGCGGGGGTAGCTGCAAGACGGACGAGGATTGTCCCTGGGGGTTCTCGTGCGGGCAGGCCGAAACCGTCGGAGGGAGCGAGGTCACCCAGTGCATCTCGGACATGGGGGTCTGCCCTTGCAGTGCCCATGCCGTGGAGGCCGGTCTGTGGACTGCCTGCGAGGTCACCAACGGGCAGGGAACCTGCACGGGCAAGAGGACCTGCACCGACGCAGGGCTCGCGGACTGCGATGCTGCGGTCCCGGCCGAGGAGACCTGCAACGGTGCGGACGATGACTGTGACGGCGACACAGACGAGCCGCTCCAGGTGGGAGGCAGCTACGTCAACCTGTGCGACGACGGCAACGAGTGCACTACGGACACGTGCGGTGGGGAATCGGGGTGCAGCCACACGAACCTGGACGGCGGTGAGTGCAAGGACGGGAACACGTGTACCGTGGGTGACCACTGCAAGGACGGGCTGTGCATCGGAAACCCGGTGCTGTGCGACGACGACAACCCGTGCACCGATGATGCCTGCGACGGCACCGGCGGATGCCTGTTTCAGAACAACGCCGTGGCGTGCGATGACGGGGATCCCTGTTCCGTAGGCGACACCTGCTCGCAAGGTGCCTGCGGAGGAATCGCAATCCCGTGCGACTGCCAGGAGGACGAAGATTGCGCTGCCCTGGAGGACGGCGACCTGTGCAACGGCACGCTTTTCTGCGACCTGGGCGAATGGCCGTACCAGTGCGACGTGGTCCCCGGAAGCGAGGTCGAGTGCCCGCAACCGGAGGGGATCGATGCCCCGTGCCTGGCAGCATCCTGCGACCCGTCGACGGGCAAGTGCAGCCTGGTTGCGGCACACCAGGGAGCCGCCTGCAACGACGCGGATGCCTGCACCGTGGGCGAGCATTGCGCCGCGGGCACCTGCTCGGCAGGTACTGCGGCCAACTGTGCGGACGACAATCCCTGCACCGAAGACTCCTGCGACTCGGATGCCGGGTGCCTGCACCTGGCCAACTCGGCCTCCTGCGAGGACGGGAGCCTGTGCACGGTGGGCGACACCTGCGCCGACGGAAGCTGCGTGCCGGGCACCAAGGCACTCGACTGTAATGACGGGAACGCATGCACGGCCGATTCCTGCGATGCCAAGACCGGTTGTCTGCACAAGGCGGCAGACGGGGCGTGTGACGATGGCAACGCATGCACCGACGGCGACGCCTGCAACGCCGGAATCTGCGTCCCGGGACCCGCTCTGACGTGCAAGGACGACAACGTCTGCACAACCGACTCGTGCAACCCCAAGGCGGGATGCGTGTTCACCATGAACCAGGCACCGTGCGACGACGGAAACCTCTGCACTCAGGGGGACCACTGTGAGCTCGGGGCCTGCATCGGTTCCTTCCCCTTGAGCTGCAACGACGGCAATGCGTGCACGGATGACGCGTGCGACCCCAAGGTCGGCTGTGCGTTCAAGCCGAACCAGGCCGCGTGCAACGACGGCAGCGTGTGCACGACCGGGGACACGTGCTCCGCAGGATGGTGCAAGCCGGGGCTGGCGCTCGACTGCGACGACTCCAACCCCTGTACCGACGACTCGTGCGACCCGAAAGCGGGATGCGTGCATACCCCTAACACCGCCCCATGCAGCGACATGGACGCATGCTCGGCAGGCGACACGTGCGGTGCCGGAGTCTGCGTGCCCGGAAACGCAGTGTCCTGCGACGACTCCAACCCCTGCACCGACGACGCGTGCGACAAGCTTGCCGGCTGCAAGCACGTCAACAATGCCGCTGCCTGCAACGACGGCAGTGCCTGCACCACGGGCGACACGTGCGCTGCCGGCGCGTGTGTCGGAGGTCCGGCTCCTTCCTGCGACGACTCCAACCCCTGCACCGACGACTCGTGCGACAAGCTTGCCGGCTGCAAGCACGTCAACAATGCCGCTGCCTGCAACGACGGCAGTGCCTGCACCACGGCCGACACGTGCGCGGCCGGTGCCTGTGTCGGAGGTCCGGCTCCTTCCTGCGACGACTCCAATCCCTGCACCGACGACTCGTGCGACAAGGCCACCGGCTGCGCCCACGTCAACAACACCGCTGCGTGTCCGGGCGGCCAGTGCAGCGGAGGAACCTGTGTGCCCGAGTGCAACCCCGTCGTCTACGGGACCGCGGGGATCGGGGTGAACAACGGGTGGACGTGCAGCAACGTGTGCTCGACCTTCGGGGCCACGACGGTCAATTGGATCAGCATGCAGGAGCAGATCGACTACTGTCAGTCGCTCCACCCCGGCGCCTCGTCGTTCGCAGCCGACCCGAACAACTTCAGCTATCCCATTTATGAGCCGCAGAACAACCTCTGCAAGGTGAACAAGGACGGCAAGGCCAGCCAGAACTACGCGGGCAACGGCACGCCGCAGTACGGCGACCAGATCCTCTGCCGCTGCCTCAAGAACTGTCCCTGCACCCCCAAGTGCGCCGGCAAAGTGTGCGGAGACGACGGGTGCGGCGGGGTCTGCGGTACCTGCGAGAGCGGCAAGAGCTGCCAGAACGGGGCCTGCGTCGTCTGCCCGAGCGGCAGCACGACTTTCACCTACTCGGGCAGCATCGCCTCCTGGGTGATTCCGCAGTGCCTGTCGCAGATCACCATTGAGGCGTGGGGGGCCGAAGGGGGCAAGAACACCGACAATGGCGGCCACCTCGGGGGGAAGGGGGCCCGCATGAAGGGAACGTTCATCGTAAGCGGCGGAGCCACGCTCAGAATCCTGGTGGGAGGGAAGGGGGAGGACGTGATCTCCAACGCTGGAGGTGGTGGTGGAAGCTTCGTCTGGGTGGATTCCAACAGCCAGCTCCTGGTCGCGGCTGGCGGCGGCGGTGGAGCGGGGTATGACAATGCGGGCATCGACGGTACGACCAACGCCAACGGCACCCATGGGAACGGGCTTCCGGCCGGAGGCGGAGTGGACGGCAACGGGGGCACGGCTCCGGCCGGATATGATTACACGGGGGGCGGGGGAGCCGGCTGGAAATCAAACGGAAATGCGGGCAAGACGACGGCCTCGTGCAGCCTCGCCACGCCGGCCAAGAGGCCGCTCGAGGGTGGAGACGGCGGTCTCTTCGGCGGTACCCATGCCAACGACGGAAACGGAGGCTTCGGCGGCGGTGGCGGCGGCCAGGGCGGTTGCACCGTGTCGGGCGGCGCCGGCGGCGGCGGTGGATACAGCGGCGGCGGCCCCGGGGGATACCTCGCTCCCCTCATCCGGGGCGGTGGCGGCGGCGGCTCCTTCAACCCCGGCTCCAACCCCTCCAACTCAGCGGGCGTCCAGACCGGCAACGGCAAGGTCGTGATCAGTTGGTAGCCCGGTCTCCGGCCCGCAGCGTGACAAGGACGATCTCGCCGGGGGCCCACAGGCGCATCCGGGGACCCCAGGTCCCGGCCCCGCGAGTCACGATGCTGGTCATGCCGCTGTTATCGTAGCGCCCCTCGAGCAGCGGATTCAGCGCCCAGGCCAACAGGTCGAACGGCCAGAGCTGGCCGCCGTGAGTGTGTCCGGCCAATGCGAGGTCCACGCCGACTGCGGCGAGAAGAGCCGGTTCCAGGGGACGGTGCGACACGAAAACCGTGGCCACGTCTGCCGGACGGTTGCGCAGTGCCTGACTCAGATGCGCAGAGCCGTCCACTACGGGCCGAAACGAGCCCTCGTCCTCCGCTCCGGCCAGGGCAAGCCCGGGCATCAGCATCTCCCAGTCATTTCGGAGGAGACGGCAGCCCGCCTCATCGAAGAAGGAGGTCCCGTCAAACGCCCCGTAGCGGTCGTGATTCCCCAGCACCGCCCACAGGCCCAGCCTTGGCCGGACCCGGCTCAGCGCACGGGCCATGTCCGATTCCATGCCCGCCGGATGTCCATGTCCCTCGACGAGGTCGCCGGCCAGCACCACGACGTCCGGCTCGAGCTCCGCAATCTGCCCGGCAAGCTCATCGAGCCACTCTCCGTCGATCTGGGCTCCGAGGTGGAAGTCCGAGGCCAGCACCAGCTTGAGCCCGTCCGCAGCCGGCGGGAGTCGCTCCAGCTTCACCACGTGCTCCGTCACGACGGGTGGGCGAGCTCCCTGGACCACCGCAACGATAGACAGGATCGCAGCCCCCAGCAGGGCACCGTACCGAAGCCGAACGGTCCATCTTGAAAGGACGAGCCCGAACAGGGTCACCAGATCCACGGCAAACAGGCACACGCAGGTCAGGAGGACGACTCCAACCCAGTAGGCAGCCCCGTGGACGATGAGCGCAAGAACAGGACCGTCCGCCAGGTCTTCGAGCATGCGGCTGACCGGATAGAGCAGGAAGAGGAATGCGAGAGCACCCCCCACCATCCAGCGCCTGCGCTTTTCCGACAGCGGGGGAAGAGCTGCGAGCCGCCACCCGATGTAGGAATGGAGGAGAATCCAGAAGGGGAGCCAGAGCAAGCGGAACAAGCGCCCGCCCCCTAGCCTGCGTACGGGCCGCCGTAGGCCCCCATGTCACCAGCGGACCCGTTGGTATCCGGCAGCGCCGGGTCTCCCGTGTCGATGCAGGGGGAGCCGGGCTTGAGGTGGAAGTCCCCGTTCCCGGGCGCCTGGAACGTCGGGTCGCTGGAGATGTTGCCGGCTCCCGCCCCCGCCTTGCCCGAGTAAAGGTTTGTCAGACCGAACAGATCCGAGTACCGCACCAGGAGCGGCGAGCCGCAGGATACGCCGGTCGACGTGCCTCCCGAGAATGGCCCGAAAATGTTGCTCGAAACGTCCAGCTCGAAATCGTAGGCCAGCGACGCCGTCAGCGCGGTCACGCTCCCGGCGGAGATGTTCGCAACCGTGTTGTTCACTACGGCCACCCCCGAAGCGTTTTCCGCCGGGAAGTAGCACCAGTAGTTGAACGCCGTGAACGATGAGCTTCCAGTCGACAGCTTGGCGATGTCGATGTTGCCGGCCACGCAGTTCCGGATGCCGCTGACCCCCTTGGGCCAGTTGGAGCAGTAGCCGCCTACCGAGATGAACGTGATCCCCACGGAGCCGGGAAGGCCCCCCTGTACCGTGATCTTGTTGCCCATCCGAACCCGCACGAACTGCGACCCCGAGCCATGATCCTGCCAGTTGACCAGGACGTTCGTGCTGGCTCCTTCAACCGGGACGAGCACGACGTCATCGACCTCCATGTCGACGAAGAGATTGTCGTAGCCGTGGTGGCAGCGGGCCAGGCTCATCCCGCTGGGCAGCCCGTCCGGGGCCGACAGCTTGACCCGGGAGAATACGTTGCGGTAGTTGTGGACGGCATCGATGACCCCACCCGGCGGGTTCTCGAACTGCCCCGGCTTGGCGTAGCGCAGCTCCAGGTTGTCGAAGTTGCAGTCGTAGCAGTGAACCAGGTACAGCCTCCCCTGGATCACCGGTCGTTGAGGTCCCCACCCCTTGATGGTAATCCCATTGACCACGGCTCCCAGACTCACCTCTTCCGGGTAGATCGTGCCATCGGCATCGGCCTTGAGCATGATGAGCTTGGCGGCAGTGGAGACGGCCTTGGCCGCGGTCTTGTAGGGGTTCTTGAACGAGCCGTTGCCCATCTCGTCGCTGCCGTAGTCGTAGTCGGCCCACACGGCGGAATCTGCGACATCGGAGCAGGCCTCGTCGGTCTGGGTCCCGTCGCAGTCGTCGTCCAGGTTGTTGCCGCAGATATCCGACCCTGCGGGCAGCACCTGCCCGTAGCACGGCGACCAATCGACGCCGGTGGCCAGGCACTGCTGGAATCCGGCCTTGCACGCCCCTTTGCCCGCCGTGCCGGCCGGCCCCGAGTAGCACGACTGGAGCGAGTACGGCTTGCACGCACCGCACTCGGGCCCCGTCGGGACGTGGACGCATCCCTTCTGCGGGTCGCACGAGTCCTGGGTGCACACATTGCCGTCATCGCAGTTGGCGGCACCTCCGGACTGACAGGAGCCGCCGGAGCAGATATCCCCGGACGTGCATGGATTCCCGTCGTCGCATACGGCGTTGTTCTGCGTGTAGGTACAGCCTGCCGGAGCCTGGCACTGGTCGGTCGTGCAGGCGTTTCCATCATTGCAGAGCCCCGCCTGGGGTGTGTAGATGCACTGTCCGTTCTGACACGAGTCCTGGGTGCAGGCCACCCCGTCGTCGCACACGATCGGTGCTCCCGAGACGCACCCCTGGCCTGCCTTGCATGTTTCTACTCCGTTGCAGGGGTTTCCATCGTTGCAGGCTCCGTCCGTCGGCAGGTTCTGGCAGGTTCCGTTGGCCAGGCAGGTATCGTCAGTGCAGGCGATGCCGTCATCGCACCCCTGCCCCTGTCCCCATTGGCACTGTCCCCCCTTGCAGACAGCCTGCCCACCGCAGAGCTCGTTGCCTCCGCACAGGGTTCCGTCGGCCTTCGGGCTGAAGCTGCACCCCACTTCCTCGGTGCAGGTGTCGAGCGTGCAGGCATTGCCATCGTCGCATCCGACGGGCGTGCCGGTGCACTGCATCGGCCCCGACTCCGGGGTCTGGCACTTGTCGCCGTCGGTACACTTGCTCCCGTCGTCGCATGGCGTTTCTTCGGGCAGGAAGTCGGCCACGCACGGATTGGTCCCCTCCTTGGCCTGGTCGTTGCACCAGGCTGCCTTGCACGGGTGCTGAGACACGCACGAATGCTGGGCCCCGGGCTGGCAGACGCCGTCGGCATCGCACACGTCGTTGTCCGTGCACGGGTTGCCGTCTGCACACGGGTGACCGGCCAGGTGGGTCTGCACCATGGAGCACTCCCCCGTGGCTGCGTCGCACGTGTTGAACGTGCAGTCATCCGGATTGCCGTCCGCACACTCCTTGAGCGTCCCCGGCACGCACGCTCCCTGGATGCACTGGTCTCCGGCCGTGCAGGGAGTCCCATCGCACTCGAGATCCTTGTCGGAAGGCTCGAATGCGCACCCGCCCTCGACATTGCAGATATCGTTGGTGCAGGGGTTGTCGTCGTTACACACGACCGCCTCCCCTCCGCCACAATTGCCGGCTTCACCGCACGTCTCGCCGGTGGTGCACGGGTTGCCGTCGTCGCACGCTCCCCCGGGGGCCGGTACCTGCTCGCACTCCCCGGATTCGGTGCAGGAATCCGAAGTGCATGGGTTCGAGTCGTCACAGTCCGCATCCTCCGTGCAGGCCAGGATCTGGACCGTGGTGTCCCCCGCATCGGCTCCGGAATCGATCTCGACGACCTCCACCTGCCCGCTGCAGGCTGCGAGCCAGCATGCAACCGCCAGAGACGCACTTCCTACCAGGCTCGAGCTCATCCGATTCATGGGGAACCTCCTCGGGAGTACCGGACGAGAATACCCTGTGCGGGAGCCGACGGCAAACTGTATTCAGGGGTGCGCCCGCGCCCGTCTCCTGATGGCCGCATCCAGAACCGGGTGTTGGCCCCGATTCTTGCTCTGGAGCCCGGGCAGGTTAGACTCCGGTCTACCGGCTTGAGCCCGGAGGACAGGTGCAGGGAATGATCCAGGAATGTTTCCCGTGCTGATGGACCGATGGACGCGGTTGAGGGCGAGGCATGCGCGCCTTTTCACCGCAGGTGCACTGGCCGCTGCGCTCCTGGTGGCAACGGCGGCTCCGCTCCTGGCATCCGAGGAACCGGGTCCCGCCAACGTCCTCGTGGTCGCCAACATCGGCTCTCCCGCATCGATGGCGATTGCGTCCCACTACCAGACGGCTCGTGGGCTTCCTGCCGGCAACCGCTGCGACCTCGCCGTGCCGGACGAGTACACGCTGGAGTACCAGGATTTCGTGGACCTGGTGAAGACACCGCTGGCCGAGTGCATCCAGGGCAAAGGGCTGTCCGAGCAGGTCCTCTTCATCGTCCTGACCCGGGGAATCCCGGGCGTCATCGCAGGGGCCGGGGAAGAGGTGCTCGGCCAGGATCTGACATCGGTGGATTCCTTCCTGGTGGACCTGTTCGGCGAGCTCGAGTATGCCGATAACCCCTACTACAAGTCCTCGAAGCGGTTTACCCGAGACAACGGGTACAAGGGCTACCTCGTCACCCGGCTGGACGGCCCCACCACCGACATCGCCATGGACCTGGTCGACCGTGCGCTGGCCCCGGGGGCCGACTCGCCGGAGCTGACTGGCACGGCCTACCTGGACCTGGAGCCGAACGGAGACAACCCGGTGGACCGCGGGGTGATCGCCGGAGCCGGATTCGACGGAAACGGCCAGATTCAGCACGCGGCGGACCTGCTCGCCGAGGCGGGCTGGAACGTGGTTCTCGATTCCAACGACGCCGAGTTCGGCACAGCCCCGGCGCCCCTCTCCTGCCCCGACGCCCGCTGGTACTTCGGCTGGTACAAGGCATTCAGCTACAACGATGCGTTCGCGTGGGCTTCAGGGGCCGCGGGCATTCACCTCGACTCGTTCTCGGCCATGAGCTATCGCGAGCAGGGCTCCTGGTGTGCGGGAGCCCTTTCCGACGGGATCACAGCGACGGCGGGGGCCGTCTGGGAGCCCTACATCCTCTGGTACATGAAGGGGGATCTCTTCCTCGACGCGTTCGCCGTCGACCGGGTCACTCTCGCCGAAGCTGCGTACCGCTCCATCCCCCGCAACTGCTGGATGATGGTGGTCTTCGGCGATCCTCTGTTCCAGCTCCGGCCGATGGCGGTCCCGGTCGATCCGTCCCCCGAAACGCTTCCGGAAGGGCCTGCAGAGCCTGTGCCCGATGAGCCTCCCGAGCCGCTGCCCGACGCCCGGGAGACGATTGCTGGCTCCGATGGAGCGTTCGAGCTCGTGTCGTGCGACGGGAATTGCGTCGACATATCGCACCCCGGGGACTCGGGCGACGACGGGATGACCGCGGCGGACCCGCCTCCGACCTCGGGGCAGGGCAAGGGCAGCTGCTCCCTGGGCGGACGTCCGGGAATTCCCGTAGGCTGGGGACTGGGTCTGCTCCTGCTGACCGCCATGATTCGGCTTGCTCGGGTGCGTCGCCGCTGACGGAGACCTGCTACCCTTCGATCTCGGCAAGCTCCAGGAAGATGGTGAAGTGCTCGTCGTCGTAGGGCTCCCAGTAGGCATCCTCGTCACAGATTCGAGTGACCAGCGGAGCGACCTGCCCGGCCTGGAGCGAGGCATCGTCGAGGGCAGCCGCCGAACACGTGCAGTTCTGCTGGAGCACGTCGAACGTCTTGTTGCTGACGATGCTTTCGCCCGAGACCGTGGCCGCTGCTCCGTGAAGGAAGATGTGCGGGCCGACGTTGTCCTCGTAGGTGTTTCCCTGCAGCGTGATCCCCTGGCAGACTTCCCGGGCGTAGAACCCGCTCCCCATCTTGGTGTGGGTGCCGTATGGCTCTCCCACCATGCCCCGCATCGTGCTGTTGGTCACCGTGACCGTGGACGGTTCGACGCCCGTGCCGGTGACGAGGATCCCGCTGTTCGTGACTCCCTGTCCATCGATCTGGCAGCCGTCGACGGAGACCGTGCTGGCACCGTACGGATCGTTGGAGACGTCCATGGCCCAGCCTCCAAGCATGTTGCTGTTGGAGGCAATGCCCAGAATGCTGCTGCCGCTCAGCTGGAGGGACGCGCCCAGGATCACGAACGCAGCGTACTGGTCGTCGTGGAACAGGCAGTCCTCCACGGTCGCCTGCGCCCCCCACGAGAGGAGGACGCCCGGCCCGACCACCTGCACCACGCTGGCATCCTGCATGGTCAGCTCGGCCTTGTCCTGCACGACCACTCCGATCCCGGCCATGAGCTCGTATCCGCCCATGTCGGTCTCCGAGACTTCGGTCCCCTCACGCAGCACCAGGGAGGTTCCCTCGCCTTCCGCCAGCACGCCGATGTCGCCGTTGTCGGTCACGTCCACTGCCTTGAGGTCGAGCTCTCCGCCGTCACCGACGTACGCCCCCCACCCGGCTTCGTTCGCCGTGTAGTCGAAGGTCGTGTCGTGAATGCTCCCCTCGCACAGGTGCGCCTCTCCTGAGGACACGCACACGCCGACTCGCATCTCGCCGCTTACATCGAGGCCGACGGAGTACAGGCGGGCCCCGTCGAGCACGGCGACTCCGACCTCCCCCGTGGTCTCGCACAGCCCCGCCGAGACCGGTGCCTCGTTGTATCGGGGGCCGGAGGCGGCGCCGCCCACCGGCGCCGTCTTCACCACGCCGCCTGGCGGGATGAGGACCGAGGTATTCACCGCCGTTAGCGTAGCTCCAGTTCCCGTGGCCACCACGCGGCCGGCAAGAACGCTCGATTCCAGCGAGACGTGCCCCTTCTTCACGGTCAGCACCTTCTTCGAGATGCCCCCGGTCCCCACCGCGGGAAGGAGGCGGACCCCGTTCAGCACCACACGATCCTTTTCGTCCGCCAACTCCACGGTAAGCCCGGTCGAGCCGTCGGTGAGTGTCCCGCCGGTCCGGATGGTGACTGCCGGTGTGCCGACGGGCAGGAAGGGCACCGCGCACACGACGATGTCGGCAAAGGCCGGTCCGGCCGTCGCGACCTTGGAGCGGATGGTGATCCCCTTCCGGATTGTCCGGGTCAGCTTGTGCTCTCCCGGGGAAAGGACCAGGACCGCCTTCTGCTGCAGGACCGCCTTGTCCACGGCTTCGTCCAGCGAACAGAACGTACCGGTCGCCGGGGTGCCCGTGCACCCGGGGTTCACGACGTACTGAACCTCCAACTGCGAGTCAACGATGCCCGACTTGGGGGCGACTCCCGTAGCCTCCCCCTGCGGGCTCAACAGATCCGAAAAGAGCACGGCGGCTCCCGCCGACACGACCACCAGCGCCAACGCCACCCCGACGACAGCACGCACGTTCCTCATGTCCGCCTTCCTCCCCCGGCAACGTGTCCGACGCCGGGTCATTGGTTGATGGCTGCTTGTGCTCGACTATATCGCCCCCCATCGACCGGAGCAACAAACCAGGGTGCTCATCCGTCGGATTTGACATCCCCCAGGGAAGTGTCTATCGTGAGTCGTCGCTTGCGGACGTCCGGTCGGACGTTCTTTTCCAACACACGACGGACTTGGAGGTAGGCCCATGAACCCGGGATGTATGCGCGTATTGTCGATTGGAGCGGCACTGAGCCTGCTATTCGTAGCCGGCTGCAGCGCCGACACCGCCGGGAAGTGCGGAAACGGAACGGTCGAGGGGCTCGAACAGTGCGATGACGGAAACGACATCGACACGGACTCGTGCCTCACGACCTGCACGCTCCCCAAATGCGGAGACGGAATCCTGCACGAGGGAGAGGAGTGCGACGACGGAAACGACCTCAACTGGGACGGCTGCTCCAACGAGTGTCGTCTCCCCCGCTGCGGCGACGGAATCCTCCAGGCCGAGGAGGAATGCGACGACGCCAACTGGGAAGACCGAGATGCCTGCCCGTCCAGCTGCAAGAAGGCGGTTTGCGGCGACGGATTCCTCTATGACGGGGTCGAGGAATGCGATGATGGAAACGTCGAGCCCACGGACGGCTGTACGGCAGAGTGCCTGCCTGCCGTCTGCGGGGACGGGGTCGTCCAGGCCGGAGTCGAGGCCTGCGATGACGGCAATGCGGTCAACGAGGACGACTGCCTCAGCAATTGCACTGCCCCCCTCTGTGGAGACGGCGTAGTCTGGCCCGGCTACGAGGAATGCGACGATGCCAACCAGGACGACACCGACGCGTGTCTTGGCTCGTGCAAGCTGGCCATGTGCGGGGACGGATCGGTCCAGGCCGGAGTCGAAGAGTGCGACGACACCAACGCAGTCAACGAGGACGCGTGCACCAACTCCTGCAAGCTCCCTGCCTGCGGAGACGGCATCCTCCAGGGGGAAGAGCTGTGCGACGACGGGAATCTGGACGATACCGACGATTGCCCGGGAAGCTGCAAGCCTGCCGTTTGCGGTGACGGGTTCCTCCTGGCGGAAGTCGAGGCCTGCGACGACGGAAACGCCGATGATACCGACGCCTGCCTGGCCACCTGCGTTGCGGCCACCTGCGGCGACGGCTTCGTCCAGGCAGGAATCGAGGCCTGCGACGACGCCAACCTGGACGATACCGACGGCTGCACCGCAGCGTGCGCCCTGCCCACCTGCGGCGACGGCTTCATCCAGGCCGGTGAGGAGTGCGACGACGCCAACACGGTCAACACCGACGCCTGCCTTGGAACCTGCCTCAACGCCTCGTGCGGTGACGGGTTCGTCCAGGCCGGGGTCGAGGAGTGCGACGATGCCAACCTGGTGGCAACCGATCTGTGCACGAACGCCTGCACACTCGCCACCTGCGGTGACGGCGTGGTCCTCGCCGGCGTCGAGGAGTGCGACGACGGAAACCCGGATGACTCCGACGCCTGCCTCTCCGGCTGCGTCGCTGCCGCCTGTGGTGACGGCGTGGTCCAGGCCGGAGTCGAGGCGTGTGACGACGGAAACCTCAGCAACACCGATGCCTGTCTGACCTCGTGCCAGGTCGCTGCCTGCGGCGACGGGATCGTCCAGGCCGGCGTCGACGAGTGCGACGACGGAAACAAGGACAACAACGATGCCTGCCTTAACTCCTGCAAGCTGGCCAAGTGCGGCGACGGCGTCGTCCGGCTCGATGTCGAGCAGTGCGACGACGCCAACCAGGTGAACACCGACGCCTGCACCAATGCGTGCAAGCTGCCCAATTGCGGTGACGGCCTGGTCCAGGCCGGCGAGCAGTGCGATGACGGAAACGGCGACGACTTGGACGCCTGCTCCAACTCGTGCACGGCCGCCTCGTGCGGCGACGGGAAGCTCCAGAAGGGAGAAGAGTGCGACGATGGAAACGTCGACGCCGGCGACTGGTGCGGACCGACCTGCAAGAAGGAGTGTGCGGCCGGGGACAAGTTCGTCATGAACGGCGGTCACTGCTATATGCTCTTCAATCAGAACACGGATTGGGCGTCCGCCAAGGCTGCCTGCGAGCAGATGGGCTCCCACCTGGTATCGATTTCGACCTCGGCCGAGAACACCGCGGTCATGCAGCTTGCCGGTGGCTCGGTGGCGCAGCTGTGGCTCGGGCTCAACGACCTGTCCACCGAGGGCGTGTTCCTGTGGACCGTGGGGCCGGGCAAATCCGCTGTTCCCATCTTCACCGCCTGGGCGGCGGGACAGCCGGACAACGGCCCCGGAGGCCAGGGCGACTGCGTCATGGCCTTCGTCCAGCCCGCGACCTGGTTGGATGATCCCTGCCTGAACACCCGTCCCTTCGTCTGCGAGCACGACTTCCTCGACTGAGCCCGGAGGTTCCTGTCGAAGAAGTCCCCTCTGCCCCTCCCCCTTTCTGTTCAGTTGCTGCTTCTTTCTCCAACACCTCACCGTTGACAAACGCGGTTGCCTGGAGAGACTCGTCTGCGGAGGTGCTCTTGGGGGGGAGGGCGGAGATGGTACGCAAGCTGATCTGGGCGCTCGCCTGCCTGCTGGTGGGCGGAGCCGTGATTCCGGCAAGCTATGCTGCGCTGTGGCTGATGCGTGGGCGCTTCATCGAGGGATACCGGGAGGCCCGGTCCGACTGTAACAGGACGCTTCCCCCTTCCGATGGTGCGGAGGGACGGCTCACCGAGACGATGGAACTCGATGCGGGCAAGACCCTGGCCGAATCTCCGGTGTTGCAGGCCAACGTGCCGTGCAGCGATTTTCTCAAGGCGGTGGACGGCTACCGGGATGCCATGCCCGCCCGCTCCTTTGGCTTCGGGATCATCGTGACCCTGGCGCTCTTCCTCGTCCGTTTCGTCATGTTTCCCATGTCCACCGACGGAGAGGAGTGGATCGACCGGGGGTAGATGAAGCGGGGCGTTGACGGTGCTGCTGGCGACCTGTGTTTCCCCGGCCATGCCGGCCCGAAGCGACGCACTGAGTGAGGCAGACGCCAGCCCGTAGCGAAGGCCGTGGCCTGCTGCTCGGTCGGCGGGTCAATGCACGGGAAGTACGGTAGGTTCAACTGCCGTCGCTTGTTGACTTCGAGCGTGGGACTCCATCGGTGACTCTCGCAGCGCCGAAGGTCACTTCGTGCCGACTCGGTTGCTCTTCCACGCCGGAGAACTCGCTCGGTCGCCCCAAAAAAGGAACTGGCCCGTCACGGAGCATCTTCTTTTCTGTAGGGTCCTGGATCTATGCCGTAGTGCGCGAGCCATCGATACGCCTGGGGACGCTGACGGCCGAACTCCGCAGCCACAGCGGCCAGGTTCCCGTGGTGCCTGCGCAAGGAGTCCAAGAGCGCGTCCCGACTCGGGCGCTGGAGACGCTTCTCGATCCGTGCATCGGAAACGGCTGCCGGTATCCCGACAGGAGAGCGAGCGGAACCCGCGGCCACGGCGTTGCCCCCGGGGCCGGTCGGCGAAGCCTCCCCGACCCGCGCCCGCATGAGCCCGTCCATGATCCTGAATGGCAAACACCGGGGTGATGATGCGGACGGCAGATGGGCCTTGTACTCCGCTGCCACGTTACGCAGCTCCCGAACGTTTCCGGGCCAGCGGTGCACCAGCAACGCCTCGGCGGCGTTGGCATCGTGGCCCCTGTCGCCGCCCGCCCCTGCCCCCAGGAATGCATCCCAGAGATGAAGGATGTCCTGCTTTCTCTGTGTCAGCGGGGGGACGCAGAGCGTGGACTGGCTCAGGCGGTGGAGCAGGTCGAGCCGGAACTCCCCCCGCTCCGCCGCTCCGGCCACGTCCCGGTTGGTGGCCGCCAGAAAGCGGACGTCGATCCGCTCGGGCGCCGTGGTCCCCAACGGCGTGATCTCTTGCTGCTCCACCGCTCGCAGAAGCTTGGCCTGGAGCTGCAGCGGCATCTCACCCAGCTCATCGAGGAAGAGCGTGCCCTTGTCTGCCTGTTTGATGAAGCCTATCCGATCCCTGTCCGCCCCCGAGAATGCCCCCTTCCTGACCCCGAACAGCTCACTCTCCGCAAGGTCCTTCGGGATGGCGGAACTGTTCACCGCCACGAAGGGCCCCGTCCTGCCGCTTGCCTCGTGCAGCGCCCTTGCCACCAACTCCTTCCCCGTCCCCGATTCTCCGGTGATGAGCACGGACAGGTCGGTCGGCCCGAGATGCTCGATCGACCGCCGTACCTCCCGGATGGCGGCAGAGACGCCCAGGATCCCGCCGATACTGGCCTCCTTCCCTCCCGGGGGCGGCCCGGGCCGGCAGCACAGCAGCAGCGTGTCCCCCATCCTCACCACATCCTGAAACGAAAGGACCGTGGTCTGGACCCTTGCCCCGTTGACATAGGTCCCGTTCTTGCTCCCCAGATCCTGCACGGCCAATGTTGCCCCGACCCGGCTGAAGCGGGCATGAGTGCGGGAGACCCGACCGTCGGGCAGAAGCAGCTGCCCGGGGGCGTGGACGATGTCCGCTCGTCCCTCGCTTCGCCCCGCCATCAGCTCGCCCGGAACCAGCGGGATTTGAGCGCTGATGCACGCGCTGCAAGGACAGAAGAGGACCAGGAGACACAACGGCTGCTCCGGCTCCCCGAGGAATGCTTCTGCCGTGTCGGTCTGGCTGAGCCTGTCTCTCGTGTCCATGGAAATCTCCGGTCTGAGGCCCAAACAACCGTCACCGTATCACCGGTCCTTTCGAGAATCAAACCCGCGTATCAGCGACGTGACCGTTACGCTCCAGGCACCGGGTGTAACGCCCCGCCGTAACGCGTCTGACAAACCGGCCGCGAGCACAACATGTTGAAAACAAAGCATTTTCATCCACGGCCTTGCTTCTGGCACGGAGGTTGCTCCAGGACCGGGTGACGAGTTCGAAGGGGTGCCTGAATGGAATCGAACCGAACCACACAGCTTGCCAACTCAGAGGAGGCGGTCATGAAGACGATGAAGACGATCACCAGGAGAATCTCGGTGCTTGCAACGATCATCTGCTGCGCGGGCATTGCGGCAGCCTTGCCGGGGTGCGGAGGATCCTCGGCCGGCTCGGGGGTTGGGACCTCGGGGGACGCAGATGACGATGCCTGGGGAGAGGACGGCTCCCTGGCCGGAGGAGCAGGTCATGTGGACGGAGCCGGTTCGGCTCTGGGCTCCGACCCCTCGGGCAGGGGGCAGAACGGACCGCACCCCGACGCTCCCAACGGGGACGAGGTCGAGCCCGACGTGCTCGGCCTGGGCCAACCGGGGACAGAAGACCTGGATGCCTGGGGGACAGCCGGAGACGCGGAGGAGGACCATTCAGGGCAGGGTGCGCAACCCGATGTCGCGACCGAGGAGGAGCTCGCCTCGTCAGATGAGGACGGCGCTCTCCAGCCCGAAGATGATGAGGCAACCTCCCCGGACGAACCCGACGGCGGCAAGCAGGACGTGGGCTCTGGAGGTCCGGACCAGCCACTGGACTCGGACAAGGATGGCCTATCCGACGATGAGGAGGAGACCATCGGCACGGATCCAAACAAGAAGGACACGGACTCGGACGGGTTCGATGATCCGGCCGAGCTCAAGCTCGGGCTCGACCCGCTGAAGCAAGACGACCCGGCAGCGTTCTGCGAGGACGGCGACGCTTGTACCAAGGACGGCTGGAGCAACAGCGCCATGGCTTGCCAGCATGCCCCGGTCTCCTGCGACGACGCAAACCCCTGCACTCAGGACCAATGCTCTTCCGAACAGGGATGCCTGTATGTCTTCAACACCGCCCCGTGTGAGGACGGAGATCTCTGCACGCAAGGGGATTCCTGCAAGCTGGGCGTCTGCCAGCCCGGTGCCATCGTCTCCTGCGACGACGCAGACGCCTGCACCAATGACATCTGCGATCCGAAGGAAGGCTGCAAGCACAAGGCCCTCTCCGATTCCCCGTGCGACGACGGCGACCCATGCACGACGGGCGACCATTGTGTGGCAGGGTCGTGCAAGCCCGGGTCGGTCTACCTGTGCGGGAGCTGCAAGTCCGACTTCGACTGTGCTGACTTCGACGACGACGACCTGTGCAACGGCACGATGGTCTGCATCGACGGGCTGTGCACCTTCGACAAGGACTCCATCGTCCAATGCCAGGACAGCGGGAAGGAGTGCATCCCCAGCCTCTGCGAGCCGGCCTCGGGCAAGTGCCTGCCGACCAAGGCTGCGGACGGGAGCGAGTGCGGGCTTCTCGACGCCAGCGTTGCGCTCGCCCAGTGCTTGGGGGGAAAATGCATTGTCGTGGCACAGAAGGATTGCGACGACGGAAACCCGTGCACGATCGATCTCCACGACTCGGAGACGGGCTGCAAGCACGAGGTCCAGACCGGAGCCTCCTGCAAGGATGACATCTCGTTCTCGCAGGGGGAGACTTGCGGGGAAGACGGGTTCTGCCTCGCCACCGGCTCTGCCCCAGCCTGCATGACAGATTCCGACTGCCTCGTCTACGACGATACCGACAAGTGCAACGGAACGGTCTCGTGCCAGGATGGCCACTGCGTCAAAGGCCCCATGGTCAGCTGCAAGAAACCCTCCAAGCCCTGCATGGAATCGGTCTGCATGCCGGCAACGGGCAAGTGTATCGACAGCCCGGTGTCGGACGGCCAGACGTGCGAGGACGGCAGCCTGTGCAGCCAGGACAACTCCTGCGTGGCGGGCAAGTGCGTTGGCGGGACCCCTGTGGACTGCGACGACGGCAATCCGTGTACGGCCGACTTCTGCGAGCCCGCCTGGGGATGCCGCCATCTCAACGGCAGCGGGGCATGCGACGACGGCAACTTCTGCACCTACAACGACAAGTGCAAGGACGGCGTCTGCATCGGTACCCAGGATGGGGGCTGTTGCGAGAAGGACCCCGACTGCGACGACGGGGATGCGTGCAACGGCATTGAGAAGTGCGTGGCTGGCACCTGCAAGGGCGGAGTGCCCAAGAAATGCCCTGCCCTCTCACCCGACCTGGACCCGCAGTGTGCAAGCATGGCCTGCGACCCGACGGACGGCCAATGCAAGCCGACCTCAGTGAAGCAGGGCAAGAGCTGCGACGACCAGGACAAGTGCACCGAGAGCGACAAGTGCCTGGATGGGCTCTGCGTCGGCAAGCCGATTGCGGCTGAGGCTTACGACGACGGGCAGGTGTGCACTGACGACCTGTGCGATCCCCTGGCCGGTCCGATCCACCCGTTCAACTTCGCTGCCTGCGACGACGGAGACAAGTGCACCAAGGCGGACCAGTGCAACGGCTCGGGAGTCTGCGTCGGCCAGGCGGTCTCGGTCCCGCCCGCATCCCCGTGCGAGAAGTGGCTGTGCGATGCCTACTCCGGCAAGCTGACGGCGGTCCCGCTGCCCGACGGAACGCCCTGCTCCGACTCCGATGCCTGCACGCTCAACGACCAGTGCCAGGACGGCCTGTGCGTCAAGGGCAAGGTGGTCACGGCTGCGGACTGCAACGACGGCAACCCCTGCACCAAGGACTACTGCGACCCGGAAGTGGGCTGCACCCATGCCCCCAGTGCGGGAATCTGTGATGACAAAGACCCCTGCACCGTGGGAGACGTCTGCAAGATGGGCTCGTGCGTCGGAGAACCAAAGTCGTGCGCCTCCGACGGCAACCCCTGCACCAAGGACTACTGCGACCCGGCCTCCGGTTGCGTGTACCAGCCCCTGACCCTGGGCGCGGGCTCATGCAGCGACTCGAATGCGTGCACCGACGGCGACTTCTGCAAGGCTGGCGAGTGCCTGGCCGGTAAAGCGTTGGGCTGCAACGACAAGAACCCGTGCACCAAGGACTGGTGCGACCCTACGCTCGGGTGCGTGAACGACCCGCTGACGCTCCCCCCGACCTCCTGCGACGACTCGAACCCCTGCACCGCGGACGACCAGTGCGTGTTCGGCAAATGCAAGGGGTTCAAGCCGGTCGACCCGGATGACGGCAATCCGTGCACCAAGGACTACTGCGACCCGGCCTCGGGAATCCAGCACGCTCCGCTGACTCTTGCCCCCGGGTCGTGCGAAGACGGCAAGGTCTGCACGCTGCTCGACCGCTGCATCGACGGGAAGTGCGTGCCGGGCAAACCGGATGCGGCCGACGACGGCAACCTCTGCACCGAGGACCTCTGCGCCGAGGGAGTTGGCCAGATCCATATCGAGCTTTCCGTGGACGACGGCAACCCCTGCACGGACGACACCTGCTACCCCGATGTCGGCATCGTGCACGTGGTCAACATCACGGATTGGAACCCCTGCACATTGGACTTCTGCAACCCCTCCGAAGGTCCCTTCCACGTGGCCGTGGACGATGGAACCGCCTGCTACGACGGCGACCAGTGCACGGTCACCCAGTGCCAGGCCGGGCAGTGCGTCACCGTCGGCAAGACCTCCTGCGTGGATGACAAGAACGAGTGCACTGCGGACTACTGCGACCCGGCCACCCCCCCGGAGGTCGAGGCCTGTCCACCGGCGTTGTTGTCTCCGATCACAACGTTGTCCAGCATCACTCTGGTGGACTTGTCGCTCGCGACCACTCCGATAGCGGTGTTCGAAAGCACGGCCGAGTCCTCAACTTCTACCGCTGCTCCCGTCCCGGCGACCACTCCGTAGCCGCATTCTCCGGCGGAGCGAGGGAGGGTCCTGCGGATGACCGAGTCCTGGACTGAGACCGAGGTGCTCGGGTTGAGGGCGACTATTCCGCACTCTCGATTACCTTCCAGACAGCAGTGGGACACCGCAGCCGTCGCTCCTGACTCCGCTGTCACCCCCCGCCCCGACGACTCCCCCTGGTCTGAGTTGAGCGTGTCACGTACGGTCACATGGTCCAAGTCGGCGACTGATTCCGCATCACTCAATGCGATTCCTGCGCTCGCATTTGCCTCAAGCTCGGTATGTGAGGCCAGCACCTCTGCGCCTTCGCATACCAGGATCCCAGCGCCGCATTCAGGACAAGAGGTCATCGCGAAGTTGTTCCTGACTACGCACCCGTCTACCTCGGCCACAGTGCCGGCCTCGCGTGCCGCAAGCCCCCCGCCCCCGTTGGAGTCGATGGCACTGCCCTCCACGTTCAGGCTCGCCCCATGGGAGAGCATGAGCCCTGCTCCCACTGTGCCGCCGTCACCCGGGGAGTTGTCGGAGACGACGACCTGCCGCATCGAGACCAATGTTCCCAAGTCCATCACAACGGCTCCAGCACCTCCATTCCCTGCCAACAAGCTTCTGACGATCTCGGCCGTCGCTCCCTCACCGATCGCTAGGCCGACGGCCTCCCCGTCTGCGTTGGGGGCGGTGCCTCGCACCGTGCAGTCGGCCATGTGCATTTCAGTTCCGGGTCCCGCGACGCGGACTCCGAAGGTGTTGGCTCGCTCGACGACAGTCCCGTCCAGATGGCCTACAGCCCCGTCTTCCGCGCGGATCCCGGTTCCGCCTTCTTGCTCCGAGGTCAGTTGGATGTCGCGCAGCGCGCTGTCAGAAAGAGTGGCAACTGCGCCCGCCCCAGTGGCCAGCACTCCCTGGCCGCTGACGTGCTCGACAATGGACTCGCTCAACACGAGGGCTGCCGGACCGTTTACCACGACGCCGTACCCTGCCGTCTCAGTTTGCCCGATGCTGCTGACATCGTGCACCCACAGCCGCTTCCCGTCGACCATGCCGCTGACGAGATGCAGGCCGGCACCCAGTGAACCCTTGACCTCGACTGACAACAACTCCACCGTCGCTCCCTCGCCCACCACGATTCCCTGCCCGGAAGCTGCCACCTGGATCCCCTGGAGTTTCACGCCGCCCGAGACGGTCGCGAAAACGCCTGCCACGACGGGCCCTCCTTGGTCCCCCTCGTCGCTGTCCACGACCCCCGTGACCACTACCTTGGCCGAGCACAGCCCGACCACATGCACCGGCTTTGAGATGGCCAGCCCCTCCGGATACTCCCCCGCCCCCACCAGCACATACCCCCCGTCCGGTACCGCCTCCACGGCGGCCGTGATCGTCGAGAACGGTGCCTCCGTCGACCCGCACCCGTCCACACACGTCGATGCGGCGCTCACGTACACCACGTCCTTTGCCCCCTCCGGCACCTCAGGGAACGGTCCCGGCGGGCAATCTTCGGCAAGCGGCACGACGCGCTCGCATGCGCCCCCGACCAGTGAGCGTTCGCCGGGGCCGCACTCCGCGTACCCGGGGTCACAGTACATCCCGTCTTCGCTCTCGCTCCAACCCTCGGGACAGGGGAGAACGTCCCCGACCTCGCAGTCCACATCCGCCTCAGGGTCCCACAGCTTCGGGCATGCCCTCGGCCCCACCTGCACGCACCCTCCCCCTTGGAGCGCCAGCAAGCCCGGCCCGCACTCGTCGAAGTAGGGCACATCGAGCCCCCCATTCGGTGCCTCGGGGTCGTACCAGTCCGGCCCCACCTTCTTGCATCCTCCCCCCAGCACCGGAATCTCCATCTCCCCGCACACACCGTCCTCGGCGAAAAACGGGATACACGCGACCTCGTTCTCGGTCAGCACAAACCCTTCCGGACATGCGTTCCCGTCATACTCCATGAGCTGGCCCGGCTCGCAGTCGACGTCGGCCTCCGGGTCCCACAGCTTCGGGCATGCACGGGGTCCAATGGCCACGCATCCGCCGCCGATCAGAGGCAGCTGCCAGGGATTCGGGCACTCGTCTATGCGTGGGGCACATCCGCCGCCCGGCCAGGCGACGAGGCCGTCGGGACACAGGGTGGCGTCGGCAGCATCGGCATCGGTCACCGCGTCCGAAGAGTGCACCTCTCGCTCCGTACTCGGCCCGCCGCACGAGAAACACAGGATTGCGGCCAGCATCGTGGGAAGACGGGAACTCCGTGACGCGGGCCCCCACATCCTGTCGGAATCTCTCATGTTGGCCCCCCGACTAGAGACAGTCACCATCCGAAATGACTATCGGCATGTCGTCTCCGTAGAGACAGCAGATGCAGGCTTGATCGTTGTCCGTCAGAGCGTGGTTCACCGCTCCCTCGGCAACGGACTTGTCCATGGGGGACTTCGGATTGTCCACCTCCATGATTCCGAGGAAATGTCCAATCCCATTCTCGAGCACGGACTGAAGGTCCAGCCCGTCCGACGATCCTCCAACGGAGAAGTGATAGTCAACGTTGTTGATTTCGAGATCCGCTGCGACGATTTCCCCGGTCTGGGAGCGGAAAGTCAGGGTGCTCATCGCGACGACCGTGTCCGCATGCGGCCATTCCTCGGTCACGAAGAACAGCACGTTCTCGTCTCCCTCCTCGGAGAAGAAGCGCATTTCCTTGCTCGTCGTACCTTCATAGCTGATCACGTGGTCCTGAAAGCAGACCGCGTCGTTCCAAACATTAAGGGCAGCGAGAAGGGCCTCCTGCACAGCGGGAAATGGGACGTCCGGCGTTCCGCTGGCCCCGAGGTGCAGAGGGATCTCGTCCAGATGCCAGTAGGTCTTTGCTCCCTTCTTCGGCGTCGTGTACACATGGTATCCCCCGACTCCGGCGAAATCTTCCTGCGTGGTAGTCGGTGCGAACCGAACCGCATCTTGTCCCGTCACCGACGGGGAGGTGTCCGGCGGCTCCCTCCAGCCGGAAGAATCAGAACACGCGGCCAGGGTCAGGCATAGCACAAGCAGCAAGACATCCTTCCTCACCCTGCGCCCCGCCGCTCCAAAGCCCACGATTCGTACGCGGCAGCAATACCCCCAAGACGGCTGGCGAAAAGAACTGAGCATGGTATCTCCCTACTCGTTGCACTCCGGCGGTATGCAGATCATCTCCGGTGCCGGCGGTACGGCCATCCCGCCGGTGGATGTAGTTACCTGGGCAGCTTTGTCCGGCGGCAACGCACTGGCATTGCCGATAACATGGTTCTCCTTCCCCTCCCACGCGACCTGGCCGGCGCACTCCTCCATGGCCAGACCGTAGAAGTCGTTGCCGACTATGACAGAGTTGGTCACGCTGCCGGAGGACTGGTTGTAGTAGACGCCGTTGCGGGCGTTGTCCGACACGATGGTCTCGTCCATGACCAGTTCGCCGCCATTTCCAGCCATCAGCCCGTCGCCGTAGACCTGTTTGCCACCGACCACGTGGTCCATTCCGGCCGCCAACGTGTGGGTCACGGCGCTCTGGTCCACGGTGGTATGGGAGAAACCCCAGGACATGACACCGGCAGTCGAGTTGTCAGCTAGCAGGCACGAGAGCAGGCTGCCGCTGGCAGTATTCTGGACCACCAGTCCCACTCCCAGGCTCCCTTCGGCACTCGGACTTGTGCCGCGGATGATCGTCCCCCTCAACTCTGCGGCAGTGCCAGACTCGGAAACGAGGAGGCCCATCGAGCTGCTCCGATCAACCAAGACGCCCGAAGTCCATAGAGAGGAACCGCCCTTGCTCTGAGCTCCGAGTCCCTCATTTTCGCGCAAAACGGAGGCATCAAGAGCCAGATACGAGCCTGTTCCATCGGTCGCTATCGCAACGCCGGAGCACGACTCCACCCCCACCTTCGCTGCGGTGAGAGTCCCTCCATCGCTGGCGACAAGACCGGCATCGAACGACCGCCTGACCAGGTCCGAATCCATCGTCACTGTCGTGTTCGGCCCCACCGCCCTGACTGCCCCGTGGACAAGCCCCTCCACCAGACTCCGTGCGATCGTGAGCACGGCTCCTTCTTGTGCGCCGACGCCGCCCACGTGGTCCAGAGCTCCCTGCTTCGAAGAGGCCCGGAATACGCTCCCGTCGACACTCACCGCAGTTCCCGTCTCGCCCACGAGCATGACCACGTCGCCAGAGGCCTCAATCAGACTGTTGGTCAGTGAGCCCTCGACCCCCTGAGTCATCTCAATGGCTCTGCCGAGTCCAGAGTAGTCGCCGGGGAGCGTTCCAAGAACCGCCGAATCGTCGAGGGTCACGGCGGTTCCCGGTCCCCCCGCCCCGACTCCGACATGCAGATTTCTTTCGAGAAGCGTCGATTGAAGAGCCACGGAGCATCCGGAGGAAGCAAGCAAGCCGCAAGCGGCACTCCCTGTCTCGAACTGAAGCGTGTCGCGAATCACGCTTCCAACGACTGATACGTGCGTTCCCGTGCCATGTGCGTGGAGACCCCCGTTCATCTCCAGCAGGCACCCATCGATCGCCAGCGTCGCTTCGTCCACGGCCAAAATCCCGAGTCCGGCCACATCGGGATTCGGGCCAGGAGGACTCATTCCAACGAGACTTCCGTCGAGGGTGACCTGGCTCCCGTTTCCGGAGACCTGCACACCCGTGCTTTCATTCCCGAGGAGGAGTAGATGCGACGCGTATAAGGTGGCTCCACCGGCGGCCTGAACGCCGTATCCGCCCATGTCATACGATGTCCGTGAGGTTCCCCGTATCGTGCCTCCGATCACCTCCACCGCGGTTCCGGGGTCCGCCAGTGCAAGCCCCACGCACGAGTTCCCCTCGACAAGGAGGGAATTGGCGGTCAGCCTCCCACCGGACAGAGCAAGCAGACCTGCGGCACCGTCGGGATTCCCCGCAGGAACCGTTCCTCTCACCGCGCACGACGTCAGCTCGACGGTCGCCCCCGGCTGCGACACCGCCGCACCGTAACAGCTGTTCCCATCCAATACCGAGAAAGAGGCCTCCACCTTGGCACCATCACTGGCCCATAGACCCGCTGCGAAGTCGGACGACGCCGCAGGAAGTGTGCCCGTGGCAAGACCACCGGCAACGGCGAGAAGCGTCCCTGGTCCTGCGGCCAGAATACCATTCTGACGGTTGCTTCGAACAAGGCTGCCGAAGACCTGTGCTACGCAGCCGTCGACCGCCTGGACGCCCATACCGTAGTGGCCCCCGGCATCGGATTGCGTGCCGTCCACGACACTGGCCACTATGGTGGCAGCCGTACCTGGTCCCTCCACGTTGATGCCCGCCACCGTGTCTTGCACGAGCAACGTCCCACGAACGGACAACGCACACCCCTGGGCGGCCGAGATCCCGAATCCGAAGTGGCCTCCCGTGTCTGGATGTGTGTCCCGGATCACCGAAGAGTCCACAAAGACCTTTGTACCGGGGGTTCCACAAGCGACACCTTCACGTCTGTTCAGCTCCAGCAGCGACTCGGTGATGGATAGCTCCGCACCGAGGGCAGCAGCGCCCCCCATGCCGACCAGGCCGCTCTCCGTTGACTGCGTGTTCCTCACGGTGACATTCTTCACTTCCAGGAAAGTCCACTTGTCCCGGGCATCCACCCCGGTGCCTCGAGCTTCCTCGACGAGCGAGCTTCGCAAGGCCACTTTGCCGCCGTCGGTCACCTCGACACCGTAACCATACTGCGATGGCTTCTCGCCCTGTTTCGTATCGTGTATCCATAGCCGCTCCAACTGAACTTCAGCCTTGGAACCCGCATATACTGCTGCGCCGCTGCTGCCGACGAGCTCGATGTCGTGGGCGGAAATTTCCTTGCTCTGGACTGCCGCCAGGCCGACTCCTTGCGACTCGATGGCAATACCCCCTAGTTCCACTCCTTGAGTGTTCGCAACCCAGACGCCGGCGAGGGAGAACGCGACAGAGGGGAGCTCGGGTCCCGGGTCAGTTCCTGAGAGCTTGACGCTGGCAGAGCACAGCCCCACTACGTGCACCGGCTTCTGGATCAGCAGCCCCTCCGAATACGCCCCCGCCCCAACGAGCACGTACCCCCCGTCGGGCACCGCTTCCAGCGCCGCAGCGATGGTCGGGAACGGTGCCTCCTGCGCACCGCAGCCCTCGGTGCACGTCGAAGCGGCACTCACGTACACGACGTCCTTTGCCCCCTCCGGCACCTGGGGGAAGGGCCCGGGCGGGCAATCCTCGGCCAGCGGCACGACCCGCTCACATCCGCCGCCGACCAGTGAGCGTTCTCCTGGACCGCACTCCCCGTACGTGGGATCGCAGTACATGCCGTCGTCGCTCTCGCTCCACCCCTCCGGACAGGGCAGCACGTCCCCGACCTTGCAGCCCACGTCCGCCTCAGGATCCCACAGCTTCGGGCATGCCCTCGGCCCCACCTGCACGCACCCTCCCCCTTCGAGCGCCAGCAGGCCCGGTCCGCACTCGTCGAAGTAGGGCACATCGAGCCCCCCGTTCGGCGCCTCGGGGTCGTACCAATCCGGCCCCACCTTCTTGCATCCGCCACCCAGCACGGGGATCTCCATCTCCCCACACACCCCGTCCTCGGCGAAAAACGGGATGCACGCGACCTCGTCCTCGGTCAGCACGAAGCCTTCCGGGCATGCCTTTCCGTCATACTCCATGAGCTGGCCCGGCTCGCAGTCAACATCCGCTTCAGGGTCCCACAGCTTCGGGCATGCACGGGGTCCAATGGCCACGCATCCGCCGCCGATTGGAGGCAGATCCCAGGGATTCGGGCACTCGTCGACCCGAGGGACACAACCGCCGCCGGGCCAGGCGATGAGGCCGTCGGGGCACCCGGTGGCATCAGCGGCGTCGGCATCGGATGCTGTGACATCGGATGGAAGCGCGTCGGCGCCTCCCTTCGGCCCGCTACAAGCAAGGGTCATTGCCGATAGGACAACCATCGAGGTCAATCCTGGAAAGACTCGTCTCATGTGCGAACCTCCCGCTCTCTATCGGTCCGATGCGTCGCCCTGGCCGGCCCCTGGTCGCACCGATCTGCCCCACCTCCTGCACGCCTTCCTAGTCAAGCGGCCCGGTCGGAATTTCGATCATTTCCGGAGTAGGCGGCACAGCCATACCGCCAGTGGACGTCGTAACCTGCGCCGCCTTGTCCGGCGGCAACGCCGAGGCATTGCCCACGACGTGGTTCCCCAACCCCTCCCAGGTGACCTGATCGGCACATTCCTCCATCGCCAAGCCGTAGAAGTCGTTGCCAACAATGACCGAGTCGGTCACGCTGCCGGAGGATTGGTTGTAGTAGATGCCATTGCGGGCGTTTCCGGAGACAAGCACCGAGACCAAATCGAGCTCACCTCCGTCGTCGGCGACAAGGCCGTCCCCATAGACCTGGAACGAACTTCTGGCATGTTCTGCTCCCCCGCTGCTGGTGGAGAGAACCGCTGACGCTTCCAGGACGGCGGCCGAGCCGGGACCGGTCACGAGCACCCCTGCGGTGGTGTTCTCGTTTGCACACGAACTCCTGACGGATACCGCCGCACCGTCCTGGGCCGTGATACCGATTCCACGGGAACCGTCCGGTCTGGACAGGGTTGCGGACACCAGACTGCCGGCCACGGTGACGGTGGTCCCCGCATCGGCACCCATGATACCGGCCTCGTGATTGCGTCGAAGCACGCACCCTTCCACGCCTGCTTTCGCTCCGCCGGAAACCTGCAGACCGTGTCCGGCAAGATTTCCATCATCCTTCGTGTCCTCAATGATCGTGGCGGACAACGCCATGCTTGTGCCGCTTCCCAACGCCAGCCCCGCCACACCGGAATTCCCCTGAAAGGCACATTCCGAGATGAAGGCAGAGGCACCACTTTGAACCGCAAGTCCCACGCCGTGTTGTCCATCCAGTTGGGGCTGGGTGCCCCGGACCACCGTCCCCGAAGCGGTCAACTTCGATGCCACTCCATCCAACACGACTCCGGCCGACGCAGTGGCATCAAGAAGGCAACCGGATAGGAGCAGTTCTCCCCCCCCAAACACACCGGCCCCAATTCCGTCCAGCTCGTCTTCTGGAACCGCACTCCGGATGCAGCTGCCGGACAGCTGCACGCTGGTGCCGGAGTCCCACACAAGAACGCCAGTCCTCTTGTTGCGGGCAAACAGAGAGCCTTTCACCGTCGCCGTAGCGCCAAGCGCCGCGCTTAGACCGTAGCCGCCAACACCCGACTCATCCGGCACGGTTTCTTCGACGACGCTGCCCTCGACTTGAATGGACGTTCCCGCCCCATGAGCCTCGATGGCCGCACCACGGTTGCCTGTAAGCAAGGAACCAGAGACGGTCATGGAGGCGCCGTCGATCGGGTTCAAAGCCACTCCGAACTGCCCTTGTGCATCTGACGTAGTGTCCCGGACCACGGTGTCGATCACTTGCAGGTTGACCCCCTTGCCGCCTGCCGCTGCGCCTGCACCGACGTTGGCGGATAGAAGGGAGCCAGACAACTCGGCGGCTGCTCCGTCCTGCAGTGCAAGGCCGTAGCCCGGAGCGGAAGGCCCATTCGAAGCGGTGGCCAGTACCACCGAGGCACCAGCGACGACCTTGGACCCGGCTCCGGCAACGCTAATGCCCACGCCGACGTTGTTCTCCAACGAACATCCAGCAAGATCCAGCGACGCTCCCGCACTTACCTGGAACGCCCCTCCGACTCCGCCCTCGTCACTCGGGTTGGTGTTGCGGACCACGGAAGCACCGAAGACGGCAGCGCCGGCTTCTCCCTGGAGCATCACGCCGAAGCCCCGGCCGCCCTCGAACAGACTGTCCGATCCAGTGACGGAGGCGCCATCGACAAACACGTTCGGTTCCACGGCTTGAGACCCCATGGTGTGGCGGAAGACGCTTGACGCGATCTGGACCTGAGTTTCGGCACCGTACGCATGCAGCCCCATTCCGAAGTTGCCCTCGACAAGGCAATTGACCAGCGACGCTGATGCGCTGTAGGCCACCTCCAGGCCAGCTCCCTCCGTGCCGTCAGACACCGCAACCGTGTCCCGCACCAAGATTCCACGCACGCCCGCCTTGGTTTCCTGGCCGACGACAGCCAACCCCAGAAGCGTGCTACCTTCTACAAGACAACCCGCGGCACTCCATTCGCTTCCGCCCTGCACCTGGATGGCGGTGCCATAGCCCTGGCCATCAACGTCCTTCGTGTCCCGAACCGTTGTTCCGCTGGTTGCGAGGTAACCCCACAGTCCGTTCGCCAGGATCCCAGTTGCGGAGTTGCCATCGAACAGGCTGTCTGAAACCGTAACGGTGGCCTCGGACACCTGCATGCCGTACCCAGTCGGGACATCTGGCCTGGAGTTGGTGTTGCGGACCACCGAGTTCGTCAGGTCTAGCGTTGTCGCTTGTCCCCAGGCGACAACTGCGACGTCTCTGTTGCTTTCGAAGAGACATTCACTGATCTTCACTGTCGGCCCAGAATCAACTCCAAGGCCAAAACCACCCGTCTGGTCTGACCACGGATGAGTCCCGCGGACCACGGTTTCGGAAACCGTTAGAAACGTTCCGTCATCGAATGCACCGATGGCACTGCCCGTGGTTTCTTCCAACAGCGCCTGGTGGAGGTCGACCTTGGCCCCGCCCAGGATCCACAGGCCACCCGCCTTCTGAGTCTCCAAGTCCTCGAGGGTATCGTGCATCCAAATGCGAACAAGCGACGCAGAAGCATCAGTCCCGGCGACGAGTATGCCGCGGGCAACGCTTCCCGTCACTTCCACGTCGTGAACGCTGACGTCCTGTGCGCCAACCACCGCCAGACCGATCCCAGGAGAGCTGATTGTCAGGCCGGTCAACTCAACGCCGGCGGAATCCAGAACACAGATACCCGCCTGCAAGTCAGGCACGATGTCACCGCCGGCAACCTGAACCAAGCCGGAAACCAGCACGCTGCCAGCGCAAACGCCGAGCACGTGCACAGGACGTGTCACCAGGAGCCCCTCTTCGTAGTTGCCCGCTGCGACCAGGACCCATGCTCCGTCCGGCGCTGCGTCAAGAGCGGCGCTGATGCTTGAGTGCGGAGCCGCCATGCTCCCACACCCTTCGGCACACCCTGAAGTGGCATTGACATAAACAACATTTGCGGCCTCATTGGGGACATCTGCATAGGTGCTCGGCGGGCAGTCCCCCACCAAGGGCAGAACCCGCTCGCATCCGCCCCCGACCAGCGCACGCTCGCCCGGACCACACTCCCCGTACTTCGGGTCACAGTATATCCCGTCTTCGCTTTCACTCCACCCCTCGGGACAGGGCAGCAAGTCCCCTACCTCGCATTCCACGTCCGCCTCCGGATCCCACAGCTTCGGGCATGCACGGGGGCCGACCTGCACGCATCCTCCCCCCTTCAGCGCCAGCAGCCCCGGGCCGCACTCGTCGAAGTACGGCACGTCCAGCCCCCCATTCGGTGCCTCGGGGTCGTACCAGTTCGGCCCGACCTTCTTGCACCCGCCACCGAGCACCGGAATCTCCATCTCCCCGCAGCTCTCCTCGAAGAACGGGATACACGCGACCTCGTCCTCGGTCAGCACGAACCCTTCCGGACAGGCATTCCCGTCATACTCCATGAGCTGGCCCGGCTCGCAGTCGACGTCGGCCTCCGGGTCCCACAGCTTCGGGCATGCACGGGGTCCGATGGCCACGCATCCGCCGCCGATCAGAGGCAGCTCCCAGGGATTTTCACACTCGTCCACCAGCGGGGCACAGCCGCCTCCCGGCCAAGCGATGAGGCCGTCGGGGCAGGCCTCGACGACCTCCCCGGCATCGACTTCCACGCTCGCGTCGCCGGGGCTCACCCCCTTCTCTCCCTTGGGACCGCCACAGCCGACCACGACTCCCAGAGCTGCATGGACCAACAGGAGCACCGTCTGGGCTGCCCTCATGTGCTATCCTCCGACCTGTAGCGAAACGCTGTTCCTATCCGCCGCACCGCCTGAACCCCCGGCGCCACCTCTGGCACCGGCCGCTCCCCTCCCACGCTGTCCGTCGCCCTCCAACCGGCATCGCCCCTTACCGGCCCACCGGGTCGTCCACTACCACGACCCGCGCAAACGCTCCCCACCCCGACCCATCCTGATCCTTGCTGTCCCAGGCCACCATGAGCCGGTCTTCCCCCAACACGATGATGGAGCGGACCACCTGGTCCGACCCTGCATAGTCGTTGACCTGGAACTCGGAACCTCTTTTGACTCCGTCAGCGGAGAAAGACTGCCCGAAGACGCCGAATCCGGATCCGTCCTGTCCGGCGCTGATCCAGACGATGACGAAGCGGCCGTCCGGAAACGCAGCTACCTTGGGCACCCACTGGTCCCCCGAGGTGAAGGAATTGACGCGAAACTCCTCTCCCACTCGCGCGCCAAACGGATCCAGCAGCTGCCCATAGACTCCTCGGCCGCTTCCGTCCTGCTCTTCACTGGTCCAGACGACCACAAACCCGCTGGGCACAGCGGCCAGGTCCGGGTACCGCTGGCGCCCCCTGGCAAAGGAATTGACGACCGTCGGTTCTCCAATCCGGCTACCGTCCAGGTCGAGAAGCTGCCCGAAGATCGTGTAGTCCTCCTGCTGCACGGCCGACTGCGAGCTCTCCCAGACGACCATGTACCGCTGTCCAGACCCCGCTGCCACGGCCGGGAATCGCTGCCTTCCGGCGGTTAGCGTATTCACGGCGAAGCTTCTCCCTTGCCGATCGCCGTTGGCGGCAAAGAGCTGGCAGAAGATACCGAAGTCGTCCCCGTCCTGGCCGTAGCTCTGCCAAACCACCGCAAAGCGATCGTCGTCAGCCACAGCGATGTCGGCCAGTTCCTGGTCTCCCTCCCCGAAGTCGGCGTTGACCACGAACTCCTCCCGGTACGGGGATAGGCCTGGAGACAACCACTGGCCGATCACCCCCATTCCGCTGCCGTCCCGGTTCTCTCCGATCCAGATGGCCAGCACCCTGCCGTCCGGGAAGGCCGTGAGGGCCGGCATCCGTAAGTCACTGCCGTCAAACGAGCTGATCCGAAATTCGTCGGCAAGTGGAGTACCGGCCTGATCGAAAAGCCGCCCCACGATGTCGCTCGTGGCCCCGTCGGGACGGGAGGCCCGCCACGCGGCCAGGACCCGGCCGTCAGGCAGCTCAGCCATCGCTGGCTCCTTCTGGTCCCCCGAGGTGGTGCCGCTCAACAGGATGTCGAGAGACCCGCCCGGCCAGAACAAGAACACCAGTCCTGCCAGGGCTAGCGTGACGAGGGCTGCGGCCATGCCCAGAAGGATCCGGCGTCGGCGCTTCTGCCCCGATGGTTCCTCATTTTGCATCCCGAGTGCCACCGGATCCGACAACGAAGGGGACGTGAGTGTTGCCCCGTCCATACCGGGAGGCACGGTGACAGGCAACGCAGCGCTGCCCGTGATGGTTTCGGTCTCCGTTGACGCGTCGGACGCCTCCGGATGGAGCGATCGGACCCCAGCCTGTTCCAGGGCGTCGAACATCTCGCTGGCGCCGGCAAGGAACTCGGGGACCGTTCGGTACCGCTCAGAAGGCTCTTTCGCTGTTGCCTTGCGCATGAACTGCATTACTGCGGGTGGGGGAGCCGAGTTCCCGGCCTCCTGCGTAAAGTCGAACTTGGCCGAGATCTTCTGGAGGAAGAGCTCCTGGGAATTGGTCGCGCTGAACGCCCGCCGACCGGTCATCAGCTCGAAGCAGACCAGGGCCGTAGCATACAGGTCCGTCCACGGACCGATGTCTCGGCCGAAGTATTGCTCCGGTGCCATGTAGATTGGGGTCCCCATGACCACCGTGCTTTCCGGGCTCTCGGCGACCATCTTGGCCAGGCCAAAATCGAGCACCCGAACGAACAGCGGTTCCCCTTCGACCGGCTGGAGCATGATGTTTGCCGGCTTGATATCCCGATGGACCACATTCTGCTTGTGTGCGGCCTCAAGAGCATGCGCCACCTGAGCCACGATGCGCCGCACCTCCGCCAGGCTGAAACCTCGCCTCGCCAGCTTTCTGTCTGCAAGCTCCCGGGCGAGATCGCTCCCTTCTCCGACGTACTCCATCACGATGAACGGCATCTCGTTGAACATGCCGTACTTGAAGAGCCGCACGATGTTGGGGTGGACGAGCCGCGCCAGTGCCTGGGCCTCCTTCTCGAACCGCGCCTGATGGGCCCCGGTCGAGGGGTCGTGTCCCGACTCCACCTTCAGTATCTTGAGGGCCGTCTTCATAAACAGCGGCATCTGGAGTGCGATGTAGACTGCCCCGAATCCGCCGCTTCCGATCTTGCGGGCGACGAGGTGGTCGGCCACCATGCAGCCGACCAGCGGATCCCGTCCCAGGGGCCCGGCAATTCCCGCAGTCACCAGCTCCGGCGGAACGAAATGCAGGTGATGGACCGCGCACCCCTCGGTGCCGCACGGCGTGCCGGCCTGTCCGCTGCAACCGCAGTTGGGGCAGATCCCCTCCAAGCTCGCTCCCTTCCGTCCCCCGGGCGGCCCCGACCCGTGCTTACTCCTTGCACTCCGGCGGGATGCACATCTTCGTGACAATCTCGAAGGCCTTGCCGGTGACCAAGTCCCCCTCGCCACCGTTGGGGCCCGCTCCCTCAACCTCGAACTGCACGCTTCCAGCAAGATCCGCAGCAACCGCAATCGACTCGGCTCCGTTCTGCAGGGAGATGCCTGCCATCGCGTTTCCGGCAACCTTGTTCCCTGCACCGAACGTGACGCTGGTCTCGTCGGCCTGGTCGATGATGATGCCGACACGCTCCGAGCCCAGCACCTCGTTCCCCTCGAGCAGGATCGCGCCGGCCAGCTCGATCTCGCTCACGAGCAGGCCGTCGGCCACCTCGACCACTTTCGAGTCGTCGAAGTCCACGATGGAGTCCCAGTGCGTCAAGTTGACAGAATTGCCCGTCACCAGTGCGGAGGAACCGTCGGTGACTGCAATTCCGGCGGCACCGGCCCCGTCGACAGCGTTGCGTGCGACTTGCGCCACTTTCGCCCCACACTGGGCCCAGATGCCGGCGGAACCCAACTCGCTGAGTTGGTTGTCGGAGATCTCCGCCTTGACCGGCCCTTCAAGAAGGATCCCCGCTCCCGCACAGCCCTTGAATTGACTGTCCATCACGACGACCGACGTTCCCTCCACGGCGTCCTGCACCGCGAGCAGGCAATGGCCCGGGAATCCACCCGGCTGGGCCTCGATGTCCTCAAACAGGCTGTTGGCAATCTCCAAGCTGCAACCCCGCACTTCCACGCCCCTCTCCATGAGCCCCCTCAGGATGCTCCCCGCCAACGTCGTGGCGCCCGGCTGGGGGGATGAACAGGACAACAGCATGCCGCCGCAGAGGTTACCCGAGAACTCGACTCCGTTGGCCGTGACCACGGATTCCTCGGCGTAGAGACCGACTCCGTTGTTGTCCTCCAGGAGGCTTCCCCCCGCATCGAGCACCCCCGCCTGTGCATAGTCCGCAGGGCTTTCCTTCATGCCGAGGGTCAGCGTGGATCCGTTCGCGAGCCCGATACCCGCGGACTCGCAACCGATACCATTCTCATGGATCCTGCTCCCCGAGACGAAGCCCGAGCTTCCCGAGAAGTAAATTCCGTATGCCCGATTGCCCCACACGTGCAATCCAACGCCCGTCACTCCGGTCGTCCCGAACACCAGCAATCCCACACCCACCTGCCCCGAAGCGCCTTCCTGGTAGCCGGAAACGGACAGCCCGGACAGGGACACGTCCTTCGATTTCTGGACGGTGAGCCCCACGCCGCCGGCCCCGGTCAAGGAGAGACCGGATACCGATATCCCCTCCACCTTGTCCAACAGCACCGTCGGATTCGCGTCCGTCGAGTGGAGCAGGCTTCTCTCGCGGCCCGCTCCGAGGAGGGAGATGCTCTTGTCTACCTTGACCGATTCCTCATAGACCCCGGCCGCAACTGCGATCGTGTCGCCCGGCTTGGCTGCCGCAACGGCAGAGCCGATGTCGGCGAAGGGGTGCTTGAGCGAGCCATCCGGATTCCCAACTGCGGCGCAGCAAGAGTTCACGTAAACGACCCCTGCGGCCGGCAACTCCTTTGCATAGCTGGAAAGCTCACATGGTTCAGGCTGGCCACAGCTCCACCCGGCCCCATCGGCGCCGGACACATCCTGCCCGGTGCTCTGCAATTCTCCGCCGCACGCGAGGAACGCGATTGGGACAACCGGCAGCAGGAGCAGAGCAAACGTCAAGACCAGATCTTGCCGACCCATGGAATACTCCTCCTCGTGGGCAAGCCCCGTCGGTTGCAACTGGAATTCACTTCTAGGACAATGGTCCCCTAAAGTCAACTGCAGTGCTCGAGCACATGAGCGCTGACAGCGGGCATCCGCCTCAACTCGCGAGGTGTCTTCTGCGCGCGAACCAGACCCCGGCCAGCAGGAAGACGAGGGCCAGGAAGCATCGGGCCGGAGGGCTTCCATCCACGACCCCGCACCCGCCCGGATTCTTCTTGTTCTCTTCCGCCAGGATGCACTTGCCGTCCACGGCCTTGAAGCCGTCGGGGCACGTCCCGTTCTCGTCCGGGACCGGGTTGGGCTGACCGTCAGGGGCGCTGCCGTGCGAATCCGGCTCTCCCGGGCCCGCTGTGTCCGCCCCGGATCCTCCGTCCCCTTGCGAAACGACGTCCGGGTCGCCCTCTTCTTCCGGTTCCCAGCGCTCCTCCGGGGGCACTTGTTCCTCGGGAAGGCACTGGTAGTCGGACATGGCGCAGGCTTCGCCAAACCCGCACGTGCCGCAGATTCCGCCGCAGCCGTCCGGCCCGCACTCCTTGCCGTCGCACGTGGGCTCGCACGGCTCGACGCAGACGCCGACGAAGCAGACGAGCCCGGGGCCGCAATTGCCGCAATCGCCCCCGCAGCCGTCGGAGCCACACTCCTTGCCCACGCAGCTTGCCGGGCATTCGTCCACGCACTGGCCCGCATCGGTGCAGAACAGGCCGGGGCCGCAGTTGCCGCAGCTCACGCCGCACCCGTCCGAGCCACACTCCTTGCCCGTGCAGTCGCCGACGCAGTTCTGCACACACTGGCCGCCGTCGGTGCAGGTCAATCCCGGGTTGCACGCTCCGCAGCTTGCGCCGCACCCGTCCGTCCCGCACTCCTTGCCCATGCAGCTCCCGAAGCACTCCTGCGTGCACTGCCCCGCATCGGTGCAGGTAAACCCGGGAGCGCAGTTGCCGCAGCTGCCTCCGCACCCGTCCGGGCCGCACTGCTTGCCCCAGCAGCTGTCCGGACATCCGGAGACACACTGCCCGTTGCCATCGCAGACGAACCCTCCCGGACAGTTGCCGCAGCTGCCCCCGCACCCGTCCGAGCCGCACTGCTTGCCGCCGCATGACGGCGTGCACGTCGGCGTCTTGAACTCGGGCGGTGCCAGCGAGTAGATGATATCGCGCACGCTCTTGCCGCCCACCACCTGGTCGTACCGGTAGGGGAAGTAGTACACGGTCCATTGGAGGTCCATGCCGGGGCTCACGCCGAACCAGCCCAGAGCGGTGATGTATCCGGACCCGGCGGTCTGGTTCTGCCCCATCGCCACCTCGTTCATGACCGGGGAGAACGAGGCCACCGTGAGGCAGCGCTCCTGCGGCCCGTCACAGACGCCCCACCACCCTTCCCGGACATAGCCGAAGTAGTCGTTCCCATGCCCGTATTCCGGGCGGTTCGGATAGCGCAGCACTCCGTTGGAAGCCCCGGCCTTGTGCACGACGCCGGCACCGGTGAACGGGGCCTCGCCGTCATAGTAGTAGTAGTGCTGGTTCATCCCGAACGACGTGAAGATGGCCGGGATCTCCTGGGGATGATTGCACCAGGCGGACGGCCCCGAGTAGGTGAGCCGGTACTTGACCTCCGCGTAGCCGTCGTGTGCGGTCACCCACTGCTCCATGGGCATGGGGGCGGGCGGTGCGGTCGAAGTGAAATGGAACGGGGCGTTCAGCCTCGTGTAGAAAGTCTGTCCCTGCCATTCCGCGACGTTGCAGTCATTGGCCGGCGAGTTCCAGCCGCAATCGGGGCCCTGCGCCTGGATCGGGTTCCACGGCGCCCCCGGCGTCCAGCCGCCGCACGGTTTCTGCGACGTGCAGTTGGAGCAGTGAGCGCCGCCCGGGTAAGCCCACAACGAGCAGCTTGCGTGACCGCCGGCCTTGCACGCAGCCTCGCTCGTGTACCACTTCGGATCGCATCCATCGTTGCCGTACCAGCCGGCCCCGCCCACCGGGTCGTAGCCCCAGATGGACAGCTGGACCGCACCGCCTCCGTGCTCCAGGATCAGGTTGCGGTCCCAGCCCGCGCTGTAGAGCCCGAATAGGGTGCCCCCAAACGACTTGTTCACCCCGACCCGGATGGAATCGTTGCCCACCCAGACCGTGTCCTTGAGCCGATTGACCCAGTACGGCGCCATGCCCTGGCACCACCCGAGAGCATCGGATTCGAGGCCGTTGCAGGTACCCTTCAACGTCTTCGGGCTTCCCTTCAACCCCGGGTTCTCACCGTTGGGGTTGCCTGCCCCATCCACCCCGAGCGCATAGGCGATCACCTCGTGATCCCCGGCTCCGAACGGCGGAGGATCCCAGGAAAACGCATGTGCGCCGACATCCTCTCGCCATTGGTCCGCCTTGAGCACCTTGATGAGCGCTCCGTCCGCATAGATGTGGACGTTGAGCGGGCCCTCCCAGTCCGGGTCCTTGGCCCAGCCGCCGATCATCCCTTCGTTGGCAGCATCGAGGTTGCCCGTGGGCATCCCACCTGGAGGCTGCCCACCGCTGCACACGCCGTTGTTGCAGGTCTGACCACCCGGGCAGCTTCCGCACGAACCGCCACAGCCGTCGCCGCCGCAGTTCTTGCCGCCGCACTGCGGGTTGCACGCGATCGTTACCTTGAAGGGGCAGGGGTCGAACGCCGGATTCCCCTCGCCATCCAGATCGATTCCGTACGCACAAACGTTGTGCGTCCCCGGGCCGAACTTCGCGATGTCCACCGGGAACGTGAACCCGTGGTTCCCCGTGATTCCGTAGGCCGCGTTCACGTCGGGCCGGTATCCCTTCGTTTCTCCGTTGCCTGCGAACTGTCCGTCGACATAGATGTGAATCGCTATCTCGGCTTCCGGATGGTCGGGATCAAATGCCCACCCACCGACCCAGGTCGGCTGCGCCTCGTCCAGGTGGCCGAGCGGCATCTTGGCCAGGGCGGGGAGGGAAAGCAGGAGCAGAGCCGACCCTGCAGAAACCAGCGCCACGATGCCTTTGCTCCAGCGCCCCCCCAGACTATTCATCCATACACCTCCACGCCCCGTGCCGCGGCCCGCATTTGGGTCCGGCCCCAGTATGACCTTCCGGAACCGGTGAGGTCAAGCAGGGGAATGGGGGAAATCCGCTCGGCTCGAGCCTGCAACTGTGCGCAGCGCGTGGGGCCGGGCAGTCGCAATTCCGAATCGCAGCAGCCCGTTCCTGCCTTGCAATGTCCTGTACCTCAACGTACATTCGCCGTCGTCCACGGGGAGCCGTTGGTTGCTCTCGGGCAATAGAGTGGGGGTGGGCATGCGGTTCAATGCACATGTGGGTGCGGTCTTGTGTCTGGCGGTGATGGCAGGCTGCAGCGGGGGCGAAACCACCGTGACCGACACGACCGGAACGGAGGTCGGCTCGGAAGTGGGCCTGGAGATCACGGGCCAGCCGGACATTCTTTTTGCTGAGCTGGGGACGGACGGTCCGGCCCCCGAGCTCGGGGGCGAAACGGTTCCGGAAGTGACCGTCCAGGAGCTCCCGCAGGACACCCTGGATCTGCAGGGCTGCCTGACCAACGAGGACTGCGACAGCGGTTACTGCGTTCCGGGCCCCAATGGCAAGGTGTGCACCAGCACCTGCGTCGAGGAATGCCCCAAGGGCTGGGTCTGCAAGCCGGTCGGTGCGCAGCCCGACTCGGTCTCCATCTGCGTCTGGCCGCACCTCGAGCTGTGCCGGCCCTGCAAGGCACACGAAGACTGCAAGCCCGGGGTCTGGGAATCGGCGGACTACTGCATTCCGTACGGTCCCCAGGGGAGCTTCTGCGGAGTCGAGTGCGGGAAATCGGCTCCCTGCCCAACAGGGTACTCGTGCAAGAACGTGGAGGTGGGCGAGGGGCTGTTCGCGGACCAGTGCATGCTGGAGGCCGGCGAGTGTGCGTGCACTCCCGAGTTCGTCGCCGACGGGGCGACGACGGCCTGTTCCTCGGCCAACGATGCGGGCACCTGCAAGGGGGAGCGCTCCTGCAAGGGGGCACTGCTTTCCGCGTGCGACGCTCCGGTTCCCGCAACGGAATCGTGCAACGGGAACGACGACGACTGCGACGACGAGATCGACGAGGGCACGGGGGGAAGCCAGTGCGAGCGGACCAACGAGTTCGGCACTTGCCTGGGCAGCTACTCCTGCGTCGCGGGACAGCTTGCGTGCGACGCTCAAGAGCCTGCCGAGGATAAGTGCGACGGTCAGGACAACGACTGTGACGGAGTCGCGGATCAGGCCTTCCCGGACAAGGATCAGGACGGGGAGGCGAACTGCATCGACCAGGACGACGACGGCGACTCGGTGAGCGACGAGGAGGACAACTGCCCCCTGGCCGCCAACCCGGAGCAGGAGAACTTCGATCTGGATTCCCAGGGGGATGCCTGCGATTCGGACGACGACAACGACCTCGTTCCGGATGACGGCGACTGCGGGCCGTTCGACCCGACCGTCAAGCCCGGGGCCCAGGAAATCTGCGACGGGCTCGACAATGATTGCGACGGCTCGACGGACGAGGATTTCGTGTGCGGGACCGGCCCCTGCGCAGGCAAGAAGGAAGGGGATGCCTGCGACGACGGCGATGCCTGCACCGGCTCAGACACGTGTGCAGGAGGGGCCTGCATCGGGACGCCCAAGGACTGCACGTACCTCGACGGCCCTTGCACGACGGGGGTCTGCAAGGCGGGTGCGTGTCAGCAGGAGGCCAAGGCCGGCACGTGCGACGATGCGGACCCGTGCACCGTCGACGACTCGTGCCAGCAGGGAAGCTGCCTGGGGATCCCGATGGACTGCACGGACCTCGACGGGCCCTGCTCGCATGGCATCTGCCTGAACGGTGGCTGCATCGCACAGTTCCTGATGGGCGCGTGCAGCGACGGAGATCCGTGTACCTCGGGCGACGCGTGCAAGGACGGCCTCTGCAAGGGGACAGCCAAGGACTGCTCCTACATGGACGGCACCTGCACCAAGGGAACCTGCAGCGACGGCGCCTGCGTCCAGGACCCCCTCGAAGGACCGTGCGACGACCAGGATCCGGCAACGGCCGACGATGCCTGTGCCCAGGGGGTCTGCGCAGGGCTCCCCGACCCGGACGGGGACGGAATCGCCAACTCCGGGTATGCTGGGCCGTGCAAGAGCGGCAAGACCGACGGCTGCAACGACAACTGTCCCCTGGCGCCCAACGCGGACCAGGCCGATGCCGACGGAAATGGCGTGGGGGATGCGTGCACCTGCGTCCCGAGCTGCGCGGGAAAGCAGTGCGGCAGCGACGGTTGCGGTGGCTCGTGCGGTACCTGCGATGACAAGGACCCTTGCACCGTGGACATGTGCCAGCCCGCCGGGACCTGCTCGGCAGCGGCCGGCAACAACGGCGCCATCTGCACGCTCGCAGGAGGTTGCTCAGGAAAGTGCGATTCCGGCAAGTGCCTGGCGACGGCATCCGAGCTCTGCAACAACCAGGACGACGACTGCGACGGCAAGAGCGACGAGGACTTCCCGCTCAAGGGGAGCGCTTGCGATTCCGACGACCTGGATCAGTGCAAGTTCGGGACTTGGACCTGCAAGGCCAACGGGAGCGGGCTCGAGTGCCCCTCCGAGCTGTTCACCAATCTGTCGGAAGCCTGCAACAACCAGGACGACGACTGCGACGGTCAGACCGACGAAGGCACTCTGTGCCCTGCCAACTATGCGTGCAGCGCAGGAGCGTGCGTGCCCACCTGCCAGGCGGTCAACGGCGGCTGGACCGACTGGAGCTGCGGCTCCTGCTCCGCTCCGTGCGACGGCGGGACTCAGACGTGCACCCGCTCCTGCACCAATCCTCCTCCGTCGTGCGGCGGAAGCTACTGTTCCGGGTCCGCTTCGCAGACGCAATCCTGCAACACGCAGCCGTGCATCAACTACCTGCCCACGGGGACCACGACCTACTCCCAGGGCGAACAGGTCATCACCGGCGTCGTGCCGAGCGGGAAGTACTCGATCACCTTCAAGCTGTGGGGCGGCGGCGGCGGCGGTGGAGCCCCGGGTGGCGGCGGCGGCGGGGCGTTCGTGCAGGGGACGCTCTCAGTCCAGCCCGGCGACAACATCGAGCTGAGGGTCGCGGGCGGCGGCGCCGCCGAGAACGGCGGGGGCGGTGCGACCTACGTGTTCAAGAACGGCTCGGTCGTCCTGGTCGCGGCCGGAGGAGGCGGCGGCGGGTCGGACGGCTGCTCCGGCTGCCACAAGACCACGAACCCCAACGGGGGTCAGGGCGGCGGAGGCGGAGCTCTGGGCTCCTCGGGCGAAACCGGGACCCCGGACAACACCTACAACTGTTTCACCAACGGCGGTCAGGGGGCCTCCGCCTCGTCCGGTGGCTCCGGCGGCACCGTGAACAACCAGTCGGGCTACTCGAGCTGCACCGTGAACGGAAACCCGGGCACCTCCCACACCGGCGGCAAGAACACCGTGGCCAACTGCAGCCTCGGCAATGCGGCCAGCTACCACAAGGGCGGCACTGCGGGCGGCGCCAACGGGTCCGGCGGCGGCGGTGGTTCAGGCTACTACGGCGGCGGCGGCGGCGGTGCCATGTACACCTACAACGGAGGTGGTGGCGGTGGTGGCTCATCCTGGGTAGCCGCCGGCGTGTCGGGGACGAACAGCCAGGCCGGTGCAGGGCGCAACCCGGGTGGCACCGGCATCTCCGGATACCAGGGCGAGGCGGGCCGCGGAGGCCAGGGGGAAACCGACTGGCCGAACCCCGCGTTCCAGTCCACGCCGGGAAACCCGGGCCTCATCGTCATGACGATGTAAGGCTCACGGCCCCGTCGACTTCAGCGCCGTGACCTTGCTGCCCATCAGCACGTCCATGTCGAAGTGCCCTGGGCCAGGACCGTTGTAGGACAAGGCTTCGAGCTTGTTCCACCCCGTGTCCAGCGTCGGAGTGGCACAATTCTTCGGGTCCTCCGCATTCGGCCGACCGCACACGAACACGTCGTTCCGGTAGAAGGACACGCCGTCGTCCCCCCACACGCACAGCGGGAACGAGGTCGGCTGCGTCACGTACACCCACGTCCGCCAGCCTTCGACACAACTGCTGCAGCCCATGCTGAACACCTGGGCATCCGCCACCGTGCCCACGAGCGAGCCAAAGTCGGCAGGGACCGGCATGTAGGTATCGGGGTTCTGGCTCATCCCCGTCTTGCGGTAGAGCTGCCACTTCGAGTCACCGACCACCGTACAGTCCTTCCCGTCGCAATCCTCGTCCACGCCGTTGCCGCAGATCTCCGGAGCACCGAGATACACCTTGTTCGAGTTGTCGTTACAGTCTCCCGACTTGGTCACGAACCCCTGCGGCATGGCGCATGCACATACCTTCCCCGACGGGTCGCCGAATCCGTCCAGATCGGAGTCGGGGAAGTACTCGATGCAGCCGGTGGCCCCATCCTCGTCGATCTGGCCGTCGCAGCTATTGTCCTTCCCGTCACATTGCTCCGGCTGGGGCTGAACCACCTGCGGGCAGGTCAGCAGGCCCATCGTGCACTGGTTGGTCCCCTTGGCACACTCTCCCTTCGTGTTCGGCACGGTGCAGCTCTTCCCCTGGTCCGGGAATGTCTCGTCGATCATCCCGTCGCAGTTGTTGTCCTTGCCGTCACATTGCTCGGTCTCGGGCTGAACCACCTGAGGACAGGTCTTCTGGCCCGCTATGCACTGGTACGTCGCCTTGGCACACTCTCCTTTCATGTTCGGCACGGTGCAGCTCTTCCCCTGGTCCGGGAACGTCTCGTCGATCATCCCGTCGCAGTTGTTGTCCTTGCCGTCGCATTGCTCGGGCTGAGGCTGCACCACCTGTGCACAGACCTTCTGGCCGTTGGTGCAGCTGAAACTCCCGGCTGCGCACACTCCGACGGCGTTGGGAACCACGCACAATTGCCCCTGCTCCGGGAAGATCTCGTCGATCTGGCCGTCGCAGTTGTTGTCCTTGCCGTCACACTGCTCGGGATTGGGCTGAACGACCTGGGGGCAGGTCGTCTTCCCGTTGGCGCACTGGTACGTCCCCTTGGCGCATTCCCCCTTGGCGTTCGGCACGGGGCAGACTATCCCCTGCTCCGGGAAGGTCTCATCGATCTGGCCGTCGCAGTTGTTGTCCTTGCCGTCGCACACTTCGTCCGAGACAGGCTTGGGCTCGCACACCTGGGGTTGTCCTCCGACGCATGCGTCGACCGTTGCAACGCACTCGCCCTTGCCGCAGGTCAGGGTGCCCAACTCCTCGTCCGTCTTGCCGTCACAGTCGTTGTCCTTGCCGTCGCAAACCTCCGTCCCGGTACTCTTCGGCTCACACGTGTTCAGCTTGCCGTTGAGGCAGGCGGGCACGACCTTGAAGCACTCCCCCACGCCACACTCCAGAGTGCCCAGCTCCTCGTCCTTGGCCGAGTCGCAGTCATCGTCCTTGCCGTTGCACACCTCATCGGCTCCGGGGTAGATCAGCGGGTCGAACGGGTCGCAGTCGAGCAGGTCCCCGGTGGCATCGTTGTCGTCGTCCCAGTCGCAGACGTCGCCGAACTGGTCCTTGTCGAAGTTGGCCTGATTGTAGTTCGACGTGATCGGGCAATTGTCGATGAGGTCGGGCACGTTGTCGTCGTCGTCATCCGGATCCACGCAGTCGGCCAGCTCGTCGTTGTCCAGGTTCTCGAACCCTTCGTCGATTGAACCGTCGCAGTCGTTGTCCTGCCCGTCGCACTTGTCCTCCGCCCCCGGGTTGATCTCGGGCACCAGCGGCTTGCAGTCGCCCGCCACCACGGCCTGGTAGAAGTCCTCCGGAGCGCAGAGGCACTTGCTCTGGCCGTCCACGCCGAAGCTGTCCTGATCGACGTCCAGGAAGTACAGCTGGCACCCGAGGGCGTCCTTCTCGTCCGAGTCCCCGTCGCAGTCATTGTCCTTCCCGTCGCAGGCCTCCTCCGCCACCCCTTCGAAGGGATCGCACACGGCCACCTGGCCCGTCTCGCAGACGACCACGGTGTGTTTGCATGCTCCCAGCCCGCACGTAACGCTTCCGAACCCTTCGTCGATATCCGAGTCGCAGTCGTTGTCCTTGCCGTCGCACACTTCCGTTGCCCCGGGGAAGATCTCGGAATCAAGCGGCGCACAGTCGGTTTCGTCCGGGACCTTGTCGTCGTCGTCGTCCGGATCGCAGGCATCGCCGACCGTGTCATAGTCGGTGTCGAACTGGTCCGAATTCACCACGAGCGGGCAGTTGTCCGCGGAATCGGGCACCCCGTCTCCGTCGTCATCCTCGCTGATGCAGTCGGCCTCGCCGTTCGAGTCGGCATCCGGGAATTCCTCGTCCGTCTCCCCGTCGCAGTTGTCGTCCAGGCCGTTGCACTTCTCCTGGCCGGCCCCTTCCATCGGATCGCAGGTCAGTGCCTCACCCCCCACGCAGTTCTCGGTCGAGTGCAGGCAGACCCCCATCCCGCATTCCGTGGACCCGAGCCCTTCGTCGGCCTCGCCGTCACAGTCGTTGTCGTTGCCGTCACACGCTTCTGCCTCCGGCATCGGAGCATCGCAAGCCGCCGGCCCCTCCTCCAGGCACTGAGTCTTTCCCGGGCACGCCCCGTTCTCGTTGGTTGCCCTGCACTCGGTCCATGCCCCGAGCTGGACCGCAAGCCCCGAGCACTCGCACGCTGCGCCGTCCGGAACGCACTGCATCCCGGTCCCGCCGCCGGCCAGCGACTCTTCTGCGCAGAGGAATCCCTGCGGGCAGTCCGCTGCCTCCGTGCACGCAGCCCCGCAGAAGCTCCCCGCATCGCCAAGCTCGACGCATCGGTCCCCGAGGTCGAGCCCCGGCGGATTGCATACAGCGTGATCCAGGCACGGAACGCACAGCCTCGTATGCCCCGGCACGCAGATGTAAACCACGTCGGGCATGGCAGCCAGGTTCTGCACGCAGCTCCAGTCGCTGGGGCACTCCTCCACGCAGGTGACCGTGCACTGGTTGCCCCCCTCGGTTTCCACGCAGAAGCCGGAAACACAGTCGGCGTTCGACGTACAGGGCCACCCGAAGCCGCCCGCCTCGACCGACTCGGCCTCGAAGGTCTCGTCGACCTCTCCCACTTCCGGCCCGGGCCCGAAGTCGACGTCGGCTGCGTCGACTCCCACCTCGGCACCGGCGTCGGCTGCCAGGTCCCGCACGTCCGCCGAGGCCACGTCGCCCACATCGTCGGAGGTAACCGTCCCCGCACCACCGCACCCGGCAAGCATCAGTAGGGCGGCAAGTCCGGCAACGGGCACCTGCCGTGCCGCATCAGCCATGCTTCGCCCCCGTCCCCTACCCCGGTTCGAGCTGTTCATCGTCGACCCCCTGGAAAGTCGCAACGTCGGGGGTGAGTATACACGTGCGGGGAGCGCGATGCACCGGTTGGGTTGGAGTGGATTCTCGGAAGTGCCGACACGCCCATTGGATTGGAAGGGTACCCGTCCAGCGACGCCAGCAGCGTCACAACTCCCGCGATGATGCAACACCCGCCGACTTATGACGCCGGCAGCGTCACAACTCCCGCGATGATGCAACACCCGCCGACTTATGACGCCAGCAGCGTCACAACTCCCGCGATGATGCAACACCCGCCGACTTATGACGCCGGCAGCGTCCCACAACTCCCACCTTGGAGCCCCCCTCGCCCCTCCGAATGACCGAGGCCTCCTCCTCTGGCTGGCATTCCGGCCACAAATGGACTATGGATCGGGATCGGCAGGGGGCGCACAAGGGAGATGCAGATCATCACCGCCAGACACACGACGGAAGACGAGGCCAGGAAGAGCCGGTTCGTGGCAACCGCGCTTGCAGTCGACAGTGCGGAGCAGGCTTTGTCCGTGCTTGCCGAAGTGCGGGACCCCAAGGCGACGCACAACCCGTGGGCCTACAAGGTCGGCGAGGTCCATCGCTTCAACGACGACGGCGAGGTCGGCGGAACCGCGGGCCGGCCTATTCTGACCGCCATCGAGCAGCTCGGGATCGACCGCGTGCTCGTGATCGTGACCCGGCACTACGGTGGAATCAAGCTCGGTACTGGCGGGCTGGTCCGAGCCTACGGCGGTGCTGCCGCCAGATGCCTGCGAGAGGCGCCAAAGGCCACGCTCGTCCCACACGCCCTGCTCGAAGTGGCCGTGCCGTTCGAGATGCTCGGCATCGCCCATCGGGCCATGGAACGCTACGGGGGAACGAGAGAGTCCGAGCACCACACCGAGGACGGGGCGGTCCTTTCCATCCTTGTGGAGGTCGAGCGCGAGGGGACGCTCGTGCGGGGGATGACGGACCTGTCGGCCGGCCGGCTCCGGGTGACACGACGCACTGAGGTCCTCAAGCCCCTCTGAGCGGTCACTTCCTTTGTGACCACAAAGACCGCGGGTCGGCTTGTCGCTCTAGAAACTCCAGGCCTTGTCCGCAACATCCTCGGCGCCGGCAATCAGGAAGAATTCGGTGGGGTCGTAAGGCTGTGCAACAGCGTCCTCGTCACAGATCTGCGTGACGAGCGGTGCCGCCTGCCCGGCCTGTAGCGACGGGTCGTCAAGCGGCGCCGAGGTGCAGGTGCAGAACTCCTGGAGCACGTCGAGCTTGCCGTTCGTGGTGATCGTCTCGCCCGAGACCGAGGCTGTGGCCCCTTCCAGGAAGATGTGCGGGCCTGAGTTGTCCTCGTAGGTATTTCCGGAGAGAACGAGCCCCTCGCACACGGACAGCCCGAACACCCCGCAGCCCATGAAGAACGTGGGTCCGTATGGATTGCCGGTCATCCCCCGGATCACGCTTTCCGACACGGCAACCGACGACGGCTCGGACCCGGTACCCACGACTCCAATTCCGCAGTATCCCTCCCCGCTTCCATCGATCAGGGACTGGGTGACCGTGACCTTGCCGGCGCCATAGGGGTCGTTGGATATCCACAGGCCCCATCCTCCTCCCAGGTTTGCGCTGGCCGTCGTGCCGACGATATCGGCACCACTCAGGTCGAGCGTCGCCCCGAGCACGACGACGGCAGCGAACTGGTTGTCCTGCAGCAGCGTGTCCGTCACCGTGGCGCTCGCATCCATGGAGACCAGTATGGCCGGGCCCTCCACCATCTCGAGGCTGGAGTCCTGCACGCTGATCTCGGCCAGGTCCTGCGCCACGATCCCGAGGCCGACCGACCCGATCTGGCTGGGAGAGATCCCCGTGTTCCGGACCCGGGTGCCCTCTGCCACGGACAGGGAGGTCCCCTCCCCCTGCGCCAGAACCCCCACGCCGAGATTGTCGTTCATGTCCACGGCACGGAGCACAAGCTCCCCGTCCTCCCCCACATAGGCCCCCCAGCCGTCCTCTGGAGACGAGCCGTCAGGCCAGGTCGTGTCGTGCACGCTTCCACGGCAGAGGTGCGCCTCTCCGCCCGAGACGCACACACCCACTTTCAGCTCCCCGCTCAGGTCCAGGTCGACCGCATACAGGCGTGCCCCGTCCAGGACAGAGACCCCCACCTCGCCGGTCACACCGCACATCCCCTCTGTAGTGGGAACCTGGCAGTAAGTCCGCACGTCGGAGTCCGGGATCGCAGTGCCTGCCACCGTCGCCGCCGTCGCCACCGGCTTTCCGGAACCGGCAAGCCGGGTCCCAACTGCAGTGACTGTGGTGCCCGAGCCGGAAAGGCGAAGGCCTCCCGCCAGCTCGCTGCGCACCAGGGCCACTTGCCCCTGCTTCACGGTCAGGGCAGCGCTCCTGGGCGCCGTGCCCGCGGCCGGGAGCAGTCTTACGCCGTTGAGCACCACCTTCTGCTTGTCGTCGGGGAGCTCCACCACAAGCCCGTCCTTGTCCCCCGGTGCCCCGACCCGCAACGTCACTCCGGGCGCAGAGGACAGAACGGACGGCGGCAAGTTGCAGGCCACCGTGTCGGCAAACGAAGGCGCTGCCGGGGCACCCTGGGCCCGCAAAGTCACACCGCGTCGAATGGTCCGGGTCAGTTTGTGCTCGCCCGCCTTGAGCACGAGCGCCACGTTGGACTGCAGTGCGGCCTTGTCGACCGCCTCGTCGAGCGAGCAGAACGCACCGGCCCCCTTGGGTGCCGTGCAGCCCGGCTCGACTACATACTGGATTTCGGCCTGGGTCTCCCCGCCGGAGGGGGCCGTTCCGGTCGCGGCCCCCCGTGGCTCGAAGATTCCGGAGAGCGCTACGGCAACGAGGGCCGCCACCGCGATCAGGCCTAGTCCCAGGGCAAGGAGAACCGTCCTTCTCGTCATCCAAAGCCTCCTCCCGATGCCCCGACTATGGGACCGGCCCCCTGTTGCTGCAAGAATCCGGACGGACAGCCGCCCCGCTCCCCGGAAACCCGGGCGCCCCCCGCTCCCCCTCGCGGACGACGCATCGTGTCGGCATGGCCACGCCCGCTATGGCACGTTCACCGTGACCGACAAGGTTTCGACTACTTCGTCGGTCCAGATGCGAACGAGGTCGCCGACCGGCTTGACCGATAGTGTCACGATGTGCTCGCCGGGCGGGTAGTCGGGAAGATTCAACGTGTACGGCGAATAGGCTCCGGCGGAGACGAGGTTCCCGTCGACACTCCAGGCGGCCTCCACGTCGGGCTCGGACAGCGCAGCCTCAAGCTTCCACGCCGACTCACCGGCCGGCGTGATCGTGAATGCCCCGTCGTCGATGAGATCGAAGTGGTGCAGGAGGCGGCGGATGATCTGCTCCCGGCACACCACGCAAAACTTGCCCTGGCTGGTCTTCATCTTGCACGTCTTCTGCGGCCGGCACAGGAGGTAGGCCCCGTTGCCATCGACGCACTTGCCCCCCCCGGGCCCCGGAATGAAGCAGCCTACGTCATCGGCCGCGCCCTGGTCCTCTGTGTTCGGGAAGGGGGGCGGCAGGGTGGCCCATGCCATCCAGTGCGGGAGCATGACGCCGACCGGAATCGGGCTGAAGTTCGGGAAGACCGGGGTGAGCTCGAAGAGCTGGCAGACGTCCGAAGCGATCGAGTACTCGTCGCCGAGCAAGCCGAACGCATGCCCCATCTCGTGCGTCGCCACCTCGGCCAGGTCTTTCGGACTGCCGACGTCCTCGAACGCTGTCGTGACGGAAGCGTTGAACAGCCCGAACGTCCCCTGCTTCTCGTCGTTGACCAGCACGAACGCAGCATCGCCCGAGAGGGGGACGCCCTCCGGATCGCTGAGGCTCATCGCCATCCCGATTCGGAAGAGGTAAAGAGGAAAGAGGTTGCGGTCCATGTCCAGCCCCGGGGCTTCTGTCGCAAACGGGTTGACCTTGAACAGCGCCCGGATCGTGAAGATGGACCCGTACATGAGATCCCGGTGCCCGTCCACGCAGCCGTCGTGCGGCGACGTGCAGTTGGTCGCGTCACTGTCGAAGGTCTTGCACCCGCAGTCGAACGAGGCCCCCGACTGCGCAGACGGCGTCCAGACCCGCCAGATGCTGATGTGCGGGGCGTAGCTCTTGAACGGCTCCAGCTGGAGCATGAAGTCCGACACCTGCTGGGCCTGCTTCTCGAACTTTGCCTTGTCCCCCGCGGCATAGCCGTCCGACAGGATCACGAAGCTGACCGAGTTGGCCGGATCCGCCGTTCCCGCAAGGCGCTTCACCTCCAGGTCGGGTGCCAGTGCGGTGAATCCGGACAAGGGTACCGGGTGGACATCCGCCAACGGTACCTGGAGGACAGGCTCGCCCCCTTCTTCGGCCACGATGGGGAGAGAGATCGGACCGGGAGCGCACGCCGGCCCCTCGGTCTTCTCCTTCTTGGTCAAGGTGCGAGCGAACCGGAGATACTTGGCCTGGGGAAGGTAGGGAATCACGAGCGTGAGGGCCTGGAAGTCGGCCCCCAATGCCTTCTCGACCAGCGGGAACATCCACGATGCCACCGCCATGCCCGCCTTTTCCTCGAGCGCTCTGATTACGAATTCACGCACCTGCATCGGCTCGCGTCGGCGGCCCTGCCAGACCGCGTTCCCCTGCTTGTCGAGGAGCTCGATGATGAACGGGTTCTTCGCCGGCATCCCCACCATGTCGCCGTAGGCTTCGGCTTCCTGAGGACCATCCATGTCGTAGTAGATCTCCGCCCCCACGAGCCGGCCGCGGGACATCCCGTCCGGAGTGGTGCCATACAGCAGAATGCGGTTGCCCAACTTCCATGTCACGTCGCCGCACACGCTGTCGTCCACGGAATCCCCGACCAACGAAAAGAACAGCCTCATCCCCGGAACCTTCTTCGGATCCGGCTTGCCGCAGAACAGACCGTCGGTTCCGGGGAAGTCGGGACAGGGATCGTCGGACACGTCGGATGCGTCGGACACGTCGGATGCGTCGGACATGTCGGACACGTCGGACGCGTCGGACACGTCGGATGCGTCGGACTGTCCGACCTGGTCCTGTGGGGGCGGAGCGCAGCCATCCAGTCCGGTTGCGTCTCCCCAGCAGTCGGTGTGCGGCGTCTGCGGCGTGTCGGTGCCGGGCCCTGCCCGGTCCGGCTCGATGTCGGGGGTCACATCCAGATGGACGTCGGCGGGCCCCGGGCGCTCGACGTCGTTGGGAACGAGAGCGTCCACGGACGGCAGATCCTGCTGCACGGCCACGTTGGTCCCGGCATCGCCGCATGCAGCGAGGATGCCGGCAGCGGCCCACGCCACGCCCCACGTGAACCATAGGCTCCAGACGGTCCTGCGCGGTACGCACAGTGCGCGCCTCATCGGTCGCTCCTCCGCATGAAATGCACAGTCCAAACCGCCGGGGCGAGGATACTCCGATTTCATCGGATGAGGAATGCTTTCCGGCAACGTCCTCAACGCCTTCTTGCCTCTTCCCTCTCCCCCGGGATCGGGCGTAGGATGCGTATGCGGGTGACCTCTAACCCATGGAGCCTGAGATGGCGAGACTGGACGACACCGTTCGGGGCGGAAGTGACCTCCCCCACATCAAGATGGCGATTCTGGACAACCTGGAGTGCGTCCTCGGCAAGTTCCCCGAGGTCGCCACGCGAAACGACTGGTATACGGCCGTGGCCCTCACGGTTCGTGACCGTCTGCTCGGCCGCTGGACGAACACTGCCCACGAGTACTTCCACAAGGCGAGCCGAACGGTGGCCTACCTGTCGGCCGAGTTCCTCCCCGGGCCGCACCTGGGCAACAACCTGGTCAACCTCGGCCTCCAGGACGTGGTGCGACAGGCGCTGGCCGAGCAGGGTCAGGATCTCGATGCGCTGGTCAGGCAGGAGGAGGAGCCCGGGCTCGGCAACGGCGGGCTGGGCCGTCTGGCGGCGTGCTTCATGGACTCGCTGGCTACGCAGGACGTGCCGGCCATCGGCTATGGGATCCGATACGAGTTCGGGATCTTCGATCAGGCGATCCGGGACGGCTGGCAGGTCGAGTGCACGGACAAGTGGTTGCGCAACGGGAATCCCTGGGAGATCCCCCGCCCGGACATCTTCTTCGAGGTGAGATTCGGCGGTCGCACCGAGGGGTACCGGGATCCCGAAGGACGGTACCGGGTCAACTGGATCCCGGAGCACGCAGTGCGAGGAATCGCCTACGACACGCCGATCCCGGGGTACGGGACGTCCACGGCCAGCTTCCTGCGGCTGTTCAAAGCCGAAGCGACCGAGTCGTTCGACTTCCAGAGGTTCAACACCGGCGACTACTACGGAGCCGTGCACGAGAAGGTGGTCTCCGAGAACCTGACCAAGGTGCTCTACCCCAACGACGAGCCTGCCGCGGGCAAGGAGCTGCGGCTCATGCAGCAGTACTTCTTCGTCTCGTGTGCGCTGAGGGACATGATCCGGATCATGCAGCAACGGGAGCAGAGCGTGAGCCGGTTCCACCAGAAATACGCCGTCCAGCTCAACGACACGCACCCCGCCATCGCCGTTGCGGAGCTGATGCGCCTGCTCGTGGACGAGTACGGGATGGACTGGGACCCGGCCTTCGAGGTGGTCCGGAGCACGTTCGGATACACCAACCACACGCTCCTTCCCGAGGCACTGGAGAAGTGGCCGGTTCCCCTGTTCGCCCGGCTCCTGCCGAGACACCTCGAGATCATCTACGAGATGAACCACCGGTTCCTGGACGAGGTCAGGCAACGCTTCCCGGGTGATGAGGGGAAGGTCGGCCGGATGTCGCTCATCGACGAGGCGGGCGAACGGTACGTACGCATGGCTCACCTGGCGTGCGTCGGCTCCCATTCGGTCAACGGGGTGGCAGCGCTCCACTCCGACCTGCTCAAGCGCAGCGTTCTGTCCGATTTCCACGACCTGTGGCCGGAGCGCTTCAGCAACAAGACCAACGGCGTGACGCAGCGCAGGTTCCTCCGGCTCTGTAACCCGGGCCTGTCGGGGCTGATCTCGAAGCACATAGGAGACGGCTGGGTCCGGGATCTCGAGCAGCTTCGAGGGCTCGAGAAGCTGGCCGACGACAAGACGTTCCTCGAGGCCTGGCGCACGGTCAAGAGGGCCAACAAGGCAGCGCTCGCCGCACGGATACGGCAGCTGACCGACATCGTGGTGAGCCCCGATTCCCTGTTCGACATCCAGGCCAAGCGGATCCACGAGTACAAGCGCCAGCACTTGAACGTGCTGCACATTCTCGACCTGTACCTTCGGCTGAAGCGTGGCGAGGAGGTCGGGCCCCCGCGTACCTTCGTGTTCGCGGGCAAGGCAGCCCCCGGCTACTTCATGGCCAAGCTCGTGATCAAGCTGATCCACTGCGTCGCGGACCTGGTCAATCACGATGCGCAGCTCAAGGGCCGGATCAAGGTGGTCTTCTTCCCGGACTTCAACGTGGGACACGCACACGTCATCTATCCGGCAGCCGACCTGTCGGAGCAGATCTCCACGGCAGGGAAGGAGGCCTCCGGCACGGGGAACATGAAGTTCTCGCTCAACGGTGCGCTCACCATCGGCACCCTGGACGGGGCCAACGTGGAGATCCGCGAGGCGGTGGGGGCCGACCACTTCTTCCTGTTCGGTCTGACCGCGGACGAGGTGATGGAGCACCGCCGCTCGGGCTATCGTCCGGCCGGCGTCATCGAGTCCGATTCGCGCCTCCGGAACGTGCTGGACCTGATCGCATCGGGTGCCATTTCGCACCAGGACCGGCGCCTTTTCACCCCCCTTCTCGACGCACTCTGGAAGTGGGACGAGTACATGCTGGCCGCTGACTTCCAGCCCTATGTGGAATGCCAACAGCGGGCCGGCGAGCTGTATGAGAAGCCCCTGGAGTGGGCCCGGATGTCGGTGCTCAACGTGGCCCGCATGGGCCGGTTCTCCTCCGATCGCACCATCCGGGAATACTGCGAGGACATCTGGCACATCCAGTCGGTACGGCCGGAGTAGAGACGAAGCCTGCACCGGACGCTCCGGCCTTTGGGGCACGCCAGAGCCGACGGCCGCGAATCGTGGTCAGGGACTCGTGCTCCTCGTCCTCGCCCGGGTCCAGGGGCCGGCCCTGTGTTCCCCTACTTCGTGCACTCCCCGCCAACGCACTTGACCGGCTCGGAGTAAAGCCCCTGACAGTCCGACGTGACGCTGCAGCAGAGCCCGGCAGCGCCCGCCCCGGGCATGGAGGTCACGGTCACGTCGTCCAGGTTCCACCCCGACACGGTGAAGACACCCGCACTGCCTATTTTGAACCCGAAACGGACCTGCAGCTTCGAGTTGGCATAGGCCGAGATGTCCTGCTGGACGAACGTCCACGCGGCATCCTGCGGCTGCGTGCCGAAACCCTCGGTCTGCCAGATCGTGACCCATTTGGCACCGTCGTAGACTTCCACCCGGTTCTGCATGAACGGGACATAGTCGCTGTTGAGCCAACGCCAGTACCCGATCTGGAGGTTCTTGGCGGACTGTGCGTTGATGACCGGAGAGGTCGCCCAGTAGAAGTCATGGACCGGTGCCGACGCGTTGCCGCCGATCGCGACGCCGGCCACGTAGTTGTCCGAAGTGGAGGTATGGTCAACGTCCGGATCCGGGCTCCCCATGACCTGACCCGACGACTGGGTCGCCACGCCTCGTCCCCACTCCGGTCCGTAGGTCCACCCTTTGTCCGTGGAGAAGTCGTCCCGGAACAACGCCAGGCTGCAACAGCCTGCCACACCGGTGGGAGCGTACACGCAGGCTCCGTCCACGCACTTGTCGATGGTGCACACGTCGTCGAAGTCGTTGCATTCCAGGTCCGAGTCGCAGCAGATGTCGACGTGCCCGCACTTGTTCGCTGTACACTTGTCCGTGGTGCACTTGTCCTGGTCGTCGCACTCCTTGTCCGCCACGCAGCAGCCGGGGATGGGGAAGCCCGTGCACTTGCCCGCAACGCAGGAAAAGCCCGACATGCAGGGAGCGGTGGCGGGGCAGGTACCACAGCTCCCCCCGCAGCCGTCGTCCCCGCACTCCTTGCCCTCACACTGAGGAATGCAGATGCAGGCACCGTCCACGCACGTCTTTCCCGCCTGCAAGCAGTCCTCGCCGTCTCCTTCTGGCCCCTTGCCCAGCAAGTCGCACACGAGCGCCACGTTCCCGGCGCAGTAGGACACGAGCGGTTCGCAAACCCAGGGCTGGCACACGGCTTCCCAGCAGAACTCCTCCAGCCCGCAGGACGTCGTCTCGTACCCGGACCCGTCCGGGGCGCAGACCGCCTTGGCGTTGCCGGACACGCACCACACGGCACCGGGAAGGCAGACCAGGGGCACGCACTCACCCTGGCTGCAGGTCATCCCGAACGCCTCGCAATCCGCCTCCGATTCGACCGCGCTTCCCTGCCCGTTGCACAGCATGGCGATGCTGCCCTGGCAGAAGGCGGTACCCGGTTCGCAGACCCACGGTTGGCACGCCCCGCCGTCGCAGTAGGCCTCCACGCACACCTCCTGCAACAGGTACTCGCTTCCGTTGGCCGAGCAGGTCCACGCGGAGCCCCCTTTGCAGATGTCGGTTCCGGCAGCGCACACGTCCGCCACGCACGTGTCTCCCTTGCAGAACTGCCCGTCCGCACAGTCGAAGTCGACGAGGCAACCCACGCAATACCCGGCCTCCTTGTCGCACACCATCTCCAGCGCCTTGCAGTCCTTGTCCGACAGGCAGGGCGGTGCCTCCACGCACAGCCCGTCCGTGCATCGGAATCCCTCGTTGCAGTCCACGTCCTCGAGGCATTCCACGCAGATTCCCAGTGCCTTGTCGCACACCCCGATTTCACAGTCCTTGGACGACTGGCAGGGAATCGGGCCGCTGCACGTCCCATCCACACAGTCTGCCCCAGGGCTGCATTCCCCGCAGCTCCCGCCGCACCCGTCCGGACCGCAGCTGCCAGGGCAGTCCGGCACGCAGAATGCCTCGGTTCCCACATCCTCCTGGAGCTCACCCACGTGCACACCGTCGGCATCGCCCTGGGCATCACTTCCGTCCTGGCCCGCCAGGTCCGGCACATCCGCACCGGAGGCAGTGTCCGGCAGCTGCAGCCCATCCGCATCCGGTTCCATCCGCACCTCGCCGGGCTCGGCCTCGCTCGAGGCAACGTCGGAGAGCGCAGCATCCTCCGCACCCGACTGTCCGTCCACGTCCGACTGCACGGCCAGTCTTCCTTCGGTTGAGCAGCCGCCGGCAACCATCAGCACGAGGACCGCCAGGCAGGCAGGCAGTGCTCCCCTCCCCCACCCCCGGAATGACCGCCCAATCCCCAGAGACCGTCTCCTCGTCCAACGGGCCGACAGCAGAGCTTCCCTCATCGACATCCCTCCCCGCAGCAAGCGGCAGCCGCCATTCTACGTGCGGTACCATCCGGAGGCAACCGGGTTTGAGGGATTGCCTGCCGCTCCGGGTCCCCGGAAAAGTGCTTCCATCCGTCGCTCTGTCTGATAGAATTTGTTGTCGCCAGAGGTCGAGCCGGTCCAGACAGGAGGGAAATTCAATGCGACACAAGGTTGTGTTCCACGGGAGGGGCAGGTCCATGAGATGGGTCGTCCTGCCCGCCCTAGCGTTCGTCCTGCCCGCCCTCAGCTCCGCCTGCGGGAGCACTGGGACCGCGGTCCCGGCTTTCGAGGTCACCGGGGCCGACCAGATCCCGGAAGAGGTCGGGCCGCCTGACGTGGGCTTTGCCGAGCAGCTCGGTGCCGACCAGACCGACGGATTCGAGCTTGCAGAGCTCGATTCCCTGCCCGTCGACCAGGATACCACCACCGAGCCGCCCCAGCAGTGCCACTCCAATGATGAGTGCGAGAGCGGAATCTGCGTTCAAATCAATCCGGATTCGGACGTGGGCGTCTGCACCCATACCTGCACGACCGACGAATCGTGCCCCAAGGACTGGGTCTGCAAGCTCGTCTACGTCGAGTATCCCGACGTGATGTCCGTGTGCATTCCGCTTACCGACACACTATGCGGGCTGTGCGAGTCCGATGCCGACTGTCTCTTCCCCGGATCGCTGTGCATCTCCGAAGGGGCGGCCTACGGATACTGCGGCCGGGCCTGCAGTATGGCCGCTCCCGACTGTCCGGAAGGCTTCGAATGCCGCATCGCCACCGACGGACAGGGGAAGGAACTGGGCGAGCAGTGCATGCCGGCCGGAGGTTGCTGCGAGGCGGGAAAGTACGTGTCGTGCAACGACGGCAACGAGTGCACTCAAGAGCTCTGCCATCCCACGCTCGGGTGCCAGAACGAGCCCGTGGAGGGCCCGTGCCTGGGCGACGAGCCGTGCACCGACTACCAGTGCAACAACGGGGAGTGCGTCGGAACCCCCATCACGGTGGACGCCACGCCGGACGGGGTCGATGACGACTGCGATGGGAAGACCGACGAGGATGCGGCCGCAAACGCCACCGTTCGCGGTGGGACGTTCGGCTCGTGCGGAGGAACCTGGAAGGCGGGCAAGTATGCCGTGACGGGCGTGCTGTCCGCCCCTCCGTATGCCGGCAAGAGCCAGGCCGGCCAGTACCGGGTCGTCGCAGGGGCATTGAGCGTGATGGGCAAGAAGGACTGAACGGAAACAACCCCATTCGGGAGGCAGACATGTGGACCAAGGTTCAGGTAATGATGGCCGTTGCAGCGTTGAGCGTGATGTTGACCGGTACCCTGCCCGCCCTGGCGCAGCCGCCGGAGACGCTCCACTTCCAGGGGTACCTCACGAATGATGCCGGGGGACCGCTCAGCGGGAAGTGGTCGGTCACTTTCGGCTTTTATGACGTGCAGTCGGGCGGCAAGGCCCTGTGGGAGGAGAAGCAGGAGATCGACGTGGTGACCGGCGTATTCCAGGTGACGCTCGGCTCCTTGCCGGAAAACCCGCTCGACCCCGTGCTCTTCGAGAAGGGAGGAATCTTCCTCGGGCTCACCCTGTGGGATGGCGATCAGGGGCTCGAGCTGCTGCCCCGTCAGACCGTGGTCTCCAACCCCTACTCGTTCTACTCGACCCATGCGCAGGAGTGCGTGAGCGCCCAGAATGCCGATACGCTGGGAGGCCAGGCGGTGGACCAGTTCGTGTCAGTGGACAAGGTCGACGAAGTGTGCCTCACCAAGACCAACATCGACCAGTGGCTCCTCGACAACGGCTATGCCCCCGGTGGTGCCGGCTGCACCTGCCAGTGGGCCGATCTCAAGGACGTGCCCGATGCCCTTGTCTTCGAAGATGAGCTGAGCCTGGCCCTGGCCGGCTACTACGACATCACCGACATCGACGTCATGCTGGGCAACTACTACACCATGACCGAGGTCGATGGCCTGCTGGCTGCCTATCTCTCCAAGGTGGAGATCGAGGCCCTGCTGAGCAGCTACTACACGAAGGCCGACGTGGACGGCCTTCTGGCAGGCTACTACACGGCCGCCGCCGTCGATGCCCTGCTTACCGGCTACTATACCAAGGCGGCGGTGGATGCCCTGCTTGGCGGCTTCGTCACCAAGGCCGCGGTGGATGCCCTGATCGCCGGTCTCGCGACCAAAGACCACAACCACGACGGCCTTTACATGGCGGACGACAAGGGGGCTGTGGACAAGGCAGCCGACTTCAACCTTTCTGCTCCGACCTCGGTGAAGAACCTCGATGCCGACACGCTGGACGGCAAGCATGCCAACCAGTTCGAGGCAGCGACCGTTCCCTCCCCCTACCTCGTGGGCGACTCCGACTGGTTCACCTTCCCGAACCGGACCTCCCTTCCGGTCACGGTGGGCATCTCCGACGCGAACCTGCTGTTCGTGGTGGCGCGCTCGACCGAGCAGGGGGCCCAGGTCACGACCCCCATAATGGGGGCGAACTCCGAGTCCTATGCATCGGCCTATTCGGCGTTCGACGGCAAGGTGGCCACGCTCAGGACGGAGACGTACGTCGCGGCCATCAACTCCTTCGGCGACGGCCAGAACCTCCTCCTGAACAACGGCATGGGCCGCATACTTGCCCTCAAGAAGACGGCCGACTTCGACAGCGGCTGGCAGACCTGTGCTGCCGGCAACACCTACGTGCACCAGCACAACCTCGGCTCGCTCCCGACCATCGCCTACGTGGAGGTCGCCCAGAACCAGGACGGCAGCGGCTGGCGAACGGTCACCATGTCGGCCAGCAACAACAACGGCGTGGGATGGCGGCAGACAGCCATCGTGCAGATGGACGACGTCAAGGTGACGATGCGCACGCAGACCCGCCTGTGCGAGATGCGTAGCACGACCGGTGCCAGCGTTTCCCCGACCAGCGGCTTCTGCCGCGTGCAGCTCTGGACGATGGCCCCCGACTTCGACTCGGGATGGACCGCCCTCTCGACGGCCGTCGGCAACCGCGACAAGTGGTTCCGCCACGACTTCCACCGCTTCCCGTCGCTGGTCATGGTCTACGTCGCTCAGAATGCCGACGGGACCGGCTGGCTCATTCCGGCCATGGGCAGCTACCACCAGAACTACACGAACGGGACCGGCGTGTACGACATCAACGAAGCCTGGATCACGATCAAGGGCGGCTCGTCCAACGTGGCGGACTTCGTGAATTCGAACGGCTCCAGCCTGTCTCCGACCTCAGGCTTCGTCCGGGTCATGGCCTGGAAGTAAGAGGCCCCCTACTCCACCATCAGGAAGGCGTACCGGTTCATGGCCTGAGTCGTGTCGGTGAGAACCTGGATGGGCAGTCCATAGCGTCGGACGGTCGAGAACACGTCCACCGCCATGGCTTCCGGTGCAGGACGTGCCTTTCGAGGGTGCTTGCAGCGGGCCCGGTCTCCGGTGCACTCCTCGCAGAGCGCGCACGAATCCATGAACAGCAGGAAGGCCTTTGGGTATCCGGCCAGGAAGACCGCCCGTTCGAGCTCCAGCAGCCCTCGATTCACTTCAGCGGTCCAGCGGTGCCGGTCCTCGGGCTTGTCGACCCGCTTCTCGAATCGGAAGATGGCCGCCACTGAGTATTCCCGAAAGAAACGTTCGCACTCGGGCACAGACGGCACGTTGGGAGGGCAGCAGCCCGCCTTGCCGTACTCCCGGCATCCGAAGGTGCACTTCATGCGAACCCACTGAGCGACGACGATGTCCTCGGGGTCGATCCAGGTGCACTCCTGGACCCCGAACTGCCGGAACAGCTTCTCCAGCTCCTGGCGTGCTTCCATGCCGACCTCCTGGCCCGGACTCTCACTTTCACGTGGAGCCGCCGGATCTTGAGTAGCACAGCCGGATGCAGGCGGCAAGGAGGGGGAGAGCCGACGAAAGGCGCTGGGGCCGCAGCGCAGGAACTCCCATGCCTCACCCGGGTAGCCCGCTCAAGGCCGTTGCCCGCCCGGGTGCTGCCTCCCTGCCAGCCAGCGGCCTTGACATGAGGCGGCGGAGGTTGTAGCCACTATTCAGTGTTGATTGAAGCACTTCCAAACGGAGATAGGACGCTTGAGGGAGAGAACATTGACCTGGATTCCCGTCCTGTTGGGCACAGCGCTCTTGGTTGCAGCGGCGCTGGTGGCGTGCTGCCGCTACGGTGTCCACAACCTCTTCATTCTCCAACAGGAAGACCTGGCGGGGAAAGCTACGTGGGAGGATCTCGGCCCGACGCCGGGCGCGGACGAGGGATACACGCCACAGGGAATTGCCTGGGTCGACGGACGGCTTGTGTTCGCCAACAGTTGGAAGGATACCCGCTCCCGTGTCTACGAAATCGACCCGAAGGACATGAAGGTGCTTCGGTGGTTTGACATGCCGCCGGAAGCGGTGCACACGAGTGGGCTGTCCTGGGATGGGGCTGGCCTGTGGGCCGTGGATTATATTTCCAACCGGGCGTATCGGATCGACCTGGAGGCGTCGTTGACGGATGGCATGGCGGTCGTCCTGGGCTCATTCGACACGGGGCTCGGGGGAACGAGTGCCTGTGCCGTGGTCGAGTTGGAGGGGAAGTCGCTGCTGGCCATTTCGGACTTCATGAGGACTCGCCGGACCTATCTGGTCAGGCGGGAGGAGGCCCTGGCCTCCGGAAATGCTCTTTCCGCGATTGAGTTCTCCTACGAGAACGAGGGGTTCTCCCAGGGACTGGAATATGCGGAGGGGAACCTCTTTGAGACAGAGAACAAGTTTCGGTCCGCTGTGGTGAACCGCCTCGACATCAGGCGACTGAGAGACACGGGAAGTGCCCGTGAGAGCATCATCAGGCAGTACCCCGCTCCGGAGCGGGGTGTGGAAGACCTGGTGTTCGGTGACGGAACCATGTGGACATCGGATGAGCAGGTGTTCCGCTTCTACCGGGGGCGGCTCGAGTAGCGGAAGTCGACTGCCCAAGCCAGCCTGCAGCTCTGGCTCTGCCGCTCCGAGGCCGGCGGCTCAGACAGGAGGAGGACGAATGGCCATGGGATTGCCTCTGCCCGCGGACGGGAAGTCCGCTCTCGTGCATCACCGCAAGCTGAACAGCCGAAACGGGCTGGAAGATGGGCTGCGGGCGTCCGGCTCGTTGCCCGACCTCCACCACGTGGTGGAGGGTGACCTCTGCTGGGATTTCACCCAGGGAAGAGAGCTGCTGTACTTCCACCACCCCGACTTGCTGCTGGACACGGGGTCTTCGGAGGCGCTCGAGAAGGCGAATTCGGAGAGGAAGCTCTGGACGCTTGAGGCGGCGCTGGCGCCGGAGTGGGACGACCTTTTCTTCATCGTGGAGCTGAAGACCGGCCGGGGCTCCCGGGAGGCTGCCGTGAAGAAGGCGCTGGGGCTACTGGAAGCCGCCCGTCCCGGAAGGTATTGGGTGGACACTTTCAGCCTGCGGGATCTTCGCCTGGTCAAGAGGCTTTCTCCGGACACCTGCACGAGCCTGCACACCAAGATTCTGGCGGGCCGGATCCTGCTCAAGACAGCGTTGGAATTCCCTCCGCTGTCTTTTCGCAGCGTGGCATCCCTGGCAGACGTGGACGTGGTGACCGTGACCTACAAGACGTCGCCGCAGCGATGGTTTCCGGTCGGCGGGCTCCGACTCGACCGCGAGGCGGCACTTCTCCGCTCCTTTGGGAAAGAGCTGGTGTGCGGCGGCGTAGTGACACCGGACATGCATCGGCTGGTGACGGAAGCCGGAGTACGGGCCGGGTACATCAAGTTCGACTGGCGGTTGCTGTGTGCGCCGAAGTAGCACAATGGAGGGGTTGGGATGGCTGACGACAGCATCCTCCTCGGAAAGTACGATGACGGGACTCGAGACCGATACGCCGGTGTTCTCGCTCAGGTATTCTCCAACTACCCGAGAGTCCTCTCTCGGGCGCTGCGGAACTACGAAGAGCGAATCCTCGAGGAGGAGTACTCCGCTGCGCTGAAGCCTGCAACGGACCTCTACGAGCTGACCATCCAGTTCCTGACCTCGGTGGTGCTGAGTCTGATACGGCATGGAGGGGACGTTCCTCCGACCCTTCGGGGGGCCCTTGAGCGCCTGTCCGGAAAAGTCCTCTCGCCGGGAGACTGGCACGAAATCTTCCGGCAGGTGATGGCCTCGGGAGATGAGGCCGGCGTGGAGCTTGCGACCTCGTTTGCCCGATGGTACCGGACCCCGGGGGGCAAGGTAAGCGCCATGGGGAAGGTCTTCGACCTGCTGCCCAACTTTCGGAACAACCTGGCTCACGACACCACGCAGTCGGCGGGTGATGCCCGGCAACGGCTGGCGGACATCGAGTCGTGTCTCGTGGAGTTCCTGGAATCCGTGGAGCCGATTTCCCGATTTGCCCTGGTTGTTGTCCGCAGAGTCCTGGCGGGGGACGCGGGGGTCAACCGATACGTAATCGAGTACCAGCGAGGAATGGGCGGACCACCACTGAAGATATCGACGCGAGCCACTCTGGCAACCGATGGCTGCTTCCTGGTACCGCACGCCGATTTCAATGCCAACGATGTCCCGGCTGAAACCATCGTGCCACTCCTGCCTCTGGTGGTCTTCACTCCCCCCCCTTGCCCTGACGGGGCGGAGCCTGAGGATGGCTCCGACCGACTGGCCTACGTCTTCCTGTCAAAAACCCAGCACGAACGGCGTCTCAGCTACGTGACAGCGGAACGACACCCCAAGAAGGAAACGGAGCGCTACACCGAGCTCTTCTACGAGATGATGCGTCTGTTCCTCGGGAGGGACACTGCGGGACCCTGGCAGGGCCGCTCCATTCCTCGCCCCCTCGACTGGAAGACAATCGTGCAGCGGTCCCGCACGGAGACGGAAAGCTTCATCGGGAACATGTCGGCCAAGTACGACCCTGGCCTGTTCGTGCCCCGAAGTGAGCTGGAGTTGACTTTCGAGCGGTTCCTGTCCCAGAGCGAGCGGAATGCCCTGGTGCTTTTAGGGGAGTCGGGCTCCGGAAAGACGTGCGCCATCTGCGATCGAGCCTCCCGGATTGCGGCCGATGGGAACGTGGCGGTTGCCTACTACTGCAAGGTGTTTGCAGGGGTGGACCTGGCGGAGCAGCTTGCCGGCACCTTCGGCTCCCGCCAGCCCTTCGATGAGCTGCTGGAGACTCTGTCGCAGCTTGCGGTGAAGGAAGACCGGTGGGTGGTGTTTCTGTTCGACGCGGTGAACGAGTGCTTCTCCGCCGGCGGGGGTGTGGCCCAGGTCAATCCGGCTCGACTGGTGCAGCGGATCGACCAGCTCATCGTGGCGAGGCGCCATCCCCGCATCAAGGTGGTGATGAGCTGCCGCAACTACACCTGGGAGGACTGCAAGCGTGCCCACGGCCACGGAGTCAATCCGGCCAACTACTTCACGCAGATGGATCTTCGCAGCGGCGGTGGCCCTGATGGGGGAGAGGTATGCCTCAAGGGGTTCAGCGAGAAGGAGTTCGACGTCGCGTACCCGAAGTATGCCGCACGCTATGGTGTCTCCACCTCCCTCGATGGAGTCAAAGAGCGGCGGTCCCTCTGGTTCCAACTTCGTGATCCGTTGCGACTCAAGCTGACGTGTGAGTGTTACCGAGGCAGTGCGCTTCCGTCCTCGGTCGTGTCGGTCAAACTCCTGGAGAGGCAGTACGAGGAAGCGGCAAGACAGGAAGGCACGGCCGAGCAGTCAGACAGTGACTCCCTGATGCTGTTGTTTGCGCGCCTCCTGTGGCGCCGAGGGGCCGATGCGATACCGGTCTTCGAGCTGCATGACGCCATGAGCCTGGGGCCTTCCGAACGAGGTGTCTACACCAGCGACGAAGAGCAGGCCGACATGGTGCGGGTGGCCAGGCGACTGTACCGGAGCGGCGATGGAGGAGTCGAGCACACGCCGTTGTTCGACAGGCTTCTGGGAAGCGGACACCTGCGGATCGAGCGGGGGACCAGCTTCCACGAGATCCGATTCGTGTACGAGCGGTTCCATGAATACCTCCTGGCCCGGCTGATTCTCGACCGCTTCATGAGGAAGACAGCGGGACGCACGGACGCCCTGGTACGCAGCTTCGAGGGTCTTCTGGCCGGCGAGATCGAGTACGCCGTGATGTGGGGAGCCATCCGGAATGCTCTCCTGCTGCACTTCTTCAAGGAGAGACGCCCGGAAGTACTCCTCGCACTTGCTCGCAGCGACAGCTACGGGGCCTCCGGGATGGTGGTGGAGGTCCTCAACTGTCTCGTCCCGGAGGACTACCCCGCTTCGTTCGCGCTCCTGGCGGAGATGCTGAGGCCGCGTGCGGAGGAAGGCCTTCTGACGGACCGCAAGGACGAGTTGGAAGAGCAGCGGAGGCGGTTGACCCGACGACTGCGGCAACGAGACTGCTCCCACCGCGAGGAGAAGCTCGAAAAGCTGGGCCAGACGGATGCCGAGCTGGCCCAGATTCTGCCACGCCTCGCGCCGGCCCTTCAGTCCCGCAGAACGGCGATCAAGGTGCTCTACGACGTGTACCGCAGCCGGTGGTTCGCGGAGAGCATCTACAGGGAGGATGGCACGCCCGGTCGGTCCCCGCTCGACCTGCTCTGGCAGGTCCTGGCCGATCCCCTCGATTCGGTCCGGGATGCGGCGACGTTGCACATCTACTACCTGTGGCTGGAGCATCCCGACGTGGCCATGAACATTCTCCGGCACCTGGCCGAGGAATGCCTGGACGCCGGGTTCATCGAGAGACTGCGCAGCAGATTCCGGCACAGTCGGCTCGAGCCTTGTGCCCGGATTTCCGCACTCATTCTCTGTGAGGAGCTCGCCAGCAGACGGGAGACCGGCATTCTGGAAGAGCTGCAGCGGGTCTGGACCGGCATTCTCGGGAAAATGACGCTTGGCGGGTGGATGACCCCGTTGATAAAACCGGCCGTGGCCCACCTGGTCTCCAATGCGGGGAACGCCATTTCGGAGTATGTGAACAACCTGACCGAGTACCAGCACTTCTTCGACACCGTGCCCCGCTCGGGGGCCGGTTTTACGATGGAGACCTTCTCGAGCCTCGTCCCCTTCCTCGACCCGGACCACCCCGGCTTCGAGCAACGCAGGGAAGACGTGGTCGCCGGTGCAGCGCTCGGGGATGGACTGTGCAACTTCCTCCTGGAGCGGGTTCTGATCGCACAAGGAGTCCGGGGATACGAACGCATCGCGGACATCGTGGATGCCATCTACCACAACCCTGCCAACTGCCTCCCGGACTACACGCAGATGTCCATGCTGTACGTGATCTTCCATACGCTGGACAAGATGGAGAGCGTTCCGGAGGGACCTTTCCTCAGATTCCAGGAATACCTGGTGCCGTGGACGGACAGGACTTTCGGTCGTTTCGTGGCACACCGGAACGACGAGGCGAACCGGGGATTGCCCTACAAGCAGTACACGCTCAACTGGTACGGCGCTCTGCACAGCAAGCTGCTGGGGGATGGTTGCGGGGAGCTTGCCCTGTTCAAACGCTACCTGAAAGACGGCTTCGACCGGGGAGACCGGCGGATGTTCTGCCATGCGGTGGACAACATTGCCATGCTGGCAGCGGACTTCGGGTTCTGGCGAAGCGCCTTGTCGCTCTTCTCTTACGCCCTCGGTCTGTTCCGCACCGAGGCCGACCTGGACCGGTTCCGGGGTGATGGCTCGGAAGCCCCGGTAACTTCTTCTTCCGCCGGCCGGAGCTTCGATGTCCGGACCTACCTGGCGCGGTCTCTGGCGACGGTGCGGGGCTACTTCGGGCGGGAAGTGGATCGATTCGTCATGGACGAGCTTGCGGAAATGGATTTCCCAGGCTTTGGCTCCTTCCGAGACGAGCTGACCCGCTACGAGGCCGGCGAGAATATCGGCGACCTGCTGACTCACAAGTTCGGCAACCTGTTTGTCTTGGGCATCGTCCGGATTCCTGCGGTCCGGAGAGAGATTGCGGCGCTCCTTTCGGCGGTTCCGGAAAGCCGGAGCTCGGCCGAGTTGGCCAATCTGATTGCTGCCCGTGAGCTTCGAGTGCTGATTCCGGGCCTGTAGCGAAGTGCCGGCCGGTTCGTGCCCCTTGTCCGAGCGCCCCGCAAGACGCCGGGGTGAGGCTCCTACTCCTCCGGCAGAAGACGTGCAGCCGGGATCGGATGCACCTCGGCCTTGACCCCCTGGAACTCCGAGGGCATCTGGCCAATCTTGAACCCATCGGCAGTGCTTTCGCAGTAGTAGTAACGCTTGCCTTCGTAGTCGTAGTAGCTGCCTCCCGGCACTTCTCCGCAGCCTGCGACTCCGAGCGCAGCATGTCCGGGGACGATGAGCATGGCACAGTCGTAGCCCATGACGGCCAGAAGCACAGCCCCGATGAAGGTGGAATCCTCGCAGTCGCCGGTTCCGTCACCCAACGATTCCACGGGGTACTTGGGCCATTCGGGATGCCCGGGGTGCCCCTCGTCATCAAACTGGTAGGTGACTGCGTTCTGCGTGAAGGCCAGGACCAACTCGGCCTCGTTCCAGGTGGACCATTGGCGTCCCATCTGGACGAGTTTGCGCGCGATATCGCGAACTTCGGCGGTCACACCCCCGACTACGTACTCCTCGGTCCATCGGTCGATATCCAGGATGCGTGGGCGGCTGCGGAGCTCTTCCCAGAGGGCCCGGCGAATCACCACCCGGACATCGAGAGCCTGCCCTTCGACGGTCCATCGAATCACCCGGACGATACTGTCGGCCATCTCGGGCATCGTGGTGTCCGGCGGAACCAGGCCGGGTGCGGTGGGAACGTCGGGCAGCAGCAGGCGCGGGATGGGTTGGCGGCGCAGGCCGTTGACCAGGGACACGAGTGCGATGGGGCCGAGCGCACCGGCCATGGGGAGATTGTTGGCCGCGGCAACCATCGCGAATGCAATCAGCGATCCATAGGCGGTGGCCAGGGCCATCCAGCGGACCCCCTCGCGGCGGATCACACGCACGAAAAACGGTTTCCATTCCGGCTGGTAGGAATGCACCGAATATGCGACGAGCCAGGTCACCCCGTAAGCCAGGGCGAACACTGCGGCAGGTACTGCCGGGGCCGGAAGTCCGGCATCCCGCACGAACGAATGGAGACCAAGACCAACGAACAGGAGGAGCCAGAGCGGCTCGTACAGGAGGAGGGTCAGGAACAGCATCAGCTCCTCCTTTCGGGGGGGGTCCCCCGGGCAACAGAATGATCGGACTCCTTCAGGCCGCTGGTCAAGGCCGAAAGCTGCAGCTCGTATCGCGAGCCGCCGACGAGCTCCTCGAACCGATGGAACCCTTCACCGGACAGACCGGAAAGTGCATTGCGGACCCCTTCGATGCAGCCTGCCGGCAGCACCAGCGTTCCGTGGAGGTCGGGGGATGTCTGGTTGGGATTCCACTGGATGAACGGGTGGGCCGCCCGCTTCAGAAACGCCACCGTCCGCTCGAGCATGGTCTCGTCAAGCCGCGGGGTGCCGTCCGCCGCTTGCTGCGGTGCGCCCTCGGGGTCGCAGAGAACGAACTGGTCGGCCGCGGTCTGGAGGAAGATCCCCTCGGCCTTCGCTACCAACTCGAGAGAGAGCCCTTCGGCCAGGTTCCATTCCCAGTCATTCGGCAACGGCTGCTCCGTTCCGCGCCCGGGGTCCTCGAGCCGCTTCCATAGCTGGAGCGGACGATTGCGGAGGAAGTAGTCCTTCACAAAGGCGGTGAGCTCCACCTTGACCAGCCTGGAGAAGCGCTGGGGGTTGCTCACGTCTTTGCACAGGTCCACCTCGAACGGATGCTGCGTCTTTCCGGGGGTATACCGAGTGGCGAAGTAGCCCGCCAGGAAATGGAGCCGGCGGTCCGCTGCCGCCACCTGGTTCTTGCGGGAAGCCACGAGGTCCTGCAACGGGAAGAGCCCCAACCCGAGCGCTTCGTTCTGCCGCCAGGCCAACAGGAGGTTCCACTTCTCCGCGATGAGGTTCTGCGCCATGGAGGCCAGGCGCTCCATGCGGGTCCTGTAGGAATGCCAGTAGAACCAGCCGGCAAAGCCCGAGAACGGGACCATGCCGCCAAAGACTGCCTCGGGGTAGTGCACGTCTGCCCCGAGAGCGTACCAGGCGCACCCCATGCCAAGCATAAGCATCAGCGTGCGGGCCACGACCGAAGCGCGGCGAGGTCCGGCAGCGGTCTCCTGGCGAAGACGGCTGAGCACGGGAAGGGGGTCGGGCACCAGCGGCGGCACGTCAGAAGCGGCCGGAACCAGGTTGGCGAGATGGTCTGCAAGACGTTCGAGGAACCGGGCGGCCACGGTCACTCCTTCGGGCTCCCGGGCCATGATGGAGTCGAGCTGGTCGTCCAGCGCCAGGCCAAACTCGTCCGCAAAGACCTCCACCAGCTTCCGCAGCACCTGACCGTGCAACTCGGCCAGGGAGGGGAGGGATGAATCGACCACGCTGCCGAAGGCCGCGTACTCGTCCCCGGTGTCGGGCGTCCAGGTCCGGTTGCCGAGTGCTCCTTCCCAAGCGGTGCCCAGGGGATCCGGAAGGGGAGGAACACGGCGTAGCAACTCGGAAATCAATGCTTCCCGGGTGTGCAGGTGGAGACGATTCAGGAATGAGGTCAGCAGCGCTTCCACTCGGGCATCATCGGGCTGCAGCGTCACCACTCGGGCCAAGGCCTGGCCGGCCAGGCTGACCAGCGCCCAGTTGGCCATCCGTTCCACCGGGTAGGCCGCCGCCGCACCGGAGAAACCGGTCACGAACCCTTCCCCCGCGCTGTCGACCGAGATCCAGTGCCGGAAGGGTTCTCCCTCCCCGGGTGGCAAGAGGAACGGATAGGAGCCGAGGAGAACGGTGAGCTGCGCAGCGAGAAAGCGGAGGTCTTCTGCTCCGGCCACTTCGCCCCGGCTGTTGCGGGGATCGAGATTGAAGAGTCGGTGCAGCCGCTGATGCGAGTTCAAGCCCGTGGAGGTCGTCTTCGAGCGCGGATGACCTGTTCTTGCGGCAGAAGGAGCGGTGGGAGAGCTGGCCGTCGGCTTCCCTCGCCCCTCCACCGACAGGGCAATGCCAATTCGGTAAAGAGTCGGTGCGGCAGGCGAGCCGACCAGCCAATCGTCGAGCGTGTCGTGAAGCCTGTCCAACCGTCCGGAGGCGTCCGGATCCCCTTCGTCCCACAGCATGATGACCTGGGTGGCATGGTCGAGGAACATGACACCGTCGTACCGGATCCGGGCGGTCTTCTCGGCCTCGAACGCCGCTGCCAGCAGGGCCCTCAGTGCGTCGGTCCCCCTGGTTTCTCCCGCCCCCTCATCCGGCCAGACGAGCCATGGGCGGAAACAGCAGAGGTCGTCCCCCTGCTCCCGGAATCGGGACGTGACCTGGCCCTCGATGTCGGCCAGGGCCGGGGTCAGGACGACGTGAAGGGTGCGGGCGACACACCGCTTGGATGGCCACTGGTGTTTGGCCGCCTCGTTCCTGACGGCCTGTTCGAGCCGGGAGAGCCTCATCCGACCAACCTCACGCCCCTTCCGTGCCGAGGTTGTAGGTGATGTACTCCTCGAGCGCTCCCTTCATTTCGGCAAGGAGTCGGGCCTTCTCGAAGCCGGAGCCATCCCGGGACGCCTTGCTGCGTCGCGTGGCTTCCAACTCCTCGTCCAGGACAGGCAGATACTCGGACACGAGCCGCTGACCGATCTCGGCAGCCCCACGGTCGTGGAGCTCCTTCTCGACGAGCTTCTGAATGTGCTCCCGGACATGCGGCTTGAGCTGGAAAGCCTTGACCGCATCGGACAGGCTGTTTCCGAGTCGGAGCTCAGCGTTGACGATTCGGCGGCCCTTCTTCTCGGGCATGTCCACGTAGTAGTAGCTGCCGCGGCGGTAGACGAAGGCCTGGTTCTTGCGATCGTCGGGCCTTCCCTCCGCAGTCACGGCGGAGGGGAAGAGATGGCTGAACGCACGTCCGAGTATGAACCACTGGAGCGTCTCGGCATCCTCGTCGCTCCTCGGGGTGACTTCGCGCCAGGCCTCGGCGCCGAGCCAGCCGTGGACCGGCGGGATTGCTGCTCCCTGCCCGGCCAGCGACGCCTGATAGCCCCGCTGCCGCTTCTCATAGTTGAGGAGGTAGTCGGACATGCGGGTCAGGGAGTGAGCGGTGAACCCGTGCGTCAGGCTGTAGAAGCCGAGCTCATACGGAGTCTCGGCCTGGGCGTAAGTAAGTCCCCCTTCATCCTTGGAGAAGTACTGGGCGCACAGAGTCTTGACGGCAGCCATGAGGTCTGCGTGGGCGGACACGACCCAGGCCTTCTGATAGAGGTCTTCTCGACGGTTGGGGTCCACGGGGAACAGGGAGGAGCCGAGCACCTGGAGTCGGTCGAAGAGGCCCCTCAGATCGGCCTCGCTCTGATAGTAACGCTGGATGCTGGCCAGCACCGTGAAGCCGGAGAGTCCTTCTTTGACTTCCTTCTCGACCGGTCCGACGGCAACGGACAGCCACGCAGCCTCGGCCTCTACGGAGAGGAGAAGCCCCGACTTCCGCCAGGCCTGCCGAGCCCTCCGAGCGATCGTGCCGACGCGCTCGGCCCCCAGCCAGGAGCTGTACAGGTCATCCAGACATCCCGGTCCAACCAGGCTGATGAAATTGCCCGGACCCCGACGGTCGAAGTCCGCATAGGCAGAGAGCTTGACGGCCAGGTCGAACCTCTTCTGGCGGGACATCTCGACGCGGGACTTGAGATCCTTGAGCCGATCCCACTTGCCTTCGAGATCGTCCAGCTTCTGCAGCATGGAATCGTAGACCGACTTGGCACCTTCCCGCGACCAGACCTCGACCTGCTTGCGGAGGAAATTCTGGAGGGTCTCCTGGAACAACCCAACGGCATCCCGGGTGAGACGGCCTCGGGTGAAGATGCCGGCAACGGCGGCCTGTCCGACCAGGCCGACTGAATCGCCGACTCCGCGGCGCAGGTTCTCGAGCTCGACGAGGCCAACCTGGAGCTCCTGCTCGACCGCCCCCAGATGCTGCTTGAGCTGTAGCTTGGCCTCCCTCAGCAACTGAACGGCTCCGGCCAGAGTTCCCTCGGAGTAAGCGCCCAGGAAGCGGGCCTCGAACTCTCCGAGCGAACGGCTGGAGATGGCCGACGCATTGTCCTGGAGTATCCCTTCGAACTGCTCCTGAAGGCTTACCACGTGATCATCAAACTCCTGCTGAGCGCAGGGCATCATCTTCGGATAGGACTTCTTCAGGATGGTGCCGGCGACGTCCACGGGGACATCGATGGGGCTGCCGTTTCCGTCCGACCGGATCGCCATCTGGAGTCGGTCGCAACTGTCTTCGGCAAGGTCGTTCCGATCAATCCAGGCACGGACCCACTGAGTTGCCTCGTCTTCCCACTTCTCGAGCGCAGTCTCCTGGGCAATCGTCTCCTCGAGGATCTTCAGAGACACCACCTGCTCGAGTAGCGAGATGGGGACCCCGACCCGCACCAGCCCGAACGAAGACAGGAACCTCGGCATTGCGCGGTTCCCCACCTGGGTGAACATCGAGTTCTCGCCGTCCTGGATTTTGGCATCGCCGGCCTTGCTGACCAGTGTGCGCATCTCGGCAAGGAGGTACTGATCGACGATTTCGATGACCTCCTCCTTGCGGTCTGCCACCACGGTTCCCTTCTCGTTGATCCCCGTCAGGAAGAAGATCGGGCCGGGAAGGTCGGTGCGATGAAAAACGGCCTCACCGATGCCTTGGGTGTCGGGGGCGTAGAGCTCGCCCCTCACCGACGAGTAAAGGTGCAGCATCTCCTTGAGTACGGCGTACGCGTTGGCCTTGAAGTCGTCATGGTCTGCTCTCGGGGCTTCCTGGTAAAGCACGTCGGGACTGATGAAGATTCCCTGGATGCGGACCGAGGCTCCCACCTGGCGGGTCATGCGGCGACGGACGTGCTGACAGACGTCGAGCAGACATCCGGCCCCTGTTCCCCCCGCGACGGAGCTGATCAAGTAGACCTTGGGCTCGACGGTGCCACGCTGGATGCCGGTCATGAGGGCATTGGCGTGATGGTCGATGAGCCCCAGGAAGCGGTTGACGGTCGGGCCGTGCAGAAGTGCGATGCGGCCGACACCGCGGACCTTTCCTGCGCCCGCCGTCACCATCGGGGCCGCATAGGCGCCGCGCAGCTCCTCCCACCAGCCGAGTCGTTGCGCATCCCCTCGAGCCACGACCTGTGGATCGATGCCCCGTCCCAGCTCCACATACTGGTTCTGGCCGAGCGCAGCGTAGTCGGTGCTCGGCTGGGTGTCCATGGCGATGAAGGCCATTCGGCGGCGGGCCTCCTCAGGCAGCTTCTCTGCCAGGGTCTTGAGGCCGATGATGGCCCGGCAGCCCATTCCACCCAGGCCGATGTAGAGGATCGGCCGATAGGACTGCGTGCCGGCAGCGGGTCCTTTAACGGTGGTGGTTTCGGACGAGAACAACTCCTGTCCCATCGTCTTCTCTTCCTGCTTCGGGGGCATCCAGTCACTGTCCATTCGAACACTCTCCTCTTTCAATGTTTATCAATAAGCTTATTCTTTTTTTCCATGATAAACAAGCTCGTATCCGGCTATCATTATTCGTCCTCCCGGTCGCAGCCGGGCGCGTCGTGCGGGCACCTTGAGCTGGGGGTCGACCACACGCACTTCAACCACGGCAGGTGGAGCCGCCGGTGGAGTTGGTCCGGGCACCTTGCCGGGGGCAGACGGGTTGTCACCGCCCTTGCCCGCGGCTGCGGCGCCTCCCGCCCCAGGCTTCCTGGCACCCCCGTCCATGCCTGCCCGGAGCTGCTTCATTCTCTCCTTGAGCTCCTTGGCGGAGGGCGGTCCGCCCGCGGGGGCCCGGCTCGGTCCGCCGGGTCCTTTTCGCTCCGGTTCCCGGGTAACGACCGCACTCTTGTAGAAGCGGAAGAAACGCAGCTCGACCTGGCAGTCGGCGGGCACCCGTTTGAGCTTGATGTCATCCATCACCGAGCCGCCAATGGACACGAGATGGCGATTGGGGCTCAGCCACCGACGGAAGAACCCCTCCTTGACATCGGACAGCTTGAAAGACTGCATGGACCCGTCCGGAGCCTTCGTGACTCTCAGCACTCCCTGCGGCTCGCCCAGCGCGCCCCAGATCCAGAGCAAGTACGCCAGGAGGAGAAGGAAGATGACCACGCCGGCAATCGGAGCAATGAGCTGTAACAGGGCCCAGAGCTGACGCATGAACCGTTCAAACGCTGTGTCCGCGGTCGGAATCACCGTGAACCGCTGCACCGTGCCGACTGCAGGATCCTGGCGGAGCTTTGCTCCCCGAGTGCGGTCGGTGGCTTCGACCGACAGCGTGACCTCGTAGTCCCCGGTGTTGCCGGGCTCCAGGTGGAACACCCAGGTGTCTCCGGTACGCTCGAGCCCGATGCGGTGCTCGAATCCCTCGGCTCGGACGAGTGCGAGCACCTGTGTGTCGTCGGAGAGGGTCCAGCCGTCCCGCTCGAGCCGGGGCTTGACGAGCCACTGAACCGTGCTGCCCACTTCGTACTCGGCCCGCGCTCCATCCACGTCGAGCCGCACTGCGGGGACGTCCGACACCTCGAACGACTTCTCCGGCCCCCGGCCCCTGGGAAACGCTCTCCCGGTCCCTGCCTCGGTTCCGGATGCATAGAACGAGACCTTGCGGGGCCCCGGAGCATCGAGTGGCTGCACAAGCTTCCAGGTGCCCCCACCAATGCGGTCGAGCCGCACGGTCCGAGTGCCCGTCGAATCGGTCCATTGCGACTCCACGCGGCCGTTGTGAACGACCTTGTCGGCATCGCCGGACGAAAGCTTCATTCGCACCGTGGCCGTGGCAACTTCCCCCTGCTCGTAGGTGGGCTTGAGGCCCTCCACCTCCAGGGTCAGCTCCGGAAGTGGCGGGAGGGGGGGCTCGCCCACCCGAAATGCCTCCTCCCGGGCAGCCAGCCGAGGCAACTGCATGTGGTCCTTTTTGCGCCATCCGGACAGCTCGCAGGCCAACCGATGGTCACCCGGCGGGCGTGCAGCAAAAGACAGCGGATAGGTGCCCGCCGCACCTTCGAATCGCAGGTCGTCCTTCCCGCTGGACGACGAATGAGTGCACCGCACGAATGAGTCGGGATGCAGGAGCCCGGCCTCGGTCTGGAGCTTGGCCGTCGCTGTCACGGAGGCATCGAACGGGTAGTCGGCTGCCAGCCCGAGGAGGAAGAGCTCCGGGCGCTCGAGAACCTCGAATGCGAACTCGCGGCTGCTGCGCGTGAGCAGGGCGCGGCCGGTCCCTTCTTCGTAGGCCCTGACCACGAAGCTCACGGTCTGTCGTCCCTTTCGCTCCAGCGGCTGGCGCAGGCGGAACGAATCGCCCTGTCGCTCGAGAACGACTGGCGGCTCTCCCCCGTTCATTCGGGCCTCGACGCGGGTCTCCGAACTCAGATCGGGGGTCACGTTGCGGGTTCCATCCTCCAGGTGAACGGTGATGTCCAGCGGATCCCCCTGCCAGTAAAGCTCCTGGAGCCCCTCGGGACGAATGGTCAAGTCGGAATGACCCACGACGAGCAGGCTGTACCGTCCGCTACCCCGGCCGAAACGATACTTCCACGTTCCGGCGCCGTACTCACTGGCCGGCTCCAGCAGGTGCAGGAACTTGTGGATGCCCGTGTCCCCTTGGAGCTTGCGGCCTGCCGGGGGTTCGAACGTCACAGCGTCAACCCTGGAATCGGTGAGCACCAGGAAGCGGGGGGTCTTGAACAGCCCGTCCACGTACAGGTCGCCGCCGCCGTCACGGACATCTCCACTGCTGGCCTCGACAAGAGCGGCACCGCGGACGCATGTGAGAATCGACAGGAATGCCTCCAGCAGGGCGCTGGCGTTCTCGGCATGGAACGAGTGTACTTCCCGCGGGTCGAGCGACGTCCCTTCGGCAAGCTCGTCGAGGAGTGCCTGATCGGCCTTGTCACTGAGCCCGACGGCAAAGATCTCGACCCCGGCCTTTCGATAGGCGGGCACGGTTTCGGCCTGGAGTCTGCCCCGCACGTGCCCGGCGACGGCATCCTCCGCAATTCCCGGATAGTTGTCGGGAGAGGGTTCGAGGATTCCGTCGGTAAGGAAGAGGACCAGGCGACGCCGGTCCTGCTGAGCGGCCCCAAACAGGCCGAGCGCCTTGTGAAGCCCGAGCAGGTAGTCGGTCTCACCGTCCTTTCTCACGGCCCGGACGGCCTCCCTCACCTTCCCCTTCCGGTCGGCCTCGATCCAGGTGCTGCGGACCTTGGCGTCGGTGGCAAACTCGACGACGGCGACCTGGTCCCCTTCATCCAGCAGGGCGACCAGCGCCTGGGCAGCAAGCTTGGCGAGGTCGTCCGGGTCGGTCTTCTGCATGCTGCCCGAGCCGTCCATGACGACGACGAGGGAGAGCGGCTTCTCGTCGGCCAATGCGACCCGTGACACGGGAAGCAAAGCGCTCAACAGCACGACAAGACTCAGGAACCGAGACTGCCGCATCGATGAACTCCATCGTGTTGCACCGCAGGTTAGCATCGCGCACGAGGGCGGGTCAACGGTTTCGATGCGGACCTTGCTCTGCCCACGAGCCGACGTTGTGCCCGACCCCGATTTGACGAGGGGGGCGAACCGGGTACCGGTGAGTTGTTCGAAGCCCTGGACGGCATCGAGACCGTTTGGCACCCCTCAGACCAGGAGCTCGCCGAAGGCAGCAGCCTGGAGTCCCGGTGCATGCCGTCAAGTCCTCGTCTGCATCGGTGCGGGACCGGAAAGACTCGACCTCGAGCGTTGCCCCGATACGTCAGATGTGGCCGGAATTGCCCTGGACGCTATGGCAGCGATGCGATACTCTCCAGCCATATGGCTGGAAAGAGCCTCCGGCGGGTGGAGTTCAAGACCGAGAGCGATGTGTGCAGGCGCTGCAGCGATGGCTTGTTGGACAGCGAAGAGGACCATTGCTCGGTTACCTTCTCCGAGGTGAAGTGACGAGGTTTCGGCGGGGCTCGATGCGGCCGGGAGGAAAGGGATGTCAATCCGCTGGTTCACGTTGCTGCTGATGCTGTTGGGACTGGCCGGTGCCTGTGGGGAGACGACCAGGCCGGAAATCACCCCTGCGCTCATCGAGAAGTCGCTGACCGGGCGGACCATCGAGCAGGCCAAGTTCCTCAAGACCTGGCGCTTCGATCCCGCTGAACCCAGACAGCTCACCATCGTCCAGCAGAAGGTGAGCGGTGATCAGGGTCGCGTGCTGATCGACCTCAAGACCCAGGAGCTCAGCTCCTCTCCCGATGGCTGCAGCGGCCAGGTGTGGCTGGAATACGAGTGGCTCGTCGATCAGTGGGTGCTCACGAGGATCGTCAGCATCTCGTTTGAGTGCACCTAGCCCCATCCTTCAGAACGTGGTCGGCTCCACTCCCATCGGGTATCCTCGGCAAAATCGAGAATCCGAATCTGGCCGGGGACAGGAGGTTCTCCCCCATGAGAGACGTTCATTTTCGAGACGGCGAGCGAGTCATTCGGGAAGCCGTTCCGCACTGGACGGGCTGCGGCGGCCATGTCTTCCTCGCTGTGCTGACCCTCGGGATCTGGCTGCCGGTTCTACTGGTTGTCATGTGGATGCGGCGCTCTACTCGCTACGTGCTCACGAACTTCCGGGTGTTGGCCGAAAAGGGCGTGATCTCGAAGTCGTCCAAGAGCAGCCAGCTCGACAAGATCAACGACGTCATGGTGTCGCAGTCGCTGCTCGGACGGATGATGGGCTTCGGGGATGTGGTGCTGGAGACCGCCGCCGAGGCCGGGGCCTCCGTCCTGGCGAGGATTCCGGACCCGATTGGATTCCAGCGAGCGCTGCTCGATCAGATTGCCGCGTTCAAGAACCAGGCAGCCAATCCTCCGCCCGACCACAGGGGAGAGAAGAAGTGCCCCATGTGTGCGGAATGGGTGAAGCAGGAGGCCAGGATCTGCCGCTACTGCCGCCATCCACTTGCATCGTGTGGGGAACGGCCGGCCGGCACTTTGACCTGTAGCGTGGCCGAGGCGCTCACGAGGGCGCTGTCGCCCCGATGCTCCAGCTCCTCCCGAGACATCGAACCGATGCCTTGACATCCGCGGGTGCGCTGTAGAGACTCGACGCTCTTGCCGTAAGGAGGACGACCACCGTGCGCAAGTACCTTCGAGCAGCACCGATGCTCCTGTTGCTGGGGCTTGGGCTTGTCGCCTGCAGGCGCGAGCAGCCGGACCGGACGGTGGAGCGACGGACGCAGTCGGACGAAGCAAACCCGAAGCCCCACCGGACAGAGCCGCCTCCGATCGCAGGCGGACGACGGGCTCAGGCCCGTGCGCTTTCCCCCTGGGAAGCCTATCGGACCGGGCGGATTGAACGACGGGTCCTCGAAGTGCCGGAGAAGATCCAGCAGGGGATTTTCCGCAAGCCGGAGAAATACGTGGAGCCGCTGGTGAGCTTCCTGGTCGCAGGGGCCCGGGACGACTTCCACCGGGCCAAGCTCCTGCACGACTGGGTCGCCCAGAACATCGAGTACGACGTCCAGGGCTACTTCTCGGGAGATTACAAGAGCAGGGGCACCGGGTTTTCGGACACGCTTCGCAATGGAAGCTCAGTCTGCGATGGGTATGCCGGGCTGTTCGAGCACATGTGCGGCCTGGCCGGGCTCGAGTGTGTGAAGGTCTCCGGCTATGGCCGGGGATACGGGCATCGGCTGTTCCGTCCGGAAGACCCGACGAAGAGCAACCATGCCTGGAATGCGGTGAAGATTGCCGGCAACTGGCACCTGATGGACATCACCTGGGATGCCGGGCACATCGCGGACTCCCGGGAATATACCCGGAGATACCGGACCGATTACCTGTTCCTGGAGCCGGAGAAGTTCTTGCACACGCACCTCCCGACCGAGGAGAAATGGCAGCTCCTGGCCCCCCCCGTGTCGGTCGATGAGTTCAGGGATCTGCCTTACCTCCGGGGGGAGTTCTTCGGCTGCGGGCTGGATCTGGCCGAGCCGGTGGCCGCGCTGACGCAAGTGGGCGACTCGGCGACGGTGGACCTGCTCGTTCCCGAGGGAGTGCAGCTGCTCGCACAAGTGACCACGGCTGAGGACGAGGAGGTTGAGAACCTGACGTTCATCGAGACAGCGACGGGGGCCGCTCGGGTCCAGGCGCTGTTCCCGCGGGCGGGACAGTGGAAGCTGCGGCTCTTTGCCGGAGCGAATGGCTCTGGACGGGAAGAACGAAACGAGAAGGAAACGGGCCACCCATCTAGAGGCCGGGAGGGTTCGGCGGGCAACGAGCCGGCACACTATGACTGGGTCGGCGACCTGGCGTATGAGGCCGCAGAGGGGACGGACCGTCGCTTTCCAACGACGACGACGCAATTCGCCTCGCTGGGAAGCCGGCTGCTGGAACCTCGCTTCGGACCGCTGCCCCAAAGCCGGCCGCTGCGCTTCGCCCTGGATGTCCCCGGGGTCAGTGGTGTCGCGGTCTTCCAGGACGGCGATTGGACGAAGCTGGAGCAACAGGAGGGGACTCTCTGGTCCGGCACGGCGACCCTGCGCTCGAGCGGGTCAGTCAAGGTGGTGGTGCAACTCGAGCCTGAAGATCGCCAGTGGGAGTCGATTCTCCTGTTCGACTGAGACGGAGACGGGGAGGGACCATGGGATTCGTGGCATCGCACTTCAAGTCGGGGAAGGAATACATTGCAGTGGCCGGGTTGCGGCTTCGGGAGTTGTTGGCCGAGGTGCTGTTCCGGGAAGTGGCCGGCCTGGAGCGTGATGCCTCCGCAGTCTCGAACGCGTGCCGTGAGCGCTGCGTGGACTTCGCCAATGCGCTGGCGGCCATGCCGGAACCTCGGGAGTTTCTCCTGGTGCACCTGCCCAGGCCGGCGGACGAGTCGGGCTTCCGCAGGTTGGACGTCGCCCTGCTCTCCGTGGGCCGGGGAAAGACCGCTTCGGAGGCGGAGCAACTGGCGCAGGCGGGGGCCGCCAACATTTCACTGGTGCTGCAGACCACGCTCGACTTCGCATTCTGGGAGCCGCTGGACGGACCTCAGTCGCGGGAGCCATACCTTGCGGCAATCCGCCCCAGGCTCTGCGTCGAGCTGCGCCGGCGGATGGAGAAGGTGACGGTAGCGCGCGGTCGCATGGAGCGGGAGCCATTCGGGTTTGCGACGAGGCAGGAGGTCCCGAAGCCTGTGCAGCGTCGGGGGAAGTCGGAGTTCCACCTGCTCCACCTGTTCCCCTGGGTCCCAAGCGACGACCCCTGGAGACGGGTGGCGGACGTCCTGTTGCGCTGCGAGCCCCATACAACGTTGGTCGTGCACGGACGTGGGTTCGACCGGGCCCCGGATGAAGCGCTGGCCGTGGCTCGGGACAATCTCGCCGCGGCGGAGAAGATCCTCTCTCCGGCATTCGTGGCCAGCGAGAAGGTGGATTCGGTGTTCGAGCTCCAGGCCGCGGCACTCCGGGACTGGGCTCTCCGGCGACTGGCCCTGCTCGAGGCCCGGACGTTGGCGGTGCGGGTCTTCCTGTGCAGCAGCGACCGCCCCTCGGATGCGGCAGTAGCGACAGTGCTGGCCGGCATCGACGATGCCTCCATCCGAGCGGGCCAGCCGGGAACGGAATGCCTCTTCCGAGGCGGTGCCGACGTCAAGCCGTGCGACCCGGCTGAGGTGCTCGAGCCGCTGACCAGCCCGCCCCTCGACCTTCTGTTCGGCCCCATGGAGGGGGCTGCCGTGGTTCGGACGGTGTGCCCACGCGGAAGCGACTTCCCGGGCATCGCCATCAGCCGGTCTAGGACCGCGCTGATGACCGGAACCGCAGGGGACGATGCTCCGCTGGGGACGAACCGCCACCTCGGCCAGCAGGGACAGGTGGCGCTCGATGCCGAAGCCCGATTCCGGCACGTGTACGTGGTGGGCCAGACAGGCACGGGGAAGTCGACGCTGCTGCTCAACATGGTGCTTCACGATATCCAGCGGGGGCGGGGAGTAGCCCTGCTCGACCCCCATGGCAGCCTGATCGACGACCTGCTCGAGCGTCTGCCGCCCGAACGTTCGAAAGACGTGGTGCTCGTCGATCCGGCGGACGCGGAGCGACCGGTCGGCTTCAATCCGCTGTACATCGATGAAGACGACCCGGTGCGGTACCGGCGCATGCGGGACCTCATCATCGACGACATATACGGATTCATCGACCACATCTACGACCTGCGCCAGACCGGGGGGCCGATCTTCGAGGTTCACTTCCGCAGCATGCTCGGGCTGCTCATGGGGGCCGAGCCGCCCAAGTCCCGCTCGGAGATCCCCAATCTCATGGTGTTCCGCTCTCTCTATACCAACCAGAAATTGCGGGCACGGCTCAAAGAACGGCTGGGCGATTCCGACCCGGTACTCACCGAGTTTGTGAAGGAGGCCGAAGGAACCGGGGGCGAAGCGAGCCTGAACAACTTGTCCACCTACATCACCAGCAAGTTCTCCCGCTTCGTGTCGGACACTTCGCTGCGGAACATCATCTGTCAACCCCGCATGCTCGACCTGGACGCCATCATCGAGGAAGGGAAGATCCTGCTGTTCAACCTGGGCAAGGGGCGATTCGGGGAGAAGGCCGCTGCGCTGCTGTCGAGCCAGATCGTGTCCCGCATCTGGCATGCGGTGACACGGCGAGGGGCAGGAAACGGAAGGCCTTTCTTCCTGTATGCGGACGAGTTCCAACTCTTTGCAGACGAACGGTTTGCCGAGATGCTGGCCGAGGCGAGGAAGTTCGGGCTGGCGCTGACCGTGGCACACCAATACGTTGAGCAACTCCGCCCCGACGTGCTTCGAGCAGTGCTCGGGAACGTGGGGACGTCGGTGGTTCTGCGGGTGGGCAGCCGAGATGCCGAGCTGCTGGCCCCTCTGTTCGAACCGTCCTTCAACCGCCACGACCTCTCGGGCGTGGCGAACTTCCAGGCTTACGTGCGCAGTGCGGGGTGCGTGGGAAGCGAGCCGTTCTCACTGGCCGTCGCTCCCCCCCCGCCGCCCGGGGACCCGAAGGTGGCGGATCGGGTGCGGGCCGCTGCCCGAAAGGCGTACGGCACGGAGCGGAACGAGGCCGAGTTCGAGATCCTGTCGACTTACTGGAACTTCATGGGGCGGAAGCCGCGAGGCGAAGAGGAGTGACGCTGCCTGAACGGCAGCGGGGTCGCAAGAGCACATGCCAGCGGTCAGGACTCCCTCTCCCGCCCCACGGGGGTCCGGCACCAGGCAGCGAGGATGTGCGCCGCCGATGAGCGGGGAATGCCCGCACTCAAACGCACCTCAGTAGGTCATCAGCAACGGCAGGAGGTCTGGGTTCTCCTTCTCCCACGTACGGATCTTCTCCGAGAGCTCGCGGCTGACGATTCGCAGCTCACGCCCGCTCTTGTCGATGATCCCCCGGACGGCCTCGTCGTCCGAGAGGATGCGATTGGCCTTGTAGACCAGGTAGCACTTCCTTCCCTCGGGCGTCAGGAACTCGTGGACCATGCACGACCGGTCCCCGTTGTGGTCGAAGCACTCCCCGCTCCGGATGGTGTAGACCCGCTTCAACACGAGGTTCTTCCCCGAGAGATCCTCCTGAGTGAGAGGGGGAAGACGCTTCGGTCTGAGGGCCGCCAGTTCCTCCTCCAACCTGGCCCGGACGGCCTTGACTTCGTCCAGCGCATGCCTGAGCTCCTCGTTCTCCTTGCGAAGAGAAGATGCCTGGGACTCGAGCCGGCCCAGTGCCTCCCGGAGTGCCTGCACATCGTTCCTGAGCGCCTTGTTCTCGTCGGACAGCTCGCCGAAACGTGCAAGCAACGCGGCCAGATTCTTCTCACACGTGGCCTCCTGACCGAAGGCCGTCGAGCCGAACGACCCGGTCCCGCCCCACCACGCCGAGGCCAACACGACGGCAGCAAGCAGCAGACGGGTCCTACTTCGAAGTCCCCTTCGATTTGCCATTTCCAAAGACCTCCGATATTTTCTCTATCTCACTTTGCTGTATTTCAATATCAACAGAAAGCTGTCGCTTGAATTCATCAAGACTATCAAGCGCATGATTATAGAATTCGTCAGATTCTTTTATGTTTTTCTCGGCAGAAAGAGTGTCCGCCATATCATATTTAAGATCCTTCTGCAGCTTGATCAAAGTAGCCTCAAACGATGATACAGTGCTTATTTGTTCCTCAAGGACAGGCAATCTATCCTGATACATCTTTAGCCTTCTTATTGAAGTAGCTATGATTTTTGAAAACGTAGAAATCTCAATAGCCCTAGCTCTATCGGAATTTGGGATTGGTTTCATGTAGTGATTTTCGCATGTCCATAATACGCTGTCACAATTAGGAGTACGCTGCTGTTTGTAATTTGATTCGTCAGCAATGTGGACCCTGTCCGAGCAGGTTCCCATCCCCCCCAGTGCGGCCTGCAACGCCATTCCGCCGTATGCCGAAGATCGAACCGAAGAAAGAGAGTAATTACAGTAACCGTAATGCCTTTGGTATTCATAACAACTATAACTACAGTCGTATTCCTTTTTTTCATTATAACACAACGTACTTACGCCAATCATTTCCTGATCCGCCAGCAAGGTAGCCAGAATCCCGCCGAATTCCCGGCCGGTATTCAAATCGAAGCGATACTGAACGGGATCGTATTCGGACTTGAGGCGGAGAATGCGGTAGGCACTGCACACGATGGCGCGGGCCTGTTCGATGGTGTCTTCGAACAGCTTCGTTCTCAATTCCGTGAGCTTCTGGTACGTGGCGGCCGCCTCGGCGATCGAGCTGTCGACGCGCCGGTCCAGGGGAAGTGATGGGTCCAGGGAGCTTCCGGCGGTATGGCGGCCGCCGCCGGTGCCCCCCTGGGAAGAAGGCTGGGACTCCGAAGCAGCGCCGGAACTACCGGCCGAGGCCTCGTTTCCCTCCTTGCTGCATGCGGACGCAAGGGAAGCAGCGAGGATGACAAACAACAACGGTCGCGACATTCTCATCCCTCCAGGGACTCCACGATTCACGGACGATTCCTGCGACCTGGCACGCGGACTCTCCTCGAGCCCTCGGCAGCGACGCCAACTCCGGAATCGGAGCATAGCACCATGTCGGGAAGGGGAGGTAGCCCCAATCGCCCTTCCCCATGACCGCGGTCGATCGACTCTCACGACCGTTTACTTGCACTCATCAAGGTCCCCTGCGCTGTCCGCCTTGAGAATGCAGGCCACGTCGGCCCGGCTCATCTCTGCGACGCACTTGCGGACCATCTTCTGGTAGTCCCCGGTGAGCTTGCCCGCCCCAGTGGCGGCAAGGTCGAGCAGGCGGCCGCCCAGCCCCGAGCCCGCCTCCTTCTCGGCCAGCAGAGTCATGATGTGGTCCACGGCCATCTTGCATTCCTGCTCCGAGGCAGGTTCCACGGCCCTACATCCGACCAGGGAGGTGCCGAGCACCAGGAACAGGACCAGAGCGAATCGTCTCATCTTCCCTCCTTCCAATGGGCCGACCGTCGGCCCGGTGTGATTAGAAGCGCGTGGACAAATGCGGTGGTCAAACCTCATTGCGTCTTCCCGCCCCCGTTTTCAAGCCGTTTCGAAAGACGTCGGAGGGCGGGACGCATCCCCGGTCCAGCCTCGACGGAGCTTTTCAGTTCGGCCAGGTGACCCGTACGGGACAGATCTTCTGAGCGGCGAACAAGCCCCTCCAGAATGGCCTCGTCGTTGTCCTCGAGGAGATAGGCCAATGCCGCAGCGGCGACCTGCTGGTCCGGATCGCCTGCAGCAAGCTCCACGGCTATGCCGGGAAGCCGGTCGTCCACGAGACGCTCCAGCACCTTCAAGGCCTGCAGGCGACGCTGCCTGAGCTTCTCCAGGCGGCCCGGGTCACGTTCCTCCGCATCGGGTTGCTCCATCACCCGGCCCGCCATGGGGGCAAACAGCCAATGTCCCAGGCGGACCACCTGTGCCGGAGGATCCATGTGGGCGGGATAGAGATCCAGCTCCTTGACCGTGCGAATGAGCATCAGCCTGCGGCGCACGATGGCGACGCCGGCCTGGACGAGGAGAAGACTCACGAGCAGTCGGGTGAAGAACACGATATGGTCCCCTTCCCAGAACAGAGAACGTACCTGGGCGATCTCCCAGCCGTAGATTTCGGAAAGGTCGAGCGGCGTGCGGATCACGTTGTCCAGGACGAACTGGAACCAGACAGAGAGCCCGTGTCGTGCCCCTTCGCCGTCCTGGAATCCGTAGTATCCGAACAGCTCCTGCGTGCTCCAGAAGAGCAACGTCAGCGATACCGGCAGCCACAGCGAGGACCAGAGCCCGATATAGCACCAAGCTTGGCTGTTCTTGCTGCGCCACCACGTCATGTCGTCTTCACGGAAGTCGTCCGGGGTTCGGAGAGGGGGCGGGGTGCGATTGCGAGTGGGGACGGGGTAGTACATTCTCCCGAAGTCCCCCCGAATGAACTGTCCCTGGAACATGGTGGCCCAGAGCGAGAACGCACCGCTTGCAACGATCACGAGGAACACGATCGCAAGGATTGCCAGACACCCTGCAGGCTGGTTCGCAAAGTACATTGCCATGGCGGCGACGTGCAGCAGGGCGTTCCACGAAGTCAGCTCGGCCATCTGGCGGACAATGTCTCTCCTGGGAGCGCTCCACAGCCACCACCTGGTGAGTGCGGGGATCGCCTTGACCCAACCGTAGAAGTAGCGCCACTCCAGCGCTCCCGGTGTGTAGCAGGCAGGGACCGGGCGGGTCCTCCAGACTCGGGGCCAATCTCCGGAGTTCATGCGCCGTGCACCCAGGTACCAAGGGATCGGACAGAGGGTTCGAAGGAGAATCCGCAGCACTGCCTGGAGCCTCGATGCCCGTGGATTCTGGATGGAGAAGCGGCCTCTTGCGGGCGAGCTGCGCCCGGGCGTTCTGGCGGTCCTCCTCTTACGCCCCATTGCGCTCCTCCGGGTACCGCAAGTGGAACTGGGCATCACCCGTGGCTGCCTTCAGCACGATGAAGTGGTGAACGAGGTCGGAGACCAGGAGAGCGATGCCCAGTGCCAACAGCACGTTGCGCCACCCGCCCTTGAGGAACGGCACGACCAGCAGCAAGACCAGCCCGACGTACCCGTGGTGGATTCGAAACCCCAGCGTGAAGGGTGCCAGCCACGCAGTCTCCCGGGTGGTCTGCAGGTCGAACCCGAAACGCAAGGCCACAGTTACCAGCTCAATGGCCGCGGCCAGGAGCAGACCGATGCCCGCTGCCTTGAGCACGGACAGTCTGCTGAGCCATTCGAACTGTTCGTCCATTCGTGCTCACCTCCTCTCCTTGGATGACACTGGCTTCTCCGTCCTGCCCATCGCATCGAGGGTTCCCGCCTCGTGCACAGTTCCGTCCACGACAGTCTTGCCCCAGGTCATCCTCTAATCCCCACAGCCCCATACCAAATCTGCCGGCAGGTTTCCGTCGACGTCGTTGTCCCCCGGCCCTTGTTGGGGGCGTTCCCGCACTACCTCCTAATATGCCAACTCGACCTTGCTGCAGAGCTTCTCGTCTGCCCACACCGAGTCGGGAGACGGATAAGGGGCAACGGGCACAACGACCAGCGAGTCTCGGCACACTCGCAGGTTCGTGCGCCGTCCCGCATCGAACCACACACTGGAGAAATCCGGTGCTTGAGCGGTCCACAGCGTGACAGTGCCGTCCCAGGTCAAGGATGCCAGATGATTGCCGCCGGGGCTGAATGCCAGCACCTCGACCACAGTTCCCACCGGGAGCGATGCGATGGTTCCCCCCGTATCAATGTCCCAGAGTCTCGCCAGATTGTCCCTTGACGCACCGGCGAGCACACGGCCGCCAGGGGAGAACAGCAAAGCTTCTATTCCCGTGCGATGGCCGGCCAATCGCCTGGTCATGGATCGCGACGTCGTGTCCCAGAGGAACACATCACCGGTCCGGGCACCTACCGCCAGGATGGTTGCATCGGCAGACAGAGCCACGGCCGTGGCGCCAGAGTGAACGGCAATGGTCTTGAGGACACTGCGGCTCTGCATATCCAACAGCTGAACGCTCTTGTCCTCAGTTGCCAGAGCCAGAACCTTGCCATCTCCCGAGAAGGCCACCGCCCCTGTGGCAGCCAATTTCGGAGACGGCTCCCAGACAGACTTGCCGGACTTCATCTCCCACAGCGCCGACGTCCCGTCCTCGGCCACTGTGAGGACAAAGTTGCCATCGGGCGTGCACGCAAACCCTCTTCGCTCCAGGTCGTAGTCCTCCAAACCGTCATCCTCCAGCCACGTCCCACCCGCACGCCGGATCGCCACGGACTGCTGAAGGGAGCCGGACAGAGCACGCCAAGGGGAGCACGCTGCTCCGACGGATGCCTCTAGCTCCTCAGGGGCCGGGCCCAGGTGCGCCCCTGACGGGACATCCCATGCGTGTGCGCCGGCCCCCTCTCGTTCCGACGAGGTCAATAGAGTGTGCCCGTCCGGCGAGAAGGACAAGAAGTGGAGGCCGAATTCCCTCGTCACGAAGGTCGCTCTCGGGGCCTGGTCGGAATGCAGGTCCCAGATGGCAATTCGAGCGTCGCATGTGGCAGCCAACTTCGCGTCGTCGGCAGAAAACTCGAGCGAGTGAAGCTCGCAGTCCTCTCCGACAGAAATGGGCTGCCCGGGGGCACCAGTCGATGTATCCACCAGCATCAGGCTGCCTCCCTCTACGGCCGCAGCGACGAGCCCTCCGCCGTGGGACAGGACCAGATCTGTGACTGGAGTATCGCCAAGTCGGGACACCGAGAGCAATCCTCCGGACCGACCGTCCCACACTGCCAGGGATGCCGCGCCGTTTACGGCTGCCACACGTGAGAAATCGCGGCTCGAGACGGGCCCTAGCCTTGTCGTCCTTTCTTCCGCATCCAATTCGACCGGACCAGAGAAACCCTCGAGGCTGGAAGAGCCGTCGGGCAGCAGCCTCCAGATCCTGGGGTTGCTGCCGCATCCGGCTTCCGTCTTCAGGCACACTGGTTCGAAGAGCGTGGCTGAGGGGGAGTTTGCGGGCGTCCAGGCCCTCATGTGCGCTGCCAGAGAGATCAAGACCCTGCTTCCATCCTGAGAGAGGCGAAGATCGGCCACCTCGCAGTAGTCGCACCGTTCCTCGAACACCGTGCCAACGCTGGCGCCGGTGCGGGTGTCGAACACGTCGACCCAGTTTCTGTGGTCGACCAGGTATCCCACGCTCCCGATGCCCGCGAACATCCCGTCCGCCGACAGTGTCGGGGAGTAGGACTTCGTTGCGGGCCTCTCCGGCGGACGGATACGGACCTCCGCCCCCGAGGGGAGGGTCCAGAGCAGCACGAGGCCATCAAATCCTCGCAAGATGCTCCAGGCCGCCACGGTGTTGCCCTCCGCCGACAGGGACACATCCATGTCCCTTCCGTCGGGCTCCTGATCCGGAATGTCGACCTCCCCGAGCAGCTCGCCGGTCTCCACTGCCCACACACGAGTGACCCACCCATGGTCCTGCACCAATCCGACAACGACGGCCGACTTGCCGTCTGCGGACACAGCCACCTGTCGGACCGACAGGAGGTCGGACCGGATTGTCCTGAGGAGAGCACCTCGTCCGACATCCCAGACGTCCACCCCTCCAACTCCGCCGGACACCAGGATTCTACCGTCCGGAGAGAATGCCAGGGAGAGGTTCCCAGCGGCACCCCGAAGGCCCTCCGGCGACTCGATCCAGTGAGAGAGCGGCTGGGCGCACAGGGATACCATTCCCCCTCTCAGTGCCTGGATTCTCCCGTCCTGGCCGGCCTCGGGGCGGGCGGCAGCACGCAGAAGTGCCACGGATTCCTCGCGGGGTCTTCCAAGCGCCTCGCCCCCACGTGCTTCGAGGGTCAGAGAACGGGACACGGAGCGTTCTGCTAGGATACGGGATTGCGTGCCTGCCGCCTCGGCCAGGCGCCTCTGCTCTTCGGCGACGTCACGGGCGGCCTGGGCTTCGGACCGGCCCTTCTCGGCCTCGGCGAGTGCCTCTTGCTTGCTGGCCGTTTCGGCCTCGGCCCGGGTCCGCTCCTCCTGGGCGACGGACATGGCCCAGAGCGCCCAGGCCAGGAGAGCGGTTAGGACGAGCGTGAGGGTAGCCCCGGAGACGGCCAGCAGCCGGTTGCGGGTTCGGCGGCGGCGCTCGAGGGTGGAGCGACACAGGAGGACGAACCTCCTCTGCTCTTCGGACAGACCGAGGTAGGGGAGCGCGGGTTCAAGCCGGCCCAGGAGCTGGGCGTTGTCGATGAGGCCACCGCCGGCCTTGTACTCTTTGAAACGGCTTTCGACGACGGCTCGGAGCTGCAGCCGTTCCTCCTCCATGGGCGTCAGCCACTTGGAGACTGCAGCGGCCAGGGTATCGTGCCTGAGCTCGAGGAGCGATGTATCCGGATCTTCCCGCAGCACGCGGGCATCTACCAGGGAACGCAGGAGCGGATCGAGCTCGGCGGGGGCGATTTCCGGGCCGAACTGCGAGGAGCGTGACTGGATGTCTCGGGCCGAGAGAGGGCGCTTGGTACCCTCCGAAGTGATCATGCACTTGAGAACCTGCCGCACCTGGTCCGGACTCTGTGCGGCGGCAACCTGGTCATCCAGGAAGCGGGCGAGCATTCCCTGTGCCCCGCCCAGCCTGGAGTATGCGGCCCGGTCGATCTGGGGTCGGTCACCGGCGGCCGCGACGGCATGCCGGTACAAGGTCTCCATGACCACCTGGAGCATGGGGAGCTCAGCACCGTGGCCACCAGCGGAGATCTCGGCAGCCAGCAGGTCGGGGAGCTGTGGATCGAGTCCGATGCCATGGACCCGGCAGGGCTTTGCGATTGCCTCCCTGGCCTGCTCTGGAGCCATGCGTCTCACCCAGAACCGGTTGGTCCACACCGAATCGAGCACCTTCTCGGCCTCGCCGAGCCGGGCCAGGTGCTCCTGTCGGATCAGCAGAATCGCTCGGAAGTCGATGTCCTGGGACAGCCAGATCCGAAGGGAATCGAAGAGTCTCCTTCGAACGGGTTCGGGCTGAAGAATGAACAGCTCCTCGAGCTGGTCGAGCACCAGTACGACCGTCTTGCTCTTGCGAAAGAAGACCTTCCGGAGCAGTTCCCCACATTCGCCCTCGGCCTCCGCTCCGGGCGGCAACAGTCGGACCAACTCCCGTCGCAGCGAGCCGAACGGGTCGACAGCGCAGCGGACTGTGACGAACAGGGCCTCTTCGGGGGGGATCTTCGACCGCAGCCCGCACTGCACCAGTGAGCTTTTGCCCGAGCCGGATTCCCCGTACACCAGGAGGAGGCGGGACCGATGGAACCGGGAGTACAGCTCGGTGCTTTCGAAGGAACGGCCGAAAAAGATGTCGGCATCGTCGGGCCCGTAGGGGTCGAGGAACTTGAACGGGCTCTTCGAGCGGGACGGCCCGCTTCGTCCGGGGGCGACGGGGCCGAACAACTCATCCAGGCTGGATTCGGGGCGGTCGAGGTCACTCATGGGTCGACTCCGCACAGCCCTGGGACAGCAACGCCACCAGGTGGTTGGCCTCCTGCTCGAGCTCCTCTTGGCGGCGGGCTTTGGAACTTTGGAAGATGCCGCCATGGTTGCAGGCAGAGTACTCGACCTCGCCGGCACGGTTCCTACCGTTGAAGAAGAAGATGTCCGGTGCAGCCCCGGCCTCTGCCTCGTACACGAGGAGCGGGTCGAGGTTGAGATGCCGGGTGGACCCCGAGCCCAGGAGCAGAACAGCGGGAGAGTCGAGAGGGAAGCTGCGCTCGTCCCGGGCTGCCTCGAAGTCCTCGCTCGTCCCTGCGATCTTCTTGATCCGGTGAACAAACGTCGGTTCGAGCCGCCGCTTCTTGGTCACCTCGATGCCGCTGCAGAATCCGAGCCGATAGCTGCCCAGGAACACCAGAGCCTGCAAGGCAGTACCGAGCTGGTCGAAGGTCTGGCGGCAGACGCGCTCGAACTCGTGCGGAAGCATGACTCTCAGCTTCTCGTGATTGAGCTGGTTTCGCAACGTCACCAACTCGTCCAGGGCAGTCGCAGCCGGGGACTGCTGGGGTGCCTTGGAGAACCAGGCGGCGGCCAGTTCCGAAACCAGCGGTTCGCGCCCCGAGTTGATCAGGAGCTTCAGGCCCTCCCGGATGCACTGCTGCCAGAATCCCCACGACGGGCGGGAGAACTGCTCACCAAACCGTTCGAACGAGGCGGGCAGTTCTCTGGGCCCCTCTTCCAGCAGGTTCCGACACTCGCAGAGAACGATTGCAGCGAGGAACCGGGACACGGCTTCCGCGGTTACCAGCGTGAACCGCAGCCGGTTCGGTCCCGGGTCGAAACACTCGTCCGTCCTCAGCTTCCGGAACGGTCGAGCAATCGGATAGGGGAAGCGGCTCATAATCTCCTGCTGCAACATCTCGTCCATGGGCTCTCCCGAGTTGACGGAGTCTGTTCGGCGCAATGCCAGGGCCGCTTCCTGCGAGATCTCGCCGGCGCCTCGGCATCCATTACTTGCGCCACAGCAGCCGGAAGACCCTCCTCACGTGCTCGCGCAGCGACCGTCTGGCCAGGATTGCGGCCGCCACGATGACAACCGGCACACCAAGCCAGAGCAGCCCCGGCACGGGGGCCGCTGGGTCGCCAAACCAGAACCCGATTTGCGAGTCGTTCGTGAAGTAGCTCAGGTTCAATCCGATGAACGAGGTCGCCAGGGCGGCCAGCAGCGCCAGAACTGCCACGGAATTGAGCGCCTTCTGCTCCTTTCGTGATTCATCGTCCACCCATCGGTGGAGCTCGGCGCTGACCTCCTCCACCATGGTGTTGACGCCCAGGACTTCCCGGGCGGTCCGGTACATGGCCTGGATGTTCCGCTGCGGAGAAACCAGGTGGAAATCGTATTCCGTGGAGAACTCGAGCAGACGTGCCATGAGATACTCGTTGTCGCGAGCCTCACGCCGCTCGTTGCCCGAGTAAGAGTCCATGGAAATCCGCTGAAGGAGCGTGCCCTGGTGCAGAACGAGCAGCCAGGTAGCGAGGTAGTCGCGAGCGACCCGGCCCATCCACTGAGTCCGGTCGAACTCGCTTGCCGAGAACCCCACGGCGTAGAAGCCCTCACAGGTCAGATAGAACCGCTGACTTCCCGTAATGTGCAGGGTGACCATCTCGGGGCCTTGAATCTCGGACATCGGGACCGGGAAGGAATCGGAGAACTCCGGGTGGGGCAACCCCCGAGCCACCAGAGACTCTGTGCTCTCAAACGCCTTCCAGGCGGCGGCGAGGTCGTCCGGTCCTATCTTGCGTCCATCCTCCGGAGCAATTGGCAGCAGGTATCGAGGGGCAATCGGAACACGCCCGTGGTAGGGGGCCCAGTAGTCCTTCACCGGAGCGGAGACCAGCAGCGACTCCTGGAGCAGAACCGGGAGGCTGGGGCCAAGCAGGCTTCTCAGATTGGTTCGGGAGAGGTGGTCGATTTCTCCGGCCATTCCCGGCCGGGAATGGATGAAGTGCATGACGCTCTTCAAGTCGTCTTTCGACAGCAGGAGGGGCGAGCCGGGGGCCTCCTTTCCGGCTCCTCCATTCGCCGAGCGGGCCTCAAATCTGCGCCGGTTGATCTGCGACACAAGGCCGTGCGGGAGCGCCACCAGCATCCAGTCGGCCGGGTCGACGTGCGCCGTGAGATGGGACACCTGCATGGCCTTCGAGAGCGGCAGACCCTTTTCGAAACGGAGCTGGATCACCAGCAGCTCCACCATGGCGACGGACAGCAGAGAGAAGACGTTGACGCTTCCGTTGAGGAGCTCCACCTCGGCCTCTGGTGCGTCGTCCGTCACCGGTACTTCGGCAGTCCCCGGCGCCTGCTTTCGTCCGCTCTTTGCCCGTATCCGCCTCATCAGTCCCAGCTTGAGGTTGCCGAGCTGGACCCCGTTCTCGGGAAGACCAGCCCCTCGAAGAGGACCGGCAAACCCGAGCCAACGCAGCTTCGGCCGGATCGCTTCGCAGTCGGGGTCGGCTCCTTTGGAACTGTCAAAAGCGACGTCGGCGAAGAACTGGGCCTTCACCTCCCGGAACGACCACCGGCCAATCGACAGACGGTCCAGCTCTTCCTCGGGCGACCTCACGGCCCAGCCAGCAGGAACGCGGTCCGGGCGTTCAGCCAACTCCTTGAGCCAGACTCGCCAGGCCACCATCTGCCGGTCTGCAGAGGTCAGCCCTCTCTGGATGACCATGGGATGGACAATGGAGATTGAGAACCCCTCCAACACGGGGTCATAGGTTGGGCTCATCTTCCTTCCTCGCCTCCCGGGCCGCGAAACATCCCGAAGAGCTCGTCGCTGAGCTCCTTATCCATCGGAATGCGAAGCCTGTTGTGGTCCATCCTCTCCTCCTCACTGGCTTACGACAAACGGACTCTAACACCGCCGGACAGAGCAAAGGAAGCGCAATTCGCGGACGGGACGAGAGCGTCCCAGCACGGCCCGACCGGGCCCGCACCGAAGCCCCGACAGTCTCCGCAACCAACCGGGGGGCGGCCCTCATCGTTGCCAAGCCTGCGGACAGCGCTATCATGACATCAGGAACCGTTGCCTGCGATGGGACTCGACCACCGACCCGAGAGACCGATGGCAGCCCAGCTCGACTCTCTCCTGCATCTCCAGACCCACGAGGTGGCACCGCAGTTCAGCTCCTGGCTGCGTGCCCTAATCGCTCATCGTGCAACGAATCGTGACCTGTGGCACGGGTTCCGGGCAGCCGAGCAGTCCTCCCTCCATGGCATGGGCCATTGGCCCCGGGTCGCCCGCCTCGGACTTGCCATGCCGCCCGTGGGGAGCAGGCGTTCCGGATGATGGCACCGCTTCTGTCCATGGAGCCTGGAGATGTCGAATCCGTCGCCATCACCATCCGCAACCACGCCCCTGGAGCAGGGCTGGCCGCCCACTCATGAGACTTGCGCACCGCCCCGTGTCGAGCTAATGTCAGTTATCAGTCATGTTCGAGTTCATCGGGCGGGCGGAGCTGGGCCGGGTTCCCACCTCGCTAAGGAGATTTCCATGGCGTTCGGGCACATACCAACCCCTTGCGGCGAGGATGGGGCACACGGGGGGCGAAACGATGGCAGGAAGGACCAGGTCGTCTGCACGAGTTCCGCTGCTCTCGAGAGCATCTGCACAGTCCTGCTGGTGCTGTTCACTCTGGCGGGGTGCGAGTTTGGAGAACCTGTTGAGGGGTCCAGCGAGGACGTGCAGGTGGGTGTTGCCCCGGCTGGGCCCGATGCGGTGTCCGAGCCGGACTCGGGGGCCCGTTGTGAGCAGATCTTCGCACCACACAAGGCTGAAGACGGCATGTATGTGCATCAATGGATTGCCTTCCAGGCCTCAAGAACCTGGCAGTGGCCAGGGTCGGACTTTAAGTACTTTCTCTACGGCGCCGTCCCCACTCCGGGGGGAGGAGCGGTGCTGTGGGGCGCGGCCCCAGACAAGACGGGATTCACTGCCGACAAGGGAGAAGGCGTCCTGGCCGGCTCGGGAGAGGAGGACACTGACCAGTCCGACGGGCCGTTCAATCAGGTCTGTCAACCGGGGGGCTGGAACCTGTCCCAGAAGGCCAAGGACGAACTGAACAAATGCGGCAAGGACATTGAGGAACTGAACAACCCGTTCTGCTATCACTTCTGGAATCCGGACGAACCCTGGTTCGTCCCAACCCATTCCGGCGGATACGGCTCCTCGTGGAATGCCGGAGCTAAGCTAGATATTGAATGCGGACCATTCATTATTCCTTATTTCCTTCCTTGGGGATGCACATTTTCAGGAGAGTTTGCAATACATGACTCATGGGGCAGCAGCGCAAATAGATTAAACTACATATTTACACACGCTATCGACTTATATACAACAAATAGGCAAGAATCCTTCTATTGGCTTGGAAGATCAGCCCACCTATTGACAGACATGACTGTACCTGCACATGTACATCTCAGCCCGCATATGAGTGATTTTTTATGGCTTGGAGAGCTTCTTCTTGGCTGTGAATTTGGCAACTATCCTGCCGACATATTCGAAGAATACATTGGATCGTACTACATAGAATTTAGCCCTGTTGAGCAGATCCCGTACGTCATCGACGGGCCGTCCGACTCCGTCTGGATACCTTCGGGGCTTGGCCTGGAGAGCTCTCTCTTTCGGCTGGCGTGGTTTGTGGCTCAAAAGACCCAATACTTTGCGTCGACGACATCGCAGGGGAATAGATACTACTCCCTTGGCTCGTCTTCCATCAACTTCCCTGTCAATCTCTGGCAAGATGAGGGCCTTGTTGGCGGCAAGTTGGACGCCATAGCTGACGCGGCATGCCTGGAGTGCTCCAGGTACTATCTGTCCTATCTTGAGAAGTGTGGTGGCGGTGGCTGGGGCTGCCCGGACATGGAGTGTGAGACGGTTTGCGGCACCACACCGGACTACCAGGAGGATGTCGCTGCTCCCTTGATGCGTCACGCCTTCCGAGGCGTTGCCGGCCTCTACCGTCTCTTTTGGATCAAGACCCATCCCACCTGTCCAGCGAAAGGGGCCTGGCAGTGTCACCCCAAGAACGTATTCCAGCTGCAGCAGTGCATCCAGGAGCCCTTGGGAACTCTGGGATGGGGGGATCCCGAGAGCTGCCCTGACGGCACCTTGTGCGACAAGGCCACGGGGAAGTGCGTTGCCCCGACATCCTGCAACGGGATCCCGGCCGGGGGCCAGTGCTTTCCGGGGGGAATCATCAAGAAGTGCGTCACGGGACCGTTGGGCGAAAGCGTGGTTGTCGAGGACTGCGGTGCCAAGGGCATGTCCTGCGCATGGACCGTCTCGGAGAAGTGGCATTGCTCCGAAGGGCCGAGCTTTCCCGATGATCCCGAAGATCCGGGTGTCCCCGATCCCGTTGTACCCCCGAAGGAGGCCTGGAGCTGGCCTCTTGAGAAGTGCCACAAGAACCGGAGCTTCGGAATCGTGGTCGACTGCCTGGCTGGCAAGTGCTGGCACCTGGGAGTCGACCTGGCTGCGGCGGAGGGGACAACGGTTTACTCCCCGGCAAAAGGGGTCGTGAAAGAGACCAAGTACCACGACGGATACGGCGGGACGGTGATCATCGAGCACACCATCGGGGGCCAGACCTACACCTCGGTCCTAGGACATCTGCTGTGCGACGGGACAGGCCAGGCACATGCCCCCTACACCCTGTGCACGAAGATGCTGGTGAAGGAGGGGGAGCAGGTCCTGGCGGGTACGCCCGTGGCGAAGATAGCGCCACAAGGTGCCGAGAACGGCTGGTATGGCGAGCACTTGCACTGGGGGGTGCGCAAGGGATCCTACAAGTACGGTGCCTCGGACCAGTGCAAGTGGACGTATGCAGGGCTGGGCCCCCTACCCGGGTGCACCGAGGAGTTCATCACCGCCGAGTTCTACGACCCATTGGCGCTGGCCGGAGGCTGCGACGGCACGCCTCCAGCCGGAATCCCGACAGGGGGACCTACGGCGCCACAGCTCGTCGGCCCGGAGGACGCATCTGCAATCCCCGTCGGCTGGATAAGCTTCAACTGGTCAGGGGGACCCGCCACCAAGAAGTTTCTGACCATCCGCAATCTGGACACCTGCACCAAGGTGACCGGGCTTGACCTGCAGCCGGTAAGCGGCAATTCGGAAACGGCCATGATCGAGGTTCCGGGAAGCTACCGGTGGACGGTAGCTGCCGAGCAGCCCGGTGCCCCGGGGACGCTCGGGTACGCGTCAGCGTTCACCTTCTATGCGTGCAGTACGCCTCTTGCAAAAACGCCCGCAGAAGGAGCCGAGCTGTCGGCGGGGGAGATTGCCTTTGCGTGGACGGCGGGGGAGCCGGCCAAGCCCCATGGCGTGGCCGTCAGAAACGTGACTGCGGGTGGAAACTCCAAACCAGCTCTGTATCCGGCAGCCGGGGATTCGACGACCGTCCCGCTGACCGAGCCGGGCACCTACGAGTGGTGGGTCTACTACGACGTGAAGCACTGGATTGACAAGAGCAGCACCTGTCCTTATCAGAAGAGCGTCATGCTGCAGTGCGAGTCCCAGAAGAGGACCTTCACCATCTCTCCCGAGAGCGCCCCCAAGTACTCGATATCGGTTTCAGTGACTCTGCCTGCCGCCAATCAGCAGTACGACGTAGGCACCAAGTTGCCCGCGGCCTGGACGGTGAAGAGCGAAGGGTCGGAGGTCAGCCATGTCGGCGTCGACCTCGTTGCGGGCGGAGGAGACTGTGCGGGGGCCACGACAATCCAGAGCATGCTGGTGTCGCCGGTAGGAGGCGGAGACCCAGGCACGCTCGAATGGCCTATCCCCATGGGCATGCCCGGCGGCGGCTATCGAGTACGGGTGTCCGCCTGGTCGCAGATTGGCTTTTCGGCGGTCGAGTGCAGCCCCCCCATCGAGATCGTGGCGTGCAAGCCGCAATGCACCGGCAAACAGTGCGGCCCGGATGGCTGCGGCAGCGAGTGTGGGGTCTGCCCCTTCCCGAAGGTGTGCGGCGACGGCTCGTGCGCCTGCCCGGAGGCGGAGTGCACCGTGGGCAAGACCCAGTGTCTTGGGACCAAGGTGGTCGAGCAGTGCTCGTTCGTGGACGGTTGTCCCTCCTGGACCGCCGCCTACTACTGCCCCGTCGGACGAGTCTGTCAGTCCGGACAGTGCAAGTGTGCTCCACAGTGCGCTGCCAAGCAGTGCGGGGCCGACGGGTGCGGCGGCACGTGCGGAAGCTGCTCAGGGGGGCAGTTCTGCAAGAACGGGACCTGCGTCACCGTCTGCAACCCGAGCTGCGGCGGGAAGCAGTGCGGCGACAACGGTTGCGGAGGTAGTTGCGGAGGCTGTGCGGTCGGGTTCCACTGCGATGCCGGCCAATGTGCGGTGGACTGCCAGAAGAAGTGCTTCAACCAGGCCTGCGGCCCGGATGGGTGCGGAGGCGTGTGTGGGGTTTGCCCCGACAAGTGCTCTTTCTGCAGCAACGGGCAGTGTATCCCCTTCGTCAGCCTGGATTGCGTCGACGACAACCCGTGCACGAAGGAGATCTGTGACGACGGAGTGTGCCAGCACCTCCCGAAGTCAGGAGGGGGCTGCCAGGACAAGAAGGGGATCTGCACGGTCGGTGATCACTGCATGGAAGGCGCCTGCATTCCGACCTACGAGCTGAACTGCAATGACGGCAATCCCTGCACGGAAGACAGCTGCTCGCCCACGGTCGGCTGCATCCATTCTCCGACCGAGGGACCGTGCGACGACGGAAACGCCTGCACGTCCGATGACACCTGTGTGAAGGGGTGGTGTACGGGAAGCGGAGGCAAGAGCTGCAATGACGGCGACTCCTGCACTCTCGATGCCTGTTATCCGAGCCAGGGCTGCGTAAACGTCCCCGTGGCCGACACCTGCGATGACGGAGACCCCTGCACCGCAGGAGATACCTGCCTGGAGGGGGTCTGCCGGGGACTGAAGAAGGCGGGATGCGACGACGGCAACCCATGTACTCTCGATGACTGCATTCCATGGGTGGGATGCGTGCACGAGACGGCGTCTGTCTCGTGCGACGACGGAGACCCCTGCACGGACTTCGACTTCTGCATGGGAGGGCAGTGCCTGGGCAAGCCCCGGCTGTGCGACGACGGCAACGAGTGCACGATGGACTTCTGCGCAGCGTGCGAGAGCGGCTCGTGCTCGAACGGGGCGGAGTGCAAGTTCATCCTGATCGAGAGCCCGTGTGACGATGGAGACCCGTGCACACTGGGGGACCACTGTGAAAGCGGGTCATGCCAGCCGGGGCTCCCGGACTGCAGCGATGGAATCGACTGCACCGAGGACACGTGCATGGGCGAGGAGGGGTGCTGGCACGAGCCGGTCGACATGGCATGCGATGACGGCGATCCCTGCACGCAGGACTCGTGCAAGCCGTCCTACGGATGCTGGTCAAGTCCCGTAGCAGGCGGTTCCTGCGACGATGGGGATCCGTGCACGCTCCAGGACCAGTGCGCCCCGGACGGTTGTTTCGGAACGCCCCTCTCGTGTCCTGCCGGGACGGCTTGCCTCGAGGGGAAATGCGCTGTCTGCACGGAAGGGGACTCTCTGTGCGTCGGCCAGATGCTCTGGCGTTGCAAGGGAAACGAATTCGTGGGAAGGGACTGCCAGGCGGAAGGCGGGACCTGTGTGGACCAGGGAGCGGCAGGAAACGGTGCCATCTGTTTCCTGGACACGCCCCCCGAGATGACGGGGGACTTTGCATCAAGCCATTCGGACGCGTCCGCCAATGTCGGCTCAGACGGCCCGGGAGAATCGGGAAGCCCGTCACCGGGAGGGTGCGCTGTGGTCCATTCCTATCGGGCCTCAGGCGGTCGATCGTGCGCTTCAGGGGCCGTGTGGATTCTGTTGCTGGCGACAGGTTTGATCCTGGCTATTCGAAGGAGAGAGGAGATGAAGAGGACAAGGGTTCTGATGGGCAGGCAGGTGATGTTGGGCGTGGTGCTGGCAACGATGTGCTGCGTGTTGACCTCGTGCGGAGACGACGGGTCCTCGTGCACGCCGGGAGAACGAATGTGCAGCAAGTCCGACGTGCTGCTGTGCGACGCGGGGGGCGCCTGGTCGTTGCTCAAGACGTGCAGTCCGGGCACCGAGTGCGTCGATGGAGACTGCGTCGTCTCCGAGGGGGCCTGCCTGCCGGATTGCACGGGGAAAACCTGCGGGGATGATGGCTGCGGTGGCCAGTGCGGAACTTGCAACCAGAATGAGACCTGTGTGAGCGGAACGTGTACCTGCCTCCCCGATTGCTCCCAGAAGGTGTGCGGAGACGACGGCTGCGGCGGGAGCTGCGGTACCTGTCCCGTCGGAAAGACCTGCCAGACGGGAACGTGCGTCGACTGCTCGCAGGAAGGATGCACTGCTGAGGGGATCACGAAGTGTGGTGTCGAGGTGGGCACCTACTACTTCTGCTCGGTGCAGGATGGCTGCTACACGTGGGACGGGCCCAAGCCCTGCAAGGACGGGGCGGAGTGTGTCGACGGGAAGTGTCAGTGTGATGGGGACTGCACCGGCCTGGAATGCGGAGACGACGGCTGCGGAGGCAATTGCGGGAATTGCCAGTCCGGCGAGTCCTGCCAGGACGGAGTGTGTAAGCCACTGGGGGGAAGCTGCGAGGGGAAGGAGTGCGGGGACGACGGCGCCGGCGGAACCTGTGGGCAATGCCAGGGCTCCAAGGTGTGCGTCAGCGGGCTTTGTGAATGTGCGGCGAGCTGCTCGGCGGAAGATGAGGGGTGCGTCGATGGCAAGCTGAAGCAGTGCGGCACGGATGAGTCAGGCTGTGCCAAGTTGACCGAATCAACGTGCCCTGCCGGATGCGATGCCTCCGGGACGCAGTGCGAGGGATGCGAGAAGGCCTGTGCAGGGAAGGAGTGCGGGGAGAGTCAGGGCTGCCCGTGCGGAGCCTGCCCCCTCGGGATGGTCTGCAATGAGCTGGCCGGGCAGTGCGAGTGCGTCAACCAGGACGAATGCACGGAGGGCGACGTTCAATGCCTCCCCGATTCGGGCCCTGGTGCGTACCGCCTGTGCAAGGAGGATGAAAACGGATGCGGGGCCTACGGTCTGACCCAGAAGTGCGACGACAACTACAAGTGCATCCAGGGGCAGGATCCGTTCTGCGTGTGTCAGCCTGACTGTGAAAACAAGACCTGCGGCGACGACAAGTGCGGCGGAGTGTGCCCCCCCGGATGCGGGGAGTGTGAGGCTTGCCAGTACGGCCAGTGCGTCTGCCCGGCCGGAAGCGACGAGTGCGGCCTCGTGGACGGAATCCCGGAGCAGGCCTGCGTATCGCAGAACAAGTTCCATGAGTGCGTTCCGTGTGGCAAGTGCGGCTCCTGGGGCCCGGACCTGGCCTGCCAGGCGAACGAGAGCTGCTTCGACAACAAGGCGCCGGTGTGCCAGTGCGACCCGACCATCCAGTGCTCGAAGAAGCAGTGCGGACCGGATGGGTGCGACGGCACCTGTCCGACCCAGTGCTCCCAGTGGGAGCAGTGTACGGCGGACGGCCAATGCGAGTGCATCAAGGACGACTGCGAGTACGACGGGCAGAAGGCCTGCTGCCCCGACGGCAAGTCCTACAAAGTCTGCAGCGCACCGGCAACCTGCGGAGAGTGGGGCGATTGCATTCCCTGCGCCGGCCCATTCGACCTGTGCATCGACGGCATGGAGCCGATCTGCCAGTGTCAGCCTCAGTGTGCCGGCAAGGAGTGTGGCCCCGACGGCTGCAACCAGGGAGGCATCTGCGGCCTGGCCGATTGCCCGGGCGTCAAGGAATGCGTGGATGGACTGTGCAAGTGCATGGGTGAGCCGTGCTCCCAGAATCAGAAGACCTGCCAGGGGAACTCCGTTGCGTCGTGTGTGCAGAAGGATGGGTGCTGGACCTGGGGTACTCCGACGTCGTGCGCATGGGATGAAGTCTGCTCGGACGGCAACTGTGTCAACAAGTGCTCCCAGGTGACCTGCGACGACGGGAATCCGTGCACCAACGACTCGTGTGCCAACGGACAGTGCTCGTTCCTGCCCAACAGCGGCCAGAGCTGTTCCGACGGAAACAGTTGCACGGTGGGCGACGTTTGCCAGGCTGGAAGCTGCCAACCGGGAGGCCCGAAAAACTGTGACGACGGGAACGCCTGTACCACGGACTCTTGCTCGGCGGGAAGCTGCAAGCACTCCAACGTGCCGGACGGGACCGCCTGCGCCACCAGCAAGGTCTGCAAGGCAGGAACGTGCGTGACCGACGGCCCTGTGGCAGGCACCGCCTCCTGCACCAGCTACAAGCGTGGGGAATCGACCACCTGCACACTCAACGGTAGCGGTTTCGTGTCCGGAGGTACTCTCTGGATCTCAGGATGTGTGGGGTACCCGGCCAACAAGACCGTGACGGCCACGAAGATCACGACGACCTTCACCTGGCCATGCAACTGCGAGTTGATGACCGCACCGGCCTCCTACAAGAACCCGGACGGCAAGAAGGCTGACTGGACCTCGCTTGGCAAGACCGTGATGGGCAAAACCTATGTGACCGAGCACTGGCCCGCGCAGGCGAAGAAGGGGTCGACCATGGAATACGGATTCAATGGGTGCAACCTCACCACAACCGTCTGGATCGGCGGGGTACAGCTCTCGAACATCAAGCTCCAGGCTCAGGATCAGGTACTAGCGACGGGCAAGGTCATCGGCAGCCCCGGCGATGCCGGCGTTGGCGAGAAATGTGCGAAGAAAGCCCCGGGGGCTACTGGGGACGATGCATGGTGTTGCACCAACTGCTTCAAGATCACTCTTTGAGAGGATTCCCCAGTCGCGCAACTGCCCTGTGAGGCCCCCCCGCTCAGTTCTCCCGGACGAAGGCCTCCTGCTCGGGAGTCTCCACCGCACAGCGCCGAGCTTCCCGCACTCGGCGGATGGCCTCGTCGGCCGGGATCCCCTGGCTGTGCTTCAGGTGGAGGGCCAGGATGGTCCCCGTGCGCCCGCACCCTGCGCCGCAGTGCACCACCACGACCTTTCCCGCAGCAAGCCGGGACGCAATGAACTGAAGCGCCCGGGAGGTCACCTCGGCCGATGGAACGCCAAAGTCGGGGATGGGGGCCTGCAGCGAGTCCACCGAGAGCCCCGCCGGAGGCTCCGGGTCCGGCGTCTCCCGGAGGTTGAGCACGGCGAGGGGCCTGTCGCCCGCTGCCTGATCCAGGGAGCGCCACCACCCCTCGCTCCCTCCGGCCGCCCGTTCCGGGGCCGGCGACGCGATGAGCCGTCCCTCCTCGACCCACTGCCACGCGACAGGCGCAGGCGATGCCCCGTCACCGGAATCACATCCGAGAACACCGAGGGCCAGGAGCCCCAAGACCAGTAATCTCATTAGCGCCTCCCTGTCATGTCCTGGCAGACCCGTGGGTGCGGTGCGTCCGCGACGTGATGGACCCGAGCATGCCTGGCGGAAGCATTGCGCCACGGATCGGAGCGAAGCTCACTGATTGTCATGTCCTGGCAGACCCGTGGGTGCGGTGCGTCCGCGACGTGATGGACCCAAATACTATTTGGTCGCGGGGACAGGACTTGAACCTGTGACCTTCGGGTTATGAGAGCGCATCATTTCCCTTGCCTACTCATAACTACTTGAATACATTTGATCCCTGATCTTGTCAAGCTTGCGTTTCTGCCCCGTCCCTGTCATTCTGTGGACCGAGGGTGGCCCGAAAGAGATCGAGGAATTCCGCATGAAGAACGAAACACGCCAGCCACGCCCCCCGCAGACCGGCCCAGGTCAGGCCCGAGGGCGCAAGGAACTTGTCGATGAGTTCAAGACGAGGAGCGGGCTTTCTGTCGCCGAAGAGGATCTCTCTGGCGACACTGCTGAGAGACCAGCTACGCCACTCCTGTCGCTGCCCTTTCCGGAAGAGGACGGGGCGCATCTGTTCCACCCAGAGGACTACTCCGTGACGGAGGAGCAGGCCATCAGGCACCACTTCGACCTGTACTGGCAGTGGGACAAGGCCGAACGTGCCGTGCCCGTGCAAGGGATGACTGTTGATGACGCCCAGGCTCGTTGTAGGCGGTGGAAGGGCTGGCTGACAAGCCTTCGGCAGGCGGCGGAGCAGCTCGAATCCGAGTTGAAATCGTCTTGCGGCCTCGATCTGGAGGGAGCGCCCGTTGGAGAGGCCGCCGTGGAATGCCCTCCCGGTGGTGAACCAGGGGATGCAGCCCCCCCCAATGGGCACCGCCGCAGGATCGCTATGGCTCGCCAGGCAACTACCAATCGGGACCTGTGGGATCGCTCTGTTCGGGAAGTGGCCCGCGTGGTTCCTCACCCCGCCGATGGGTCTGACCCGATTGTCGACGCAATGTGGACGAGGCTGTTTGTCGACTTGTGCGTGCCCGACGAATCGCCCGTTGCCGAGAAGTACCGCCTCTTCTGCCACCTCCGGGCTTCCATTCCCGTCCTGAGTGCCCAGGCGGAGAATGCCTCAAGGGTGGCGGACCAGCTTCACCGCTTCCCCAACCGGGGAGGCGCACCGAAGGACCCCGACCTGCCTGGGAGGAGGGCACTCATACGGAGATTGGCCTGTGTGCGGAAGGGCCCGTTTGCAGGGAAGATCCCGGCGGAGGACGTGTTAAGGGGGGGGAAAAGGTTGGGGTGGCCTGAGTTGCCCAGCCTGACCGGGCCTCGAATGAATCTGCCGCTGCATGACCCTGCCTGTCCAGACGAGTTGCTCCTCAAGCGGGGCGGCCGTGTTGTGACAAGGGAGGACCTCTTCATCCACTTCATCCTGTCGTGCAAGGACAACGGCAGAGTCGTCCGTGGGGCCTTCCTTGAGCCGGCGGACATCGCACTGCTCCTCCAGGCCTCGAGGATCGAACCTCCTTCTGCGGACCCCGCAGAGGTTCAACAGACGGTGAAGGACGACCTCAAGTGGATCCGCTCCCGCCTCAGTCCGAAGAAGGCGGCTCAGGCCCGCAAGAAGCAGACGAACCGCTAAAGGCCCGCTCCCGATTCCGCCATAAGAACCTCGAACCAGCACTCCTGCCGGTTCGACCCACAACCCACATTGAGAGGTGCAGAATGAAGGTCAAGGTCTTGCGTCTCGGCCACTCGGCCACCGTCGTCGACGTTCCCGCCGGCTCCAGCGTCCAGGAGGCCCTGGAGTCCAACCAGATCCCCCGGGAGGGGTACTCCATCTCGATCAACGGCCTCGGGGCCAGCCCCCAGGCGGCTCTCGGTGAGGGCGACGTCGTCACCCTCGTCCCCAAGGTCGAGGGGGGCTGCCGGTAGTTCTCCCCGCACTCCCGCAGCAGGTTCCGCAACAAGAGTGATGTTCAACAAACCCGGAGGGGAGAGGCGTGCCCCTACACGTCCTCCCCTCCGGCACTGTGGAGGTGCGTCCCATGATCGACCCCTCGTTTCACCCCGGCCTGGCCGCACTCCTGGAGTTCGAGGAGCAGCGGCTCGGGCTCCCCCTCGAGGCCAGCTCCCGGAGCCTGGGGACCCTGCCCCCTGGCCTCACCTTCCGTCCCGTCGTCGAGATCAACGTGCACACGGGGACCGTTCCAGCGGAATTCCCGGTGCTCATGTCGGACGAACTGCTCGAGCTCAAGCTCCCGGTGTGGGTGAGCTGCGACGACTCCCGGGTCGGCTTCCAGGATCGTCTGGGAAGGGAATGCCCGCTGGCCGGCGTCACCGGAAACCGGATCAACGTCTACTTCGACCTGGACCAGCTCTTCCGTTTCCCGGACAACATCCGCAGGAAGCCCACGAACGGCACGCGCCCCACCGGGCATGCCGGAAACCGGGTGGCGGACCTCGTGCTGTCCCAGGCCATCCCCCTCGTCCTGAAGAACATCCGCCGCCACAACTGGGAGGATGAACGCAAAGAATACTCCCGGCGCAAGCTTGCCTCCCGGGAGAAGATGGTGACCGAGTGGAGGCGGTCGGTCACGCAGAACGACTCCTCCATCGAGGACAAGACCTGGGAGATCCGCCGCCTCGTCGAGAAGAACAAGGAGCTTCGGGAACGGATCCGGACGCACGAGCTGCTCCATCGAAAGAGACTGGAGCGCCAGGCCTTCGAGGAGCACGCCGGCTTCATGAAGCTCGTGGGAAGGGGCATCCGGTCCTTCGTGGTCGAGGAGGGGCTGCTCAAGGTCACCACGCACCCCATCGAGCTCGACTTCGAGGGGTATCTCTACGAGTTCGGGACGTTCGAGGTGGACCTGCCGCTCGGGGAAGGGAGAGTGGCCATCCGGGGCCTCGAGGGCACGAAGGTGGACGGGTACCCGCACCCCCACGTGAGCACGGACGGCACCCCCTGCTTCGGGAACATCTCTTCCACGGTAGCGCAGCTCCTGGGGGACGGCGACCACCTCCAGGCGCTCACGCTGATCCTGGAGTTTCTCCGCAGCTACTCCGCCGAGAATCCCTACCGCCGCATCGAGCAGTGGAACCCCGACTGGGAGGACGAGGACACCCGCCACGATTCCTGCTACGACGATGCCTCCCTGTCCGACTGCGCCACCTGCGACGACTGGGACTGCCCCCACCGGGACGGGGCCGAGAGCCGCTGCTACGAGTACACCACCGTCCAGGACTGCATCGCCTGCGCCGCCTGCGACCGCCACGAGGATGCCGAGCAGGCCTGCCGGGACGACCACTCCGCCCAGGAATGCGTCGTCTGCACGGTCGACTGCACCTACGCCGGCGACCACGACTCCTGCCGTGAGGGACACGGCGGCGAGGAGTGCACCGGCTGCGAGAATTCGAGCTGTCCCCATTTCAAGGAGGAAGAAGATGAAGCTGAGCGCTGAGCAGATCCGGCTCTACCTGCTCCCCGAGGTGGAGGAGAGGATCCGGCACTACACGCGTCTTGCGCACGGAGAGGTCTCCGGGCTCGGGACGGTGGAGGAGTTCGACGGGGGATTCCTGGTCACGGACCTGTACCTGCCCAAGCAGGCGTGCACGCCGGCCGGGACCGAGCTCGACCAGGAGGCCGTGGCGACGCTGCTGATGGAGCTGGACAACTCCGGGAAGGACCCCGGGGGACTGCGGTTCTGGTGGCACAGCCACGCGGACATGAACACCTTCTGGTCCAAGACCGACGAGCAGTGCATCGAGAGCCTGGCCAACGGGGACTACGTGCTCTCCCTGGTCACGAACAAGCGGGGGTCGATGCTGGCCCGGTTGGACATCTTCCGGCCGGCGCGGGTGACGCTGGACGACATCCCCATCGCGGTCCGAACCCGGGACCAGAATCTCCTGGAAACCTGCCGCCGGGAGATCCAGGAACGGGTCAACGACTCGCCGATCCCGTTCTGGGCCCCGGGAAGCCACCCCATGGCGCCGGCCCGCCGGGATTTCTTCTTGACGGAAGGCTCCGACGACCTGGGGCCTGCTCCGGACATGGACGAGCTCGACGAGCAGTACATGGCCGGCGAACTCGGGTGGGAGGAGTACATGGACCGGGTCGAGCAGCGTGGAGGCCGCCATGGGTAGGAGCCTGTTGCGCACTGCTTCCTACTGCGGCGAATCGGCCATCCCGACCTGCGTCGTCGCTGCACCCCGAAATCGAGTCAACGTAGGACAGGACTACGCTTCCCCGCCTTCGGGGCCCCCGCTCCTTGCATCTCGGGCGGCCGCTCCACCTCGTCACGGAACCAATCCGCAACCGGCTCCTCGGTTCATCCGGCAGCAGGACATTCTTCCACACGACAAGCTCTCCGCGCTCAAGGTCACCGTCATCGGCTGCGGTGCCGTAGGCTCGTTCACCTGCCTCACCCTGGCCAAGATGGGCATCACCGACATCGAGGTGTACGACGGGGACAAGGTGGAGGAGCACAACCTCCCCAACCAGTGGTACCGCCCCGACCACGTCGGCATGAACAAGACCGATGCCCTCTGGGACATCCTGGTGGACTTCACCGGGGTGGAGCTCAAGGCCCACGACCGCCACTACGACAAGGATGCCCTCCGGGGCCTCGTCATCTGCTGCGTGGATTCCATGGACACCCGCCTGAAGATCTGGACCGAGGTGAAGAAGTACAAGCCGGACCTCTACTTGGATGCCCGCATGGGGGCCGAGGTCGGGAAGGTCCTTCCCGTCACCCCCTCGGACCCGGCCTCGTGCCGGCACTACGAGGAGGACATGTACCCCTCCACCGAGGCCCTCCACGCCCCGTGTACCGCCAAGGCCACGATCTACTGCGCCGCTGGCCTGGCGGCATACGTAGGGGCCATGGTGGGGGCGTATGTGAACGGCCGGAAGCTCGAGGGCGTGGTGGTGGACTGGAGGATGATGGAGGTCATGCGGGGGTGAGGGGGGGAGGGGGGAAGAGGACGCTACCCAGGGGTGGGGGCGTTTCTCTTTATGGGGGCGTGCGGGCTCCGGACATCTGAGTCCGGCTGTCAGCAGTGAAAGCAAGACCTCGCACAGACAGCGATTCGGAGTCGAGTTCGACTCCAACTCCCTAGCGAGAGAGCGAACTGGCGGGAGCGAGTCTGAAATGGGAAGGCCGCGTGGCGACTGCTCTGGAGGGGGGCCGGCACGGAGGCCGCGTCCGTGGAGACGGCCTGTCTGGCGATGCCGTGAGCTGCAACAGCGGAGGCCGAGGTTGTCGTTGTCGTCCGACGGATCGTCGTCGTTGCGATTCGACACGCGAAGGTCCTGGGCGCGCTCCGGGCCAACTCCACCGCCTGCCGATTGTCGCACAGGACGAATGGAGGCACTCCTTCCCGGACCGCCGTGGTTCGCCGCCACTCAAGGAGCCGCTGGTACCGGGCCCGCTGAACCTCGTCCAACTCCGAGAGCACCGCATCCAGAGCCGCCGCCCGCTGCTCCTGCCTGACATCAGCACCGGCAGGGCGCGCTTCCGCCCCCTGAAGCACTCGGGTTTCAAGGTATACTGTCCAGTACGGCTTGCCCCCGTGAACGAAGAACTGCGGCTCCGCTCGCAGAACCTCTCGGTCCGCAAGGTACCCCCGCAGGACCGAGTCATCGAAAACGCCCGCGGCCGAATCCCAGCCTATCGTCAAGATGCGCGCTTCTACAATCGCCATGGTTCAACACAACGCCAATCTCAGTTCAGTCGCGACCAGGGCTCTGCCCTGGACCCGGCCTCCGCTTCCGCTCCGGCAAAGCTCACTCCGTTTCCTCCGGACTCCGTTCGCTTGCCTCCCCTCCAGCTATGGCCTCCTGTCAGCGGAACAGTGGAACAGAACCTCAGCACAACCAATGCTCCTCCCTCCTCGCTTCACTCGGACCTGCAACAGCGAAGGCCGAGGGCGACGGCGTCGTACGACGGATCGTCGTAGCCGCGATACGACACGCGGAGGCTGTCGTAGAAGTAGCCGAAGCAGCCCCCACGTAAGACCCGGTACGAGCCGCTTCCAGGCCCCGGAGGATTACTCCATGGCTGGGGCGATCCGGGCCAGGAGCCGCATGCCGTACAGTTCTGATCTCCACTCGCCGCGGGTCCGTCGCAGTAGTAGTCCTTCTGATACCAGTCGGCGGTCCACTCCCAGACGTTGCCCGCCATGTCGCACAGCCCGTAGGGGCTGTCTCCCTTGGGGGACTTGCTGCATACGGCCATCGTACTGTCTGTCCCGCAACCATAGCCCCCCTCGTACATCACAGCGAACTGACAGCTCGCCGTCTCGTTTCCCCACGGGTACTTCCGGCTCTGAGCCTTGCAGTTCGCCTCCCCGCCGTTCTTCTCGCAGCCCCCACGAGCCCCCTTCTCCCACTGCGCCTCCGTGCACAGTTCCTTCCCAACCCATTGGCAGTAATCCTCGGCCTGGAACCATGTCACGCGGTTGATCGGGTGCTTCTCCTTCCCTCCAACCTGGTATGTCCCACAGCTCCCGCTGCCGGCCGCAGTGCATCCTCCCGCGGTCTTGCACGCTAGGTATTGCGCCGCAGTCACTTCCGTCCGATCGATCTCGTACGCATCCAGATACACCTCGTGGTATGGGTGCTCATTGCTCCCGCAGGACGTGTCGTTCACCGTTGAGCCCGCGCAGTTGTTGCAGCCCATCCAGAAGTTCCCCGCCGGTATCGCAACCATCTTCGACGCACATACCCAACCGCCCGTCGTCGCCTCAACGCACTCCTCCAGAGCCGGGTCGCAAGACGGAGTGCACTGACCGGGGCACTCACCACAATCCGCCGCGCACGTCGAGCACGTCTCCCCGTTGTCGCACGCTCCGTTCGGGCAGCAACCGCCGCAATCCCCCGGGCATGTCACGCACGTCTCGTTCCCCGCCGGAGCGCACACGCTGTCGCCGCACTTGTACGCACACGCCTGGCTCTGGCACGTCTTCCCGCCCGAGCATGACACGCACACCGCTCCGGTCTTCCCGCACTCCGAGATCAAGGTGCCGCCCTTGCACACGTTCCCCTGGCAACACCCGACACACCCTCCCGTGCAATCCCCAGGGCAGCTGCACTTGTCCTCCTCTCCGTTGCACGCCCCGTCGCCACAGCCAGGCAGTTGCATCGTGCATACCCCGTCTTGGCACTTCTTGCCCCCTCCACAGTCCGTCCCGTTCGGCATGACTGGATGCGTGCATACGGTGCCAGAGCAAGAGTCATCCGTGCAGGCATTGCCGTCATCACAGTCGTCTGCCAGACGTCCCTTCTGATTGCACGAGTCATACCAGTACTGCCTCCCCCAAGAGCAGCCTTTGTGGTCTTGGGCCTTGCATCCGCAATCACCCTCCTGACAGAACTTGCCGCCCTTGCTGCAGTCCGCACAGGCAGTCCCATTCTTCCCGCATTCTCCATTTGCCGTCCCGGCCTTGCACTCCGCCCCCTGGCAACACCCCGCACAACCGCCCGTGCAGTCGGAGGGGCAGTTGCAGTGGTCCTCCCCTGCAACACACTGACCGTCGCCGCACACGGCCTGGAGGACCTCCGGAACATCTGGCGCTGCGACTTCCACAGTTCCATCGACGCCGACGCTGTCCGCAGTACCATCCTTGACGCTCCTGTCCGTTTCCCCGACATTCAACCCTTGGTTGAAGTTGTCGTACCGCTCGATGCAGCTGGCCTGCGCCAGAAGGACGAGCGTCAGCAGACCAGGAAGGAAGAAGTCCGATGCGAAATGGCGGATGGCGAATCTTACTCCCTGGCACATCGCTTCACCTCAGAATTCGAACGACATGAAGGCTCCCATACCGCCGACGCCGCAACCCCAGGAAGTTCCTGAAGCGCCTCCCTCCTGGGACAACAAGGGACCCCAATGGCCTTCCCGCTCAAGCCGCCTACCCACAGCACTCCTCTCGACTCCTTGTCAGCGCAGCACCTCTCCCTAGATGCAGTCATAGCCGCCAAGACCGAAGTTGAAGTTCTTGTTCCACGCACACTTCTTCCCCAGGGCCTGGCAGTCGATGCTGTAGAGCTTGCTCGCAGAGCAGGACCACCGCACGTCCCCGATGCACGCACCGGCCGAGCTGTTGATCCACGCACACTCCGCCCCCTCGGAAGGCTTGCACAACCCGCCGCCGCACCCCCATCCCAGCGGGCAGATGCCGCAGCTCCCCCAGCAGCCGTCCGGACCGCACTCCTTGACCTCGCCGTCATCGAACACACAGCTCGGAACGCAGGCCTGCTCCAGCACGCACTCGAACTTCGCCACGGCCTTTTTCCAGCCGCACATGTGGTTCTCGATGCTCTTGCAGTTGGTCTCCTGGAGCGCAAGGTCGACGCACTGCACCAGCGTGTACTTGTCCTGGCACTTCCCCTTGGAGGTCACTTCCCCGCATGGATGCGCGCCGCACGTCCCCTTCTCGTCACAGAGTTGGTCTGGCTTGCAGTACCCGCACGGGTTGCCGCATCCGTCGGAACCGCACTCCATGCCGTTGCAGTCGCCTTCGCACTCCTGGCCGTAGCAGAACCCGTCCTTACCGCAGTTCTCCCCGACGCCCATGCAGACGCCGCAGTACCCACCGCACGTATCCGGCCCGCACTGCTTGGTCACGCTCTGGCCGTCCAACTCCACGCTGCAGATCGCCTCGCACTTGTTGGTGACGCACTGCCCCTGAGCGTTGCAGACCTGTCCGCCCCCACAAGAGCCGCAGCTACCCCCACATCCGTCGTCGCCGCACTCCTGGTTGAGACAGTTGGGCTCGCATTCCACCTTCTCAGTACACACGCCCTTCTTGCACTCGAAGCTGGCCGGGCACGAACCGCACATCCCTCCGCAGCCGTTGTCGCCACACTCCTTCCCGCTGCAGTTCGGAGTGCACGTGACGCACTGCCCGTTCTTGCACGCTGCGTTGAACCCGCACGTCCCGCATGACCCGCCGCAGCCATCGTCGCCGCACTGCTTCCCGTCGCAGTCAGGGGTGCAGCTCACGCACAGGAAGTCTACACAGCCCTTGGGCCAACTGCATTCGCCGCAGCTGCCACCGCAGCCGTCGTTGCCGCACTGCTTGCCTGCGCAGTCCGGGTCACACGGACCGCAGGTGAAGTCCTCCTTGCATTTCATGCCGGCAGGGCACGAGCCGCAAATCCCCCCGCATCCGTCGTCCCCGCATTCCTTGCCCACACAAGGATCGCCGCAGTCACCGGGGCATGTGCACTTGTCTTCCCCATACCCCGCCTGGCACCCTCCCTGCCCGCAGCAGGCCCCCCCGCAGTCCCCAGGGCACGAGGCGCAAGTATCATCCCCGTTGCACTGGGTATCCCCACAAATGGGCGGCAACTCACCCCCACCGTCAGCATCAGCAGCGTCCGCTGTGTCAAGCGTGATATCGACTGCAACCTCGACCAGATCGACATCGACCGGAGCCGCTCGGTCTGGCACGTTGAGGTCAGCCGGTGCGATGTCTGGATGAACGACGTCCGGCCCCGGGGCATCGGTCCTTGCATCGCCTCCGCGATCATCACCGCCTGCACGGTCTTTGCCGGCATCCTCGCCGGACCCGAACATCCCCTGGCCGAACTGGTCGAATCGCTGGATGCAACCGTCGAACCACAGTATCAGTACCAAGCCTCCCACGATCGGAAGTGCAGCGGTTCGCCGCGTTCGCTCGAAATGCATTGCCGCTCGCCTCACCATTCAGCGGTCACTAAGGCTCTGCCGACCCGCGCTGAGAAACCGGCATCCATGTTTCTGCCTCCATCAGTGGCAGTTCGTCGCAGCCACTCCAGAGAGAAACAGCCCCACCAATGACGTTTCCGCCCGCCCTCCGTCTCCGCTGCACAATCCGTGTTTCACCCCGAAACCTTCTGGCAGCGGTCACTGAAAGAAGTACGGGTTGTGGTAGTCGGCGGTGATCTTGTGGCCGCCCCCCTCCTTCGTAACTCCCGCCACCTTGCCACTGGGCCACTCGACGGTGCAGACCTCCCAGAGGTCGCTGTCCACAAGCATCACGTCGGTGAGCTCGAACACGAGATTGGCGAAAATGTACACACGAACGGTGGCGTAGACCGCACCGTAGCCGTGATCGTTCCAGTAGTGCACGCCGATCCTGTAGATCTGGTTCTCCAGGATGTCGCAATTGAGAATCTCAGGCCCCGCTCCATCCGTGTCGGCCCGGTCAAGACCCGGGTCATCGTCGGCTCCCGGATCGTAACTTCCCCAGTTGGGATAAGCGTTGAACCAGAAGCAGTCGAACGGAATGTCAAAGTAGCCATCCGGATCGCCGTCGCCGTCCAGGTCAGGTCCGGCGGCCCAGGGATGTAGGAAGTGGAGGTCGACGTCGGAGCCAGCTTCAGGCCCCGTATCGGTCTCGTCCTCGTCCCCTGGAGTATGCCACAGCAGCTCGATGTGCACCGCCTCATCCGGAATGACGACCACTTCATACGTGGCCGGAAAGCAGGATGAGGTATTGGTCTCGTCATACACCGTCAGGTGGAAAGCGTAGACACCGGCCACGTTGGCCTCGAACGTCGGGTTGGGATAGGTGAGGTCGGGAACGAGTACTGACAGCGAGTCCGCTGGCTGCACAACCTTCCACTGCCACTTCTGGATGGTGCCGTTAGAGGCGTAGGACTCGCTGCCGAAGAGGTGCAGCTCGGTCTGCGGGATGACTTCCTCTCCTTCTGCACACTTGATGATGGCGGTGGGGCACTCGTTCTCGACGCAGCTGCCGTCACTACAGACCGTCCCCGCAGGACACGCCCCGCATTCGCCGCCGCAGCCATCAGAGCCGCACTGCTTGCCGGCACACACCGGCTGGCAGACGCAGGCGCCGTCCACGCAGCCATCCTGGTCTGTTTCCCTGACGTCAGGATGCATGACTTCGAGGCCGTTATCGCCGATTTGCTGCGCGTCTTTCGTGGTCCCATCCAGCTGCCGTTCCTCGGGGTTCTGCTTCGTCCCCTGGGCGAAGTTGTCATACCGCTCAATGCAGCCGTCGAACCACACCATCAGTGCCAAGCCGCCTACGACCCAAAACGCCACGGCTCGCCGCTGTCGCTCATTCAGCATTGGGGTCGCCTCACCATTCCAACGTCATCATCGCACCGCCGCCCCCCGGAAGCGTCAGGGGGGCGACCGTCAACGGGGCGGTATCGTCGGATTCACTGCCTGGCTTCCGCACGGCCCAGGTCACGATGCCCACCACCAGTGCAGCCCCGCCCACGCCGTACAATGTGTAGCCTGCAAACTGTTTCGGGCGAACCTCATCGTCGAAGGCCGCATCGTAGGCCTCCTTTGCATCCGGGCCGTAGGGGTGCTTCGTGGCATCTGCGTACTTGTCGTGCAGTTGCTCGTTTCTTGAGTACGCCACGCCGTGAAGAACGGCCCCTGTCACCCCCATCGCCAGCCCCGAGCCGACAAGGGTCCATTCGATGGCACGAGAGAACTTCTCCGGCGCGACAGGCATCACGATACCTGTCGCATCCGGCTGGTCTGGGCCAGGAATGACATCAGCCGACACCCTCTCCGGAACCTTGGCCGCCAGCCGAATCCGTTCGACACCGGGCTCGACGCTCCGGCTCGCCAGAATCCCGACAACCTGGGGCAAGTAGCCTTCCGCCCGGGCCTCCACCTGGTACTTGCCCGGCAGGAACCACCACGTGGTTGAGGACTGCGGATTGCAGACGGAAGTTGTGAAGCCTGATCCAGATTGCGAGTCCGGAATGATGAGCGTCGTTCCTGGCGGGTCACAGACCACAGTGACCATCACGTATCCTTTCTTGAGCTCGGTTTCCACATCGAGAAGCCAACTGGCAACCACCTCATCTTCTTGCCCCGCAGGCGTCTGGAGATACTGAGACAAGTAGTGATACGCCTCCGGCAGTCGCCCCGTCTGCTGGAAAGCCATGCCCAGCTTCTTCTCCGCCGTTGCAAGGTCGCTTCCGTCCAGCTTGTCCAGGATGCCCAGCCAGATCTCTATCGCCTCGTCGAACCGCTCCTGCCGGGCTAGGTCCGCCCCCCGCTCCAGGAGTTGCTTCGCTGTCTCTTCTTGGGCTATGACGCGTCCCGTCCAGCCGACCGTCCACGCGAGCAGGAACAGCGCCATCAATGTCTGCTTCTTCATTCCCTCCGACTCCTTCGCCCTGGTCAGTCGCTCAGGGCAGGCCGCCATCAACAATCAGAACGTCGTCATGGCACGGCACTTCTTCAGCTTCTGGTCCACATCGGGCGTCGAGCCACCGAGCTTCACGGCCGCGTCGAAGTACTTCACGCAGTCGTCCCATCTCTTCTCGTCGAAGGCGTTGTTGCCTCTGCCGACCAGGCTCTTGACCTCCCGCTTGCCGATCCGGTCGTAGCACTCGCGGATCAGGCCGTCCACCTCTCCGGGCTCCGCACCATCTTTCTTCGCCTCTCCGAGAAGGGCGATGGCTTGCTCGTATCTGCCCGCCTGCATCTCTTTCCGGCCGCGCTCAATGTTCGATGTTTTCCTTTCCTCGGCCTTCTTCCTTGTCTCTTCAGCTTTCCTCTCCTCTTCAGCCTTCTTCGCCTGCTCGGCCTTCTCCTTGGCCACCCCAGCGGCCCTTCTCTGCTCGTCTTCCGCCTTCTTCCGCACAACCTCAGCGGCCTTCGCGGACTCCTTGGCTTTCGCTGCCTCTTCGGCCTGCCTCGTTTGCTCGGCCTTCTTATCCTCTTCTGCTTTCGCTGCCACTTGGGCCTGCCTCGCTTGTTCGGCCTTCCGGTCCTCTTCGGCCCTCCTGGTCTCCTTGGCCCTCTCCATATCTCCAGCTTTCCTGGCCTCCTCGGCTTTCGCCGTTTCCTGTGGCAGCATCCTCGCAGCCTCCGCCTCCTCCACCTTCGGCGTTCCTGAGGTATCCTCGGCCAGTTTGTGCACTTCAGCGGCCTTCCTGGCCTCCTCGTATTTCGCTGTCTCTTCGGCTTTGCCGGCCTCTTCCGCCTGCTTGCCCGCAGTAGCCACAGCACCAACGACGGCTACCACTACCTCCTCATCCTTGACCTGCTTCTTCGTTTCCTCGCCCATCCGAGGATCTTCCTCCGTCTTCTGCGCTGCCGGCGGCGCTACGACCGCGGCCTGTGTCTCCCGTTTCGCCTCGAGGTCGTCCGCACCTCCCCCGTCCCACGGACGCCACACGGCAAGCATCGCAACCAGGATGACAGCCGCCGCAGCCGCACCCACCGCCCAGAGGAACCGGGGCCTGCCGGCGAGAAGCAACGCTTTGGTCTCCGGCCCCGGACCGGAGAACTCCGTCTCCCCGGTCGCCGCTGAAATCTTCCCTTCCATGCTGACAGGTGCGGGCAACCTGCGGGGGATGGGGGGGGCGGATGGGGCCACCACAGCGTGCAGCGAGGCTTTCTCTTTCGCCGGTGGCACCGGAGATGGCTCCCCCCGGGGGCGCCCAGCCGCCGTGGCTCCCGGATGGGCGGGGGCCTGGTCTTTCGGCTGTGCGTCCCCCAACGATGGCCCCGCAGGAGGTGACGGCCGACCTGACGGCTCTGGACGCAGCACCGCCGTGCCCCGATCTTCCGGATTCTCCTCCAGCCCAGACCGCCTGGGCCTGGCGGCCCCCGCCACCACGTTCTCTCTGTTCCATGCCTGCGTCTTCAGTCGCAGCCCTTCGTCAGTGGTCGAGAGATTGGGAAGGGACACCGTTTCGGGGGCCGCGTCATGGTCCTCGAGCGCCTTCCTGAGCGCATCCCGGAATGCCACCGCGGTCGGGAAACGCCGTCCCGCCTCTTTCTCCAGCGCCCGGGCCAGGAAGGCCTCGATGCTTCTGGGCACCTGAACCGAAGGATTCTTGCTGCTCAAAGGCGGAAGCGGATCCCGCACGTGGCACCACAGGGTCTTCATCGGCGTTTCGTCCTGGAACGGGGGAACGCCGGCCAACATCTCGTAGAACACGATCGCCATGGAGTAGAGGTCGCTGGCGGGAACCACCGGGTTGCCTAGGGCCTGCTCAGGGCTCAAGTACTGCGGCGTCCCCACGATCATGCCGGTCCGGGTCACCGACTCCACTGACGAGTCGCCCACCAGCTTGGCGATTCCGAAGTCCACTACCTTGATCATCTCCCGCTCATCCCGCTCAACGACGAACAGGTTGTCCGGCTTCAGGTCCCGGTGCAGGATCCCACGGTCGTGCGCCTCCTTGAGCGAGTCGCAGACCTGGATCACCAGTCTCGCCGCCCGCCCGATCTCCAGCGGCGCCTCCTTCCTGATGATCCAGGAGAGGGGGTGCCCCTTGAGCAACTCCATCGTGTAGTACAGCAGACCGTCACGGGTGACTCCGAAGTCGTAGAGTGTGACCGTGTGCCGGCTGTCGAGAGAAGCGATGGCCTGCGCCTCGGTCAAGAAGCGCTTCACTGCCGTCTCGTCCTGCACCACCTCCCGCCGCAGGACCTTCAGCGCCACGATCCGCTTGATGAGGTGCTGCTCCGCCCGGTAAACGACCCCCATACCGCCCCGCCCGATCCGCTCCAACACCGTGTACCGGTTGTCGAGAACCTCGCCCGTGAGGTCCTTCTCGTGCGGAGACACGAGGAACGACCCGTCCCCTGGGCAGACCTCCACCTCCATCGGGTACTTCTTGAAGCATTTGGGGCAGTACTTCTCCATTTTCTACGCTCGCCTAGGTGAACCTATCCTACTCCGGGAGCGGTTCCAAGAGAAGAAATGCCTTCTTTGCACCCTGGACGGACCCTGGGTCCGGCAGTACCATGTCCTCCAGCAAGTCCGCCGAATGTCGGTGCTCGTCTCACCGGCGGACTCGAAGGAGAAGTGCTCCGCTCAGCACTGAGCAGGAGCCACGGTGGATGAGACTCGGTGGACCTGGACATGAAGGAGGGGATGCTTGTTGACCGCCGCCGGCCCGATCCTCACCGTCCACCGGTCCACCCACCAGATCGGCGGCAACTGCATCGAGCTGGCCTTCGACGGTCACCGCCTCCTGCTCGACGCCGGAGAGCCCCTCGACACGGACGAATCCTCCCCCTCCGAGCGGTTGATCCCGTCCACCCTGGACACGGCCGGCGACATCGATGCCCTGATCATCTCGCATCCACATCAGGATCACTGGGGGCTGGTCACGCAGCTTCCGCCGCACTGGCCCGTCTGGCGCGGACAGGGTGCGGGCATCCTGATGGACATGACCGCCCGGGTCAGGCGGCAGCGCATCCCCGGTCCGCTCCACACGTTCCGCTCCGGCGTGCCGTTCACGGTCGGGCCCTTCACGATCACCCCCTACCTCACCGACCACTCCGCCTTCGATGCCCACATGCTGCTCGTCGACTGCGGCGGGAAGCGGCTCCTCTACTCCGGGGATTTCCGCAGGACCGGTCGCAAGCGTGTCCTGGTCGACCGGATGATGGCGAAGCCCCCGAAGAACGTGGACGTGCTGCTCATCGAGGGCACCACGTTGGGCCGGGAGGGAACGGTCCGGACCGAGGAGGAACTGCAGTCCGAGCTCGAGACGCTGTTCAAGACCACGGAGGGACGGGTGTTCGTCTCCTGGTCCGCGCAGAACATCGACCGGACCGTCAGCCTCTACAAGGCATGCAAGGGGGCCCGGCGGGCCTTCGTTCTCGACGTGTACACGCTGGACGTGCTCGAGCGGCTCTCCGCCCTGGGGTACAGGCTGCCACGGCTCGGCTTGCCTGGAGTGCGTCCCGTGGTCACCAGCGGGATGATCCGCCTGTACGGTGACCCGGCCCGGATGGACTGTCCTTCGTTCGTGGAAAGATGTGCGACGACGAACGGGGCCCTCGGTGCCGCCGGGCTGGAGAAGCTGCGGAAGTCCGTCGTGATGCTCCGCCCCTCCCTGCTCCGGGACTTCCTGGCCAAGGGCATCGTGTTCGACAAGCACGATGCCTGGGTGTTCTCGATGTGGAAGGGGTACCTGGACAAGCCCGACTACCAGGAGGTCCGAAAGGTGTTCGAGGCGGCCGGAGCCACCGTCCACGAGGAGAAGTACCACACCAGCGGGCATGCGTCCGGGGCCGACCTGGAGGAGTTTGCCCGGAGGATGTCCCCCCGGTACCTCGTGCCCGTGCACGGGGAAGCATGGGACCAGCACCTCGGGCGGTTCGGGAACGTGCTTCGGCTCAACGACGGCGAGGCGTTCGAGATCGTGTGAGCAGTCCGGGACAACACCGGCGGGGGAGTACCATGGGGGCAGTCATGGTTGCTCGCGTGGGCCACAGGTCTCCGCATGCGCTCAGAGAGACGCCACGGTTGAGTTTTCGCACTTCCAGCCGCTTCGCGTCACTGGGGTCCGCAACACCGGAAGCCGACGTAGGCGTATCCGTCCGACGGAACGATGAAGTTGCGATTCGACACGCGAAGGTAGGTGTCGCCGACGTTCAAGCTGCCCCCACGCCCGACCCGACTTGAGCTGCCAATGGTGCAAAGGGGGTCCTCCCATGCGCTCGGGGAACCTGGCCAAGGACCGCAGGCAGCGCAGTACTCGTCTCCCGTCGCCCCCGGCCCGTCGCAGTAGTAGTCCTCTTGATACCAGTCCCCTGTCCACTCCCAGACGTTTCCGGCCATGTCGCAAAGACCGTAGGGGCTGTCGCCCGCCGGGGACTTGCTGCATACCGCCATCGTACTGCCCGTCGCACAGCCATCCCCCCCCTCATCCATCACTGCGAACTGGCAGCTCGCCTCATCGTTTCCCCACGGGTACTTCCGGCTCTGCGCCTTGCAGTTCGAGTTCCCACCGTTCTTCTCGCAGCCCCCGCGAGCCCCCTTCTCCCACTGCGCCTCGGTGCACAATTGCTTCTCAACCCACTGGCAGTAGTCCTCGGCTTGGGACCATGTCACGAAGTTGACCGGGTGCTTCTCCTTCCCTCCGACCTGATATGTCGCATAGGTTCCACTGCCGGCCGCAGTGCACCCGCCAGAGCTCTTGCACGCCAGGTACTGCGCAGCGGTCACCTCTGTCCGATCGATCTGATAGGCGTCCAGGTACACCTCGTGGTACGGGTGTTCGTTGCTGCCGCAAGACGGGTCGTTCACCGCTGAGCCCGCACAGTTGTTGCATCCCATCCAGAAGGAACCTGCCGGGACTTCCACCGACAGGGCCGCACACGAAGCGCCCGTCTTGGTCGTGGCACATTCCTCGAGGGAGCCGCATTGACCGCACGTCCCTCCACATCCGTCCGAGCCGCACGACTTCCCTTCGCAGTCCGGCGTGCAGCCGCACACCTCGGGTCCAGTTCTGACATAGAAGCCGTCCGACTTCCCGCCAACCACCGCAGCGGCCGCTCCCGATGCCAACCAGCCCCCTCCCGGCAGACTGTCGAGGCCCACGATCCACGATTGGCCTACAGCAGGCGGGAGCACCAGAGTCCAAAGCTGTTCTCCGGCACCGTTCGTGCGCACGAGGGTCCCCTGGCAGGCGGCTTCCCCCCCAGGGGTGACGTACCCCCCCATCAGGAAGCCGCCGTCAGGCTGGTACTCGACCGCGTACGCCCGGTCCATGCCGGCTCCCCCAAAGTACTTGGACAGTGTCACGTCGCCGCTCTTGGCAACTCGAAGGAGATACCAATCGAAGTCACCGCTGCCTCCAGACTTGGTCATGGCGACGACAGCGATATCCCCCTCCGGCGTCACGGCAAGGCTGTCTCCGTAGTAGCAGCGGTCCTCCTCGCCCCCACCAAACGTCTTGTCCCAGGTGGCGTAGCCCTCGGGGTCTACTCTGAGAAGCCAGATGTCAGCACCTCCGGCCCCTTTCGACCAAGTGTTGCCAGCCACAGCTAACCCGCCTTCGGGCAACGGCCGTACACTCATGCCCTCGTCAGCACTCGGGCCTCCGAAGGTCCTCTCCCAGACGAGGTCGAGGTTCTCGTCCAGTCGCACGAGCCAGACATCGTTGGACCCTTGCCCCTTTGAAGCTGTGCGCCCCACCAGGACGACCCCTCCCTCCACAGCGCAGGCGCCGTAGAATGCATCGTCACCTGCTCCGCCGAGAGTTGCCTCGTCGATCTTGTTTCCCTCGTAGTCGACTCGCAGGACCCAGCCGTCCTCCTTGCCCTGGCCGGTCGACGTCGTCCATCCTATTGCCAGGACTTCTCCTCCGGGTTGGGCCACCACGGTGCGGAAGCGGTCGACCCCTTCTCCACCGAACGTCTTCTCCAGGGTCGCATCTCCATCCGAGGAGAATCTTGCCCACCAGCCCTGGGCGCCAAGGGGTACTCCAACGCCCCGTTCCCCCACGGCCAGATAGGTGCCGTCCGGTCCCGGAGCCACACCGAACAGCTGGTCGTCGTCGGGACCGCCAAACTGCTTCGCATACTTGATGGTCGGCGACAACGGCTCCGAACAGACGCACTGCCCGTCCAGGCACTTCATCGGAGGCAAGGCCTGGCACATTCCGCAGCTTCCTCCACACCCGTCATCCCCGCACACCTTGCTCTCGCAGTTGGGGACGCACACAACCTCGACTTCTGGAGCGACCTCTTCGACGACGGCCAGGTCAGGTTGTGCGTCGACCTCCAGCGCCGACAGGTCCGGAATCACCTTTCCGTCGGACAGATCGGCAACGACCTCAACTACATCCAGGGGGCCGGTATCCACGAGGTCCAGAACCTCCCACAGGGAACCACCATCCCCCCCCGCATCCACGGCATCCGTCACCCTGGGGATCTCACCAGACAGATCCTGCCGGGGCGCAGCTGTCTCTCCCCTGCTGTCCGCTCGAGTCCGTTCGTCGGAACTCGTCGTCTCGGAATCGGGAGCCTGCGAAGGGCCGGCAACGGGCTTCTCCAGACAGCCGGCGACGATCAACAGAACCAGCACGGAGCATTGCCTTTGTCGACTGATCATGGTTGCCCTCACTCGGGAGGATCATACTGCGCAGCAGGGCAATGACAAGCACCTTTCGACACCGCGCCAGGGACGGAAGCACCGGCACGAGGAAGTGCTTGGCAGCGATGCGGAATGGGGGCCCAACGAGCTTCTAGCATCCGGGGACGACGGCGATGTGCGTCTTCTCCCGTGGACGCTCAGAAAGTCGTCATGGCGGGCCGTTCAGGTCCTCCCAGGCTACCCTCTCAGCCTCCTGGTCCAGCTTGCTCTTGTGCACGAGCCGTTCGATGCCCAGCGTGTCCCCGTCGTCCCGGTAGATGAGCCGCCAGTCCTTCTGGATGTGCAGGCGGCGATACTGGGTGGCCGCTGCCTGGGTTGTGCAAACGCCCGGAATGAGCTCACGGGCCGCTGTGGGAGGCAACTCCTACACCTGGGCGGGATGCCCATGCCAGCATTGAGCGGAATCTTCTTGACCCGGTGGGCCGGGCACACCAAAATCTGGAACATGAGAACGGACAGGCCCACCGACAAGTCACTGGGGACGCTTCTGCCACATGGGGCGTGGGAGCGAGGCCTACCGGCCTCAACACGCACTTGCCTTTCACGAGGAACGGGAGGCCGCATGGATGCGTTGCGAAGGCTTGTCTGGGGGCTGTTCGTCTTCTTCTGCGCTGGCTGCCTCTCGAAGCCTGTGGTACTTGCGCCGGGAGGCGACAGCGGTCGAGACCTTGCAGAGGATGCCGATTCTGCGAGCCAGCGGGGCGCTGATGACGGTGTTGGCAATGGTGCCGACGCCGCCGATTCAGCTCTTGACGCCTCCGGGCTATCTACCGAGGGTACAGCGGAGGCGGATGGACGTGGAGGCGAGTTGGAGGCAACCGACCTCCCGCCATCTTGCCCCGCCGGGGTTACTGGTTGTGGGGGAGAATGCTGCCCTTCTCTCGCAGGCTATGGTGTCTACTGCAACACGAGGGGACACTGCGAGTACAAGAACCTGGACAACGCCGGCTGGAGGAACTGGGATGTCTGGATCTGGTTGCCGCCGGGGACGATGAAGATGGGCAGCCCTCAAGATGAGGTCGGGCGAGAGCCCGACGAAGAGGACAGCACGACTGAAGACAAGCTGCACCCAGTCTCCTTCGAACAGGGCTTCTTCATCGGCAAGTACGAAATCGTGGTCCAGCACTACGAGGCATGTGTCGAAGCAGGCCCGTGCGGGCCAGCTGGTCCGAGGACGGTGCCCGACGGCCCCTGGGACATCAACACTTCCGCAAATGGCCGCTCGAACCACCCTCAGGACGGTCTGACCTGGCAGCAGGCGACACAGTTCTGCTCCTGGGCCGCGCCCGGAGGCAAGCTGCCGTCGGAGGCTCAGTGGGAGTATGCCGCCAAGGGGCCGGTGCATCGCAAGTACCCTTGGGGGGACGGACCGGAGCCGACCTGTGACAACAACACGGCGGTCTTTGATGGGTTTGACCCTGTCGGAGTGCCTCCATGGGCCTGTGACCCATGTTGGGAACTCGGTTGCAGCGGGACCAAGCAGGTCGGATCGAAAAGCGAAGGAATCTCATGGTCTGGAGCACTCGACATGGCGGGGAATGTGGGCGAGTGGTGCGACGATTGGTACAATCAGGACTTGGCTCTCCTTCCTCTCGACGGCACTTCTTGTCAGCAGGCCGGTCCGCTGGGCCTAGTGAAGACTATCCGCGGAGGCTGCTGCGTGTGGGGGGACATCCACCTGCGGTCGGCCAATCGCACCGCTCTCGCCTACACAGAAAGCAATTTTGCCTTCGGCGCGCGCTGCGTTCGGCCTCCCCCACCTCCCGGCCAGTGAAATGACGACCGCCTCGACTGTGCCCGGCTCTATGAACGCCCCGTGGCGGCCTGCATGTATCCGGAGTTGCCGTGGGAGAAGTGGCAGGAGGCCGCATGGGAGTGGGGGACGAGGAGGTAGGAACTGGACGCCTCGCCTTACTTCCAGGCCAGCGTCTTCTTCCCGCCGGCCTTTCGAAATGCCTTCACCGTGGCCTTGTAGCCGGCGGTGGTCAGACGGTTCCAGACCTTCCCGCTGCCAAGAGCGTCCTCGAAGGACGCCCCCGAGGGCCGGACCCTCACTTCGATCACGGGACAACGCAGCTTCGAGTCGTAGACGGCCCGCTCCCCCGACACGTTGATGGCGACGATTCGACTACCGGGGACCCGCCTGCACACATCCTGGATCGGAACCATGGCCATCCGGTCTACGCCGGGATCGAGGTAGCCAGCATTTTCGGCGTCGAAGTTCTGTAACCGATCAGGCCGCACCCTCTTGACAGCATAGTCCCAGGGGGACCGGGCGGCTCAAGCTGGCGGCGGAGGCGGTTGCCCGAAGAGCACCTTCCAGTTGTGCGGGAGCAGTTCTTGGACGCGGGAGTCGGGGTGGCTCT
>CAITUV010000006.1 GCA_903895725.1 uncultured Myxococcales bacterium | reverse complement strand
CAAACAATGGATTTCACTGGCTCCGGTGCTCCGGTCGCTGTCGGCAACGTCGTCACCGTAGCGCAACCGGGAAGCAGGCACAAGGAAGATCGGTCCGGCAGATCGGCTGGCGTGGATACCGGGTCCACGTCCGGGTTGTATGAGCCCGAGGCTCCATGCCGCCTTTTCGGTGGTCAGTCCGCCGGGTGCGGATGGAGCGAAGGGAGAAGGAAGGCGCCGATCCTGGCGATGTTCCTGGCATCGTCTATGGCGCGGTGGTGCTTCCCGGCAAGGGGGATGCAGAGCTTCCGGAGCGCACCCTTCATGCCCAGGGGGCGGCAGCCCATCTGCTGTGCAAACGCAGCCTTCAGGTTCAGGTGCCGTTCCAAGACAGGCGGCCACGGCAGGCCATGGCGGGCGCAGTCCGTCTTCAACTGGCGCAGATCATAGGCCCCCCAGGAGCACCACATGAACGGTTCCGTTCGTGCCCAGTCGAGGAACTCCCCGAAGACCACGGGAAACGGCTCCGCTCCGTCCACGTCGACCTGGGAAATGCCGGTGAGCTGAGTGCAGAAGTTGCTCAGGATCGGCTCCGACACCGGCCGGACGAACCTGCCGAATTCGTCCAGGGGACCAAGATCGTGTCCCCCGATACGGACGGCGCCGATCTCGATGGTCTCCATCCGTGCGGGCGACGTTCCCTTTTCCCAACACGTCGCTTCGAGGTCCACGATGATGAACGACTCGCCGGTCATTGCCCCCCCTCCACCCGAGCCCACAGCCTCGGAGCGTCACCCCTGCAGTTCCAGCGGTTCCCCGTCCACGAGGTCCTGGACGATCGAGGAAAACTTGCACTCGAACCACTCCTTGAACATCTCGAACGTCCTTTCCAGCGGCCAGTCGTCCTCGACCGTCCACCACCCTGCAAGGCGATCCTCGAAGATGAGGTCGTAGAATTCCTCGAGCAGATCCTCCTGCTGGTCCTCGAAGTCGGTGAACGGAAGCAGGTATACTGGTGGATCCCCGTTGAGCAGCTCCAGGGTGCAGTCGGGAGCATCCGGGAGGGAGTTGAGCCAGTCCAGGAATGGCTGTTTCTGGAGTACGGTGACGGCAGATCGGTTGAGCATCGAGGACCTCCTGGTCATTCGGACAGCGTGAGCATAGCACCATGAGGGGCTCGGCCTCCAGGGGGTACGTGACCACGAGCGCGCCGTTGGGAGCAAGGGGCAGGTGCCCAAACGGAAGATCTTCCGAAAGGGCAGGTGCTCGGGGACGACCGAGCGACTGCGCCACCCGCGGGACGGTCCCGGAGCCGGAAAGACGCGTCCGTCCGGAGATGTAGCCTGGCCCTTTCGGCAATCCAGCCAGAAGGGCCGGCGTCGTGGACAGGCTGGTGATGTTCGTCGTCGGCTGGTACCGTGGTCGGGAGGGATGCCCCGACGACGTACTTCGCCCTGGGGCCGGCGACAGGAGCGGTCTGTCCGTGGAATCGAAAGCGAATCGGTGGTACGTCTACATCCTGCGCTGCTCCGACGGTACCCTGTACACCGGAATCGCTAACAACCTGGACAAGAGGCTCCGGGCGCACAACGACGGCAGCGGTGCCCGGTACACCCGATCACGCCGGCCGGTCGAGCTGGTGTACCGGGAGACCGCGGAATCACGGAGCGCGGCGACCGTGCGGGAGGCGGCGATCAAGAGGATGTCGAGGAAGAAGAAGCTGGAGATGATCCGGGACGCAGCCCGCAGTTCCTGAGCACCTGAAGCATGTGTGTCGAAGTCCTTGTGGCGGTCCGAGAGGAACGGCATACTCGGAACCATGGGCAGCAGATTGCAGTGGATCCAACCCGGCGCAGTGGCCCGCTCAGTGGATCCGGACGCCGGGTGCACGCACCAGGAGGCCTCATGACGAACGAGAACAACAGCGAAACCGGCGGACGGGCCCACACCTGGGAGTTCCCATCCGGGGAGGAGCACGTCGACCTCATCAACCTCGCGGACGACGGGCGGGTGTTCCTCTTTCCCTGGGAGCCCCTCGATGCCGAGGGATTCGGGACCTACGGCCTGCACCGGATGATCCTGCTGGCACTGGACGAGCTGAGGCAGGACGAGAAGCTGCGGGACCGGGCGTTCACGGTGCTGGCAGGTGACTACGGGCCGAACAACTTCTACCTGGCCATCGGGTACGCTCCACGCGACCTCGACCTGGCCCGTTTCTTTGTCGAGCAGTGGAAGAAGCGGTACATGGATGGCCCCTACCAGAGGGACATGAGCTCGCTGACACCGGTGTACCGGTACGACCACGGCCACATCATCGAGTACACCGAGGACCGAGAGCGCGGGACCGTGCACGTCGACGGCGAGGACGACTACGAGACCGGGCTCACGCTCCACGTCCGGGACTACGAGCTGACCGACGGCAAGTCGAAGTACGGGAGGCTAGTGGAGGGGTAGGCGGGCCGTAGGCACCTGGAATCCGAAAGGGAGGTGAATGCTTGAATTCGTCACCAACGCTCCTTGCAGTATCCCGCTTCCTCTGCCTTGTCTTCCTCCTCCATGCATGCTCTTCGGATGATGGGCCGGGTGCCGGCAAGCCAGAGGATGCACAGGGCGGTGCCGCCGAGTGTAGTTCCGGGGCACCGGGACAAGACGGCTCCCTGGACAATCGCACCGGCGATTCGGTTGGGTGTGAATCCTCGTGGCCTGCCAATGACCTCTGTTTGCCCTGCCATGACAACGGCGATTGCACCGCGTGGTACCCGGGCGGAAAGGGCCGGTGCAAGGCAATCTTCGAGAATCTTCGGGTTTGCGTTCAGCCCTGTGATGGCTCAGCCGACAGCCCCTGCCCGCTGGGTACGACCTGCCAGTCCTTGCTGCGCGGAGACAACCTTGTACACGACCTCTGCATTCCGGAACCAGGGCTGTGCCCGTGCGTGCCGGACTGCGAGTGCACTTCCGGTACCTGCTCGGAGTGGCCCCCGAGCGGGCCGAGGGAGTGCGGACCGGACGGGTGCGGGGGCAGTGCGGATACTGCGGAGAAGGCGAGTGCGACATGGGGTTCTGCATCCACGTCGATCCACCGCCAGAGGATCACGACGTGACGGATGCCGGCCAACAGGACTGAGGGGGGGCCTGCTCAGGCTGGCCTCTGACCCTCCGGACCGATGGAGCCACGCCGGGTAACACGTCGGCGCGGCAGCCCTCCTCCCGGCCTCTTTCGACTTTCGGCGAGCCAACCGATCAGAGTGGACATGGGCACGTCGACGGCACGGGCGATCTGCGCCATGGTCATGCCACTGGCAGGGCCGTCCGGGGCCATCAGGGAGAGCACGAAGTCCTTGAAGTCATCGGACGCCCGGAGCTTCCCCCCAGTGCGGTAGGCCGCTCCCGGGTGCTCCAGCAGGAACGTGCGCACGGCGGCGCACACGCATGCCCACTGCTTCCATCCATCGGGTGCCGGGACCGGCTGCTTCCTGGGGCGCCCGGGGCCTGGGGCACGCTCCGCATCGTCCCTGATTGCTTTCGCTTGCTCGTAAACCTGCGACCGGGAGACGCCCAGAGCAGCGCTGACCTTCTTCAATGGAGCATCCTCCAGGCCGAGTCGGTCCATGAGCTGCCTTCCCGCCAGGATGACTCCCGCCATGCGCGCAGCGCTCCTCGGAGAAGGCCGTATGCCCAACCTGTCGCTCCTCGCCTCGTGTGCCCCTCTCTTCTCGACACCGTCCATGGCCCCCCTCGCTCTCATGCCAGGGTAGCAGCGACCTCGGCGGACGGAAACGGGAAAACGGTTCCGTCGGCATCGACCGAAGTGCTTCACCCGTTGCCCCGGCCTCTAGCCGAGCAAGGGTTTGACGTAGCCGCCAAAGGCCCAGGGGAATCGGGGATCAAGAGTGAAGGTCCGGAACCGGAGCTCCGGCCCCCAGTGGTGTTGACCGTGCCACTCCATCCTGGCGAGTCCCCGGAGGAGCACGTTCGGTCCGATCTCACCGTCGAGGGCCAGCACAGTGAGGCGACTGTCATCGACCCCCATGTCGTAGAGGGCGGCAACAACGATTCTCTCCGGCTCGTTGATTGAACGTTCGGGCCGGTCGGTGGTCAGGTCTCTCATGTAGAGCCTGAGCCAGCGGTCCAGTGCGTCGTGCTGCGGTGCCCTCCAGACAACTCGGGTTATCTCCCCGCACATCGGCCGGTCCGGGTTCGGTCCCACGATCGCTCGGGTGACGATGTCGACGTCGAGGGGCTCTTCATGCCGAACCCGTGCACAGAGAGGATCTGCCTTCGTGCAGGTTCTCTCGGTCAGGAATTGGAACCAGTGCGGGCCAAGGTCGGCATCAACACT
>CAITUV010000005.1 GCA_903895725.1 uncultured Myxococcales bacterium | reverse complement strand
TCACGAAACCGGCGGAAAGCAACGAAAAACCGCGCGTGCGGAAACGATTTCCTCGAGGTGGGGGCTGCCGGGCCGGTCGTGGGGGCTGCCGGGTCGACTCGAAATGCCTTGACAGGACCTGGGGCTCGGTGGTAGGAAGCGGCTGTCTTTGACATGTTGCGAAAGTGGCGGAATGGCAGACGCACTAGATTCAGGTTCTAGCGGGCACTAGGCCTGTGGGGGTTCGAGTCCCCCCTTTCGCACCCCGGCTTCATCGAGTTCTTCTCGTGGCATCTTGAGGGTATCCATGCGCTGGCTCCTGCTGCTGCTGCTGCCGACCCTCCTCTCCTGCCGCTCCGAAGGGGAGCGCCTCACCGACCAGTTCACTGCACAGCTTGCCGCCGCCACGGCCGTGGTGAGCTCTGGAGAGGGAACCCCAGAGGAGCGTTCGGCCCGGGCCCTCGGGCTGCTCGAGAAGGAGACGTCCAGGATGCGGATGCTCCAGTCCCGGCTCGACGACGTGGTCCGCACGCTCAACCCGAAACAGAAGCGCAAGCTCGCTGACTATACCCGGGCCAGGCTGACCGAAATGGCGGGCGGTGGCGGCGGCGGCGGCGGCGGCGGCGGCGGCGGCGGCGGCGGTGGCGGCGGCGGCGGCGAACAGCCATAGGACTTATAGGACAGATAGGACGAATAGGACAAATAGGACCCGCCGCCGCCCCAATAGGACGAAAGGCCCCTATCGCGGGATCGGCTACCTAGCACGAACAGCCGAGTAGCCCCCTCGGCCGCCAGTCAAACCCACCTCCGCATTCCGCGGCGCCCCCTATGCCGTCCATTCGTCCTATGCGTCCTATTCGTCCTATGCGTCCTATCGCTTTTCGTCCTATTCGTCCTATGTCTTTGCTTCCTCCCCCCCACCGCGCTAGAATCGGGTCGCTTCTGACTCGCAGCGGAGGGTGGAGAGATGAACGCCAAAGTACTGTTCAGCGCAGCGATCGTAGCCTTGGTGGCCGTGCCGGCCGTTGCGCTGGCCGACGTGAACCCGTATGCGGAGGAGAGCCTCCTGCCGATTCACGATACCTACGCCACGCACGACGACAAGACCGTGCACGGCTTCGACCCGATCATCCGGGTGGGCATCGAGCCGCAACAGTGCGTGCTGGGGGGGTGGGACCCATGCCCGGACCATGATCCGGCCGACGAGTGCTGCGACGCGGACCCGTACAACTACTGCGCTCCTCCCGGACTGTGCGAAGGCACTCAGGCCAAGTTCGAAGCCTTCCGCAAGTATCGGGGTTACCTGAGGTTCAACCTGAACAACCTCCCGAAGGGCAAGGTGGTGTCCGCCAGCCTCCGACTCACCGAGGTGGCCAAGGTCCAGGAGTGGGGCGGCCCTTTCAACATCCAGATCTACGCTCTCAAGAAGATCGGCCTGGGTGCGGACGAGACGTGCGAGTGGAACGAGCAGACCCTCAACGATACCAACGGAACCACCTGGAACGTCCTTCCGCAGAATGTCTCGATCACGCCCGAAGGTGCCTGGATCTTCGACGTGACCAAGGCGGTCACGGACTGGATCAACGGGAACTCGGACATCGCGGGAAACCCCATCATGCCCAACTGCGGCTTCCACATCCAGGACGCCGACTATGGCAACAGCGATGCCCCGATCTGGCGGTGGGTGGACTTCTCGAGCAAGGAAGGGCTGTTCACGCCGCAGCTCAAGGTCAAGATAGCGCTCGACCTGGACAGCGACGGCTACTTTGCCGACTGCAACGAGGAGGATCCTCTGATCCACCCGGGTGCGCTCGAGACGTGCGATCAGCAGGACAACGACTGTGACGGCCAGGTGGACGAGGAGGACTGCGACGGCCTGGACAACGACTGCGACGGGGAGGTCGACGAAGAGGATCCCAAGTGCCCCGAGGGAACCACCTGCCTGTGCCACCAATGCGTGGTGACCTGCGAGAATGAGTGCGGCGGGCCCACCGCGCTCAAGTGCGAGATGGGGGAAAACGGCAACTGGGAGAAGTGGGGCTGCAAGGCCAATGCGGACGCCGACCCCTGCTTCGACTGGTACAAGGCCGAGGAGTGCAAGGCCGGCGAGTTCTGCCAGTTCGGCTACTGCTCGGGCAACTGCGTCGACATCTGCGATCTGGCCGGGGACAAGGGGTGCGAGAAGGACAGCACCGGCAAGTGGTACCTGGCCGAATGCGGCGACTTCAACCTGGATGGCTGCCTCGAATGGGGAAACCTGAAGTTCTGCGGCAAGGGGGCCGTGTGCAACAATGCGGCCTGTGGTCCGGACTGGGCAGCCCAGTGCCAGAAGCTGGCCGGAGGCGGGTGCGTGGACATGTGCCTGCCCGACGAGCTCGACTGCGACTTCCAGGCCGACGGCTTCAACCACGTGGTCCAGTGCACGCTGGATGCCCAGACCGGCTGCTGGGACTGGGTCTCCATCGAGACGTGCAGCGACCCGACCAAGCCAGCGTGCAAGCGTAAGTCCGCACTGAGCGCCAAGTGCACCGCGGATGTCCAGGACTGCTTCGCGACCTGCTATGCCTCCAACGAGGGAGACTTGAGCTGCTTCCGGGACACGGCCGGCCATTGGTTCGTGGCCAAGTGCGGCAACGTCGACAAGGACACCTGCCTCGAGTGGGACTACCTGGAGTCGTGCGACATCGGTGCCGGCTGCCTGAACGGCAAGTGCACCGGCGGATGTGCGGCCCAGTGCGATCAGCCGGGGCTGGCCGAGTGCACGGAAAACGGCGGGGGCACTGAGGTCCGCTGCTGCGCGGACCTGGCCGGTGACGGCATCGTCGAGTGGAACGTGACGGACGTGTGCGCACAAGATGAGGTCTGCGAGACCGGGCTGTGCAAGCCGACCGAGCTGCCGTGCGAGGACGAGTGCACGGCCGGGACCACCCTGTGCAATGATGAGCCGATCCCCCCCGTCGTCTTCGAGTGCGTGTCCGATTACGACGAGGACCCGTGCCTGGAATGGGGCAACCCGACCGAGTGCGAGGCGGGAGCCGGCTGCAACATTGACTTCACCGGGTGCGGAGAGATCGCCAAGACCGAGATGCTCCCGGAACCCTCCCCCGAGACGGGGGCGGACGTCGTGGTCCAGCCGGAGCCGGAAACGGACGTCGTGACCCCGCAGGAAATCGTCACTCCCCAGGACGGTACCGGCAGCCCCGAGAAACCAGGGGACGTGGTGACCGACGGAACCGACGCGACCGGTCCGGCGCTCCCCGATTCTGCGTTCGAGGGCGAGGTCGATACCACCACCCATGCTACCGATGGCAGCTGCGGCTGCCGGGTCAGTCACACGGCTCGATTCCCCGCGGAAACCCTCGTCCTGATGCTGCTCGTGGGATTCTGGCTGGCTCGCGTGCGCAGAGTTGGTTAGAATGCGGCAGGTGACTTGACGGGGGGTGGGGTGTGAGGGCAGGCATCGACCGGGGAATTGTGGTACTGGCAGTGCTCGTCGCTGCTTGCGGAGGGGATCCTCCGGCACCGCCTCGAATCGACTTCTCGGACTATGGAGCAGGCAGCGATTCCCCTGGGGACTTGAGCCGCGGTGAAGGCTACACGCAGGCGGATTGCCCGGGTTGCCCATTGCCCGATGCGATGCAGCGGGAGGACGGAATCGCAGGCGACGAAAGCCCGCTGTCGGACGGCTCCGGAGGCGACGAAGAGACGACCGGAGACTCCGGCGGGCCCGAGGAGATCGACACGGGGTTGTGCACCCCCGGGACCATCTTCTGCTATGAAGCCAGCCGCGCCCAGTGTAACGCGGATGGGGATGACTTCGTGGTGCTGGCCGACTGCCAGGACGACGATCCCTGCACCCTCGACCAATGCATCAACGGGATGTGCGTCTTCCCCCGAGACGACAAGGTGAGCTGCTGCTCCCCTCCCTGTCCCTTGGGGCAGCTGTGCGTGAACAGCGAGTGCGTGTGCGCTCCCAAGTGCCTCGGCAAGGAGTGCGGTGACGACGGCTGCGGCGGAATCTGCGGAGAGTGCGACGCGGGATTCTCGTGCTCGCCCAAGGGGGCCTGCGAGTGCGTCCCGGCCTGCGAGGGAAAGCAGTGCGGAGCGGACGGCTGCGGCGGGGATTGTGGCTACTGCCTGCCTCCGGCGACGTGTCAGCCGGACAACCAGTGCGCCTGCATTCCGAGCTGTGGCGGGAAGCAGTGCGGAGAGGATGGATGCGGCGGGAGCTGCGGCCAGTGCCCGCCGCTCAACCAGTGCCAGCCGGACGGGACGTGCGCCTACTCGTGCCCGGTCTGCCCTCAGCTCGAGGGATGCGCCGCATGGCCGTTTGCCGGGCACGTGTACTACTTCTGCAACGCATCCAAGGACTGGGGCGATGCCCGGGACTGGTGTAACGAGCGGGGCACACACCTGGTGAGCATCACTTCGGCGGAAGAGCAGGCCTTCCTGGCAGCCAACCTCGGGGGCGTGTCCCACTGGATCGGGCTTCACCAGGATTGGTACGACTGGAGCTGGCACTGGGAAAACGGCGAGCCCAAGCCGTTCGAGGCCTGGGCGGACAATCAGCCTGACGACGGCGGCATGTGGACGGTGGAGGACTGTGCAGAGATGTTTGCCTGGGGGCCGTGGAACGACAACGACTGCGGTTCCAAGGGCCGCTACATCTGCGAATTCGAGCCTGGTTCATGAGCGAGAAGGGACTTCCTGGACGGCTTGGGGAGCAGGAATTCAGCGCGCTGATGGCGGTGCTGATGACGGCGGCAAGCTATGGCATCACCGTCCTGATGGGGCCGGTGGAGGTCCAGGTCGGCCCGCTGCAGACGACGTTCGTCGCCCCGCCGTGGTATCTGGCCAGCGTTGGGTTGCCGTTCGGGCTCCTGCTGGCCCAGGCGCTCATCGAGTTCCGGCGGTATGGGCTGGGCTGGCGCGGGTTGCAGACCACGTTCGGGCTGGTGCTGGTAGGCATCTTCGGGAGCATCCGGTGGGCGGTCCCGCTGCCGGTCAGCGGGCACGGGCTCATCGTATCCTATTTCCTGGCAACCGAGCTTTCCGAGAAGCGCCCCGGCCGCTCGTGGCACCTGGCGATCGGCAGCCTGATCCTGCTCCAGGCCGCGTACTTCAAGCTCCTGCTGTGGCACGATCCGTCCAGTCTCCTGGTGGGAATCGGGCTCGGCCTGCTGGCATGGGGAATCGAGCGGACCGTCGTCATGGTGCGGGTGGCCAGAGGGCTGAAGTAGCGAGATGCCCCCACCCAACCTCCCCCACGAGGGGGAGGCCGCACGCAGGGCGGCAGAGGTAGCGAGATGCCCCCACCCAACCTCCCCCACGAGGGGGAGGCCGCACACAGGGCGGCCGAGGTGGCGAGATGCCCCCACGAAGCCTACTTCGGGGGCTTCATGGGTCCAACGTTGGCAGCCACGTAGGGATCGAGCGTGGTCAGCGGGTTGCCCATCTGCTGGGCAACGGCCCGGCATCCCCCCTTGCACGCGGCCCAGCCGGGGCACGGGACGCAGAACTCGGGACGCACGTCGAGCCACTCCTGGCAGAGCGGGCCGTTGGCGATCTCGAGGAACGGTGACTCCTGGATGTTGCCCAGGATCACCGGCGAGTGGTTGCACATCCGGACATTGCCGAGCGGATCCAGCGTGTAGTAGGCGTTGTCGGTGTAGGCCGAACAGCCTGCAAAGCGGACCTGCGGATAGCGCTTTCGGTCCACCACACAGGGCGGGACGGGGACTGCCACGGCCGGCTTCATGCCGTACATGCGGGCCCCCTCCTGGGCGTAGCGGAGCATCCGCTGCGTCTCCTCCCGGTCGAGCATCAGGTCCGCGAAGTTGCCCTCCCGAACTCGTTTTCCTCCCGGGTTGTATCGGTTGAGCAGGAAGGTCTGCTGCCCGATGGAATGCATCATCCGGATGAGGGCCGGGAGCTCGTCGACGGACTGCTTCGTGACCACCACGGTGATGGCCACCTTGGCCCCGAACCGGCGCAGGATCTCGAGGGCCTTCATGATCCCCTTGTGGGCCCCCTTCCCGCAGTGCGCGTCGTGAACGTCTTCCCGAGTGGAGAGCAGGGTGAGTTGGAACAGCCCGACCCCGGTGGAGAGCAGGTCTCGGGCCCACGCCTCGTCCAGGAGCAGGCCGTTGGTGAGCACCGAGACCTGGACCTTGTGGAGGCGAAGTGATGCCGCAATGTCGGGCAGGTCGTCGCGCAGCAGCGGCTCGCCCCCGGTCAGCGCCACCTGGTCGGCACCGGCTTCCTGCACCATCTTGCGGATCATTTTGATCGTCTTGCGGGTGGACAGCTTCCCCCGGGGGTACTCGGGGACCGCCTTCCACGCATTGTAGCAGTAGTTGCAGTCGAGGTTGCAGCGGGTCTCGACCTCGAACAGCACGGCTCGGATGCGCGTCACGGGCATGGATGGCTCCTGCGTGAGGAAGCGGGACGATTCACTTGCGGCTCCCCTTGTCGACCACGGTGAACTCGTAGTCCGTGTCGTAGCACCGAACGTAAAGGACGTCCTTCTTGACGACGAAGAAATCGTGCGCGCTCTTCAGCTTCTCCTTCTGCAGAACCTTGCCCGAAGAGCGGTCGATCACGAACAGATGGTCCGGCTCATCGGTGAACCCGTAGCCGGCGAAAATCACGTCGCCGTGGACGAGGAACCCGCGAAAGCTGGCGGTCAGGGCGGAGGACGACCAGCGGACCTGCCCGCTGTCCAGGTCCAGCGCCACGAGGTAGCCGGTCTTCTCCTTCATGATGCTGGCATACCCATTGAAATTGTTGTCGAAGTACAGGACATGGTCCACCAGCGCTACCTGACTCATCTCCAGGATCGGCGGGAAGAAATCATCCAGGACGAAGAGCCCGACCGGCTTGTAGTCCTTGTTGAACAGGACCGCGGTGTAGGCGAACGACTCGTCGTACACACCGTCGACCGGCTTCTCGAGCTTCCTGGCGACAGCGTATATGCCGACGTGCTCTCCGGAGGGGGAAGTGCGGAACAGCTTGAGCTCTCCCCAGCGGGTCTCAGCCGGCACGTACCGGTAGTCCTCCTCCAGGGCGGGGAGGGGTCGGGCAAGGACGTTGCGGTCGAACCAGTCGGCTTCGTCGGTGATCTGGTTGGCCTTCGTCGACTTGAGCTTCAGCCGGATGGAAGACGCGGTCTTTGCAGCAGCCTTGGCCAGCTCGGACTGAAACGGAAATGCGGAACGCTTGACGAGGACCGGCTTGAGCCCGGTATCGATGAGCTGCGTCGCATCCTGCGCAGAAGCCAGCGCGGGAAGCAGGAGGAAGAAACCCGACAGCAACAAGGAAAGGGTCGGTCTGGAGAGCATGGCGAGGCCTCGGTTGCGATTGCGATTGCGATTACGATTGCGATGCCGATGCCGATACCGATACCGATGCCGACACCGAAGGCAATCGTTGGGGGGATGATACTCCGTCCCCTGCCGGGATGCGAGAGGAAGTTACCCCAGGGAGGCGGCCAGGGACTTGTGCTCGACGCAGTTGAGGATCTCGGACAGCTCATCCCGGTTGGAGGCAGGCCTGGCCTTCCTGCAGGCCAGCTTGAGGGCCTGGATGCGGGCATGGGACTGCTCGATCTGCTCCGGCTTGATGATGCGGCCGTCGACGGCCCGGTACACGGTCTCGATGGCAGCGACCTGCACCTCCGGGGTGTGGCAGAACATGAGAAGGTCGGCACCGGCCTTGAGCGCGAGCAGGGTGCGGTCCTCGACGTCCCAGTTGTCGGCAATGGCCTTCATCTCGAGGTCATCGGTGACCACGACGCCCTGAAATCCGAGGCGGTTCCGCAGCAAGCCTCCGACGACGCCCGCGGAGAGGGTGGCGGGGAGCGCCGAATCGACGCCGCCATGCACCACGTGTGCGGTCATGATGGCAGGCAGGCCGGCCCCCAGGGCCATGCGGTACGGGATGAGCTCCCGCTCCTCGAGCGTCTGGAGCGGGGTATCGACCCGGGGCAGAAGCTCGTGGCTGTCCTCCCGGGTGTCTCCGTGGCCGGGGAAGTGCTTGCCGCACGGTGCCACTCCGGCTTCCAGGCTGCCCCGGACATACTCGCGGGCCAGCAGCCCGACGGTGTGCGCGTCGGTGGAGAAGCTCCGTTCAGCGATGACCCGGTTGACCGGATTGGTCCGGACATCGAGGACTGGGGCGAAGTTGAAGTTGATCCCGATGGCGGCAAGCTCCCGGGCCTGGCAGAGGGCGGCCCGCCGGGCCATATCCGGGGACCCGATCTGACCGATCTGGCCGGCCGGCGGGAAGCGGGTCACGGGCGGGGGCAGGCGCACCACCCGGCCCCCCTCGTGATCGATGGCCACGAGAAGGCCTGGCATCTTGAAGGACCGCAGCATCTCGAAGGCCTGTCCCGGCTCCGACACGTTGCGGGCAAACAGCACGACCCCGCCGACGTGGAAGTCGTTGAGGAGCTGCTTGAGCCACGGATTGATGTTCCTTCCTTCGAAGCCAACGAGGAAGAGCTGCCCGATCTTCCTGCGCAGGTCTTTGGCCGGCATCCCACCCTCCTGCGGCGGGAACGGGCCGGCTTCGTGCGCCGGCTCGCCTCAGCCCCGCCCCCCATCGGTTGTGGACACGAGCTCGGGCTGCGCGAAGCGATCCCGCAGCCGGTCTCCGATCACGTTGAAGGATAGCACCGAAACGAAAATCGCCAAGCCGGAAAAGGTCGCCATCCAGGGAGAGCAGACGAAGAGGGCCGCCCCTTCCGACAGGAGGCTTCCCCAGGACGGCAGCTCCTGGGGCCCAAGCCCGAGGAAGGAGAGGCTCGATTCCGCCAGCAGGGCAGCCCCCACCGCGAAGCTGAACTGCACCAGCAGCACCGATGCCAGGTTGGGCAGGATGTGGTGCACCAGGATCCGGGTCGTTCCCGCACCGGCCGTCCGGGCCATGAGGACGTAATCCCGGTTGCGCTCCTGGAGCACCTGGCCTCGGACGAGCCTGGCCCATCCGGCCCAGCCCGTGGCACTGAGCGCGACCACCACGTTGAGCACCGAGGGTTGCTGGGTGATGAAGACCAGCAGGATGGCCAGCAGGATTCCCGGGAAGGAGAAGACGACCTCGGAAACCCCCATCACGAGGGCATCCACGGCGCCCCCCTTGTAGCCCGAGAGCAGTCCGAGCGGGATCCCAAGGGCCATGGACAGGAGCGTGGCACCGAAGCCGACGAACAGCGCCACCCGGCTTCCGAACAGCAGCAGAGTCAGGATGTCCCGCCCCTGCTGGTCGGTCCCGAGCAGGTGGGAGACCCCGGGTTCCGCCAGCAGCAGCGGTCCGCGGGACTGGGGCTCGTAGGGTGCGATCCACGGGGCCAGCAGGGCCGTGAGCACCAGGGCGCAGACAACCCCCAGTGCCAGCACGAAGACGGCCTTTCCTGCGGCCCGCCCGCCCATGTCCCCCCCTATCCGGCGGTGCGGCTGCGTGCCAGCCGCGGGTCGATGGCCAGGTACAGCAGATCGACGACCAGGTTCACGGCCACGTAGACGAACCCGATGATCAGCGTGGTCCCCTGCACGATCGCATAGTCCCGGACTGCGATCCCCTCGAGCAGCAGCGTCCCCAGCCCCGGCCTGGCAAAGACCTTCTCGGTCACGATGGCCCCGGACAGGAGCGCCGCAAACTGGAGTCCCAGCACGGTGACGACCGGGATGAGGGCGTTGCGGAGCACGTGCCGGACGATCACCCGACTCTCCGGGATCCCTCGGGCCCTGGCCGCCAGCACATAGGGCTGCTCCATCACGTCGAGGACGCTCGTGCGCACCATCCGGGTCAACTTGGCCGACAGGGCCAACCCGAGCACGAAGGCCGGCAGCAGGAGGCTCTCCACCCCCTGGACGCCCGAGGCCGGGTCGGGAAGCAGGTGCAGCCGCACGCAGAACGCGTGGATGAGCAGAGGCCCGATCCAGAACCCCGGCATGGCGACGCCGACCAGCGTCACCGCAAGCGCCGCGTGGTCCACCGGCCGGTTACGGCGCATGGCGCACATCACCCCGAGCGGCAGGGCAATCAGCACGGCCACGAGCACGGCGGCCAGGGCGAGCTCGAAGGTGAACGGCATGGCCTCGAAGACCAGCTCGGACACGGTGAGCCCGGCATTCCGCCTGGACCACGGGCGGCCGAGCGACCCATCGGCCACCTGGGCTGCGTAGGCACCGAATTGCTCCAGGAGCGAGCGGTCGAGCCCCATCTCGTGGCGAAGCCGGGCAAGCTCGTCAGCCGGGGCCTGCTCGCCCAGGATCGAGAGGGCGGGGTCGCCAGGAACCGCACGCACGACCACGAACACCAGAAGGAGGATTCCGGCAAGCACCAGCGCAGTTCGAATCATCCGGCCGAAGACCATCGAGCCGAGGACGAGAAGGCGACGCCTGCGGTCTCCTGCCGAGGGTCTCATGCCAGGGGCCACCCCATGCTAGAAGCTCGAATCCAGCACGAGAAACAGGATGAGAGCGGTCGCCAGCAGCGCCGCCAGCGCCAGGAGGACTGCGTAGGTGGTGGACGACCGGGAGCTGGACCTCAGCTTGATGAGCCGGGTCTTTCGCGTCGCGTGGGGAGGCAGGGTGTTCTCTCCGGTCAGCTCCTCAAGCGGCGGAAGCTCCACCGTGCTCTGGGCGGCCAATGCCTCATCGAACACCCTCCCCTCCCAGTCTCCGAACCGGATGTCGTCTCCCGGGCGGATGGAGCGGGGTTCCTGCAGAAGCTGACCGTTCACAAAGGTCCCGTAGCGGCTCTCCGCGTCCTCGACGAAGATGCGGCCGTCGGCCTCCATCCAGACGCGGCACTGGTGTCGGGACACGGTCCGTTCCGAGATCACGAGGTCGTTGGTCGGATCTCGCCCCACCGACAACGGTGCACCGCTGATCGTGGCGCCCACCCTGAGATCCTCGGGACCGTGCAACTCGAGCCGCATCCTTCCTCCGCGCTGTCACGGCATAACAAATACATCATCCTGCGGGGAGAGACAAGGCAAACCTGGGGCTCAACCGGGGCAACGGGAATCGATTGGACCTTGACGGAATCGGCTCAGCCGTACCGGCCTTCAAGGCAGGTACGGCTCGATGTCGGACCAGCGGATGTCGCCGATGAAATCGCCGCGGATCTTTCCTTGAGGGTCGATCACGACGAGGTATGGAATGGTGTCGACGCCGTAGGCCCGGTGAGCGGTCCCGTCTTCCACGACAGCCAGGAGCCGGCTGTCTTGAGCGGCAAGGTAGCTCTTGAGCTGCTCCGGCGGGTCGGTGCTGACCAGGATGACCTGGAGGCGCTCACCGCCCTGCTGCTGGATCTCCTCGACATCGGGGAGAACGCGCTTGCAGGAGGGGCAGCCGACCGAGAAGAAATCGAGCAGGACCGCCTTGCCCCGGAACTGCGAGAGGTCCACCTGGCGCCCGTCGGCCACAGCAGCCCCGGAGAGAGGCGGGGCATCCCTCCCTTCCTGGAACCTGCCCCCACGGCGGATCACTCCGAAGGCAAGCAACGCAGCATAGAGCATGGCAGCGACGAGCACGATGTCGAGCAATCGCTTGAGGATGACCTGCCTGTCGAGCTTCATCTCCATGAGCACCCCTCCGCGGACAGAGAGCCGCGCCGGCGACAGAGGTTACGTACTTCTCACTCGGGACTCAAGCTCCGGCGCACGTCCGTCACGGGGGCGTAGCGGTTGATCGGAAGGACCGTGTATCCCGACAGTCCCGAGCGGAGCACAGCGACGTTGTCCTCGTGCCAGAGCGGGAGCACGGGCAGCTCCTCGGCGGCGATGCGCTGCGCTTCGGCATAGAAGGCTTTTCGCCGCTCCGGATCGGTGGTCAAGAACCCCAGATCAAGAAGGCAATCGAGGTAAGGATCGCAAAAAAAACTGCGGTTGCCGTTGCCGATGGCGGAGGAGTGCCCTGCCAGGCGGCCGGCAAAGGAAATTGCGGCTTGGCGGAGAACCCGGGGCCACCAGCGCTGCCGACACTCAAAGGCCTGGGGACCTTCCACGTCGAGGAAGCCGGGAGGGACGAGCGTCCGGTCCGGGGTCCCGTAGCGCCCCTTGCCGGCCTGGGGGGAGAGGATCGGGGCCGCTTGGGAATGGAGGAGCCAGCGCAGGATGTCGGGCTCCGTGACTTCGGGAAGCTGGAGGATGTAGAGCTCGAAGTTCCCCTGCCGGACATCCGCCAGGAAGGTCGAGAGCTCGAGCGGCAGGAGGTCGACCTGGATGCCCACCCGGGAGAGCTGCCAGGCCACCAGCGCCCCGATGTTCCTCCGGAACCGGTCCGTGGTGACCTTGAGCGTGAACCGGGCCCGGATTCCCGTCGTCGGGTCCGGGAGGAGACCGGCAGCATCCAGGAGCTTTGCGGCCTGCGACGGGTCGAACCCGATCCCGGGGAGCCCGGAAGCATGCGCCCAATGCCGCGGTGGGAGAATGCTGTCGGCCACCACCCCCATCCCGTGGAACTGCTCCCGCACGATGGCTTCCCGGTCGATGGCCTGGGCGATCGCCCGCCGGACCCTGGAATCCGCCAGCCGGGGATCGAGCAGGTTGTACGTCATGTAGGTCGTACACGCCGCAGGTTCATGGAGCACCTGGACGGACGGGTCGTTGGCCAGCCGGGCAACCACGGGCGGCGACAGCACGTTCACTGCCAGGTCTGCGCTGCCCGCCATGACCGAGAGGACCCGGGTGGCCTCGTCGGCCACCGTCCGGATCACCACGTAGCGAGGGGCAACCGGACGGAAGAACAGGTCGTTTCGCTCGAGCACCACCTTCTGGTCCCGGTAGCGGCTCACGAAGCGGAACGGTCCGCATCCCACCGGGTCGTCTTCGAACACCGCTGACAGCCCCCCTCGCGGCTCCAGGACGTGAGCGGGGACGAGGCCAACCGTGAGATCTGCCAGGAACGTAGCCACGGGGGCGGAGAGCTCGAAGTGCGCCACACCATCCCGCTCGTAGACCCGAGAGATCTTGCGTCGCAGATCGCCTCGGAACGGCGAATGGAGCTGGCCATCGAGGATCGAGCGGTAGGTGAACACGACATCATCCGCGGTGACCCGGACTCCGTCATGCCAGAAGACGTCGGGGCGCAGCTTGACCACCCAGTGGGCACATTCCCGGGCTCCTTCGGCGCAGGAGGGACGGATCTCGGCAGCCGCCTCGAGCGCTGGCTGGAGATCCGGGGTTTCGAACGTGGTCAACGCGCAGAACACGAGGCGTGAGACCTTGGTCGAGGAGGCGTCCGAGACGAAACGGGGATCAAAGTCCCGGGGGGCGGCCTCGAGCAGAATCACGATGCGCTCGTCGCGAAGCCCCGGGTCGGGCGGCTCCCGCATGCAGCCCGTCCATGCGAGCAGGAGAAGGAGCTGCACTGTGGTGGCCCGAATGCGCATGCCGCGCTCCCCTCAAAACGAATCCGACCTTTCCTCTTCCCGGGGGAAGGAGCGCACGTCTTGTTGCCGTGGCGCCCCCATGCTATCCTCCAACCCCGCGCGGCGCAAGTCCGCTTCCCGCGGGCAGGAGCTGAGATGGCGTTGATCCGGGTGATGCCCGACTGGCTCAAGAACCAGATCGCAGCCGGCGAAGTCGTGGAGCGACCGGCAAGCGTGCTCAAGGAGCTCATCGAGAACTCGCTCGATGCCGGTGCGACGCGGGTGGCCATCGAGGTGGTCCGGGGCGGCGTAGAGTTGATCCGGGTGACCGACAACGGCAGCGGAATGAGCCGGGAGGATGCCCTCCTCTCGCTCGAACGGCATGCCACCAGCAAGTGCGCCAGCATGGAGGAACTGCGGGCCATCGCCACGTTCGGGTTCCGAGGAGAAGCCCTCCCGAGCATCGCATCGGTCTCCCGGTTCATGCTCCGCACCCGCACGCCCTCGGACGACGCAGGCACCCAGGTGAGCATGTCGGACGGCGTGAACCGGATGGTCGAGGACACGGCGATGGCGGCCGGGACCGAGATCACCGTCGCCGAGCTGTTCCACAACGTCCCGGTCCGGCGCAAGTTCCTCAAGACCGATGCCACCGAGTACCAGGCCTGCCTGGAGGTGGTCCAGCGGATGGCCCTCTCCGCTCACTCGGTGCAGTTCGAGTTGGTGGCGGATGGGCGCCGAGTCATTTCCGCCCCGCCCGAAGCAGGCCCCCTGGCCCGAGTGTTCACGATCCTCGGGAAGAAGGTGTGCGAAGGGCTGTACGAGTGCCGGCTGGCCGGGCGGATCGAGGTATCGGGGTTCATCTCCAGGCCCGACCTGAAGAAGCGGGCGACATCCGGTCTGTTTACGTTCGTGAACGGCCGCTTCGTTCGGGACCGGGTCGTTCTCCAGGCCGTTGCCAACGGCTATGGGACCTTGCTCGGCAAGGGCGAATACCCGTACGCCGTGCTCGAGATTCGCCTGCCCGCTGGAGAGGTAGACGTCAATGTTCACCCGGCCAAGAGCGAGGTTCGCTTCGAGCGCTCCAACGAGGTCTTTTCCGCAGTCAGCCGGGCCGTTCGCCTGACGCTGTCCGATGCCCCCTGGGTGGCGGAGGAAATTGGGGCGAAGGATGGCGGGGGTTGGGGGCTCGGGGCTCGGGGACAGGAGGGCGGGGATGGGGGTTGGGGGCTCGGGGCTCGGGGCCGGGATTCAGGGGCCGATCTCAGCGGGCTCCGGAACGGCCCGATCTTGTCCGACGCTCCGACGTGTCCGACAAGTCCGACGTGTCCGACAAGTCCGACTTGTCCGACATGTCCGACGAGTCCGACTCCGTCCGACCCCCCGCCTCTGTCCGACGGTCCGACCGCCCCGACCGGTCCGACGATCCTCCCGCGGCCGGCGGGGTACTCCTCGCTCCGGTATCTGGGCCAGTACGCCAACTGCTTTCTCCTGGCTCAGGCGGGAGATCGGCTGGCCATCGTGGACCAGCATGCGGCGCACGAGCGGGTTCTGTTCGAGCGTCTCCGGCGGGAGTTCGACGAAGGCCGTGTGTCGAGCCAGTCGCTCCTGATTCCGCAGCTCGTCGACGTGGACCCTGCGCTGGCAGCAAGAGCGGAGGTACGGAGAGAGGCGCTCGAGCGCCTGGGATTCGTGGTCGAGCCGTTCGGTCCCTCATCGCTGGCGGTCAAGGCCGTGCCGACGATGCTCAAGGGACGCAACCCCGAGAGGGCGGTCCGGATGCTGCTGGAAGAGCTTCCGGAGGACTCCTCGGTCCGGGTTTCGGATCTCTTTCACAAACCGATCTCCACGATTGCCTGTCACATGGCGGTCCGCTCTGGTGATCCGATGGAGCCGGAGGAGGTGCAGGCACTGCTGCGGCAGATGGAGGGGGTCGATCTGGCGGCATTCTGTCCCCACGGGCGGCCCGTGATCGTGTTCTTCCCTGCTTCCGAGGTCTCTCGATGGTTCAAGCGGACGTAGGACGTTCGGGGGGCAACGACCGTCGGCCGATTCTGGTTCTGGTGGGTCCCACCGCCTCCGGGAAGACGTCCCTGTCGTTGGAGCTTGCGAGGCGGTTTCCCCTCGAAATCGTGAACCTCGATGCGTCGCAGCTCTACGTCGGCATGGACATTGGAACGGCCAAGCCTTCGGCCGCGGAGCGAGCGGAGATTCCTCATCATCTGTTCGATGTCTCCATGCCGGATAGGCCGCTCAATGCGGGGGTGTATGCGGGCCTGGCGGACCAGCTCATCGCTCCGATCCTGGAGCGGGGGCGGTGGCCGCTCTTCGTGGGCGGAACGGGCCTGTATGCCAAAGCCCTTCTGTTCGGCCTGGCGACGATTCCGGAGGTCCCCGCTGCGATCCGGGACTCGATCATCGGGCGGATGAAGCAGGAGGGGTCCGCTGCGCTTCATGCCCGGCTGGCTGAGGTGGATCCCGTGACTGCGCGTCGACTTCCGCCTGCGGATACCCAGCGGATCTCCAGGGCTCTGGAGGTGTTCGAGGCCACGGGAACCCCCATCAGCGCTTTCCAGGAGGAGCACCGCTTCCAGGTGCCCCGGTACCGCTACCTCAAGCTCTGCGTGCAGTGGCCCCGCCCGGTTCTGAGGCAGCGGATCGTCGAGCGGGTGCCAGGCATGTTCGAAGCGGGGTTCGTTCGCGAGGTGGAGGCTTTGCTGGCGTCCGGCTACCCGCCCGAGCTCAGGACGTTCAAGGCGCTCGGGTACCGCGAGGTCATCGAGCACCTGGAGGGACGCTCGACGCTCTCCGAGTGCATCGAGCGGGTTACGCTCAGGCATCTCCAGTACGCCAGGCGGCAGGAGACGTGGTTCAACCGGGAGTCGGACTCGGAGCGCCTGGCTCCTCCCTTTGGGAAGCGCGCGGTGGAGATAGCGGGGAGTTTTCTGGAACAGGCTTGATCGACTTCTTGGCGCGCACGCATGAACATGGTATGCTGCGTCGGCTGATTTTCGGGGGTGGGGTGCGACATGCAACTGTTGGTCTATGTGCTCCTGGCGGCGTTCGGGGGGATTTTCGGTGCGGGCAGTCCTTGTGCTCCGGGCGTGAAGGTTGCCAACTCCTGCCTGGAAGTGCCCGCCGAGGGGTGCTGTACGAACAGCAACGCGGTGCGGTGGTGTGCCCAGGGGGTTCTGTGTGAACTGTCCTGCGCCACCCAGCCGGCGTGCGGCTGGAAGGGAGACAAGTACGGCTGTGCGGCACAGCCCAAGGGCGATCCCTCCTGCCAGTTCGGCTTCTCGTGCTTCGTCGATGGATGCGCTCCGGCATGGGAGCAGAAGGGCTGCTGCGGCTGCCCGTGCGAAGACTGCGTCTGCAGCAAGGACCCGTACTGCTGCCAGAACAAGTGGGATCCCGTCTGCGTTCACGAGTGCCAGTCGTGCGGCGGCTGCGGAGGCGGCAAGGACGGATGCCTGGCCGCCACTACGCCCGGGTGCGCCGGCTGTGCGTGCGAGCTGTGCGTGTGTGCGCTGGACCCCTCCTGCTGCACGGACAAGTGGGACTCCTTGTGTGTCGCCCTGTGCTCCGAAGAATGTGGAGCGGGGTGTACTCCGTGCAAGCCCGACTGCGCCGGGAAGGAGTGCGGCCCGGATGGTTGCCTCGGCCTGTGCGGCCTGTGTCCGGCCGGGGCCGAATGCAAGAGCGGCAAGTGCGAGGAAATCTGCGTTCCGGACTGCACCAATCGGGAATGCGGGACGAACGGCTGCGGTGGTGTCTGCGGCAAGTGCCCCGCTGGAAAGGAGTGCACCGAGTACGGCAAGTGCATCGTTCCGCCGTGCAAGCCGGCCTGCGAAGGCAAGCAGTGCGGTGATGACGGCTGCGGAGGCAAGTGCGGCACGTGCGAGGAGGGGGTCCCCTGCCTGTTCGGCGAGTGCGTCCCCGGTGCATGTGAGCCCCAGTGCAAGGGCAAGGAATGCGGTGACGACGGCTGCGGAGGATTCTGCGGCTTCTGCCCTCCCAAGACCAAGTGCGAGAAGGCACTCGGCAAGTGCGTGACCTACTGCGTGCCCCAGTGCAAGAACCCGGACGGCACGACCAAGCTCTGCGGCGACGACGGCTGCGGCGGCACGTGCGGCAGCTGCCCGTCTGGACTGGCTTGTGCGGACGGCACCTGCAAGGCCCCCTGCTTCCCCATCTGTGAAGGGAAGCAGTGCGGCAACGACCACTGCGGCGGCACGTGCGGCACGTGCGAGGCCGGGCAGGTCTGCAGCCAGGCCATGGGATACCAGTGCGTCCCGAAGGACCAGTGCGTGCCCAACTGTGCGGGCAAGGAATGCGGTGATGACGGCTGCGGAGGGAACTGCGGAAACTGCCCCGGCGAATGGTATTGCCAGAGCGGCATGTGTATCCCCCAGTGCCAGCCCCAGTGCCTCGTTCCCGAGGCCTACGTCAGCTACAAGCAGTGCGGCTGGGACGAGTGCCCCGGCCAGAACGTATGCGGTGCCTGCCCGCCCGGCTTCTATTGCGCGGTCGGCTACGTCTGCGTCGAGGACAAGTGCTCGTGCGACGGCAAGGAATGCGGCACTCCGGCTCCCGGCTGCCCCAACCAGTGCGGCGTTTGCCCCGAAGGGCTGACGTGCGACCTCGAGACGCTCGTCGACCCCGAGACTCACAAGTGCGAGGCCTGCAAGCCCACGTGCGTCAAGGATGACGGCACGAGCAAGGAGTGCGGCGGGGACGGCTGCGGCGGCACGTGTGGAAACCCGTGTCCCCCGGGCTTCTCGTGCGACGAGGATGCGACGGACGGAGACGAGTACTACTTCCAGTGCGCCCCCTGCGTCCCCAATTGCAACAAGGAGGACGGCACGCCCAAGCAGTGCGGCAACGACGGTTGTGGTGGCAGCTGCGGAACCTGCCCGATCGACATGCCCTGTGACGAGGCCTCCTTCACGTGCGTGCCCTGCCAGGCCCAGTGCATGAAGCCGCCCGAGATGATCGAGACCATGGAGTGCGGCCCCAACAGCTGCCCCCCCGGATGCATCGACGTCGGCCTCAAGCCCTGCAAGTATTCCAAGGACTGCGATGCCGGACAGCAGTGCAATGCACTGACCGGCATGTGCGTGGCCTGCGGATCGTGCGGAACCTGTCCGGCTGGCTGGACCTGCGACGTGGAAACCGAGGACGACCCGGAAATCTACGTCTGCGAGATCTGCCAGCCCAAGTGCATCGGCAAAGAGTGCGGACCCAACGGCTGCGGTGGCCTTTGCGGTCAGTGCCCCGCCGGCTATGATTGCACCGGAGCGCCGGTGACCCCGCTCGACCCGCCCGAGGGTATTTGTGAAAAGAAGTGCGACCCGTCGGCCGGTTGCCTGAACAAGCAGTGCGGACCCAACGGCTGCCCCCATGGCTGCCTCGAGAACGGTCAGGAGCCGTGCGGCGAGTGGGGAACCTGCCCCGAAGGTCTCATCTGCGACCCGGGCAAGAACAAGTGCGTCCCGTGCAAGGGAACCTGCGGAGCCTGCGCCGAGGGCGAGTACTGCGCAGCCGACTACACCTGCCAGATCATTCCCGACCCGTGCTTCGGCAAGGAATGCGGGAGCGACGGAAGCGGTGGAAGCTGCGGGGAGTGCTCCGAGGGATTCGAATGCGAGAGCGGCAAGTGCAAGGAGATTGCTTCCCCCGAGCCCACGGCCGAACCGACGGCCGACGTCGTGGAGGTTGTTCCGGATGGAAGCAGCCCTGAGCCGGCTGGAGAAACGGTAGCCCCCCCCGAGGAAGAGCCTTGCCCCACATCCTGTCCGCCAGGCTACAAGCTGTTCTTCTGCAAGTGCATCAAGGACCAGGAGGAGGAGAAGCCCAAGGCGAAGGACGGCTGCTCGGCCTCGCCCCTCAGCTCGCCCCCATCGGCCCTGCCGCTGCTGGCTCTGCTCCTGGCCTTTGCCCTCATGAGACGCCGGGCCACCCGCTGACGGGACATCCGCATCCGGTATCCACGGCACATCCGCAGGGTGACCCCGGGTCCGCTCCCGGACCCGGGGCTATCGTGGGCCGAGGTGGGGCAACGGCCGCCGGGCCACCCCCCGGGTCCCCGGGGGGTTCAGAGGATGGGGAACGTTCGGGGGCGGGCCGCACCCACGGCACATCCGCATCCGGTATCCACGGCACATCCGCATGCTCCGCTACGGCCGTATGCGAACACACTCCCACGGTTTGAGAGGGCGCGGCGTCTACCGGCGGCAATGCCGTCTTCCCCCAGCCAAGCCTGGATGGCGGCTCCAAAGTAGAGTCTCTTGCGGGGAAATTCCCCGGCGCTTCGGTGCGCTGCGGAGAGCTGGAACGGAGCGCTGGAGGAAGGAGGGAAGGCAGCGGGTGCGGCGCACCCGCTGCCAACCGGAAGACTAGCGGGCGGAGAACCGACGGAGCGGAACGAGGGCGGCCAGGAGGGCCAGCAGAAGCAGGCCGGCAACCGGGCTGGCCGTGTCACTGGCGGAGCAGCCGCTCTTCTTCTTCTTCGGGGGCTGCTCGGTGCCCACGTCCTCCTCGCTGACAGGCACGTCGCCGGAGATCACGTCGTCCACGGGGGCAGTCGGTTCGCAGATGCCCTTCTCCGTGCAAGCGGACCCTTCGTCGCAGGTGCCGCAGGTACCGCCGCAACCGTCATCGCCGCACTCCAGGCCGTCGCACTTCGGGGTGCAGGCGCACTTGCCCTCGACGCACTCGCCGGCCTCGCAGGTACCGCAGGAACCGCCGCAGCCGTCGTCACCACACTCCTTGCCGTCGCAGGCGGGGGTGCAGGCGCACTTGCCCTCGACGCACTCGCCGGTCTCGCAGGTACCGCAGGAGCCGCCGCAGCCGTCGTCACCGCACTCCAGGCCATCGCAGGCCGGGGCGCAGCAAGCGCCGGCGTTGCAGACTTCGCCGTCCTTGCAGCCGCAGTCGTCCGCGCAGTTGCCGCAATCCTCGCCGGCATCGCAGGCGCCGTTACCGCAGTTGGGCACGGACTCGACCGGGCAGCCGCCGCAGTCATTGATGCACTCGCCGACGCAGACGTCGTCCCACTCGGTGTCGCAGCAGTAAGCATCCGCAGCGCAGACGCACTCTTCGCAGCCGCAGCCGCCGCAGCCGGTGGTCCCGGGGGTGGCGACGCAGCCGGGGCCGCCGTGGCAGGCCCCTGCGATGCACTGGGCATCGGCCGGGCAGGAACCGCAGGAACCGCCGCAGCCGTCATCGCCGCAGGACTTGCCGTCGCAGGAGGGCTCGCACGCCACGCACTCGCCACCCACGCACTTCTGTCCCTTGCCGCACGGCGGGTTGCAGCCGCCCGCACATTCCTTCGGGCTGGCGCCGCTCGGGTCGGCCGAGCCGTCGGTGCCGCAATCATAGAACTCGCCCTGCCAGCCGCACTGCGGATTCACGGTGGCGCAGTCGATGCAGAACAGCTTGTCGCCGTCGCACCACATCACGCGGCCCAGATCGTCGCAGCAGCCTTCGTAGGTGAGGCCCATGCAATCGTCGCTGGAGGGCTCGTTCGGGCCGAGGCACTCGGCCGGGCCGGTGGACTCGACGCAGGTGCCTTCCTTGCAGCCAAATCCGGCCTCGCAGGTTCCGCAGGAACCGCCGCAGCCGTCATCACCGCACTCCTTGCCTTCGCAGCTCGGGGTGCAGCAGGCGCCCTTGAAGCAGCTCTCGCCGTCGGCGCAGGCGCAGTCACCCGCGCAGGTGGAGCAGTTCTCGAACTCCTCGGTCTGGCACTTGCCGTCGCCGCAGTTCTTCAGCTCGGGGCAGCCGCCGCAATCATTGATGCACTCGCCGACGCAGATGCCGTCCCAGGCCGTCTCGCAGCAGTACGGATCCAACTCGCACACGCATGCCTCGCAGGGGCAGCCGCCGCAGGTCGGGGTACCGAGGGTCACGCACCCGGGCATGTTGTTGCACTTGCCATCCACGCAGGCACCCTCGCCACAATCGCCGCAGGAGTTGCCGCAGCCGTCGTCGCCACACTCCTTGCCTTCGCAGGAGCAGGCCACGCACTTGAAGTTGTCGCAGTAGTTGCCGGCAGCGCACTTGGCACACTCGCCGCCACAGCCGTCGTCACCGCACTCCTTGCCGGCGCAGGACGGGGTGCAGCAGTTGCCTTCGAAGCATACGGCCGGATCCTTGCAGGTTCCGCACGTACCGCCGCAGCCGTCGCTGCCGCACACGAAGCCTTCGCACATCGGGAAGCAGAGTCCCTCGGGGCAGGCGGGGCCGCCGCAGTCATTGACGCACTCGCCGACGCACAGGCCGTCCCACGCGGTGTCACAGCAGAAGGAATCCAACTCACACACGCACGCCTCGCAGGCGCAGCCCGGGCAGCCAGGCACATTCTTGGTGACGCAGTGGGGCTCGGCAGTCACACACTTGCCGGTAGCATCGCAGCCCTTGCCGTCCTTGCAGGTGCCGCACGGCTTGCCGCATTCGTCTGCGCCGCACTCCTTGCCGGTGCAGGAGCAGGCCTTGCACTGGCCGGTCGGGTCGCAGAACGTGCCTTCGCCGCACTGGCCGCAGGTACCGCCGCAGCCGTCATCGCCACAGACCTTGCCGGTGCAGGAGGGCACGCAGCACTCGCCCGCCACGCACACGGCCTTGGGGTCGGTGCAGGTGCCGCAGGTACCGCCGCAGCCGTCGCTGCCGCACACGGCACCATCGCACATCGGGAAGCAGAGCCCCTCGGGGCAGGCGTCGCCCTTGCAGTCATTGACGCACTCGCCGACGCACAGGCTGTCCCACGCGGTGGAGCAGCAGAAGGAATCCAGGTCGCACACGCACTTCTCGCAGGCGCAGCCCGGGCAACCGGCCTCGGCCTTCGGCACGCAGTGGACAGGGGCGGTCACGCACTTGCCGGTGGCGTCGCATCCCTTGCCGTCCTTGCAGGTACCGCAGGGCTTGCCGCAGTTGTCCGCTCCGCACTCCTTGCCATTGCAGGAGCACGCAACGCACTGGCCCTTCTCGCACTTGGCATTCTCGCCGCAATCGCCGCAGGAATTGCCGCAGCCATCCGTGCCGCACTGCTTGCCATCGCACGAGCACTTCTTGCAGGTACCGGCATCGCACCACTCGCCTTCCTTGCAGGCCGGGTCGCACGAAATGCAGTCCTTCGGGAACGCACCGCTGGGGTCGCCCGAGCCGTCGGTGCCGCAATCATAGAACTGTCCCTGCCAGCCGCACTCCGGGTTGAGCCCGGCGCAGTCGATACAGAACACCTGGCCGGCATCGCACCACACGGCCCGACCGAGGTTGTCACAACATCCTTCGTAGCCGATGTCGCCACAGTCGCCACCACTGGACTGCTGGGACCCCAGGCAATCGTCCGGGTAATCCGCAAATGCCGCCGGAGCGGCCAGGGTAGCCAGCACTCCCACCAGAACTGCAAACAGTTTCACTCGCATCGTTTCCTCCTTGAAACGGTTGACCGCTCATTCAATCAGGCACGCACAAGCGCGGGTATCATAGTCAGGGTGGGGGGTCTGTCAAGCGGTATTCTGAGTCCCGTCCCCGAACCCCGAACGCCGAGCCCCGGGGCCTCAGTACAGGTACACCATGCAGTACCCGTAGACCGGCCCGTACTGGGTCTTGTTGCAGAACTCGTACCCCTCGTTCTCGCACTGGTAGTCCTCGGTGCAGATGGGAGCGCACCAGTTGAGCGGATTGCAGATGAGCCCGGCCGCACACGTGTCGCTGTCCGGGTTGCACGGGCTGTTCTTGGGCTGATACCCGGTCGGGGCGCATGCCGGCTGGTTCTTGACCAGGGTGCACTTCTGTTCGGGCAGACAACCGAGCTGCTGGATCGGGTCGCACTGGGTCACGACCGCACAACCGCAAAGCTCTATCGACTCCCCGTTGACGAGCTCCGGATGAGAGATGAACGGGCACGGCACCTCCGGATCCTTCATCGCAGCCTCGCACGCTGCCGTGCAGTCCATCTCCTCGACCACCACGCACGTGCCCTCCTTGCAGGACGCCGAGTACTTCAGGATGTCCAGGCAATCGTCGCACTGCGGCTTGGCGTAGTCAGGGCATTCGGGAGGCGGGTCGCAGACCTCGTCCTTCCAGGTCTGCAGCGCCGCCAGGTCATCGGCATTTCCCAAGACAGGCTTCAACGTGCAGGGGTTGGGCGGAGGGGGACAGCAGGGGGCATGGGGAAGGACGACGCAGTCGCCATCCACGGTGCACGTTCCGGTCGGAACGGGAGGCTCGGGAGGACCCTGCACCTCGGTCTCGCCCGAGTCATGGACTTCCTGTTCATCGGCATCGGGACAGGCCTCGCAGCAGGAGCAGTCCTCGATTCCGGGCGGGAGCGGATCGCAGACGCTGAAGCACCCGCCACAGTCCCCGGAGCACCGGCACGGGCAGTCGAAGCACACCTGCTGGTCACAGTCGACCCGGTCCTCGATGCGTCCGATGTCGGCAGCATCCGTCGCCTCCCCGGGGATGTCGGTCGCCCTCACCTCCTGCAGGACATCGACGGCGTCGGCCGGTACGTCCGGAGCCTTGGAGCCATTGGAGCCGGACGAGCAGGCACCGAGCGAACCGAGAGTCCAGAGGAGGATGGTCAGTGAGATGCTCCGCATGAGGAACCTCCGAGTCGTCCTCATCCAGCCTAGCCGGGGAGACTGGCGAAGTAAAGAACGGACCTTCCGAAAGGCGACCCTCTGCGGCCGTCAGGAGCGACGGTCCCCGGTGCGAACCTCCCCCTTTCTCATGCCGTCGAAACGTGCGATGATGAACCGGACGGAGGTGTCCCCAATGACGAATGTCCTCATCGCATCGGCCCGGAGAACTCCGGTTGGACGGTACCTGGGAGGTCTGGCAGCGCTGGACCCTGTGGAGCTGGCCATCCCGGCATGTCTGGCCGCGCTGAAGGATGCGGGGATCGGGCCGGGAGATGTCGATCTGCTGACCATGGGGAACTGCTTTTCGACGTCGCTACGCACGGCCTCTGTGGCCGCTCGTCAGCTGGGGCTCCGGCTGGGGATCGACAGGCCGTCGCTGGGAGTCGACACGGCCTGCTGCTCCCCCATGACTGCGTTGCGGCTGGCCTCCCAGGCCATCCGCCTGGGCGAGGCGGAGGTGGCGCTGGTGGTGGGTGCGGAATCGATGAGCCGGGTTCCGCATCTGGCCCGCGGGCTGCGACAGGGAGTCAAGGCCGGCAGCATCGAGCTCCAGGATCCGATCTTCCCGATTGAGTACGCCGGCTATGCCCCGGTGGCCGTCGATGCGGAGCGGGGAGCTCGGCGATACGGCATCGACCGTGCCGCCATGGACGACATGGCGGCGCGCTCCAATTCCAGGTGGGGGGAGGCCTCGGGCCAGGGCCGCTTCCTGGCCGAGCTCGTGGCGGTCGAGATTCCCGGACGCAAGGGGAACACCGTGGTGGCCCGGGACGAGCAGCCTCGACCGGAAACCAGCCCGGAGTCGCTCGCAGGGCTCAAGCCGATCTTCGGAACCGACTCGATCACCGCCGGGAATTCGCCGGGGCTCAACGACGGAGCAGCGGCCCTGATCCTGGCATCACCGGAGAAGGCTAGGAATCTGGGCATCCGCCAGAAGGCGGTGGTGGAGGCAGCCTCCTGCGTCACCGCGTCGCCCGAGGGCATGTCCTGGGTGCCGGCACTGGCACTCCAGGCCGCTCTTGGCAAGGCCGGAAGATCGCTTCCCGGCCTCGACCTCCTCGAGATCAACGAGGCGTTTGCGGCGGTCCCCCTCGTCAGCCTGCGTGTGCTGGCGGGTGAGGACTCCGCTCGGGCCGCGGAGCTCCTCGAACGGACCAACGTCAACGGGGGAGCCGTGGCCATCGGACACCCGGTCGGGGCCTCGGGGCTGAGGATCGTCGCCACTCTGCTCCACGAGCTCGTGCGACGGGGAGGGGGAGTTGGCGGGGCAGCCATTTGCGGCGGCCTGGCGCAGGGGGAAAGTGTGATCCTTCGGGTGTAGGTCCCGGGAGGAAGGAACCCGCACACCGAACAGTTGCATCGTCGCGCTCCGGGGAAGAATCCGCTGCCCCCGAGACTGTAGGAGTGACCATGCTGAGCAACATCCTTGTCGTCGACCTGTCCCGGCTCCTGCCCGGGCCGTTCTGTACCATGCTGCTGGCCGATTTCGGTGCGCGGGTGATCCAAGTGGAGCCCCCCACCCCTCCCATCGACATCACGGCCACCGAGTTCACCATGCTCCTACGTAACAAGGAGCGCGTGGCCCTCGACCTCAAGACCCCGGCCGGAAGGGAGGCACTGCGCCGCCTGGCCGGCAAGGCCGATGTGGTGGTGGAAGGATTCCGTCCCGGCGGAGCCGAGCGTCTCGGGGCCGACTGCGAGACGCTGTCCACGGCCAACCCCCGACTGGTGTACTGCTCCATCACCGGCTATGGACAGGATTCTCGGTACGGGAATCAAGGAGGGCACGACGTGAACTTCCTGGCGCTGGGAGGTCTCCTCGACCTGGTGCTTCCGGAAGGAGCGGGCGGTGGTCTTCCTGCGCTCCAGATCGCGGATACCGGCGGAGCCTTGCTGGCGGCTCTGGCCATCGTGGCCGCTCTGTTCCGCCGAGAAAAGACGGGGCTCGGTTGTCGCCTGGACATCCCGATGACCGATGCGGCCATGATGCAGGCAGCAACGGCCTCCGAGTTCTCCGCGCTCGGTTGGCCCCACCAGGCCGGCCAGACGCCGACGGCAGGGGGGCTGGCGTGCTATCGGGCCTATCGGACGCAGGACGGGCGGTGGCTCGCAGTCGGAGCGCTGGAGCACGGCTTCTTCCGTCGCTTCTGCGAGGTGCTCGGGCATCCCGAATGGATCCCCCATCAGTACGCACCAGAGGAGCAGCCCGCCCTGAAGGCCGCAATCTCCGAGGAGGTGGCAGCCAGACCGCTCGAGCACTGGGAGCAGGTGTTTGCCGGGGTCGATGCCTGCACCGGCGGGGGAAGGACGTTTGCCGAGGCCATGGCGGCCCCCGAGTTCCTCGCCCGGGGGACGGTGCGAAACCTCGGTGGAAGGCTCGTGCTGGGCACTCCGTCGGTCACCGTCGGACACGGCCCTCCCAAGCCGGGATTCCTGGCCGGCCCCGGGGAACACACCCGGTCCGTGTTGGAGGAGCTCGGGCTGTAGGCTCCCGATGCACTTCGAGAAGCGTCACAACTCGCCCGATGTTCCATCCTCCCACGACTTATGACGCCTGCGACTGATGACGCCTGCGACTGATGACGCCCGCGGGCGAACCGTTGGAAGCAGCGGTCTTCCTACGGAGCGCGTCGATCTGCTATACTGCGACAGTCGCTGCAGTGAAGCAGGGGAATCCAGGGTCGAGCAGGGTCGGGAGGCAGGCATGTCAATTCGGGTCCGCAGGGGAGTTGCCGGAATCGGCAGGGTCGACGGATGGGACACCTCCAGAGGGCTGGCGGCAGCACGCATGGCCCCGCTGGCGGCAGCACGCACGGCCCCGCTGGCGGCTATGTTCATAGCCATGCTGGCGGCAGCATCATGCAGCGGTGGGGGCAGCACGATCCAGCGAGGGGACGATTCCGGTGATGCCCGGGTGGTCGAGACGGTCGCCGACATGACGCCGGAGCAGGCCGCAGAGATCGTCAGCCCCGAAGTGGTGCCCGAGCTGCCCGCCGAGCTGCCGGGGGAGGCGGTAGAGCCGGCCTGCGAAGCCGGAACCGGCTGCTTCCTCGACAAGTGCTCGGACAACAAGCAGTGCCAGTCGGGGTTGTGCGTGGAGCACCTGGGGGAAGGGGTCTGTACGCAGCTCTGCGACGAGGAGTGCCCCGCCGGCTGGACCTGCAAGCAGGTTTCCGGGACCGGCCCGGACCTGGTCTATGCGTGCGTATCGCTCCATGCCAACCTGTGCCGTCCGTGCACCGGGGTCGATAGCTGCAAGGGCACTGGAAGCGAGGATACCTGCCTCGACTACGGGGCCGAGGGGGCGTTTTGCGGCAGCCAGTGCGGAGGCGGGGTGGAGTGTCCCTGGGGGTTCACCTGCAAGCCGACGGTGACCATCGACGGAATCGAAGTGACCCGCTGCGTGGCCGATGCGGGGGTTTGTCCCTGCACGGGCAAGTCGGTGGAGCTGGGGCTTTGGACCGCGTGCAAGTCGGCCAATGAGTTTGGCGAGTGCACGGGCAAGCGGGTGTGCCTGGAAGGTGGCCTGTCCGCATGCGATGCGGCGCTCCCCGCCGAAGAGATCTGCAATGGTGCGGACGACGATTGCGACGGCGAGACGGACGAGCCCACGACGGTGGACGGCAAGTCGGTTCCGCTGTGCGACGACGCCAACGACTGCACCGATGACAAGTGCATGGGAGAGGCCGGGTGTGAGCATCTTGCGCTCACCGAAGTGGAGTGCAAGGACGGCAACCCATGCACGGCTGCGGATGTGTGCAAGGACGGCGTCTGCACGGGAAGCCCCGTGCTGTGCGACGACTCTAACCCCTGCACCGACGACCTGTGCGACGGGAAGGGGGGATGCCTGTTCTCAGCCAACTCGGCCACGTGCGATGACCAGGATCCGTGCACCGTGGGCGACACGTGCAAGGACAAGGAATGCCACGGCTATTCGGTCAACTGCGACTGCGCTTCGGATGCTGACTGCGGGCCGCTCGAAGACGGGGACCTGTGCAACGGGACCCTGTTCTGCGACCTGTCGGAGATCCCGTTCCAGTGTCGTGTGAAGGAGGAATCGGTCATCCAGTGTCCGGCTCCCAAAGGGCCGGATGCGGTGTGCCAGTTGGCGACCTGCGCCCCGGAAACGGGCCTGTGCGGCGTGGCGGCGGCCAACGAGGGCTTCCCCTGCGAGGAGGGAAACCTCTGCACCGCCTCGGATTCCTGCACGAAGGGGACATGCTCGCCGGGCAAAGAGGTGAACTGCAACGACGGCAACTCGTGTACCGACGACGGCTGCGCGCCGGACCAGGGGTGCATCCATTCGCCCAATGCCATGCCGTGTAGCGACGGGGACACGTGCACGCAGGGAGACTTCTGCTCGGGCGGAAGCTGTACGGCGGGGAAGCCGGTTGGCTGCGATGACGGCAACGTGTGCACCACAGACACGTGCAACTCGAAGACCGGCTGCACCCACGAGCCGAACCAGGCACCGTGCGACGATGCCAACCTGTGCACCCAGAACGACACATGCGGCGACGGTTGGTGCAACCCTGGACCGGCCATCGACTGCGACGACACCAACGTCTGCACCGCCGATGCCTGCCTCCCCTCCGCCGGGTGCACGCACAACCCCTTCAATGGTGCCTGCTCGGACGGCAACCCGTGCACCGTGAATGATGCCTGTGCGGATGGCAAGTGCCAGCCCGGGACCGCCGTGCTGTGCAATGATGACAATCCGTGCACGGACGACGCGTGCACGGCCAACGGGATTTGTTCCTTCACGCCGAACTCGGGCAAGTGCAGCGACGGGAACGCCTGCACCACGGGCGACTCGTGCCAGGCCGGGACCTGCAAGAGCACCGGCATCGCCTCGTGCGATGATGCAAACCCCTGCACCGACGATGGCTGCAACGGCCTGACCGGGTGCACCTACGTCTTGAACCAGGCCCCGTGCAGCGACGGAAATCCGTGCACCGTGGGCGATAAGTGCGACCAGGGGCTTTGCTCTTCGGGGACCTACCAGGACTGCGACGACGGCAACCCGTGCACCAAAGACTCGTGCGGCCCTGCCGGTACGTGTCAGCACACGCCGAAAACCGGTGCGTGCGACGACGGAAACGCCTGCACCGAGGGGGACTCGTGCGTCAATGGAAGCTGCAAGCCATCCGGAATGCTCGAGTGCGACGACGGCAACTCGTGCACGACCGATTCCTGCGACCCGCTCATCGGGTGCGCGTACAAACCGAAATCCGGGCTGTGCGAGGACGGCAACGTCTGCACCCTGGGGGACTCGTGCGTGGGGGGCAAGTGCGTATCGGGAGGGCAGCTCAAGTGCAATGACTTCAACCTCTGCACGGACGATTCCTGCGACCCGACGGTGGGGTGCGTCTATGCGGTCAACACGACCGCGTGCGACGATTCGAATGCCTGCACCGTGGGGGACGCCTGCAAGCTGGGGGAATGTTCGCCGGGGCCTCCGCTCGACTGCAACGATTCCAACGTCTGCACCGACGATTCGTGTGACAAGGCGACAGGATGCAAGCATGCCGACAACACGGCTGCGTGCAATGACGACGATCTGTGCACGCTGAACGACAAGTGCCTCGGGGGGAAGTGCCAGGATTCCACGCCCCTGGACTGCGACGACGGCAACGTCTGCACCGACGAATCGTGCCTTCCGGGGGCAGGATGCCAGCATGCGGCCAACACGGTGGGGTGCAACGACGGGAGCGCCTGTACGACCAACGACAAGTGCTCCCTGACCAAGTGCTCCGGCACGCCGGTGAGCTGCGACGACGCCAAGGAGTGCACGACGGACAGCTGTGACCCGGCCACGGGGTGCAAGAACACCGCGGTCCCGAACGGAACGCCGTGCACGCAGTTCCCCGGCGGAAAGTGTGCGGCGGGCGCGTGCGTGCCTGCCAATCCGAACCTGGTGCTCTACTACTCGTTCGAAGAGGGGGCCGGCAAGGTGCTGGATCATGCGGCTGCGGGAAATGCCACGTCCGCCCAGTTCATGGGGGGCACGGCATACTCCAACACGGCGAAATACGGAACCTTTGCCATGAGGACCCCGGCCGGAAGCGGGGCCTCGGATCGACTCCAGATCGAAGGGGACATCTCCGACCTGAGCATGGCCACGTCTTACTCGTTCATGGCCTGGGTGCGCATCACAGGCGGGTCGGGGGGACGAGGGGTCGTCATGCTCGGAAGCTGCTGCAACAACCGGCAGGGGTACACGTTCAGCGTGAGCGGCGGCGGACAGGTGCGCTTCTGGGGAGGCATGGACGTCTCCAACGACAACCGCAACTGCAGCGGTTCCAAGAACGTCAACGACGGAACCTGGCATCACATCGGAGTGCGGGTCAAGTCGGGCCAGGTGCAGGTCCTCGTGGACGGAGCGGTCGACGGCAGCAACGGCGAATCCAACATTCCTGCGTATCCGAACAAGGCACCCTACACGGACACGAACGTGATGTATTGCCCTCAGGTCGGGGGATACGGCATCGACAACTGGACCGGGTTCGAGTCCTACATCGACGAGGTCCGAGTGTACTCCGTGTGGCTCAACGATGCCGAATGGGCGTCGGCCATGGCCGGGCAATAGGCGGAACGACAGCCTCGGCCCGGTCCGTCATGCGACGGATGGATCAGGTGGGGCGCGACCGGCCGAAAGCCCGACCTCAACGGGGGAAATGATCATCCAGCCAGGCGAGCGTTTCCCGCGCAAAGAGCTCCGGGGCCTCTTCGTGGCAGTTGTGAGAAGCGTGCGGCACGACGGCAATCCTTGCGCCGGCCCCGAGGTCGTCTGCGATCCTGCGGGCGAGTGATGAGGCATGCACGACGTCCTCCCGCCCCCACACCACGAGAGCGGGGCAGGAAATGGTCCTCAACGTCTCCGCAGTCGGGGCGGAGTCGCCGGCCGCAAGCCCCATGCGGGTGGCCGCGCTCCAGCCGCCCGGGGCATCGAGGTGGTCCAGGAGACGCCGCACGTTGACAGCCACCCGGGCTTCCCTGGACGCGAAAGCAGCCCTGCGGACGAGGCGGGGGATCACGGCCCTGCCGATGGGACTGGCGAAAAACCGGCCGGCGATCGCTGGATGCTTCTTGGCGAATCTAAGCCCCGGCGGAGGCTTCTGGCAGTAGGCCAGAGGGGCCACCAGGACGAGCCCCCTGCACCGCTCCGGATTCCGGGCAGCGGCCCGCAACGCGACCGCCCCGCCGAGTGAATGGCCTCCGAGCAGGCAGGACTCGATTCCAAGCGCATCGAGCAGACCGGGGACCAGTGAGGCAAGCCATTGGAGGTCATACGGCGCATCGGCCGGCCGGTCGGAGTAGCCGGCCCCGGGAAGGTCCACTGCGACCACCCGCAGACGCGGGGCCAGGAGCGGCATGGCGCGGTACCAGACCGCCGTGCTCCCGAGATAGCCGTGGAACAGGAGAAGCACCGGGTCGCCGATACCGTCCTCCTCCACGTGCCAGGACAGGTCTCCCGTCTTGACGAATCTCCCGGGCGCCGGAGGCCTTCGGTCGATGCCTACCCCGAACATGCCGGTCATTCTCCCAGCTTCTCTCGGCGGAGCTGAAGGATGGTCTCGTACGGGACCGGCAGCTCGCTCCCCGGCGGCAACAGCTCGACGGTCCTTCGGCGGAATTCCGGATCCTGCATCCGGCACTCGTGAAACCGCTTCCCCCAGTCGCCGCTCTGCCGGATCCGCTTCCAGATGACCTCCAGAGGCTCTTCTCTGACATTCCCGAAGGTGATTGGAGTGAAATCGCACGGCATCACGTCGCCGGCAGCGTTCACATAGATCTGGTAGAATCCGGCGAAACAGCCGAACCCCTCGCAAGAGTTGACCCACGACTGCCCCATGACCGCCGGGCCGACGGGGTTGGCGTTCTGTGCCTTGATCAGCTCGCGAAGCCGCACTCGCCCGTCCGGGCCGAGCACCACGTCCTTCTTGTCGATCAGGGCCCCGGTGGGGACCGCGTCGAACACGAACAGCTGGTGAACGCCCATTCGGGTCCCCATCTCGACGATGCTCTCGAACGCGCCGCCGACAAGCCCCTTCCGGCTCACGTAGGTGCTGATCCCGGCCAGCATCCCTTCGGCCAGCAGCCTCTCGATCCCGGAAACCGCCTTGCGATAGGCACCGTCAAAGCCGCGAAGCCGGTCATGATGCGCCTCGTCGGCCGAATCGATGCTCACCAGGGTGCCGAAGAGCCCTGCGGACTTGAGCTCCTGCGCCATCTCGGACAGTCGGCTACCGTTGGTGAACATGGAAACGACGCTCTTGGACTTGTCGACATGGTCGATGATGTCGAGCACCCTCGGATGCAGGGTCGGTTCACCGCCCGACAGGATGAACGAAGCCCCCCCGAGCTCCAGGAACTGGTCGATGACGCTCCGGATCTCCTCGAAGCTCAGGGAGGGACGCCCGGACTTCAGATAGGTCCTTGCCGAACAGTGGGCGCAGGCCATGTTGCAGGCCGAGTTGACCATGAGCACCATGTTGATGGGCCGGGGTTCCCGCTTCAGCACCACGTACTCGAAGCCGTTGCGGAGCACTCTTCCCCCCGGCTCGCTCCCCATGGGAGGCTGGGTCAGGTCGTACGCGGCCATGCCGTTGACCAGTGCGACCGGCTTCATGGGCTTCAAGCGCTCGTTGAACAGGCTCACGTAGCCGCCGAGAAGTCGGTCCACGAACCCCGTAGCTCGGCGGACAAGGGAATGCTCGATCCGAGGCAAGTCGGGTCGTTCCAGATGCTCGAAGAAGTGCACGGGCCACCACCGGCCGGGACGCGGGTATCCGGCCTTGCACGAGCGCCGGAGGCAGCCGCCCATCGGCCGCTCCGCCCCCCCGACCGGACGAGTGTACAACGCGCTCCCCCCTATGTACAGAATCTCAGCCGGTCCGGGCATTGACGGGATTTGGCGCTCCGTGATAGAAGGCGGCAGAGCGAGACGGAGGGGATCATGCGTCGCATCGCGGCCGGATTCTGCCTGCTTTGTGTTGTTGTTGCCGGTATCACTTCTGCCGCTGGCGAGGAGCGGCCGATCTCGATGGTACCCGCCTCACCGGCGGATGTCGTGCTGGTGGTGGACGGGTCCGCGGGGATGAAGGCGGCCGATCCGGACGGCATCTGGCGAGCGGCGGTCCTCGCCATGGCCGCGACCCTGTCTCCCGACGATCGGATCGGCGTCGTGGTTGCAGGCAGAGCCGGCGAGCTTGCCATGCCGCTGGCACCGGCGGACGACATCGCCAAGCTCAAGGGAATTGTGCGCTCGGTGCGCAGCCGCGGGCCGCATGCCGACATCGTCGCAGGGCTCGAGACGGCCATGACTCTCTTCCTCGAAAGCGGGAGCGACCGGAAGCGGGTCATCGTGCTGCTGACGGCATCGCCGCTCCTGCCGGATCCGGCCAGGGTGGTCGGGGTACCGCCGGGGGGGGATGCTGCCGGCTTCCTGCGCGACTGGCTCCGCACCGACCTGCTTCCCCGAATGAAGACCCAGGGGGTCGAGGTGTTCGCCGTGGGGCTCGGTACCTCAGCCGACGGCGAGCTGCTTGCCGAGCTGGCCGACGGCACCGCCCTGTCCCGGGAGAGACCGCATCGCTTCCTGCTGGAGTCCGCTCTCCAGCTTCCGGGCAGCATGCTCGAGATCGCAACCGTGCTGACCGAGGCCCTTGTGGCGACCGTGCTGACCTCCGATGGCCTAGCCGATGCCACCGCAGACTTCCTCGTGGATCCGTGGCTCGATGCCCCCAGAATCCTCCTCGTGGGCAACGCCAGGGCGACTCTCGTCGGGCCGGACGGAAAGAAGGCCGCATTGCAGAGCCCGGTTCCGGGGATGGCGATCTTCACGCTGCCGGGGTACGAGCCAAGGCCCGTCCCCGGGGTCGCCGCACTCGTGGCGCTGAAGGCTGCGCCCGCCGGCGATGCCGGTTCGGCCACGCCGCCTCCGGCTGAGGGTTCTGCGGCACCTGCGGCCGCTACCCCGGCGCCGGCCGAGGCCGCAGCTTCCGGGACTCCTGCCGTAGCCACGCCGACGGCCGAGGCTGCAGCTTCCGGGACTCCTGCCGTAGCCACGCCGACGGCCGAGGCTGCGGCCGGGACCGCCGCCCTGGCCCACGCCCCCACCGATCCCGCACCGGCGACTGCTGCCGCTGCGACTCCCGCACCTTCAGCTCCCACCGCCGTGGGTTCTTCGACCGCCGGCCAGGCTCCTGCCGGGCTCGGCGTGTGGCGGTGCACGGTGGCGGCAGGCGGAGGGGCTTCCGCCGTCTACCTCGTTGGCCGTAGCCGCATCGAGCTCCAGGCCGGCGATTATGACCAGGTCACCTGGGAGGGGAACTCGCTCGGGCTCCCGGTGCGGGTGGTTGCCATGCCTCCGCTCGTGCCGGCCAGCCTGACAGACGACCTGACCGTCGAGGCCCGCATCCTCGAGACCGGAGCGCTCGTGCCTCTGGCCCGTCAAGGCGACGGGTTTCTGCTCGACAGCGTGGCGGACCGGATCGGCCCCTACACGGTGGAGCTGTCCCTGTCGGCCGGTCACGCGGAATCGGGAGCAAGGCTGGCAGCCCGCCGACTCGCTCCCATCCGGATTGAAGTCCTCCCGAGGCCCCTGGTGACCATCGAAGGGCTGAGGGAAACCTATGCGGAGGGAGAGAGCATCCGGGCCGAAGCCATCGTGTCGGTCCTCAAGGCCCAGAGGGACGAAGTACTGAGCCCGGAGATCGGCTGGTTCGTGACGGACACGGGGCCGGCAGGGAAGAGCCGACTCGAGCCTCAGGCGGCGGACGGGAAGTACCTCTTCGAGCTTTCGGCCACGCCACAGGGGAGCCATATCCTGGCCGTGGAGATCCGGCCCCGCTGGGCCCGGGACGGCAGACTCCTTCCCGCGGTCAAAGTGGGTGATTTCAAGTTCCAGGTCGGTCCTCCGCCGCTCCCGCCGCTGCCGGAGCTGACCGTCCGTATCGAGGGGCTCAAGAACAAGTACGAGTACGGCGAATCCATCACGGCCAACTTCATCCCGGTCATCTCCGGAAAGCCGGCGGTTGCGCTCCTCGAGAAGGCCCGCGCCGAGGCTGTGATGACCGGACAGGGAGAGGATCTCACGGTCCCGCTGCTCGAGACTGCCGACCAGTTCGAGCTGAGACTGGTGGCCTCGGGCAGCGGCCCGATGAGCCTGAAGTTCCGCCTCAACGCCCAGGAAAAGGGGACCGGGCGGGTGTTCCCCGAGCTTCATGCCGGCCCGTTCGAGTTCCAGGTTCCGGAGCTGCCGTCGGTCTCCATGCGGGTCGACGGTCTGCGGACCGAGTACGAGCTGGGCAGCATGGTCGTTGCCGCTGTCTTCCCGTCGGTCAGCCGGCGGGGATACGAGCTGTCGGAGCAGACGGCCGTCAATGCGGTGCTGGTGTGGGAATCCGGGGAGACCACGGTCCCCATGGAGCGTGACGGGCCGGTGTTCGGCCTTCGCTTCGAGCCCCCGGCTTCCGGCGAGTACACGCTCCAGTTCGTGATCTCCGGGCGAGATAAGGTCCGAAGCGTCCTCCTTCCTCAGGATTCCTCGGCGCAGAAGGCCTATCGGTTTGCGGTCTATCCGCCTCGCGAGACCGGCTGGGGCCTGGTCTCCCGCCTGGCCGATTCGGTCGGTGGCTGGCCGGTCGTCGGAGCGGTCGTCGTCCTGGCGTTCGTCCTTGCCGGCCTGGGCTTCCGGCTCGCGCTCAAGCGAAAGAAGAAGGGCTGAGTCGCCCGGAAGGGCTGAGTCGCCTAGTCCAACGTCTCGAAAAGATTGGAGAAATCGTCAGTCCAGACCTGGCTCGACAGCCCGATCTCGACATCGGTCGCGGCTTCCTTCATGGGAGGCATGTCGAGGAACTCCCGGTTGTCGGTGACGACCGACCAGGTGCTGCTCCAGAAGCCCTCCCCGTCCCCTTCGCAGGGGATGATCATCCACCCCAGGTCGAGGCTCTCGGCCAGGTGCCGGATGACCGGCCTCAAGTCGAGGTGCCGGTTCGAGATATGGATTGCCATCACGCCGCCCGGCCTCAGGTGGTGACGGTAGAGCTCGAGTGCTTCCCGGGTGATCAGGTGGATCGGAATCGAGTCGCTGGAGAAGGCATCCATGGCGATGATGTCCATCTGCTGGAGCTCGCCGCGGGCAAGCTCGTGCTCCATGGCGATGCGGGCATCGCCCTCGATCACGTCCCACCGGGCGGGTGTGCCTCGAAGATAGGTGAAGTACGGGTTGTCCGCGGTGGAGAGGAGCGTGACGTCGGGGTTGATCTCGTAGAAGCGGATGTAGTCGCCCGGCTCGCCGAACGCTGCCAGCGTTCCCACCCCGAGCCCGAAGACCGCCATCCGGAGGCTCCCGTCCCCGAACTTCGCCTTCCGGTACTCCCGCATCTGCCGGATGGTCAGCGCAATGCCGCTTCCCGGCGCATAGTACGATGCCGGCTCCTGCTTCCTTGCCGGTGAGGCGTACTGGAACCCGTGGACAATGGCGCCGTGGGACAGCTTGTAGGCTGCGTGCTGGGGCTCATCCCACCGCATCTGGCGGACCCGCAACGTCCCGTAGAAGTTGCGGGATGCCGCCAGCACGCCGGAGGTCTCGTCCCGCACGTGCCAGTACAACACCCCCGCCAGCACGACCAGGAGAGCGGCCATCACCTTGCGAAGAGCGGCAATACCGGACTCGTTGAGCCAGGACGACTTCTCCACCGACAGCACAGCCAGGAAGAGCAGCCAGGCCATCCACACGCTGACGTGGAGCTCCCACAGTCCCACGAAAAGGAACGGGGCTCCGAGGCTCACGAACATCCCGCCTGCGGCCCCGCCCGCGGACATCAGCAGGTAGAACGCGGTCAGCCGCTCCGGCCCCGGCTTGAGCCGAACCATCTCGCCGTGGCAGACCATGCACCCGCTGAACAGCAGGGCCGAGTACACGGCCACCTGGAGGATGATGTTCACCGTGAACCCGGAGAACAGCGCAATCACGGCGCAGATGGTGGCCACGAGAAAAGCGACGCCCCAGAAACGCCTCGAGTACCAGCGATCCCCAGCAAACACGATGATGAACGAGAGCAGGTAGATCGTGAGGGGAAGAACCCACAGGAATGGAATCACGGCCACTTCCTGGCAGATCTGGTTGGTCACGGCAAGCAGTAGGGAAGAGCCGCACGCGGCCAGCCCGAACCAGAGAAGGGGGTGGAGGAAGCGGGGCGATGGCGATGCCGATTGCGATGGCGATGCCGATTGCGATGGCGATGGCGATTGCGATGGCGATGCCGATTTCGGGGAGGGGGAGCGCCATACTGCGATGCCACACCACAGCATTGCTGCGAAGAAAAGGGCGTAGGAGAGACTCCAGGCCGCCGCCTGGGTGGAGAGCTGGAGAGCCGGCTCGAACAGGAAGGGATACGAAATCAGGGCGAGCAGAGAGCCTGCGTTGGACAGGACATACAATCGATACGGCGACTTGTCCGGGTTGGCCCGGGCGAACCAGGACTGGACCAGAGAGCCGGTAGCCGAGAGGATGAGATAGGGAAGACCAACGGAAAGCCCCAGCACGCTCAGCACCCGCCAGGCCGGCATGGAACTGTCGATCGGCTTGAAGGAGGAATCGGGCAGGAGAGGACCGCCCCACGAAAGCCACTGCCACGCCATCAGCGAGAGGGCAACGGCCAGGAGCGAAAGGTGGACGATCACTTGCTTCCTCGGCTTGAGCATCGTCGCCGTAGCGTGAGCGTAGGCGTAGCCCCCCAGGAGCAACGTCTGGAAGAACAGCATGCAGGTCGACCAGACTGCAGGAGTGCCCCCGAACCAGGGGAGGATGTACTTTCCGATGAGCGGCTGCACCTGGAACAGGAGGAACGCACCCAGGAAGATCGACAACGCAAAGTTCAGCATGATACCCCGCTCTGTTGCTTGAGCCCCTTGACCTCGTCCTCGGTCAGCTCACGGAAATCACCGGGGGCAAGATCGCCCACCTCGAGACCGGCAAAACGAACCCGCGTCAGCCGGACCACCACCAGACCCAGCGACTCGAGCATCCGCCGGACCTCACGGTTCTTTCCCTCGGTCAGCTTGACGGCCACCACCGTGCTGTAGGGGGTAGTGAGGACCACCTGGGCGCTGCGGGCCACCATCAGCTCCCCCTCCTCCCGGATTCCCTGCATCAGCGGTGCGATCTTGTCCGGCTTCACCCTTCCCCGGACGGTGGCTTCGTAGTCACGCTCCACCTCGAACTCCGGCCGCGTCAGCCGGTAGGTGAGCGTCCCGTCGTTGGTCAGCAGCAGCACCCCATCGGTGTTGATGTCGAGCCGACCCACGTAGGCCAGGTGCCCGAATTCGGGGGGAAGGAGAGTGTAGATGGTCCTTCTTCCCTGCGGGTCGGAGCGCGTGCACACGGTCCCCAGCGGCTTGTGGAGCAGGACATAGCGGTGCGCCTGCCGCCCCACCGGCTCGCCGTCCAGCTCGACCGAGTCGCCGGGTTTGACCGGCGTGGCCGGGTTGGTCACGACGGCACCGTTGATCCGGACCCTCCCCGCCGCAATCAGGGGCTCCGCCCCCCGCCTCGATGCGGCACCGCACATGGCCAGATACTTCTGAAGGCGGACGGGCTGCCCGTCGCCGGCATCCGGCTCCTGCACGGTCGCGCTGCCGTCGCCTTCGGGCCCTCCGCTCTTTCCTTCACCCTTCTTCACGAGCCGCTCCTCACTCGGAGCGGATAGTGCAGGGAAACCGGCTCTCCGTCAAGGGCCAACGGCGGCCTTGACCGCACCACGCTTCGTGTGCACATTGCCAATCGGGAGGTACTTCATGAAGCCTGGACGACGCAGGTTCCTCAGGACGGCAGCAGGAGTCGTCGTGATGGTCTCCGGAGGGCTCGTCGGGATCCCCTGGGGATGCCGACGGGACGAGGACGGCAATGGCAACGACATGGACGCATCAGGGGCTGAACCGCTCGACAGCGGCGGAAACGGAGAGCTACCCCGGAGCACCGACGGCGGACCCTACCCGGACGGATACCTCGATGGACGACAGGGGATCGACTTGCCGGACGACCTGTCGACGCTGCCCGAGGCGACTCCGGAAGAGGTGGAGGACTTTCTGCGTCGGGCGGACGAGGGGACGAGGGCCTACGACGCTGCCGGAGGGGACCTTGACGGCTCGGGCCGCCCCAAGATTCCACCGGGCCAGCAGGTGGTGGACACCATGTGGCAGATGGGGTCGGACAACCCCGACCCCCGCACCCGATCGGAGTGGAAGTTCCACGTCAAAGGAGAGGTGGACAAGGAGCTCCTGCTCACCTGGGACGAGTTTGCGGCCCTTCCCCACGTGGACCTGACCTGCAACGTGCACTGCGTGACGGGCTGGACCTTTCTCAACGCCAAGTGGCAGGGAGTCCGGCTGTCGACCCTGTTCGAGCAGGCCGGATTGAAGGACTCGGCCAAGTTCGTGATCTTCGACTGCGAGCAGGGGTACACGACCAACATTCCCCTCGACTATGCGCTCAAGCCGGACGTGCTGGTCGCGACCGGGCTGTTCGGGCCCTTCCTGTCACCGCTGCACGGCGGTCCGGCCCGCGGCCTGGTCCCGGACAAGTACTTCTACAAGAGCGGCAAATGGGTCACGGGCCTGCGCATACTCGACCACGACGAGCCGGGCTACTGGGAGACCAAGGGATACAGCAACACGGCCGACCCGTGGACCCAGGACCGGTACTCGTAGAGCAGGCGACCATCGACCCGTGCCTGCCCCGAGCAGAATCGAGGGGACCATCACAAATGCCTCCCGGTCAGCACGATCCGGTCTAGAAGGGACAGTCGAGCGGGCTCGTGCCGGTCGGGTCGGGCAGGCCGGCCGTGCCGCAGTCGTAGACCGTACCGGCCCAGCCGCATTTGGGGCTTGCGGTGGGACATTCGATGCAGTAGAGAGACCCGTTCTGGCACCAGTTGGCCCTGCCGAGCGCGTCGCAGCACCCCACGAATCCGATTCCGGGGCAGACGGGTGCTGACGGGGTGTAGGTTCCCTTACACAGCCCCGGTGCAACGGCCAGGCAGAGGCCATCCCAGCAGGACAGAGGAGCCCCGCAGTTGCCGCACGTCCCTCCACAGCCGTCATCCCCGCACTGCTTGCCCGCACACTGCGGCTGGCAGACGCACTTCCCGTTCACGCACGTCTCGCCGGACTTGCACGACACCAGCAGTCCCCAGTCCAGGCACGAGTCGTCGTCGAACTTCCCGCACGTCCGGAACCCATTGCCGAAGCAGGAGATGATGCCCTCGGGGGCGCACTCGTTCTGGCAATCCGCCGTGCACGTGCCTGCGGTGCACGAGAACCCGGGCACGCACTTGCCGCACGTCCCTCCGCACCCGTCGTCCCCGCACTGCTTGCCTGCACACTGCGGCTGACAGATGCACTTCCCGTTCACGCAGTCCTCATTGAACGCGCAGGCAACCCATTCTCCCCAGTCGAGGCAGGCATCGTCGTCATAGAGCCCGCAGACCCTGTAGCCGTCCCCCAGGCAGGAGGAGAAGCCGGACGGAGCGCATTCGTCCTGGCAGGCCGCGGCGCACTGGCCATTGGTGCAGGTCGTCCCCGCGGGGCAGAGCCCGCAGACGCCCCCACAACCGTCGCTGCCGCACTGCTTCCCCTGGCACTGCGGCTGGCAGACGCAGTCGCCGTCCTTGCACGGCGCAAAGGGGGCGCACGGAATCACCATCCCCCAGTCGAGACACAGGTCTCCGTCGAAGTAGCCGCACAGGTGGTAGCCGACGCCGAAGCACTCGAACAGCCCCTCCTTGCCGCAATCGTCCTGGCACTGGACCGTGCACTTCCCCAGCGAGCAGGTCTCCACGGGCTCGCAGCCCCCGCAGCTTCCTCCGCAGCCGTCGTCACCGCAGTCCTTGCCCTTGCAGTCGGGGACGCACTGGCACTCCCCGCCCTTGCACTCGGTCCCCTGCGGACAGGGCTGCTCCAGACTCCACTCCAGGCACGGGTCGGCATCCTGATAGCCGCACTCACGGAAACTTCCCCCCTGGCACTCCGAGACGCCTTCTCCCGGGCATTCCGGGCCGCACTCGGGCACGCACTCACCGGCCTGGCACGAGGTACCCTGGGAACACTCCCCGCAACTCCCGCCGCAGCCGTCGGCACCGCACTCGAGAGCGAGGCAGGAGGGCACGCAGGCGTCCGGACCGCCTGCATCCCCGGTCACCTCGCCGGCGGCATCCCCCGCCACGTCCCCCGTGGCATCGACGGCGACATCGCCGGTCACGTCTCCGGTCACTTCACCTGAAGCATCGCCGCTCCCGTCAACGGTCTCCTCCCCTTCCTTATGGTCCTTGGTCCACTTGCCGTCCGGGATGCCGGGAAGATCCGAACCGTCCTCCAGCACGTCCGTCGGCCGGGGCAGAGTCGAGTCCTTGCCGTCCGTGTCGACCGGTGGTGGGCTGGTATCGTCGGCCAGGTCCTTCTCCGTCGTTGCCGGAGCACTGCCGCATGCAACGGCCAGCAGCATCCACACGAACCAAGCGGTGCGTCTCACACCCCGTACCATACCGACCTCCGGCAGAATTGCAGGTGGTTGACCGCGCTCCAGTCTAGCCCCGGGACGGCCGGCCATCAACGGTAAAAAACGTCCGACCGGTACATTCCTCTGGCGATCCAGGACCGACCTGACCTAGAATGATGCCGGTCCTCGCTGCGGAGGTAGCGGATGCGCAGAGTGCTGTTCGCCAGTCTCCTGCTGGTCGGAGCGGGCCTTGTCGCGGCCTGCACCCAGGATGCCGGAGAGCTTCCCGAGCCGTCGGGTCTTCCCGCTCTCGATCCCGGGGCGCTTTCGGAACGGATTCCGCAACCGGACGAGTGGCTCTCCATTCCTCCTTTGCCCGAGGCGGGTCCCGTGGGCAACCTCCATGAGGAAGGGGTGTGGGAGGACGAGCTGCCCAAGTGGTCGGAGGAGGAGATTGCGGCCTACGTGCGTGCCAACCGGCACCGGCCCACGCTTGCGGACAAGGCCCCGGCCGGAGCGCCGAACATCGTGGTGGTGATTGCCGACGACATGCCGCGAGGGATCCTTGGGTTTGAGGGCAACTCGATCATCAAGACGCCCAACCTGGACAAGCTCCGGGCCAACGGCGTGTACTTCACCAACTTCTACCTGCCGCTGGGGCAGTGCGCGCCGTCCCGTTCTGTGCTGTGGACCTCGCTCTACCCGACCGAGTCGGGAGTGGAGACCAACGGTCACCTGTTCAAGGATGCCTCGACCATGGTGCTGCCGCTCTGGTTGAGGCAGCACGGCTACCGGACCGGCTTCTTCGGCAAGTGTCACATCGGCACGAGCAACCCGGGGTCGCTGGACGTGGACTGGCACTTCGACTCCATCTTCCACATGGAAGGGGATTCCGCCGTGGATCCGGCGAAGTTCGACATGTACAACGCCAAGGTCCACCTGCTCAAGAACGCGGCACCGGCGGTACCGGGGGTGCACCTGACCCGGATGATCACCGACCGGGCGATGGAGTTCGCCTTGCAGCCGTCGGCCGACCCGTTCTTCATCTGGGTGGCACATCGGGCACCGCATCCGTCGACGCTGGCGGACACGGGGCCGAACCAGCAGTGGTCGAACTCGCCGCCCGGCTCTCCACACTACTCGGCCAACCAGATGCCCGTAGCGCTCCACCCGGCCAAGGCGGGGGACTCGCTGGCCGGCAAGCCGCCGCAGCAGAAGAACAGCCCGTCGCGATACGGGTACAACCTGTTCAGTGCGGAGCCCGGCGGAGTGTCGGAGCACATGCGGCGGGCGTTCGAGCAGGTCCACTACATGGACCAGCAGGTCGGCGCGCTCATGGACGGTCTGGCCGCTGCGGGCAAGCTCGAGAACACGGTCTTCGTGTTCCTCTCGGACAACGGGGCATTCTTCGGAGAGCGCAAGCTGTGCCTCAAGGGGCCGTTCCTGTACGACGAGATGGTGCGGGTTCCGCTGGTGATCAGTTGGCCGGCAAAGCTCCCGAAGGGGGTTACCAACGATGCGCTGATCCAGAGCACGGACCTGGGGCAGACGCTGCTGGAAGGGGCGGGGCTTCCGGCCATGCCGGACAACAGCGGCCGGAGCTTCTGGGAGGTGGCGCTGGGGGGTGAGCGGGTGCACCGGCGGTCGGTGTTCTTCCAGTACCATTCCCAAAAGGACGTCATCTCGAAGGTGCGAGGGGTGCTCAAGGACGGGTACAAGCTGAGCCACCACCTGGCGACCTGGTATTTCTCGCAGCCCAACGACAATGCCGCGGCGGTCCCGCTGGTGCTCTTCAGCCCGTTCACGTGGGAGCTGTATGACCTGCAGTCGGATCCCAACGAGCTGACGAGTCTGCTGCCCTACGTGGAGAAGGGGCCCAGTGCGCTCCAGCCGAAGCTTGCGGACCCGGCCTGGCGGCCGAGGCTGAACGACCTGCTTCGAACCCTGGCCGAGTACCAGACCGAGGCCCTCGATGACGAGGGGCTCTCCCTGGCATCGGTAAGTGTCACCCGCACGTCTCAGGGCAGCGCCACGGTCTCCTGGCAGAGCCTGAAAGCCTCGGCGCAGGCACCGGTCAATGCCACCACGGAGGTGGTCTACCGCAAGCAGGGGTGCCCGCTGTGCACGGTGTACGAGGTCGACCACAAGAGCTACGTCTCCGACCACTCCGTCACGCTGGACGGCCTGGAGGCGGGGGCTGCCTACGAGGCACTGCTGTTCAGCCTGACGGCATCGACCAACGGCGGAGTGGCTCGCGTCGTCGTGCCCGCCTCGCCCGGACAGTCGGCCGGTGCCGTGGCCGAGGAGGCGGTCAGCCTCAGCTACCGGGCCGAAGGGTACAAGACCCAGGTGGCGGCGTCTTCCGGACCGGATCCCATGCCCGAGGCCCAGTGCCACATCACCGGTGGCGCCGGTGCGCTCCTGCTCGATGCGGTCAACGAGTACTCCGCGTGCATCGACGAGTGCCGCCAGCTCCTCCAGACCAACCCCAACAGCAAGTGCATGTGGGACGGCAACGTTTTCCAGATGCCGCCCTCTTCCCTCTGCAAGGTCATCGGCGGAGCGGGGACGCTCCTCTTCGAGGCCCCCACCAGCTGGGAAGACTGCCTGAGCCAGTGTGCCCAACTCACCCAGACCAACCCCAACGCCGCGTGCAACTGGCACGGGGAGGTCTTCCAGGACCATGCGGGCGGAACCTGCTTGGTGGAAGGGGGAGCCGGGGCGCAGCTCTACCTGGCCGGCGATACCTCCTTCGACTTCTGCAAGCTGCAGTGCGCTCTGCTCACGGTTGACCACCCCAACGCCGCCTGCTTCTGGGCCGAGGTGGTCATCCAGCCCCACCCGACCGCCACCTGCTTCATCGAGGGCGGGTGCGACGCCCCGCTCTTCACGCAGACCCTGACCAACTTCGAGTGCGTCCAGCAGTGCGATGCGTTCCAGGTATCCAACCCGAGCTGCGCCTGCTACTGGAACAGCCAGATCTTCCACGACCACCCGACCAGCACGTGCACGATCACCGGTGGAGCGGGCAAGCTCCTCTTCGAGGGCTCCGCCACCAAGTGCACCTGCGTCAACAACTGCACGTCGTGGACGCAGTCGAACCCGAACTGCCACTGTGTCTGGGGTGCGGAGACGATCAAGTAGCGGAACCCCTACATCAGGGGCAGGTTGAAGATCGCATCGGTCACGGAGAAGAGGACGTCCAGGACCGGCCACATGATCTTGCCGAGGATACCGGTCTTGAGCAGTGCGATGAGCAGGATGAACGACACGAAGGTGTTGCCCTCGAGGTAGTCGAACCATCCCTGGGCCTTTCGAGGGAGGAAGCCGGCCAGAACCTTGCTGCCGTCGAGGGGGGGCAACGGGATCAGGTTGAAGATGGCCAGACCGTAGTTGACCATGAGCAGCCGGGCCAGGATGACCAGCGTCGCCTCGCTCTCGATGCCCAGCACCAGCGCCAGCTTGAGCGCCCCTGCGGCCAGGAACCCGAAGCCCAGGTTAGACAGAGGACCGGCCGCGGCCGTGATCATCATGCCCGTAGACATGGTGACCCGCCGGCCGTTGAAGCGCCGGTTGAACCGGACCGGGTTGACCGGCACGGGCTTGGCCCAGCCGAAGAAGAAGTTGGAGTTGGACCAGACGAACAGAATGGGCAGCAGAATAGTCCCGAACAGGTCGATGTGGGCCACCGGGTTGAGCGTCAGGCGCCCCTGCATCGATGCCGTGTCGTCCCCGAGCCACAGGGCGGACCGGGCATGCCAGTATTCGTGCACGGTCAAGCTCAGCAGCATCGGAATGAGCACCAGGAGTATGTCACGCACCGTATCCACGAGCAGCCCCCTTTGCCTTCAGCTTTGACTCATCACCCCTAGTTCTCCCGCCATCCGAGCACCCGGTACGACAGGTTGGTGATGGACGAGTTGATGGACGCAAACGAGTAGAGCACATCCATGTGGAGCGAGGTGGTCTCGATGGCCCCCGCGACCCCCTTGTGAAGCCGCTCGATGTGACTGTGGCGCAGATCGAGAGCCAGCTTCCTCAGCACCCGCTTCTCCTCGATGCAGCGGGTGGCCAGGGCCGGATCCTTGGAGGTGAATACCGCAATGGCCAACCGGAAGTGCTCCACGGTCCGGTTGTGCATGTCCCGCAGCTCCTGCAGTCCCTCTTCGCTGAACTTGTACCCTTTCCGGATCCTCTTCTGCGCATGGTACATGAGGTTCTTGCAGACGATGTCCGCGATTCGCTCGAGCTCGGAGGAGAAGTCGACCAGCTCATACTCCTCCCGGGCCTGCTCCGGGGACATCCCTCCCTTGGCCAGGTGGGTGAGGTAGAGCTTGGTCTGCTTGTCGAGCAGGTCGACCCGCTGGTCCTTGGCCGTGATCTTCTCCACCAGATCGAGATCGTCCTTCTCGAGCGGTTCGAACGCCTCGATGATCATCTGCTCGACGATGTTGGCCATGCGCTGGATCTCCCGGGAGGCGTTGGCCAGGGCGAGGGGGGGGGATTCAAGCGCCGTCGGATCGAGGAACCGGGGGCGGAACTGGTTGGGGCTGGGCTTGTCGCGGATGAGCTTCTCGACGGCCCGGGCAATCTGGTTGGTGAAGGGCAGGAAGACGATGGCCAGGAAGATGTTGAACAGGGTGTGGGCGTTGGCAATCTGCCGGGCCACGTCACCGCTCGAAAGGGTTCGGGTCAGGTCGGCAAAGGGCTGGATGAACGGGATCATCAGCAGCACGCCGGCGATCTTGATGCCGATGTGAGCGGCGGCAACCCGGCGCCCTTCGACCGTGGAGCCCCCCAGCGTGGCCAGGATCGCGGTGGCACAGGTCCCGATGTTGGCCCCCAGCGTGATTGCGATGGCCGGCTCCAGGGCCAGCGTGCCCGATGCGGCAAAGGACAGGGCGATGCCGATGGTGGCCGCGCTGCTCTGGATGATCCCGGTGAAAACGGTCGAGATCAGGACGCCCAGGAGCGGGTTGTCCGCCAGCGACGTCATGAGCGACGTGAACCAGGGCATGTCCCGCAGAGGCCCCGTGGAATCGGCCATGACCTGCATGCCGAAGAAGATGAAGCCGAACCCCATGAGGGCCTCGGCAAAGTGGCGGGTCACCGTGCGCTTGGTCACCTGCGAGGTGACGAAGCCGGCAAACACGAACAGCAGCGAGTAGTGGGAGATCTTGAACGAGATAAGCTGGACCGTCAGCGTGGTGCCGATGTCGGCCCCCAGAATCACGGCCACCGTCCGGGCAAAGGGGATCACGGCGGCCGACGTCAGCCCTACGAGGATGACCGTCGTGGCGCTCGAGCTTTGCAGCAGGAAGGTGACCAGCGTCCCCAGGCCGACCCCGAGGAACCGGTTCTTCGTCAGGGAGCCGAGGATGTTCCTCAGCTTGCTGCCGGCCCCCTGCTGGAGGCCGTTCTGGGCCAGCACCATTCCATAGAGGAACATGGCCAGGCCCCCCAGCAGGTTGATCAGATTGAGCCAGCTCATGGATTCCCCCATGGCGTTGCTCGCCAACTGTTCACATTAACACTTCGAACCGCTGGGGGCAAAAATGGGCGGGGCAGCGGAGCACTCCTCGCTCGGGGATTGCTACTGGGGAAGCTGCTTCCCGCAGAACGTCGTCCAGTCTTTGATCAGCTTGAGCGCATCGCCGAACGCGAACCGCCATTGCTTGTCCACCGAGTGCCGGAACAACGGGCACTTCGGGCACACTGCCTCGCGGTTGCCCGCGGAGAAGGGACAGATGTCCAGGCACAACTCGTGAAGCTCGACTACCGTGTTCCTGCTGATTGATTTCATTCAACCGCCTCGCATCAGTCAACCGGCCGAATGTAGACCAGCCCGCGGGCGATTGCAAGGTTCCAGATCGGTTCGAGCTTCCTGCTTTTTTGTTGGCGCACGCGGGCGTTGCGGCTACACTGTTGCAGGTCTGTTTGGCTCCGACGACGAGGAAGACGATGAACGGAAAGACGACGCTTGGGTTCGTGGGCGCGATGGTGGCGTTGGTCCTGGCGGTGGGAGGGTGCAGCTCCCCGAGCACCAACTGCGGTCCGGGGGAAACGTCCGAGCCCCTCCTGCCGGACGGAACCCAGGATCTTGCCGGGGACGCTGCCTCGCCCGACGTGCTCCTGCCCGATACTTCGACCGACTTCCAGTGGCCCGACGTCGTCCCCGAGTTCGTCCCGCAGGGATGCGAGGCGGCACCGTACGGCTTCGGCTGCCCGTGCGGCACCAACGGCGAGTGCGTCGGCGGCTACTGCGTCGAGAGCACCGACGGGTTCGTCTGCACCGAAGAGTGCTTCGAGGAGTGCCCCGCCGGCTGGGGCTGCAAGGGGCTTGCCGGCTTCGGCTCGGACATGGTGTTCCTGTGCGTTCCCGTGGCCAAGAAGCTCTGCTTCCCGTGCAAGAAGCACGAGCAGTGCGCGGGCGGCCGCTGCGTGGCCCTCGATGATGCCTCCTACTGCGCATTGAACTGCGACGGGCAGAACCCGTGCCCGGATGGATTCGACTGCGCGGAAAAGGTCATCGACGGCACGCCGGAGACCGTCTGCGTCCCGGCCAGCGGAAGCTGCGACTGCCTGAAGGACCACGAAGGGGCCCTCAAGCCCTGCCAGGAAACCAACCTGTTCGGCACCTGCTACGGGTATGCGGAGTGCGACCCGACCTCCGGGTGGTCGGCCTGCAGCGCCCCTACCCCGGCAGCGGAGGAGTGCAACGGGCTCGACGACGACTGCGACGGCCAGATCGACGAGGACGTCCCCGAGAGCGAGCCCTGTACGGCCGAAAACGAGAACGGCGTATGTACCGGCACGGCCACCTGCCTGGGTCCGCTCGGCTATGTGTGCCAGGCTCAGGAACCCGCTTCCGAGGCCTGCGACTACATGGACAACGACTGCGACAATCTCGTGGACGAAGGGTTCGTCGACGGCGAAGGAAAGTACTCCGACTACTTCCACTGCGGGTCGTGCTCGATCACCTGTGCCAGCGGTTTCCCCAACGCCAAGGCCAAGTGTGATGCCTCCAAGGCCGTCCCCAAGTGCATCGTCGACTCCTGCGACCCCGGCTACTACAAGCTCAACGACTACCAGTGCATCCCCAACACGGCCAGCCTGTGCGAGCCGTGCACGACCAACGAGAACTGCCTCTTCGAAGGGGCCCAGTGCGTCACCCTCAGCGACGGCAAATTCTGCGCCAAGCCGTGCGAAGGGGATACCGACTGCCCCGCCGGCTACGCCTGCAAGACCTCGGGTGAGTCGCTCCAGTGCCTTCCCGTCACCGGGTCGTGCACCTGCACCGGCGACAACCTCGACCTGAGCAAGTCCTGCTCCTCCACCTGGCCGCCGCAACCGCTCCCGGACGAGCCCAGCATCACCTGCTACGGATTCCAGTTCTGCACCCAGTCCGGATGGACCGAATGCCAGCTCCCCGACGAGGAGTGCGACGACAGCGACAACGACTGCAACGGTATCGTCGACGACCCGTTCGTCGACGGCCAGGGCAAGTACTTCACGGACGAGAACTGCGGACAGTGCGGCAACAACTGCCTTGCCCTGAGCTTCTCCAATGCAGCCGGCGTGTGCGACAAGAACAAGGCCATCCCCGACTGCAAGATGCAGTGCAAGGCAGGCTACAGCGACGTGAACCTCAACCCCAATGACGGGTGCGAGTGCCTGTTCGTCAGCAACCAGGACACTCCGGACGGCATCGACCAGAACTGCGACGGAGTGGACGGCGAGGTCACCGGTGGCGTATTCGTGGCCAAGAACGGAAAGGACACGAACCCCGGAACCATCGAGCTTCCCGCTCTCACCCTCGGTGCTGCCATCGGCAAGGCCGAGGCCTCGGGGAAGCGCGACGTCTACGTTGCCACCGGCGTGTACGTGGAGTCGGTGACCCTCAAGCAGGGGGTGAACCTGTACGGCGGCTACAGCGCAGACTTCAAGGTACGCCACATCCTGCTCTACGAGACCGTGATCATGGGCCTGGCACCGACCCAGGAGAAGCCGGGGGCCGTCACGGTCGGAAATGTCAGCTCCAAGGCCACGACGTTCGACGGCTTCACCGTGTTCGGGTATGACAACGAGGACCCGAGCGAGGGAAGCTATGGAATCTACATCCGGGATTCGGGTGACAAACTGGCCGTCCGCAACTGCCACGTGTACGCGGGCAGCGGCGGCGACGGGCAGAAGGGAACCGACGGCCAGGACGGTCTGGATGGCCAGGACGGTGCCAACGGGATCAAGGCATACCTCTACAGCAGCTACCTGTGCAATGCGGGAGGAGCCATCTCCAACGGTGCAGCAGGCGGAAGCCAGACCTGCACCGGCGTGGCCGTCGCCGGAGGCAAGGGGGGCAGCTCGTACTGCCCGCTGAGCAACTCGGCGCCCAAGGCCGGCGAGCCGGGCACTGGCGGGTCGGGCCCGGGTGCCGGTACCGGCGGCGGGGCCGGCTGGGATGCTCAGTTCTCGACCGATTGCGGGCTCTGCAACGTCCCGTCTGAGACCAACCCGATGGACGGGGCGATGGGCGGACACGGAAAGGACGGGACATACGGCTCGGCCGGCCAGGGGTGCAAGGCCGCCGGCGGAAGCGTGACCGGTGGTCTGTGGGTCCCCACGTCGGGCGGCAACGGCCAGGGAGGCGGACACGGCGGAGGTGGCGGCGGCGGCGGGGCCGGCGCAGGCGTGGATTCCCTGCTCTTCTCCTGCACGGACCAGGTCGGCGGCACGGGCGGCGGCGGTGGCTCCGGTGCCTGCGCCGGAACGGCCGGAACGGGCGGCTCGGGCGGCGGCGGCTCCTTCGGCATCTTCCTGTACTACTCGGTGGCACCGGCCAGCGTCCCGGTGATCGAGTCGAACTGGGTCCAGGGTGCTTCAGGAGGCAGTGGCGGCACGGGCGGCAACGGTGGCACCGGAGGCATCGGCGGTGCGGGCGGTGCGGGCGGCACGGAGTTCTCGTCGGCCTGGTGCGCCCGAGCCGGCGGAGGCGGCGGCAATGGAGGCCACGGCGGGCACGGGGGCGGCGGTGGCGGTGGCTGCGGAGGCGTCTCGTACTGCGTCTACGCCTCGGGCCAGGGCGGAGTGAGCCTGGCCAACATCAAGACCAAGAACCAGTGCGTCCCGGGAGCCGGTGGACCGGGCGGCTCCGGAGGCCCCTCCATCGGCAATCCGGGGCAGACCGGCCAGGTGGGAACCCAGGGAGATTTCAACTTCTAGCCATGCCCCAACCCAACTCATCCCCGCAGTGGCTGCGAGGGGCAGGCCCGGCGGTCCCGGCCTTTCTGGTCGGATTCGCTGCCATCTTCTTCAGCACGGTCTACTACTACCACGGAAGGAAGGGGGAGTTCCTCTCGTTCGCTCGAGCATTCCTGCCGGCATCGTTCCAGGCCCGCGAAGCGGCCGAGCTCTGGGGCGGGGTCTTCCAGTGCGGGGCCGCGCTCCTGCTGCTCCTGATACCCTGCCTGCTCCTGGCCCGCTTCGTGACGAAGCTCGACTTTGGAGCGATCGGCTTCAAGCCCGGAGAATGGAAGTGGGGGCTTGCCGTTTCGCTCCCGCCCGCGCTGCTCGTGTTTCCCCTGTTCTGGTTCGGGCAGCAGCCCGAGGCGGGCCTTTGCGAGGTCTATCCGCTCAGCACGCTTGCCCGTGGCTCGGCCACTTCCTTCCTGCTTTGGGCCGGATGCTACCTGGTCTACTACGTGGCCTGGGAAGGGCTGTTCCGGGGGATCATCCAGCTGGGCCTCGGCCAGCAGTTCGGCCTGGTTCCGGCCATGCTGCTCCAGACCGCGCTGTCGACTCTGCTGCACGCCGGCGGCCCCGAGCTCGAGACGCTCGCGGCTCTGTTGGCCGGACCTCTGCTGGGGCTGGTTGCGGTCCGGACCGGCTCCATCCTCTACCCGCTCCTCATCCATTTTGCGGCCGGAGTGGCGACCGATCTGTCGTGCATCGGCCTGGGGGGATAGTGCGTGAAAGTCCTCGTGACCGGTGCCAACGGGTTCCTGGGGAAGCACATCGTGCGGGAGCTCGTGGCCCGGGGACATGTCGTGCGCTGCCTCGTGCAACCCGGAACCCCGTGCAACGGGCTTGGCGTCCCGGGGTGTGATGCCTGCCGGAGCGGGGAGACACGAGCCGGGGAGCCGGTGATCGGAAACCTGGAGACACCGTCATCCGGCCTCGCCGCCGCACCGGCTGGCTGTGATGCGGTGCTGCATCTCGCAGCGCTGGTCAAGGAGTGGGGCGACTGGGAGCCGTTCCGGCGCATCAACGTCGAGGGAACTCGTGCGCTTGCCCTCGCCGCGGCCAGGGCCGGGGCATGCCGCTTCCTGTTCATGAGCTCGCTGGCGGTGCACGGCCGGGGTGACTTCCTCGAAGGGGGCGAGGAGGCCCCCCGGGATCACGCCGGAAACCCGTACGCCCGCTCCAAGATCGAGTGCGAGGATCTCCTGCTCGAGCTCCATGCCGACGGGGCCATCGAAACCGTGATCATCCGCCCCGGGCTGGTGCCCTTTGGCGAAGGGGACGTGCGGGGATTCCTCCCACTCCAGCACACCATCGAGCGCGGCATGATGCCCGTGACCGGAAACCCCGACCACCTGACCTGCACCGCGTACGCGCGCAACCTCGCCCGAGGCGTGGCCCTGGCACTGGAGTCACCGGCTGCGGCAGGCCGCACCTACGTGATCGCCGACGACAACAAGGTATCCTGGCGCTACTACTTCGAGGCCATCGCACGCAGCTCGGGAACCCGGCTGCGCTTCCTCCGCCTGCCCGCCGGCCCGGCCACCGTCGGGGCCAGGCTGTGCGAGAAGGCCTGGGGCCTCGGCCAGGCGAGCAGGTTGTTGTCCCCCGACTCCCGCCCCCCCGTGACCGAGTATCTCGCACGCCTGATGACTCGGGATACCCGCTTCGTATCGGAGCGGGCCAAGGCCGAGCTTGGCTACGAGCCGGTCGTGGGCTTCGAACAAGCCATGGAGCGGACGTGTCGCTGGGGGCAGGGCATGGGGCACTGACCCTGCAGCCAGCGACGATGCATCGGCTTCCTTTTCCTTGACTCCGTGCACCCGCTCATGTAAATAAATCGCCCGGTAGATTCAGAGGGTCCTTCATGTTCGGAAGCTCGCTTCGAATCCATGTTGCTCTGGTCGCAGTGGCTGGGCTCCTGTCGTGCTCGCACAGCGGGGAGGAAGCCCCGGTCGACACGCCGCAGGTGGGCAAAGGGGACTGGTGGGGAGGGCAGGCAGGCCCCGTAGAGCCGCTCAACACGGCCGCCGGCGACCTGGTGATCTACGAGGTACAGGCCCGCACCGCCAACGCCTGCATTCCGGAGACGGGCGGGGCCGCGCGCCAGAACATCCTGGGACCCTATTTCCCTTACCACGGCACCGGGTGCGACATCCTGGACGAGCTCTCGAGCATCAAGAAGAGCACGCTGGACGACCTGCTGGCCGAGCACGATGCCCCACACCGGACGGCCGGGATCACGATCCAGTACATCGACGAGGTGGTCGGTGCCAACACGGTCTGGCTGATGCCCATCTTCCCCCACAATTTCGAGTTCAGCCTGCCGCATCCCTGCGACGACCTGGGGTCTCCGTACGCGGTTCGGGACTACTACCACGTGCGGGGGACGCTGGCGAACCGTTGCGTGCTGGAAGGCCGGGACGAGTGGAGCGACGAGCCGTGCTTTGCCAACCCCGAGTTGGAGCAGCTCGTCGAAGAGGCCCATTCCCGGGGCATGAAGGTGATGCTGGACCTGGCGTTCAACCACCTGGGGCACGAGTACCATTTCTACGACTACGCCGGGGCCGTCCCGTTGCGGGAGAGGCTCGAGGACGGGGACGACCTGTGGGACTTCGAAGGGACGTTCGAGCAGGCGCTGGTCCATCCGGAGATCCTGGACGACCCCTCCGAGCTTCCCGCAGATTCCGACAACGTGCTGTCCGACCTGTGCGGAACGGCTCCGACGGGTACCGAGGCGGTTCGTCGCTACCTGATGTGGCGGGAGGGATTCGACTGGGAGCGGGACCAGATGGACTGTTCGCTTCCGGCCACCCTGGAGAACCAGGCCCCCGGCTTCTACCTTGGGGCCAACGCAAAATCCCCGTCGAAGAAGGTCGGAGACAACTTCACCAACAACTGGAACGACGTGAAGTTTCTGTTCAACAACGAGGCCGACGTCCTCCACCACTGGGAGTTTGCCCGAACCCGGGAGCTGGCATTCCGGGTCATCAACTACTACCTGTCGCTCGGGGTGGATGCGTTCCGGCTCGACCACTCCAACGGGCTGACCGAGAACGAGTGGCGCTACATCTTCCGCAAGGCGGAGTTCTACCAGAAGAAACGGGGAATGCCGGAGCCGATCTTCCTGTCCGAGAGCTTCCACAACATCCTCGAGCTGAATCGGGTCTTCGACATCCTGACCGAGGGGTATCACCACGACATCACCCACGGCGAGCGGGGAACGAGCTACATCGAGAGCAAGCTGTTCACGGATCGGCAGGCCTACCTGGGCGACCTGAGCTACGTCCTGCTCCACCTCGAGAACCACGACGAAGGGCGGCTGCTCAAGCCGACCACGGGCTTCGACATCTGGCGCGGAGCCACGTTCTATGCGCTTGCCGCCGCTTCCAGAGGGACGCTGATGATGATGACGGGGCAGGAATGGGGCGAGCCGTGGGACTTGAGCTTCCGCCGGTCCGACTACCTGCGGGGACGCTTCCCGGACGAGGCCAACTGGAACCCCAAGGGGGACGAGCTCACAGCGCTCTACAAGAGGATCCACCAGGCCCGGCTGGACCCGAAGAACGTGGCTCTTCGCAAGGGACTCCACTACTTCCCCAGGACCGACAAGGGCACGCTCAAGGAGCAGCTCTTTGCCCTGGTCCGCTACATGCCCGACTGCTCCAACACGTTGTTCACCTTCTTCCGCCTGTGGGTGGATGACATCGAGGCGACCTATGCGCTCACGCCCGACCTGGCCGGGAAGATCTGCCTGGAGAACCAATCCTCGTATCGCCTGGTGGACGTGTTCACCGGCAAGAACGTGTGGGAGGACCAGTACCCCGGGGGCCTCCGGACCGGAGCGCACCTGAGGGAGTTCGGCATCTACGTCCACCTGCCGCTGGCCGAGTCGTTCCAATGGCTTCGCCTGGAAATGGCCCAGTAGGATGGTCGATGGTCGATGGTCGCCGGTGCGTTGGCCGATACCGGGTAGATGGGCAGCGACCCCAGCCCCGACCACGCGGGAGGGGCCCTGTGGATACTGGAGGACCACATGCGCAGACTGATCATCGGACTTGCTGCACTGGCGCTGCTGGGTTGCGGCGGCAGTGGAGGCAGCACGGGGGAAGGAACGGACTTCGAGGGTGGGAAGGACCTGTCCACTGATGCGGCAGGACGCGTGGACCAGCTTCCCGGAGATGTTCTGGCCGACGGTACGGCTGGCTCCGACGCTGCAGCTTCAGACGTGGACCAAGACGGCATGCCCCCCGCTGACCAGTCCGGCGAAGTCCCCTCCCCCGACACCTGGCAGGACCTTCCCGGCCCGACCGACACCGTGACCGGTCCGGACAAGACCGGTGACGCGGCAGGGCCGGATGGGGTCGATGTCCCTGCGGACGTTCCTCAGCCGCCCAAGGACGTCACCCCCGAGGACCTGACGCCCGAGGATCTGGCTCTCGAGGACGTGGGCAAGGATACAGGCCCGGTGGATCCCTACCCGATCCCCGATCCCGGCGAGGAGCTCCCGGCCCCGTGCCAGGCTGCAATCGATACTCCCGACTACTTCCAGTTCCTCGACAACCTGTGCAACGAGAAGGTCTGGCCCACCGACCAGGACCGCGAACGCCAGTGCCCCGTGTCGGACGACTCCCCGTTCATGACCCTCAAAGACGGCACGGTCGTGGAATACAAGCCGGCCGAAGCCCCGGTCGTGTTCGACACGCAGGCCCTCAACGGCTTGACGCCGGCCGGGATGGAGATTGCGGTCATCCTCATCAAGCGCATCGACGGCGTTCCCTACTTCCGCTACCTCTCCAACGGCAAGCATGACGTGGCCATGCAGCCGTGGAGCACCACCAAGTTCCTCGCCGCGGCCAACGCGGCGGCCACCATGCGCATCAAGTCGGACTACGAGGTGGGGCTGACCGCATCCGTCAAGGGCATCCCGCTGGGCGACCTGGTCACGAGCGTGTGCAACTACGACTACAACCCTTACAGCTCCAACGCGCTCGGAGCCTGGTTCCACGACATCGGCGGCCGCAACAAGGCCAACGGGCTCATCCACGCGGACTGGCTCGACCGGCCGGCTGCAGAGTCGTTTGGCGGCAACTACGGCGAGGCGGCACCGAGCCTCGGCTACTCGTTCGTCGAGCCGGACGGCTCCACCCTGACCGTGCCCAAGGACACGACCTCGGGCATTGCCAACAACCTGTCGATGTTCACGCTGGCCGAGGCGCTGAAACGCATCGTGCTGCACATGGTGGTCCCCTCGCAGCGGCTTCCGGGCATCCAGTGGAAGGACGTCAAGGTGCTGCTGTTCGGTGCGGAAGGCTCGAAGAAGTACGGCAAGTGGGGAGGCATGACCGCGGACACGGCGATCTACCTCCAGATGGGGCACGACATCGACTACATCGAGGAGCGCAGCCACGGCCAGTGGGTGATCTTCTCCAAGCTGGGGCTGGGGACGCAGGGGCAGTTCGTGCACGTGGGCTACTCGTGCTGGCCTGCATTGGACGAGGGGGGAAACCCGGTCACGGGCGTGGGGCGGGAGTTCGTGATCGCTGCCCAACTCGATCAGGGCGGCACCACCTGGGCCAAGCGCGACCGCCTGCTTGCCGAGACCTACCGGAAGATCATCATCCGCATCGTAGACGGGCGGTTGTAGAACCTGCTACAGCGTGGCCCCGACCAACACCGATGCGGCAGGACCGAATTCCAGGTCCTTTTCCCCGTGAAGGGGATAGAACGCAATGAGGTCCGCAAAGGCCTTCGAGACCTTGAGCTCGATGCCCAGGCCCAGGATCCCCATGGGGTAGGTCGTCGTGGGATCGGGCTCGGAATCGATGCTGCCCGCCTGATAGGTGTGCACGGTGACCAGGCGGTTGCGCTCCCCCAACTGAGCGCCCACGACTCCGAACAGGTTCAGAAACGGAAGGAACTGGTAGCCGCCCTGGACCGAGAGCGCCGGCCGGATCAGCCAGAGCTGCTCGATCTTGGTTCCGGTCGTGGTGCCGCCGGTCACGTCTTCCGGGTCGTAGTACGGATCATAGGTCGACGACTTCCATGTCGCGTGCTGCATGAACTCGACGTTGATCTCGCCGATGATCGAGAGGTTGCCCTTGTCCTCCGCCCCCAGCCTCTTGTTGAAGCGGATGCCATAGCCGCCGCCCCAGACCTGGCCGCGGTCGCCGTCCGGAAAATCGGGGGCCTCCTCGACGTTGGGCTCGGCCAGGGCCCCCGGCGCAAACCGGCCGTGCGCCCCCATCTCCAGCCAGTCCCGGATGCAGAAGTACGCGGCACCGCCGAACTGGGCCCGGGGAATCCACAGCGACGGGGAGGAGTCCGAGGCACCGCTCGCAGTGATCGGCCCGCCCAGCAGAGCCGAGTTGACCTCGCCCTGGACGCGGATGTCCCCGCGCTTCAGCGGTGCACCGGTTCGGGACGGCACGGACGGAGCCGACACCAGCGCCGTGCGCTGGTACACGTCGGTGATGGTGCCGCAGGCACAAAACGAGAGCGCCATGCCCGACAGCGTCGCGGCCGACAGAATCAGGGCTGCAAACGCCCGATATCTGCGTTGGTTCCGTCCGTCCAGGCAACGCCCGTTCCCGTGAGTTCCAGCCATGTCCGCCTCCGCGTTCTGGCCGCAGGATACGCTCCGGCCGGGAGCGCGTCAACCTGCGGGCGCCCCCCCCCCTGCCCCAGCGCCACGGTCCTGAGCGGGCATACGGCCCGCATCTTCCCGAAGTCCTCGTCGGAGTGGGGCAGGACGCAGCGGTCCCTGTCGAGCCCCGCCGTCCCTCGTCTACATCCCCGTCTTCTGGAGGTTCATGCCTGCGGGGTTGGCGTAGGAGGTCGCCTCGTAGAAGCCGTACTGGGTCAGGCCGAACGGCTCGGAGCCCTCGACCAGGTGCGGCCCGGGGGTGACCGCTACGTACGCGTACTCCCAGCCGGTGCCGGCAATGGGCTCGAAGTCCTCGTCGACCGGCTGGCCGTCCAGGGTGGACGTGGAGCCGACCGGGCGCACGATGGTCACCCAGTCCTCGTCGTAGAGCTGGGGTACCTGGAACGGGTAGTCGGATCGGTACTGGCTGATCCCCACCCCCATGACCTGGGCCGGATCGCCTGTCCCCGCGGCGGTGCAGGTCATGCTGGACAGGTACTGGGCGACCTGAATGGGCCCCGTGGCCGAGATGCGGAAGCTCTGGTCCGTCACCACCTGCACGAACTGCCCCTTGGCAGCGATCGTCACGCCGTCGAGCCCGGGGATGGACGGCTCCGTGGTCAGCTTGATGTTGCCGGCCCCGGCCTGGACCCGGTACACGTCCCAGTCCTCGTACCCGCGTGGGCGGATCTTCACCATCAGGTACTCGCTGGCCCAGGTGTCGAGCGGCCAGAGCTGCTCCTCCAGGTGCTCGAGACAGCAGCAGCCGATGTCCCCCCAGGGGGCCTCCCGGCCCGAGCAGAGGTGGATAGCCTCGTCCGGGCAGATGAGCGGCCCCTCGTTGCCCACGAACACCGCCACCTTCCTGTCCGCGATCACCAGCGAGCCGGACATGTCGTTCTCCAGGTCCATGGTCTTGGAAACCCCCTCGAACTGGAGCACCTGGAACTGCTGGAGCGTGAACGTGTGCACTGCGTTTGCCGGAAGATCGGGCGAGTTGGGCACGATGCCGAAGCTGGGCGACGAGAGCTTCACGTCCACCTTGGTCTCCCCGGGCTCCACCGCGACGACGGTGAAGTAGCCGAGCAGAGCGGGATACGGGGCGAAATCGATCTGCATCTGGGAGCTCCACCCCAGGATCAGATACTCGTTGCCCAGCATCTCGGCCGGCAGCAGCAGCGACGAGTCGTTGGAGTAGGTCTTGGCCGCATCCTTGGGATTGAACTGGGTTGCCACCAGCGGCCGGTTGCTCCGGATGCGCACGGAGCGGTCGAAGATGCCCGCCCCATCGAGGTCCATGCGGGGCATGACGAACTCCCGGGTCTGACCCGGCTCGATGATCTCCTCGGCCGCAAAGGGAAGGGTGATCCCTTCCGCCAGGGTCGTGAACGTCACCTTGGCCGGTGCCGTGCCCGGGTTGGAAAGGACCACGGAATGCGGCGATTCCGCCGGTGGCGTGTTCCCCGACATGAGGTTCGCCTTGTCCGACTGGTCCAGGTCCACGGTCCAGTACTCGCAGCCGATGGACGAGTTGTTCCACTTCGGGTCGGTCATGCATTCCGACATGCACTTGCCGCCGATGCAGACGAGGCCCTGGTCGCACGGCTCAGGGTCCCCCCAGCCACTGCCGTCCTGCCTGCACTTCTGCGTGGTGGAGGGCCCTGCACACTGCTGGTCGCCCGGCGCGCAGGCGAAGCTGCCGCACACTCCGTCGGCACAGGTCTGCCCCTCCGGGCAGTTGACCGGGATGAAGGCCTTGCCCTCGAGGTTGCACTGCTTGAACTGCGTCACCGAGTAGCACCCCTTGATCTCTCCCGGTGTGCAGTCCTCGGGCGGAACGCAGTAGCCGAGCAGGCAGAAGTGGGTATTGGGGCAGACGGTGACGACGACCCACTTGCCGCCCTGGCACTCGAGCACTTCGTTCTGCTCGGTGCATATGCGGTCCCCCTCCCCGGTGCAGGCCGTGGTGTCCGAGACCCCACCGTCGGGAAGAACCACCGCGTCCGGAGTCGCCCCGTCGGGCAGGCGGCTGCCGTCCGGCAGGACCGCTCCGTCCCCGGAGCCTCCCCGACCGTCGCTGGCTGCGGTGACGTCGGCAGTGACGTCGGCCCCCTTTCCGCCCCCTCCGCCGCACCCGGCCGCCCCACCCATTGCCAGCATCGCAGCAAACACGCTCCCCGCCAGGCACCGCCATCCGGACGTTGTCATCGCTACCTCCGCAGGAATGCCGGCGAGACCGGCCGCTCACAGGAGCCCCAGGATACCCCAGTGGATCGGAGGCCACAAGCTCGGCTGAAAGTCGGAGTTGAAAAGCTCGAGGGGGAGCACTACACTCCCCGACGCGCAATTGCGCGCTCAGACCTGAGAGGGAGAAAACCATGGTGAGACTTCTTAAAATCGCTCTGCCTGTCGTAGTTCTGACCTGCCTGGCTGCCTCGGCATTTGCCAGTGTGCCCCCGCCGGCCCCCAAGTTCCCCTGGCTCAAGACCGGGACCGTGATGAAGTGGAACCTGGTCGGTGCCTACGACTTCGTGGTGACCGTCAAGAAGCTCGGCACCGAAGTCGAGTTCGACTACAAGATGTCGAACGCCAGTGAGACGGCCGGGACCGTGACCATCAAGGAGAAGGGGTTTGCCGAAGGCACGGCTCAGAACAACTACTTCGGCGGCGGACCGCTCGTCCTCGAGGAGAAGACCACCGTCTGGGTCAGCAAGAAGTTCTACCAGGCGCTCAAGGAGAAGAAGGATCTCGTCATCAATGCCGAGGGAGAGGATGCCACGCTGAAGTTCGTCAAGGACGACAAGTGGACCGTCACGATCGAGGGGAAGCAGGTCGAGCTTCCCGTGCTGTACGGGGAGACCGACAAGGGGCAGAAGTTCTGGATCCTGGACGACCCCGAGAATCCCGTGATCTGCAAGATGGAGATCTCGTTTACCATCGAGCTCAAGGAGATCACTCCGGCGAAGTAGGCAGACCTTTCCCGGCACATTCCGGGACTCCTCGCCGCCTGCCTGCGGGGCAGCTCTCCGGCTGCGGCCCACGCCGGTCCGGAGAGCTCCCCTCCGGTCCGGCTCGTCGCCGCGTCAGTAGTACAGGAACGGCCACCAGGAACGCATGGGCTGGCCGTCATCTTCCAGAGCGGTGTTTCCCGGAGCCGGAAGATTCTGCCGCCACCAGGTCAGGAACGGTCCCATGCAGTCGTTGACGTGGTCGTAGGCCGGAGAGAATTCGGCCGGCGTGAACGTCTCCTGGTTTCCGCTGCCATCTCGGAAGTGAGCGCAGCTCGTCAGCACGGGCATGCTGCTGGTCAGATCGTAGTGCCCCTTGGAGTTGGGCATGAAGTGAACGTTGCCACAGACCGGGTCGTAACCGGTGATCTGGCCCGGACCTCCACAGCCCACGCCGTAGTCCACGGTCGTCGGGTCCGGATAGGAGAGCTGGTCCCCCCCCTGGCAGGCGTACCAGCTTGCGAAGTCGATGCCCTGGGTTCCGTAGTCCTGGTTCATCTCGAGGTTGGCGAAATCCCGGAAGTAGGGGACGAGCCAGGGGATGGCACCGCAGGTGGCCATGCTCTCGAGCCCGTGGGACAGGCTCTCCATGAAGCAACCGGGGCCGCGGGTGTTGTTGAACCAGGCGATTCGGACGGTGCGCTTGCAGCCTGCCGCAGCGATGTCCTCCTGGTCTTCCGGGTCGAAGCAGCCGTTTCCGGCACAGCCGTGCATCTTTCCGGTGGGATTGAGCGCCTCGTCGTACTTCGGCTTCCACTCCAGGATCTCGGCCGCACTGGAATCGCCGGGGAAAGGGTGGTCCGCATCGCCGTAGATCCAGACCTCGTGGACGAAGCCGCGGTCGAGCAGCTCGCACAGCGGCAGGTTGCGGCCGGGCTGGTCAGGGTCCTCGAGGCCAAAACGGTCCGCCCACTCGTCGGAGAAGAGGGCGCCGTAATCGAATCCCCACGTCCCCTTCTTGCCATCCTCCTCCCATGGGTAGAGTGAGCTGTTGGTATCCTGGTACTTCATCCAGGTCATCGAGCCGGGCGAGTCCCGGAGATCGACCTCGTACGCCAGGTCATACCGCAACGCTTCCGGGGCCTCGGGTGTTGCGTAGCCGTGCCAGCGGGACGACAGCGCAAACGCGTCGATCATGTCGGCGAGTTGCTCGTGCATCTGCTCCGGCGTCTTGTAGTTGACGAAATGGAGGGCCAGGACGCGGGGGCGCAGGAGCTTCACGTCACGATGATGCTGCACGAGCCAGGGATCGGAGTTGGCCCGGCTCTGGCGGTTGGGCCACTCGTCCGGACCGTCAGCCCCCGGGATGCCAAAGGCATTCACCCCCTCCGCCACCAGCCCGTCGAACACGGCGAAAATCGTGTAGTAGCAGGGGGTGTTGTTGGGAAGCCCCGAGTCGACGAGGATCTCCTCGATTCCGTCATGAACGAGCTCTCCGTCGAGCGGGTCCCTGGGGTAGTGGGTGAACGACCGCACCACCGTGGTCCCGTTGGTATCGCCCGGACTGGGGTGCGTCCAGACCAGGGTCACGCTCCCATCCCCTTCCGTCACAACCACGTTGTAGACCGGCTCGGGGAGCTTGCATCCTCCCCCCACGCAGGCGCGGTCCGGGGTGCACGTCCCGCAGCTTCCGCCGCAACCGTCCTTACCGCAGAGGCGCCCTTCGCAGTCCGGAACACAAGTGACGTCGGGCTCGGGGACATCGCCGGACAGCCCGTCCTCTCCGGTCGTCTCACGGGCAACGATGTCGGTCGAGCGGCCGCTGGCGTCCTCCCCGCCGGAGGATCCCGAGCAGCCCCATGTGCCGCATGTGAAGAACAGGCAGGTCGTTGCGGCGCCCACGCGGGCAGCGTGTGCCAGCCGAACGTGCACGTTGACGGACAGGATCCGACCTCGCATGGTATCCTCCCTACCGGCCCGGACATCCGAGCATCCGTCCAGCCCGGTTCGATGAGATCGTAGACCAGCGCACGCGCCAGATGCAACGGAACGCTTCCTCCCGGATGCCAGCCAGGCAGAATCGGCATCTGAAGATTCCCCGGCCGGAGACGAAGCAGTCGAAACCAATTCCGTTCTCGACCAAAGCGCAGTGACTTGACATCCAGATGCACAGATGCGATCATCCAGATGCGAGGAGGTCGACATGAAACGGACGACCGTGGCTCTGGATGAACGGCTATTCGAACGGATCCGTGCGCGAGCGAGGAGGGAGCGGCGCCAGCTCCAGGAGTGCGTCAACGAGCTGCTGGCGTTGGGGCTGGCAGCCAAGTCCCGCCGTGACAAGACGGCGGACCTGCCCACCTTCTCCCTGGGCAAGGCCTCAGTGGACGTCGCTGACCGGGAGGCTCTGCACGACCTGCTGGAGTCGGAATGAACCTGCTCATCGACACGAACCTCCTGGTCTACGCCGTGCACGAGGAATCGCCGCACCATGCGGCGGCTCGATCCTTCGTGGAGGAGCGACGGAAGGGCGGCGGCTTCTGTGTGACCTGGTCGATCCTGTACGAGTGGCTCCGGGTCGTGACGCACCCCCGGGTGTTCTCCCGGCCGCTCGAGCCTGCAAAGGCAGCGTCCTTCGTGCGGATGCTGGCGGCGGACCCGAAAGTCGACGTGCTGCTGGAGACCGAGCGCCACTGCAGTTTCATGCAGGAGGTCCTCGCCGCTGCCCCGCCGTTGCGAGGGAACCTGTACCACGATGCCCACATCGCCGCGCTCATGCGGGAGCACGGCATTGGAACGATCGCGACCGCGGATCGGCACTTCCGCGTGTTTCCGTTCCTGAACGTGGTGGACCCGACGATGGGGGCGGAGTGACGCGCCCCCGTGCAACCGGGTCAGAGGACTCCATGGCCTTTCACGAGCCGAACATCCTCCACGAAGATCCCTGGCTGGTCGCCGTGGACAAGCAAAGCGGGCTGGCTGTCCACCGGGGTTGGGCGCAGGACGAGGTGGTGCTGACCGACCTCCTCGAGCCGCGCTGCGGGAAGGGGTGCGTGCACCCGCTGGGCCGGCTCGACCGGGGAACCAGCGGCGTGCTGCTCGTAGCCCGCAACGGCGGTGACGTCGAGACGTTTCGAAACGCCATTCGGGCCGAGGGTGCGCAGCGCTGCTACATTGCCCTGGTACGGGGCGTGCCGCCCGAATCGGGGGTAATCGACTACCCGATCCCGAATGAGCCGGACGGCCCACGCGTCGAGGCCCGCACGTCGTTCCGCCTGTTGGCTTCCCGCCCCACGGAACCGAGAGCGGTATCCCTGGTGGCCGCGTTCCCTCACACCGGCCGCCTGCACCAGATTCGGCGCCACCTGCGCCACATCACCCACCCCCTCATCGGAGATGCCAACTACGGCCGCCCCGACCTGAACCGGGCCTTGAGAGCCGCATACGGCCTGGCCCGGCTGGCTCTGCATTGTGCCCGGGTCAGGCTACGGCACCCGTTCACGGATGAGCTATTGGAGCTGGCGGCACCGGTACCCGAGGATCTTGCAGGGCCCTTGGGAAGGATGGGATTCAGCGCATTGGACTGGGGGCCGCCGGAGTAGTGGGAGGACTGGTCCCGGGCTGCCCGCTTGACTCCGCAGGACTCGAACAGTCGTTCGGGGGGCACTGGGGCGCCTCGCCGACTTCCCTCCATTTGGTCTGTCTGCGCGCCATGTGCTCCAGTTGACAGAGCTCGCACTTCCAGGCAAGACTTACACTTGTCCCGAAGCGAAGGAGGCCTGGATGAGGACTATCAGGGGGATGTTTGAGGGGTTCCGCCCCGTGCTGCTGGCTGTTTGCCTGGCCTGCGTTTCGTGCGGGGGAACAGACAAGGAAGAGCAGGCTGATGCTCCGGTGGATGTCACCGGCGAACTGGCCGACCAGCCGGATTCGGCCGTTGCCGACGTTCCTGTCGGAGAGGGCCGGCTTCCCGACGTCGCTCCCGACGGGGTTCTGCCCGATCAGCCGGAACCCGGTGACTTGCCGTTGCCGGAGGACCTCACAGGCGCAGAGGTCAAGTCGTTCCCGCATGCGTTCATGCCGCCGCCGTACAAGGCGGAGAAGTTCACCGTGAATCTGCGGGCCACAGCCACGATGGGGGAAGTCGGCCAGTCCTTTGACCTCGAAGTCGTGCAGGGGCGCGGTAAGCCGGGCCAGGATGTGAAGTATGTGTGGGATCTCGATGGGGGCGAGGCTGCGCCTGGAACTCCGGCCGATGGGGCGGTCCAATCGGTCTCCTATGCCAAGGAAGGGTTCTACCTGGTGTCGGTTACTGCCACCGATGCGGGTGGTGACTCGACGACGGCCGGCACGTTGATTCGCGTGTTTCCTGCCGGAGGCAAGTTCCTGGTGGGTGACGTGGACGGCAATGGAGAGGTGGCCCAGGCGGACTGGGATGTGGCAAAGGCCCATCTCGACGGGGAGAAGCTGCTCTCCAAGGAAGCGTTCATGCGGGCCGATGTGGACCTGGACAACCGCCTGCGGGCCGACGATCTCGGCCTGATCGAGAATGCCGTGGCAGGCGGTCTGCCGGCCCCGGAAGTGCTCTGGCCGGTACAGGGGAGTCTGGGCCGCAAGGTTCGGATCATCCATCCGCTGCTGCTCGATCCGTCCAGGACCGCAACCGTGGTTTTCGATGGGGCAAAGCCCCTGGTGCCGGTGCGCGGGCTTCCCGGCTATGCCACGTTCGTCGTTCCGCCGGAACTGGACAAGCCCGGGACCGTGAAGCTCCAACTCGAGCTCGACGGGGAGTCTGCGGAAGAATGGGACTTCGAGGTCCTGCCGCTTCCTGAGGCTTCGCCAGACCCCGGGAGCAAGGTGCTGTTGGCCATGGAGCTGCTCGAGAAGGCGTTGGTGGCCTACCCGGAGAAGCTCGACACGTTCCTGGGGGTCTTTTCTGCGACGCCGGAACAGGCCGCAGCGGTCCAAGGCATGATGGAGGTGGCCCGCGACTCGTTCATCACGCACCGCCAGGCATTTGCCGAGGCATTCTCGAAGATGGAGCCGGAGGGGCGGGCAGCGTTCGAGCAGATCGCCCTGGCCAACGGCCTGGACGAGGTGTTGGAGAAGCTCCAGGCGCTGGACAGCGGTTTGGTTCCGGGGGACGGGGCACCGTTTGCCGGTGCCTGTGCGCTCACTCCGGGCCAGGCAGCCACGTTGCTCGGGGTTCTTTGCGCGGCGCTCGACATCGCGGACATTGCATCCCAGGTGGCCGAGATCAACTCCATCGCGGCCGACTATCTCGGCTGGTTCGACTGGTGGCCGCTCAACACCCTTCCCATCGTGGGCCAGGTGATCAACTTCCTCAGCTCGTTGTCCAACGCCATCTCGGCGCTGACCGATCTCGTCGGGATGATCGCGGAGTTTCTGCCCGACATCGGCGAGATGAAGGTCGAGGCCAGCCCTCTGGCGCTCGAGCTTGGAGGAACGGCGCAGGCCAAGGCCTACGTGAAGATTCTGCTTGGCTCGAAGTTGTGCAGCGCCGGGCTGGGTTCCCTCATCGGCAGCCTGATGGACCAGATCAAGGAGATGCTCACGAACAAGCTCGGGGCCTCCATTCCGCTGGCCTCGAGCGCATTCAAACAGTATGACTTCGACCGGGAGAAGATGGACACGGTCACCGGGCTGGTCTACGACGCGGTCAGCGGCATCGTCGGGGCCGTGGTCGATGCGTTGGGACTCGAGGACGCGCTCACCAGTCTGGCCAATGCGATCTGCGATGCCCTCAGTGGCGACCCCTGGCTGCCTTTGGGGTCGGACGTGCTGTCCGCATCATGCGGAGGCATGGCCAACGGATCCTGGACCTGCGTGGAAGCTTGTATCGGCGGCGTCACCGTCAAGGGAAAGGGCGAGATCTGTGGCAAGCCCCGAGAGGCGGAGACCGGACTGGAATGCAAGGGGTGCACCGCGGACAACTGTGCGGGATGCTGCGACGGCCAGGCGACTTGCCTGGCCATCCCGAGCCAGTCCGACCAGAAGTGTGGCAAGGGAGGAGCGGCCTGCGCTCCGTGTCAAACTCCTGATACCTGTGTTGCCGGGACATGCCAGTGCCAGAGTACCTGCACGGTGATCGGTTCCAAGTCGTGCGTCGGGAACGACGTCTGGGAATGCACGGAGGTGAAGGCGGGGTGCCTGAGGCTCGTGTTCAAGGAGCCGTGCATCAATGGTGCCGTGTGCGCTGCGGGGCTCTGCGAGGGTGGCTGCAACGGGGCGAACTGTTCGGGCTGCTGCCTGGGCAACGGTGATTGCGTGGACCCGCCCACCAAGGACCACTGCGGTATTGGCGGGAGCACTTGCGGCTATTGCGGCGGTGCGTTCGAGGAATGCATCGGCGGCGTCTGCACATGCGAACCGCAGTGCGACGGTAAGGAGTGCGGCGACGATGCCTGCGGCGGTACCTGCGGTACCTGCCTGTCGCCAAACGAGTGCAAGGACGGGATCTGCGAGTGCGTGCCGGACTGCTTCCTGGCCGACTGCGGTCCGGACGGCTGTGGCGGGAGCTGCGGGACCTGCACCAAGCCGGAGGAGTGCATCTTCGGAAGCTGTGACTGCGTGCCGGACTGCTTCCTGTTGCACTGTGGTGCGGACGGTTGCGGCGGAAGCTGCGGAACCTGCGATCCCGGCGAGGAGTGCGTGGATGGTCTTTGCATGATTCCCGCCACGTGCAAGTTCGACTGGGAGTGCGGCACCGGCACCCAGTGCCTGGCGAACTCGTGCATCGATGGGAAATGCACGGTAATTCCGAAGAACGGTCTTCCATGCAACGACGGGGATCTCTGCACCGGCCAGGACAAGTGCTTTGCCGGGGACTGCATCGGCATTTCCAAGTCCTGCGACGACGGCAACGTCTGCACCGACGATTCCTGTGACCTGGGCGAGTGTCTGCACGAGCCGCTGAGCGGGATCCCCTGCGACGACGGCGCACCGTGCACCACGGACGACCATTGCGAGAACGGGAAGTGCATCGGGACTCCCAAGGAGAACCCGTGAGGGGAGACCGCCGGGGACGATCATGGAGGGAGAAATGAGGGGGAGGGATCTTCATTCCGGGATGAGCGTGGCGCTGCTGCTGGCCGTGGCGCTGGCCGGAGCGTGCAGCGGGAAGGGAAGTGACCCCGCGGACGGGCGCTCCGTCGAGGACGGCATCGTGGCCGACGGCATGGGCTCTACGGACGGGCAGGTGCCCGACGCAATTGCGCCTGATGTCTTGCCGCCTGACGTGCCGCAGCCGGATGGAACGGTCGCGGATGACGCTGCGGCCGAGCTGCAAGGGGATGCCGACGAACTGAGCGGGGATGCCGTCGGAGAAGCCGTCGGTCCCTTTGACACGTTGCCGCCCGATGCAGCGGACGCGGAAGGCAGCGACGCCGATATGCCGCCGGATCTCTCCTCGCCGGATTCCACGAGCGATGTCGCTCCCGACTCGACCGATGTCGGACCGCCTCCGGCGGATTGCACGTCCGTCGCTCAATGTCAGGAAGCCGGGGAACCTCCTGTCTGCATGGAGTGGGCCTGTGAGGAAGGCAAGTGCACTGCGGTCCCGCTCCCCAAGGAGAGCCTGTGCATGGAGAAGGACCCATGCCTGGCCGGCGAGTGCGACGGAGCCGGCGTCTGCATCCCGGGCGTGCCGGCAAAGTGCCTCGGGAAGGAATGTGGGGACGACGGCTGCGGCGGCACTTGCGGCGAGTGCATCGAGCCGTTCCTCTGCAACCCGGCAAAGGGGAAGTGCGTCTGCAAGAAGCAGTGCCTGGGCAAGCAGTGCGGGGACGACGGCTGTGGGGGAAGCTGCGGCCAGTGCCCGCCCAACGGGGTGTGCGGTCAGGACGGATTGTGCACGTGCGTGGCGGACTGCAAGGGAAAGACGTGCGGAAGCGACGGGTGTGGCGGGAGCTGCGGTGCCTGCCCCGCCGGCACGGTCTGCATTGGCGGGACGACCTGCTGCAAGATCGACTGCGATGGCAAGGAATGCGGCGATGACGGATGCGGTGGGACGTGCGGGTTCTGCGCCGAAGGGACCCTGTGCAACGGGGATTACCAGTGCGTCTGCCCGGGGTCCTGCACCGGGAAGGAGTGCGGCGACGACGGGTGCGGCCACTCGTGCGGGGGCCCCTGCCCTGCGGGGCAGTACTGCCTGGGCGGGTACTGCCTCAAGCAGCAGACGGCCGGCTCGTGCGAGGGCAAGTGCGGCGAGACGTCGGGCGTGGACTGCTGGTGCGATCCCTCTTGCGTATTTGCCGGCGACTGTTGCTCCGATATGTGCGAGAAGTGCCCGACAACCCCCGTCTGCTGTGCCGGGGATTGCCCCTGGGACGGCACCTGCGGCCAGGACAACGGCTGTGGTGGTGAGTGCGGCTGTCCGCCTCCGTGGAAGTGCACGGGAGAGGGATTCTGCTGTCACCCGTTCAAGTGTACTCCCGGCAAATGCGGCGATGACGACGGGTGCGGATTCCCGTGTGAATGCGGAGCGGGCTACGATTGTGTCAATGGGGCCTGCAACTGCAAGCCCAACTGCACCTTCAAGGAGTGCGGGGACGACGGCTGCGGCGGTTCTTGCGGTACCTGTCCGGAGGGGAAGGAGTGCCAGACATGGGGGATGTGCTCCCAGATCTGGGACAAGGTCTGCCAGCCCGGCGAATGCGGCGGACAGGGGGGGGGATGCGGCTGCGACGAGACCTGCTTCTTCACCAACTCCTGCTGCACCAACATCTGCGACGTGTGTCCCGACCTCCAGGGGTGCTGCGAACCGACCGGTTGCGAAGGCCAGCTCTGCACGGCCCCCAACGGCTGCGGCGGGATCTGTGGTTGTGGCCAGGGTTCTGCCTGCATGAAAGACGGCGCATGCTGCCCCCAGCAGTGCGTGGGCAAGAAGTGTAACGAGCCCGACGGCTGCGGAGGAACCTGTGGCTGTCTGCCGGGCAAGACCTGCGCCGCCGGCTACTGCTTCAAGAACAGCACCGGCTCCTGCAACGGCAAGTGCGGCTCTTCCGGCGGCGGCTGCTGGTGCGATACGCTCTGCTTCAACTATGGCGACTGCTGCCTCGACATCTGCGACTTCTGCACGACTCTGGGTTCCTGCCCGAAGTAGAACGCTCCCCTCAGGCAACCCAGAGTGCATCCAGGCCGCTGTCTGTGCTACCCCGTGCATCCGGGACGCTGTTTCTGCTACAATCGGCGAAGCGTTGAATTCCGGCGGGGGGATGGGAATGCAAAGTACGCTCGATTTCAAACCTCTCAAGAACCTGTGGAAGACAGGCCGTCTTGTGTGCGTGATGGCGGTGTTGGCGGTTCCCTGTGCCGGGTGCAGCGGCGACGCGGGGGTGACCCAGGGCGATGTTTCGGTGCTGGACTTGCCTGACGCAGGTGGCCTGGCCGACACGGGCCCGGAGCCCGAAACGGTCCTGCTGGCCGAAGCGACGGGCACTCCGGACGGGGAAAACGAGATGTCCGGAGATGCACCGGGGCCGGCCGACCTCTCGCAAGGCGACGTCCCGCCCGGACCGGGGGAGCCCGGGGCCGACTGTGAGAAGGGGAGCGACTGCATCGAGGGCTTCTGCATCCAGACCGTGGACGGGATGAAGTGCAGCAAGACCTGCGTGGAGGAGTGCCCGTTCGGCTGGACGTGTGCGCTCCACACCCCGAGCCTGCCGGACCAGATCTATGTTTGTGCGGCACCGCTCGTGAGCCTGTGCCGCCCCTGCGGCAGCAACGACGAGTGCCATGTCAACGGCGTGGATACCGGCGAGAAGTGCGTCGACATGGGACCGTCCGGGCTGTTCTGCGGTGCGGCCTGCAAGCAGGATGGCGACTGTCCGCAAGGGTACTCGTGCAAGGCCGGGACTGACGTGACCCGAGGCCCGGTGCTCCAGTGCGTCCCGGTGATCGGCGAGTGCACCTGTTCCAAGTGGGCCACCGATGCCGGTGCGGAGACGGCCTGCTACGTCGAGAACGAGCAGGGTACCTGCACGGGGACCCGCAAGTGCGTGTCCGGCGGGCTCCAGCCCTGCTCCGCCGCGACACCGGAAGCGGAGATCTGCAACGGCCTCGACGACGATTGCAGCGGCAAGGCGGACGACGACATCCAGGAGACCGACTGCCCGGTGGTCAACACGTTCGGCACTTGCACGGGGACGCTCAAGTGCGTTGGCGGAGTGCCCGAGTGCGTCGGCCCCGAGGCCAAGGCCGAGGTGTGCGACGGCGAGGACAACGACTGCGACGGTACCGCGGACGAGGGGTTCGAGGATACCAACAAGGACGGCGTGGCAGACTGCCTCGTCAACGACAAGGACGGCGACGGCGTGGTGGACGGGCTCGACAACTGCCCCGCCCACTTCAACCCCAAGCAGGCGGATGCCGACCTCGACACGGTGGGCGACGAGTGCGACCCGGACGACGACAACGACAAGGTCTCGGATGTGGACGACTGCCTGCCCAAGGACGACAAGGCCTTCCCCGGAAACGTGGAGGGATGCGACGGCAAGGACAACAACTGCAACTTCATCGTGGACGAAGGGTTCCAGGACCTCGACGGTGACGGCTGGAAGGACTGCGTGGACGAGGACGACGACCAGGACGGTACGGTGGACGGACTGGACTGTGCGCCACTCGATCCCCTCGTCCATCCCAAAGCAAAGGAGCTGTGCGACGGGCTCGATAACGACTGCGACCAGGTGGTGGACAAGGGCTTTCCGGACGCGGACAAGGACGGGATTGCGGACTGTGTGGATGGCGACGTCGACGGCGACGGCGACGGCAACGGGGAGGACAACTGCCCCGACCTGCCCAATCCCGACCAGAAGGACATGGACGGCGACCTGGTGGGTGACGACTGCGACACGGACAAGGACGGCGATCTGGTGCCCAACGCGGTGGACAACTGTCCGGAGCTGAAGAACCCGCTCCAGGGTGATCTCGACGACGACGGGAAGGGGGATTCCTGCGACACGGACGATGACGGTGACGGCCTCGACGACGGCGTCGACAACTGCCCCTCCGTTCCCAATCCGGGTCAGGAAGACGGCGACCAGGACGGCTTCGGAGATGCCTGCGACAAGGACAGCGACGCAGACGGCGATCCGGATGCGATCGACTGTGCCCCGCTCGACAAGACGATCTTCCACGGCGCGGCCGAGCTGTGCGACGGGAAGGACAACAACTGTGTGCTCGGCGTGGACGAGGGGTTTAAGGACTCCGACCTGGACGGGTTCAAGGACTGCATGGACGCGGACGACGACGACGATGAGGCTCCGGACGCCCAGGACTGTGCCCCCCTCAACCCCCTGGTTCATCCGGGAGCGGCCGAGAGCTGCAACAAGGTGGACGACGACTGCGATGGTGAGACCGACGAAGGGCTCGGGACCGCCAAGTGCGGCTTTGGCGTCTGCGCCCACTCGGTTCCGCTCTGCCTGGGCGGAACGTGGCAGGTCTGCAACCCGTTCGAAGGTGCCTCGCCCGAGAAGTGCGACGGGAAGGACAACGACTGCGACGGTATGACTGACGAAGAGCTCGGCAGCACCACGTGCGGCCTCGGTGCCTGTCAGAAGTCGGTCGCAAACTGCCTGGACGGTGTGGCTCAGCAGTGCGACCCGCTGGCCGGACAGTCGGTCGAAGTGTGCGATGCACTGGACAATGACTGCGACGGGACAGTGGACGAAGACCTCGGCACCACCACGTGTGGCGTGGGGGCCTGCAAGCACACCGTGAACAACTGCGTGGGCGGGCTGACCAAGTACTGCAACCCGAAGGAAGGGGCCTCGGCCGAAGTCTGTGATGGCGTGGACAACGACTGCGACATCGACGTGGACGAGGGGCTGGGCGAGGTCACTTGCGGCGTGGGCGAATGCACGCACTTGCAGAAGCTCTGCGTGGGCGGAAAGCCGGCATCGTGCAACCCGTTCGAAGGGGTCAAGGCCGAGGCCTGCGACGGCCTCGACAACGACTGCGACGGCCTGGTGGACGAAGAGCTCGGCAGCACGTCGTGCGGCCTGGGCGTCTGCGCCCACAGCGTCCCCAACTGCGTCAACGCGGTTCCCCAGCCGTGCAATCCTCTGGCCAACGCCACCGACGAGGCCTGCGACGGCCTCGACAACGACTGTGACGGGGCTGTGGACCCCGAAGGCGCAGACGGGTGCACGACCTTCTACAGCGACGGCGACCTGGACGGATACGGGATCACGGCCGGCTCCAAGTGCCTGTGCAAGGCAGACCCGCCCCTCACGGCCAAGACGGGGGGAGACTGCAACGATGCCAGCCCGACCATCAATCCCGGGGCGGAGGAGGACTGCGACAAAGCCTTCGACGAAGACTGCGACGGCAAGGTCAACGACGGATGCCTGTACGTGAGCTGTGCCGCTCTGCTGGCCGCAGTTCCGGGAACCCCTTCGGGCCCGCAGGAGATCGACACGGACGGCAAGAACGGTCCCAGTGCGCCGTTCAAGGTCTACTGTGACATGACCACCGAGGGGGGCGGGTGGACCCTGATTTCCAGGCTCAACTCCATGTCGAACAAATGGGGACAGGCGGCCTTCACCGGCGACGTCTCGAGCTGGGGAGTCTCGGAGGCACTCGACAAGAGCGAGATGCGCAACCAGGCCTTCTTCGACGTGGCCGGCAGCGAGATGCTCCTCAAGACCATCCAGGACAACAACTCCTACGTCCTTCTCGGGAGCTGCACTGAAGGGGCCAAGTCGCTCGGCTGGCGCTTCAAGAACTACTCGTGGACCGGAGGCTGCAGCCCCTACCGCTGCACGGTCAAGGTCAGCAGCGTGACCGAGCCGTTCCCGTTCACCTACGATGCCCATTCCAACCCCTGCCTGGGGGCCTGCGGAGGCGGGGGCACAACGGTCGGATTCAAGGAGACGTCGACCATCGGCGACCCCGGCCAGGACGACTCGGTCCTGTTTGGCTTCAACGGAGGCGACTCGGGCTACCACCAGGGTCTCGGCACCATCGAAGACGGCAAGCAGATTTCCGACGCCCAGTGCTACTGCAACACCGACGGAAACGGCTCGTCGTGCGGAACCCGGTTCTACGGGTTGTATGTAAGGTAAGGACTCGGGGTCAACAGACCGTTGACTGACAACCATGGAGCGTTCCATGATCTCCCAGGGAAAGAGGTAACGGTTGCGTCTCGCACGCCAGAGCGTCGTCCGGTTCCTCGTCGTGGCGCTTGTGACCGCCTCGGCACCGGGCCACGCCGAGATCTGCCAGATCCTCAACGGCACGGTCTGCGGCTCCGATCCGTCTCTACCGGATGGAGAACCCCCTCTACACGCCAACTCCGCTGACCGCTCCATCCGGACGCAACGGCCCTCCGCCACAGGGCAGGACCTCGCCGCATGCTGTACAAGCCCCCTGTCAGCCTGCGTTCAGCGGTCCAGGCAGGGCCTGCACCACACCCGGAAACTGACGCTCTTTGCGGCCCCCTCCTGGATCGTGCCGGGGCCGGACCGCTCCATCGCCCGATGGGATGGGCGGACCGCTTTTCCCCTGCCGCATACGGTCCCTCGTCTCGACGTGACTCGACGCCTCCGAATCTAGGACGACCCACGTCTCATGCTTCAAGAAGGGACTCTGGCACCGGGCCGGGCAGACTGGTCCACACCACCTTTGTCCGCTGCCGAGCTGGGAATCCGGCTCGGCGGAAGGGAGGCACGACATGGATCTGGAAGACCTGTTCGAAGGAAGGTCGCATCACCGGAAGCACCACGATGACCGGCACGGTCATGATGACAACCATGGTCACCGACACGACAACGACTACGGTCATGACCACGGCCACCGATATGACAAGCACAGCGACCATGAGCACGACCGCAGCTACCGACAGGACAGCGGGCACGGTCATGAGCACGGCCACCAGTACGGCGGATACAACGACCGCGGGCACGATCGCAGCCATGGGGACTCGTACGAGCCGGCGTACCGGAGCGGCCGTCATCGCCACGACGACTCCAACCTGTTCAGTCTGGCACCGCGGTTGCTGGCGAACAAGAAGCTCCTTGTCGTAGCGATCATCCTCATCCTGGTCCTCCTCGCCGTGGCAGCCCTGATCCTCGTGCCGCTCCTCGGGCAGGCCATCGACTATGTGGACAAGACCGGGGTAAAGGGGATTGTGGACCGAATCTGGGAGGGGCAGGGCCCGGGGAAATAGCCGCTCCGGTCCCGAATCGACAGCCGGCAGGAGCGGCGTCCACCGGCCTCCGCAGGCGGCGCTGCAGCGACCTCCCTTTCCTCCAGAAACAGGGAGGCACGGGCCTAAATGCGTGGTACACTGCCGGGGTACGGAGGAAGCCCATGGGATGCACGAGGAGAGGTGTCGTTCTGGCCGGAGCTGCTCTCTTCCTTGTCGGCCTGCAGCCCGGATGCGGCGACCCCGCCACGGTCCCCCGACAGGACGGGAGCGGGCCACCGCTGCCCGACGTCGAAACCGTCGACCATGCCGACATCGACGACACCAGGGGACCGAATGGCGATGCCCACACCCCGAATGAGCTGGGCGACTTTGGCCGCGGAGACGTCCCGGCCGGTTGCGGTGCCGGGGCATACGAATGCGGCACCTGGGTCGTGGAAGGCGAGCTCCTTCACTGCGGAGTCTGCCCCCAGGGCTCGTTCTGCTCCGGAGAGGGCAAGTGCGGGACCACTCCGGACTGTACTCAAGACCAGCTGCGGGTGACCGAGCTGCTGCTGGGAGGCAACTTCAATGCGCTGGACGTGCCGTCCGTGGGGCCGGTCCAGCCGGGAACGCCGGTTCCGTTCGTCATCGGCTGGAGTGCGGCCAGCTCGGACGACTGTCCGGGGTGCGAGCGGGAGCTCTCCGTGGGCGTGGAGGGAGAATTTGCGGCGTGCCTGCCTGCCGGCGTTCTGGCGCCCTGTCCGGGGATGTCGCCGCGGCATGCCGTGGGGGTGCTGGTGGTCCCCCTGGAGCCCGGGACGTATCCGCTGGTTGCGGAGCTGGCCCCTGAGTCGGGCTGCGCAGTTGGAGGCTACGAGCCTGGCGCCCAGCCCACCGCTCAAGTCGTGGGCTCGCTGATGGTGGGGGCACCCTGTTCTCCGAAGAGCTGCAAGGACCTCGATGCCGACTGCGGGCTGCTCGACGATGGCTGCGGGGGGAAGACCTGGTGCGGCGCCTGCACCATGGGCCAGTCGTGCAGCAACGACGGGAAGTGCGGCGCTGCAACGGAGTGTGCCCTGGACGTTCTCGAAGTCGACGACGTGTTCATCAACGGGTTCTCCAACTCGGCCCAGGTCGCGGCAGGCGAGCCGGTCCAGCTGATGTTTTCCTACCTGTTCGGAAGCCAGGAGTCCCTGGAAGGCGAGCCCCGTCAGATCGTGCTCGGCGTCGGAGACGCTCCAGCCGCCTGCATCGACGCGGGAGTCCCGCCGGCCTGTCCCTCCACGGCACCGGGGCTCGCCAGCGCCAAGTTCGATGCGCCGGTCTTTGGAGGGACCTTCTCGGTCAACCTCGTTGCCACCGCCAAGGATGATTGCTCGCAGGCCACGGCCGCGTATGCGCAATCCACCCCCAAGTCGGCGATCGGCACGCTGACGGTGGTCGGGGGCTGCGTGCCGGCAACGTGCCCGGTGCTCGGTGCAGACTGCGGCTTCGTCAGTGACGGCTGCGGCGGTCACGTGAGCTGCGGCGGCTGTCCGGAGGGTCAGGTCTGTCACCTCGGCGCTATCTGCGGTCCTCCCGATTGCCAGAACGGGCTGTTTCATGTCGAGGAGGCCCAGGTGGGAGGCCAGGAGACGGCCGCCAGCACACTGCCGGGCAGCTCGGTCCCGATCGCACTGACCTTCACGACCGGCGGGGGAACCGAGTGCCCCGGGTGCCCGGTGCAGCTCGTGCTCGGCTTCCCGGAGAATGCGACCGCATGCTTTGACCTCGGGACCACGCCCACCTGTCCGCAGTCGTCCCCGAAGAGCGTCGGCACGTTCATCCTCGCCCCGGACCTTCCCGGAGAGCATGTCCTGCTGGCCGCAACGCTCCAGGAGCCAGGCTGCCCCGAGGCCTCGGCCGCTTTTGAGGCCGACGTCTGGCAGAAAGCCGGGGTCCCCATCGGCACCGTGACCGTGGAAGGAACCTGCCTCCCGGCTGCCGGCTGCTTCGCGATGGGCAAGGGGTGCGGGAATTGGGGAGACGGCTGCGGCGGGATCGTCCATTGCGGGGACTGCGAGGAGGGGACCGTCTGCACTTCCCAGGGCCAATGCGTCAGCCCCTGCGAGGAGGGCATCTTCGAGGTCACGGGCACCGACGTTGCAGGCTCGGGTCCCGTGGGTTCAGCCCCGGCAGGAAAGGCCGTGCCGCTGGCAATCGACTGGGAGCTGGGTAACCCGGACGACTGCCCGGCCTGCAAGCGACAAGTCGTGCTCGGCGTGGACGAGGAGGCACAGCTCTGTGTCGACGCCGGAGTCCCGGCCGCCTGCCCCGAGGTCAGCTCAGGCAGCAAGACCGGGACGATCGTGGCTCCCGAGAAGGCCGGCATGCACTCCGTCTTTGCCCTGGCCGCCTCGGCCCCGGACTGCACTGCGGCAAAGCAGCAGTATGCCGGGGATCCGGACCGCAAGGCGGTGGGGACCCTGTACTCGGTCGTCGGGTGCACGCCACAAAGCTGCATGCAGCAGGGCAGAAGCTGCGGTACCGCTCTCGATGGATGCGGCAACAGCCTGGATTGCGGCCAGTGTGAGCCGGGCCTGCTGTGCACCGCTGCCGGCAAGTGCGGATGTGTCGGCATCGATCCGTACGAGCCGAACAACACCCCCCAGGCGGCCTTCCACCTCGGCGATTTCACGGACAAAGACTCCGACTCCTCGCTGCACGTCGGGGCCGCGCTGGAACCTTCGGACGAGGACTGGTATTCGGTCGGTGCCTCGGACGTGCCGTGGGCCTTCATGGAGCCGTTCGTCCAGGTGGAGTTCGGCCTGCCGCAGAGCTTCGAAGTCTACGTGGTCTATGTGTGCCTCGACCAGACCACGCCCGAGGAGTTCACGCTCATCAACGGAAGCATGTGCTTCGAGAAGGAGAGCCTGGATGTCGAGATTCCGGGGGTTTCCGGGCCCGTTTCCGGGTTCAAGTGCCTGGCGGGGGGCCTCCTCGGAATGCCGCTCATGATCCAGTTCGGTCCCAAGTGCTCCGGGTTCAACGACTCGGGTACCCTGTATGTGGGGGTGAGGCAGACGGGGCAGTGCCTGGCCTACGAGATGGACATCCACCTGTAGCCGGGGGACGAGACTCCGGACGGTCCAGGGCCCGTCGGCTCCCAAGCCGCCCCTTGCGCTTGCCCCGACCGATGATAGACTACCGGCGGTCGGAGGCTTCGATGCTGAGACAACTGGCTTACGGAATCGCGACGTTCCTCCCCGGGGTCCACCACCTGCGCTCCCGGGGAACCGGGGGAACGAACTCGGCCCGATACTGCTACTCGGTCTGGCTTCGGCACATCGTCAAGGCAGCCCGCAACGGACTGGTTCCCCATCCCGGGACCATTGCCGAGCTGGGGCCGGGCGACTCCCTCGGAATCGGCCTGGCCGGCCTGGTATCCGGGTGCAGACAGTACGTTGCGTTCGATGTCGTCCGGCACGCATCCGCGCGGGAAAACGCCCGGATCCTGGAGGAGCTGATTGGCCTCTTCCGCTCAAGGGCCGAGATCCCGGGAGACGACGAATTCCCCCACACCAAGCCGAAGCTCGACGACTACCGGTTTCCGACCGACCTGTTCCCGGACGAGCACCTCGAGGCTGCGCTGGCACCGACCCGACTGGAGAAGATCCGCACCTCCGTGTCCGCACCCGATGCCCCGGGCTCGCTCATCCGATACCGCGTCCCCTGGCACGACAGCAGGGTGCTCGAGCCCGAGAGCGTCGACATGATATACTCGCAGGCGGTGCTGGAGCACGTCAACGACCTGCCCTCGACCCAGGCGGCGATGCATTCATGGCTCCGGAGAGGCGGCTACATGTCCCACCAGATCGACTTCCGATGCCATGGAACGGCTACCGAGTGGAACGGGCATTGGCGCTACGGCGATCTCCTGTGGACCCTGATCAAGGGGCGGCGTCCCTATCTGCTCAACCGCCTCACCCACTCACAGCACCTGGAGGCGATCCTGCGAGCCGGGTTCGAGGTCGTCCAGGACGACAGACAGCTCTCCCCCTCCCGCTACTCCCGGGACGATCTGGCCCCCCGGTTTCGCAACATCCCGCCGGACGACCTCACGACGAGCGGTGCATTCGTGCAGGCCGTGAAGCGCTGACCCCCCGGGCTGCAGGCCGAACGGGTGGCTTCAGGCGTCATAACTCGGCCGATGTGCCATCATCCCGGCACTGTTTGCGCGGATGTGCGAGCGTGGTAGACTGAGGCCTCCGGGTGGAGGCATACGATGCGCAATCTCCTGGTCTGTGCGGTGATGGGGAGTCTTCTGACCGCTGCGACCGTCCTGTCGAGCGGATGTGGCGGGGCAGCTACGAGCAAGGACACGCTCGAGGATGGCCTCGCCGGGGATGCTGCCGACGGAGCCGGACAGGGAGGCGGTGAGCTGCTGCTCCCGGATGGACACTCGGATGCCGGTACCGACCTGATTCCCGCTCCGGACGGGGCGTGGGATAATGTCCAGGTTCCGGACGAAGAGGATGCGACAGCGCCCGAAACCGACGGCAGCGGAGGGGATGCTCCTGGCGATGCCGTCCCGGATGTCGTCTTCGATTCCTGCCAGGGCAACTCAGACTGCGAGTCCGGGTTCTGCGTGGCTGGACCCGATGGGAAGGTGTGCGCCATTCCCTGTGTGGAGGAATGCCCGACGGGATGGTTGTGCACCCAGGTCCAGACCCAACCCGACGTGTTGTTCGTGTGCATCTGGCCGCACGGTCGGCTCTGCTGGCCCTGCAACGTGAACGAGGATTGCCTGGCTCCGGGAGGGATGGGGGAGAGCTACTGCGTGCCTGGAGGTATTGCGGGAGAGCTGGACCCCGGAGAAGGGCCGGGAGAGCCGGGCCCTGAGGCCGGAGCAGGGACTTGCGCCACGCAGTGCGAGGGGGACGAGACGTGCCCGTCAGGCTACTCGTGCCTGGAGACGGGCGTGGGAAGCGAGACGAAATCACTTTGCCGTCCCGAGGAAGCATGCACCTGCGCACAGGCAGCGGTAACTGCAGGAGCATGGTCGACATGCAGCGTGGCGAACGAGTTGGGAACCTGCCCGGGCAAGCGCCAGTGCATGGAGCCCGGCCAGCCGGCCGAGTGCGACGCCCCGCAGGCTCAGGCCGAGACATGCAACGACGTCGACGACGACTGCGACGGGACGGTGGACGAAGGTGGGGCCAACGGGTGCACCGAGTACCTCACGGACCTGGACCAGGACGGGTTCGGCAAGGACGTCCTGGGCTGCTATTGCGATGTCCCGGAGCAGGGGACCCTGATTGCTGGCGACTGTGACGACGGGAACCCGGCTTCGTACCCGGGAGCCGAAGAGCTGTGCAATACCTCGGACGACGACTGCGACGGCACCGTCGACGAGGCGGGCACGACCGGATGCATGAGCCTCTACGCCGACACGGATGAGGATGGGTTCGGGGCGGGAGATGCGGAGTGCCTGTGCGCCGGAAGTACGGGATATGTTGCGCAGGCGGGAGACTGCGCTCCGGACGATCCGGCGATCTCCCCTGCCTCCAACGAGCTTTGCAATGCCGCCGACGACGACTGCGACGGCTCCATCGACGAGGAGAGCCCGGCGGACTGCACGACGTTCTACGCGGACGAGGACTCTGACGGCGTGGGCCTGGCATCGAAGTTCCAGTGCCTGTGCCAACCGCAACCGCCTTACTCGGCCCTCCTCGCCGGTGACTGCGATGACCAGGATCCGGGGGTGGCCGGGGGCGCTGCCGAAACATGCGACGGCAAGGACAACGACTGCGACGGCACCGTCGACGAGGTCGATGCCCAGGGTTGCCAGGTCCTGTTCGTGGACTCGGACCTGGACGGATACGGATCGAGCCAGACGGCTTGCGCCTGCCCGCTGACCGCGGGGTACTCGCAGGAGACCGGGGACTGCAACGATCAACAGATCCACGTGCATCCCGGAGCGCTCGAGATCTGCAACGGAATCGACGACGACTGCAATGGGAACCTGGATCCGGAAGGGGCCTCGGGATGCATCCTGTACTACCCGGACGGCGACGGGGACGGGTTCGGCAGTCTTGACTCGCCCGGGAAGTGCCTCTGCAAGCCCGAGCCTGCGTTCCCGACCCTGGACCACTCGGACTGCGACGATGCCGACCCGGTCGTCTTGCCCGGAGGCACGGAGCAGTGCAATGGGAAGGACGACAACTGCGACGGCAAGACCGACCCGCCCGGCTTGCCGGGATGCCTCGTTCTCTACAAGGACTCCGACGGCGACGGCTATGGAGACAAGAAGACGGTACCGCAGTGTCTATGCCTGGCCCAGGACGACTATTCTGTCACCAACAACCTCGACTGCAACGATGCTTCCGCTGCGATCAAGCCTGGTGCCAACGAGAAGTGCGACGGCGTGGACAACGACTGCGACGACGTGACGGACCCCCCGGAAATCCCGGGCTGCAAGGCGTACTTCAAGGATCTCGACGGGGACGGGTTCGGTGACGATGCCCAGCCGTCCAAGTGCCTGTGTGCGCCGGCCTTCCCCTACACGGCCGGAGGCCAGGGAGACTGCAACGACGGCAACGTGACCGTCCCCTCCTGCGCAGGCAAGGAGTGCGGAGACGACGGTTGCGGCAAGACATGCGCCTCGTGCAGCGGGAGCTACTTCTGCTCGAACTTCAAGTGCGAGCCGGATGTGATGGTGCGGGCCGACGGGACCTGCCTGACCGGGTATCTGTCCGCCGGCAAATGGTACACCGGTCCGGGCAAGATCGACGGCCAGGAGGAAGGACGCGGCTATCTGCAGGAGTTCGTCGATGTAGGGTGGATGACGTTGTGCACCAAGGATCCGGCCAAGTACCGGGTCGAGGTGTCCTCGGACGACTGTGCGGCCTACCATCCATTCCTCGGGTGCCCGGCCGGCTTCAAGGAGGGGGGCAGATTCCACGTGGGGAAGGTCGGAGACGGACAGCCCTGGTGCTGGATGGAATCCGGGCACGGCTACACCAACGGCACCATCAAGGCAGGCTGGATGGTGTTGTGCGTGAAGAACGGAGTGAACACGGCGGATGTGCTGGTCTACGAGCACGACTGCCCCAACACCCTGTACGTCGGCTGCGGCGCGGGCAAGCAGGAAGTCGGCATCTGGCACACCTCGAATGCGGCCTGCGACGGCCAGAACGAAGCCATCTGCGCCAACGGATCCTCCGACAACGGCTGGGTCGGTCTGTGCGTGTGGAAGTAGGAGGCCGGTTCGAGCGCTACGCTCGCCGCACCTTCGTCGAGAGGAACGTGATCGCAGCAGGAACGGCCAGGGCCAGGGCCATGAGCAGCCCCAGGCGCATGACCGGCAGGACGCCGGACAGGAGCAGGGACATGGGAGCAAGGGCAAGGGCGATCGCCATGACCCAGGAACACCGGGCGGCCGCCCAGTTGGACGGATCGCCGCAGGACGAAGGCACCGCCGAGGAGGCGGAGCCGACTGCGGAGACCGGGTGAGGCCAGGGAGACAGGAAGAACGAGACCACCGGTGCCAACAGGTAGAGCGGTGCCGCGGCCGAGTCGATCTCCACTCCGGAAAGCCGGCCGATTCCGAGGGTCAGGGCGGTAGCCACTGCGGCCTCGAACCCCGCCCGCAGCGTCCCGGTCAGCCGCCGGGTGGCCGCAAGCCCGAGCACGAGCAGTCCCGCCCAGACCACCAGGACCGCCCACCAGACACCGTGAACCAGCCCCGCCTCCACGCGCACCATGACCGCCGGGAAGCCGCTGACCGTGATCGTCATGTCCGCCCCGTTTGCGGCAGGCGGGTCGAACAGGTCGTACAGCACGCCCTCCATCCGGCTCACGAATGCCCGGGGGGCCTTGTCCCTCGTGGTCCCTGCGCGGGCCAGAAGCCCATCGGAGTGGGTCGTCACCCGAGCTGCGGACACGGCCGAGGAAAGCTGCTCCTCGAGCGCCTCGGCCACCTGCTGAGCGACTTCCGGCGGATACTCCATGGACTTGAACCCGGGCAACGAAGCAACCACCGTCCTGATCCGGTCCACCCGCCCGTCCGGGGGGGTCGAGAGCGCTCCGGCCAGCTGCGTCCACTCCTCCTCACTGGGAGCAAACGGGGACTCCGGGGACTGCATGTAGTCGTGGATCGAAGCCAGTACCCTGGAGGACGCGGGGTCGGGGGCTTGCCCGGCGGCGCCCACGGTGCTTCCGTCGGCATGTGCCGCGCGGGGAGGCGAAGCAGGGTCGGTGGCCAGCACGGCGGAGATGGCCTCGGCCGTGAGGGAAACGGCGTAGCGTCGGGACAGCGCCTGGATCCGCGAGACGGCACCGGATACATCGGTCCGCAACGACTGCTCGACCGCTTCGTCCGCCTGGCGGACCCACTGCACCGGCGGCAGCACGACTGATGGAGAGATGCGGGCCGCCACCATCGCCTCCTTGCGGTCCAGGAGCACCAACGGACGGATGTCCTCGTTGCCTTCCAGGAAGAACCAGAGGTTGCCCAGAGCCTCGGGGTCACGGGGAATCCGGTGACTTCCTCCGAACTGCTCGTTCAGGAAGGCCAGCACCTTGGCCAGCGACCGCACGTCGGAGAAGATGTCGGAGCCCTCGAGAAGGTCCGTAAGGCGCAGCAGTCGGGCCGCGTGCTCCGGCTTCGTGAAATCCCCCTGCACACTGATCTGGAGGAAGTCGGTTCCGCCGAACCGGCGGTCGAGGAACTCCATCGACGCTCCGACCTCGTCCCGGGCCGAGAACAGGTCCCGCGGGGACAGCAGGAAGCGGGCCTGGTATGCGGCGGCAAGCCCACCGGCCAACAGCAGGAACCCGAGGACTACGGCCGGCACGGGACGGATCGAGACCCACTTCCACCGGACATCCGTGGCCACCGGACCGGCGGGCCCCCCCGGGTCTGCGGGGAATCCTCCGTCAGGCGGAGCGGGACGTATGGCCCCTCCAGACCGGGATGCGGCCGCTACTGCGGGGGCCGGCAGGAGCCCGGACAGCGGCGCGGCAACCAGCACGCCACACAGGGCTATGGCCACGAACCCCAGAGCCGACACCAGCCCGAAATGCGCCAGGAAGGGGAGGGGGGCCAGGGAGACGGCATAGAACGAAGCGGCCGCCGCGACCAGGAGGAGCAGCGACCGCCACGGGTATCCGCACTCCGAGCACAGCCAGCGCGGCAGGGCAACCGCTCCGACGGCCAGCAGCAGCAGAGCCGCACCGGAGGACGGCGTCGTCAGCTCCACGCCGGCCACCCTCATGAGCCCCAGCCACCAGACCAGGGCGATCCCCGCACAGCCCAGAACGGCCACCGACCTCGTCCACCCGGCCCGGAACAGGAACAGTGGAACGAGCAGCAGGGCCAGGAAGGCCGGCACGATGTACGGAAGCTTGGCATAAAGCTGGCTCGTCAGCAGGCCGGAGATGAACGGTGCCCCGTAGTAGACGGCCCGCAGCGGCCCCTTCTCCTGCTCGACGATGTCCCGCACGAGCCCGGCCACCTCCCGCACATCATGACGGGCATCGGCAGTCACCAGGATGAGGTAGCCGGCGAGGTCTTCGCTGATCACGGCCCCACGGGCCTGGCTGTCGGCCTGGATCCGCTCGATGAGAGCGGCTCGGGACGCCTCGTCCTGCGGGACCTTCTCCATGAGCAGCTCGGCGTGGAGCGTTCCGTCCTCCCCTTCCCGCAGGGTGCTGAAGTTCGACAGGCTTCGGGCCAGGGCCACCCCATCGGCCTTACGCTCTTCGAGCTTGCCCGTGATGATGCCGAGGTGCTCGAGCCCCTCGCTCTGGAGCGGCTCCCCCGGCCCCTCCAGCCCCACCATCATCACGTTGAGGGCACCGAAACGCCTCGTCTGCTCCAGCCAGAAGCCGACGGCCGCATCATCGGGCGGCAGGTACGCAGTCGGATCCGCGTCGAACGGCACGGTCGGCGCACACAGCGATGCCGCGGCCGTCACCGCTGCGGCCACGGCCAGAAGAACGATCTTCCCCCTGGTTACCGAACCACGCATTCGCTCCCCCTGTCGTATCCTGCCCTCTTGGCCATTGACCCACTGCCCACTGCACATTCAGAGGGCCCCTCCCGCGTGGTCGGGGCTGCGGGCTTGCTGCCCATTCTAATCTCTCGCACCTGGCTCCGGAGCCCCCTGGAAGATGCCCAGGTGCTCGGTCGAAAGCTTCTTGCAGTCATAGGGGGACTCCCCCTCGGGATCCGCTCCGACCCTTCTGAGCCGGTACACGTTTCCTCCCGGAGTCGGCGTGATGGCCGCCACGGTCATCAGACTCTTGTCCCCGAAGTAGCCCACGGCACCTTCGTCAATGTCGAACTCCAGCTTGCCGACCAGCCATTGCCCGTCCTCGGAGGTCGTGCCCGCTGCGACGTCCATGACCTCGCGGCGGACCATGTAGCGGTCCCCTTCGGGGGCCAGCACGTGCATGGTGACGCCAGGGTTTCCGTCTTCGTCCTGGTCCCAGACGAGGGGGTTGTCCGCTTTGGTCGGGATCGGATCGGCAAACCGATCCTTCATCCCCTGGATTCCCCAGGTCCAGGCCACCTTCTGCTCCTGGACGGAGAGGGCCTCGGCATCGACGTCCAGCTCCATGGGGGTCTTTCCCAGCGCCGTCTTGAGCGCGTCGGGCATCTGCGTCGCACCGAGGCCGGCAGCCTGGGGCATTTCCACGATCTGCTCGCAGAACGTAAGCTCGGCCTTGTCGCCTTCGGCCGGAATCCGCACCAGGAACAGGTCGGTCAGGTGGATCTCGCCGAGAAGCATCGTTCCGTGCTCTTCGACGCGCATCACCCACCACCCCCCGAGCCCCTCGGCGGTACCGACGTCCCCGATGTCTACTTCGGGAATCACGATGTCCTCGACGACGACCTCGGGGACCGGGTAGAGCTTCTCCAGCCTGGCCGCTCCGTCGGACCGCCAGTCACAGGAAGCGAGGATCGGCAGCAGAACGAGGAGGGCGGCGGGGAAGAGATAGGACGAATAGGACGAACAGGACGAATAGGACGAATGGGACCCGCCGCTTGGGAGAGGCTGCTGGTGGGGGGGCGGGGGGGAAACCTGCGGACAGGAAAGGCCAAGGCCAGGGGAAAACCGCTGGCGCGACGGTGGGGGGGAGAGCCGGGACGTGGTTTGGGTCGAGGGTTTCATGGTTTGGGTCGAGGGTTTCATGGTTTGGGTCGAGGGTTTCATGGTTTGGGTCGAGGGTTTCATGGTCTGGGTCGAGGGTTTCATGGTTTGGGTCGAGGGTTTCACGGTCCACCTCTGTCGAGTTGGCACTACCAGGTTACTCGGGCGCGAAGCGCCACGGTGCTGCGTCCTGCGGCCTTCTGGCCGAACTTCTCCTTGGCCGAGTAGTCGAGCGGATCGCTGGCCTCGGTATCCCCCAGGAAGATCAGCCCGGCCAGGGCGATTTCGGCAGACGGGAGCACGATCCAGGTGAGCTGCGGATTGAGCGTCGCAGAGAGGTCGTCCATGGCAAGCACTGCGGCCAGCCGAAGGACCACCTCGTCCTCGAAGAACTTGAGCTCCGTGGCCCCCACTCCGTAGTTCCGTACCCCGTAGGCATCATTGAATTCATCAAAGAATCCGCGGACATACATGAAGTTGACGTACCACCAGGGAAGGATGGTGTAGTCGAACCCGGCGGTAGCCTTGATGAACGGGTCTGCCGGCACGTTGAGCGCGGACTTCTCGGTGACGAGGCTTCCCTGCTGATAGGCCCTCATCCCGAAGACGACCTCCTCCGGGAAGTAGACCGCAATCTCGCCGACGAACCCGATGTCGAAGAGCCAGGGGGCGGAGTAGCTGAAGTCCGCGCCGGCCACGTGCATCCGGGGGTACATGACCTCCGCGACATACTTCACGTCGAACGCACCCGGATTCTGGGTGCTGGGGTCCACCAGCGCCACCGCAGTGTAGGCCACGGGGAAGGCGAACCGGCCGTAGTAGTAGCTCAGGGAGAAATCGAGATCCCCCGCCTGGAATGCGGCCTTGAAGCCTGCCTGGGAGTTCTCGATGGTGGACTCGGGCGCGAGCGTCCTGACTTCCGGATCGACGAAGTTGAGGTTGCACGGGTCGACGGCCCCGAACAGCTTCTCCAGATCACCCACGTCCGCGGTCGAGAGAGGGGGTACCGGTGCCTTGGCGAAACAGCCGTTGTCCGCGTACTCGACTGCAAATCCCATCAGTGCGGACGGCGGAAGCTGCGCGGGCTTGAACACGGGCACGAACACGCCGGTCAGGGTCAGCCAGTCGGTGGGATACAGGGACAGCTCGACCATCTGGTTGGGAACCTTGGCGGAGTAGTTGAACGGATCGGACAGGTCCCGTGCGCTCAGGTTGTCGGTCGGGTTGAACTGGTCTGCGCTGCCCCAGGTCTGGATCATCCGGCCGAACCGGAGATCCATGCGGTCGAAGAGGAACCCCTGGACCGCGAGATAAGCCTCATCCAGGTAGAGGCTGTACGGGTCGATGGGGTCACGCTTGACCAGCTCGGGCAGCGAAGCCGCCTCGTTGAATCCGTAGAAGCGCAGGCGGGAATCGACCACCGCCTTGACCTGGTCGAAGGGCCGGATCGTGAGCTTGAGGTCGAGGTCGTTGCGGTTCATGTCGAACCGGTACCCGTCGCCCGGGGTGGCGCCCCGGTTATCCTCGACCAGGAAGCGGATGTCCGAGTCCAGGTAGCCGGAGAACTCGGTCATGTCGGTCCAGCTCTGGGCCCGGGCGTCGTGCAACGGCACCAACAAGGTCAACAGCAACAGCAGCGCGATTCTCATGCCTTCTCTCCGTGACCGTTCCGGCTCGCAGCAGCCCGTCGCCAACTGCCCATCTCCAGGGCCCCTCCCGCGTGGTCGGGGCTGGGACAACTGCCCGTCGCCAACTGCCCATCTCCAGGGCCCCTCCCGCGTGGGCGGGGCTGGGACAACTGCCCGTCACCAACTGCCCATCTCCAGGGCCCCTCCCGCGTGGTCGGGGCTGGGACAACTGCCCGTGGCCCTACTTTCCCCACTGGAGCTCGCGCTCCGTGAACATGGAATCCTTGAATCCCTGGTTGACCTTCAGTTCCGTGACCTCGAGCGTGGTCTTGTGCCCGCTGCGGGGGTCCGCCATCTCGATGATCGAGGGCAAGGTGACGCCACACGCGTAGGTCTTGTAGTTGGCAGTGCGGAAGGTCTTGACCAACTCCCCGGATGCGTTGAAGTAGTCGGTGTCCTCCTGTCGCCCGGTCTTCTTTGAGATCTTCATTGTGGCCTTGGCATAGCCGGTCTCAACGCCCTGCTTTGGAGTCAGGGTGAGGAAGTAGTGGCTCTCGTCCTCTTTGTCGAGGTGGCCGTCGTACAGGCACTTCCAGCAGGAAGTGGCCATGTCGGAGTTGGAGAAGTCGGAGCCGGCGAACGACTGGTTCATGTTGTGGGCAGCGACTCGGCGCACCTTCTTGTACCCGGGCAGGTAGACGTAGGCTCGGTTGGCGGCCTCGGTGAGGGTGGCCATGCCCTTGATCTCGCCGGTCCGGAAGCGGACGAGGCGGCGGTCGTTGCCCTTCTGCTTGATGTTGAAGCCGTACGATTTCTTCGACCCTCCGGTATCGACGATGGTCATTTCGACGTCCATTTCCTGGTCGTCGAACCCATTGACGACTTTGTCCAGCTTGTCCAGAATCTGCTCCCCCGTGAGCTTCTCCTGGGCCGTGGAAACGCGGCACGGCAGGATCATTGTGACAAGAAGGACGGCAGCAAGGCTGTTGCGCATGGCGTTCTCTCTCCTTTCATGGTCGAAGGACCGGTCCCCGGTGAGTCGGTACGGGGTCGATCGCTGCGAATGTTTGCCATTAACTTTGTTGGATTGCAAGCCTGCGGCACTACGGCCCGCTGGTCGTCATCGAGCTTGACACGCCGGTGGGGCATGCTAGTCTTGTCAGCCGTGCAATTTGAACGGGTGGAGGTGCGCGACGTGAGCACTGAAGACAAGGACAAGAAAGTCGGAACGGGGACTCCGGGGGGCAAGCCGTCAACGGATCTGGATGCGCTCAAGGCCAAGCTCGGGCTGGCCCGACCGGCGCCAGGCAAGGAGACGACGGCAGCGCCGGGCGGAGGGCAGGCTCCTGCGCAGGCTCCGTCGGCCGAGGACTTCAAGTTCACCTTTGGTGCGACCAAGCCCGAGGTGAAGTCGCTGTCGGATGCGGAGCTTGCTGCCATCGAGCTGGCAGCGCACCGCGCCTCCAAGCCGCTGGGCCGGCGTATCGCCATGAGCGTCGTGCTGATCCTGGTCGGGCTGGTGCTCCTCTGGCTCGGCTACCAGTTCGGAACCAGCATGGGCATGCGGGTGCTGCACAACGAGGCCGTAAACCAGGCGGTGACCATCCGTGACCACCTGACCCAGGGCGTCGTCGACGTGACCGGCCAGGTGCTGGCATCCCGCAAGGATGCCACCTCGCGTTTCATCGACGCGTTCGACAAGTACTTCGAGGAGCACTTCAACAACGTTGCCGGGCTGGCGAAGCTGCTGGCCGAGGGCAAGCTCCCTCCCGACTTCGACCTGGCGAAGTTCAAGAAGGACGAGTTGGAGCCGGCCAAGACCATCTGCAAGGATTACCTCTCGAACGTCGATGAGTACTCGGTATCCACGATGCTCCAGGGGCAGCTCTACGCGACCGAGCTGGGGGCCAAGCTGCTGGAGTTCTCGGACAGGGCCAACAAGCTGCGGGCCCGGGCCGAGGCTCTGTACGTCGCCATCGAGCTGGTCGAGAACTACATGCTGACCGGCGAAATGCCCAAGAACCTCAAGCCGGAAGTCCTGGTCGTGGCGCAGAAGGCGGAAAACGAAGAAGACCAGGTCCTCGCGGTCGTCGAGGTCGAGGTATCGGGGACTCCCGAGGTGGACAAGGAGCTCATCACCAAGGAAGTGTGCGAGCCGGTGGCCATGGAGCTCGAGATCCCCATCTGCGGCGCGGCCAAGGGAGAGCCGGAGACGGAAAAGCGCCTCATCGACACGTTCGAGAAGAAGGAGACCCAGACGGTCAAGCAGTTCCGCAAGGTCAAGGTGAAGGACAGCGAGGGCAAGCCGCTGACCTCGAAGTTCGCCAACCTGTTCAAGGTCGACCTTCGTGCCCACCTGATGCCCCTGCTGGAACGCATCGGCAAGGACAAGGAGAACGAGATGCAGAACCTGGGAGTGCTGATGGGTGCAGCGGCCCAGGCCATGAGCGACGTGAAGATGTCCGGCGAAGGGCTCAACTTCTCGGAAGTGAGCGAAGTCATCCAGAAGTACGCCGAGCAGGAGATGCTCTTCACGTTCTGAGGCACTCAGGTTGGAAACCACCCGCACGCAACGAATCCGCTCGCTGGTTCCGAACACGATCACCTGTTCCAGCCTGGTCCTCGGGCTGGTGGCGATCTTCTTCTCGTTCCATGCACGGTTCGAGGAGGCGGGCTGGCTGATCATGGTGTGCGTGCTGCTCGACAAGCTGGACGGTACGACGGCCCGGCTGCTCGGGGCCGGGAGCGAAATGGGGATGGAGCTGGACTCGTTTTCCGACCTCATTGCGTTCTGCGTGGCCCCGGGGGTGATCTGGGCCGGGGTGCTCAGCACGCCCGAATCGCCGCTGGCCACGTGGCCGTTGCTGCTGCTGGTGTACGGTTCCGTGGCGATGTTCGTGATGACCGGGGCGCTGCGACTGGCCCGGTTCAACTGCGCCGCGCAGACCGGCGAGGGGCCAAAGAAGTTCTTCCAGGGCATCCCGACGACCCTGGCCGGAGCGGGGGCCGCCAGCCTGCTGGTGGTGGTCGAGCGCCATGACCTGGTGGCAATCTCGGCCCCGTACGTGCCTCCGCTGCTCGTGTTCATGGGCCTGCTGATGGTGTCGAAATGGTACCTGCCCAAGATCGGAATGCGCAAGTCGCGCCTGGTCAACTACTTCACTGCGTTCAATGCCGTCGCCGTCCCGGTGCTCATCCTGCTGCGGGAATTGCCAGAATACCTGCTGTTCCTCGTATTGCTCTATGTCCTGGTGGGCCTGCTCTGGGCCAATCGGAAAGGCGTGGAAATCCAGTAGACAGCGAGTTAGGATCAGGCTGGAAGGATGCCGTTCACGAGGTGTAGCCATGTCTGAGCGGATTGCCCTGCTGGTGGTCGCCCTCGGGGTGATGCTGACGGTGATGCCGGGTTGCCGGAAGAAGCCGGAAGTACCCGATGTCGAGGAGCAGCAGACCCCGTCGGCAGCGGTTCGGGAGGAGGTCGTGCGGGGCCCCAGCGGAATTGAGGTCAAGCCCGAGTTGATCCCGCTCGAGACGACCTCGTCCTACGCCCCGGCCGAAGGGAACCCGGGGAAGGTCCCCCGAACCGCCCCTCAGCCTGCGGGTGCGGACACGCCCGCGTCACGCCCCCTTCGCCGTCTGGACCCTGCGGCGCTCCAGCGGGCCATCGACCAGGTCAGTGAGCGCTCCTCCTGCAACCCGGTCATGGGCTGCCCGGCGGAACGGGAGATCCTCTCCGCCGGTTCCGCCGCGGTCCAGCCCCTCATCGAACGATACGGGAAGCTCGAGCGTCCCGGGTACCAGAAATTCCACGTCATCGAGATGCTCGGGAGGCTCAAGGACCCGACGGCCGTCCCGTTCCTCGTGGAGCACCTTGCGGACACGCACTGGCAGGCCAGGACCCATGCGGCCATGGCGCTGGGGAGAATCGGAGCCACCGAGCACCTCGCCCGGCTCCAGGAGTTGCTCGAACAGACGCCCCGGGACAAGGATGCCGGCTTCCGCTACGGGCTGGCGTTTGCCGTGGAGAAGCTCTCGGGCCGGGGCGGACGGCCGCTCCTGCTGGAGGCACTGGCCCCTGACAAGGTGGGAAGCACCAACTGGGGTTACACCCGCGTGGCCGTGGAGGCACTGGCCGAGCTCGGAGACAAGGATGCCTGTCCCCTCCTGCCCGCCTGCATCGAGCACAACGACGTGTTCCTCAAGAAAGAGGCCGTGAGGGCCGCTGCGGTCCTCGAATGCCGGCAGGACCCGGTCCTGGATGCTCTGGCGACGCAGCTCGATTCCCGGATCCCCAGCGTGCGCAGGGCCGCTCGAGAGGCCCTTCACAAGCTCATCGGAATGCAGCTCACCACAAAGTCTCAGTTCGACAAGTGGAAGGCGGGGAAGTAGAACGGAATGTCGACGGCCGGATTTCGACACAACCTGCTGAACCTGCTCGCTACGGCAGTCCTCTTGCTCCCTTCGTGGCACGCTGCCGCGGACGACTGCCTGCCGGGCAAGACGAAGCTCAAGCCGGTGATGTCGCTCCGCAGCGGGCTGGCCGTGGAGATCCCCCAGGACTGGGACTGCACCCTCGAGGAGTACTCCGACGGGCTGGTGGTGCGGGACGGCAAGGGAGCTTGCCGACTGGAGCTCCAGCGCAACCCGGGCAGCTCGGCGCGGGAGACCGCAGCGCTGTACGAGTCGATCTACTTCGGTTCCAACGAGCTGTCCCCCTCCTGCCGCCGAGAGATCCGCAAACAGGTCTCCTGGCCGGACGAGACGGAGGTGGGGCAGTACTCACTCAAGGGGTCCGGAGCCCGGGTGGCTGCACTGTTCGCCTCGGTGGGAAACGAGACCCTGGTCGCACTGGTGAAATGCCCGCGAAAACATGCGCTTCCGGGCTGGGGGGTGGCCTCCGCCATCTTCGCTTCGATCCGGCGGCTGGCAAGGGACAACTGGTGGTCAGGCTATTTCCTCCGGAAGATCCCCTTGAACCGCTCCCAGATGCTCACGGACTCGACCTTGCGGACCTCCCGGGCGGAATTGCGGAACCGGTCGAGCGTGACGGCAGCCTCCTCGTTGGCCGGCTCCACCTTGTGAAGACGCTCGTACCAGGTACGTGCGGCGTCCAGATTGTCCATCTCCTTCTCGATGCGGGCGAGATACAGCATGGCGTGGGCATGGCGCGGGTCCACGGCCAGGGCCCGCTCCAGGATGTTGCGGGCCTTGTTGGGCGCGAAGCTGTCGGTGCTCTGCCCCATGCGGAGCGACTGGTAGGTCGCCCATCCCCGTCGAGCCAGGTACTCCGGATCCCGGGGGTTGATCTCCGATGCCCGGGTGAACTTCTGCAAGGCCTCGGCCCACTCGTTCCGCTCGGCCAGCACGACACCGGCCAGGTACGCCTCCTCCGCGTCGAACAGGAAGGAGAGCGCCACGCGACGATCCTGCCCGTAGTCGGTCCCGACCCGATTGTCGTAAACCGTCCGCTCCCCCAGCTCGGTCAGCACAGTCTCCGCCCGCTCGACCTCCTGGCCGATGTACTCGAGCAGTTTGCGTGCGCGGGCCGACAGGATGTAGCGGGAGAACTGACCCGCTGAGTACTTGGTCCGGAGCCGGGCAGCCGAGTCGCGAACGCTCGACAGCGGCGTGAACGGCGTGACATTGAGCACCTGGTAGAGCGTCCGGGACAGCATCCCCCGGTAGACCTCCTCCAGGATCCGCTCGATGCTCTCGTCCGTGCCGGCCTCGGGCATCGGGGGGCGGTCGGGAAGCGGCGGAGGCTCCTTGAGGGCCAGCCGGACCACATCCTCCACCTTGATCTGGGGCGGTACCGGCTCCGTGACCGGGTTGCGGGCCGCAATCCGGTGGGCCTCGGTCACCTTCTCGGCTTCGGCGATGGCCTTGGCCAGCAGATCCTCGACGCCGTCGTCCTCACTTGCCGCCACACGAAGGGTCCTTGCTGCCTCCCGTTCGGACAGCGCTGCGGCCTCGGGGGCAGCATCGACCGGACTCTGGGCTGCCGGGCCCGCTGATTCGTCGGACATCGGCGCCTCAGGAGCCGTGACTTCGTCCAGTTCCATCGGAATGACCGCGGGGGAGGGCGCGGGCAACGGCTCCGGCACCGCCGGCTCGGTGGCCGGGGGCTCCGCCAACGGCTCCGCCTGGACCGGTTCGGGGGCCTCGGCCCCCGGCTGGGCCGACCCTGGAGCCCGGGACTCCGGCAACAGCTCCGGCTGCGCCGACCCTGGAGCCTGGGACTCCGGCAACGGCTCCGGCTGGGCCGACTCGAACGGCAAGGGCTCCGGCTGCGCCGGCTCGAACGCCAGCGGCTCCGGCTGGGCCGACTCGAACGGCAAGGGCTCCGGCTGCGCCGGCTCGAACGCCAGCGGCTCCGGCTGCGCCGGCTCGAGCGGCAGCGGCTCCGGCTGCGCAGGCTCGAACGGCAACGGCTCCGGCTGGGCCGGCTCGGGCGGCAACGGCTCCGCCCGGGACGGCTTCGCGTCCAGCTCGAAGTCCGGCCGCTCTTCGGGGGGCGGAGCGGCAAAGCCCATCTCCAGGAACTTTTCGACATCGGTCTTGGGCCGGGGCGGTGGGGACGGAGCCGCCGGCTTGTCGTCGGCAAACGGCACGTCGCTTTCGCCCAGAAACGAGGTCACCTGGGCCTTCTCCTCCTCCTGCGGAAGGATCACGACTGTCCGGCCCTCGGTATCGGCTGCGCTCTCGCCGGCAAACAGCGTCTCGCCGGTCGCGACATCGCCGGCCGATTCCTCAGCTTCGAAGGTGAGCATCCCGGAGTAGCTGAGGGCGAAGAGCTGGCGAATGGCCGACTCGCGGTCCTCGGCCACCTCGATGATCTTCTGCGGCGATGCTCCCGGCTCGAGCAGAAGGTCGGAGATGTCCTCGCCGTAGAACACCGACCGGAACTGGATGAGATAGCGATAGAAGTCGGCTGTCTTGACCAGGGACGCGTCCCATCGGCCATGGAACATCCGGGACAGGAAGTCGGTGTCGCGATCGAGGGAGACGGCCCGGAACAGCCCCTCGTGGAGCTCGAGCACCTCCCGGCCATGCGGCAGGTCTTCGGTGGTGCTCTCGCCGGGCGAAGTCTGCCAGCCGACCCGGTCCTTGTGGAAGGCCATGGCGAACACGTACAGACTCAGCTCCCGCTTGAGCCGCAACAGGTCTTTGGGCGTCAGGACGGCGGCGGCCAGGAGCAGCTCTTCTATCTTCATGCCGCGACGGGAGGCCTCTTCGAGATGCTCCCGCATTTCCTGCCTGCGGACCCGGCGCTTCATGATCAGGAAGGCGGGGAACGAGAGCGCCACCTCGGTGCTCGTGGCCCTCACGGGGTTGCCGCCGATGAACGAGATCGCGATCTTGCCGCCTTCGTCCACCAGCTCCAGCTTCCCCGAGAATCCCTGCGAGCGCAGACGATAGCCCACTTGGAAGAACTGGTACTTTCGAAGAGTCGGCAATTGCACCGTCATCAGTACCCCACGCAGGCTCCGGGCGAACGACCGGAGTTGATGATAGACGTCGCGTCGGACGACTGTCAAGAACGACAGAAGCCAAAGAAACACACAGGGGACCGAGGCCCCACCGCCCCGGGGCGACGCCCCTTTCGAGCCTCTGCCTCGCGGGGAGGCTGCCGGGCCCACGGGATTGGGGTGCCGGCAGCGGATGTGCTGCCTTGCAATGCCCCGGGTTCGATGGTAGAAGGAACGGGCCTCGCATGGAGGTGGGTCGGGCGTGCGGATCATTGCCGGAAAGTTCAGGAGCCTGCAGCTTGCAACGGTATCCGGCATGGAGGTGCGCCCCACCATGGACCGCGTCCGGGAATCTCTGTTCTCGATCATCTCCGACCACATTCCCGATGCCCTGGTGCTCGACCTGTATTCGGGCAGCGGTGCGCTGGGACTGGAAGCGCTCAGCCGGGGAGCCAGAGCCGTCCATTTCGTCGAGTCGGGACGCCGGGTCGTCCCGGTCCTCCGCAAGAACGTCGAGAAGTTCCCCGGCATCGATGCGACCGTGCATCCGTTGCCCGTGGAGAAGGTCCTTCCCCGGCTGGCCGCGCTGCGCCTGAAATTCGACCTGGTGTTCCTGGATCCGCCGTACCGGAAGAACCTGGTCCCGGAGACGCTGGAGCGCCTCATCGGACTGGGGCTGCCCGCCGAGAAGGGACGGATCATCGCCGAGCACGAAGTGCGCTTCCAGCCCCCGAGAGAGATCGGGAACTGGTTCCGGATCGACATCCGGACGTACGGCGACACTGCGCTGTCCATCTATTCTCCGCTGGCGGGGTAGGAGGGGACATGAGCCTGGCAGTCTATCCCGGGTCATTCGACCCGATCACGAACGGCCACATCGACATCGTGGAGCGCTCGCTCAAGGTGTTTGATCGGATCATCATCGCCATTGCGCTCAACCAGGCCAAGGCGGGGCTGTTCTCTCTGGAGGAGCGGACTGAGCTCATCCGGGATGTCTTTGCGGGGAATCCGAGGGTCGAAGTCGAGTCGTTCGATGGGTTGCTGGTCAACTACCTTCAGCGGCGCAATGCCAATGCCGTGGTCCGTGGTCTGCGGGCCGTGTCGGACTTCGAGTACGAGTTCCAGATGGCCAACATGAACCGCAAGCTGCTCCCGACGGCGGAGACGTTCTTCCTGATGACCGGGGCGGACTACTTCTATGTCAGCTCCCGGCTGGTCAAGGAGGTGGCAAGCCTCGGAGGATGCGTCGCCGGGCTGGTCCCGGAGACGGTGAGAAGACGACTTCTTGAGAAGGTGGGAGGGGGGAAATGAAGTTCGCATCGAGGATTGGCAAGGTATCGCCGTCGGTGACGCTGGGGCTCAACGCCCGCACGCTCGAGCTGAAGAAGCAGGGGCGGGACATCGTGTCGCTCGGAGTCGGCGAGCCGGACATCGACACGCCGGACGTGATCTGCCAAGCCGCTCACGGGGCCATCGACCGCCGGGAATGCCGATACACGGCCACGGCCGGGATACCGGAGCTCAGGCAGGCGATCTGCCGGTACATCAAGGGCGTGTACGGTCTCGACTACACCCCGGATTGCGTCATGGCCAGCTCCGGTGCCAAGCAGGTGCTGTTCAACTCGATCATGATGGCCGCGGGCGAAGGGGACGAGGTGATCATCCCGACCCCGTACTGGACCTCCTACCCGGAGATGGTGCACCTGGCGGGCGGCACGCCGGTCCCCGTGGTCACGACCGTGGCGGACGGCCTCAAGCTCACCCCGGAAAGGCTCGAGGCCGCGATCACCCCCAGGACCACGGCGGTCATGCTCAACTCGCCCAGCAACCCGACCGGGGTCACCTACACCATGGATGACCTTCTGCCTCTGGCCGAGGTGCTGCGCAACCGCGACATCTGGATCCTGTCGGACGACATCTACTGCACGCTCCTGTTCGACGGGATGAACTTCGCGTCGCTGGCCTCAATCCCGGAGCTCCGGGACAAGACCGTGCTTATCAACGGCGTCTCCAAGACCTTCTCGATGACCGGCTGGCGGATCGGCTTTGCCGCGGGCTCGAAGGAGGCCATTGCGGCCATGACGAGGATCCAGGACCATGCCACCTCCTGCCCCAACTCCATTGCCCAGAAGGCGGCCGCAGTCGCCCTGCACGAGGGGCCGGCCCTGACGTCGGTCTGGATCTCGGATCTGGAGCGGCGCCGCGACCGCATGCGGAAGCTGGCCGAGGGGATCCCAGGCGTCAGCGTCATTCCGCCGACGGGCGCGTTCTACCTGTTCCTGGACGTCTCGGCCCACGTGGGGCCCGGGAGACGTGCGGCGGACACCATGCAGCTCTCCGAAGGGCTCCTGGTCGAAGCCGGCGTCAGCACCATCCCCGGCGAGGCCTTCGGTGCCCCCGGCTTCATCCGGTTGAGCTTTGCCGTCAACGACTACGACATCGACGAAGGAATGCGGCGCATCGGGAAGTATCTGCACGCGTAGGGGCTGCGACCCGCGAATCCGCTCCCTCTCCCCGTTGTCTTGCCCTGGCTCTTGGCCCCTATTTCCCGTGGATCGGCGGTCGGCCGACATAGAGCGGCTCGAGCTGGCTGATGTCGACCGTGATGCCGTCCTTCAAGCGGCCGAAGCAAACTCTGGCGAGCACGTCCGGCAGGATGGTGCAGGCCGACGGCGGAGCCCAGGAGACCCGGCTGCCCCCCGATTCCCGGAAGATGGCGTCGTAGGTCTGGCAGGCGCTTCCCACCAGCGTCACATTGCCTTCGGCCCCGTCCAGGATCCGGGCGATGGCCTCCAGAGGAGCTCCCGCTTCGGGAGCCAGCACCTCCGCAGGCTCGGAACCGGCACCTTCGACCCGGTAGAGGGACGAGTACACTTCCCCGCGGCGGGCATCGATGAGGGGGGCTACCAGTCCGGAAGCACCGCTCCCCGCGGCCAGAAGCACGGTGGAGGAGACGGCCGCCGTGGGCAGATGGCCCGCGGCTCCGATCGCCTTGGCCGTGGTCATCCCCACCCGCAGCCCGGTGAACGATCCCGGACCGATGCAGAGGCCCAACCCGGCCAGCTCGCCGACCGTGGCCCGCTGCCCCTCGAGCAGCAGGTCGATGACCGGCAGCAGCGCGGAGGCATGGGAGAACGGGTGCAGCGCACTGTAGGTTGCCAGCAGCTCCCCTTCACGGGAAAGGGTGATGTTGAGCCGGGCCCCCGACGTGTCGACGAACAGCAGCAGTCGCCCGGAAGCCACACTGTCCCGTGCCTGGTCGCGCTCCCTGCGCCTGGTTGCCCTCAGCCCCATTACTGGAACCACCCCGAAATCGTGTCCCAATTGCGCAGGATGTCGTTGCGGAACACCACCACCATCAGCATCAGGATGAGTGCCAGCCCGACGTACGCAGCGATCTGGCGGATCCGAATCGGCACCGGCCGCCGGATGACGGCCTCGATGGCAAAGAACAGCAGGTGCCCGCCATCCAGGATCGGAATCGGGAACAGGTTGATCATGCCAAGGCTTATCGACAGCCATGCCATGAGGTTGAAGAAGAAATCCCAGCCGTACTTCTCGGTCTTGGAGGCCATGTCGTAAATCAGGATCGGCCCGCCGAGATCCTTGATGGGCACCTTGCCGACCAGCAGGCCGCCGAGGCTGGCCAGCGTGATCTCGAACGCATCCTTGACCGCCATCCCGGTGTGCCGGACGGCATAGGCCAGCCGCGCCGTGTTGGGGACGTCCTCCGGCTGGCCGAGGTCGGAGTGGTTGTGCACGCCGAACACGACCACCTTGCGCTCCTCGTTGAACTCCCCCTTCTCGGTCGACGGAACCAGCGAGAACTTCGCCTTGTGCTCCTCGATGCCGTCGGTCCATGCCAGCTCGTGCTCGTCCTCCACGTTCTCGGCCAGGTAAGCCTCCACCAGGAACCAGAACGGGAATGACTCGCCGTCGATGCTCAGGATCCGGTCCCCCGGCTTCAGCCCGATGCCCGCGGCCGGGCTGTCGGCATCCACCGAGTGCACCACGAGGTCGGCGTGGTCGAGCCCCTTGCCGGCACCGTCGGGAAGAACGACGTCGAACGGCTTTCCGTAGGTGTTCAACAGCACGTGGCCGAGCAGGGCCAACGGCTCCTCACGCACCAGGGTCAAGGTGTGGCTCCCGGCGGCCTCGAGGAGCTGCTCCACCTGGGAGAACGCCCGGACCGGCTTTCCGTCCACGGCCAGCACCCGGTCCCAGTGGCGCACCCCGGCGGCCGCAGCCGGACTTCCGGGCGGTACCCACAGCACCGGCCTGGCCTCGATTGGAATCACCTGGATCCGCCCCTGCTCCTCGGTCATGCCGAGCTGTGCGTAGCGGTCCACCTCGACCCCTTCGGGCACCACGGTAGTCGAGAACGTTCCATCCCCTCTCCGGACCTCGATCTCAAGAGGCTTTCCGATGGAGGCGTTGACCCGTGTCTCGAGCTCCCACCAGTAACTCACGTCCTCGCCGTCAATTCGGAGGATCGAGTCCCCGGCCCGGAGCCCGGCCTTGTCCGCAGGTCCTCCCCCTTTGACCGCGCCGATGTACGCGGGCTCGAGCTCCCCCCGGGACACGAACATCAGGAAGAACACGGCAAAGGGAAGCAGCAGGTTCATGAGCGGCCCGGCCAGCACGATGGCGGTGCGGTAGGGCAACGGCTTGTAGTTGAACGAATAGGGACGCTCCGCCTCGGGGACCTCGGCATCAGGCTCGTCTCCGTACATGCGGACGTAGCCGCCCAGCGGGATGGCGGCGAGACGATACTCGGTATCCCCCCACTTTCTGCGCAGCAGGGCGGGCCCGAACCCCAGCGAGAAGGTCAGCACCCGTACCCCGGACAGCTTGGCTACTGCGAAGTGCCCCAGCTCGTGCACCAGGATCAGCACACCGAGCAACAGGATGAAATACACGCCCGAGAACATGGGTCCTCCTCCGTCCCGGGCATGATAAGCACGAGGGTCGGTACGATCAACGCAATTCTCTCGGGATTCCGCTTGCATCCTGAACCTTTGTTCAGTAGCATGAGGCCGACGGCAGGGAGGAGCCATGGAGCTTTCGGCCCGACAGCAGCAGGTGCTCGACTTCATCGAGGCGTTCCTGGCGGACAACGGCTATCCGCCGACGCTGAGGGACATCGGCAAGGCACTGGGCATCAAGTCGACCAATGCGGTCAACGACCACCTGGCCGCGCTGGAGCGGAAAGGGGCCATTTCGCGGGATCGGTCCCGGTCCCGAGGGTTGTCGGTGGTTTCGGGCACAGGGCCGGGATCGTCGGCAAGGACTCTGGCCGGGGGCGGACCGCTGTCGCGTGCAGGGACTGCACCGGCGCTGAGCTCCCCGACCGTCCGGGTCCCGCTGGTGGGCCGTATCGCGGCCGGTCAACCCCTCCTGGCCGAGGAGAACCTCGACGGGCACGTCTCGGTCGACACGAAGCTCATCCGCTCCACGGGCCGTCTCTTTGCGCTCCGTGTGACGGGCGACAGTATGACCGGCGACGGCATCTTCGATGGCGACATCCTGGTAGTCCGGGCCCAAGACGATGCGTCGGACGGGACCATCGTGGTGGCCCTCGTCGAACAGGAAGCCACCGTCAAGCGGCTCTACAGGGAGCCGGGGCAGCTGCGGCTCCAGCCTTCCAATCCGGCGATGGGTCCGATCCTGATCCGGGAAGAAGAGGGCCGGTCGGCCGTGATCCAGGGGGTCGTGGTCTCGGTCCTGCGCCGGCTCAACCCGGGAGCGTAAGGGGTCGGGCCAGCCCGTAGGGCTCCGGGCCGATCCCGCTGGAAAGGCCCCCCCGGTTGGGATATGATGAACGGCGGTCTTCATCGAGGGCGTGCCCGATGTTCTGGAAAGCCACCCTGCTTGCATTCATGTGGACCCAGGCGGTCGACGGCTGCCAGCTCACCTACGAGCCGCCGGGAACCGGCGGAGAGGAAGAGATCCTGGTGGCCGATGGCAACAGCCCCGGCGACGATGCTGCTTTCCCCGGCGACGATGCCGGAACGCCCGATGCCTGGACTGCAACAGACCTGGTCGTGGACATCGGGGAACCCGATCTCGGCGAACCCGATCTCGGCGAACCCGAGATCGTCGTGCCTCCCGACCAGGTCGATACCGATGGTGACGGCGTTCCCAACGTGCTCGACCCGGACGACGACAACGACGGCATTCCCGACTTGGCCGACATCTGCCAGTTCACATTCGATCCGGGCCAGTGGGACAAGGACGACGACGGCCTGGGTGATGCCTGCGACACCGACGATGACGGCGACGGGATCCTGGACAAACAGGATCTCTGCCCCCTCAAGTTCGACCCGCCGGGGTCCGTCCCGGTCGATACCGACGGCGACGGACAGGGGAACCTCTGCGACGCGGACGACGACGGAGACGGGCTGCTCGACCTCGTGGATATCTGCCCCGTGAATGCGGCCCCCAAGCACATCGACACGGACGGCGACGGAATCCCCAACGAGTGTGACGACGACAACGACCAGGACGGCTGGGCAGACGTGTGGGACAACTGTCCATGGATCGCCAACCCGATCCAGTCGGACACGGACGGCGACTGGGCCGGCAACGCGTGCGACGGGGACGACGACAACGATGGCCTCCCTGAGATGTTCGACAACTGCGAGACCGTGGCCAACGCGGACCAGTGCGACTTCGACAAGGACGGCATCGGATCCGTCTGCGACGATGATATCGACGGGGACGGAGCGACCGGGTTGGATGACAACTGCCCGGTCCATCCCAACAAGTACCAGTTGGACAGCGACGGCGACGGCATGGGAGACGGTTGCGACCCGGACGGGGACAACGACGGCCTTCCGGATCTCCAGGATGCCTGTCCGTTCGTGGCGGCTCCGGCGTGTGCGGAAGACCCGGACAAGGACCTCGTGGACAGCTCGATCGACAACTGCCCCTCCTGGACAAACCCGGCCCAGGAGGACATGGATGGCGATGGCGTGGGCGATCCGTGCGACCCGGACATCGACGGCGACTTCATCGACAACATCTATGACCTGTGTCCGTTCGTGCCCAGCGATTCCGACGACCTCGATGGCGACAAGGTGGGCGACGATTGCGACCCGGATCTCGACGGCGACGGGTTCAAGAATGAGTGGGACAACTGCCCCACGGTGTTCAACCCCAACCAGTTCGACACGGACGGCGACGGCCTCGGGGACGGATGCGCTGCGGATGCCGACGGGGACTTGAAGCCCAACGTGCTCGACAACTGTCCGTTCAGCTTCAACCCTCTGCAGACCGACCAGGACAAGGATGGCCTGGGCGATCCCTGCGACCCGGTCGTCTCCGTGATCAACAAGAAGTAGCCATCAACGAGGAATCACCGCCAACCGGATGTCCCTGTCGACAGGCGAAGGCCATGGCGAAATCGGTGGCCCCGTGGGTGTGCTTCGTGCTACATCGATTGGGCAGGAGGCGGCCATGGGGTTCAAGATCGTGCACACCTCGGACTGGCATCTGGGCCAGCGGCTGGACCGGCTCGATCGCAAGGAGGAGCACCAGGCATTTCTGGAGTGGCTCCTGTCGGTGCTGGAAGAGGAGAAGCCAGACCTGCTGGCGGTGTGCGGAGACGTGTTCGACTCGGCCAATCCGCCGGTGGAATCGGTCGGGATGCTGTACACCTTTCTGGCGAGGGCCTCGGCCTGGGTCCCGAACATCGTGGTGATCGGCGGCAATCACGATTCCGGCATGAGGCTGGACGTGGTATCGCCATTACTGAAGGGGACTGGAATCACGGTGCTCGGTGCCTGCCCGGGCGAGGCGGAGCGATGCGTGGTGCCAGTCATGCGGGACGGGATCCGGGTGGCCGTCGTGGCTGCGGTCCCCTACCTGCGACCGTACGATCTGGCCACCGCACTTTCCGGTGAGACCGAAGCGGAGCGCGCGGGACGGATCGTGGACTCTGTGACGGCGAGGTTCCGGGAGATCCAGGATGCTGCGGATGGCTTGCGCTGCGAGGGAGAGGCGCTGATCGTGCTCGGGCACCTGTTCGTCGCAGGCGGTCTGGCGACCCCGGAGAGCGAACGGCCGGTCCAGGTCGAGGCCGGGCGGATCATGGGAGTGCCCGCCGAAGCACTGGGCAACCGGGCCGCCTGCATTCTGCTCGGGCACCTGCATCGGCCGCAGCGGGTCAAGGGACCTGTGCCCGTGCTCTACAGCGGTTCCCCCATTCCGCTGACCTTCGATGAGGCAAGGTACCCGGGCGGAGTCACGGTCGTGGAGGTCGCTGGCCGGGATCAGCCGGTGCAGGTGAGACGGCTTCCCGCCCCGAAGGTGCTCGAGCTTGCGGAAGTAACGGGCACGCTCGACGAGTGCCGGGCGAAGCTGACCGAGCTGGCGAAGATGACGGGCACGCTCGACGAGTGCCGGGCGAAGCTGACCGAGCTGGCAGGCGGGCCCCCCGGGTCTGCACACGGCCTCTCCGAAGACGGCCAGGCGACAACGGGTGCCCAGGAGCCCCCCAGAGAGGCTGAAGCGGCCGGCAGAGGCTGCCGCGGGCTGGTCAAGGTGACGGTTCGTCTGGACGGCCCTGTCCCGGGCCTGCGGGAGGAGCTGGCCGCGTTGCTGGACGGGAGCGGTTGGGTGCTGGCCGTGGTCCGCCGTGAGTCGATGGCCGGGACTACGGGCGAAACCGTCGAGCCGGGACTGCTGGACGACCTGCCTCCGGACGAAGTGTTCCGACGCCGGTACGCCCGGCTGTACCCCGGCAGCGAGGTCCCATCCGATCTCGTCGATGCCTTCCACGAGCTGCTCGAGGAGGTGTGGGGCAGGGAGGGCGAGCCATGAGGATCCTTCGAATCTCCGGCCGGGGCATCCGGAGCCTCTACGAGCCCTTCGAGGTCGACTTCGCCTCAGGTGCACTGGCCGCCGGGGGGCTGGTCGCCATTACGGGGGATACCGGGGCCGGCAAGAGCACGCTGCTCGACGCAGTCTGCCTGGCCCTCTACGGACAGATTCCCCGGTCGTTCGGCAAGAGCTCCGCCAAGGTAGGACCGGACGGGCTGGGCGATGCCGACCCCCGCAACTGCCTCTCGCAGGGGGCGGCGGAAGGGCACGTGGAGGTGGACTTCTCGCTCGAGCACGGCGGGACGGGCGAATCTCCCGGCGCGAACCGTGTCGCCGGAGAACGGCGCCTTCGGGGCATCTGGCGGATCCATCGCGCCCGCCGCAAGAAAGGTGGGAAGATCCAGGACGTCACCCGGGAGCTGGTCGACCTCGACATGGACAAGACCATTGCGGAGGGGACCCGCCAGGTGGACGCAGCAGTCCGGGAGTTGACAGGTCTCGACTTCGACCAGTTCCGCCGCTCGGTGATGCTGGCGCAGGGCGATTTCCAGGCTTTCCTCAAGGCCGAGGCTCGAGAACGGGGAATCCTGCTCGAAGCCGTCACCGGCCTGGACATCTACACCCGGCTGTCCATCGCGGCACATCGGAAGGGCAAAGAGATCGAGGAGGAGCTCGAGCAGATCGCAAAGGAGCTCAAACGGCTCGAGCTGCCGACGGCAGAGGCCATCGCCGCGGCAGAGGCCGACGTCGCCCGGATCCGCAGGGAGATTGCCGGGGCAGAGGAGCGGCGGGAAGAGCTGGAGGCGGGAGTCCGCTGGCACGCCAGGGAACGGGAGCTCCACGAACGGCTGGCAGCGGGAAGGACTCTGCTTGCAGAAGCCAGGGCCGCGGCAGAGGCCGCCGACGATTCTCGGACGGCACTGCGCCGGGCCGAGGCCGCCTGGTCCATCCGAGCCGAGATCGAAGGATTCGACAAGGCGGAGCAGACCCTCGAATCCGCTCAGAAGAAGCGGCTGGGGTCATCGCAGCGCCTTGCACAATCCGAGCTGCAAAACGAAGCGGCCCGCAAGGACGACGAAGGGGCCAGGACCGCACTCGAGAACGAGCGGGCACGCCAGCAGGGCCTCCGCCCGGAGCTCGATAGGGCCCGCATACTCGACCGGGAGATCCATGGAGCCACCCTGAGCGAACAGGAGGCAACCGCGGCCCACACACGAGCAGCAGATCTGCTCCGGAATGCCAGGACACTCCTCACCACGTTCGAGGAGAAGAAGGCGCAGCTCGAGCAGGCCGTCCTGAAAGCCCGCATGTACATCGAGCAGCATGGCTCGACATCGGCACTGGAGGCGGACTGGGGACGCATCGCTCAGCTCCTCAGGACCGCTCAGGCCCAGCACCGGGAGATCGAGCTCCACGACAATGCCCGCAGCGAAGCGCTCGGGCGCAGGAAGGCTGCGCTGGCCGCGCTGGAGAGGCATCGGGAACGGGAAGCTGCGACCCGCGTCGAGATGGAGCATGCGCAGCAGACCCTGACAGAGGCTGAGGAGCAGCTGTCCAGGGCCGTGTCCGAGACCCCGGAAGAGGCGCTCGTCGAGACCCGGCGGCGGGCCGAGAGGGTCGTTCCCGCACTCGAGGGGGCAGCCCTGGCACTGGAGCAGGCACGGGCCGCTTCGGACAAGGTCTCCCAGGCCTCGGAGACGGAGCGGGAAGCACTGGCCGAGATCGCCCGTGTCGACGGCCTGCTGGCCGCAGCACAGACCGCTCAGTTCGGGCTCGAGGAGCGGCTTGCCGAGGCACGCGCTGCCCTGGAGCGGATCCGCAGTGCGCTCGACCTGGCCGACCGGAGGACCGAGCTTGCCGATGGAGTCCCCTGTCCTCTGTGCGGTGCCCTGTCCCACCCCTGGGCGGACGGGAGCGGCCCCACGGAATCCCTCTGGAAGCAGCAGGAAGATGCCGTCCGACGACTCGATAGGGAGCGCAAGAAGGCCGAGAACGAGCTGGCGGACCTGCGCACGACCCGTGCAGCCGCAAGCGAACGGCAAAGCGGGGCCAGAACGAGGGCCGACGAGGCCGGCCGGGATCTCACCGCACACACGGCCCGGGCCAACAGCCACCTGGACGACGCAAGGCCCGTGCTTGGCGACCTTCCGGCACCGGAGCCGGTTTCGCTTCGCACCCTGGGCCTGGACTGGAAAGCACGAAATGCCGAGGCCAGCGGTCGGCTCGAGATCATCGCCACGTTGCGGAAGCAGCACAGTGCCATGGCCGAGAAGGCGTCCGGGGCCAGACTCTCGCTGGCCGGTGCAACCGCCTCCCGGGAAAAAGCGGAGCAAGAGGTAGCGTCCCTTTCCCGCGAGGAGGAATCCTGGGCGCAGCGCACGGCCGTGCTGCGCGGTCAGGCCGACGAGCTGCTTTCGCAGGCGGACTCCCTCGTGTGTCCCGTGGCCCCGACCTGGAAGGCGGACTTCGGCCAGTCCCCGGAACGGTGCATCGGGCAGTTGGAGGCATCGGTGTCCGACTTCCGGACCCGGAAGACAGCGGCGGACGGCGGCGACAAGGCCCTGGCCGAGCTGGCGCCGGAGCTGGCATCGGCCCGAGTGGCGGTGGCCGAGCGTACCCGGCTCGAGCAGGAAGGGCTCGAAAGCAGGAACATGGCCCGGCAGGCCGTCGAGCGGCTCCGGACCATGCGGGCCGCACTGCTGGGCGGCCAGGCCACGACCCAAGCGGAGCGGGACTGGGCCGAGCGGCTCGAGAAGCTGACCGCCGTGTCAGAGACTTTGACCGCCAGGTACTCTTCGTCCCGGGCCGAGGAGCGGGCCGCACGAGAGCTTGCCGTGGCCACCGCAACGGAGCTCGACCTGGCTGCCCTCGAGCACACGGCCGCAGCAGACCGGCTCGAGGGTGCCCTGTGCAGGCTCGCCCTCACGCTCCCCTCGTCGCCATCCGGGCAGATGCCCGACGCCGCACCGCAGGCCGTCACTCTCTCACGCGACCAGGCCCGCATGCTCCTGTCCCAGGGCCGCGCACCGGTCGACGCCCTCGCCTCGAAGCTAGCCGAGTTGGATGCGGCCGTGCAGCGAGCCGAAGAGGCCGTGCGCCTCCACGTCGAGGAGCTCGAGGCCCACCGAAACCTCCCCGACCGACCGAGCGGAACCTCCGAGGATAGCGCCTCCGGCCTTGCATCAGCCAGGGCAACGCTCGGCCGACTCCGGGACGACGAGCGGCAGGCTGCAACCGTGCGGACCCAGCAGCGGCTGCTCGAAGAGCGGGCCGCGAGTCTGAATCAACTGGGTGACGAGATCCGTCGCACCGGCTCCCGCTGGCTGGCAATGCGGGAGATCATCGGCCACAACGACGGTGCCACATTCCGGGACTTTGCGCAGGGACTCACCCTGGAGAACCTCGTAGCCCTGGCCAACGAAGCGCTCGTCAGACTGGCCCCGCGCTACCGCCTGGTGAGACTCGAATCCGCGGACCTCGAGCTGGCCGTGCTCGACCTCGATCAGGCCTCCGACATCCGGCCGGCGTCGACCCTCTCCGGCGGCGAGAGCTTCCTGGTCTCGCTGGCTCTGGCGCTGGGCCTTTCCCGCCTGTCGAGCCGGGGGACACCCATCCGCTCGCTCTTCATCGACGAGGGGTTCGGGACCCTGGACGGTGACCGCCTCGACAGCGCCCTGTCCACTTTGGACCTCCTTCAGTCCGAAGGCCGTCTCATCGGCATCATCTCGCATGTCCCCGAATTGCGGGAGCGCATCGCCTGGCAAGTCCGCGTCACCGCGCTCGGAGGCGGCCGCTCCCGTGTCCAGGCGGGACCGGGCATGGGCAAGCCGGGAGCGTCACAACTCCCGCGATGATGCAACATCCCCCGACTTATGACGCCGGGAGCGCCTGGCGCCAGTCCTCGGGTCCCTTCTCTTTGCGCCCCGAGCCTCCGGCCCCCAACCCCGAGGTCCGCCTTTCCTGTTGACTCGCTCCCGAAGTCGATGCTACGAGTTGGGAAGGTGGGATTCTGTCAGTTCGGATAGCTCGGATATCGGCGCGGTGCGGGGGGAGGCGGAGAGGGGCTTCGTATGCCCCTGCAATCTGCGCATTCACAAGGAGGGAGCGAATGGGCATCATCACGGGAGCGGCCTTGATCGTTCTGGGGATTCTGGGAGCGGCCAGCGTAATCGCGAAGAAGCCGGGCATGGACGAAGTGGTTAAGAAGCTCGCCCAGTACCAGGGCTGGATCGGCTTCGTGGGCTGCATCTGGGGCGTATGGACCATCATCAGCGCCATCCTGAACCTGGGCTGGCTCACGACCGTTCCCATCTGGTGGGTGACCTATCTGGCCACCGGGGTCATCGAGGCCGGCCTCGGCTTCATCCTCGGGTACGGGCTCATCCAGCAGTTCGCACTGGCCAAGGCATCGGACGAAGTCAAAGCCAAGGCCCAGGAAGGCTACCAGAAGCTCGTCTCGGTCCAGATCCCGCTGGGGTACGCCGGCATCGGCCTGGGCATCTGGTGCCTCATCGGCAACTTCATGTTCCTGTAGACGGCACATCTGCACCAAGCACCCTCGGCGCATCTGCACCAAGCACCCACGCCACATCTGCACCGCGCAGCGCCGAACAACGGCATATCCACATCCCTGGCACATCCTGATTGGCGCGCTCGCCCGGGCGATGCTATGATGCCGGTCCGACGGTACGGGCGGGGGGACCATGGAGAAGTATCGGACCGGACGATTCGTTGCAGCTCTGTGCCTGCTGTGGGCCACAGCGGGCTCGGCGCAGGAGCGTGATGGCCTCTTCTGGGGAGACCGCGGCGGCGGGTTATCCGGGTCGCTGCACGGCGACTACCGGATTCGGTTCGTGGAGCAGTCGGCCTTCCTGCTCGACGAAACCGGGCAGGAGAGCACGGTCGAGGAGTACCTGACTCACCGACTGAGGTTGGGACCGGAGGTCGGGTTCGGGAAGAAGGTCCGCCTGGTCTCGCAGGTGGACCTGTTCGACGGGCACATCTTCGGAGATACCAGTCAGGATGCGGACGGCCTGCTGCTCGAGTCCGCGGCCGAGAACCGCGGGCTCGATTCCCTCCTGCTCCGCAAGCTCCACGTGCAGTGGGAATCCCCCATCGGCCTGTTCCAGGTCGGGCAGGATGCAAGCCATTGGGGTCTCGGAATGCTGGCCAACTCCGGCGAGCAGGATGGCCCCTTCTCCGATTCCCGTGGCGGAGACCTGGTGGAGCGGGCGCTGTTTGCCACCGCTCCCGGGGCCTGGTTCTCGGATGACCCGCTGGCCCGCCGCTTCATCCTGGCGCTGGCTGCCGATGCGGTCTTTCGCGACGACAATGCAGACTGGATGGAGGGGGACCGGGCCTTCCAGGCAGTCGCAGCGGCCTACTACAAGGACAACGACCTGTTTGCGGGAGTCTACGGGGCCTGGAGGACGCAGGAAGACCGCCGGTCCTGGGTGGAATCCGGAGAGCCGTGGGGGACGCCGCTGACCATCGACCTCCCCGGGGAGAAGCTGGACGTGTTCGCCACGGACCTCTTCCTGCGCTACCGCCTCGGCTTCGAGCAGGGGGCACTGGAGCTGGCTGCCGAAGGGGCGCTCGTCATGGGCACCACGACTCGGGGACGCAACGACAACAGCCCCGACCGACTCGACGTGCTCCAGGGGGGAGTGACCGGCCTGATCCGGGTCGAGTTGGATTCGCTGGGGATTGCAGCGGACGTGAGGACCGGCTGGGCCTCGGGCGACACCAATGCCGGAGATGGAAAGGCCACCGGCTTCCGATTCGATCCCGGCTACCGGGTCGGCATGATCCTGTTCGATGACGTGCTGTCCGCTTACAGCGCCCACTCGGTACAGCGCCTCCTCGACAACCGCGCAGTGCCCCCATCCGGCGCCCGTTCCCTGCCCACCAACGGCTCCGTGGCTCACTCGTTCTTCCTGGCACCGGAGGTGGAGTACCGGCCCTGGCGGCCGCTCGTCCTGGCCGTCGGTGCGCTGTGGGCCATGGCCCCCGGGGGGCTGGCGGACCCGTACAACACCAATGCGGTCAACGGCGGCTACCCGCTCAACCCGTACGGAGTGGACCCCGGCTCGGACCAGCTCGGCTACGAGGTGGACGGCGGCATCTGGGTCATCCCGGTCGACACCAACGCCGTGGAGCTCAGCCTGGCCGCTCAGGGCGGGATGTTCGTTCCGGGCGAGGCACTGGCCCGGGCCGACGGGCTCGACTCATCCCCCGTGCTCAAGGCACGGTTCCTCCTGGACCTGAGGTGGTAGCCATGGCGAACTTCTCTCCATCCACCTTTGTACCGAGAGCCTTTGGCCCACGGCCCACCCTGCTTCGCCAAGGCTGCGCAGGGCAGGCCGCTCACCCTACTTCTCCAAGGCTACGGAGGGCTGGCAGCCTGCTGCTGCTTCTTCTCCTGGCTGGTTGTGCGGCGACCGAACCCGAAGGGCTTGCCCCGTCGACGGCCGATCCGGAGGCTCCGGTCGTGGTGTTCAGCCTGGAAGGGGATCCGCTGCCGGAAATCCCGCTTCCCAACGACCTGGCCACCCGTCTCGACCCGACCGAGCCGGGTACGGGGCGCCGGCTCAACGTCACGCTCGAGGCTCCCACGCGGGTCGAGCGGGAGGTGCGCCGCCAGGCCCTGCTGAACAACGGCTTCGGCACCTACATGCCGATCACCGTGAGCTTCACCCGGCCGCTGAGCGTGGACAACCTGGTCAAGCGCCACACCGACAACGTCGACTTTTCGGACGATGCCGTGTTCGTGCTGGACGTGACTCCGTCGTCTCCGGACTTTGGCAAGCCGGTCCTCATCGATTTCGGGGCCGGGAACTTCCCGCTCCTGCTGCCGGAGTTCGACCGCTACTTCGAGAATGACCCGCGGGCCGGCACGAGCAACCTGCTGTTCGAGACCGAAGACGAGGACATCAACGGCAACGGGCGCCTCGACCCGGGGGAGGACACGGATCACGACGGCAACCTCGACGCGCCCAACGTGCACCCGGATGGGGGTGACCCTGTCGACGACCTGCTCCTGTTCTACGAGAAGGAGACCAACACCCTCATCCTGCGTCCCGTCGTTCCGCTGCGGCAGGAGACGACCTATGCCGTGGTGCTGACCCGACGGCTCATCGGCGAGAACGGAAAGCCGGTGGCCTCGCCGTTCCCGTACGTGAACCACCTCCAGCAGAACGAGGCGCTGTCCCGGCTTCCGGAGCTGCTCGACCAGGGCAAGTGGGGGGTGTCGCTGGACGACGTGGCGTTTGCCTGGACGTTCACCACGCAGTCGGTCACCCGCGATCTGGAGGCGCTGCGGGAGGGGCTCTACGGTCGCGGCCCGTTCGGCTGGCTGGCGGAGCAATTCCCGGTGGACCAGGTCAAGTTCCACCGCATCCGGGGTCCGGGGGGACAGCCGGCCTTTGCCGTGGACTTCCTGACGCTGGCCGACGCCCTCTCGCCGCTGGTCTCCGTGGCAACGACGGACCCCTCCGGTGCAGACCAGCTCGTGGCCGACCTGAAGAACATCGACTACGCCATCGCAGGACGCTTCCTCTCCCCCTCCTTCCTCGAGGACAAGGATGGCATCGCAACGCCCAACTACCCGTCCGACGAGGACGAGTCGTTCGATATCGACCGGACGACCGGCCGGGCCGCGCCGGGAGAGCGTTGGGTGCCCTTCATCTGCACCATCCCGAAGAAAGCGTCGAAGTGCGCCGGCGGAACCAAGCCTCTGTGCAAGATCCGAAAGACCTGCACGGACGGGAAGTGCAAGGAGGAGGAGGTGTGCCGGTGCCAGCCCTACCCGGTGGTGCTGTACATCCACGGGTACGGCGGCCTCAAGCACGAGTCTCTGGGGTTTGCCGGTCGACAGGCGGCCCACGGGCTTGCCGTCTGCGCTCTCGATGCCCATGGTCACGGCGTAGACCTGACGAAGCTGACCATCAACCTGGGCGGCGACGGCGGAGAGCTTCTCGTCTCCGACCTGCTGGTCCCCTTCCTCGACGTGCTCGACATCCCCGGGCTCATGGACGTGCTGGCGGACCAGCGGGCCCGAGACATGAACAACGACGGGATTCCCGACCCGGCGGCCGACTTCTGGACCTACGACGTGTTCCACACCCGGGACGTGGTGCGCCAGACCGTCGTGGACCACGTCCAGTTCCTCCGGATGCTTCGTTCATTCGACGGAGAAACCGTTCAGCCGCTCGACACGGATGGTGACGGCAAGCCGAACCTGGCCGGCGACTTCGACGGCAACGGCATTCCCGACCTGGGAGGGTCGGACGTGCGCTACTTCGCCTGGGGGCAGAGCATGGGAGGGATCGTGACCCCCGTGCTGGCGGCCATCGAGCCGGTCATCGACGGCGTGGCCCCGTCGGCCGGGGGGGCCGGGCTGTTCGACCTGGCCATGCGGAGCACCAATCCCGGCGTTCCCGAGGCGGTGTTCCTTCCTGTGTTCGGCCCGCTCGTGGTGGGAACCCCGACCGGTGAAGGCGACCTTGTGCGCGTAAGCTTCGTCGTGCAGGACGTGGAAGACAACTTCCCCATCCGCAAGGAGCTGCCCATCTTCGAGACGAGGCTTGACCCGGGGGATCGGGTGCTGCTGAGAAACACCGTCAACGGCGAGGTCGACGAAGCCGTCGTCGATGCCGATCGACGGTTCCGCGTCGCGGTCCCGGCAGATGCCCTGTCTCCGTCCGAGAAGCACCACGAGGCGGGGATGGACGAGACGTGCAGCAACTGCCCCGTGGCGGTGACGAACACGCCGGCGCTCGGCGACACGCTGGAGCTGGAGATCTACGAAGGCCCCACGGAAGCCCTGGTGGAGCGGGTGCGGGAGTTCGGAATCGAGGTCGTGTTCCAGGGAGTAAAGTACCCTGTCGGCTCGCCGCTGGTGGCCCCGGTGACCGGGTTCGGCCTCAAGCGCGGCACGCCGGAGCTTCGCCGGTTCCTCTCGTTCGCCTCGATGTTCATCGAGCCGGGAGATCCGGTCGGCTACGCGCCCCACCTGGTGAAGGACCCGCTTCCGGCAGCGCTGGCAGAGGCCTCGGATACCGTCTATGCGCAGGCCTGGCCGCTCTTCCTGCCAACGGCGGGCGACATGAACGTGCCCGTCAACACGGAGCTGGCCATGGCCCGGGCAGCCGGCGCCATCGAGCTGTTCGAGCCGTCTCCGGACCGGTGTGTCCTCAAGGAGCATTGCGACAAGGCCGGAGCCGGCGGCCGGAAGAACGGGTTCTGTCGCTACGGCGTGGGGACCTGCCTGACCGAGAACCAGGTGCTCCAGGGAGGGTACGTGACCGAGGGATTATCTCGGCTGGCCCGCTTCGACGTGCCACCATGGAACGACGACCGGGAAGTGCTCCTCGACGTGGACGACCTGGACGAAGGCAAGCTTCCCTGGCCCGTGTGCAGCGAGGAAGGAGAGGAAGAGGTCTGCACCGACACCCCTCATGCGCCGGACCTGTCCGACCTCGGCTGGAAGCCGCTGCGCATGACCCGGGACGGCGGCCGATACGGGGTGCGGGTCTTCTTTGCCTACCTCTCGGACCGGCACGGATTCGACCCGCCGTCGCCGTCGTGGCCGGTGGACATGAACCTCTACTTCATCAACCTCGTGTCCACCTACTTTTATCGGATCGCATCGGGGGAGGATTCGACGGCGGCGTTCCCGTGGATCGTGGACGACCCGTGCATGGCTGGAAACGACTGCAAGTTCTTCCCGTAGGCAAGGAGACCCATGGACGCCGAGACCCGATACCTGACCCAGTTCCTGACCCCCGAGCGGCTTGCCCGCATCGAGACCGTGCTGGCCGGCAGGACCCGCAATCTGGCCCTCGTGCTGGAGGACGTGACCGATCCGCACAACGTCGCCGCCTGCCTGCGCAGTGCCGAGGCGCTCGGGGTGCAGGACGTGCACGTCATCGCGGGCCGCTCCTCGTTCGATGCCGCGCACAAGGTGACCCAGGGGACCGACAAGTGGCTCACGTTGAGGACACATCCGTCGCCTGCCCAGTGCGTCGGGGCGCTCAGGGCCCAGGGAATGACGCTGGCCGTGGGTGCGCTCGACGACCGGGCCGTGCCGGTCCACGAGCTCGACTTCTCGAGGCCCATCGCACTGGCGTTCTGCAACGAGCACTCCGGGGCAACCGGGGAGCTGATGGATCTGGCCGACCATGTCTTCTACATCCCCATGCTCGGTTTTGCCCAGAGCTTCAACATCTCCGTGGCCGCGGCACTCGGGCTGTTCTGCGCCGTGTCGAGACGGATCAAGCTTTTCGGGACCAACGGGGATCTCACCGAGGACGAGAAGGTGGGGCTTCGGGCGCTCTGGATCCGCAAGTCGGTCCCCATGGCCGAAGCCATGCTCCATCGCTACCGGACTGCCGAGGAAGAACGCACCGAGGACACTCCGCACACCGCCTACGAAGACAGCAGCGAAATCCGCTCCGAGGACAGCAGTGAAATCCGCTCCGAGGACAGCAGTGAAATCCGCTCCGAGGACAGCAGTGAAATCCGCTCCGAGGACAGCAGTGAAATCCGCTCCGAGGACAGCAGTGAGCTGACCGAGGTCGGCGACTACGAAGCCACCCAGCTCGAGACGGGGTCCGGAGACGACGAGAAAGACTGATCGCGAGCCTCGCAGAGCCTGTTTTCTGGCCTTTCCGCTTCCATGCACGAAATTTTACACCCCCCGACCCCCGGGGTATCATCCACTCGTTGGGAAGGGGTGTGGTTTGCGCTCGACGGAAGAAAGAGGCACCGCATCGGCCCCGGACAAGGGAGAGGCTCGAATTGCTGACACTGCTTCGACCGGTGGTGACCATGCTGGAGGACCTGGGGAACATCATCCTCATGCTGGTCCAGGTCGTGCTCTGGATGGTGCGCCCCCCGTACCGAGTCGGGCTGCTGGTCAAGGCGATGGAGTTCGTGGGCGTGGGGTCTATGTTCATCATCGTGCTGACGGGCAGCTTTGCCGGTGCGGTCATGGGGTTGCAGGGGATCTATGCGTTCGGGCTCCTGGAGATGGAAACCATGGTGGGCGGAAGCGTGGCCCTGGCGCTGTCTCGGGAGCTGTCCCCGGTGCTGGCCGCGCTCATGGTGACCGGCCGCGTCGGCTCGGCCATGGCCACCGAGATCGGCACCATGCGGGTAACGGAGCAGATCGATGCCATGGAGACCATGGCGGTCAACCCGATCCAGTACCTCGTCGTGCCGCGGGTCGTCGCTGCCACGCTCATGCTGCCCCTGCTCAACGTGGTGTTCACGTTCGTCGGCATGGTCGGCTGCTACCTGGTGGCCGTGGTGTGGTGGCGGGTGGACGAGGGGCAGTTCATGGCCAAGATCTCGGACTTCATGTCGGTCGCCGACCTGACCAGCGGGATCATCAAGGCCGCGGTGTTCGGGACCACGCTGTCGATCATCGGGTGCTACAAGGGGTACAACGCGGCCGGGGGGGCACGAGGGGTGGGGACGGCCACCACGAGCGCAGTGGTCATGGCCTCGGTCATGATCTTCGTGCTCGACTACATCCTGACCGCGCTGATGTTCTGAGGAGGAAGATGGCGACGGATGCCATAGTCGAGGTCGTGGGAGTCCGCAAGCGCTTCGGGGAAAAGGAGATCCTCAAAGGGGTGGATCTCGACGTGCCCCGGGGACGGATCACCACGATCATCGGCGGCTCCGGGTCGGGCAAGTCGGTGCTCGTCAAGCACATCATCGGCCTGCTCAAACCGGACGAGGGGGAGGTGCGCTTCGAGGGGCAGGACATCTGCCGCCTCGGTGCCCGGGCCCTGGCCTCCGTCCGCCGCAACTTCGGCATGCTGTTCCAGCACTCGGCGCTGTTCGACTCGATGACCGTGGAGGACAACATCGCGTTCCCCCTGGTCGAGCACACCAGCCTGTCGGGCCGCAAGATCCGGGACATCGTGCGGGAGAAGCTCGAGGTGCTCGGCATGGCCGGAATCGAGCGCCAGTTCCCCTCCGAGCTGTCGGGCGGCATGCGCAAGCGCGTCGGCCTTGCCCGGGCCATCGTGCTCAGCCCCAAAGTGATCATCTACGACGAGCCCACCACGGGCCTCGACCCGATCATGACCCAGAACGTGGACCAGATGATCAAGGAAGCCGAGAAGAAGTTCAACGTGACCTCCGTGGTGATCAGCCACGACATGGCCAGCACCTTCCGAATCTCGGATCACATCGCCGTCATCCACGAAGGCCGGATCGTGGAGCATGGGAGCGGGGACGAGATCCTCCGCTCGAGCAACGACTACGTCCGGCGCTTCCTGGCCGCGGCCTCGTCCCCCCATCGGGCGGGGTTGGCCGCAGGAGGTGACGCATGAGACTCTCCGCCGCCCGTGCCCCGCTGCTCGTGGGCCTGCTGGTGGTCGGCAGCATCTTCGGCATGCTCTACATGGTGAGCAAGGTCAAGACCTCCGTGTTCAACGAGCCGGGCTCCTACGCCGTCCATGCCCTGTTCGAGGACGTCACCGGTCTTGTCGAGGCCTCCACGGTCACCATGGTCGGTACTCCGGTCGGCGTCATCGAATCGATCCAGCGGGTCGATACCGAGCAGGGCATGCGGGCACGGGTCACCATTCGCGTGGCTGCCGACGTCAAGCTCTACGCGGGGGACAAGGACGAGGCGGGCCACCCGAAGGGGGCCGCCACCGTCGTTCGCAAGCAATCGAGCATCCTGGGTGACTTCTACCTGGCCCTGTCGCCGGGGGCGTTCGGCAACCCGCTTGGGGACGGCGACTACATCCCCATCGTCGTGGGAACCAGCGGAGTCGAGGCCATCTTCGAGCAGATGGAGGAGATGTCCAGGCTCTACCCCAGGCTCGAGGCCATCCTCGCCAACGTCGAGACCATCAGCGAAGGACTTGCCGCGGCCATGGGCGGCCCGGAAGGGAAGCAGAACCTCACCGAGATCGTGTCCAACCTCAAGTCGATCAGCAAGGAGACCCGGGACATCGCGCACCAGGCCCAGGGCGTCTCCGAAGAGATCGGCCGGCTCGTGGAAGAAGGAACCATCTCCCGTATCGCGGACAATGTCGAAGGCACCAGCGAGGATGCCCGAGAAATCGCGCGAAAACTGGAGCAGATCGTGTCCGCCGGCGACGTGCAGACCCTCGTCTCCAACCTGTCCGCCACCTCCGAGAAGCTTGCTGCGGTAGGAACCCAGCTCAACGAGCTCGTCGAGAAGGGGGTCACCCCCCGCCTCTCCCAGCTCGACCGCATCTTCCGCAACTTCGAGCGCGTCTCCCTCACCGTGGCCGATTTTGCAGACCGCAACAGCAGCACGTTGGACCAGACGCTGGCCAACTTCCGCGACGTCTCCGAACAGGCAGTGGCCCTGTTCCAGCGCAGCCGCGGCGACGTCGACGAGGCCATGGGGACCGTCAAGGGGACCCTGCTGTCCGCCCAACTCTCCCTCCAGAAGCTCGATGAATCGCTCGACAACGTGCGCCAGATCACGACCGATCTGAGGGAAGGCAAAGGCAGCATCGGCCGCCTGCTCACCGACGACCGCCTCGTAGAAGAGATCGAGGAGGTCATCTCCGATACCAAGGGCTTCGTCAAGAGTTACACCCTCATGCAAACCGAGGTTCAGCTCGCCTCCTCCTACCACTGGTACCAGGAGTCGATGAAGAACGTCCTGTCCATCAAGTTCAAGCCCAAGGAGGACAAGTACTACCTGTTCCAGATCGTGGACGACCCCCGTGGCTACACCACCGACCGCTTCGTGGTCACCCAGACCAACGACCCGGACAAGCCCCCCGTCCTCAAGGAGCAGGAGGAGACTACGACCCACTCGCTCAAGTTCTCCTTCCAGTTCGCCAAGCGGTTCTACTTCCTGGCAGGACGCTTCGGCATCATGGAGAACACGGGAGGCGTCGGCCTGGACTTCAACTTCTTCCAGGACAGGCTCCAGTTCCAGTTCGACCTGTTCGACTTCACCATGAACACCAACCCGAGGCTCCGCTCCCAGGTCGAATGGGAGGTGTTCAGGCACTTCTTCGTTGCCGGCGGTGCCGACGACCTGCTCAACCGCTCCTACCGGGACTACTTCCTGGCCGCCGGAATCCGCTTCACGGACGACGACCTGAAGGCGCTGCTCCTGGCTGCTCCCTCGATCAACCCCTGACGGCTCGGGACTGTCACGACCGGATGAATCAGGACTTCTTGACGACCGCGGCCAGGTTGACCTTGCCGTCCCGGCTCAGAACTCGGAAGCGGATGTCGCTGCGGCCGACCTGCTGGAGGATTCGCTCGATGCTCTTGCCCACGACCTGGGGGGTGAGCTTGTCCACGGCCTCGCCAGCCCGGCGCTTCTCCTCGACCAGCTGACGGAAGATGGCCTCCACGTCCCGGGCGTCGAAGTCCGCGGGAGGCCTAGAAGCAGCCTGGGCCGCTGCGGCCGCCCGCTCCTGGGCCCCTCCGGCAGCCCCTCCGGCGGCAGTGCCCCCACCGGCCGCCTTCCCGTCGCCCGGCTTCTTCAGGTCCCTCACGAACCGGCGACGACGGGCAGCCAGCGGCGGAGCGACACCCGGCTTGTCGTCGTTCTCGTGGACCGGGGCATCGGGCCCCTCACCCAGCGGCGGGGGCACGGCCACCCCGCGGCGCATGTGCCCCTCCTCGATGAGCCGGACGATGCGGTCCCAGTAGCTTGAATACGAGGTGAACTTCTGCTGCATGGCCCGGTACCGGAACCGGTGCACGGTGCTTCCCAGCTTCAGGATCTGGGACAGGTTGAAGATCTTGACGATCTCCTTGCGCTGATACATCGGCTCGAGCTTCTCGATACCCATGAAATACTGGTCGTAGAGCACGCGCAGGCGGGCGATGCGCTGGTCGAGCTGGTCGAGCTCGGCATCGAATTTCTCTTTGAGGGCGACTGCGTCGAGGGCTCTCTTGTCCGTCGAGTCCGATGGCATGTTCCCCTCCCGCTTCGGAGGGTATCACGAGGTGGCCCGGATGCGCAAGAAAGGCTTGCTTTGCAGCGGTCCGGCGTGGTATAGGTACCCGGCCTTGACAAGCAGGAGACGGGATGAAATTCTACCGGGGAAAAATCGAAATCATCGCACGGGAGATCCTTGACAGCCTGATCAAGGAGAACGTCGTCGAGATCGCTCCGGAGCTGGTCGACGAGACCTGCAAGGACCTCGAATCGGTCCTCCTCGAGTACAATCGGATGGACCGCGAGATCAGCGAGCGCGCCAAGGAGGCAGCCGCCAAGCAGGGGCTCGACTATTCGGCCGTCAACCGTCTGCGCCGCTCCATGGCCCAGTCCAAGGCATTCGGCATCGACGATGAAGCGCTCGATTACGTGGTTCACCAGATGATCGAGATCATGCTCTCGAGCAACCACGTCGAGGAGGTCTTCGGGCAGGACCACGATCTCAACCGCATCATGGCCCCCATCCTGCGCAAGCACATGAGCACGGAAGAAGAGGTGGACCGGGAGGTCCGCCAGAAGCTCAAGAACCTCGAGGCGGCCGAAGGGACCGTGTCGTGGGAAATCGAATACCGTCGCAAGAAGGAAGAGCTCGAGCGGCTCAAGAAACTGAAGTAGCATCGCTCACAACCCGTTCATCCAGGAGGACAGCATGGGCAACCCGTTCGGCGGACTGGAACCGAAGCTGGTGTGGAAGTGGTTCGGAGCGCTCACGCAGGTTCCGAGGCCGTCAGGCAGCGAGAAGAAAGCCATCGAGTTCTTCGAAGGGTTTGCGGCCAGCCATGGGTTTGCAGTCCGCAAGGACAAGGTGGGCAACGTGCTCATCTGCGTCCCCGGCTCGAAGGGGCGTCAGAAGGACGAGGTCCTCGTCCTCCAGGGACACATGGACATGGTGGGCGAGAAGAACGAGGACGTGACGTTCAACTTCGAGACCGACCCGATCCAGGTATGGCGGGATGGCGACTGGCTCAAGGCCCGGGGAACGACTCTGGGAGCCGACAACGGCATCGGCCTGGCACTGGCCATGGCCCTGGCCACGGATCCGGAGGTCAGCCGGCCTCCGCTCGAGATCCTCTGCACCGTGGACGAGGAGCGGGGACTCACCGGCGCATTCAACCTCGAGCCCGGCTTCGTGACCGGCCGTCGCATGATCAACATCGACTCGGAAGAGGAAGGGACCGTGTTCGTCGGCTGCGCGGGCGGCGGCGATACGCAGTGCCTCTTCCCCCTGAAGCTCGCTCCCCTGCCCGACAAGTGGACCGGAATCAAGGTCAAGGTGCTCGGCCTTGCCGGCGGACACTCGGGGCTCAACATCATCGAGAACCGGGCCAATGCCCTCAAGCTCCTTTCGACCCTCCTGCTCGAGGCCTGCCCGACGGAGAAGTTCAGCCTCTGCTCCCTCCTGGGCGGCGACAAGCACAATGCCATCCCCCGCGAGGCCACCGCCCTCCTGGCCGGCCCTGCGGACCTGGCCGACCGCATCCGGGCAGCCGTCGAGCGCCTCCGCCCCGGCTTCCAGGCCGAGTACGGCAAGACCGATCCCAAGCTGGATATCCAGGTCTCGGCTGCCGGCGTCACCGACGGCCTGTCGTTCGACGACTCGCTCCGCTTCCTGAGCCTCCTGCTCGCCCTGCCCCACGGCGTCGATGCCATGAGCCGCGACATCCCCGGGCTGGTCGAGACCTCCTCCAACCTCGCCAAAGTCGGATGGGGTGAGGATTCCGCTCTGGTCCACAACTCGAGCCGAAGCTCCGTGGCCGCGGCCCTTGCCCGCATGCGCAGCAAAGTCGCCGCTGCCGGCCGCCTCGCCCATGCCGACGTCCAACAGCTCCCGGGATACCCGGGCTGGCAACCCAACATGGAGTCGGCCCTGCTGGCCAAGACTCGCGAGGTCTACCTCGCCACCACCGGCAAGACCGCCAAGGTCACGGCCATCCACGCCGGGCTCGAGTGCGGCATCATCGGCGAGAAGTACTCGGGCATGGACATGATCTCGATCGGACCGGACATGCACGGCGTCCACTCCCCGGACGAACGCCTGTCCATCCCGTCCACCGCGCGGTTCTACTCGTTCCTCAAGGCCCTGGTAGCCAAGATCTGATCGGATGCGCCGCTATCGACCGCCGGCTAGATGTAGAACATGTTCGAGGCCTTGACCTCGACGTCCCGCTTCATCCGGACCACGTCGTCCAGCGTGAGTGCCCGGAGGTAGTCCTCCATGACCGCCCCGAGCCCCCGCCACACCGAGATCGCCGCACAGTGATCCTTCTGGTCGCACCGGACGTCATCCGACACGCAGTCAACCAGATTCAGCGGCCCCTCGAGAGCCGTGTACAGCTCGAGCAGCGTGATGTCCTGAGGATCCCGGGCCATGTGGAAGCCACCGCCGGCCCCCCGGGTGCTGGTCACGATCCCGCCTGCCTTGAGCCGGGCGAAGATCGCATCGAGGTACTTCCTGGAGATGGCCTGGCGCCGAGCAATCAGGTCGAGCATGACCGGCCCTTCTCCGCCGGTCGAAGCAAGCTCGGTCAAGGCACGCAAACCGTAACGAACGCGAGTAGACAGCTTCATTCCCCCCTCCCCGTCCTGTCACCACAACCCACAACCCACCAACCCACCAACTCGGTAGACATTCTAGTCGGCAATGGAACCGGGTGTCAATCGGGATCTTCTCGTCCGCATGGAATCGCCCGGGGCCGGGCTTCCACCCACTCGCGCTACTCCCCCCGACCGGCCTTGAGCTCCTCGGCCTGGAACCAGGCGCGGACCTGGTTGAGCACGTCTCCCAGCTCCCCTTCCATGATCCGGTCGAGCTGGTACACGGTCAGGCCGACTCGGTGGTCGGTGAGCCGATTCTGGGGGAAGTTGTACGTACGGATCCGTTCGCTGCGATCGCCGCTTCCCACCTGGGAGCGACGGGTTTCCCGCTCCTCCTTCTCCTGGGCCTCCCGCTCCGCCTCGAGCAGCTTGGCCCGCAGGATCTTGAGGGCCTTGGCCTTGTTCTTGAACTGGGAGCGCTCGTCCTGGCAGGTGACGACCACGCCGGTCGGAATGTGGGTGATTCGGATCGCGGAGTCGGTGACGTTGACGTGCTGTCCCCCGGCACCGGAAGATCGGTAGGTATCGATCTTCAAGTCCTCTTCCCGGACCTCGACCTCGACGTCCTCGGCCTCGGGAAGAATGGCCACGGTCACGGCAGAAGTGTGGATCCGTCCCTGTGCCTCGGTCTCGGGAACGCGCTGCACGCGATGCACGCCGGACTCGAACTTGAGGCGGGAGAACACTTGCTTGCCCGAGATCATGGCCACGATTTCCTTGTAGCCGCCAAGCTCGGTCTCGTTGGCCGAGAGGATCTCCACCTTCCACCCCTCGGTCTCGGCAAACCGGGTGTACATGCGGAAGAGGTTGGCAGCAAACAGGGCCGCCTCCTCGCCACCGGTCCCCGCCCGGATCTCGACGATGATGTTCTTTTCATCTCTCGGATCCTTCGGCAGGAGCAGGACCTCGAGCTGGCCATCCAGCTCGTCCCGGCGCTGGCGAAGAGCCAGCAGCTCCTGGTGCGCCAGGTCCCGGATCTCCGGATCGGAGTCGCCCAGCAGCAGCTCGCTGTCCTCGATCTGGCGCATCACCTCCCTGAACTTCTGGAAGGTGGTCACGACCGCCTCGAGACCGGCCCTCTCCTTGGCAACCTGGGCGTAGCGCTTGCGATCCCCCTGCACGGCGGGGTCCAGGAGCTGGTTGGACAGATCCTCGAACCGCTGCACGACTTCCTGAAGCTTCTCGTACATCCGCTCCTCCCCCGCAGGGATCCGTTCAAGACGCTGCCCGCCCTTCCCGGAACGCGGCGAAATCCTCGTACTCGGCCTGCCCTTCCGCCGGCCCCTTGGAAGGATCCTCGGCCAGCGCCTTCTCCGCCTGGAGCACGGTGATCAGGCTGGCCAGGGCCACCTCGAGCTGGGCGGCCTCCGGGACCTTCGTAGTGATCTTCTGCGTCGCAAGCCCGGGCCAGATGAGCAGACGCAGGAACCGGTTGTCCGGTGACTTGCCCGCGAGCCGGATGATCTCGTACGACACCCCGGCGATCGGGAACAGCAGGAACAGTTTGATGAGCACGAAGAATGCCTGGTTCAGCACACCGCTCTCGAAAGGAGGCGGGATGAACGGGAATACCACGGTGAACACCAGGATCGCGGTGATCAGCACCACCAGCAGAAACGAAGTCCCGCAGCGCGGATGCAGCGTCGTCTGCGCGTCTGCATTGGGGACGGACAGCTCGAGCCCCTTCTCGAACGCGTAGATGCACTTGTGCTCCGCCCCGTGGTACATGAACACCCGCCGGATGTCCGGGATGAACGAGATTCCCCAGACGTACCCGAGGAAGATCGCCAGCTTGATGATCCCGTCCACGACCTGGAACAGGAACGACTTTCCCGAGGCAAGATCGTCAGAGCCCAGCAGCCACCCGAGCCCCCACGTCAGGAAGTGCGGCAGCGCGGCAAACAGAGCCAGCGCCATCACGATCGCCACGGCCATGGTGAACCATAGAGACGCTGATTTCTCCTCGGCCCGGGCGGATCCATGGGGCCCCTCCCGCGTGGTCGGGGCTGTGTTGCGGGCCGCACCCCCTGCATGTGCCTGCGCACCAGGATCCTCCGGCCCACCCTGCTTCGCCAAGGCATCGCAGGGCAGGCTGCCCACTGCCCGCTGCCCACGGCTTCCCCCCGCCCCTTTCTCCGCCTCGAGCTCGCCAAGTCCCTGCTCCTGCACCTGTGCCGAGAAGTTGAGCGTGGAGATCCCGTTGTGCAGCGACTCAGCCAGCACGAGGATTCCCCGGAAGAAGGGCCAGCGAAGGAACTTGAATCGGGTGGCCAGGGAGATCCAGCGCCGCTGGCGGACCAGGAGGCGCCCTCGAGGAGTGCGCACGGCAACGGCCAGGCAGTTGGGAGAGCGCATCATGACGCCCTCAATGACGGCCTGTCCTCCGACCGGCAGCTCTGCCATGGTCTTATCGGGAGATACGGGGGAGAGCCGGTTACTTCTGCGCCGGGGCCTGAGTGCGGCCGTACTTGCGGTTGAACCGTTCGACGCGTCCTTCGGAATCCATCAGCTTCTGCTTGCCCGTGAAGAACGGGTGGCACTTGGAGCAGATTTCAACCGAGTAGTCACCCTTCGTCGTCCGGGTCTCGATGACCGTGCCACAGGCACAGGTGACCGAAGCCTTCTCGTACTTGGGATGGGTATTTTCCTTCATGGGCAACCTCCGCTGCAAGCCCGTCGGCCCTAATAGCACTACTGGTTCATGGAATCAAGGAATTCCTTGTTCGTGTCGTACTTCGAGATCCGGTCGAGCAGGAACTCCATGGCATCGATGACGTTGAGCGGGTGGAGGAGCTGCCGCAGGATCCAGACGCGGTTGAGCACGTCGGGCGGGAGCAGGAGCTCTTCCTTCCGGGTTCCGGACTTGTTGATGTCGAGGCACGGGAAGATGCGCTTCTCCATCAGCTTGCGGTCCAGGTGCATTTCGCAGTTGCCGGTGCCCTTGAACTCCTCGAAGATGACCTCGTCCATTCGGGAACCGGTATCGATGAGCGCGGTGGCCATGATCGTGAGGCTGCCGCCGTCCTCGATGTTGCGGGCCGCGCCGAAGAACCGCTTGGGCTTGTGCAGCGCATTGGAATCCACGCCGCCCGAGAGGATCTTGCCCGAGGGCGGAACCACCGTGTTGTAGGCACGGGCAAGGCGGGTGATGGAGTCGAGCAGGATCACCACGTCCCGCTTGTGCTCCACCAGGCGCTTGGCCTTCTCGATGACCATCTCGGCGACCTGCACATGGCGCTGGGCCGGCTCGTCGAACGTCGAGCTGATGACCTCGCCCTTGACCGATCGCTCCATGTCGGTCACTTCCTCGGGCCGCTCGTCGATGAGCAGCACGATGAGGTAGACCTCCTTGTGGTTGGCGGCGATCGCATGGGCCACGTCCTGCAGCATCATGGTCTTGCCCGTACGGGGGGCGGCCACGAAGAGGGAGCGCTGTCCCTTGCCCTGCGGGCAGAGCAGGTCGATGATGCGGCCCGTGAAGTTCTTGGGATGGAACTCGAGATCGAACTTCGTGTTCGGGTAGAGCGGGGTCAGGTTGTCGAAGAGCACCTTGGTCCGGGTGACCTCGGGATCCTCGAAGTTGACCGACTCGACCTTGAGGAGGGCGAAGTAGCGCTCGCTCTCTTTGGGAGGCCGGATCTGACCGGACACGGTATCACCCGTGCGCAGGTTGAACTTGCGGATCTGGGACGGGGACACATAGATGTCGTCCGAGCCCGGGAAGTAGTTGTAGTCCGGGCTGCGAAGGAAGCCGAACCCGTCCGGAAGGACCTGGAGCACGCCCTCCCCGAAGATGGAGCCGTTCTTCTCGGCCTGGGCCTGGAGCAGGGCAAAGATGAGCTCCTGCTTGCGCAATCCCCGGGCACCTTCGATGCCGAAGTCCTTGGCCATCTCGACCAGTTCGCTGATTTTCTGTCTCTTGAGTTCCTGCAGATTCATGTCTCGCTTCTACCCCTCGTGATGATGATTACCCAGACGTCCTAAAAAAAATCTCAGCGCAGCTATCCGACTTGCGAGCGGATACAGGGAAACTGCCTGGATCCGTGCTGGGAGACCGACGGAAGCAGTCTGGGGCCAAAATACCCAAGCACCGCCGGATGTCAAGCTTTTTTTCCCTTTTCGTGTCGGGCAGCGCGCGTTTGGAACCCTCGTGACGATAACCGGATGTGGGACACAACGACGGAGGAAGACCCATGACCAAAGCCAAGGCAAGACAGTTCGTTTCGACCGCGAAAAGGATGTTCGGCAAGCAGGTGGCCATGGACCTCGCGGGCAAGTTCTGCCTGGTCCACCTCGATTCCCCGGTCGAGTCCATGCGACAGGAGCGGGTCGCTGGATTCGACCCGGCCGAGTTCTTCGATCCTTCCTGCCCCATGTGCAAGCCCTTCCTCGACGAAGGGGCCTTCATGGTCTATACGGGGGACGAGCTGCTCGGCATGCGCACCCTGCCCGGCGGCCTGGTCGAGGCGGTGATGCTCCGCCCCGGCGGAGGGGCAACCCACTGAGCGGACCGCCGCATCCGGGCGGCAGACGGAACAGCGGAATCCGGCGACCATCGCCCCCTCGACGAGCATGTTCAGTTCTCTATCCCCTCTTGCCCAGAGGATACCGGGCAAAGGAGATCCAGGCGAGAACCATGAAGACGGTGGCCGCAACGAAGGGGAAGACGTAGCCGAACGGCAGCGGCGCAATCAGATGCCCCACGAGCATCAACCCCGGAGCCACGACCGCTGAGATGCCGTCAGCCATCTTGGTGAGCAGCCCCTCCACACCGAAGTACATCGCCTCCCGGCGGAAGCCGACCCGCTGCTCGTCCAGATCGACGATTTCGCACACGATGGGACGGTACATGCTCATGAGGATCGCAGCCGGGAAGCCGAGCAGGAAGCACAGTCCAAGCACCAGCCAGATGCGGGTGCTCCAGAGCAGCTCCACCCGGAGGTCGAAGCGGGCCAGCAGTGCGTTGAGCTTTCCCTCGTCCGCCAGGGTGGATCGCACCTCGGGCGGCAAGGAGGACAGGCTGGCCTCCGCCTCAGGAAGCGGGCGGAATCGCTCGAACGCAACCGAGCCGTCGGACCAGACCAGGCGGCCGGCCAGGGGCAGCGTGGCGGGGGGCCCGAGGCGGAATGACTGCCCCGAGGAAAGCCCGGCCCGCTCCTCGGGCGTCGACACCACGAGCTTCCAGCCGTCGAGGTTGACCGTTTCTTCCGGCTCGGACAGCGGCCCGACCTCGAGATCGAGGCGGATGTCCTGCCCGGGTCGGGGCACCTGGGCCAGCCTGGGCCCTGCAATGTACAGCCCGTCATCGAAGCGACGCTTCCCGTTTGGGAACAGGTAAGGGGCCGCCCGGGGGGCGAGATGAAGCATGAGAGCCGGGCTATCCTGCTCGAGCATCCAGGCCTTCTCCCTCCCCCGGGCCTCGGGGCGGGACAGGGCCTCCGTCTCGGGACGCAGCAGGGCAGCGGCCTCCTCGTCGGTCAGCTCCTCCAGCGACGTTCGGAAGGCCTCCACGTCCGGATCGGCGAACAGAGCGGCCCACTGGAACGGGTCGAGCCTGACCGTGACGGCATCGTCGGTCTCGAGGGGACGATCGGAAGGAACGTCGGCCGGAGACGGCGGCTGGAACCCCGGGGTTGGGTTGCGGGCAAACGAGAGCAGCAGTTCCCCTCCCGAGGTACGGCCGAATGCGGCCAGCTCGAGCGGCCGGGACCCCAGGAAGTTCACTCCGAAGAACCCGGCCACCAGGAGCGTGGCCGCCACCGTGGCCGCCAGGAACGCCCGCTTCAGCCCGAACCGGTTGACCACGAGCTGCGCCACGGCAAACCCGACGATGGTGGACAGGAACAGCGGTGCCTGCAGGACCGCAGTGAACCCCTCCCCCTTGTGGAGCACCGCGGTCGCCAGGAACGGCATGCAGATCATCACGATGCCCACCGCGATCTTGGCAGACGATGCGGCCAGCAGGTAGGGCAGGAACGCCGGGTTGCGGAAGCACTCCATCACCGCCCGCCCCAGCGAGAAGTCCATCCGCTTCTCCTCGGCCAGCGGCTTCTCCCGGATCTTCGAGACGGACACGAAGAAGCCCACTCCGCCCAGCACGGCAAGCACGAGGGCCGTCACCTTGAACCCGTCGGAAAGGAAGACCGGGCCGAGCTGAACGCCCCCCTTGAGCGCCTCGAGCACGGGCGGCACGACGAGCGCTGCGATCACGGCGGCAGCGGCCTCGAAGTAGGACATGGTGACGGTAAGGCTGACCCGTTCCTCCGGGTGCGGCGTGAGCTCCGGCATCAACGCCAGGTAGGGGGCAACGACATAGGTGTAGAAGAACCAGGTTCCACCCAGCGTGAGAGCGAGCCACAGCACGTTGTAAACGGAGGTTCCCCGCACCGGCGGGAACCAGATCAGCACGGCGAGAAGCATGAGCGGTACCGCACCCCGGCGGATGAAGGGGATTCGGCGGCCTCCGGGGTGTCGGCTCCGGTCGCTCCAGAATGCGACGAGCGGGTTGGTCAACGCATCGATGCTCGAGCCGAAGAGTCGGGCCAGCCCGACCAGCACTCCGGCCGCAAGAAACACCATTCCCTGGTCCACGGCGTTGGGCGGGGGGGAGTAATAGTACAGCAGCCACGTCATCGCGTTGGCCGTGACGATGGCCGACGAGAACATCCCCACCGCGTATGTCGCCCGTTGCGCTGCGGTCAACACGAAACCAGGCTTGCCCATTTGAGTTACTCCCTCCCCCAAGCTCAAGCGAGTCAATCATCCCACAGCAGGTCCTGTCAAGGGATTGCCATAGCGCTTGCCCCCCGCATGGGCCGGTGGCAAGATCCCTCCCACAAACGGGAGGTCGTCTATGGCCAATGGAAAGGTAGCGGTAATCGGAGCGGGGAGCGCCAGCTTCGGATTGTCGGCGCTCAAGGGGCTGCTCGAGGCCCGGTCGCTCGACGGGATCTCGATCCACCTGTTCGACGTGAAGCAGGAGGCGGTTCACCGCATGGGGGAGCTTGGGCGCTACATCGCCCGGGAGCGGAGGATTCCCAAGGAGGTCCTGTCGCATGACGAGCTGGCATCCTGCCTCGACGGCGCCGACTGCGTGATCCTTTCCGTGGCCATCGACCGGGAAGAATGCTGGCGGAAGGACCGGGAGATCGGGCTGGAATTCGGCATTGATCACTATGCGGAGAACGGAGGTCCGGCAGCCATCTTCCATGCGGCCCGCAACCTGGGGCTCATTCTGCCCATCCTCGAGACCATGGAGGAGTGCTGTCCGCAGGCCTGGCTGCTCAACTACACCAACCCGGTGACCCGCATCGGAACCGCGGCGGCCCGCTACTCGGGCATCCGGACCATCGGCGTGTGCCACCAGCTCGACTTCGGCTACTACATGGCAGGCACCATCCTGCACGAGGAGCTGGGGATAGAGCTTCCTGAGCACTATCACTTCCGGTGGCGCGACGACAGCATGGACGCCTCGCATGCCCTGACCTGTGCGGCCAAGGAGAAGCTGCACATCCTGGCTGCCGGCCTCAACCATTTCACATGGGCCCTCGAAGTGACCGGATTTCGGGACGGGACGGACTGGTATCCGGCCCTCCGGGAGCGCAATGTCTCGTTTGATCGTTCGTTCGAGCCGCTGACCCGGCACGTGTTCGACCTGTTCGGGTGCTTCCCGGTGCCCGGGGACACCCACCTGTGCGAATACCTTCCCTTCACGCACAGCACGGCCCGCAAGACGTGGCAGCGGATGGACATGCAGATGTACGACTTCGACTGGTCGAACCAGACCCGTGCCCGGCGGGCGGCGCTGGCCAGGGCGGTGGTGCACGACAGGAACCTGGAGCTGCTCGACCAGGTGGGAAGCGAGCGGGCCGAGTCGCTGGTGGAAGGGCTGCTGCTGCGCAACGGGTACGTGGACGAGGCGGTCAACCTGCCCAACGACGGGGGAATCCCCAATCTTCCTCCGGGTGCGATCGTGGAAACGCCGGCAGCGTTCCTGGCATCGGGTCCCCGGCAGCTCGCCTGCCCTCCGCTGCCTGAGCCGGTGGCTGATCTGTGCCGCCGCCAGACGCTGATCAACGAGCTGTCGGTTGCCGGCATGGTGGAGGGGAACCGGGATCTGCTGCTCCAGGCCCTGGCGCTCGACCCCATGGTGGACGACGTCGAGCTGCCCGCACGCCTGCTGGACCGGTATTTGAAGGAGTTTGAGAAGTACTTCCGGGCGTTGCCGGGCTGGGGACCCCACGAGTAGAAATCGAGGCGGATGTCGTGGGGCCGATGTCGGGCTGGCAGGTGTCCAGGGACGCCGCCCCAGGGGCGCAAGTGGGGGTAGGCGGACGCAGGTGGGAGGGGCAAGTGGGGGGGGCAAGTGGGGGGGGCCGTCCCATGCCTCCCATTCGTCCTATACGTCCTATACGTCCTATGCGTCCTATCTCCTTCTTCCCCCCCCACTGCTTCCTTGACCTTGCCGCCGACCGTCTGCTACAAGGAGGGTAGCTGGCACGGGATGGTGAAAAATGCAGCCGTTCTCGCTCCCCGACAAGTTCGAGAGAAACACGCGCTGGGCCTATATCAAGGATGGGATCGAGGTGGGGCCGTACATGGCCCGTGAGGTTCTGGATCTCCTGTCCCGAAGGGAGGTTTCTCCGGACACCACGCTGGTCGAGCTGAACACCCGCCGCATGTGTCCGGCCCGCGAAGTCGGTCCGTTTGCGGCCTATCTCCTGATTCTGGTCAAGGAGGATCGTACCCGTCGCAGCAAGGAGGAGTTTGACCGTACGCGCACCGCGGTCGTGCGGCGTGCCCGGGCCAAGGTGGCCATAGGTCTGCTCGTCCTGCTCGGGTTGGCCGGAGCCGCAGTCGCTGCCGTGGTGATTTTCAAGCCGTTCACGCCCAAAGAGGAAGAGAAGGTCATCGACGTTCGCCCGGTCGAGGAGGCCACAGAATCCAGCAGCAAGGTGAAGAAGGCCGAAGCACCGGCCGAGCCGGAGTTCAAGATCATCGACGAGGGGGACGGAGACGAGCCGGACAAGGAGAAGATCCTGCGGTCCCTCAAGGAGGAGGGCCGGATGGCTCCGACGTCGGAGAAGCTGTCCGAGACCCGGAAGCTGGAGGGGCCCGCCAAGGTCAAGCAGCGCAAGGTGGCCAAGGCCGCCGGCGTTCAGGGGGAGGCCGGAAGCATCGTCGGCGTTGCGGTCCGCACCGGCGACGACGAGGAGATGGTCATGGACTTCACCGAGGACGAGGGGGAAGGCAACGGCTCCCAGGACGGGGCACGGCTCGCCGAGTCCCGGCTCACCGGCGTCGTCCAGAAGTGCGCAGCTCAGATCCTGCTGCGGTACGGCGAGGCCGATGCGATGGCCGTCGAGGCCTCGGCCCAGCTTCAGCCGTCGGGCCGTATCTCCGGCCTCAAGATCAGCGTCAATCCTCCCAACCATGTGGGGGATCTCAAGACCTGCATCAGCGCCGAGCTGGGGCGGCAACGCGTGCCCCCGTTCGAGGGCGAGGCTGTTTCGATTTCCACTTCAGTCAACGTCAGCAACGGCGGCTGAGCTCCGTCCACCGAAGCACGATCTCCGGCGTGACGGGAATCCGATCGGCGAGCTGGCCGCATGCGTTTCCTGCGGCCAGGGCCACGGCAGTAGGGACGGAGATCAGCGACGGCTCTCCGATCCCCTTGGCGCCGAACGGCCCGTCCGGGTAGGGGTCTTCGACGAAGACCACGTCCATCTGAGGGGCATCGAGGCTCGACGGGATCAGGTAGTCGGTGAATCCGGGATTCAGGCACCGCCCCTTGTCCAGGACCAGGTTTTCCGACAGTGCCCAGCCCATCCCCTGGACGATGCCTCCATGCGCCTGCCCCTCGAGCGTGGCGGGATTGATCGCCTTGCCTACGTCATGGACCGCGATGACCTTCTCCACCTTGACCAGTCCGCCGACCAGGTCCACTTCCACGACCGCCACGTGACCGGTGAAACAGTACACGCTGTAAGCGATTCCCTGCCCCGTCTCCTTGTCCCACGGCTTGGGAACGGGTGCGTACCAGCCTGATGCCGCCAGGTGCAGCTTGCGGCGGAAAGCCTCCATGCACAGGTCGGCAAAGGGCAGCTCCTTGCCGCCCCCTCGGTAGAGCCCGTTGCCCACCTCGATATCTCGGGAGGAGCAGCCCAGCATGACTGCGGCCAGCTCGACCAGGCGGGAGCGGACTTGGAGCGAGGCCGCCCGTACCGCATTGCCGCTCATGATCGTGGTGCGGGATGCCACCGTGGGCCCGGAATCCGCCACCATGCGGGTATCGGAGGGGAGCACACGGACACGGCCGTAGTCGGCCCCCAGCGTCTCGGCCGCGATCTGAGCGACCACGGTGAACGCCCCCTGGCCCAGCTCGGTTCCGCCGATGTTGACCTCCACCGATCCGTCCGCCCGGACCTGCACCAGCGCCCCGGAACCCTCCAGGTGCTGGCCGCCGGCATGCAGGCAGCAGCCGTACATGGAAAGCGCCAGCCCGACCCCCTTGCGCTTGAAGCGGCTGGTCTTGTTGAACGCCTCCGCTTCGGCACGGAGACGGCCGAGATCGGCCCGGTCCACCAGCGTGTCCAGCACCTCCCGGGATGGGGCCGACGGCGGCAGTGCCTGGCCGCAGATGATCGGCATCCCCTCGGTTAGAAGGTTCCTGCGCCTGAGCTCGACGGGGTCCAGTCCAAGCTTGCCCGCCAGCAGTTCCATCATCCCTTCGATGGCGAACGTCACCTGCGGATTGCCGAACCCCCGGAACGCTCCGCCGAACAGGTTGTTGGTGTACACGATGTACGTGTCCACGTGTGCGTTCGGGAAGAAGTAGGGGCCGGCAGCGGTGGAATTGGCCCGCTCGGCCACGATGGTGGACAGACCGGCGTACCCTCCGGCATCGACGAACTGGGTGACGTGGATGGCCTGCAGCTTTCCGTCCCGGTCCGCACCGATCCGGTAGCGCATGCGCATCCGGTGGCGCTTGGTCGAGATCTGGATGTCCTCGCCGCGGGTGTAGATGAGTTTGGCCGGACGCCCCGTGGCCAGGGCCGCCAGGGCGGCACAGGCGGCCACCTCGGTGGGGTAGTCCTCCTTGCCGCCGAATCCGCCGCCGGTCACGGTTTGCTCCACCCGCACGCGATTGCGGTCGAGCCGGAGTGCCCGGGCCACGCCGGATTGGACGTAGAACGGGCATTGCATGGAACCCAGGATCGTGACTCCTCCCCCCGTTTCGGGGACGGCGAGGGCGCCTTGCGGCTCGAGGTAGGCATGCTCCTGGTAGTTGACTTCGAACACATGCTCCACCACGACGTCGCAGGATGTCAGTCGGGCCGCCGCATCGCCGTGGCGGATCTTCTGGTGGGCCAGGAGGTTGCCTTTGGCATGAAGCGCCGGCGCATCCCCGGCAAGCGCCAGCTCCGGATCGTGTACCGAGAGGAGCGGGCGGTAGTCGACCTCGACGAGGGACACGGCATGGCGGGCGATCTCCCGGGTCTCGGCCACGACGAGCGCCACCCGGTCTCCGACGAAGCGGACCCGGTCTGCAGCCAGCAGCGGCTGGTCCGGAAACACGCATCCGATCTGGTTGACCGGGACGTCGGCCGCGGTCAGAATGCGAAGCACGCCGGGTACCGAGAGGGCCTTGTCCGTGCGGATGGCAAGCACCTCCGCATGCGGATGAGGAGAGAGCACCATGGCGCAATGCAGAAGCCCGGGGAAGCGGTAGTCATCGACGTACAGGGCCTTGCCGTCCACCTTCTCGGGGGCATCGACGCGGGGCAGCGCATGACCGATGACGTTGTAGCGGTTGGTGTCGCTCATCGGCTGCCTCCCTCTCGTGCGAGCTTTTCGACGGCCCGGGCGATGCGCTCGTAGCCGGTGCAGCGGCACAGGTTGCCGGACACCGCTTCGAGGATCTCTCCCCGGCCCGGTGCGGGGTTGGAATCGAGCAAGGCCTTGATGGAGAGGACGAATCCCGGAGTGCAGAAGCCGCACTGTACGGCCCCTTCGCCCACCATCGCTTCCCGGATACGGGCAAGCTCGGCCTCGTCGAGCCCGGCCACCGTGGTCACTGACCGCCCCTCCACCTGCCAGGCAAAGAGGATGCAGGAGGTCACGGGACGGCCGTCGAGCAGGACCGTGCAGGCACCGCATTCCCCTTCGCCGCACCCTTCCTTGACCTCGGTGCGGTCGAAAGTCTCTCTCAAGAGATCGATGAGGCGCGTCCCGGCCTCGACCTCGGCCTGGACCGCCTTCCCGTTGAGCACGAATCGAACGGTCGTCATTGTTCGCTACCTCCCAGCCTGTCCGCCAGCCACTGCATGCAGCGCTCGATCACCTGCCCCTTGTACCATCCGCTCCCGCGCACGTCCGTGATGGGCGAGATGTCCTTTCCCAGGGCCGACAGGACCGCGTCGGGCAACGTCTTGTCCCCAGGAGCCTCTCCCTGCGCCGAAGCCGACACCGGCCGGACGGCGAGGGATGCCACGTCCACCCCGGCCAGGGACTTCTCCGTGTTCTTCAGCCGCAGCGGGCGTGGTCCGACCGAACCCGCGGCCAGGAACGCCCGCTCCACGACCGTTCCGGACAGCTTCACCCGGGCGGCAAACGAGGCGGACGAGATCACGTTGGCGCCGCGGGGGCCGAACTTCCGGAAGAACGCCGCTTCACCATCCGGAGGCAGGGGAATGCGGACCTCGAGCAGCAGCTCGTCTTGAGCCAGCGCCGTCTTCCCCGGACCGAGGAAGAGCTGGTCCAGGGGAAGCTCCCGCCGGCCCGAAACGCTTGTGAGCACTACGGAGGCATCGTACACCAGCAGCACCGGTGCCGAATCCGCTGCCGGAGACGCGTTGCACAGATTGCCGGCCAGGGTGGCCACGTTCCGGATCTGCGGAGACCCGATCTGGGTCATGGCCTGTGCCAGCACCGGAACGTGCTTCAAGATGAGCGGATGAGCCGCCAGGTCGGCCAGTGTGGCCAGGGCCGGCAGCACGAGCGTCGCCCCGTCCACCACGACCCTGGCGCTCACGGCCGGGAGACGGATGAAGACCTCCGGCTTGAGCTTGCCCGACCGAGTCTGGAGCAGCAGGTCGGTCCCCCCGGCGGCAAACCGGGCCCGTTCTCTGTGCTCCCCCTTCCACGCCACGGCCTGCTCGATGCTGGCCGCCAGCAACACCATCCTGTCCACTTGTCTCGTCATCGTCCCCCCCCGCTCCAACAGCCACCGGAATTCTAAACGCACTTGGCCGGCATGGCAACGTTGCCGGAAGGATGCCTCGTCGGGCCGATTCCGAAGTTGCGCCCGGCTCGGGGGCATCCTATGATGCGACTCGGTCATGGAGGTGGTGCCGATGGCCTGGAAGAAGCCGCAACGGCCGGGAAGACCGGCCCTCGAGATTCAGCCGACGACACTCTGGGAGTACCCGTCGCAGAACTACGGAGAGGGGCTCCAGGGAGACCCTGCGTTCCCGGGGGCCACCCCCAGCTACGTCGTCTGGAACCTGCTCAAGCGGTACACACGGGAGGGGGACCTGGTGGTCGACCCCTGCGCCGGGAGCGGAACCACGCTGGATGTCGCCCGCGACCTGGGACGCAGGGCCCTTGGCTACGACGTGGCTCCCACCCGCAGAGACATCTTCCGGGCCGATGCCCGAAAGCTCCCGCTCGAGGACGGCAAAGCCGGATTCGTCTTTGTGGATCCTCCCTACTCGACCCACATCAAGTACTCCGACGATCCCCGCTGCATCGGCCGACTCGATGCCGCCACACCGGCCTACTTCGAGGCGATGGAACAGGTCTTCGGCGAGATCGTCCGGGTGCTCCGCCCCGGCGGCCACATGGCCCTCTACGTCTGCGATTCCTACGTCCACGGAAAGGGGTTCATCCCCATCGGAATCGAGCTGTTCCAGATGCTCAGGAAACGGCTGGAGCCGGTCGACGTGGTCAGCGTCGTGCGCCACAACCGGACGCTGGAGCAGGCCAACCATCGGAAGGCCGCGGTCGACGGCAACTACTTCCTGCGGGGGTTCAACTACCTGTTCGTAATGCGCAAGTCGGGGAAGATGGGCGAGGAGCCACGGGCCAGGACGGATGGGCCACGGGCCAGGACCGAAGCGCCACGGGCCAGGACCGAAGCGCCACGGGCCAGGACCGAAGCGCCACGGGCCAGGACCGAAGCGCCACGGGCCAGGACCGAAGCGCAGCGGGCCAGGACCGAAGCGCAGCGGGCCAAGGCAGACGGGCCACGGGCCGCGACAGATGGGCGAAGGGCCAAGAACTGAGGATCACTCCGTCAGCTTCTTCTTGAGCTGAGCGGCCTCACCGCCGGCACTGGAGTCCGGTCCTGCCAGGAGGATGGCCTGGTCCGCGAGCTCGATGGCAGCAGCCGGATCGGACGCCTCCCTGGCCTGCTTGACGAGCTGGGCTGCCTTGAACGCGAACAGACTCTCGAGCTTGCTCACTTCCTTGTTGGCGCTGCGGTACTTGCGGGCCGTGTCGAGCATCCGTCGGGCCGCGGCAAAGTCGCCGTCCGTGAGTCGCCTCTGAGCCTGGGCAACCGACGTAGTGGCGACCAGGTCATCGAGCTCACTCCGGTAGCTCCCGTACAGATCTCCATCCAGGGCGCGGGCCTTCTCGATGAGATCCAGGGCATCTTCTTCCAGCCCACCGGCGCGGGCCGTGGAAACGGCTTCCCGGTAGGTCTTTCCAAAGGCCTCGATGCGCCCGGCCAGGCGCCCGAGGGATTCACCTTCCGAGCCGGTGGCCGCTGCGCGCAGGACGGCGACAGCCTCGTCGAACTCCCCATTCTTGTAGAGCGACTTGGCCTTGCTGCGGGCCTGTTCCGCAGCGGAGGTCGGCGTTTCGCCGGACGGTGCCGGGGTGGATGCCGGGGGCACCGGAGGGGCCTCGGTACCGGGGCCGACCGCCTCCCCCTCGACCTTGCGAAGTCGGTCCTGTGCTTCCTGGGCCTCCAGCTCCTTGAGCCGCAGCCGCAGGGACTCCGTGAGCTGGTGTGCCTTCTCGCCGAACTCCTTGTCGGAGGTGGGAATCAGGCCCAGCTCATCCCCGGTTTCCTGCAAGGCCTTGGGGGTCGCCTGCGGATCGTCGAGCACCGCCTGGGCCCGGGTGACGAGCTCTCCGAACTGGATCTTCTTCTTGAGCGAATCGACACGCTCGGGAACCGTCTGGCCGGCCGGCGGGAGGAACTCCGGGTAGCGGGTGTTGATCTCTTCGTAAACCTTGAGAGCACCGGCGAGATCTCCGGTGGTTTCAAGCTCGACGGCCACCCGCAGCCGCTCCTGGGCGACGTCGGGGGCGGCAGCCACGGAGAGGCCCCCTTCCTCGGTCGACGGAAGGCGCTGGCGGGTGGCCCTGGCCTGCCGGGCGGTGGCCTCGGCCAGATCCTTGGATTCCACCTGGGGCGGCGACGAGTAGTCCAGCAGCGCCAGCCCCAGCAGAATCCCGCCGGCCACGAGCGCCAGGATTACGACCCACGAAACGAGCTGCGCCAGGGATGCCGGCGGCACTCCGCGCCGGGATTGGACCTTCATCCCGGGCTGAGTCGCGGTGCGCCCTGGCGTGGATGACTCGGCTGCCGTGCCCAGCGCAGGGAGCTTCTGCGTAGTGCGCAGACGGAGCGTGTCGTCGGTCTTTGCCGCCTTCTGGGCCACGCCGCTCCGGAACGCCAGCACCGTGGTGCCCGTTTCCACGGTCATTCCGTCCTCGAGGACGATCTCGGTCACGACCTTACCGTTGGCCAGCGTTCCGTTGCTTCCCCCGAGATCGGTCAGGTGGAAGCCGTCGGGCAGCCGCCGGATTGCTGCGTGCCGCCTCGACATGGTGGGATCGTCCAGCACGATGTCGGCGTCGTCGCCTCGACCGATCACCACCGTGTCCTTGGCCAGGTTGAACTGCTTTCCCGCCAGGGGGCCGAACAAGACTTCGATGTAGCCGTTCAAGGGCCTCGACGTGTCGTCCGTGGGAGGTCCGGAAGGGGTCATGTTCGATTTCTCGTCGTTCACGATGATCTCCTAGGGGAGCGAAGCGGGCCGCTCCGGGCTACCGGGGCAGCAGGCCGCCCTCCGGCGTCGCAACAGCAGGGGGAGCAAGGCCAGCAGTGGCCACCAGGCCGTGCCGGTATCGCCGACTCCGCACCCACCCGACTTCTTTTTGATCTCTTGTTCCGGCGCATTCTCGGCGGGAATGACGAGTCCGGTGGACTCACCGCCCGCCCCGGAATCGTCCACGGGCTCGACCTTCTCCAAGAGGGGGAGGTCCAGGGGTTCCGGTACTGCCTCCGCGGGGATGTCGGGGAGAACCTCCGGGACAGGCTCCGGGAGGACCGGGGCACCGCACACGGGGGCCGCCGGGTCCGGCTTCTTGATGCAGTCGACCTTCTTGGTCACCGGGTTGGTCCCGCAGTGGATGTAGGCGCCGAACACCGGGTCCGACGACAGCGTCAGGCAGTCGAAGGTGCGCACGATGCCGTTCTCGCACCAGGTGAGCACGGGGCCTTCACAGCAACCGCCTTCCGGCAGGTCGGGGCAGGTCGAAGGCGGTGCCCCCTCGTCCTGTTGAGCGACATCCTGCGGCAGCGGGAGCCCCGAACAGGCCAGAGGATGCTCGTTTCCCGGGTCCGCACCCTCCCCTCCGCAATCGTAGTAGCCGCCGGCCGCCAGCCAGCCGCAGACGTTATTGGGCGGCTGGAGCTTGCCGCATTCCAGCGAGCAGAGGTACTTGCCCCCTTCGCAGAAGTAGAGGGAGGCCCCATCACCGCAGCACCCTTCCCAGGTCACGTCCCCGCAACCAACCGCCACCAGGGTCCCGAGCTTGCACTGCGGCCCGGCACCCGTGTCGCTCACCACGTCCGTCTCGACGGCAGGACAGTACAGCGGCAAGAGCCCGGTCGGGTCGCCGCCGTTTCCTCCGCAGTCGTAGTACCCCTTGCTGCCGTTCCATCCGCACTGGTCGAGCGGCGGCGGGTTGCCCGTGCAGTCCATGGCATGGAGCCCAGTCCCATCGCACCAGCGGACCGTCTGTCCATCGCAGCAGCCTGCAAACTCGATCCCCTGGCACGACTCCGGCAGCGGCACGTCGGCCACGACGTCCTCGGGCGGAGTCAGGTCGCAGGCCAGAGGCCACACGCCGGCCGGGTCCGCCCCGTCAAACCCGCAGCCATACCGTCCGGTTGCCTCGTCCCAGCCACAGGTGGAGGACCCGAGGGCCACACAGTCCTCGATGACGAGCTTGCCGACCTGGCAGGAGAACAGCGTGGTCTGTGCGCAGCATCCGACGGCCGTAACGTTGCCACAGGGGAGCGGGCAGCTCCCGCAGTCGTACGGGCACGTCTTGCAGGTCTCGCCCGGGTGGCAGGTACCATCGCCACACGTCACGATCTGCCCGCACCCGCCGCACTGGGTGTTGCAGCGGTTCACGCACAGCCAGTCCCAGTGGGCCGTGCAGCAGTACGGGTCGGCCGCACAGGTGCAAGTCTGGCAGGTGCAGTCCCCGCATCCGGGCAGAGCGCCTGGCTGGCAGCCTCCGTCGAACCAGCAGGCCCCCCCCTTGCACGCATGGTACGCCGCACAGCTTCCGCACGAGCCGCCGCACCCGTCATCGCCGCACTCCTTGCCCGCACAGTCGGGAATGCAGGCCGCGACGTCGGGGTCCGTTTCAGATGCGTAGCTCGTTGTCGAAACGGGTCCGGCAAGGAGCATGGCGGCGGCGACCAGCACACCAAGTGCGCTGAGCCGAGCCATCCCCGCTCCCCGGTGCTCCGAATGGTGGCATCTCATGGATGCTCGATTCGCAGGACGGCTTTCCATCCTCTCCCACTTCACGTGTCCCCGCACTATGGACATTGGCAGCTCTTGGATGCTCGACTGGTGCTACGGCTCCCCATCCTCTCCCACCTTCACCATCCCCGGCGTCACCTGGAAATCTCCTCCTGACGAAGTCCCGGCAGCCGGCGGCGTGGACAGCGCACCCTGGACGGTGATGCCGCCCCCACTCATCTTGTGGACCGTGCTCGAGAATGCGCTGACCGGCACCTTGATCCCCGTGACCCAATCCTCGTCCGTCTTGCCGTCGCAGTCGTCATCGATGCCGTTGAGGGTGTTGTCCTCGGTCACGGCAAACCCGATGCAGGCTCCGTTGACGCACTTGTACGCCGTGCACTTGTCCGGCCCTTCGCACGGACCATCGATGTTCTTGTGCTTGCACCCGAGCGTGCCGTCACAGTAGTCCGAAGTGCACGGATTCGAGTCGTCGCAGCTCTTCAGCTTGCCCGCCACACAGCACTGGCCCGCCGGAGGCAGACACTGGAACCCAAGCTCGGCGCCGTCCTTCCCCTTGGCCATGGCGCACTCGAACCCCTCCGGGCACTCCGGAGCATCCTGAGGGTGACAGTAGCGGCCGCAGAAGCCCGTTGCCCCGCTCCCCTTGATGCAGAGCGCACCGGCAAACAGGCACTCCTTGTCCGTCGTGCACACCATGCAGATCGTCTGGGTCGGCGGCACACACAGCGATACCGGATCGGGACCGTCGACGTAGATCGATCTGCACTGCCAGTCCCCGGGGCACTCGTCCATGCAGAAGGGGGCACAGACCTGCTTGCCCGAGCCCGGGGCCACTTCGATGCACAGCCCCTCTTCCCCGCAATCGGCATGCGACGTGCACTCCTGCGGGATAAACGGCCCGGCGTCCGGCTGAACGATGTCCGGGTGCACCCCGTCCGGCTCGAACTTGTCCGGGAACACTGCGTCCGGCGTCCCCTCGTCCGGCCCGGCATCGGGCAACACGACCACATCTCCCTTCCCGTCCGCCCGTACATCTCCGGGCGGGGCTCCCTGGTCTCCAACCGGCACGTCCTTCTCGATGGTCCTGCTCTTGTTCTTGCACGCCGGACACGCAAGGACGGCCAGCGCCAACAGGAGCATCAGGGGCAACAGTCGCTTCATCGCACCACCTCTCAGCAACGGCGAGGATTATAGCGGAAGGGACCGCTCGCGTTCAATAATAATCCCGCGCACGGGCGAAGCTTGCATGGTCTCTTGAATCGGTGGGCCGAATCCACTAGACTGCCACAAGGTAACGGGGAGCGACATGAGCCGCCACGTCGGAGCCGCGATTCTCGTCCTGCTGCTGGGCGCAACCCAGCCGGCCCGGGCCGGGGACTACTCTGCGCTGAACGGCACCTACGTGCTGGCCGGCCTGCCCGATTTCACCCTGTCCGGGACGTTTGCCGACCACCAGCCGGTGATGGCGCACGGACTCCTGATGCACTACTCCATGGGATCCGCCCGGTCGCACTGGAACCTCGGAATCGTGGGCGGCTCGATGCTGACGCCCCCCGGCTACTGGAGAGCGGCCGGGGCCGATCCAGAAACCACGGTCTACGCCGAATTCCCCGTCGGCTTCGCCGGTGCGTGGGTCGGATACGCCTGGCAATTCCCCCTCAAATGGGGGCTCGAGATCTCCCCCTCCGTCGGAATCGGCCTCTCCGGCGTATTCGGCGACGTCTACGCAACCGAGGTCCTCCCTGGCTGCACCGGCAAGGTCACGGCCTGCGGGCACTGGGACAAGGTCACCCGCGAGCCCGTCGACTTCTCCTACCGGGTCATGCCGCTTCTGCTGGTGGCCGGGTCTCTCGGCTGGCGCTTCCTCGACGACTGGCGGGTGGGACTGGACGTCGGTGCCGTCAACCTTCCCTACGTCGGCCTGAGCCTGGGTTACGCCCTGTCCAAGTAGCCCGCCCGTCCCCCCTCCTGCACCGGGAGCCTCTCCCCCCGAGCCCCGAGCCCCCAGCTCCCGAAACCCGCCCTCTCAGTACATCTGCCACGACGGATGACTGGCATCGAGGAACGACTTGAGGAGGGCCTGGAGCTCGCTGAGAATCGGGAGCTTGTGACCGGCCATGTTCGACTTCTCTTCCGGGTCCAGGACGAGATCGTACAGCTCATTCCGGTTCCGAGTCAGATCACGGATGAGCTTCCAGTTGCCGAGCAGCAGCACTTTGGCCCGCTGCGTAGGCTCCTTCTCGCGGTCCGCCAGCATCGAGAATACCGGGCGCTGGGCAGCCTCGGTCGCGCCCGCAGCCGTTCTCAGGAGGCTTACCCCCTGGAGCCGGCTTCGGTCGTGCTCGATCCCCGTGATGTCGAGGATCGTGGGGAACACGTCCAGCAACCCCACCCGGTGGTCGATCCGGGCCGGCTCCATTCCGGGAATTCGGACCAGCAGCGGCACGTGGATGCTTTCCTGGTAGATCTGGTGACCGTGGAACTTCTTGCCGTGGTCCCCGAACTCCTCCCCGTGGTCCGCCAGGACGACGATCACGGTGTCGTCCATCAGCCCTTTCATCTCCATGTAGCCCAGCACGAACCCGAGCCAGAGATCGGTCCAGTAGATGTCCGAATCGTACCGGTCGACTTCCTTCTTTCCGAACGACTTGCCAGGTGGACCATGAGTCACGTAAGGCTCATGCGCTTCCTCGAAGTGCAGCAGCAGGAAGAACGGCCGGTCCGCCCGCCGGTGCTCGAAGAACTCGATGGCACGGGTGGCGGCCAGGCGGCTGGAATCCCGCACCCACTTCTTCCACTCGCTGTGGGGATAGAGCGGCTCCTGCCGGTCGAAATGATCCTTGAGGCCCAGAATGTGGGTATCAATCCAGGCTGCCACGAGTCCGTGGGTGGAGTACCCGTTGCGGCTCAACACATCGGTAATCAGCTCGTTTTCCGACAGAAGGACGTACTGGTTGTTCCGCTTCGGCTTGCCCCACACCATGTACTCGGGGTACCGCCCGGACAGCATGGACGGCACGGAGATCCCGGTGGAGGGGTACTGCGAGACGGCCTGGGTGAACACGAGGCTCTCGTCGGCCAGCCGGTCGATGTTGGGAGTCGTGGGCCGCTTGTATCCAAACGCGTGGACGTGGTCGGCGCGGACTGCATCCAGCAGCACGACGAGGATGTTGAGCTTGCGCGCCTCGGGCATGAAGAACGGCCGCGGGTCCCCGAGCTGGAGCCCGACCCGGCTCTCCGCATCCTCCCCATCACAATCCTCGTCAATGCCGTTTCCGGGTCGGTCCGAGGCCATCCGGTTGACCGCCTCGTCCGACTCGTCGCAATCCCCGCCGTCGAACAGCCAGGTCTGGCCGTCCCCGTCCAGATCGACCAGCGTCTTGAGCTTCGAGAACAGCAACGACGTGAACGGTGGGGCGGTCACGGCAGCGGAGGAATACGTCGTCCCCAGGAGGGTCGTGGAGAAAAGCGCAACGGTTGCCAGAAGGGTCACTGTCGCGACGACGAGCCGGACCACGCTCCCGAGCTTCTGCGCAGCCATGGCCAGAAGGGGAACAAGCAGGAGGGCCAGCAGTGGAAACAGCAGCCGAGCCGCCGGGTGGAGCAGCTCCGGCTCGCGCACGACCACGGCAAACGGCACCACCAGCCACGTCCCGGGAAACGCAAAGACCCAGAACAGGGCAAACCCGGGGGGAATCTCGTCGAGCCCCAGCCGGACGAGCAGCGCAGCCGTCAGGCGCCCGGCGGTCACCGCTGCCGCCAGCGCAGCCCCGACGCCAAGCACCGAGGCAGCGCTCGTGAACATCACCTGGAGCGCCTCATCCGAAATGGTGGAGCTCAGCTTCACCAGCACCCGAAATACCGGAAACGGAGTGAACGCCAGGAAGAACAGCGTCAGGAAGAGATTCCAGTACGCCATCCGGCTCCCGGACTCCACACGCGCCTGCAGCCCGGGCGCCACGCGACGCAACAGCACCAGCACCGGAAGCCCCAGGATCAGCGTGATCAGCACAGACGGCAGCGTCAGCCCCACTACGGACAGCGCCCCCTCGAGCCCGCCTCGACCACCGTACAGAAGCCACTCCGACAGGGCAGCAACCACCCACCCCGCCACCGAGGCCGCCGATAGAGCGACCAGGCCGGGCACTGCCCCTGCAGGATGCGGACCGGCCCCGTCTCGTCTGTCTTCAGCATCCATCCTCAACTCCGCCCCCCCACGGGCGCCCCAGACTGTAGCACAGACGAGACAGGGGGCAACTGGAAAGCGGAAGCGTCACAACTCCCACGATGATGCAACATCCCCCGACTTATGACGCCGGGAGCGTCACAACTCCCACGATGATGCAACATCCCCCGACTTATGACGCCGGGAGCGTCACAACTCCCACGATGATGCAACATCCCCCGACTTATGACGCCGGGAGCGTCACAACTCCCACGATGATGCAACATCCCTC
>CAITUV010000004.1 GCA_903895725.1 uncultured Myxococcales bacterium | reverse complement strand
GACAACGACTGCGACGGTGCCACCGACGAGGAGCTGGGCTCCACTACCTGCGGGGTCGGCGAATGTGCGAACACGGTCGCCAACTGCATCGGCGGGAACCCGCAGACCTGCACTCCCCTGCCCAAGGGGATCGAATCCTGCGACGGAAAGGACAACGACTGCGACGGTGCCATCGACGAAGACCTGGGCTCCACCACCTGCGGGGTCGGTGAATGCGCAAGCACGGTCGCCAACTGCATCGGCGGGATCCCGCAGACCTGCACTCCCCTGCCCAAGGGGGTCGAATCCTGCGACGGCAAGGACAACGACTGCGACGGTGCCATCGACGAGGAGGGGGCCCTCGGGTGCGCCAACTGGTACAAGGACGGGGATCTGGACGGCTACGGCATGTCCGGCGACTTCAAGTGCCTGTGCACCACGGCCGGACAGCATACCGCCACCGTCGGCGGTGACTGCCAGGACGGCGACGCCCAGATCAACCCCGGGGTGAAAGAGATCTGCTATTCGGCCGACGGCAAGGACAACGACTGCAGCGGCAAGGCCGACGACAACCTGAGCATCCGGATCGTCCGCATGGGCTACTCGGACTGGGACGACCCCAGTGCCCACGGGAACCTCCAGGCCCAGCTCCAGGGGCTCGGCTACACCGTCACCATGGAGGCGGGGCAGACCATCGGCAGCATCACGAACCTCTCCGGCGTGGATCTCCTCTGGATCCATGCCCACAACGCCTGGGGGTTCTCCGCTGAGGAACGACAGTTGCTGAAGAGTTACCTGCAGGCCGGAGGAATGCTCTGGACGGACGACTGCAGCGCTGCGACCTGGGGCAGCCAGGGCCCGTTCACCAGCAGCACCATGAGCGAAATCTCAGCGATGTTCGGCACTTCGGGGGACTACGTTCCCAACAACAGCTCCATCTATTCCTATCCTTACTCGCTCGGAGCGCTCCCGACCACCGAGTGGTCCGGCGAAAGCAAGGCCCTCGGCGTCACTCTCGCAGGCAAGCAGGCCACGTTCCTCACGATCAACGACTTCGGCTGCGGGCTGAACAACGAGGGCAACGGGACCACCAACACCAACTCCCGCTACATCGGCGCCAACATCTCGGTCTACGCAGCCCGCAAGAAGTGCCCGTAAGTCCTGGGCTCCGGGCTCGCAGCGGATGCGCCTTCACACCGTGGCGAGAATCTCCACAACCTCCCCGGGGACTTCAGGTCCTCCCTCTTGGGCTTCATCTCGGCTCCGCAAGCGGCCCGAAACGTTCTGATCGCTTCCCTGGCACGCCCCGTGCAATGTCTCCTGGAAGCCACGCCCGATGCGTGGCATACTGAGTAAGCCACTCGGAGGAACGAACATGAACGACCTTCTCGGAATGCACCGGATGCTCGGCATGCCCGCCGCACTGCTCGCGCTGGCCCTGGCTGCGGGTTGCTCGCAGACCGGCCGGGTTCCGGTCGCCGACGCAGCGACCGAGGATGCCACTGGCCAGGACGCCGCCGTGACCCCGGACGGTGTGGTGGAGCCCGATGCCCCGCTGCCGGAGGACGGCACCGCTCCGGATACCGTGGTCCCGCCGGACGCCCCCATCGACCAGACCGTCCAGCCGGGCCTCTGCTGCATGACGGACCAGGATTGCGACAAAGGGCTCGTCTGCGTTGCCACCTCAGCGATCCTAGAAGAACCGGGGAGCTGCCTGCTCCCCGTCGGCGAGGGCGAGTGCTACTCCGACTTCGGTTGCCCGCAGGGGCAGCACTGTGAAGGACAGGTCATCTGCCCGTGCGACAATCCCTGTCCGGGGCCGATCTCTCCGGGCCTCTGCGTGCCCGACGCACAACCCGGCTGCTGCGGCAAGGACTCCGACTGTCCCGCCGGGACCGTCTGCGTGGCCGGCGAGACGGGCACCGGAAGCTGCGTGCCGGAGCCCGAGAACGGTAACTGCTACTACGCCTCGGACTGCGGACCGGAAGAGTTCTGCCTGGACCCGATGCTGTGCGGATGCAACGTGGACTGCATGAGCAACCCGGGCTTCTGCATGGAAGTCTATCCCGGCTGCTGCTTCACCGACTCCGACTGCAGTCCGAGCGAAGTCTGCATCTTCACGTCGGACGTCCCCGAAAACCCGGGAGCGTGCCACCCGGCCCCCGGTCCGGGGCAGTGCTACGACGACATTGACTGCGGCGAGGGGATGCACTGCGAGGCCCCGGGCATCTGCGGCTGCGGATATGACTGCCTCTGGATGGGACCGGGCAAGTGCGTCCAGGACGTCATTCCCAACTGCTGCAAGTCGGACGATGAGTGCCCCGGCGGCATGAAGTGCGTGGGGGCCAACCTCGGTGCGGGGGGTGTCTGCTACCCCATGAAGGAACCTGGGACCTGCTTCGACAACTCGGACTGCGGGTTCGGCAACTTCTGCGTCGGAGCCGACGTGTGCTCGTGCGACATGAACTGCATCAGCACCCTCGGCTTCTGCGTCCCGGGGCAGGGAGACTGCTGCCTGTCCGACGCCCAGTGCCAGGACGGCTACGTCTGTCACGTCTTTGCACCCGACGATCCGATGGGAGGCGTCTGCGAGCCCATGCCGTACCTTCCGGGCCAGTGCTGGAATGACTGGGACTGCTTCCCGGGAGAAACCTGCATCGATGCCTGGTCGTGCCCGTGCAACGCGGATTGCGACGGTTGGGACAAGTACGGGTTCTGCTCCGGCTCCACGGAGGGATGCTGCAATTCGGACAAGGACTGCCCCGCCGGCCTGGTCTGCGTAGGCTGGGAGATGGGAGATGCCGTCACCGGGACATGCCAGCCGCCCCCGGTGTTCGGGGAGTGCTACTACGACAGCGACTGCTTCGACATGTCCCAGAAGTGCATCGGTGCCACCGTCTGCCCGTGCGGCATGCTCTGCTCGGCGCCGACCGCACCGGGCCAGTGCTCCCCGCTTCCTGGAGGCTGCTGCTACTCCGATGCGGACTGTGCCTCGGACGAGGTCTGCCGCGGCACCTCGCCGGAAAGCAAGCTGCCCGGCTCCTGCAAGCCGGACCTCAACCAGATGGTGGGGTGCCCGCCTCCCGGCGGATGCTGTTGGGGGGACGAGGATTGCCTGCCCGGCAAGAAGTGCGTCGGTGCCCAGGTCTGCGGCTGCATCGAGCTGTGCTACGCCTGTGGGATGTGCGCCCCCGACCAGTTCGGCCTCTGCAAGTAGCCGGGCAGGCCCGGTGCCATGACGCCGCTGGCGCACCGCACCCACGGCGAGGCCAAGACAACCCAGTCTGTGAGCTTCGCTCCGATCCGGGGGTTGTACTTCCCAAAGCCCCGGATCCAACGGGTTGTTTACCTCTCCCACGATAGTGAGTAACATCCGTCGAGTCGGAGCGGGGATGCGGCCCCCTTTTCGGACCGCCCCGTCCCGCAGAAGGAGACGATGCCATGTCGACGAACCTGGGCCGTGCCATCCCCGTTCTCCTGCTCCTGCTGAGCACTCTCCTGACCGCGTGCCCGGCGGACCCCACCCCGGGAATGTCCGCGGCAGATGCAGATGACACCTTCGGTACACCGGACGGACTGGCCCAGGAAGCCGCCGGGACGGACGCTGCCGAACCGGAGCCGGATGTCCCCGTCTCCACCTCGTGCACCGCCGGCGAAAAGACGTGCATCCTGGGCAAGCCGGCTGTCTGCGACGGACAGTTCGGATGGCTCATCGAGCCCTGCCCCGAGGGGCTGGTATGCGAGGCCGGAGAATGCATCAAGACCGGCTGCCCCCCCCTCGAGACCCGCTGCACGGACGGAGCCGTCGAAATCTGCGCCCCGGACGGCACCGGGTGGAGCAAGCCGATGCCCTGCCCCGAGGACACCCAGTGTGTCGAAGGGGCCTGCGTGTCCGCGGCCTGCATCCCGGGCGATGCCGTCTGTGCCGACAACAAGGTCCTTTTCTGCGACGAAGCGACCGGGGATTGGGCCGCCAAGCCGTGCGAAGAAGGGGAGGTGTGCTTCGATGGGCAGTGCATCGAGTGCATCAAGGAGTCGGACTGTGAGCCGCCGCTCGCCTGCGTGGACGGCGTCTGCCTTCCGGCTCCGCTCGAAATCGTCACGTCCTCCCTCCCCGACGGCAAGGTCACCGAGCCGTACGAAGTCCAGCTCGAAGCAGCGGGGGGAGTTCCCCCGTACACGTGGGCGCTTGCCGACGGAGCGTTCCCGGCCGGGCTCGAGCTCGATCAGGCCGGTCTCCTGACCGGAAAGCCCGAGGAATCGGGCGACTTCGCCGTCACCGTCGAAGTGACCGACGGAGAGAAGGCCACAGCGGACAAGGAGTTCAAGTTCACCATCTTCTCCTCGCCGGCGGAGCTGGTCATTACGACCGGGAGCCCGCTTCCGTCGGGCACCGAGGGGGAGCCCTACCAGGTTCAGCTCAAGGCATCGGGAGGAACGTCTCCCTACTTCTGGGGCGTGGTGGCCGGGGAGCTTCCCGCAGGCCTCGTGCTGACGTCGGCCGGAGTCATCGACGGTACGCCAGCAACCCACGGCGACTTCGTGTTCACGGTCAAGGTGTTCGACGCGGCGGAGCCGGTCGGCTCGGGCAGCAAGGAGTTCGTTCTCACGCTGAAGATTGCGCCGCTCGAGATCATCGGCGACCAGGAGTTCAACCTCCTCATCACCAAGGTCATCGTGCTGCCGCTCATCACGACCGTGGAGGCCATCCCGATCCCCTATTCCACCAACCTCAAGGCCAAGGGAGGAGTCAAGCCCTACCACTGGAGCGAGGTCCCTCTCCCCTCGTTCGTCGGCTACCTCATCCCCAACGGAGGCATCCCCAAGGGGCTGACCCTGGAGGAGGACGGACAGCTCCACGGAGCGGTCACCGACCCGACCGGAGTGGTCAACGTGAAGATCCCGTTCACCCAGATCGATCTGTCCGGGTACTTCTTCATGGGCCAGGTCGAGGATTCCCAGGCCCCCGCGGAGAGCAAGTCTGCCCTCTATCTCATCCCCACTGTCCCGGTTTCCTTCTAGATTCCTTGAATTCGAGATACGCGCGGGTGTATGGTTAATGCGGCTCGCGGAGGTGACGCATGAACCCGCATCGCATTCTCGGTCTGGCGTTGGTTTGGATCGCTGGGGCAGTGCTCCTGTCGTGCGGGGGCTCGAAGACCCCCGGTAACGACGGCGACGACACCGGCACTCGACTGCCCTGGGGCAACAACACCGGAGACGAGGACGTTGCCACTCCGGAGCAGAGTGATACTGGAGTCACTCCTCCCCCGGAAGAAGACGTTGTCACGCCGCCGGACGACGATGTCGCCCCGCCGCCCGAGGAAGATGCCGTGACGCCGCCGGACGACGATGTCGTCACTCCGCCCGAAGATACGAAGCCCCCGGAGAACCCCGACTGCGTGGACAAGGATGGTGACGGCTACGGCCCCAACTGCTTCCTCGGAGCCGACTGCGACGACGACAACAAGTTCTTCACCGTCTACTGCCCGCCGTGCGAAAGCCAGAGCATCCAGGGGTGCAAGTGCACCAGCGAAGGCACCTCCGAGATCTGCTATGAAGGTGACCCGGGAACCGTCGGATTCGGCGACTGCCAGCTGGGCCTCCGCTACTGCCAGGGAGGCTTCTGGACCGGCTGCACGGGCCAGGTTGTTCCCGCCCCGGAAGAGTGCGACGGCAAGGACAACGACTGCGATGGCAGCACCGACGAGGGCGTGCTTTCCCCCTGCGGCAACTGCGACCCGTTCTGCGACACCATGGAAGTGGGCCCCAATTCCGAGACTCCGTTCGATCCGAACCAGGACAATGCGGAGGGCGTCGGGCTCAACGTCGACGGGTACCTCATCCTCGACTCCTCCCAGATCGACCTGTCGTTCATCTGGATTGCCAACTCCGGTGAGGGAACCGTTTCCAAGCTCGACACCAAGACCGGAAACGAACTGGGCCGTTACAAGGTCTGCAACGACCCGTCCCGCACCGCCGTGGACCTCGTCGGCAACGTCTGGGTCGGCTGCCGGGCCGACGGCGGCGTGGCCAAGATCGCCATCGACGAGGCCATCTGCGTCGACAAGAACAACAACGGAGTCATCGACACGGCCCACGACAAGAACGTCCTGCCCAAGGGAGCGGACGAGTGCGTGCTGTTCATCACCTACCCGGGCGGAAGCTGCGCCCGTGCCCTCGGCGTCGACAAAGACAACAATGCGTGGGTCGGCGACTGGAACGCCCAGACCCTCAAGCGCCTCAAGTCCGAGGACGGTACCGTGCTCCAGACCATCGGAATCAGCTGCAGCCCCTACGGTCTGGTTATCGACGGCTCGGGCATCATCTGGATCTCCGGCCGTGGGTGCGACAAGCTGATCCGGGTCGACCCGGCCACCAACCAGGTCCAGCACATTTCTCCTCCGACCGGCAACCTCTACGGCATTACCGTCGATGCCAAGGGCCGCGTCTGGATGGGCCACTACAGCAGCGCCGGCGTGTCGAGGTATGACCCCGCCACCGGCCAGTTCATGTGGGTCACGAACAACTTCGGCGGCAAGTGCCCCCGCGGCATGGCCGGCTCCATCGATGGCTGGATGTACACCGGCCTGGGTTGCGGCGGAGAGCACCATGTCGGCAAGATCCCCATCGACGACCCGAACAACGTCAAGCTGATCGACATCGGCGGCGGCAGCAAGACCACCGTCGGCGTCGCACTCGATTCCGACGGGTATCTCTGGGCGGTCAACTACAGCTCGTCCTCGGCCACCAAGGTCGACGTGAAGGCCGAGGCCCCGGTCGGAGACTACCCGGTTGGCGCCAACCCCTACACCTACTCCGACATGACCGGGTATGCCCTGCACAACTTCACCGCACCTCAGGGCAACTACACCACCATGTTCGGCGGCTTCGAGGAATTCCGGGTGAAGTGGACCGCCCTTTACATCGATGCCGACATCCCCGACACGGCCTACCTCAAGGTCGAGGTGCGGACGGCCTACACCGAGGACGAGCTTGCTGCCACGCCGTGGCAGGGGCTCTACGGGCCGTATCCGCCCGAGCTCTTCCCGCTCGACCTGACCACCGTTCCGAAGATGGACGGGAAGATCCTTCAGGTCCGGGTCTGGCTCTTCTCCAAGGACAAGATGTCCACCCCGGTCGTGAAGTCGATTCAGGCCAAGTTCGCCACTGAATGATTCCTGCGGCAGGGGAGAGCGGGACACTGCCTCGCACGGTGTGCAGATCTGCACAGGCTGTCCTTCTGCTGTGACTCGTTGTCGCACCTGTCCTGCTCTTGCCTCGACTGAATGCCGTTCGAGGCGCCGGCTCAGTACTGCCGGACCCCGCCCTCACGGGCCAGACGGACGGCCCAACGCAGGGCAAACAGCGCCAGCAGCCCGAACCCTGCAGCGAATCCGGCCAGCACGGCCAGCTCGAAGCCGACGTCGGCGTAGCCGGCACCGTCCAGAAGCACCTTGCGGGCCGCGGCCACAGCGTGGGTGACCGGCAACACCGCCGCAATGCCCTGAAGCCAGTCCGGGAGGACCGACACGGGGTACAGCGCTCCGCCAAGGAGGAATGACAGGGCCCCGAAGAACGAGGCCACGGGATCTCCCTTCTTCACGACCAGCGTCATCGAGGCCGAGATCAGGCCCAGCCCGGCAAAGGCGGCCAGCGACAGCAGGAGAATTGGTATCGCCCGCAGCAGCTCCAGGGCCCCGAAGCCAGCCCCCACCAATGCCCCCACCAGCAGGACGACGATCATCCGAAGCCCGTAGAACAGCAGCGGGTACAGTCCCGAGCAGACGACCACCGTCCCCAGCCCGGTCCGGGTCGCTGCCATCGCCTCCAGAGTTCCCACCACCTGGTCATGGCGGACCTGGAGCGAGAAGCTCGTGAGACACCCCCACATCCCCTCCGCCACGGCGAACCCCACGACGGCATAGGCGAAGTAGCCTCCGGTGCCGCCGACCGCCGCCTGGGCAAACGCGCTCGACAGGAAGAACAGGATCCCGACATAGAACAGCAGCGAGGCCCCCTGCCACAGGAATGCGACCCGGTAGCTCGCCGCCTGCAGCAGATCCCGCTTCACGAACGCAGTGGCCAGGCGCACCGGGCCGATGGGACAGCGCTCGCTCATCGTTCCTCCGCTCCCACGATTCGTCCGCGCTCCAGCATCACGATCCGGTCGCACGTCCGGGCAAGCTCCTCTTCATCGTGGCTCGCCACCAATGCCGTTCCCCCGGCCCGCCGCAAACGGACGACCTCCTCGTGAAGCCGAGCCTTCGAGTCGACGTCGAGATCCCTTCCGGGCTCGTCGAGCATCCAGATCTCCGCCCCGGAAAGCAGCAGTCGGGCCAGAGCAATCCGCTGCATCTGGCCGGAGGACAGCGTGTAAAACCTCTCGTCGAGAAACGAGGTTACGGCGAACGCCTCTGCCGCGCGGTCCAACGCTCGGGCTGCTTCCCTCCCGGCCAGCCCCTGGAGTGCCGCAAAAAACAGAAGGTTGCTCCGGCAGGTGAGCCTCCAGTAGAAGCTGCGGGACTCTGCGACCGCCATGGCCACCCTCCCCCGCAGCCCCACCCCTGCGCCCGCGAGCGGCCTCTCGTCGACAAGAACCCTTCCCCGGGTGGGCAACATCACGCCGGACAGCACCTTGAGCAGCGTCGTCTTGCCCGCTCCGTTCGCTCCGCAAAGCCCCACGCCCTCGCCTGCGGCCAGGGCAATCTCCACCCCCGAGAGCACTTCCTTCCGTTGGGGTTTGATGAACCCGAAGAACCCTTTCCAGACGGAGAACTCCTTGTGGACAGCCTCGGCTCGAAGACGTGAGGTCGGCACCGTCGTTCTCCCTCTCTTCCCCTGGGGGTCGACCTTATCTCATTCTCCCCCGCCTCTGCAAGTCCCCCCCCCTCTCCCCCCCGGCATCGGGATCGGGATCGGCATCGGCATCGGCATCGTAATCGACCTCGCAACCGCCCCCAACCGACCACCCGGAAGATTTTTCCTCCGCGCCTCTTGTTTCGCGGTCGCGGGGATCGTAGAATGCCTTGCGTCGTGATGGTGCATCATCGGGGAGGCCCCATGAAGTCGACGATCCTGCTGGCCCTGTCGTTGGTCCTGTTCCCACTCGTTCCAACGGCGGAGGCGGCATCCTGCTGCACCCCTCAATCAAACCCCGGATGCGATGACGCTGGAGTCGAAAGCTGCGTGTGTGCGCAGGACGACTACTGCTGCTCGAGCCAGTGGGACGCCTACTGCGTCAACGAGGTTGAGGACTTCGGCTGCGGCTCGTGTGCGTCGGGGCCGAGCTGCGGGGATGGAACCTGCGACTCGGACGAGACCTGCGATTCCTGCCCGGACGACTGCGGGTGGTGCAGCGGCGGCGACTGCTGCGAGCCTCAAGGGGCCCCCGGATGCGGGGACTACTACGTGATGGATTGCGTGTGTGCGCAGGACTCGTTCTGTTGCCAGAGCGAGTGGGACTCGTATTGCGTCAACGAGATCGCTCAGTTCGGGTGCGGGTCCTGCTCGACAGGACCGGGATGCGGGGACGGCAAGTGCGATACCGGCGAGACCTGCGATTCGTGCCCGGACGACTGCGGGTGGTGCAGCAGCGGCGACTGCTGCGAGCCTCAAGGGGCCCCCGGATGCGGGGACTACTCTGTGATGGATTGCGTGTGTGCGCAGGACTCGTTCTGTTGCCAGAGCGAGTGGGACTCGTATTGCGTCAACGAGATCGCTCAGTTCGGGTGCGGGTCCTGCTCGACAGGACCGGGTTGCGGGGACGGCAGCTGCGACGGGGGCGAAACGTGCTCATCCTGCCCGGATGACTGCGGGCCGTGCGGCACGGGGGACTGCTGCAAGGCGCAGTCGGGTCCCGGCTGCCAGGATGCGGCGATTGCGGCCTGCGTCTGCGCGGACGATTCTTATTGCTGCTCGACGAAGTGGGACAGCGTTTGCGCCGGCGAGGTGACCGAGCTTGGATGCGGGAGCTGCGGCGGCACGGGGGGCTGCGGAGACGGGAGCTGCTCGGGCGGCGAGACGTGTGAGGACTGCCCGGACGACTGCGGCTACTGCCAGGGGACTGGGGACTGCTGTGCCGCTCAGACCGGCCCCGGCTGTGGCGATGCCGCGGTATCGAGCTGTGTTTGCGGGCAGGATTCCTACTGCTGCAGCGTCACGTGGGATGCTTACTGCGTCACCGAGGTGGAGGAGTTCGGCTGCGGCTCGTGCGGCGGAGCGGGAGATGCCTGCCCGGGCTACACGGGGACGTCGTATTGCTGCAAGAAGGGAGATCCGTGCGGCTGGGGTTCGGACGGCCTGTGCGATTGCGATTCTACGTGCGACTGGGACCAGGATGACTGCGGCGGCGGGACTGGCTGCGGTGACGGGAAATGCGGAGCGGGGGAGACCTGCACGAGCTGTCCCGAGGATTGCGGATACTGTGCGGGGACCGGGGATTGCTGCGCGGCGCACGACTCGGTCGGATGCAAGGACGCCACCATCCAGAACTGCGTCTGCGACCAGGATTCGTACTGCTGCACCACCCAGTGGGACGGCATGTGCGCGGCCGAGGTCGAATCCATGGGATGCGGCGAGTGCGCCGTGGCCCCCGACTGCGGAGACGGCACCTGCTCGGCCGGCGAGTCGTGCCAGACCTGCCCGGAGGACTGCGGTTCTTGCGGGAGCGCCGGAGACTGCTGCGAAGTCCACGATGGCAAGGGATGCAAGGACTCGACCATTCAGGCCTGCGTCTGCAACCAGGACTCGTTCTGCTGCAACTACACCTGGGACGACATCTGCGTATCCGAGGTCGAACAGTTCGGTTGCGGTAGCTGCAGCGGAGGCCCCGCCTGTGGCGACGGAGCGTGCGATGCGGACGAGGACTGCCTCGTCTGCCCCGACGACTGCGGCCCATGCTCAGGCGAGGCCTGCTGCACGCCCCACGAGTCCGCCGGGTGCGACGATCAGGCCGTTACCGACTGCGTGTGCAAGAAGGACGCTTACTGCTGCACCACGAAGTGGGATTCGATCTGCGCCGGTGAAGTGACCTCGTTTGGCTGTGGGACCTGCGATTCCGGCCCTGCGTGCGGAGACGGCAAGTGTGCGGCGGGCGAATCGTGCAAGACCTGCCCCGATGACTGCGGTCCGTGCGGCGGCCAGGGCGACTGCTGCACGCCTCAGGAGACCGGCGGGTGCAGCGATGCCACCGTGCAGGCCTGCGTATGCCAGCTCGATTCCTACTGCTGCCAGACCGCGTGGGACGATATCTGCGTCCAGGAGGTCACGTCGGAAGGGTGTGGCACTTGCGGCGAGTGTACCCCGGACTGTGCAGGAAAGCAGTGCGGCAACGACGGCTGTGGGGGGACCTGCGGCAAGTGCCCCCAGAACCAGAGCTGCCAGAACAACCACTGTGTTGCGGGGGACTGCACCCCGAAATGTCAGGGGATGGAGTGCGGTGACGACGGCTGCGGAGGAACCTGCGGTACCTGTCCCCCGGGCAAGAAGTGCCAGGCGGGCAAGTGTGCGGCCTCCTGCCAGCCGAACTGCGAGGGCAAGCAGTGCGGGACCGACGGCTGCGGAGGAACTTGCGGCCAGTGCCCTCCCAACTTCTTCTGTGATGCCGGCCACTGCGCCAAGACGTGTGAGCCGAAGTGCACCGGCAAGCAGTGCGGCTCCGACGGCTGCGGCGGGACGTGCGGTTCCTGCCAGCCCGGGTTCACGTGCTCTGCGGACGGACACTGCCAGCAGGGGTGCGTGCCCGACTGCAACGGCAAGCAGTGCGGGTCAGATGGCTGCGGCGGCACGTGCGGCTCCTGCCCCCCGAGCTTCACCTGCTCCAACGGGCACTGCACGTCGGGCTGCACCCCCTCCTGCACGGGCAAACAGTGCGGAGACGACGGGTGCGGGGGAAGCTGCGGGACCTGCAATCCGGGGGACTACTGCAACTTGCAGGGGCACTGTGTGACCAACTGCCAGCCCAACTGTACAGGCAAGGAGTGCGGCTCGGACGGCTGTGGGGGAAGCTGCGGGACCTGCGGATTCCAGGAGGCCTGCAACGCCCAGTCCCAGTGCGAGGCCATCTGCGTCCCCAACTGCCTGGGGAAGGAATGCGGCGAGGATGGCTGCGGAGGCAAGTGCGGCGTTTGCGGCTTCCAGGAGACCTGCACGAACCTGGGGCTCTGCATCGCGTGCACGCCGGATTGCGAAGGGCGGGAGTGCGGTGACAACGGCTGCGAGGGTGAGTGCGGCGAGTGCGACAAGACCCTGGCCTGCGACGAGGAAAGCGGCCAGTGCGTCGACCCGTCCCTCATCCCCCCGGTCGAAGGGGATTCCTGGACCGAGGACGACGGGAACTCCTATGGTCCCTGCAAGCCGGGTGAGCGCATGATCTACGGGAAATGCGTGGCCGCGGCCGAAGACGATGTCAGCGTCGACACCTCGGGGTGCTCCGCCGGTGCGAGGTCGCAGGGCGCCTGGCTGCTCGCTCTGCTGCTGCTCGTCCTGCCCTCGGTTCGACTCCTGAGGGGCCGGCCGACCCGCTCCGCCCCCGGCTCCCCTTGCGAGTGAGCATCGGACCACTTCGTTTTTCCTTGACCTATCCAGGCGCGGATGGTATTCAAGGGCCTCGTTTCTGCGCGAGCCGCGGGAACGCTTTGGCATCCAGGCGCGTAGTTCAGTGGGAGAACGCTACGTTGACACCGTAGAGGTCGGCGGTTCGAAACCGCCCGCGCCTACCAGGTTCGAAGGGTCCCCGGTCGTTGCCGGGGAAAGGAAACAGAGGAACCGCAGGTTCAGGAGAAGATGAAGCGCGATTATCCCATTGGTCCGGAACAGCAGCAGCAGCAGCAGCAGCAGGCTCAAGGGCAGTCGGGCGATGATCCCCGTATCAACCGCCAGATTCGGACCCCGAAGGTCCGGGTCATCGGCGATGACGGAGAGCAGCTCGGCATTCTCGACATCCGGGATGCCATTCAGATGGCCGAGGAGAAAGGACTCGATCTCGTCGAGGTCAGCCCCGCTGCCCGGCCTCCCGTCTGCAAGTTCATGGATTTCGGGAAGTTCAAGTACGCCCAGAAGAAGAAGGCCGCCGAGACCAAGAAGCGCGTCCATCAGATGCAGATCAAGGAAGTCAAGATGCGCCCGAAGACGGACGAGCACGACCTCGATACCAAGATTCGGCACGTCAAGCGCTTCCTTGAGGAAGGGGACGGAGTCAAGCTCACCATGCGCTTCCGCGGCCGTGAAATCGTCTATGCCGAAGAAGCGATGGAAATGCTCTTCGAGGTCTCCAGGCAGGTGGCGGAGGTGTCTACCATCCGCAATCACCCCAGCCTGGAAGGCCGTGCCATGTCCATGGTGCTCGTGCCCAAAGTGGCAAAGAAGTAGGTTCGAACGTCTTTTTTTAGGAGTAGAGAAATGAAGAACAAGGTCAAGAGCCATCGCGCGACCGCAAAGCGGGTTCGCGTGACCAAGAATGGCAAGGTGGTCGCCCACCGGGCTTTCAAGAGCCACCTGCTGTCCAGCAAGAACCGGAAGCGCAAGCGGCACCTCCGCAAGCAGGCGACCCTGTCGCCGTCTGCCGTCCGCAACATCCACCGCATCCTGCCGTACGCCTAGGAGGTACCCCATGTCTCGCGCAAAAAGAGGAGTCAAGGCTCGTCGCAGAAGAAAGACAGTGCTGGAGCGGGCCAGTGGATTTTACGGGCGCCGCAAGAACACCTACCGCGTTGCCCATGAGACCGTCATTCGGGCCGGACGCTACGCCTATGTTGGCCGTCGCCTCCGTCGCCGCGACATGCGCGCTCTCTGGATCCAGCGCATCAACGCTGCGGCCCGCGAGCTCGGGACGAAGTACTCGGTCCTGATCAACCTCATGGCCAAGGCCAATGTCCAGCTCGACCGCCGAGTGCTGGCCGACATGGCGTTCAATGACCCGGGGGCCTTCAAGGCCGTGGTTGACTCGGTTCGCAAGTAAGGCCGCACAGGTTCCGACGTTACCGCTCTGCCTCGGGAGGTGTCGACGATGCGCAAGCTGGACCTCGCCAGTGAAGTGAAGGATCGAGTTGGCGGGATGTCGATGAAAGAGGCAGGGATCCTCGTGGACATCCTCATCGATTCCGTCCGCAAGGCCCTTCTGCGCGGGGAGAACGTCAAGATCAGCGGCTTCGGGAACTTCGAGGTCAAGCAGAAGGACAGCCGGGTGGGGCGCAATCCCCACACCGGAAAGGCCATCACCCTTCCGTCCCGAAAGGTGCTGACCTTCAAGCCGAGCCAGTTGCTTCGGGACCAGCTCAATCGCTGATCCCTCGGTCGCGTTAGACCGCAGCACGGCCGGCCGCCACTGACGAGGGGGGATGCCGGTGAGCGACAACTCGGACAGCAGACCACCCGGATCCAAGCACTACCTTCTCATCGGCGAAGTCGCCCAACAGCTCAACGTCAAGCCCCACGTCCTGCGATACTGGGAAACCGAGTTCTCCTGGCTCGCCCCGGAAAAGAACCTCAAGGGACAGCGCTATTACTCCCAGGATGACGTCGAGCTCGTTCGCCTCATCCAGCGCCTCCTCCACTTCGAGCGCCTCACCATCGAAGGCGCCCGCAAGTTCCTCGAACAGTTCAAGGGACGCTGGAAGGACGGCCTGGCCGCCATCGAGGCCGGACTCCCTACGGTCGTGGCATCACCCGACTCCGAGGCCCAGTCCATCCATCGGCAGAGCGAAGAGCTCCTCCGCAAGGTTCAGCTCCTCGAACGCCAGGCCGAACGCAAGGACCAGGAAATCCGCGATCTCAAGGCCCGCCAACAGGTGCTCAACCGCGAGCTCGTGCTCGAACGGCAAGCCCATTCCGAGCTGCGCAACCTCGTCCGAAAAGAGCTCAGCGACCTTGTCCGCGCAGCCGAAGAAGATGCTCCTCATCGCTCCGGTCCAGCCCTTGCTTGAATTTCGTTGACATCGTCAGGGACTCACGCTAGATTGCCGCCCGTTTGATTCGTCGATCGGGGCGTAGCGCAGCCTGGTAGCGCACCAGACTGGGGGTCTGGGTGTCGCTGGTTCAAATCCAGTCGCCCCGACATCTTTAACACGCCGCGGGCGCCCGCGCCTGCGGATGTACCGAGGGAAGTGAGGCCTTTGCGGGCTTCGCCCGCACGCGATCCGTCTGCAGTAGGCAAGGAAACACCGCTGGCGCGGCTACCAGATCACTTCCGCCTTTCCCGTTCCTTCGACCAGCTTGTACCGGTGTTTGGGCTGGATGCCCGTGAACGACTCGACCTTGCCGCCCACCCAACGGACCGTGACGGTATCGATGGTGGCCGCCTTCCCCAGGCCGAAGTGCACGATGCGGGAGTCCTGGGCGTTCATGTGGCGCCCGCCGCCCTTGACCTCACGCATCTGAGTCGAGCCCCCCGCCTTCAACCGCACCATCGCCCCGATTCCGCTTCGATTGGTCTTGCTTCCTTCGAGCTGTAGCTGCACGAACGGCAGCTCCTGCCCGGTTCGGTTGATGAAGAGCTGGTTGTGCTTGAGACCATCTCGGTCGGCAATCAGCAGGTCCACGTCGCCGTCCTCGTCCACGTCCGACCAGGCAGCCCCGATGGCATCGTGCACGGCCGTGTTGGTCTCGTAGGTGATGTCGACAAAGCCGCCAGGACCGTCGTTGCGGTAGAACTTCGAGTAGTGGCCGGTATAGAGCGTGGCCAGAGCCAGGTCCAGATCCCCGTCGTTGTCATAGTCGGCAAAGGCCGCGTTTACGTCCCCCTCGTCGTAGATGAAGCCCAGCTCCGGTGCCTTGTCCACGAACTCGAAATCCGGAGGCCCCTGGTTGATGAGCATGCGGCTGCGGTCCGAGTCGGGCATGGTGCGGGGATGAGCCAGATTCGGCTCGAACAGGTCCAGATCCCCGTCGTTGTCGATGTCAGCGAAGTCGCCGCCATACGTGTGGCCGGCCATGTATCCGGTGCTGTCGCTGGCAAGCCCGTGCTCCTTGGCGACGTTGAGGAAGGTCCCATCCCCCTGGTTCTCCCACAGGAAGTTGGGATTGAGCTGGTAGTTCCCGACCCAGATGTCCTGGAGCCCGTCGTCGTTGTAGTCCACGAAGGTCGTCCCGTAACACGGCTTGAAGTCCGGGGGAACCAGGCCGGCAGCCTCGGTGGCATCGGTGAACGTGCCGTCTCCGTTGCCCAGGGCAAACCGGTCGGGCACGGCCGGAGCATCGGGGTAGTGAAGCAGCCAGTTGCCCCAGTACACGTCCAGGTAGCCGTCCCCATTGGCATCCCCCATGGCCGCTGCTCCAGTGGGGTCGCGGGTCTCGACGCCGGAATCCGGGACCACGACGAACCCGCCATCCCCCTCGTTGAGGAGGATACGGTTTGGAGAGTCCTCGTCGGCCTCCAGGTCACAGTCGTTGTCCGCAGAATCGGGCACCTCCGGGGCACCGGGAAAGATGTCGGCCCGCATGTCGTTGCAGTCCCCGTCCGCAATCGTGATGCCGTCGGCATCCTGGTCCTCTTCGGAGAGCCCGTCGTCGGCCACGCCGTCACAATCGTCGTCGATGCCGTTCCCCTCGACCTCCTCACCTCCCAAATGAACCGCTGGGTCGTTGTCGTTGCAGTCGCCGTCGACGAGCGTGACCTTGTCACCGTCGCTGTCCCACCCGATCCAGGTGGGAGCGAACGCATCCTCGTCCCCGTCGTTGTCCATGTCCCCCAACACCGTCATGGTGGAGTAGAGATTCGGCGGGAACAAGGGCGGTTCCGCCTTGGTGAACTGCCCCTTGCCGTCGCCCAGGTAGGCGACAGGGCCGCCGGCCGACATCACGGCGTCGTCGTGGCCGTCGCCGTTGAGATCGCCAAAAGCCACCCACGTGGCACCGTCCTCGTGGAACGGCTGTGCGATGTCCTGGCCGAACCAGCGCTCGCCGTCATCCCACGCGCAGAAGTACTTGCCCACCAGCTCCATCCGGTAGTTGCCATCGATTCCGTAGGGCTCGAACTGTTTGGGCACGAGGATCAGCCCCCGGGAGTACTCCCCCTCTGCCACTGACTCGACGGCCAGGAACGGCTCGGTCCCGAAATGGTGGTACACCAGGGCGTAGTGCTGCGTCGGGAGCAGGTAAATGCCCCGGTTCGACACGTCAATCTCGATGAAGCTCTCCGGGTCGGCCTCCGACAGCTCCAGGTTGATCGGGTCGGTCAGGTTCACCTCGGGCTGGCTGATGTCGGGATATCCGCCGGGATAGGAGCGGCCGAAAGTGGTCAACAGCCGCAGCCGCGCCTTCCCGCTCCCTGCGAATGCCACGCGAATCGTGTCCACGCGGAACGGGTGCTGCGGCACGAACTTGCTCATCTCCATCGTCCCGGCCGGGAAGTCCTTGTACACACCGAGGTAGGTGCCGGACAGCTTGCCGACCGTGGCCGGCTCGAGCGTGGCCTCCCAGCTCTTTCCCTGGCAGAATCGGTCGAACTCCGCTCCGGGCGGTGCCGGGGGCCCTGTCACCTCTTCTTCCTGATCGGGCACAGCGTCGGCAAGGGCAACGTCAATCACCTCGCTTTCCACTGCTTCAGCCGGCACGTCGCCGGCAGGGGGCACGTCGGGCACAGCGGGCACATCCGTCCCGACTCGAGCCTCGGGCTCCGTCACGTCGGCGGCCAGATCCATTCCACTGGATTCTGCTGGGACGTCAGCGGGCTTGCCATCACCCCCGCTGCTGCATGCTGCAACCATGATGGTAAACAGGCACACGACGGACCATCGGCTCATGAGCACCTCCTCCTCGGCGGCGGCGGGGAAAGACATAGGACCAATAGGACACATAGGACGAATAGGACCAATGGGACCCGCCGCCTCAATAGGACGGAAGGCCTCAACCGCGGGAGTGGTTGCCTGGCGTGACCAACCGTGTAGCCCCATCGGCCGTCAGTCCCGACCAACCGGGTAGCCCCATCGGCCGTCAGTCCCGACCAACCGTGTAGCCCCATCGGCCGTCAGTCAGAAGCCCCCCCGCGTTCCCCCCCCGTCCTATGCCTTCCATCTGTCCTATCCGTCCCATCCGTCCTATAGTCCTATCATGGCCCCATCCCTCAGGGCAACATCAGATCCGGCCGCTTGAGCTTCTCGGGCAGGTAGGTTTCCAGGACGTAGTTCAACCCACGGGCCGCAAACGCCTGCTGCTCCACGCGAACCCCCATCTCCAGCATCTGCTGAAGCGCCTCCACCCAGCTCCGGTTCTTCTGGATGAACGGGTCGTTCTTGATGGCATCGAGGGCCCGCTTGCGGTCCTTGTCGTCCAGCGGGTGCGTCGGAAGGTCGTAATCGGTGATGTCTTTTGGAGTCACGCCGATGAGACGGGCCCGGGGCACGCAGAAGAACTCGTTGACCGAGGCCGCGTTCCCCGACCCGACTTTCATGGTCCGGTAGATGTTGCAGTACCCGTACGGGTCCCCGTCGGTGAACACGTAGACGGGAAGGTCGCAGGCGTCGGACAACATCCGGACGAACCGCCGGTTGGCCCTCGTCGGAACCCCTCCCATGGCCACAATGATGCACCCGGCAGTCCGCCAGTACGCATGCCCGTTGAGCCGCTCGAACAGTGCAGCGGTCTCGACCGCGAGGATGAACCGGGCATCGGTCCGGAAGCGGATTCCCTCGACACGCGACGGAATCGAGTAGCTGCCCCGCCCGAAGCGGGTACAGTCGATCTCGATGGGTTGCCCGGTCGATGGGTCCGTGTCGATCACGACAAGGTTGCCGGCCACCGACCCGTTCTGCTCCGCGGGAATGAAGCCGAGCTGCTCCCGGTTGACCCCGGCCATGGCCTCGATGTCGTCCATGATGGCGTCGGACTCGGACTGGTCCTGGAAGCCGGCGGGCCCCCAGCCTGCCTTACCGCGGTCGCCGACGACGCTCTTCTTCGAGCTGCCCTTCGAGGTGTAGTAGACCTCTCTTTTTGATGCGAAGTCCTCGGTCTCGATGAGGTGCTTGGCGAATGCCATGAGGCGCACGGTCTGGGCAAACGGCTTGACCGTCTGGTAGGACAGCGTGCGGCGGGCCCGCTTGTTGCCCATGACGAAGTAGCCGCGGCGTGTCGAGAAGCTCACGTTGGAGAGGGCCCGGATGGGGACGGTCAGATGGGGGCGCTGTCCCCGCCGCACCTGCTCATGAATCGCCCTACCGATGCCGATGAGCCGGTCCATGGCCGGAGTACGCTCCAGGTCGGGCCTGGACGGGGCCGAGCGGCCGTCCACGTCCTCGTCACCCTCCTCGATCACGTCCCCTTCGACGATTTCCTCGTCCTCCAGGAGCTCGTCATCGAGCACCTCGTCCCCCTCGAGCACCTCGTCCCCCTCCCCCTCGAAGCCGACTCCGTCGGTCAGCTCGCGTCCCCGGATTTCGCCGTCATCGTCCGAGTCGGCTCCCGCCTCGGCCCGTCGGTCGGAGTCCTCGCCCGGGTCGGAGTCTTCCGCACTTCCACGCTTCGAATCCTGCGCCAGGTCCTCGCTCTCCCCCAGCTCCTCGTCCAAGGCTACATCGTCGGCCGCACGCTTGCGCCCTTTGCCGGCCAGCGGCAGGTCCGACGACTGCTTGCTCTTCCTGGTTCCCTTGGCTGCCATCTGCTCCCTCTCCCGTGCGGGTTGCCCGCAAGCTACCGGATTCAGTCACGCGCTCTCTGCAGCAATGCCTCCAGGGTCGTCACCACCTGGTTCTCCTCGGGCTCCGTGAGGCCGATGAGATCCCTCAGGCCGACGCCAATGTGCGGAAGATACATCTGGATGTAGCTCCGCTTGCGATCCTGCTCGGCATCCCGCTTTTTGCGGGAAAGGAAGATGCGGAGCTTCCGGCCGCACTCCTGGAGCGCCAGAGTCATCTCCTCCTCGATCTCCGGGTAGGAAGCGATGGCCTCCTTGGATTCCGAGGTGAACGGGACCCAGACGCTGGCCATGTGCACGACGATGGTGAGCGGCCCGACCGGCAGCGAGCCGCGGGGCTGCTGGACGCCGTAGTTCTTCCAGTTCACGTGTGCGGTGGCCAGGGCACTGCAGCAGCCTCCCTGCTGGTACAGCAGCGGTACCCGGTTGGCGAACCGGAACAGTCGTGCGGGCTGGTCACCTTCCTGTCCCTCTCCGCCGTAGGCCAGGGCCGCCTCGATGATGAACGGGTTGCCCCGGTAAACGGCGGGGGGTCGGGTCGTCGACGCGTAGAAGGCAGCGGGAACCACGGTCTCGAGCCCTCGAATGAGCTGCGCCTCCCCGATCGGTGCCACGCAATTGGTCGGCGGCGCCATGATCTTCGTCTCGGCGATTCCCTTGAGGAGCTGCTCGACCTGGTTCCGGTTGATCCGGCTGACGTACGCCCGGGGGCTGAGCGCCGCCTTCTCGCAGATCTGCTCCGCCACCCGGGCCGAGACCCGGGAAAACTCCTGCTGCAGGAACGCCTGCAGGCTGCGGGCATGCGAGTCCTTGAGCATGACCTGCAGGACTCCCAGCTCGACCCCGTGGGGATGCGGCTTGATTGCCTCGACTGGAGGCGGGAGCTGGTCTGCGCTCCTCTCGTACACCGTCACCTCTCCGTCCGGAGCCCGATAGCGGATCCGAACGTGGGGGTTGGCAACGGCCGTCTGCCGCACGTACTCATCCACCGACTGGCGGCCGCGCTGGTACTTGCCCGAGAACTCCAGCGTCACCTCGGTGCCGTGGTCCGATTCCCAGACGACCTCCCCCTCCCGCAGGATCTCGGGGCGGTTCTTCTTGGTATCGATTCTCAGCTCCATGAACAGGGCCGGCTTGCGGGGCGAAGTCCGGGTGATCACGAGCACCCCTTTTCCCGTCGTGATCTGCCCGTACATTCCCGCTGCCGAGATCCCGATTCCCTGCTGTCCCCGGCTCATCTTGAGCCGATGGAACTTCGACCCGTACAAGAGCTTGGCAAAGATGTTGGGAATCTGCCCCCGGACGATGCCGGGGCCGTTGTCGCGCACCATCACACGGAAACGGTCGTTGCCCAGGTCCCGGATCTCGATGTCCAGATCAGGCAGGATGGCCGCGTCCTCGCACGCATCGAGCGAGTTGTCCACGGCCTCCTTCACGGCCGTCAGCAACGCCTTTCTCGGATTGTCGAATCCCAGGAGGTGGCGGTTCTTCGAGAAGAACTCCGACACGGAGATCTCCCGCTGCTGGCGGGCCATGCTCTCCGCAGTCTCCACGCGTCGACCTCGGGCTCCCTGCTGCGCGACCTCGAGAGCCAGCTCTCCCTTCACACGGCCTTCCGAAGCCCCACCGGAATCCGCCCCCGATGCCGGCTTCGGCTGCACCGGCGCTGCCGGCAGCGCTCCCTGTGCCCCTCCTTGCGCCGGCTTGTGCGCCTTGCCCGTCAGCAATCCCGGAATCTCGTCCTGTGACATCACACTCCCTCGCAGATCTGAGCTCAGCTCCTCCGGAGATACCGTCGGTACCCCGTGTCATCTTCATCCGCCACGTACCAGCCCGGCCCCGGCCGAATTCCGGCGGGAACCTGCCTCCGGTAGAACGCCGCCTCCATGTCCTCGACACCGAGCATCGGCAGCTCTGCCAGCCCGCCAAGCGTGCGGACCAGGTGCGCTTCCGCTTCCCGGCACCCCTGCATCTCGCCCACGAAGAACCGGCTTCCCGAGCCCGACCCGTACGAGTACATCCCCACCCGCAGCCCGGCCAGATCGGTCGAGGTCCGATTCCCCTTGAGCCCAGTGACCAGACCGGCAAGCGCCACGAAGAGTGATGCGGTGTACGAATTCCCCACTATTCCAGCAGGAAGCACCGACCACTCGACCGCCTCTCGGAGCCTCTGCGCCGTGCTCTCGTCCACCGACTCGGCTTCCAGCAACCGCGTCAACGCCTTGCGCGGCAACCCCGGGTACGGGACGTGGAACACGATGCCGTCAAGCCCTCCCGCCAGCAGCCCGTCCGGGGCGTATCTCTCCCGATAGCGCTCCACCGCGGTCAGGGCAGCCAGGTAGCACTCCACCGACTTTCGCCCCCGCACGACCGCTTCGAATCGGCCGAAGGGACGGAAGAAGTCGTCCTCGTCCCGAGTGAAAGTTCCGGTCCGGCTCGGGTCGATAGCCATCAGGCCCGGATCGGGCGCCAGGTAGAGGGCAGCAGCCCCGGCTCCCTGCGTGCACTCCGCCGACCCGTCGGGACCGTAGACTGCGATGTCCGTCGTCACCACGACGGCCGGAAGGCCCGTGGACTCCACGAATCTGAGCCCGTCGAGCAACGCGTATACTCCTCCGACGCAGGCGAACTTCACGTCGAAGGCCTCGCAGTCGTCGTCGAGTCGCAACATTCCGGCAAGCCACGCGGCCACGGGCTTGGAGCCGTCCAGCGCGGATTCGGTGGCAACGACGATGCGTCCGATCCGCCCCAGATCCACCCCCTGCGCTGCCAGGTCGTCCAGGGCATCGCCGGCCAGGGTCACGGCATCCTGCCAGGGCATGGGGACGGCAAACGATTCCACTCCCAGCCCCAGGACCACTTTGTCCGGGCTCACTCCTCGCGCGGCGGCGAGCTCCCGGCAGGATACCCTCCATCCCGGGAACGCCAACCCCATCCTGTCGATTCCTACGCTCAAAGGGCCGACTCCCAGGCCTCCCAGCCCCCTCCGGCAAGCTCCGTCGGGCATCGCTGGAATGCCTTGCAACGCTCACTCGGGGCCCGCAGGAGCCCGCGTGAACCGAGGAACCATACACGCGCGCGCACGGTTGTCAAGCGTGGCCCGCTCCGCCCGGCCGGCACGTTAGGTTGCCGCGATTTTGTTTGACATTCGCCATCCACCAGCGTATCTTGCGCTTCGGTATGTCCGGGTGTCCACCTTCCACGCGGTCTGGAACCAGCCCACAAGGAGATGGCAGTTTACCGGCAGTTACCACGTTTTCGTCTTAGTTGCAGAAAGGAGAAAGAGGCAATGGCGAAGGGAACAGTGAAGTGGTTCAATGAGTCGAAGGGTTTCGGATTTCTGACCTCTGAGGACGGCAGCGACGTGTTCGTGCACTACTCTGCCATCCAGGATTCCGGGTTCCGCACCCTCCACGAGGGTGAGCGGGTCGCCTTCGAGATCGAGCAGGGCCCCAAGGGCCCGAAGGCCGTCAACGTTACGAAGATCTGATTCTCGGCATGAAGCCGGCCTGCTCTCCGGAGCGGGCCGGCAACCCACCTACTTCAATCCTCTCAACTTCCAGACAGTAAAAAACGCTTCCTTGAAGATCTTCCCCGACATCTTCGACTGCCCTCGAGTGCGGTCCGGGAAGAGAATCGGGATCTCGCGGATGCGAAAGCCCTTGCGGTGGGTACGACAGGTCAGCTCAATCTGGAAGCAGTAGCCGAACGACAGTAGGTTGTCGAGGTCGAGTGCCTCGAGCACCTTCCTGCGGAAGCACTTGAAGCCGCCCGTTAGATCCTTGTAGGGAAGGCCCAGCACCGTGCGGGCATAGAAGTTGCCTCCGCCGGAGATGATCTTCCGGCTGAGGCCCCACCCCTGCGTCCCGCCCCCCTTGATGTAGCGGCTCCCGAGCACCAGGTCGGCATCCTGGATGGCCTCCAGGAACTCCGGGAGGTGCTCCGGACGATGCGAGAAGTCGCAGTCCATCTCGAAAACCAGGTCATAGCCGTGCTCGATGGCCCACTTGAACCCGGCAGCGTAGGCACGTCCCAGCCCCTGTTTGCCAGGACGGTGCAGCACATGGATCCGCCCGTCTCTGGCTGCCAGCTCGTCCGCCAGCGCACCCGTCCCGTCGGGGGAGTTGTCGTCCACCACCAGCACCTCGACCTGGGGCACGACCTGGAGCACCTGGGAAAGCAGCAGCGGCAGGTTCTCCTTCTCGTTGTAGGTGGGGACGATGATCAGGGTCTTCTCGGTTCCAGTCATCACATCTTCTCCGAATAGAGCAGCTCCAGCACGTCCCGGTAGCGCTCCAGGACGACGCGACGCCGCACCTTGAAGTCGTGGGTCAGCTCGCCCGATTCCACCGAGAAGTCGGAATCCAGAATGGCAAAGCGCCGGACACGCTCGTGCGGAGCGAGCCTCGAATTCACCTTCTCCAGGCTCTGCTCCACGTCACGGTACAGCCTCACGTCGGACCGCAGCCGCTCCAGGTTGTCGTACAGGATGTTGCGGGCGGCGGCCCAGTCCGACAGACGTCTGGCACTGACGGTCAGCAGTGCGGTCAGATAGGGACGACCGTCCCCGACCACGATGGCGTGCGACACGTGAGGGATCTCGTGAAGGGCATGCTCGATCTTAGCGGGGATCACGTTGCGTCCCCCGGCCGTGACGATGAGGTTCTTCTTCCGGCCCGTGATCCGCAGTGAGCCGTCCGAGTCGATGGCACCGAGGTCTCCCGTGTGCAGCCAACCGCCGTCGTCCACCGCACACTGGGTCGCTTCCCGGTCGTTGAGGTAGCCCAGCATCAGCCCCGGTCCCCGAAGCAGCACTTCGCCGTCCGAGTCGATCCGGGTCTGGACCAGCGGCAGCGGCTGCCCCACGGTGCCCAGGCGGCTGTGGTCGAGTCGGTTGATGTGCGTGGCCCCTGCGGTCTCGGTCAAGCCGAATCCGTCCAGCAACGGGATGCCGAACGCCTTCATCGAGTGCGCCACTTCCTGCGACAGCGGTGCTCCGCCAGAGACCAGGAAGCGCACCCGGCCTCCAAACATCTCCCGGCAGCGGGGGAACACGGTTCGCCTGGCCAGCTCGAGCTGCATGCGGGCCATGAGCTCCGGCTTCCGCCCGGCGTCGGCCGATTCCTCGAGACTGCGGGCAGCAGCAAGCCCCCGGCGGTACAGCTCCCAGGACACGGTGCTGAAGTCCGAGACCACCGAGCGCATCTTGTCCACGACCTTCTCGTAGACCCGTGGCACGCCCACCATGAAGGTCGGCCGCACGTCCCGCAGATCCTCGAGCAGGCTTCTCATCCCGCCGCCCATGGCCATGGCGCTGCCCGATGCCACGGAGGTCAGGAACGCAATCACGCCCAGGATGTGCGACAACGGCAGGAACAGGAGCTGGAGATCCTCCGGTCCGACCGGCAGGACGAATGCCAGCGTCCGGGCCTGGTAGAGCAGAGCGGAATGCGACAGCACGACCCCCTTCTGCACCCCGAGCGTTCCCGCGGTATGGATGATCATGGCGGGATCATCCCCGCCCAGCTCTTCCACCCCTTCGGGCAGACCGAGCCGATCCCCCCCCAGCTCCTCGCCGAGACTGAGCAGACGGGGCAGGGAGATGGCTTCGTCCCGGTCGGTCACAACTTCCTCCAGTCTCAGGAACGGACGGCCTCCGGCATCAGCTTCGCCCACGATGCACTCGGTCGCGATGACGCCGATGCGTCCCTCGTACTTCCCGAGCACCGGTCGGAGCCGCTGGAGGAGGGCCGGATTCCCAAGGAACAGGAACCTCGGCTTGACCGAGGCCACGATCTCACGGAACTCGTGCTCGGGCAAACCGGGATGAGTGGGAACCAGCACGGCCCCCGCATAGGCCACTCCCCAGGCCACCCAGAGGAACTGGTGCGACGTGGGGGCCGCCACCATCACCGCATCGCCGGGCTTCACTCCGAGGCGACGCAGCGCATGGGCCACCAGCATCGACTTGCGGGACCATTCCCCCCACGTGAGGGAATTCCAGCCCCCTTCCCGTCGGTACACCACCGCCGTGTCCCGTATGCTCCTCTGAGCCCGGTCCAAATAGAACAACGCCAGATTCCTGGCCGTATCCGTCATGGCAGACACTCCCGCGTCAACTGGCAAATCTCTCCAGGTCCTCCCCCCGAACCAACACCGGCCCCGCATCGAGCGTACGGATCCAATACAGCCCTTCGGGAAGGACATCGAACGGCCGAACCCATCCGGGCAGAGGCTCCCCCAGTGCCAGTCGAAGCACCAGCTCGGGGAAGCTCGCCCCCGCAACCGAATAGAAGTGGTGCGTCGTTCCGAACCGCCCCACGTTGATCTCGGTCACCCTCGGCCGTCCCGCCGAATCTTCCTTGAAATCCACGAATGCCGCACCGGTGAGCTTCCGGTCCACGGCCCGGCAGACGAGCGGTCCGAGGTCGTTGATGTCGGCCCGCCGCACCGTGTGCGAAATCGCCGGTGCGCCCGTGATCCCTGACGGGCTCACGTGCGGAATCACGTACGCATCCCGCTGCCGTCCCTGGCTTGCCACGAGCCGTCCATCCTGGAACACTCCCAGCCACGTCAGGTTCGCACCGGGCAGGTACTCGCTGGCACTCATCAACCCCCAGCCGGAGTGGAACTCGACCCACTGCACCGCCTGCTCCACCGTCTTGGCCGGCAGGCTGGCAACGCCGATGCCCCGCCCCGGAATCCCGGCCCCCCGTACCCACACGGGCCCGCTGCCCAGCGAGGCGAACGCCGCCTCCACATCCTGCCTCGCGCTCAACAGCCAAGTGCGCGGAGCTGGAATCCCGGCCGCCTGCACTCGCTGCCAGGTCTCCCACTTGTTCTCCCCGGTCAAGAACGCCTCGACCGAGGGGAGGAACACCGGTGCCGCCAGCTCTTCCCGATGCCTCGCCAACACCATGCCGTCCAGGCTGTTGTTCGGGAAGATGAGCTCCAGACGGTGCCGCTCGACCAGCCGGTTGACCGAATCGATCCACTCCCGCTCCGACGAACGGGGCGGAATCAGCTCCCGAACGTCCGCCTCCGCCAGGTGGATGTAGTACCGGCTCGAATCCGCTCCGACCAGGAATGCCCCTTCCGGGAGCATCCGCAGGGAGCGGCACAGGTTCACGCAGCCGGGTCCCCCTGCCGAGGGAACCAGGATCCTTTTCGCCCGCTCAGTCATCGAGCTCGAAGTCCTTGCAGAAGACGAACATCCCTTTCCCGTCCAGTGCCCTCACTTCCCCCAGGGCCAGCATCTCGTTGGGGTAGCCCAACGCACAGCGGACCCCTTCCGGGCGCAGGTGGACGCACTGCTGGCATCGGTACGCCAGCCCGTATCGCTCCGCCTCCTCCCGGAAGCGCTCGTTGGCGGCGGCGATCTCGTCCGCCCCCAGATTCCTTTGCGTCGGCCCCTTCTTCAAGCGTCCTCCCTACTTCCCGCAGCCGTCCAGAAGCTGCCGGGCAACCCCCCGGACCGAGAGGTCGGTCAGCGTCTCGAGCGCCTTGACCAGGGATGCCTTCCCCTCCGTCGCCTTGCCCGCGTGGCAGGCCAGGAGCCCCAGGGCCAGCGTCTCCCGCTCCCCTGCGGTGTTTTCAGGAAGGAATCCGCCCGCCTCGTCCCACTTCCCCAGAGCGGCCATGAGAAACACGGCGTCGGTCCGGAATCCCGGCTCCGCGTAGTCCCGCCATCCGGACTTCAGGAGGGCAAGCCCGAACCCCCCATCCCCCGCCCTGCAGGACAGGAAGGCCCCGTAAGCAGCCACGTCCGGCCGCAGTGTGAACCGATCGCCCCGAATCGCGAGCAGGCCGTCCTTCCCGTTGACCTGGCCGTCCATGAAGGCCCGGGCGGGTGCAGGATCGCTCCCTTCGGAATCGAAGAACAGTTTCTGTGCCTCGGCCTCGAGCCGAGTCGCCTTGTCACGAAAGGCCCCCACCGCACCGGCCGCGTCCCCGGCCGCCAGAAGATCCCGGACCGAGGACAGCTCCGGCGTCACCGGCCCTGTTCCTGCCCCACGCATCAGCAGACAGAGGTCCGGTCCGGCCTGGGGTGCATCGCCGGGTCCGCCCAGCAGCGCCACCGCAAGAAGAGCCATTGCCAGCGAGCCCATCATGCCTCCATGTGCAGGAGAAACCGCGACCCCCGCTATCCTGCACCTCGCAGCGGCCTGTTCGATTCTCCGTTTCCCGGCTATTGATCTAGCAAAGCGTGCACGCGAGGTCAAGGAACACCGGCTCTTGCAACGAATTCCCGGGTGGCCTATCTTGTCCTGGTCTGTAGAGGGAGGTTTGCCCGTGAAGAAGTCCGTTGCGCTCAGTGGCCCCGCCATGGTCCCTTTCATCGTCGTCCTGGCCCTGCTCTCGGCCGTATCGTGCAAGAGCGGCAATGATGCTCCTGCCCCGTCCCCTGCTGCGGGAACACCCCCGGCCTCCTCCGCTGCATCGGCGCAGAAGGAGGCTGGCCCCGCTCCCGCCCCGGCGACACCCGCCGACGGCCCCGCTGCGGCACCCGCCAAGGGTAGCTCCCCCGACGCTCCAGCCCCCGAAGCGGCCGCCCCGACCGAGGGCGCAGCTGCCCCCGCTGGCGCAGGCGGCGACGGGGCCCCCGCCGCAGCCGAGGCGACAGCGGCTGCTTCGACTGGAACGCCGTCTCCCGCGGCGGAGCTGCCGGCTGACACGGTCACCCTCGCAGTCCTCGAAACCAACGACGTCCACGGCTACATCCTGCCGCAGAAGGTTTTCATCCGCCCCGACGAGAAGAAGCAGGAAGGCTACACGGCCGAGATGGGCGGTGCGGAATGGATCGCCGGGTACCTGAAGATCGCCCGTGAGCACTTCCAGGGGCGGGTGCTCCTGCTCGATGGCGGTGACATGTTCCAGGGGACCATGATCAGCAATCGCTTCGAAGGGGCCACGGTCGTCGAGGCCATGAATCGCCTCGGCTATGCCGCTGCCGCGGTCGGCAACCACGAGTTCGACTTCGGACCGGCCGGAGAGGACACCCAGGGGGATCCGTACGGTGCGCTCAAGGAACGGGGGGCTCAGGCGAAATTCCCCCTGCTTGCGGCCAACATCATCGACCGGCAGACCGGCAATCCCGTGGCGTGGCCCGGATTCGCTCCGTACGTCCTGCTCGAAATCAACGGCATCAAGGTGGGCATCATTGGCGGTGCAAGCCGGGACACGCCCACCTACTCGGGTCCCAGCGTCGGCGCCGGGGTCGAGTTCCTCCCGCTCGACGAGGTGCTCATCCGCTACGCCCCCGAGTTGCGCAAGGCCGGTGCCCGGATCATCATCGGTCTGCTGCATGCCGGCGGGGTCTGTGAGGAGTTCGACAAGCCGGATGACCTCTCCACCTGCGAGCCGGACGAAGAGATGTTCCAGATTGCCCGCGCCCTTCCCCCCGGAACCGTGGATCTCCTGATCGGCGGCCACACGCATCGCATCCTGGCCCACCGGATCAACGGCATCCCGGTCATCCAGGCCGCGGCCAAGGGGACCCTGCTCGGCATGGCCGAAATCCATTACTCCCCGTCGCTCGGCAAGGTCGTCCGCGTCGACATCCCCCGCACGGTGGGAGTATGCCACCACCACTTCAAGGGCGAAGGGGACTGTGCGTTCCTCGACCACATCCCGACGACCGAACACGTCCCTGCCACCTTCCTCGGGCAGGAGGTCGCCCCCGTCCCGTTCCTCCAGGAGATCTTCACAGAAAACCAGCGCCAGGTGCTGGCCGAGGCCCAGGAGAAGCTCGGCCCCAAGACCATACGCCGCATCGACCGCCCCGACGAAGGCGTCGACCACCCCATCGGCCTGCTCACCACCCGGGTCCTCCTCGACTCGTTCCCTGATGCCCAGATCGCCATGCTCAACGAGTCCGGCATCCGGGCCGGTCTCCCCGAGGGGGAGCTCACCATGTCCGACATCTTCGAGGTCTTCCCCTTCGATTCCTCGGTTGCCTACGTCCGCATGCCCGGCGAGCTGCTGCTCGACCTCCTGCGCCTCGCCTCCTCCGGTGCGCACGGCCTGCCGGTGATCCGCGGGCTCCGGCTCGTCATCGACCTGGCCAAGGATGACTGCATCGCCCAGGACTGGGACGGCCAGAACGGCAAGGAGAAGTGGGAGCGCAACCTGCTCGTCTCCGCCACCCTCGAAGACGGCACCCCCGTGGCGACCGATGGTACCTACACGATCATCATGTCCAGCTACCTGGCACAGGGGGGGAGCGACTTCAAGCGCATCCTCTCCAAGCTCCCCGAAGGCTCCATCACCTTCCCGCCCGATGCTCCGCCCCTGCGCGACCTCGTCGTCCGCTGGCTCAAGGTCAATCCGGTCGAGCTCGGAGGGCCCACCGATCCCTACACCACGTCGCCCGACGGAAAACCGTTGGTCACGGTCCTGAACTGGGACCACGTGGTGGGGAGCAGCTGCACCCAGCCGTCGGCCGCGACGCCATGATCCCAGGCTTTCGCTCCGAGGTCGCTTTCGCCATGGCGCCTGCCGCCCCGGTGGCTCTGCTGTTACACACTGCCTCACTGATCGGCGTTCACCTGCCGTTGCCCCTCCCGCGTGCTCGGGGCTGTGTGCCACCAGCATGGAAGGCTCGTGGCGATTGCCGCCTGACAGGGGTTCTCTTGGCAGCCTCCGTCGGGCTGCTGTCGGCGTCGGGGTGCTCGTCAGACACCTCGAGCCCCCCGGATTCGCAAGCAGCGGACCTCCTTCCCGATTCCGGGACGGGACGCTCGCTCGCGGGTCGTCTGCTCGATGAAGAGGGCTCCCCGATCCCGAAGGTCATGCTGGTGCTGTGCGGCGAGAACGACGGCGTGGAGCTGTGCAACCAGGAGTTCTCGGGTCCGGACGGCATCTTTGCCTACACCGGCCTGGGCGAGGGCTTCGACCACCTCCAGGTGCTCCCCTACCCGTCGTTCCACGAAACCGGCAAGCCTTACTGCGGCATGGTGCTGCACGTCGACCTGACCGGAGAGGGGACGGCTCTCGACCTGGGGGACATCGAGATCCCCCTGGCGGAAACCACCTCCCCGCTCACCGTGGCGACCGGCGGCGATGCAGCACTTGCCGGGCTTTCAGTCCACGTCGAGCCGGACAGCCTCTCGTTTCCGGGCCTCGAGGACGCGGCCCACTTCGGGATCGCCCGGGTCGCACCGGAGGACGTTCCGTTTTCGGCCCCGGGCACGATTGTCGATGCCTACTCGTTCCATCCCTTTGCCTGCGGGCTCACCAAGGCCGCAACGGCACGTTACGCACCGGACGGCCCGTCCCCCTCGGACCTGGTGCTCTTCACCAACTCGACGGGCTCCGGCGAGCTGCTGCCTCTCGATACGCAGGTGGACGGGAGTGCCGTCGTGGCCGACTTGAGCGAGCTTACCTGGGTCGTAGTGACGGTCCCGTGAGAAGGGGGAGCGGCCCCGGTCCTCGACTTGCGAATCCGTCAGCAGAGTCCCGGCCTGTGCGACTGGCCCCTACTTCCACCCGGCCACGCCCGGTGTTCCCTTGTTGCTGCCGTCCCCGTACAACGCAGCAGACACCTTCCAGAACTCGGGCTTGCTGTTGTCCAGGTTGGGGTGGTAGAGCTCCAGCGAAGCCCCTTTGGCAGCGGGCCAGCCGGCCGCCTCGTCGTACGACACGGAATCGACGACCTGGCCCCAGATGTCCTTGAGGATCACACCGTCCTCGGTGTTGCCCAGGGAGAAGTCGGCATACGGGTAGAGGTAGTCGACCTCGACGCCGCCGTTTGAGCTCTCCACCGAGTTGCAGCCGAACACCATGAAGTCGCCCGGCTGGAGGTTGAAGGGGCCTCCGTACTGGATGATGTGCATCTGCCCCTTGCCGTCCTCGAGCCGCCAACCGTTCAGGTCGACCACGTCCTCACCGGCATTGTAAATCTCGACCCACTCCCCCTTGTCGTCCGGGATGGCGTCCGGGTCGTACAGAATCTCCGTGATCACGACCGGGGAATCCGGCGTCGCCGGGATATCCGGTGAAATGTCTGGAGGCACGTCGACAGGCACGTCGGCGGGAACGTCGGTCACGGAATCTCCCGGGAGGTCCGGGGCGACCGTCTCCACGACATCCGGCTCGGGCTCGGGCACGTCCACGACCTCCACCACGTCCTCGACCGTCTCGACCACTTCCGGCTGCAGCTCCTCGGGCGGCTGCTCCCCCTCCTTGAGCATGTCCGCGTCGAACCGGGGCATCAGGTGCCACTTCGCCCCGGCAAACTTGACCACGCCGGTAATCGAGGCGAACACGTCCCCCACCTTGCGGGCATCGGTGATGGGATTCATGTAGGCGAGCTCGTAGTCGTTCCCGACCCGCAGCACGCCGTTGACCTCGAACTCGCGGTTGTCCATCCCGTCCGCAGCATCCGGATTGGCGCTGGTGACGGTGACCATCTTGATGCGGACGAGCACCCCCTCCATGGCCTCTGGATCGGCCATGATCTCCTCCGGCGTCGTATCGAGCACGGCCGGTGCGGGGCCGCTCTCGTTCTCGATGAGCAGTGACTTCCCGACGAAGAGTGAGAAGCAGTAGGACTCCTTGTGATCACCCACGAGGCTGAGCACCATGCCCGGCTTGAGATCCGGGATCTTGCCGCTGGGATACGAGGCGTGGATGCCCGAATACTTGCCTCCTTCGGCATCGGCGACATAGAAGCCCGTGAGCTTGTCGGGCACCGCCTGGAACGGATAGCCGGGGGCCGTCACCACCACGTGCGAAAGGGGGATGTCCATCCCGACGAGCATGGCCCCGTACAGCACCGTACAGTTCAGGCTGTCCGGGCTGCTCTGCAGATCCTTCACCTTGACCGAGGGCTCCTCGCCCAGCTCCTCCGGCTCCACGTCCTTGTTCGGATTCCAGACGACGTCCGGCTTGTACACATCCTCCGCAGCGTCGGTCGGGACGAAGAAGTCGAACCAGACCTCCTCTTCTACCTCCTCCGGCCGAACCTCGGATACCCCCTGCTGATCCGCGAGCACGGTTCCCTCGCCGCCCACCTCCGCAGCCACCTCGGCTGCTGCAATCTCGTTCGCCGTCTCCGACTTCCCCGAGCATCCTCCTGCGGTCCCGGCCGCCAGCAGCGCGACGCCGACCCGGAGAATGAACGATTGCATCGCTCTCATCTGCCCCACCTCCGCTCTGCTCCGCAAGACTACTCCAACCGGGCCTCCCGCTCAACAGCCACGGAGGCTCCCACTCCCTCGAGCACGGGCCGCCTGCGTTTCCACGGGATGTCGCGGACTCGTCGACGGCCTACTGCCCCTCCCCGTTCTCGCCCCGTTGCAACGACCAGAGGCTGTCCAGGGAGACCTTGCCCGACACCATGAAGTACCCGGCAAACAGCGCATACTGGAGAAGCATCAGCCCCCACACCACCAGGGCAAAGGCGAGCGGCCCGCCCGGCTCCGATGTCGGAGGATAGAGAGCCACCGGGAGCAGGAGGAAATACCAGAAGGAACCCACGTTGGCCGGCGAGTTCGGGATCATCATCCCCACGGCCACTGCGGCCATCATTGCGAAGGCCGCAGCCACGTCGATCACGTCGGTCAGGCCGAATGCATGGGCCACCAGGTAGAAATAGAACCCGTTAACCCCCCAGTAGAGCATCGTTCCCAGGACGAAGCCCAGGAAGTTTCGCCACGATGGCATCGCCTTCATCCCGTCGATGAACGCTTCCATCATGCCCGATGCCCGCTCCGCAAATCGGCGGGAGAACAGGCCGACGGTGAGCTCGACGAGCCTTACCGCATGCCGCTTGCTCAGCCAGGCCACGATCAGCAACCCCATCGCACCGGCAAACACCAGCAGCGCCAGCGATGCTCCCGCCCGGAGGCTCAGATACGCCGTCTCGTTCTCCACCGGCAGAGCGAACAACACCAGCGCCAGCAGCAGGGCCATCATCAGCCCGTCCATGACACGCTCCACTGCGATCGTGCCAAACGCAGCGCTCTTGCGCACCTTCCCGGTCCGGGCAATCAGGTAGGGACGTGCAAACTCCCCCAGTCGCAGCGGAAACACGAAGAGGGCAAGAAAAGACACGGCCCCGACACAGTTCAAGGTCCAGAAGTCGAACCGTCCGAGCGGTGCCATGAGCGGGGCCCACCGCCACACCCGCAGGAAATGGACTACGACCAGCAGCCCGAAAGCCGGAAGCAGCCAGAACAGCCTCACGGACCAGAGCGGAGGGCCCCAGACGCCGCCTGCTGCATGGCAAATCAGCGTGCCGCGGGTCAGCTCCAGATCCCGGCACATGAGCTGGTCCACAGGCCACTGCCGGGACGACAGCCAGATGAACAACACGGCCAATGCCAGGCTGGCCAGCCATTTGAGCGCCAGTTTCATTCCATCGCCCACTGCATCTGCCAACACGCCAGGAGCCTCCAACTCTCCCCAAACCCCGTCCCCGCACCCAGAGCCCCGGCGAACCGGGCATAGATACCAGCACTCGACGCGAATTGGAAGCCCGGTTGCACCGTGTTATGCTCCCGTAGCGGGCGGTGGCGGGCAATGTCGCCCCCGGGGCCTCTCCGGTCCCCTACCCGCCCGGCCCTCGAGCGAGGAGAACCGTGCCTGCGGATCGTGATGCCCCGGACGTGCTGTTTCTCGACCGCCAGGTCCTTGTTCTGCGCAAGCCGGCCGGAATGCCTGCACAGCCGGATGCGACCGGGGACCCGTCGGCCGCTTCCTGGTGCGCCGACTTCCTGCGGCGGGAGCAGAATCGCCCGGATTGGAACCCCTTTGTCGCCCCGGTCCATCGGCTCGACCGCCCCGTGTCGGGTTTGCTCGTGCTGGCCCGCACGTCCAAGTCGGCGGATCGTCTTACCGCCCAGTTCCGGACCCGCACCGTCCACAAGTGCTATCTGGCGGTGGTTTCCGGCTCCCCCCGATTCGATCGTGCGGACATCCGCCTCTTCCTGAAGAAGGACTCGAGGGACAACCTCGTCGAGTACTCGCCTTCCCCGTTTGCGGGCGCCCGGGAGGCGCTCAGCTCGCTCCAGGTGATCTTCCGCGGCCCGGACGAGACCCTCGTGGCCATGCTTCCCCACACGGGCCGCTCTCACCAGCTTCGTGCGACGGCAGCATTCCTGGGCCACCCCATCCTCGGCGACCTCAAGTACGGTGCGGACGGCGGGCTCGGACACTGGATCGCCCTGCATGCCTGTGCCCTCCGCTTCGAGCACCCCGTCGAGCATACCCGGCTTACCGTCCGAGCAGCCCTGCCAGACGCCTGGTGCGAGCGATTCCCGTGGTTTGTTCCCTGGATCCCGGGCGGCATGCTCCCGCCCCGGCCTTGCGCTGCCCGCACGCGCGCACTACCATTGGAGAGTGTCCCGTCCCGCTGACCCGGCCAGCCCGGCAGCCGGCGCCGAACGGCGTCGATAAACCCATCGAGGGGCTGGACACAACGAGGTGCCGGCCCACCCATCGGAGGACGCCAGGCGTGGAGAGGATGCGTCACGGCTCGGCTGCAACCCCCCGTATCGCCCGGTGGTCCGCCGCGGTCAATACGGTCCTGTTTGCACTGGCTGTGTCCGCCTGCACCGTCGACGACCTGGAGAGTCCGTTGCAGGACGCCCAGGAGCTCCAGGCACAGGGAATGCGGGAGTCCGGTACGCCGGACGCCGGCGAGCTGGAGGTCCGCTCCGCGCCGGAACGGTCCGTCGAGCTCGAGCAGCAGACCCTGCCCCTGGATTCCCAGGACCCGTCGGTGGCAGTGCTCTCGCCGGCTGAGAACGTTTACATCGAGATGACCCCGCCGGCTACCCCCGTGTCCATGAGCGTGCAGGTGAAGAACTGGAGCCCGTTTCCGGCCGCGGGCAAGGAGATCCGCTTCTTTCTCGACGGCCTGCCCGCGGGCAAGAGCACTCAGGTCCCCTCGTTCACCTTCCCCGACGTGCCCATGGGGATGCACACCCTCTCGGCTGTGCTCTATCTGCAGGGCCTGCCGCTGCCAGTTGCGTCCGCGACGTCGTCCCGCACCGTGAAAGTCACGGTTCCGTGCCTTAAGAAGTCGGACTGCGAGGAGGGCAACCCCTGCTCCCTGGAAGCCTGCGTCTCCATCGGCGACGGCGAGTTCCGCTGCCACTGGGGCCCGGTCGACGCCTGCTGCTTCTCCCTGTTCGACTGCCCCTTCGACAGTACCTGGTGCCTCGACCTGGACGGCGACGGCATGGCCGAATGTCTCGACTGCGTCGACAGTGCGGAGTGCGACGACGGCAATGCCTGCTCCACGGATGAGTGCCTCGGCGGAAGCTGCCTCCACACACCGCTTCCCGGTTCGTGCGCCGAAAGCGCTCAGTGCGATGACGGCGACCTGTGCACCGTCGACCAGTGCCAGGCCGCCACCTGCCTGTGCACCCATGTGTCGGTCCCCGGATGCTGCACGTCGGCGGCGCAGTGCGACGACGACAGTGCGTGCACAATCGACGCGTGCGTGGCCAACGAATGCAGGCACGGCCCCAAGCTCCCCGGCATTGCCTGCTGTGCGAAAGACTCCGACTGCCAGCCCTCCGACCCGTGCAAGCTCGGCCTCTGCGAAAAGGGCGGTGCCCAGACAGGTACCTGCAAGTTCGTTCCCGATTCGGGCAAGCCCGGATGCTGTGCCAAGGACTCCGAGTGCCCGCCGCTGTCCGACAAGTTCCTCGGCAAGTGCGCCGGAGATGTCGCTGCCGGGTACCCCAAGTGCACCTACGCGCTCAACCCCGAGTGGTGCGATGTGTCGGCTTACTCCCTCCGCATCAACGAGCTGATGATCGACCCGGCCGCTGTTGCCGACCCGCTGGGAGAGTGGGTCGAGATCTTCAACGCCGGCCCGTCGACCGTGGACCTTTCCGGGTACGTCCTCAGCGGAGGGGAAGGCGAAGCCTGCCCTCTCGCCCCGGGCCAGTCATTCCTTCTTCCTGCGGGCTCCCACCTGCTGGTCGCCAGGGCTCAGGACCCGCTGCTCAACGGAGGAATCGCCCCCGACGTCCTGTGCGGCCTGACCCTCTCCCTCGAGAACGGACAGGACTTCCTGGCCCTGCTGTCCCCCGACGGCAGCCAGGTCGACAAGGTCACCTGGTCCCCCGGATGGCCCGTACAGACCGGAAAGAGCCTCGTCCGGAAATCCCCCTATCTTCCGCCGGCAGACCCCGTCTCGTGGCAGGCAGCAGCCGCAACCTACGGACAGACCGGCAACCGAGGAACCCCCGGCAAAGCCAATCTGGACGCAGGACCGCTCCAGGTCCCTCCCGTCTGCGACGACTCCGCCCCGTGTACTCTCGACCTCTGCTCGACGTCCAAGAGCGGCTTCTGTGAGCACATTGCACTCCCTCTGTGCTGCCTCTCCGATGCCGATTGCACGGACGGCGAGCTCTGCACGGTCGATTCGTGCTCAAAGTCCGGGCTCTGCTCCAACCCGTCGACTCCCGGATGCTGCAGCAAGGCTGCCCAGTGCGACGACGCTGACTCGTGCACGCTCGACTCGTGCGTGAACCATGTGTGTCGTCACGGCCCCAAGTACCCGGGCCAGACCTGCTGCGCAGCGGACGCCGACTGCGAGAGCTCGAATCCCTGCCTGGAGGGAACCTGCCTTGGCGACATCTGCAGCTTCGCCAAGATCCCGGATTGCTGCGCAGCGGACTACCAGTGCAAGGACCAGCTCCCCTGCACGGCGGATACCTGCAACCCGACTACCCACACCTGCCAGAATCCTCCGATCCCCGGCTGCTGCCAGTCGGCATCGGATTGTGAACAGGCAAAGCCACCGGAGTACTTCTGCCGCCCGGCCTACTGCATCGCCAACCAGTGCAAGTTCGGCCCGCCGGTCCCCGGCTGCTGCGCACAGCTCTCCGACTGCGATGACGCGAATTCGTGCACCGTGGACGTCTGCAACACCGCCGGCCACACCTGCATCCACGAGAAGATCTCGCCTGACTGCTGCACCAAGGCCGCCGACTGCAAGGACGATGGAGACCTCTGCACGCTCACCGCATGCGTCAAGGGCAAGTGCACCCACTACCCCGTCACCAACTGCTGCTACGACACGCAGGACTGCCTCGACGCCGATACCTGCACCATCGATACCTGCGTCGCCAACCGATGCCGGCACGTGCCGTCGGGCCTGAAGGGGTGCTGCGTGTCCGATTCGGCCTGTCCGGAAGACGGACTGCCGTGCACCACGCGCAAATGCTCGGTCGGCGAATGCCTCTACCCGCTCTCGTCCCCCTGCCACACCACGATGGACTTCGTCGAGTCGTTCGAAAAACCAAAGACGCTGGCCCAGTCGGGATTCACCCCCTTCCTACCCGAAGGGCAGGGGGGAAAGACCCCACCCTGGGCCATCGTCAGCGCAGGCAGCCTCGGCCCCGACCCGCATCTCGCCGTCTCCTTCTGGCCCGGAAAGCCGGGTTGCCTTTCCTCTCCCTGGCTCCTGCCCAAACCGGCCAGCCAGGCATTCACCGTCGCATTCGACCTCGCGGCCACGGTCGAAGGGGGCAGCCTCGTCATCGAGCTCCTCCAGCAGATCGAGGGGCAAGACACCTGGACCGCCGTCTGGCAGACCTACACCGCCACGTCCCTCTTCGACCACGTCAACGTCAAGCTCCAGCCAAACCCCATGCCCTCCGCCTCGCGGCGCTACGCACTCTGTCTCAAGCCCTTCGGATCGGCCGGCATCGTGCAGCTGGACCAGTTCGTGGCTGCAGCGTCAGTGCCCCCCGAATTCGTCGGCACCTACGGTCCCATCCCGGCGGCACCGGCAGCGCCCGGTATCCGCATCATCAAGGCGATGGACCCGTTGCAGCCGACCTGGCCCAAGCCCCTCTCGTTCTTCGTCCAATCCGGCCCGGCCTACGCCTCCTTTGCTGCGCTCAAGCCCGCCGGAAAGCCGCTGGTCCACCAGGCCAAGCTCACTGTGGCCCCTCCCCTCACGGTCAAGCCCGGCAACGTCCCGCTCCTCGTCCGGGTCTACAACGGCTCGCTCTATGCGCAAGAGGAGCTCACCCTCCACGTCCGCACAGGTCCCTGCCAGGCCGACGCCGACTGTGACGACGGTGCGGACTGTACGCTCGAGGCCTGCAGCCAGGGAATCTGCCAGTGGGAGATCCTGACTCCATGCTGCGGCAACGCATCGGTCGAGGGGACCGAGCAGTGCGACGACGGTGGCTCGTTCTCCGCAGACGGCTGTTCCGCGGCCTGCACTCTCGAGGACAACGACTGGGACGGTCTTTTCGACTACGACGACAACTGCCCCGCATTGCCCAATCCCGGCCAGGCGGACCTCGATGGGGACGGGATCGGCGATCCCTGCGATGCGGACACGGACGGCGACGACGTGGCCGACGGAGCCGACAACTGCCCTCTCTTCTCCAACCCGGATCAGGCCGATTTCGAAGGGGATGGACTGGGGGACATCTGCGACTCCGATGATGACGGCGATACCGTGGACGACCCGCAGGACAACTGCCCCTTCTCGGCCAACCAGGACCAGCTCGATACCGACCTGGATCTGTTCGGAGACGCCTGCGACACCGACGATGATGCCGACGGTCTTCCCGATGCGCAGGACAACTGCCCGGTACACCCCAACCCGGACCAGCTCGATTTCGACATGGACTCGCTCGGCAATCCGTGCGACTCCGACGCAGACGGAGACGGATACGAGACGCCGTGGGACTGTGACGATCTCGCCCCGGCCGTTCGTCCCCAGTGGGTCCTGCTCACCCAACCCCCGAACACGGCCTGGCGCTGGCATCCGGAGACCCAGGTCTCTGCGCTCGGGCAGGCCTGGGCTGGAAGCCCCACAGCGGAAACGGACAGCGAGCTGTTCCTGTCCGGCGACTCCACGGAGAGACTGACCGACGACGACCTTGACTGGACCGTGATCGCAGCGGCCGACGAGCTCCTGGTTGCGGCGGCCACAGGAGCGGAAGGCACCGCGTTCTACCTCCAGGACGACGGTCTGTTCCTCCCTCTCGACGACCCGGGCATCGATGCGGAGCAGGTCGTTGCGCAGGCCAAGTCGGCAGCCTGGATCACCGGTACCGGCGCTTCCGCCGAGCTGAAACTCTGGAAGGGGGACAAAGTCCACCCCCTCACCCAGAACGAGACGGCCGATTCCTCCCCGACGCTCTTTGGCCCTCGCCTGCTCTGGACGGCCAAGGGCAACATCCACTACTTCGACGGTGCCACCTCGGTCCCGTTGACGGAGGACGCATTCCTTGAGGACCGGCCGTCGCTCTATGAGACGACGGCCTGCTGGACTCGCTACGACGGCCCGGGAAGCACCGGCAACATCATCCGCTTCGACCTGCTGACCGGCAAGTCCGAGCATCTCTCCGATGACCTGCTTCAGGACCGGGACTGCTCGTCGGGCCTCTACGGAATCGCCTGGACGAGAACCGGACAAGGCGGCACTCCCAACGTGGCCTTTGCCCGGGTCGACGGACCGACGTCCCTGCTCACGGGCAGCCAGTTCCAGCAGATCCACGAAGTCCACGTCGGGGACCACTTCGTCCTCTTCTCCGCCACCACCGACCAGGGCCGGGAGGTGTGGGCATTCGACGGCCTTGAGCTCAAGCGGCTCGCCACCCACCTGCCGCCCGATTCCAGGCTTTCGGTCCAGGGGCGCCAGGCCGCCTGGATCGGTGAAACCGGCCCGGTGCGCGCCCGATGGGTCTGCACCTCCCTCGTCGACTTCGACGGTGACGGGCATGCGGCGATGGAGTGGGGTGGCCAGGACTGCGATGACGCCGAGCCGGTCATCTTCCCGGAACGCCGCATCGTGGACCTCACCCAGGGCTCGGTCTCCTCCCCCTCCCCCCCGACCTCCACAATGGGCAGGTCACCTGGGCCGCCTCCGACGGAAACGATTCCGAAGTCTTCCTGTTCGACGGTCGGTACATCCAGCAGCTCTCCTACAACTCTGCCGACGACCTCACGCCGCGAATCCACGATGCCACCGTTGTCTGGCAGGCCCCGCAGGCTGATTCCACCGTGATCCAGGCCTACGACGGGAAGACCCTCGGGCCTGTCCCGGGCTCGTCCGCCGGGCTCCTCCCCCAGGTCTGGGGCAGCCGCATCGCCTGGCTCACGCAGAACGGTGCCGGCTACGATGTCTGGCTCTACGACCGCAAGACCGATGCCCTCGGCAAGGTCACGTCGGCTCCCGCCGTGTCCTCCGGGTACGTCCTCAGTGCCGACCGTATCGCCTGGATGGTCAAGGGAACCGATACCGACATCATCTCCTACTACATTCCCACCGGGAAGTCCGAGCAGCTCGGCACCAAGCTCGTCCAGGACAAGGCCCCCGCTCTCCACGGCGACTACCTGGCGTGGCTCACCCTCGGAAACGACTGGAACATCGAGCTCCGCAAGTCTTCGACCTGGATCTCCACCCCGTCCCAGGCTGGCGACGAAGGTGACCTCGCCCTTTGGAACGGCCTCCTGGCCTTCACCGCTGCCCCTGACGGAATCCGACGACTGTACCTGCTCCATCCGGACGGCGCCGTCCAGTCCATCACCGACGGCAGCCAGGCGGTCTCCGGAATCGATCTCGCCTCCGGAACCCTGGCCTACATCCAGGGCACGGACGCCGACTCCGAGCTCTGGCTTTACGGAGAGAACGGTCTTGAGCGCATCACCGACGATGCCGTTCCCGACACCTCCCCTTCCACCGATGCGAACCAGGTCGCCTGGCTCCACGGACAGGATGTCTGGCTGCTCAAGACCGCCTGCGGGGAGGACGTGGACCAGGACTCGGTCCCCAACGTCTCCGACAATTGCCCCGACCTCTACAACCCCAACCAGTCCGACCTCGACGGCGACGGTGCCGGCGATACCTGCGACCCGGACGACGACAACGACGCGGTTCCCGACCCCTCGGACAACTGCGACGCCCTGTTCAATCCGACTCAGTCGGACCTCGACGGCGACGGCGCAGGGGATCTCTGTGATCCGGATGCCGACGGCGACGGCTATCTCGCCCTCCCCTTCGGCGGCGACGACTGCCAGGATCTCGATCCCAAGACGTTCCCCGTCTGGAAGGGCCAGGTGATCAGCGGAGGCGTGACCGACAGCCTCTACCCGCAAGTCGACACCGAGGGGACCGTCTGGCAGGGGGACTCGGGAGGCTACAGCCAGATCTACCTCTACAGGAATGACACGCTGTTCAAGCTCACCGACAGCGACAAGAACAACGAGCGCCCCTTCATCGGCGGGAAGAAGATCGTGTGGGAGCACTTCGACGGCAAGGACCGCGAGATCTGGTGGTCGAACCTCGACTCCGTGTTCCCGCTCACCAGCAACCTCCTCGAAGACCGCAACCCCTGGACCGACGGAACCTCGATCGTCTGGCAGGGATATGATGGAAAGGACTACGAGATCTTCCGCTGGGACGGATCATCGACGACGCAGATCACCGTCAACTCCCGCAATGACTACCACCCCCACATCAGCGGCGAGCTGGTGGTCTGGCGGGGGTTCGATGGCAACGACTACGACATCTACCTCCACAAGGGAGGAGTCATCTACGACCTCTCGAAGAACGACACCGACGACGGCATCCCGTACATCGACGGCAAGAACATCGTGTGGGCCACGTTCGACGGCAACGACTACGAGGTCGTGCTCTGGAAGGACGAGGAGGTCAAGCAGCTCACCGACAATGATGTCAGCGACCTCGACCCGATCACCGAGAACGGCAAGGTGGTCTGGAGGCGCTACGACGGCCACGACTACGAGATCGCATTCTACACCGGGGTCGTGGTAACGCAGCTCACCAACGACAACAACGAGAAGGGGCCCCCGGACCTGAGCAATGGCCGTGTCGTCTGGGCAGCCAAGGGGGCCGGTCCCCTCGACGACTGGGAGATCTTCACGTACAAGGCCGGCAAGATCGTGCAGCTCACCGCCAACTCCATCCAGGACGTGGCCCCGGTCGTTCTCGACGATCGCATCGTATGGCGCTGCGACTACTCCATCTGCCTGGCCGATGCCAAGTGCGGCAAGTGACCAACTGCCTTCGTCGTTGCTCCGCCCGCGTGCGCACGGTATAGTGACTGAGCTTTCTGGAGGTACTCCCATGAAGTCCGGAATTCGAGCCGCCTTTCTCTCCCTGTTGCTTGTGCTGGCCGCGTGCTCGGGCGATCCCACGGGCGGAGGCCCGATGGACACGCTCTCGTGCCAGGCCGACGAGGACTGCCCCTCGGGCTCCTGCGTCGCCGGGCAGTGCGTCGCGTTCACCCCGTCCGATGTGGGCACTGCAGCGGATGAATCCGCCCCCGATGCAGGCGGAGCGGACCTGCCCGGCCCGACTGACCTGCCCGGCCAGGACGATGCGTCGACCGGGAACGACACGGTGCCCCCCCCGGACACCACTCCAACGGACGTCGTGGTCGATCTGGGCAGCCCCGACATCCTCGTGGACCCGCTCCAGTACACCTTCACCTACCTGCCCGGCGTCAGCAACCCACAGACCAAGAACGTCTCCATCTACAACCAGGGCAAGACCGCTCTGGTCATCACCAAGCTCGAGTGGAAGGAGCTCTCGTCCCCGGAATTCAAGTTCATGGCCCTGCCGCCGCTTCCCAAGAAGCTCAACCCTTACGACCAGGCCACCGTCACCGTCGTCTTCCAGGAGAAGTCGCCCCACGGCCCGGCCGTCATGCGCATCCACAGCAATGATCCGGACACACCGGTGGCGGAGGTGCAGTTCAACTCACAGTCCAAGGCCGGTGACCAGCCGTGCATCAGCATCACCCCGAGCTACCTCAACTTCGGCCAGGTCGTCCGAGGAGAGACCAAGAGCCTCCCGTTCCAGATCGTGAACTGCTCGTCGTCTTTCCCGCTCACCGTGACCGCCATCAAGCGAAGCAAATTCTTCGGCATGGAGCTCACCAAAGAATTCCAGATTGAGCCCAACCCCACGTTCCCCATCGCCATCCCGGCCAACCAGGCTTACCCGCTCAACGTCACCTATACGCCCGGCCTGGCCGGCATGGACAGCGGCTACTTCAGCATCGTCAGCACCGACCCTGCCACCCCCGAGGCCAAGCTCGACGTCGTCGGAATCGGCGTCCCGCCCCCCCTCGAGGAAATCGGCCTCCACATCGAGCTCGAATGGGACACGGACAACTGCGACGTGGACCTCCACTTCCTCAAGCCCGGTGCCGACCTGTTCGACTGCGACAACGACTGCTTCTACGCCAATCCCAACCCCGACTGGGACACGAAGAACGACTTCCTGGACGATCCGTTCCTCGACTATGACGACGTGGACGGTTACGGCCCGGAGAACACCAACATCTCCGAGCCCAAGCCCGGGACCTACAAGGTCGTCATGCACTACTACAACGACAGCTACGAGGGAACCTCCGGCGGCCCCACCAACGCCACCGTCCGAGTTTACTCGTACGGCCAGCTCCTCCAGACTTTCGGCCCCACCCTGCTCAAGAACACGGACAAAACCTGGGACGTCTGCACCGTGGACTGGCCCAGTGCGGTCATCAAGCCCCTCGGCCAGGTCTACGATCACGGCGAAACCAACATGTGCCTGCCATGGTGATTGTCATGACCTCCCCTTCCCTGAGAGTCTGTCTCCTCGCCCTGGTGCTGGCATGGACCGGTGCATGCGGCTCCGGCACCTCGTCGTCCGACACGTCTGAGCCGGGTGCGGACGCTCCGTTCCTCGGGGACCAGGCGGCTCCCGCCGATGACCTGGTGGAGCCAGCACCCGATGGCTCTGCCGCCTCGGACGGTATTGCCCTTGCGGATGGTTCGCAGCTTCCCGACGAATCGACTGCTTCCGACCTCCCCCGCCCGAAGGGAGACAAAGAGCTGGGAGAGGAGTGCGGGGCCGATGCCGAATGCAAGTCCGGTCTGTGCTGGGCCACTTCCGAAGCTTCCGGATGCACCATGCCCTGCACCAAGCACGGTGAGTGCCAGCTACTGGGTCTGATCTGCATCCCCATGAGGCCCGGCATCAACGGCTGCGCCCCTCCCCCTCCGGTCCAGACCGGCTGCACCACCCACCAGGACTGCCTCTTCCCGACTGCGTGCATCCCCGACTTCAACTGGTGCGACCTGCCCGAGTGCACCTGGAATGGGGACTGCCCCGCCGGCCAGGAGTGCGAGCCGGCAGTCCGCAAGTGCCAGCCGTCGGTGTGCCAGACCACTTACGAGTGCCAGAACCCGGCCGCATTCTGCTTCGACGGCAAGTGCGGCCCGCCCCAGTGCACCAAGCGCAGCGACTGCAAACCCGGAGAGATCTGCAACGTGCTCCAGGGTCTCTGCCTGGAAGGCAAGCCCTGCCCCGAGGGCACGTGCAGCTACTACAACGAGGAGTGCGTGGACGGCCTCTGCCAGCCCAAGATGTGCTCCCTGCCCTGCGACAACGCGGCCTACACCTGCAACCCGGCAACCGGCAAGTGCGGCCCCCCCTGCTCCGCCCCCGGCGAGTGCCCCGTCGGCTTTGGCTGCGACGCTGCGGCCGGCGTCTGCTACCCCAACGTTCCACCGGCGGCCATCGCCAGGGTGAAGGCACAGGGAGAGCTCGTCCCGGCAGCGTCGCTCCCGGTCGGCACTACAGCCACTCTCAACGGCTCGCTTTCCTTCGACCCCGAAGGGGCCCCGCTCACTTTCTCCTGGCTCCTGGTATCGGTGCCCCCGGCCTCCACGCTCACACCGGGGACCATCTTCTGCCAGAAGGAGGAGTGCACGCTCGGCCCTCTCGCCCCCGGGTTCCACATGGTCGGGCTCTGGGTCCACGATGCCGCAGGTGCCACGTCGATCCAGGATGTCGCCGTCGTTTTCGCCAAGTGATCGGGGAGGTGCCGTGGAAGGAAAGCACGTACTCGTCACAGGGGGAGCACACGGTATCGGGCTGGCCGTCGCCAGGAGACTGGCGATGCGCAAGGCCCGCCTGATCCTGCACTATCACAGGACACCCATCGCAGTTACCGAGGAACGGGCCGTGGACCTGCTGAGGGCCGGGGCTCCCACGGTTCGCCTCGAGCAGGCCGACCTCACCGATTCGGTCCAGCTCGACTCCATGTTCGACCGCATAGCGGGAGACCGACTCGTGATCGACATCCTCGTGAACAGTGCCGGAATCCTGCTGCGCAAGCCGCTGACCGAGACCGGGTTCGACGAGTGGCAGCAGATCCTGGCGCTCAACGCCATTGCTCCGGCTCGATGCATCCGTCGTGCCGTGCCCCTGGGCTGCCGGCATGTGATCAACATCGCAGACATCGCGGCGGACAAGGCGTGGAAGAAGCATGCAGCCTACATAGCGTCGAAGGCCGCACTCGTGGCGCTCACCCGTACGGCGGCCGTCGAGCTGGCCCCGCAGGTCCGCGTCAACGCGGTCTCACCGGGCCTCATCACCGTCCCCCACGGCATGGAAGACGTGTACAAGGGCGTCGAGGCCCGCATTCCCGCCGGCCGCCGAGGCAACGTCGAAGACATTGCCAGGACCGTCGAGATGCTCCTCGATTCCCCCGCCTACCTCACCGGCCAGGTCGTCGCCGTGGACGGCGGCCTGTCGCTGCGGTGAGTACTTCAGGAGGAAACCATGGAGACTCGGCGGAAATGTGGTACGGGCGTCCGGTTGGTCGTGTTGATGACGTCGGGGCTGATGCTCGGGCTTTGTGCCTGCGGGGGTGGAGGAGAGTCGGCCCAGGACACGGGCGGCGGTGACTCCAACCCAGATGCCGCGGTGGCGGAGCTACCGCGTGAAGACATCCGGGGCAACGACGTCGTGCCTGTCGATGTCGTGCCCGAGCTCGTCGAGGGCGAGACGGCAGCGGAGACCTCGGTCGAGGTGACACCGGAAGTGGCACCCGAGGCGGCTGACGAGCCGGAGCTGACCGGCCCTGAGACACTGACCCTGCTGGACTTCAAGCTTCCCAAGCCCATGGCCGGCATCGTTGCCGTCAGCGCCGGGGACGCAGCGGCCTACATCTTTGGAGGAGACGGCGGCGGTGCCCCCCTGGCGACGGTGGTGCGGTTTGTGCCGGACGTGGGGGCGGAGATCGTTGACGGCGCAGTGCTCCCCCAGCCGGTGAAGGCTGCGTCCGCCGTCTGGGCCGGAGACGAATACGGCGCGTTCGTGTTTGGCGGCATGACCGCAAACGGCATGACCGAGGCCATCCAGAGGTGCGAGTTCGCAGGTCCGTCCTGCACGGCGCTCGATTCCAAGCTCCCCTCGAAGCGGGCGCTCACCGCTGCTTTCTTCGACGGCAAGAACGCCTACATCATGGGAGGCAACGCCGGAGCCGCCGGGCCCACCGACCAAATTCTTCGATTCGACCCTCAGACCGCCAAGATCGATGTGCTTCCCGAGAAGCTCCCGACTCCTCGGGCCAGCCGCATCGGAGTCGTGTGGTCTGGTGAGCTGGCCTTCCACCTGGGGGGCCTCGTCCCCGGCGGCAAGACGGGGGAAATCCTCCAGTACGACCCGGCTGCCGGAACCATCGTCGACTCCGGCATGCAGCTTCCCCTTCCCATGGACGGAGGGGCCTGCGCCTGGCTCGGTGCTGCAGTGATGGTGTTCGGCGGTGAAACCACGGTATCCACCACCGATGCAGTCCTCGTGATCAGCCCGAATACGAGTGAGGTGAAGGTCAGTGACCTCGAGCTCCCATCGCCACGTCGGGGCGGGGCCGCTGCGGTGCTGAACAGCAATGTCTATGTCTTCGGTGGAACCGGCACGGCCGGCCTGCTGGACGAGATCCTGCGCTACTCGCCCCCCGGGGACTGAACGACTGTTCCGTCCCTGGCGATGGCAACTTGACGGCCGATACCGCGCCAGGGCCCTGGGTGCGGGCAGCGAGGTCCTCGGTCGGGACCACGTCCTCACCCTGGATGTCCGTCCCGCCCTCGACCGGCGGGGTGACGACTTCGACGCACTTGGACTCGGCGGAGCACTCGAGGCCTTCGCCGCAACTGCCGCAATGGCCACCGCAACGGGCATCACCGCTGGGAAGCAGTCGGGGCAAACCTCACAGGTTCGAAGCGGTCACGGAGTAGGTGATTGGGACATCTCCGTTTGCGCAGCCGGCCAGAGCCTCGTCCCCCGGCACCACGGCGCGCACGTACGATACGGTCACCCCGGCAGGAGCCACGGTCACCTGGACGAAACCTGAGTTGGGCAGAACGACGCCATAATCCGGCTCATAGACCGCACCGGGGAACGGAATGGAATCCGGATCATAGGCATCAGCGTTGAACGCCGTGTAGGTGTTGTCCGCCGGGTTGGGCAACGACTGATAGACGATTCCGTCCACCTTCTCCCGGGCAAACAGGTGGTCGTGGCCGAAGAAGAAGATGGTCACGTGGTTGGCCTGCATCAGTTGATGGACCGGCAAGTCCCAGGCAGGCCGCCGGGTCGGGAATTCGAAGTTCTTCCCTTTCTCATCATAGCCGCCCCACTCATACGTGTGGGCCATTCCCGCTGCCCCGCGCCCGCATCCCAGCGCATGGTGCTCGAACACGAACTTGTACTTGGCCTTGCTCCCCTCGAGCGTCGTCTTGAGCCACTGGTACTGCTCATCGCCGATGGTCTTCTTCCACTCGTCCTTCTCCTTCTCTACGCCCGGAACGCCGGTGTCGACCGGGACGGGGGAATGCCAGTACGGATCGATGACAACGAACAGCGCGTCCCCCCACTCCCACGCATAATAGTCCCGCACCCGCCCGACGCCGGCCACCTCCATCGGGTCCACGGAGTAGAACTCGCCGGGCCCTGGGAGCGCAAACCACGTGACACGCGCCTTGCCGGCCAGGACCGGCGCATCGGCATAGGGCGTCGGATAGGCCTCGGACAGGAGGTAGCCGGCGGCCTGCTCGTGGTTCCCGTTCACCAGGAAGACGGGCGCTGAGTGGCCCACGAGACCGAAGAAGTCCTGCTGATTCTGGTAGACCAGGTTGACGTTCGCCTCGGTCAGTTGGTCCTTCTCGATCAGCTTCTCGATGCTGAAGTCGTCACCCATCGCCAGGTAGAAGTCGAGCTCCTTCTCGGCAGCATTCTTCATGTTGAGCGCGTACAGGTCGGGGCTGAACATCTTGCCGATGCGCTCCGGGTGGGAATCCCCCTGGATCCCGAAGCTGAAGGTGCTCCCGGACGACCGCGCCGTATGAAACGTGTGCTCGTCGGTGTAGCCCGATCCCTCGCCGTCCTGGGCCTCATAGTAGAGCCGGTAGTAGTACCGCGTGTCCGCGGCCAGGGCCTCCATGTTCCCCTGCGTCGGCACTCCCGCAGTCAAAGGCAATGCCGGACTCTCCCCGGCATACTCGCCCGGCTTGGTTCCGTAGACAAAGTGCACCTTCCCGTTGAGACTGGCGGAGAACACAGCGGCGCTCACGGCCGTTGCCGTGGGGGCCCCCAGCACGATGTTGCCATCGAATGCCCCGGCCACCAGGTCGAGCGCCAGTACCTCCGCAGCGTCGACCGCTCCGGCATCGGTGGTTCCCGAATCCGTTCCCAGGTCCGTTCCCGAATCCGTCCCTTCCGAGCTGTCAGCCGTTTGCTGATCGGTCGCTCCATCCGGCCCCATGACCAGATCCCCCGCAATATCCTCTGCAGGCACGTCACCCGAGCCACGGATCTCGGCTCCCCCTTTGGAAGAGCCGGCTGAGCAGGCCAGCAACACCAGGCACGCAGCGAGCCATCCAGTTCCCTTCATTCCTGCCTCCATCGGCTCGAAGCCTCGATTCGGCGGCCCGTTCATGGGTGCTCGACTGTCCAGACATCGTCGATCTGTCGGTTCTGCCTCTCTCCGGTCTCGTCTTCCGGTCGATAGGCCCGGACGTATTCGACCTTGGCCTGCTTGCCGGACATCGAGAAGCGGATGTGCCCCGAGCTGCTCAGGATCTTGCCACTCGTGTATCCCTGCTTGTCCGCCAGCTTCTGCCCGCCGTCGAATCCCGTGTTGCTGGGCTGTGGAACTTCCAGGTAGACGATGCCATCCAACTCCTGCCGCGCATAGAGGTGGTCGTGACCATGCAGCACCGCAGTGACCTGGTGGTCGACCAGCAGCTCGTGTATCGGCTTGCCCCAGCCGGGGCGCTTGGCCGAGAACTCGTCGATACCGTCCAGGTTCTTGCCCCCCCACTCGAAGTAGGGTGCGGCCTCCACGCCGCCGCGCCCCTGCTCCTGGAGCCCCCCGACCAGGTTGTGCACGAAGACGAACCGGAATGGGGCCTTGCTTCCGACCAGAGTGGCCGCCAGCCAGTCGTACTGCTGCTTGCCCAGCGTCCAGACCCAGCCGTCCTTCTTGGACTTTGTCTTGGTGTACCAGTACGGGTCCAGCACGACGATGAGAGCATCCCCCCACTCGAAAGCATACCACGACCCCCGCTGCCCGACGTAGGGCTCGTCCGCCGTGTCTCCCGAGAAGAACCCATCCGGCACCGGATTCAGGTAGAATCGCTGGCGGGCGAGCGTCGCCCAGAAAGGCAGGCTGTCCGCATTGCCGGTCACGAGCCACCCCAGCTCCGCCTCGTGGTTGCCGTTGACCAGGAACAGCGGCACCGTCTCCGAGATGATGCCGAAGTGGCCGCGCTCGAACAGGTAGCGGGCGTCTACCGTCGCTGCGTCCGGAGCTTCCATCACCTCGCCATCGAACGGCTTTGCGTACTTCTCGCACATGAACGTGTCCCCGAGGTCCAGATGGAAGTCGGGCGAATCCAGAAGCACGTTCGCCAGCGTGACGTGGTAAAGCTCAAGGTTCGACAGCGCGTCCAGATGGGAGTCGGCCTGCACCGTGAAGACGAACGGCGCGCCCGCTGGGCGTGCCGTGTGGAAGGTCCGCTCCGGCCCGAAGTGCCACGGCCCGGTCCCGGCCTTCCGCCAGCCCAGCCGATACGCCACCTGCTGGTTGGGCGAAAGCCCCGACAGCGCAACGACGCATGGAGTCTTGGCCTCACAGGGAATCGGCTCGGACTTCAGACCGGGCGCACCGCCCGCGTCGCCGTGCTCGACGAGGATCTCGAGGTCGTCCTCGGGCACCAGGTTCAACGCCACGGCGTCGTCAGTGGGGCGGCCCAGCAGGACCGGAACCATGAGAGGAGGATCCTCCGGCGGACCGACAACATCCGGGCCGCTCTGCTCTTGCCCGAGAGCCTCTACACCGGCTTCGTCCCCCCCCTGGCTGCCGTCGTCTGTCGCCGTACCGTCCCCATCCCCCGTGCCCGCTGTCTCCCCGACGTCCGCCCCCGTGCCTTCGGCCGGAAGATCTCCCGTCGCTTCGACCGCTTCTTCCCCCCCGTCCTGCCCCCCGGTGGAGTTGTTGCCCGCACACGCGGCCAACGCCAGCGGCAGGAGCACGGCCAGGTGGACCAGTCGTTCTCTCGAACGCATCATTGGACCTCCCGCGCCCTCACAAGCCTGAGCACCCCGAGTGCCGCTGCCAGTACCAGGAGAATCCACACCGCCGAACCGGATCGACCGCCAGGCGTCACGGCACAGCCGCTACCCGAGCACTGGCTGTCCGGACACACCCCGCAGACCCCCGAGTCCATGCCTGAGTCCGTCGGGGCGCGGCCCCCCGTGTCCGACGGCGCTGCAAGCTCCTGAGCAGCGAGCTCGACTCCATCCTCCGCTCCAACCTCTTCCGTCCCCGCCGCCCCGTCCTGAGTCACGACGTCCATCGCCGCCTCGGGCGATGGCTCGGGCGATGGCTCCGGCGTGACGGGCTGCCCCCCCAAATCCGTGATGGGGCCCAATGGGGTAAGTACCCGACCGGCCAGCGCCGGGTCGTCCGGGGCCACCCGCAGCGCACGAAAGACGGAGTTGGTCATCGGGATGCTGTCCGGCATGACCGTCAGAGGCCCCTTCTCCTTCGTGACCGGGCTGATGTACTCCCAAACCACCTCCCCCGCAGCCGTCACTTCGACGAAGTGCCCTTCCGTGTCCGCACAGACCAGGGTGTTTCCATTCGCCAGTCGCTGCGCGCTGCCCCCAATGTGGCTGGCCATCCCCGAGGGGCTCAGCGTCCCGTACCGCCAGACACGCTGCTTGGACACGTTCTGCTTCGGCTTGGCCGTGTCCTTGGGGGGCTCGTACACCGTGTACCCGGCATCGGGCGGGTTCACGTAGGCAGGTCCGTCCGTGCCGCTCTTCCCAAGGTACGGGTCGATCTCGTCGGCGTAGGACTGATTGGTCAGCTCGAAGAGATACTGGCCGTTGTTGAAGACGAGGAAGTGCCCCGCTCCCGGAAGCCCGGGGCGGATCCAGTGGATATCGTGTGCGCCGCCGATCTGCTTGTGCCCGCCGTTCGCCGTCGTCCAGTTGTCCGGGATGGATGGCGGATCCCCCTGCGCGTAGCGAGCCGGGTCCCCGTAGCGGTAGAGGAAGTCCCCTTTCGGGCCTGCAGCCAGCGCCAGGCTGCCGTCCGGGTCACCCGGCAGGAAGGTGTTGCCATGGTCGATGACGTAAAACTCCCCTCCCACGGCGTTGACTACCACCTGGTCCAGCTCCTCGTTGTAATCGAGCGAGTTGCAGTGCAGCCAGTCCTTCTTGAGCGGCCGGCCGGGGAGGTTCACATCGAGACGGCCGGGCCAGTCGGCCACGGTCTTTCCCGTTCCGGCGAAGTTGGGCCAGGTCGAGTCGTCGTCCTGGATGAGATGATCCAGGAACCACCACTCCCAGATGACGTTCCCCTCCGAATCGATCTCGACGAGCGCATCCACCTGGGCGTCCTTGTAGGGGGAGTACTTCGGATCCGCGCCGACCGCCAGCGCCTGGGCGTCCGTCAGGCTTCGGTTCGCAATGTAGAGCGTGGTCTCGGCCTGGAGCTTGGGATTGTAGATGCGGACGAAGTCATGGTGAAGAGCGTAGTCCTTGCGCGTCTCGGTGTACTGCCACACCTGCTTTCCGTCCCAGTCCACTTCCACCAGGCCGCCAAAACCGCTCGGGTCGTTCTTGGAGGCGTCCAGGATGTGCCCATTGGCCAGCAGCTTCGGGTTGGTACCGATCTTCCAGGAGTGCACGACGTTGCCCGCCATGTCGATCAGGTAGGTCGTGCCGTGAGCGGCAAAGAGGGTGTAGCCCTCGAAAGCCTGGTTCTGGTCCCAGTACAGGAGCTCGGTGGGACCGCGAGTCGCCTGGTAGGACAGCGCCACGGACGCGTGAGCCAGCAATGCGACGAGCAAAGTCGACAGGATGATCTTTTTCACGGTTTGTCCCTCCCTAGATGAGCCCGGGAATCTGAGCCTTGAGCTGATAGAGCGCCTTGCGGGCGGTAATGAACAGGGTCTTGCCCTCCTGCCCCCCGAAGCCGCAGTTCGTGGGGGCCTCGTCCAGCGGAATGGTTCCGAGCTGCTTGCCCAGGGCATTGAGAATCACGACGGCCCCCTTTCCATCGGCCACGGCCGCGACATAGAGATTCCCTCCCTGATCGACCGCGAGCCCGTCGGGGCTGTCCACGTTGGCCAGCAGGGCGGGGGCCTCGAGCTCGCCGGAGGGCTTGACGGGAAAGGCCCACACCGTCCCCGCATCGGTCGCTGCCACGTAGAGCGTCGCCTGGTCAGGCGAGAGGGCCACTCCGTTGGGGGCCCCCTCCACCGCCTCATCGAGGAACAGGGTTCCGTCCGGCGCAATATGGTAGAGCCCGGTGAACCCCAGTGCCGACGGCTGCCCCCCAAGGCCGTAGGTCGGGTCCGTGAAGTAGATCGTCCCGTCGGCCCGTACCGCCAGGTCGTTGGGGGAATTCAGAGGCTTTCCCTCGTAGGAATCGGCGAGTGTGGCGATGCTCCCGTCGGCCAGGGTCCGCGTCACGCTGTGCGACGCATGCTCCGCTGCGAGCAGCCTTCCCTCCGGGTCGAAGGCCAGGCCGTTGGCCTTGTGGCTGGGGTTGCGGAACACGGTCACCTTGTCCGGCATCTCGAGCTGGTAGATGGTATCCGCATCGATGTCGCTGAAGAGCAACACGTTCTTCTGTGCGTCCCAGGCCGGCCCCTCTGTGAACTCGAACGTGGCCGCGATCAGCACGGGCTTGCCCAGCTTCGTGACGTCGAGCGCCGGCCACTGCGCGCTGCCGGCGCACGCGTTCCGGCAGTACTTCCGGTCGCCGCAGACGATCGCATCGGCGCAACAGCATTCCTTGCACTCCTGCTCCGTCGGCAGCCCGGTGCAGGCACTGTAGTCTCCCTGCGCCCCGGGACCGGTAGGAATCTCCAGCTCGATGATCTCCGTGTTCTTGGAGTAATCCTGGAGCGGGCACTGGTCGCGGCACTCCTTGGCTTGAAGACAATCGACCGGGAGGCAGTCGCAGCAGTCCTTGCACTCGGCAGCGCTTGCGGTGTGCTGAAGGCAATCCTGGGCAGTGAGAGCGGCGGGAATCTCGTCGTCAGAGGCCAGGTCGGCCGGTATCTCCGGCGGCAAGTCCGCCGCCCCGTCGGCAGGACCGTCCAGCAGGCCCGCTTCCGACTCCGGTTCGAGGTCGGGCACCACGTCGACTCCTCCGTCCGCCACCTCAGGAGCCGGCCCATCCGGCTGAACGTCAACGACCACGTCCGCGACAACCTCGGCCGTTGTCGGATTCGACTGCCCCTCACCGCATCCTGCGGCCAGGACCAGTGCGGCCAGCACCCAGGTCATCCCCCAGGGTTGCAGCGCTCTTGAGCTCCAGTGTCCATTCATGGTCAATTCCCTCACGGTTTCGGGGGGGGCTGCTCCCCCTGCACCAGCTTGAAGCAGCAGGTCTTGCCGGCCTCCGCACAGGTGAAGTGGTCCGCGACATCCTCGCTCCCGGTCGGACAGACCGCTGCACAGGTGTAGTTCACGTTGTCAGCGGCCGGACAGGTGGTGTCGTCGTCCTCGATCACGTCGCCGGGTGTCAGATCCCGTCCGGCAAAGCCGGCGAAGTCGGGCGGATACCAGTGTCCCTTGAACACGGCATTCTCCGGGTGCGATTTCACGTCCAGAGGGGCAAGCTCGTACTGCGACATGGGGCCATTGTTGGCCACCGGATTGACGAACTCCCACACGATCTGCCCTTCCGGCGTGACCTCGAAGAGGCGCCCGGTGAGCCCCTCGCACACCAGCGTGTTGCCATCAGGAAGCCGTTGGGCGCCTGAGATCTCGGCCGAGTAGAAGCTCGTCGGCGGTTCAGCCTTGTATTGCCATGACAGTTCCGAGGGCCCCCAGGGCTGGCCCAGGGCAGGGACCGGATAGCTGCCGTCCTCGGCCACGGGCGGCGTGAGCTGATCAATCGTGGAGTACGCACCGTCCGGGCGGGACAGCCCGTTGTTGAACACCAGGATGTCGCCGGCACCGGGACAGCCCGACTCGATCCATTGGGCATCATGCTGCTGGAACAGCATCATGTCGTCCTTCGTGCCTCCGCCGTAGTTGGCGGGGTTGCCCCAGCGGTAGAGAAGATCTCCCCCTTTCCCCTGCTTGCCGCCCTGGTGCGATGCCGCTTCCTCCGTCGTCGTGGTGTGGTCGATGACCCAGAACTCATTGTGCGAGCGGGCACTGATGATGATCTGGTCGAGCTCGGCGCTGTACTTGATGGAGTTGGCGTGGTTCCAGAAGGCCGGCGGGCTTCCCGTCACTTCCAGCAGCTCCGGGTGCTGCTTGGGATCGCCGTAGTTGGCCAGGCTCGCATTGGCCTTCTGCACCAGGTGGTCCCATACGTGCCATTCCCAGACGATCTCGTAGGTGGCGCTGCCGGTCATCTTGACCTCGATGACCATCTCCGGAGCGACGTAGCCCTCCTTCAGCTTGGCCGGGTCAAAGCCCACGGCTGCGGCAGCCTCCTTCTCCTTCTTCTCCACGGCAAGCATCAGCAGATTCCCGTTGGGCAGGATCGTGAAGTCGTGATGCGTCATTCCGGTCGGGGAAGCGAAGTCGAACGCCCACACCAGGTTGTCGTCCCAGTCATACTCCTCCAGCCGCCCGCCCTCGCCGCCACCGATTGAGAAGTTCCCCTTCGGCATCGCGGTCCGGACCAGATTGCCGTTCGGCCGCAAGTAGCAGGACTGCCCGGGCTCGTACTTGCTCTTGGCCCAGTGGTTCACCACGCGGCCGAGCGGGTCGATGAGGAAGACGTCGGGCAGATGCTTGACCGGGTACAGGAGGTACCCGTTGGATGCTCCCGGCTTGCACACCCGGACTCCCACGGTATGGTCGGGCGACTCGAAATCGCACCCGGCCGGAGGGAGCGCCACGTCCGCATCGCCGGTCTCCGTCTCGGTCGCCCCCCCCTCTCCCGCCTCGTCCGGCTCGGGCAGGTCCGCACCTGCGCTCACGTCGGGAACGATCTCCTCCCCGTTGTCCCCGCTGTCCACGACGTCCGGAGCGACACCGAGGTCGCCCGTGTCGCCCACGGCCTCCGCGATCTCCCCGTTGCTTCCCGAAGATGTGGAGCAGGCCACGCCCGCAAGCAGCCCTGCCAGCCACACAACCAGCGCAGTCTTCCGAGTCATCGAGCACCTCCTTGAGGATGGGCAAGCACTACCCGAAAACCGACATGGAACCAGGGGCCGTTCGGATCGCCTGGGCCCCGGAAGTAGGACGGGTCTCGATTCGAGACTCGGGAATGGCCGTCGAGCTTGTCCGGCGTAGTCCCGTTGAACCAATTGCCACCACGCATGCAGCGATACGGCTTGCCATCCGGCATGGGGGAGGCCTCGGCCAGGGACGGCCCTGGCGGGTCCACGAGAGGGCTCACCGCATAGTAGTCCTTGCGGTACCAGTCGTTGGTCCACTCCCAGACGTTGCCGGCCATGTCATACAGCCCCCAGTCATTCGCCCCATCGTGAGTCGGGTAGCTGGTCTGCTCGCCGGGCCACCCAAGTCCCTCCCGCTCCCGAACGGAGCCGTCATAGAAACCCACCGGAGTCGTCTTGGGATCCGGCCCGACCTCATAGGGATCGCCCGAGCCGGGCCAGTTGGCTCGACTCGGATCCAGCTCGTCTCCCCATGGGTAGATCGGATAGGGATCCTTGCGTCCTCCGAGCGCGGCATACTCCCACTCGGCCTCGGTCGGCAGTCGGTAGCAGGAGACAGCATAGTCCACCGTACCCGCAGCGACGTCGGTGCAGGCGGGCAGCCCGGCCCGCTTGCTCAGCCAGTTGGTGAAGGCCGCCGCACCTTCCCACCGTACGCCGGTGATGGGATGCTCCAGCCTGTCGTCAGGAGCCGCAAAGGCCGTCCCGTCCCACGACACGCGGCTGGCCGGATCCTTCTGGCTCGTTTCAATCCAGACGGCCGGTCCCCCCGTGCCGCGAACGGCCCCCCCCTCGACGATGGCCGCTCCGGCAGAGGCCGCATCGTTCAGGAATTCAACGTACTGGCCGCAGGTGACCTCGTAGCGACCGATCTCGAACGCGCCCACGGTGACGCTGTGGAGCGGAACTTCGTCGCTTGGGTGCTTGGGATCCTCGCCGCCCTGGCCCGAGTGGTCGCCCATCACGAAAGTCCCGGCCGGCACAGCCACCAGCTCCACGAGAGAGCCGGCATCGCTGCCCAGATCCCCCGTCGCAGCGTCGACCGTATCCTCCCAAACGACTTCCGCTGGCCCCGGCTCCGCATCATCCCGCTCGTCGACTCCGACTTCGGACAGCCCGTCTGACTGGATATCCAGGGCCGATATCTCTTCCAAAGCCTCTGCGCCCACGTCGACCGGAACGGAATCCTTCGGGCCGGTGCACGCCGCTGCCAGCAGGAACACCAGCCATACAGCTCGCTTCGAGTGCTCTCCCGAGGTGATTTCCTGGCGCATGTCGCCCCCTCCTGCTGACACCCGTTAACCGCCGGACTTCTGGATTGGTCGCGCAGAATTCTTCTCGGCCCCAGGGAGGGGACGTTGCTGCTCTGCGAGAGGTCATTGGGGAACGCACATCCCCCCCGCTCCGCAAACCAGGGTCTTGTCCGGTGGCTGCGGACAGTCAGCGTCCACTTCGCAGGCAGGAGTGCAGAAGAACCCGTCGGGCTTCTCACCACACAAGCACCCCTTGACCGCCTCAGGCGGACAAGCCCCTGGAGCCGCGCAGTCTTCGTCCTTGCTGCACGGGGTCTTGCCACCGCCCTTGCAGTCGTCCGGGCAGGTATCCTTGGTCTCCGCACCCGTGCACTTCCCGTCCCCGCATACGTCCGCTCCGCCGCTGCAGTCGTCCGGGCACGTATCCTTGGTCTCCGCACCCGTGCACTTCCCGTCCCCGCATACGTCCGCTCCGCCGCTGCAGTCGTCCGGGCACGTATCCTTGGTCTCCG
>CAITUV010000003.1 GCA_903895725.1 uncultured Myxococcales bacterium | reverse complement strand
CTCGGGTCAGAGTCCTTCTTCATGACTGTCACCACCGGTTCTGGTCGGGCCCCTCCCGACCTTCACGGTAGATCACAGCCCAGATCCGCTGTCAAGGCTCGGCTCATTCCCCACGACAGGATTTAGATGCGATCGCCCTGGCGCCGCCCCGGGCCGGGCAGATGAATATGCCCCAGGAGAGGAGCGGGCGAGGATGGACCGGCAGAGGAATCGGAGAGGCACGTGCCTCTCTTCCACATCGTCGTTGCCCGCAGGAACGGGGTGTCGTATGAATGGCTGATCGCCGGAGCCCGGTGACGACGGAGGCACGGGAATGATGGTTGTGCAATGGTGCCGCTGGCTGCCGACAGTGCTGCTGGTTGCAGCCTTGTGGAGCGGATGCTCGACTCCGAGGAAGGGAGCCGGACCAGCAGAGCTCACACCAGAGGCGTCCGTTGATGCCAGGGGGGGGGACGCCGCTGCTCCCCGTGCACTTCCGCCCGCCGTCGAGCTGAAGTCGTGGAGAATGGCCTCCGCCACCGACGCAGGAGCGGGCGGTGCGGCCTTGTCGGCCGTCGGCTTCGATGATTCCGCCTGGTTGCCCGCCGCGGTTCCGGGGACCGTCGCAGGCGCCCAGTATGATGCCGGAAAGCTGGGCGATGCCTTCTTCGGGCAGAACCTGTCGAAGCTGCCCGGATGGACTTACAGCTTCCTGCCCATGCCGCAGGACAGCCCCTATCGCCAGGCCTGGTGGTACCGGGTCGAGGCCGATGTGCCGGCGGCTACGCGGCCGGATCGGCGGACGTGGATCGTTTTCGAAGGGATCAATTACTCGGCCAACGTCTGGGTGAATGGGACGAAGGTGGGGGCCCGTGGGGACGTTGTCGGCACCTTCCGTGAGTTCCGATTCGACGTCACGGAGCTGGTGACTCCGGGAGGTCGATGTGCCATCGCTGTCGAGGTATTTGCTCCCGATATCTTCTCCGACCTGGCCATCTACTGGGTGGACTGGAACCCCGAGCCGCCCGATTACAACATGGGGCTCTGGATGCCCGCTCGAATCGAGCAGCGAGGCTCGGCGGTCCTGAGGAATCCTGCTGTGCTGACCGACCTCCAGGAGGACGGTGCGGCCGAGCTCACGGTGATTGCCGAGCTCTCGAACGCGACCGAGGCCCCGGTCGAAGCCGTCCTCGAATGCAGGCTGGGAACCATCGAATTCCAACATGGAGTCACGTTGGAGCCGAAGGCCGAAACGACGATCCGCCTGACCTCGGCGGACGAGCCCCGACTTCGCCTCAAGGACCCGGTGCTCTGGTGGCCTTACGGATACGGCGAGCCGCACCTGGTTGATGCGGAATTCACCGTGTGGGTCGGGGAGGAAGTATCGGACCGCCAGGAGTTCTCGTTCGGGGTGCGGGAGGTGTCGATCGAGCTTTTCCCGCCCAATTCCATCCGGTTCAGCATCAATGGCCGCCCCATCCTCATCCGTGGCGGCGGTTGGGCCCCGGACATCTTCTACCGGGATGACCCGGAGCGTGAGCGCTGGGAGCTCGCCTACGTCAAGGACGCGGGGCTCAACGCCATTCGACTGGAAGGGAAGCTCCTGACCCACCGCTTCTACGATGCGTGCGACCGGGAGGGCATCCTGCTGTTGCCGGGCTGGTGCTGTTGCGACACGTGGGAGAGCTGGGACGAGTGGGAGGAGAGCCACCACGGGATAGCGAAGGCCTCGCTCGCCGATCAGCTCCGCAGGTTGAGGCGACATCCCAGCGTGCTTGCCTGGCTCAACGGCTCCGATTTTCACCCCGTCCCGGAGGTGGAAAAGTTGTACCTCGAAGTCGCCGAGGGGGCGGACTGGAATCTCCCGGTCGTGTCCAATGCGACCGAGACACCCTCGACGGTATCCGGTCCAAGCGGCATGAAGATGACTGGCCCGTACAACTGGGTTCCGCCCAGCTATTGGTACCTCGCCGTACCTCAGGACCCGCTTGACCTGGAAGCGCGAATCGACTGGGAATGGCTGTATGGCGGAGCGTTCGGATTCAACTCGGAGAGCAGCCCCGGTCCGGCCGTCCCCCCCCTCGACAGCCTCCTCAAGATGATGAAGCTCGCGGATGTCTGGCCGGTCGGCGACACGTTCCTGTTTCACTCGGGCGGGGTCTCCACGGCCAAGGAGCGGATGGAGATCTTCAACGATGCTCTCGTCGCCCGCCTGGGTGAGCCGTCGGATGCGGCGGACTACGCCTGGAAGTCGCAGATCATGGCCTACGAGTCGCACCGGGCGATGTTCGAAGCGCAGGCGCGTAACAAGTACTTCGCTACCGGCTTCATCCAGTGGATGGCCAATAATGCCTGGCCAGGGACCATCTGGCACCTGTGGGACTACTACCTCCGTCCGGGAGGAAGCTACTTCGGGGCGAGGGCCGCACTGCGTCCCGTTCACGTCCAGTATTCCTACGATGACCAGACGGTGTGGGTCGTGAGCTCGACGCTCCAGGTTCACGAGGGGCTGAGCGTCCGGGCCACTCTGTATGATGCCGATTCGACCATCGTGGCCGAGCGCACCGCTCAGGTGCCGCTCCTGGATGCGGATTCCGGAGTAGAGGCCGTAGCTCTTGCGGAGGTCATCCAGGACAATCTGGACAAGCTGGCGCCGTTGTACTTCCTGGACCTGCGGCTGGACGACGGGTCGGGGGCAGAGATCGACCGCAGCTTCTACTGGCTGTCCACGAAGACCGACGAGTACGAGATGGTCTACACGGGGGACGAGCTGCCGGCAGTCGACTACGCGGACATGACCGCCCTGGATACCCTCCCCGAAGTCGATCTGGCTCTGGCTCCCTTTTCCATGGAGACAGCCGACGGGGTGACCACCCTCTCACAGACCGTGTCCAACCAGTCCGACTCCATTGCGTTCTTCCTGGAGATCCTTCTCGTTGACTCGGCCACCGGAGAGGCCCTTCTGCCCGCCCTGTACAGCGACAACTACCTGAGCCTGGTTCCGCACGAGGCGAGAACGGTCACGATTCGGGTCCCGGAGGCGGCGGTCCAAGGCCGTGAGATCGGCGTGCGGGTGAGCGGCACGAACGTTCCCTCGAGGCTAGCTGACCATTGAATCCACCGCTCGGAAGTGGCGGTCAACCCTCCTTCTACCTGTTGACACGCACGTGCGCACGACGTATATGGGCGGCACCGAATGGGCGCTGATGTTTCCCGGAGGTGTGGCGTGAAGACGATGGTCACTGCGTTGGTCGCATCGGTTCTCCTGGTTGCAGCCGCCTGCGGAGTGGAGCAGGGCGGCGGTGCGTCCGAGTCCAAAGCGACCGAGTCCATGCAGGCTGCGCTCGGAAAGACCGACTCGAAGGACCAGGCGGACCAGGGATGCAGGGTTGTGCTCCGCTCCGTCGGGCGTGTCCCGGGCGATGACGGCTACCAGACCGACTGCTCGTCGGGCTCGTGCCTGTATGTCTGGGAAGGGGCGGTGGACATTGCCCAGGAAGTCCCGGCGGATGTCACCGTGCACGTCCAGTACCACCTGGCAACGTCCTCCGACTGGTGGGAAGTGGAGGCACTTCCTTCCTCGGCGGTCATTCCGGGTTTTCGCCGTCATGACTTCGTGATGAGCGACCACCTGTTCGGTCCCGACAAGCAGGACGGTGATGCTCCGTCCATCGAGCTGGTCGCCTTCATCCGCTATTCCGACGGTGCCCGCCTGTTCGACCACAACCGCTTTTCGGGGGACTTCGCCAACCACAAGCTCGCCAAGGACAACGGCTTTGCATCGAACGATGGGGGAGTGTGCCAGCCGGTGAAGGGCTGGGTGAGCTTCCTTGCCGACTGGCAGGAAACCACGTCGGGCGAGCGACGGCAGGGCGGCTATCTCCAGGTCGACTACGACCTTTCCCGGCTGCCCGATTGCCGCGGGACCCACAACGGCCACCCCGCCTGGGACATCGTGGCTCACGCCCGCTTCAACCCGGGCGGACAACAGTTCGAAGGCAGTGTGAGGGCCTTTGTCAGCAACTACGGTCAACCGACCAACGAGGCCGTTTCGGTGCCGTTCATCGTGCTGATCCCGGAGGGAGCCACCGAGGTCGAGCTCTGGTTCCACAACTACTCCGGAGCCGGCTCTTCCTGCCAGGCCTGGGACTCCAATCTCGGAGAGAACTACCACTACGACATCTGGCCTCCGGCCGATGACCCGAAGTGCCTCGATATCGAGCGGGAGAACGGCATGAACACGGAGGACCCGAGGATGGTCCACATGTCTGCGTACTGCATGCCTTATGAGCTGGCGGAGCAGGCGGACGCCAGCTACTGCGAATTCTACCTGGACGGATTCGGGAACGGCCACATGGGACACTACGGCATGCCGATTGACTGGCTCGTGGCGTACCTGAGGACCGGGGCCAACGATGGCGAGGTGCTCAACGCCGGCATGTACACGCTGTACCACGATGACGGAACCGGGGAATCGGGCGAGAGATTCTCCCTGGGAATGCAGGTTTCTCCGGGCGTGTGGAAGACCGGGTTCGCCTATTTCGTGACCGGATTTCAGAGCGTGGCCCCAGTCGACGTCACGGTGGATGCCTTTGCGTTCTTCATCGATGTGAAGCGTCCTTCGGGGAAGGTCGTGCGACTCTGGCAGAGCAGCGGGGGGACCAACTACACCTGGAACGATGCGTTCTCCATGCCCACGACCAAGGAGTACATCCCCTACGGCAACATCCAGTGGGCCAACGAGACAGCCCCGGTCTTCGAGCCCCGCATGGCCTGCAAGGCCCGGTAGCCGACACGAGGCCTCGATGGCACGATGGAGCAGGGGACAGATGGTCGAGCTGGACGGCCTGATTGCTGCGGTCGTTGGTACCGACGCCGACCCCTGGGTCCCGGAGGGCCACGTCGCTCTCTGGTTCGGAGACCCTCCGTGCGTTCGAAAGTCCAAGGGGGGCACCGGCGGCGCCCGTCCCGAGCTCTGGACCGTCCCCGAGGAGCTGTGCCTGCCGGCCGCCGATCCGGACGTGAACCACTAGGCGCATGCCGGTTCGCGTTTGACACTACTCGATCGGAGATACTATTCTTCCAGAGTTTCCGGATCCATCCGGAAAAGGAGTGAGAGTTGGCACCAACCTATCATCGTCCAGATTCAATTGCCGAAGCGGTTCGGCTCAAGTCCGAGCTCGGGCCGGCGGCGGAGTATCTTGCCGGAGGCACCGAGGTGAACAACGGGCGCACGGAACGCCCGCAGGCGCTCATCGACCTGGCGGCCCTGGGGCTCGACACGGTCGAGATTTCGGCGAAGGGTGTTTCCATCGGTGCGGGGGTGACGTTCCAGCAGATCGTGGAGCACCCGGACGTGCCCGGGTACCTCCGGACCGCCGCACTGCAGATGGTGAACCGGAACATCCGCAACCGGGCTACGGTGGGCGGGCACCTCGTCGTGAACCGCTCCTGTGCGGACCTGATCCCCACGCTGCTGGCGGCCGAGGCCCGAGTGTCTCTCGTCGACCGGGAGCTGCCGCTGGAGCAGCTCCTTTCCGGCGAGTCCGGGCTGATCCTCGGGGTTCTCATCCCTGCGACCGGTCGCTCCTTCGGGCTGTGCAATCACACCCGAACTTCGGCGGACATCTCCATCGTCGCTGCGGCGGCTTCGCTGGACCTCGAGGGAGACTGCGTTCGGCGCCCAATCCTGGCGGTGGGCGGCGTTGCCAGACAAGTGGTGCGGCTGCACGGGGTGGAGCAGGCGCTGGACGGGCGTCCGCTGCCGGCGCAGGGCGAGCTGGAGTCGATCATTGCCCAGGCGGTTCACCCGATCGATGATCACCGCGGCAGCGCTGCGTTCAAGCGTCACGTCGCGTCCGTTCTTGGAGGGCGCGCATTGCTCGATGCCGTGCGTCGTCCCGCAATCGGCTAGGGAGTTCATTCATGCCAATACCTATCATGCTCAACGGCTCTCCCCGGCTACTCGAGGCCCAGCCTGGCGAGAGACTCAGCGACGTGCTGCGCCGCGAGGGGATCCACTCGGTGCGCAACGGCTGCGATGGCGAAGGAAGCTGCGGTGCCTGTTCGATCCTGCTCGACGGTCAACTGGTGAACTCCTGCCTGCTCGTCGTCGGCCAGGTCGAGGGGCGGGACATACGGACCGTGGAAGGGCTGGCCCGTCCGCGGGAGCTCTCCAGCCTCCAGACCGCGTTCGTCGATGCCGGAGTCGTCCAGTGCGGCTACTGCACCGGTGCCATGCTCATGGCCGTGGCAGGGCTGCTCGAGAAGGTCGATCACCCGACCCGGGACCAGGTCAGGGACACACTGTCCGGTATCATCTGCCGCTGCACCGGTTACGAGCAGATCTTCGAGGCCGTGGAGCTTGCCGTTGCCCGCCGTAAGGACCCGGCAACTCCGTTCGTGATGCCGAAGTTTCGAGAGGGCCTGCGGTACGTGGGCGCGGCCTGCGGCAAGGTAGACGGCTACCTGCTGGCCCGAGGAGAGGCCGCTTTCGTGGAAGACCGGGTGCGCCCCGGACACTGCCACTTGAAGGTGCTGGCAAGCCCCCACGCCCATGCTTACGTCCGTCGCATCGACACGTCGAAGGCCGAGGCCTTGCCGGGCGTCGTTGCCGTGTTCACCTACAAGAACTGCCCCGATGTCTGGTACAACCCTGCGGGCCAGGGCTTCCCCGAGCCGTCCCCCTATGACCGTCGCATGTTCGACCAGAAGCTGCGACACGTGGGAGACCGGGTCGCCGCCGTGGTGGCGGAAACCCTGGAGACCGCCGAGGCTGCGCTCGAGCTCATCGAGGTCGAGTACGACGTGCTGCCGGCCGTCTTCACCATCGACGAGGCCAAGCGACCGGGCGCTCCGGTCGTGCACAACGCGTGGGTCGAGTACGTAGTGGGGGCACCGGCCGACCTTGCTGCCTACAATCAGGGAGTCGATCCCCGGGAAGGGCGAATCATCTACCAGTTCCCGATCCACGCGGACCCGCACCGCAATCTGGCTGCATCCGTCCGGGGCGGAATCGGCGACGTCGAGAAGGGGTTTGCCGAGGCCGAGGTGATTCACGAGCAGACCTACGAGTCGGCCCAGGTCCAGTGCACTCCCGTCGAGCCGCACGTAGTCTACAGCCGGATGGAGGGAGACCGCCTGATCCTCCACGCCTCCACCCAGGTTCCGTGGCATGTCCGGCGGATCATCGCTCGAATCCTGGGCATCAAGGAGAACCGGCTGCGCGTGATCAAAGAGAGGGTAGGGGGCGGGTTCGGCTCCAAGCAGGACATGGTGCTCGAGGAGGTCGCTGCCTGGGCCACCTGGGTCACTGGCCGGGACGTGCTGTACCGCTACACGCGGGAAGAGGAGTTCGTCAACTCGCGCACCCGCCACGTCATGAAGGTCCGCGTGAAGCTCGGGGCCAGGAAGGACGGGCGGCTGACTGCCATCCTCATGGACCTGGAGGCCAACACGGGACCCTACGGCTCGCACTGCCTCACCGTCCCCATGAATGCCTGCTCCAAGTCGCTGCCGCTGTTCCTCTGCGACAACGTCCATTTTGACGTGCACAGCTACTACTCGAACATCCCTCCCACCGGTGCCTATCAGGGGTATGGAGGACCGAAGGGCTCTTTCGCCCTGCAGCTCGCGGCCGCGGAGATGGCGCACAAGCTCGGCATGGACCCGATCGACTTCATCGAGAAGAACCGGGTTCGTGAAGGGGCCATGCTCGAGATCCTGCGCTGCCTGGGGGAAGGCCGCGAGGGAGTGCCGCAGCTTGTCCACACCTGCGGTCTCGGCAAAGCGCTTGAGCAGGGCAGGAAGCTGGTGAACTGGGGGGTGAAGGAGCCCAGTGGTGACCCGGACGTGAAGATCGGCCAGGGCGTCGTGATCGTGCAGCAGGGCTCGGGGCTGCCCGGGCTCGACTCGGCCAACGCAGCGATCAGCATGTTCGGCGATGGCACGTTCATGCTCCTGTCGGGAGGTACGGACCTGGGGACCGGACTCGATACCGTCACCGTGAAGCTGGCCGCCGAGACCCTCATGGTCCCCATGGAGAACGTGGCGGTCCGGGCCGCGGATACTGATACCACGCCGTTCGACGTGGGGGCCTACGCCTCGTCGGGCACTTACTTCTCCGGCGGCGCTGCGCTCAACGCTGCGCTCAAGATGAAGAAGATGCTGCTGAAGGAAGCGGCGCTCATGCTCCAGGAGCCGGAGAACCACCTCCAGCTCGCATGGCCCGGGGTCGTGCGCGGTCTTTCCGGAGAGGTGACCTATGAGCAGATTGCCCGGCGCACCCAGTGCGGCACCGGCAACGGCCAACTCATCTCAACGGCCCATTTCATCACGGACAAGGGGTCCTTCCCTTATGGCGCCCACTTCTGCGAGGTCGCAGTCGACACGCGCACCGGCAAGGTCCGCGTTCGGAAGTATTTTGCGCTGCAGGATGCCGGGACTCCAATCAACCCGGAGCTGGCGCTTGGCCAGATCTATGGCGGCGTGCTCAAGACCATCGGTCACAGCCTGTACGAGGAGATGATCTTCGATGCGAGCGGGCGTTGTCTGAACCCGAGCTTCCTGGACTACAAGGTCCCTCAGATCCAGGATCTGCCCGACGAGTTCAAGGCGGTGCTCGTGGATACCAACGATCCGTTTGGTCCCATGGGGGCCAAGTCGGTTTCGGAGATTTCCTGCAACGGGGCCGCTCCCTGTCTGGCCGCAGCGATTCACGACGCGGTGGGCGTGTGGATTCGCGACTGGCCGTTCACTCCGGAGAAGATCCTGCGGGCGCTCGGGCAGCTGGACTGAGGGGCGGGCATGATTCGGGGCATCCTCCTTGCTGCGGGGGCATCCACGCGGATGGGCAGGGACAAGCTGCTGCTGCCGTGGAGGGGCTCGACGGTCCTGGCGACTACGCTTGCGGCGTGGAGCGCCGTGGCGGAGCTCGAGAGCATTCTTCTGGTCCGGCGCGGTGACGAGCCTTGGGACCAATGGCCCCGAGTGCGCGTGATTGCGAACCGGGATGCCGACGAGGGGATGGGCAGCTCGCTGCGGGTCGGGGTGCAGGCCTTGCCCCTGGACACCGAGGCGGCGGTCGTCGGCCTTGCGGACATGCCCGAGGTTGCCACGTCGACGATCCGCACCCTGATCGAGGCATGGCGGCCGCTTGGGCCCGGGGGGATCGTGGCGCCGCTCCATGAGGGAAAGCGCGGCCATCCCGTGGTGTTCGGGGCTGCGTACTTCCCGGCGCTCCGGGCGCTCCGGGGAGACCAGGGGGCCCGCTCCATCCTGCAGGAGAACGGGGGCAAACTGTCTCTGGTTGCTGTGGACGACCCCGGGGTGCTGGTCGACCTCGATACCCCTGCGGACGTGGAGTCACGCCGATGAAGGTCCTCATCCTCGGAGCGGGAGAGCTCGCCAGCAGCATCGCTCATCGCCTGTTCCGGTCCAGGTTCGACATCGCCATGACCGAAGTGGCCGAACCGCTCGCAGTCCGTCGGGGGGTGTCCTTCTGCAGCGCAATCTGGGACCGGGAGTTCACGGTGGAGGGTGTCCACGGCAGGCGTCGGGAGCTTGGCGAAAGTCTGACTTCTCCGCTGGATCACGTCGCCGTGCTCGTCGATCCCGAGGCCACCCTCCTCGACACGTGGAAGCCCGATGTGCTGGTGGACGCACGGCTGTTGAAGCGGTCCGCAGCGACGTCGGTGACGCAGGCCGGGCTCGTCATCAGTCTCGGCCCGGGCGCTGCATGCGGCCATGAGGCTCACATCGTCGTCGAGACGCACCGGGGGCATGACCTCGGCCGTATCATCGAGACGGGCAGCGCCGCACCGGATACGGGGATTCCAGGTCCCATCGGAGGCTTTGCCGCGGAACGGCTGCTGCGGGCACCGGCTGCGGGCCGTGTCCGCTGCGTGCGGAGCATCGGAGACCGGGTGGAGGCCGGCGAAGTCGTGGCGCTGGTGGGCGACCAGCCGGTGAAGGCCGCAATCTCCGGGGTGCTGCGAGGCATTCTGCGTGACGGAGTGATGGCGACTGCCGGCGTCAAGCTGGGCGACGTGGACCCCCGCTGCGATGTCCGGGCCTGCTTCACCCTGTCCGACAAGGGGCGCACCATCAGCGGTGCGGTCCTGGAGGCGATACTGAGCTGTTTTCCTCTGGTGAGGTCGTGAACGAGCTGCTCGGATACTCCGACGTCTGGCTTATCGGCGGCGGCGGCAAGACCACGTTCATGTTTGGACTGGCTGCCGAATGGGCGGCTCGGGAAGAGAGCGTCCTGTGCACCACTACGACCCGGATTCTCGTGCCCACCCGGCAGCAGTGCGAGGACGTGCGCGTCGACGCGTTGGAGGACCTGGTCCGTGACTTGCGCCTCCGACCATCCGTGGCGGTGACGGTGGCTCGGAGGATTGAAGGGGGCAAGTGCATCGGCTTTGGTGCGGACGAAGCACTCTCTCTCCGATCCGAGGCACGGCACCTGGTGGTCGAGGCGGACGGGGCAGCCGGGCGTCCGGTCAAGGCGCACGCCCCTCATGAGCCGGTCATTGCTTCCGAGGCATCCTGCGTGGTGGCCGTGGTCGGGGGCTGGTGCGTGGGCGCTCCGCTCGATGCGCAGCACGTCCACCGGCCGGAGCGGTTCGCCGCTCTGTCCGGAAGACCGATGGGATGTGCGGTTACCGCTCAGGACGTGGCCAACGTGGTTCTTCACGATGAGGGATGGATTCGTGCCGTCCCGAAGGCCGCTGATTTCTTTGTCATGGTGACCGGCCGCGACCCGGGCATCCGGAGTGCGCTGGAAGCCCACCCTCGCTCAGGGCGGATGGGCGGAGTGATGCTTCAGGGGTGAGTGTCTCCCACCTGTCCGCACCATCTCCGTGATTTCGGTCCGTCCGCTGTCACCACACCAGGGACGCAGCCATTGCGAAGTGGTCCGAGGGGTACTGGTCTTTCTCGCCGTAGACGAACTGGTCCACCTTCCACCAGGCACATCCCCAGGTCGGCGTGCCGGCCATGAAGATGTGGTCGATGCGGTGGTCCGGGTCATAGGAGGGGGGCGGTTCGAGGTTGGCAACAGCGGACCAGGTCTCGGCCAGGTCGAATGCGTTCAGGAAGTGGAACCCCTTGCCGTCGACGCCCTGGGTCAGGGTGGAGTAGGCGACGGAATCCGGCTTCGAGTTGAAGTCACCGACGAGAACCAATGGGTAGCCCTCGGCCCACGGCCCGAGCCGATCCAGGACCAGCGGAGCGCTCATCTCCTGGTTGGGGTAGTTGTTGTCGAAGTGGGTGGAGGCGAAGTACAGCTCGCGGCCGTCGGTGGTCTGCTTCAGCTTCGCCCACAACACGACGCGGGGCAGGTTTGACGTCGCCCAGCCCCCGGACCAGTCCGTGTCCGGCGTTTCCGAGAGCCAGAAGAAGCCGCTTTCCTGAACGCTGAACCGGTCCGCCCGGAACAGGATCACGGCGTCCGGCTCCTCGGTCAAACCGAAGACATTGGGCGTCAGGTCTTTGGGAAAGAGCGCCTGGTAGCCCGGAGCCACTTCCAGAACCTGTTCTACCTCGGTTCCAAACATGAGCTCCTGGAGGCCGACCAGATCGGGGGAATACCTCGCGATGACGTCGCCGATGTGCGGCACCCGGTGCTCCCAGTCCTCGTTTCCGCCCTCGTCGTTGGAGCACATCGAGCACATCACGTTGAACGTCATCGCCACGAGGACTCCGTCGTCCCAGGAAGGAGCGACGGATTCCCCCTCAGCATCGGGGAGCTCCCCGAAGTAGCCGTCGCACTCGCAGACACAGGGGGCCATCTCCGACCCTTCGTCTCCGCAGGTCTGGACCCCCTCGCAACCCGGTTGCATGCAGCCGCACGGCCACGATTCGCCTGGCACACAGGTCGTCCGGCTGTCCGCAGGGCCATCGGCCGTCGTGTCGGCGGAGACGTCCGTCGCGGCATCTTCCGGCTTGTTTGCAGCACCGCTGCATGCCGCCAGAAGAGGCAGGGCGGTACAGACGACCACGAACAGAATGCTTCTCATCCGGGACCTCCTCTCCACCGTTCACCTGCAGACGATACCTGCCGGCTCCACAGTCTGCAAGCAATGACCGGCACCCTCGAACCGGGCAGGGGCGGGAGTCGACTCTCGACACTCCATTCAAGACGATGTGCGGGGCTGATTCGGAATCCGGGGCCGTGACGCACGCCCTTCGTCCGGGGCACGTATCAGGCCGTTGCGGCCTTCAGTCTCTTGAGCATGATTGCAATGGCCAGTGCGGACAGCAGCATCGCTCCCGCAAGCATGCCGAAGAACTGCCACAGCTCCCACGACTCGTAGAACTTCCCGATGAATCCGGCCAGGTAGTTGCCCACTCCGGTCGCACACAGCCAGAGGCCCTGCATCAGCCCCTTGAGCCGGGGCGGCGCCACCTTCGAAACGAACGACAGCCCCATCGGAGAGAGGAACAGCTCGGCCACCGTCATGGTCAGGTACGCGGAGATGAGCCAGTATGGCGAGACCAGGATCGGTGACGGCTTGCCGCCCAGAGTTGCGGCCACGGGGAGCCCCATCGACGCCACCAGCAGCAGGCCGAACGCAACGGCCGTGATCAGCATGCCGATGCCGATCTTGCCGGGAGAAGACGGCTCTTTGCCGCGGCGGTTCAGCCAACCGAACGCGGCCAGCACGACGGGAGTCAGGAACACGATGAACAAGGGATTGAACGACTGGAACAGCTCCGGATCATACACGGTCACCTCGGGGAACGAGGAATAGCGGAAGAACGCAATCAGACCCGCTCCGAGGGTCACGCCCCCGGCAATTGCCTTGGCCGTTCCCGTCTTGCCTCGAACCACGAAGTAGAGCCCGCCAATCACGGCAACGAGAGAAAGCACGGCCACGAGGTCGAACAGCATTCCGCGGCCCGGTCCGCCCTGCAGTTCGGTGTAATACTTGGCAAAGAGTGAAAGCGCAGCGCCGTTCTGCTGGAAGGCCATCCAGAAGAAAATCACGATGGCGAATACGATGAGGAGCGCGACCACCCGCTGGCGCTCCTGGGCCGGCGTGACCGCAGACTGCACCACTTCGCCCGCCTTCTTGGCCGTGGCGCGCACGTCCGCAATCTTGTAGTGCTTCTTGAAGATGGTGAAGGCCAGGAGTGAGAAAACCTGTCCCAGCGCAGACACGGCGAAGGCTGCGTTGTAGCCCTGGGCCGTGGTCATGCCCATGGTCCCGGTGAAATAGTTCTTGGCGGCCGAGGCCGCATACGGAGCAAAGAACGCACCGATGTTGATGCCCATGTAATAGATGTTGAAGGCTGCATCGCGCAGGTGGCCGTACTCTGGCCGGTCATAGAGGTTTCCGACCAGCACCACGATGTTTCCCTTGAACAGCCCGGTTCCGATGCCGATGATGGCCAGGGCCACCCAGAGCAGGTACTCCGACTCGGTCGGCACCGCCATCACGAGGTACCCGAACGTCATGGTGATGATGCCGATGAGGACCGTCCGGCCGTAGCCCAGGAGCGACTCGGCAATCAGGCCGCCCAGGACCGGCAGGACGTACAGCCCCCCCATGAAGACGCCGTAGATGTTGGTTGCCTCCCCCTCCGTCCAGCCGAAGTTCTCCATCAGGTAGTAGGTGAAGACGGACAGCATGGTGTAGAAGCCGAACCGTTCCCCCATGTTCGAGAAGAACAGAACGGCCAGACCCTTCGGATGCCCCTTGAACATCGTTCCCTCCTGTTCACGCACCGCAACAGGTGCTGCGCCAGAGTAGCAGGGACCGCACTCCTCTTTCAAGGACGTTCCTCGCTCGTTTCCTGGATGTTTCCTCCAGCGTGCGGGCGCCGCCAGTGCCACGGACGGGCGGTGGTGCGCGTGACGCTTGCGCACGCAAGGCCACCCCGGTATTCTTGACCGTCGTGGAGGTTGCCAGCATGAGTTGGACGAGAGCCCGCCGTTTGGGAGCATTAGTGGTTCTGACGGCTGCCTGGGGGTGCGGCAGCGCCGGCACGGTGGTCACGACCGACGACGGCACCGGCCGCGGGACTGAGGACATCCCCGATACTCACGTCGATGAGGGCAGTCAGCCGGAGACGGTCGTTCTGCCGGACAAGACCGGCACGGACGCGGTGGAGGAGTACCTGCCGTGGGAAACCCGGACCATGGACAGCACGGAGGTCGTTCCCGAGTGTCAGCCGGGCGAGGGGTGTTTCCTGCAACCGTGCTCGTCGAACGAGGATTGCCAATCGGGCTGGTGCGTCGAGCACATGGGCCAGAAGGTCTGCACGAAGATGTGCCAGGAGGAGTGTCCGGCCGGCTGGACGTGCAGCCAGGTGGGGGCAACGGACCCCGACATCGTCTTCATCTGCATCTCCAGCTTCACGACGCTTTGCCGTCCCTGTACGGCTTCTACCGACTGTGTGGGCTCGGCCGGAGCTCAGGATGCCTGCATCGAATACGGCGTCCAGGGGGCGTTCTGCGGCGGCAAGTGCGGGCCCGAGCAGCAGTGCCCGGCCGGATTCGCCTGCCAGTCGGCGACGACCGTGGATGGCATCGAGATCGAGCAGTGTGTGGCAAAGACGGGCCTGTGTCCCTGTACCGACACGGCGGTGGAGCTCGGGTGGTTCACCTTCTGTGAGGTAAGCAACGAAGTGGGCACTTGCCAGGGCAAGCGTGTGTGCACCAAGGACGGGCTGACGCCGTGCGATGCTCCCGACCCGGCACAGGAGGCCTGCAACGGCATTGACGACGATTGTGATGGGGACGTGGACGAAGGGGACGTCGTCGAGGGCCTGGGAGTGTGCGACGACGGCAACGAGTGCACTGCGGACAAGTGTCTCGGAGCGGACGGGTGCGACCACTCGCCCCTCTCCGAAGGCGAATGCAAGGACAACGATGCCTGCACCGTGGCGGATCACTGCGAGGACGGGCAATGCGTGGGCAACCCGGTTCTTTGCGACGACGGGAATCCGTGCACGGACGACGACTGCGACGGGGCGGGAGGGTGCGTCTTCGTGGACAACACCGACGAGTGCGACGATGGTGACCCGTGCACTGTGGCCGACCAGTGCGCCGATGGTGCCTGCAAGGGCGAGGACGTCTCCTGCGAGTGCCAGACGGACAAGGATTGCCTCGCGTTCGATGACGGAGATCTCTGCACCGGAACCCTCTTCTGCGACCTCCAGGAGTGGCCTTACAAGTGCAAGCTGGTCCCGGATTCAGTGGTGACCTGCGATGGTCCTCCGCCCGGCCCGGACGAGGTCTGCAAGAAGGCTTTCTGCAACCCGGATTCCGGGAAGTGCGTGCTCATCGCGGACCACGAGGGCTTCTCGTGCGACGACGGCAGTGCGTGCACCATTGGTGACAAGTGCACGGCGGGAAAGTGCGTGCCCGGTGTGCCTGCCGTGTGCGACGACGACAACCCGTGCACGGACGATTCCTGTGCCCCGGCTGCAGGTTGCGTCCATGGTCCCAACGCACTGCCGTGCGAGGACGGCAGTCTCTGCACGGTCGGCGACCAGTGCGGCGGCGGCAAGTGCCTCGCTGGTGCCCTGCTCGTGTGCGACGACGGGAATCCGTGCACCGACGACGTCTGCGATCCTGCCAAGGGGTGCGTGTTCGTGCCGAACGCGCTGGCCTGCGACGACGGGGTCGAGTGCACCCTCGGAGACCACTGTGTCAACGCGAAGTGTATCTACGCCGAGCTGGCCTCCTGTGACGACGCAAACCCGTGCACCGACAACTCGTGCGACCCGGCCAAGGGCTGCGTTTCGCTGCCCGTCGAGGGGCTCTGCGACGACGGCAACCTCTGCACGGTCGGCGACCACTGTCAGATGGGCACGTGCGTGTCGGACGGCGAGTTCTTCTGCGGGGATGCCAACGAGTGCACGGACGACGCCTGTGACCCCGTCCTGGGATGCACCTACAAGCTCAACCAGTCGCCGTGCAGCGACGGTGACGCCTGCACCGAGGGGGAGAAGTGCTCCGCAGGAGTCTGCGGGGGCGGCATCCCAACGTCGTGCGACGACGCCAACCCGTGCACCGTGGACAGTTGCGTCAAGGGCATCGGATGCCAGCACAAGAACATCTGCGTCGGGTGGTACACGGTGTCGCTGGTCCCGGGCGCAGTCACGCAGCTGTCGATGCAGTCGGGCACGGTAACGCTCAGCGTCGGCCAGCCTGCCGCTGCTTTGAATGAAGGGGATGCCGTGTCCGCGCACCTGGGCTTCTGCCCGATTTCCGTAGTGCAATAGAGGAGTGGACGATGGATAGGACAAGACTGTTGCTGCCAGGGCTGATGTTGGTTCTGCTGGCCTGTGCTGCCTCTGCCGCCCAGGCTGCACCCAACGAGATCCACACCCAGGGGGTCTTGCGTGACGCCAACGGCGACCTGATGTCCGGGAAGCTGGAGGTCACGTTCAAGGTCCACGACAGCAAGGTGGATGGCGTGGTCCTGTGGCAGGAGACGGTGACCGTGGAGCTCATCGCCGGCGTCTTCGATGCCCTTCTGCCGGGCGACCCGGCCAAGTACCCGCTGCCGGCGGATCTCTTCGACAAGGATGACCGCTGGCTCTCCCTCACTCCGGCCGGGCAGAACGAGCTGCCCCGGACCCGACTGTCCTCCGTGCCTTACGCCTTGCAGGCGGACAGGGCCATGGACCTCCAGTGCAGCGGCTGCATCGGCTCCGAAGAGGTCAAGTTCAACTATGCAGCTTCCGGTGCTCCGGGGGGCGCTGCCACCAGCGCGTTGACCGCCAACGAGGCCCTCGTGGCCAACAACGTGGCGTGTGTCGGGTGCGTCACGCTGCAGGCCATCGATGCGGCGGTGCTGTCGGCCGACAACGTGTCGTACGACAACACCCTGTCCGGCCTGGCAGCGGTCACGGTCCAGGATGCCATCGACGAGAACGCACTGTCCCTGGCCCAACACGTCGGCGACAACACCGCTCACGGAAAAGGGGGCAGCGAAGGGGCCAAGGTCCGCGTCGTCAACGGCAACGCGAACGTCGTATCCGGGCAGGTCGTGACCGAGTACCTCCACGTCTTCAGCGCGGATGCTCCCAAGGTCTACCTGTACCTCTACGGCCGGGAGCCCGCGGAAGGGAACAATGTCGTCCTGTCGAGCGGCGTCGGCACGGTCATCTACACGCGCTGTGCCTGGGCCGGCACTCACGGGAAGAACATCGCCACCTGCACGCCGCCGTCCTGTCCGCAGGGATGGACCGACCTCGGATTCGTCGGCAACATCGAGACCGGCGCAGCAACTTACGGCTCGAGCATCACCAGCAGCAGCTACTCGACCACGGCCGGTTACCAGGAGCGGGCGTGCTTCCATTCCGCCGACTTTGCCGTCACCATGCCGCGTTGCGCCTGGGCCGGCGATCACGGCAAGAGCATCGGGACGTGCACGCCGCCTTCCTGCCCCGGTGGATGGACCGACCTGGGCGTGTTGGGGAACGTGAGAACCGGTGCCGCCACCGATGGCTCGAGCATCACGAGCAGCAGCTACTCGACCGCTTCCGGATACCAGGAGAGGACTTGCGTCAGCCAGGTGAAGAGTCACATTCCGCAGCAGGTGCAGATCTGGGTCGACGGGGTCGATCGCACGGCTGCCATCAGCGACCAGCAGGCCGTTGGAGCCCCGGCGTGGACCGGGAGCTCCTGGGGTGCTGACGGCACGACCCCCTGGGCCACGGGCCGCCTGGATATTTCGCAGGTGAGCGATTGGGGGGTAGGGGAGCACACCCTCCAGCTCAAGACGACCGGGGCCAGCGGGGGCAAGCTGCAGTACTATGTCTACCTCGTCGATCCGGCGGCCCAGTCCGTGCCCTTCGCCAATGACGGCTGCAACGGGGCTCAGGCACTGGTCTTCAACGCAGGGGTGGCCAAAGTCAATGCCACCACCGAGGACATGCTGGGGGAGAACAAGGCGCTGGACGACCTCTCCCCACAGGGGTGCGGTGGCTCGGGCGGAGGAGAAGTCGTCTACTCCGCGACGATTTCGAAGCGCACGACCATCAAGGCCTCGGTGAAGGCACCGTTTACTCCCAGGCTGTACGTGCTGGATGCTCCGTGCGGAAACGAGAAGGTCCTTGCGTGCGGGACCACGCTGGCCACCACGCTCGAGCTGGACCCCGGCACCTACTACGTCGTCGTCGATTCCGATTCCGCCGGCCAGAAGGGGGACTTCAGCCTGACCGTCGAGCTCATCGACTCACCGCTCCCGGCCAACGATACCTGCGACAAGGCGCAGAACATCAATGCCGGGCCGAACCCCGTCCAGGTGAACGGGACGACTCAATGGGGGTTGGACCAGTACAAGGGCACATGCGGCGGAGACAAGGTGTCGGACGTGGTCTACGCCTTCACCACCACCGATGTGAATGACGACCTGTCGGTCACGCTCACCGCTCCGTTCGCTTCGGTCCTGTACCTCCGGGCCCAGAGCTGCTCCGGCGGTTTCCAGCTTGCCTGCTCTACCGATGGCAAGCTGACCATTCCAGGGCTGGCACCGGGAATCTACTACCTCTTCGTGGACGGCGTTTCGGTCCAGGACGAGGGGACCTTTACCCTGAGCGTTCTGCTGAACTAGCGCACGATCCTTCCGGGCGCCGGAGCGGTCAGCGATGCGTCGGCCCAGACGCAGCGGCGAGCCTTGCGAGTCCGCGAACCGGCGACCCGGCTCCCCGGTTGCGTGCGGAGCGCGGGCCGCAGGCAACACCGCAGCGGTTCCAGGCTTGTCGGCCGTCGACGGCGTGGCTATCTTCTGGGTGCCACTCGGCGTCGCGTCGCTCTGCGGGCATGCGGTGCCCCTGCGGCGCCGGTCACCCCTCAGCGGGTGATTCCCGGGCTACGATGAGGGATGACCATGGGCAGAACCTCGATGACGGAGCGGAGCTTCCGCCCGTCGGCCTCCTCCGGTGGGTCCCAGGCGACGGGCAACGCCTTTCCAGAGGCCGGCTGCGGCTCGGACAGAGCGGGGCTCTCGCCGCTCAGCCGCGGCATCACTGAAGTCCTGTGGAAGGCGAACCGGGGCTATCTGGCCATTCTTCCGGCCCTGGCGACTTTCTCCGTTCTCTATCGGCACGGGCAAGCCTATCCGGCGCTGGAATTCCTGGGCGGAATCGTGGTGGTGGGCACGTTCCTGGCCGTTGCCGCCATGGCTTCGCCAAGGCCCAGGTCCCTCATGGTCGCACTGTTCGATCTGCTCGACGGGCCTGCATGGGCTCTGGCTGCCCTGGTCAGCATGAGCGGATCTCCAATCGATCTGGCAATCCAGGCATTTTCGATTGACGCTGCGGCAACCATCGTCGCCGTGCTCCTGCTTGCTCAGTTCTCATCGTTGCCCAGTCGGAACGAGCGTCTGGCTTCGACGGTGTTCATGCTGATCGCTCTCGGCGCTGTCGTCGTGTTCTTCTGGCCCTACTATCGGGCGGAGCTCCCCGGCAACGGTGTTCTCTCATTGCTGCTTTGCGGGGGAATCGTGCAGGGCGTAGCGACGCGAACCCTGTTGCTCAGTGGGAAGCAGGGAAGGAGCGTACGCAACGATGGCTTCGGGATGATTCTGCTGGGCGTGCTGCTCTGGCTGGCAGCGTTCCTGGTCGGGGGCGCGTTGCACCCGACCGGAATGTGACGGAGACTCTCCCCCTGGTCACCACCGGCCGGATTCCGGCAGCAGGGGCAGCGCGATTGGGGGATTCAGTGTCCGCGCATCCGGGCTTCTGCCCGATTTCCGTTTCGTGGACGGTATTTCAGTCCTGGACGGTGGGCTCTTCACATCGAGCGTTCCGCTGAACTGAGCCTGGCAGCAGGAGTCTGGCCGTTCAGCCACTCAGAAGCAGGCGCAGCAGGCACCGGGGTTCTGGCTGCCGGGAACTGCGCACCAGCCTCCGGCAGCACCGCCTGCCTGGCACGCGGCCATGCAGTTGGGGTACTTGCCGACGCATCCTTCGCAGCCCGTGTCCGGCGAGCACGCACAACAGGCCGTGGGGTTGGTGCTGTCCGGGTAGGCGCACCATCCGTTCGGCTTGCCCGAGTGGTGGCAGGCGTCCGCACAGTCGGCGAAGCCTCCCAGGCACCCCTGGCAGTTGGTCCAGGCCTGGCAGGAGCAGCATTGCGACGGGTTGGTGCTGTCCGGGACGGCACAGGTTCCCGTCTGGTAACCCGAGCCCTGGCACGCGGACGCACAGTCGGGATGTCCCACCAGGCATCCTTTGCAGTTGTCGAACTTGCACTCACAGCACTTGTTCGTGTCGGTGCTGTCCGGATAGGCGCAGAGGCCGGTTGAGAACCCGCCGAGTTGGCAGGCAGCCGCACAGTTGGGCTGTCCACCGAGGCATCCCTGGCAGTTGGTCCAGCCTGTGCACGAGCAGCAGGATGACGGGTCGGTGCTGGTCGGGTTCCCGCACACGCCGCCTGGATACCCGGCATCCTTGCAGGCCGTGGCGCAATCCGGCTTTCCAGCGAGGCACCCCTTGCAGTTGTCCCACTGGCATGTGCAGCACTTCGTGGGGTCCGCACTGTCCGGGTACGCACAGGTTCCGCCGACGGCACCGGTGGACTGGCACGCGGCCGCACAGTCGGGCTGTCCGCCGAGGCATCCCTGGCAGTCGGTCCAGCCGGAGCACGAGCAGCAGGCCGCAGGGTCGTTGCTGCCCGGGAACGCGCACGTGCCCGTGGGGAAGCCCGATGCCTTGCATGCCTCCTTGCACGAGGCGAACTTGCCCAGGCAGCCGCCACACCCCTGTCCGCCGGTGCACGGGTCGCCGGGGCAGGTGCAGCAGGCTTGAGGGTTTGTGCTACCCGGGGCCCCGCAAAAACCGAGCCCGCCGCAAGCGGCCCCGCACGCTCCGCCCGGAGCGCACTGGCCGCACATGGCCTGGGCCGAGGCTCCCTGCCCGAACACCACTTCGGAACGGTCCATGTCCCAGATTCCCCATCCCGTCCCCGCTCCGTACATGACGAACGTGGTCCCGGAGAAGTGGCCGTGAACGTTCCCCGCCAGGCCGGGATTGTGGTTCTGTCCGTTCGCGAAGTTGACGTCGATGTTCCGGGCCCCGTCGTGCGGAAGCCAGTTGATACCGTCCGGCGACGTGGTCCAGTAGAGCTGGTTGTCGTCCACGTTGCCGTAGACCATCACGAACATGCCCGACACACTGTCGTACAGCACCGACGTGTCCGCGTGATTGAAGACCGGCTGCCCGTTGTTCTGCACCGCGTAGTTGATGCCGTCTGCGGATGTGGCCAGCATCGTCACCAGTGGGCTCGGCGGTGCCCCGCCCCCTTTGCCGCTGTCCGTGTACCAGTGGTAGAAGAGGCCGTCCTTGTACAGGACGGTCGACTGGCCGACGCAGTAGTCGTTCGGGTCGTTCTTGTTGCACGCAGGGTCCTGCAGCACGGGCTGTGGGTTGCTGTTGCTCGGGTGCTTGTTCCAGGGGCCTGCGGGAGTGCCGGCAGTGGCCAGGAAGACCCGGTTGCTCCAATCGATGTCCGAGTTGATGCCGGTATAGTAGAGGTACCAGGTGCCCCCGACCTTGACGGCCGACGGGTCGCACACAGCGCTTCCGTCCAGGCTCCCCTTGCTGACCAGGATTGCCTCCACGGGACACGACCACGTGAGCCCGTCCGATGATGATGCGTACCAGACGGAGTCCCAGGCCCCGGGCTGGGACGGAGCGCCGCACCACCACATGTGCCACTTTCCGCCGTCCTGGACGATGGTCGGGCCGTAGTCATGCCCCTTGCGGACCAGCGTAGTGCCCCGATATGACGACGCCAGAGTGCCGCCCCCGCCGACCGGCTTGCACGCACCGTCGAGGCACTGCTGGCCCCCCGGACAGCTCCCGCACGAGCCGCCGCAGCCGTCACTGCCGCACTGCTTTCCGGCACAGTCGGGAACGCAAGGCCCCTGGACGCAGGCATTCCCCTGGCAGTTGAAACCGCCGGGACAGCTCCCGCACGAGCCGCCGCAGCCGTCGTCACCGCACGACTTTCCGACGCAGGCGGGAGTACACGAGCACACGCCGGCCTGGCAGACATCCTGGAGTCCCGGGCAGGTTCCGCAGCTTCCGCCGCAGCCGTCGTCGCCACACTGCATCCCCGCACAATCGGGCATGCAGGGGTCAACATCAGCATCTTGACCCGAGTCCGGGGCAGCATCGCCGGCACTATCGCCGGCAGCGTCCTTGGAAGCATCCAGGGGGCCGGCCGTCCCCGGGTCGGAGACCGCGTCTGCAGGGAGGTCTGTCAGCATCTCCGAAAGTGTGTCGGCAAGGTGAGCGTCGGCAGGGAGGACATCGGCAGCGTGTGCGTCTGCGGAATGTGCGTCGACAGAGATTGAGTCTGCAGAGAGGGCATCCTTCTCACCGGTACGCCCGTCGCCTGGAAGCTCTCCACGGGTGCCCGAATCCTGTCGGGACGGGCCGAAATCGAAGGACACCGAGGAATCCTGCTTCTCCACGACGTTGCCGCCATTGCAGGAAGCGCCGGCCGCTGCCAATGCGGCCAGGATGAGGGGCACGGCTCGCATCATTGCGTCTCCCTCCCGGCGTCAGCGTGTGCACCGATGCTGAACGCCATCCACGCGTGCCGAATCAGTTCTGCACGCAGGTCGTCTGGTTGTCGCTCCAGCAACTGTCGCCGCAGCTCAGGCTGCACGAGTAGCCGGTCGCGTGGTAGCCTGCCGGGCAGCCCATCCCGCAGGTCTGGAAGCTGGCCCCCTGGTTGGCGGCGCAGGTCGTCTGGTTGTCGCTGAAACAGCTGTCGCCGCAGCTCAGGCTGCACGAGTAGCCGGTCGGATGGTAGCCGGATGGGCAACCCATCCCGCACGCGGAGAAGGAGTTTCCGCAGTCGGGGGCACACGAGGTCTGGTTGTCGCTCCAGCAGCTGCCACCGCACCCCAGGTTGCAGGAGTATCCGGTTGAGTGGTAGCCGGCCGGGCAGCCCATTCCGCACTGAGTCATCGCGTTGCAGCCGCCGCAGCCGAAACACTGATCGCCCCAGGTACACTGGTTGGTGCAGGTGCGCGCCCGACAGGCGGGGCAACCTGCGGTCGACGTGGTGCCCGGAATGCACTCCCCTTCGTTGAGGCACGCCCCCCACTGGCAGAAGCTGCTGCACTGTTGCGTGCCGCATGCACCGCATCCCTGGGTCTGTCCCGGCTTGCACGGCCCGGAATTCAGGCACTGTCCCCACTCGGCCCACTGGCAGTCCGGGGTGCAACTTCTCGAGTGCGTCCCGCAGTTGCCGCACGCTTCGGTCTGCATCTGTCCTGCCAGGCACACTCCCTGGTTTTCACAGGGTCCCCAGGCCGGCCAGGTGCATGACTCCCCGCACTTTCGGGAGCGCGTCCCGCACAGCTCACACGGTTGCTGCTCGACCTGGTCGGGAAGACACACTCCTTCCCCCTGGCACGCTTCGAACTGTCCCCAGGTGCAATCGTCCTTGCACGTGCGGGTCTGTATGCCGCACTTGCCGCACGGCTGCCCGTCCGCATCCCCGGGCATGCACTCGCCGACTTCGACGCACTGCGAGAATTCCCCCCAGTGGCACTCGGTATCGCAGGACCGCTCCTGGCTGCCGCACACGCCGCACGGCTTCTTGTCCACGGTGCCCGGCGAGCATTCTCCCCCCGCAGTGCAATCGCCCCACGCCATCCAGACGCCCTCCGGCCCGCACGTCCGGGTTCGCTTCCCGCAGGTCCAGCAGGGTTCCTCCTGGACTTCGCCCGGCTTGCAGTCGAGCGACCCTTCCGGCACGCACACGTAGCTGCTGCAGACGGTACCCGCGCCGCACGTGCCGCAGCTCCCGTAGCAGCCGTCAAACCCGCATTCCTTCTCCGTGCAGTCGGGCGTGCACTGACAGCCTCCGGCCAGGCAGGATCCGAGTCCCGGGCAGAGCATCGGCTCACTCCATTCGAGGCAGCCGTCCGAGTCCAGGTCCCGGCAGAGCACGTACTGCTCCCCCGAGCATTGCGTCTTGCCCTTCGGCCCGCACTGGTGGGTGCAGGATTGGAGCTCTTCGCGCGGAGCGCCCGAGTCCTTGCCCCCGCCGGGAGTGGAATCGAGGTCCACCCCTCCCGAGAGGTTGTCGGAGGACGGAGCGTCGGGCAGCTCCCCCGCCAGGTCGCCGGGAACGTCGATTGCCCCCACGACCCGCGTTTCGGAGCAGGCGACTCCCAGCACGAGCAGGATCAGGGACAGGACACCAGCCCGTCGCAGCCGGGGCCGGCCCAACCTCGCGGCGAGGATCGTTGCGCAGAGCAGCAGGAGCGTCACGAGGGCCATCGGATACCCCTCGGACGACCGCCCCACCGCACAGCCGGTCCCGGACTCGGTCGGCTTCTCCGTCGGCGTGTCCCTGGCACACACGCCGTACACCGCGTGCTGCCCTTGGGGGCATTCCACCGGCCGGCCGATATCGGCCCCCGGGCCCGATGACTCCAGGGCTTCCAGTGCCCGAGACAGGTCCAGCGGCGACGCGTCGAGCCCGACTCCCGGGGTTTCCGCCACGATATCAACGGGCTGCACATCCTCGAACTGCGGTTCAGGATCGCCCAGAGTCGCGCAGTAGCCTTGCGCCGAACAGTGCCAGCCCAGCGGGCATGTGCCGCAGCTCCCGCCGCACCCGTTATCACCGCACTCCTTGTTGATGCAGTCTGCAACGCACTCACAGACGCCGGACTCGGAGCAGGCCCGCCCGAAGCCGCAGGTGCCGCAGCTGCCACCGCAGCCGTCGTCCCCACATTCCCTCCCCGAGCAGTCACCCCGGCACGGGACGCAGAACTGGAGGTTCGTGCAGGTTTCGCCCACGGGGCACTCGCCGCAGCTCCCCGAGCAGCCGTCCGAGCCGCATTCCTTCCCGGTACAATCGCCCTTGCAGAAGCCGCACTTGAAGTCTTCCTTGCAGGACCAGCTCGGGGGACATCCGCCACACGATCCCCCGCAGCCGTCGTCGCCGCATTCCTTGTCGGTGCAGTCCGGTACGCAGGCTTTCACGCAGATGCCGTCGATACAGGCGTGCAACTCAGGGCAGGCTCCGCAGTAGACCGTACCGCCGCATCCGTCCTCCGCGTTTCCGCAGCCCAGGGAGAGGCCACCACACGATGCCGGAGCACAGCCCTCTTCCGGGCATTCGCCGATGCTGCCGTCCGGATGCTCGCAGGGGGCACCGACCGGAGCGCACGTCCCCCCGGTGCAGCAGACGGGATGCGTTCCGGGACCGGACACCGTTCCCGCCGGCTTGCAGGCACCGGCGGCATCGCACTGCTTTCCCTGCGGGCAATCGCAGGACGACCCGCATGCCTCAGCGTTTCCCGCCGGCGCAGCGAGCATCCACATGGCCACAGCAACCGCAGCCGCAGTCCGCATCACATCCCCCCAGCACTCCGCATCATACCCCATCCACGGCGCACAACTCAAGCCGCTGCCAACGGCCCGCGTACGGAGGTCCGGCTTCCGGTGTGAACCTGCGGCGTGGCGGTCCCAGGCGGAACTGATTCTGTGGTCAGAGGCTCAACCTGAGGCCGGTGATCAGAGCGTGCTCGGAGGATGCCTGCTCCGACCACCAGTACTGGTACTCGACCGGCCAGGTGACGCCCATGTAGGCGGCCTGGAAACCCAGTCGGAATCCCTTGTAGGTCAGGTCCTGCAGGTCCGGATGCGCGAAATCCACCTTGTCGATCAGCCCTCCGATGAAGGAGGAGAACTCCTCGACCCCCAGGAAGATGCGTCCGCCCCCGACGAACTGCAGGGTCGGTGACCACTCCCGGTAGTCGAATGTCGCTTCCAGGTCCACGATGCTTCCGAGGGTCACACTGACCCGGTTTCCTGACTGGAAGTTGAGCGTGTCGGTCTTCAGGTACAGGTCGTGAAGCCCGGCGGGTTGTCCGGCCTCGGCAGACACGGTCTTGGCGCCCTTGAGCTGGCCGGGGCTTTTCAGAAAGCGGTTCTCCGAGGCGATCAGAACCCCTCCGCCGGGCCGGATTCTCCCACCGATGAACCAGCCCTCGTACCCGGAGCTCCCCAGGCCGAGGTACCCGGCCTCGAGGCTCAGATGCACGCTGCGTCCGATGGGCACATCTCCTCCGAGACCGAGCTTGGCCCAGTCCACCAGGAAGTCCTCTGCGCCGTGCCCGAACACGTTGTTCGAGCGGAAGTAGCCTCCGGTCAGGTGCAGATACCAGAGATACAATCGTGCGCCCCCGCCCATCCGGCCCATGTCCTCGTCTCGGGAATTGAGCACGACCTCGAACTCTCCGACGAAGCCGGGGTCGAGGCCTTTGCCCGGGTTCGGAGGGGGCTCCGGCTCCTTCTGGATCTCCTGTTTCTTCTCGACGGCAGGCGTTTCCTGCGGCACCGGCTCGGGGACGGTCTCCGCCCCGGAGCGGGGGCCGAGCAGCACCCCCGCCTGTTTCTCGATGAACAGGACGAGCGCCACGTAGGTGTGGGACGGATGGTGCTCGCCCACGTAGTCGGGGTTCAGGCGGACGGCCTCGGACACGAGCTCGTGAGTATCGGCCAGCATCTTGCGCTGCTCCTGCTTGAGCTGGGGGAGCACGCTGGCCAGCTCGGGGGCCTTTCCCTCCTCCGCGAAGCTCCTGGCCAGAGTGAGGTAGAGAAACTGCCTCCAGAGGACCCACGACAGGAACATGTAGCAGTCCGCATATCGCTCGTCCGCCTGCACGGCCGCCTGCAGCTCGGTCTTCATGCTCTCCAGAGCGGCCTGGGCCTTCTTCTCGTCCCCTTTTCCGCCGTATTCGATGTGCTGGAGGAAGTGAGCGGTGCTCCTCGCCATCGCACCATAGGCCTGGTCGCTCGACGTCGTCAGCACCATGGCTGGAGTGAGCCGGGCAAACGCGGCTTCGACCACCCGCATCACGGTCGCACTGGGAATCACGAAGCCGATGTCCTCGCCGACCGCGCTCTTCGCAACCACGAGGCCGACGAAACGCCCGTCCTGGTCACAGGCGGGTCCTCCGCTGTTCCCCGGATTCACGCCCCCCGAGACCTGCATCCAGAGCTCATCCGTGCCGGCAAGCTCATACCACCGGTTGAAGTTCGCAGGACGCATCTCCGGTGCCTTCTGCGTGGACTCCAGGCCGTAGCCCATCACGAAGAGCTGCGTTCCGGGCTCTATCGGCGACCCGAGCGGGTCGCTCAGGTAGCTCTGGTTCGACTCCAGCCGCCAGACGGGCAGGTCGGCGAGCTCGACGAGCTTCAGCCTCCCGGTTGAGAAGCCGGGACTGACCTTTACCCGGAGCACCGCCACGTCGACCTCGGGGTCCGCGTGCACCACCACGGCGGGAAGCTTCTCCTCGGTCGCGGCGAACTCCACCGCCACGGCGATCCCGCCATCGATGACGTGTGCGTTGGTCAGCACGTGGATGCTCCCCCCGCTCTCGTCCTTGGCCAGGAACGCCAGCCCGCTCCCATGCCCGCCGGAGGGGTTGCAGAACAGATCTTCCTCGCCGCATCGCGGGTTGCCCATGGAGTACACGCGCACCGTCGCGGCATACAGCTGGTTCCTGCCCCCTCCGGTCTGCGCCCCCAGGGCAGAAGCACACGGCCAGAGCGCCAGCACGGCAAGAAGACAGGACACCCAAGCGGCATGTCTCATGGCAACTCCAGATCCTTGAGGGGAGTGGTATCCACCACCGTACCATACCCCTCCGATTCTCCGCTCCAGGAGGCTGCGGCAGCTCCCGCCCCGCTGCCCAGCAGGACGAAGTGCGTCCCCAGTCGTCCGTCGCAGCCCCAGCCGCACCCGAAACTGCCGCTCAACGTCACTCCAAAGGTCCCGGGGACGAGCTTGTCGGAGAGGTCGTACCAGACCGTGAAGAACGCACCGTCCGTCGAGCCGGGGCTGACCCGGTCCAGAGCGGTCTCACCGTTGAGCGTCGCCGTGATCTCCAGGCCCGCCTGCCAGTTGTATCCGCACACGGAGAGGGCTGCCTGTGACGTCCCCGACGGAACCGCCAGATATCCCTTGGTTCCTCCGCCGTCCGAGAAGCTGCCCGTCGGAGCCACGACCGCCGCTTCTCCTTCTCCGGACTGCGCATACAGCGCGACAGGCGTGCACAGTGCGTTTGAAACCGCCTTCTTGTCCGCCCCGGGTTGGGCAGACATGATGAAGCCGGCCAGCTCCACCAGTGCACCGCTCAGCCTGCGCAGCACGCCCAGGCCGTTCAGCGCGCAGGACGTGGTCACCACGATCCTCCCGTCGTCCGCCAGGTGCACGGAGTCCCCCACGGCGTTCACGTATCTGAACCGCCCCGAAGACGAGACGACCTCATACCCCTTGCCGGTCACCACCGTTTCCAGCGCGGCCATCGCCGGGCCCAGGTCCGGGTAGTGGACCTCGACTGCGGTCAGCATCACTGCCTCGGTACACGCCTCCGTGGACGGAGCCACCGTCGGCGCTGCCGGGGCGATCGGCAATCCGTCCTGCGAAGTGACGTCCGCCGCGCCAGACACGCAAAGCCCGAGCTTGCCGTCGCACCTGAGCCCCGCACCGCACCTGTCCTCTGGATCACCCCAATCCAGACAAGGTGCGCCCACTGTGCCCGGGACGATGTCGTCCAGGTACCCTCGGTCCGCACAACCGGGCAAGATACCTGGCAGGAGCATCAGAAAGACAAGGGGCACGCCTGCCGGCATGCCATGGACGGACTCGACCATGTCAGCCTCCGTGGCCGCTGAGCATATCCCATCCGACTGCCGTCCGCAAAGGAGTTCTGGACGCCCAGGAACGTCCGCTCGACGGGAACGGAAGCGAGCGGATGACCGAGGAGGAACGGCGTCCGAAAGCTCGTCCATCCGCAGTCCGAACGCCTTGTGTGAGGATTCAGGCCTTGGGCAGACCGTCCCGGTGAGCGCCGAACGCGACCAGGAACCACGCCACGCCCAGGAAGCAGAACCCGAGGATCGGGTTGCAGAGGGACTCTGCCAGGCCCTGCATGAGGATGATCGGCATGTCCGGATCCCTGGCCCACTCGGGTCGAATCGAGAAGCCGTGCAGGGTCATTGCGAACCCGGCGCAGACGCCGGCAAGGCTTGCCCAGAGCGTGGCTGCGGAGAGCGACCGGAAGAACTCGTGGCGCCGCTCCCCCGGGCGCACGAGGTAGAGCACCGCTGCCACGAGCGTGAGCCCTCCGAAAAGCAGGATCACCCACATTGCCATCCCACCGGCTCTCAGGAACTCGAGCATGATCCACCTCCTGGTTGGGCGGGGTCGCATCGGCCCCGCATCATCGGTCCACGGGAGGCAGGAACGCCCCAGCGCATCGCCCGTGACAGAAAAAATGAGAATCACCCGTGAGTGGAGAAAAAGGTTGTCACGCGCCCGGTTGTGGAGCGTTAATCGGCACATGAAGCGAGAGGGGCTCGAACGATGGGTGGACGGATTGCGGGGGGGCGACCCCGCCGCGCTGGACGCCGTGTTCACGGCGTTGCGGCCCCGCCTCTTCTCGTACCTCTGTCGGTTGGGCGCACGTCGGGAGGTCGCCGAGGATCTGGTGCAGGAGGCCTTCCTCCGCCTGGCTGAGAAGGCCCCGACCTTGAGGCCCGACACCCGCGTGGATGCGTGGATGTTTGCCGTGGGCCGGAACCTGCTGGTGAGCTGGTGGCGTCGGCACGGCCGTGGAATCGAGGTCCTTACCGACGTGGTCATAGACCACCCCGATTCACTCTCGCCGTTCGAGCACGCCTTGGCATCCGAGACCGAGAGGCGGCTGGAACGGGCCGTGGCCAGCCTTCCTCCCGGGCTTCGTGACCCGCTCCTGCTGGTGGCGGTCGAGGGGTTCGAGCCTCAGGAAGCGGCGGCCATCTGTGGACTGCGCCCGGACGCACTGCGGCAGCGGCTCCATCGGGCCCGGGAGATCCTGGCCCGGGCGTTGAGCCGCGGCAAGGAGGCGACATGAACGAAACACGAAACGGCTTCGAGCCGCTGAATGAGTTGGAGGATCTGGCAGCGCTGCGAGTCGAGGACCTGGCACGCGAGCGGACCGAGCGCCTGCACGCCGCGCTCCAGGTCACCTTCTCGCACGCCCACCGGAGGGCCCGCTCCCCACGATGGGTCGAGCTCGCCATGGCCACACGGCGGATCCTCGAGCCCGCATTCCTGGCCACGGTCAGCGCTTCCTACCTGTTGTGGGCACTCTCCGCCGTGTCCTCCTTCCTGGGAGGGGAGTGATCTCGAACGACTCACCGTGCGGCGTTGAGGCCCTCGGCGCCTTGCTTGACACCCGCAGCGGCTCGCCTGTACATTCCAACCTTGAGATTCTGGCGTAGACCCACGACAACCAACCCTGGGTGGAGGTGGACCGTGCGTTCTCTCTCGTGGACTCTGGCTCTTTTCGCCCTCGTGAGCGCTGCATGCGGATCGGATCCGGCCTCCTCGCCTGCCGATGTCGCCACCTCCGTCGACGCCGGGGAAGATGCTCCAATCGGTTGTCTGGGCATGACCTGCACTACGGCCCTCGATTGCAGCAAGATCGGCCCCTGCGTGCTGGCCGTCAACTGCCTCGACGGGTGTTGCAGCTACACCTACGCGGATGCCGGCACTGCGTGTGGAACTCCCTGTTCCGTCGACGGACTCTGCAACGGGGCCGGCGAATGCGTCGATGCCACGTCGGTCCAGTGTGAGGACAAGGATGGCAATCCGTGCACCGAGCCAGTCTGCTCCCCCACGAGCGGCGGCTGCATCGAGCAGCCCGTGGAGGATGGCAAGGAACCGGTAGGGTCAACCTGTTGGGACGGGATCGTCTGCGTGGGGGGCGTGCTGGACGACAAATCAGCCGAGCCGACTGCGCTCAAGGTCCAGTGCGATGAGCAGAACGCCGCCCTCAACCCCCTCGGCTGTGTCGAACAGGTGATGTGCGTCGACAGCGAGCCCGACTGCGTGGTCAAGCTCAAGGAGCAGGGAACCCAGTGCTGGTCCGGCAGCGGGGGTACCGGTGACACGTGCCCCGGCCGCTCCTGCGACGCGGACGGGGACTGCATTGAGGACGAGACATTCAGCGTGACCTGCGGGGAGGATTCCTACCCCGAGGAGTGCGACAGCGTCTGCCGGCAGTGCAGCGCACTGACCTGCCACTGGATAGCCGACCCCGGCAAACCGGAGGAGCTCGACGCGAAGATTCCCATCTGCCTGGTCGAGGCGCAGGTGGGCGATGAATGCGACGACGGTAGCGGCTGTACCACGGGGGACGTGTGCGTGCTCCTCTCGCAGACGGACGGCCCCATGGGAAAGGAGACCCTCGGCACCTGCCAGTCCGGCGAGGGGAAGACCCAGGAGGACTGCCTGGAGGAGATGAGCAAGCCCATGCTCCCTTGCCTCAAGGCCGGAACCTCGTGCGATGCGGTCGCAGGCTGTGCATTCGACCAGCAGCTTGCCGATGAGTGGTGCTATCCGCCCTCCTCGGTCTGCTTCAGCACGGAGCAGACCTACTGCACTCACCTGGACCTGGGAGATGGCAAGTGGAACGCCGAGACGGGATGCCACATCGTCGTGCTGGTTGCCGAGGGCTGCAACGACAGCAACCCGTGCACCAAGGACGAGTGCAACCATGTCACCGGCTGTGACCACGAGCCCGTGGACGACGGCACGCCGTGCAGCGAGGGGCTGGTCTGCCAGGGCGGCATCTGCGTGGGGGCGTGCGAACCGAACTGTGCGGGTAAGACGTGCGGAGACAACGGGTGCGGGGGTTCCTGCGGTACCTGCACGGATGGCAACGAGTGCACTGCGGATCAGTGCGTCGGCGGCGTCTGCTCCTATCCTCCGGCCAACGAGGGGGCGTTGTGCGCGAGCCCCGGGCTGTGCAAGGGCACTTGCAGTGCCGGCGTCTGCATCGAGTCGGCCGTGGAGGTCTGCAACGGCGTCGACGACGACTGCGACAAGGTCATCGACGAAGGGGGAGTCTGCGGGCAAGGTCCGTGCAACGGGATCCCAAACGGCAACGCGTGCAACGACGGGGATGCCTGCACGACGGGGGATACCTGCGTCGGCGGACAGTGCGTGGGCACGCCGAAGGACTGCTCCTACATGGACAGCGCCTGCACCCATGGCGTATGTGCGGGCGGTACCTGCATCTCCCAGAATCAGGCGGGGGCCTGCAGCGACGGTGATTCCTGCACCGTGAGCGATACCTGTGTCAACGGCCAGTGCCTCGGCACGCCGAAGGACTGCTCCTACCTGGCCGGTGCGTGCACGCAGGGCCTTTGCTCCGGAGGCACCTGTATCGCCCAGAACAAGGCCGGTGCGTGCAGCGACGGCAATGCGTGCACGACAGGCGACACCTGTCTCAACGGGCTGTGCCAGGGGACCCCCAAGAGCTGCTCGTACCTGGACAGCCAGTGCTCGGTCGGCGTCTGCTCCAACGGCAACTGCACGTCACAGAGCAAGTCGGGTGCGTGCAGCGACGGGAACAACACCACCTGCAACGACGCGTGCACGGGAGGCCAGTGCGTAGGCACCCCGTGCGGCAGCAACTGCGGCCCCCTGAAGCAGTACCAGTGGAGCCACGAGTACTTCTCCGAGGCCTACCCCATGGTGAAGGTTGCCACCATCGAGGCCTGCCAGGCCTACTGCAACTCCTTCCCGGACGTAGTGTGCTGCCAGTGGACTTCGTACAGCCAGGAGTGTCGGGCCTTCTTCGGCCAGGGCTGTGACGAGAAGTGGAACAACACCGACCCCGCCACCGGAGGCTCCGGCATCGGCGAATTCTTCTGGGGGGTCATCTGCGGGTAGGGTAGGGGCCGCTCGACGGACGTTTCGCCGCAGGTCCGAATCTGTCGCACGTCCTCGTGGCCGTAGTCGGCGGGTAGTGAGGGTCTGCCGGCAAAGATGACCTGGCCCCAGGGGATTGCCCCCGTCTCCCGAACCTTGATGTCGGAGCGAAGGGCATGCTAGCGTAGATACCGCTGGAGGCAGCCCAGCAGAGCATCGGAAAGGCCAACAAAGGGAGGAGAGTGATGAATGCGGTGCGAATTGCGCTCGGAGTTCTCCTGCTTGCGGGGAGCGCAGCTCCTGTGGCCATCGGCCAGGAGGAGGAGCAGCAGGCACAAGAGCTGGACAGGCTGGTCGAGGAGGTGGTGGGCAACGATCGCGAGGCCAGCGTCGCAGCATGGCGCAAGCTCGAGGAGCTGGGGCCCAAGGCTGCACCGGTGGCCCCGCTGCTTGTCAGGCAGCTTGCCGGAGGCTTCCTGGACGAGACACAGATCGTCTTCGTCCTCGGCATTCTGGAATCCACCGGGCCTTTGGCCCTTCCCGCGATCCTGGAGGCACTCTCGGGCGAGGGAGAGTTGCAGGTCATGGTCCCGGAGACCGAATCGCGGTTGCTCTACGTCGTCGGCAATTACGGCGAGAAGGGTGCGCCGGCCATCCCGCTGCTGACCGACAAGCTGCGCAAGTCCTGGAGCCAGGAAGTTCGCGATTACGCTGCATCCGCCCTGGCGAGCATTGGCAGGCAGGCCCTCCCCGTTCTGCTTCAGTCCATGAAATCCGAGGTTGATGGGGAGCGCAGTGCCGCCGCCAGCGCTCTGACCTCAATCAAGGACCCGCCCATGGAGGTACTTGCCCTCTGCCAGGGCAGGCTGGACGATTCGGTGGATTCCATTCGGCGAAGTTGTGCCCGGGTTCTCTTGGGACAGGGGGAGGCCGGCGTCCGGATCCTCGTCGAACGACTTGGCGACGCAGACGAGAAGCTTCGCGGAATCCTGCTCTTCGAGCTGAGCTCCCCACCTGCTGACTTCAAGGCGAGCTCGGCCATGCTGCCGCTGTTCGTCCCGATGCTCGACAGCCCGGACGCAGACATTCGCAAGGTTGCCGTCGGGCTTCTGGCCCGCCTGGGGGATGGTGCGAGGTCGGTCGTACCTCGTCTGGCCGAGAGGCTGCGGGGGGCCGACGCTGGCATTGCCGGGGAGATCCTCGCAGCGCTCTTCACGATCGCACCCGACGAGCCGGTCGTGGTCGCATGCCTGTTCGAGGCAACGGCCTCCCAGGACAGAGGGCTGCGGGAAAGCGCCATCGCACTCACCGCAAAGCTTCCCTCGGGGACCCCCGGCCTGCTGGAAGTTCTCAGCAAGGCACTCCAGCAAGCGACGGACTTCCGTTCGGCGGCACTCGCTGCCGAAGGACTCATGGCCCAGGGGGAGGCCGGCGTGACGGCGTTGGTGGCAGCGCTGGACGACGGCGCCGCGCAGGGTGAGCACCGTCGCCTGGCCGTGGCTGAGGCGTTGACCGAGCAGGACCGTCTCCCCGAGCCCCTGGCGAGCGCCGTTGCCCGCAGGCTGGACGACTCGAGCTTCGAGGTCAGGAAGGCGGCGGCCGTTGTTTGCCTGAAGCTGGGCCTGGAGAGCGAGCGGTCCCTGGAGAATCTCGTCCGGACGGAGATTGAGCTGCCCGAGAGTGCGCCCGGCGATGGACCGGACGATGGGGCGGACGTGGAGGACCCCAACGTGCGGTTGGCCCCCCGGTACCTCAACCTGGATACGGGAAGGAGAGAGCTGGCGGAAATCCATGATCGGGTTCGCTCGCTGGGGTGGGAGTCGTCCAGGCTGCTGGAGACATTGAGGCCGCTTCTGAGTCATCGGGATCCTTGGGTTCGTGCGCCGGCGGCCTATCTGCTGACCTATCTGGGCGGCGAGGATGTCCAGGTGGTTCAGCTCCTTTCGGACGTAGCGGTCAGCGACGAGAACCCGACTGTCCGCCTGGTAGCCGTCGACGCGCTGATGTCGCGGGCAATGTGGCTCCCGGGCGCTTGGGGCTCCCTCGGCGAAGAGCTGAAGATTCCGGAGCTGACGGGTCTGCACGGTGGTCTGGTAGCCGTTGCACTGCACCACGGTGGAGTCCGGCAGCCTGGTGTGGTGAAGGCTGTGGGCACCCTGCTGTGCCGGCCGGAGCTGCGTTACCGGAGGCTGGCCATCGACACATTGTCCACCGTCGACAGTGGTTCGCTGCCGGCGCTTGACGCGCTCGCAGCGGCACTGGAGGACAAGGACCTCTACGTGGCGTTCTGGGCCGCCGCTACCATTGGCGCCATTGGGCCTGATGCCGCAAAGGCGGTGCCGAATCTGAAGCAGGCGCTGGGCAGCGACCGGAAGTGGCTCCGGCAGGCCGCCGCCTATGCGCTCGGCAGGATAGGAGCGCCGGCCGAAGCTGCCATCCCCGCACTGTGCAAGGCATGGAGGGACGAATTCCCCCCGGTCCGGTTGAATGCGGTCTTTGCTCTTTCCCGCATTGACCCGGGGCGCAAGGACGCGCGGGCAATCTTGCTCCAGGCCCTCGTGAACGAGGAGGACGGGGTTCGGGACCTGGCGGTCGAGGCACTGAGACAGCAGATCAGCAATGCCGACGAACTGTTCCCGGAGCTGCTGAGAGTCGCCGCCCAGGGCCGCAAGGAAGCATTCTGGCTGCTCAACCCTGGGCTGCGGGTCCTGTCGGAGCTCGCCCCTCATCTTGCCAGGGAGTTCCAATCCGCGTATCGCAGCGGGACACGGGAGCAACGGGTCGCCCTGCTCAGGGCAGCAGCCCCAACGTGCCGCACGGGCTGTGCGTTCACCTTCGAAACCGTTGCCCTGGCAATCCGGGACGACGAGCCGGACGTTCGATGCGCTGCAGCGGTCCTCGTCCCCGCTTTTGGCCGCATCCCGGCCGATCTCGTGGCGCCGCTCCTGCGCATTCTCGAAGAATCACGGATGGATTTCGAGAACCACAAGGCAGTCCTCGATGCACTCGTGTCTGCCGGGCCGGAGCTCATTCCCGAGCTTCTTCCTCACGTGGTTAGCCGCTCCGGCGGGGTCTTCGAGTGGCCTTTCGATGTCCTGGTTTCGATTCCCGGAGGCAAGGCCGCAGCGCTGCAGATGTTCGAGGCCATGCTGGTAGCTCCTTCCGAGACGGCTCGCCGGACCGGCCTCGACGGACTCGAAAGGCTGGGAAAGGACGGCGCTCCGGCCTGGATACGGCTCCTCGGGGGCTCCGGGAACGGCGACTACTGGCCGTTCGAGAAGGCGGTGCAGGCGCTCAAGGGGCAGGGTCAACCTTCGGTTGAGGCCATTCCTCAGCTGTGCCAGATCGCGGGGGACAAGGCCCGGTTCGGACGCCTGTTCGCTGCCGATGTGCTGGCCTGGGCGAGCTTCCGAACCCTGGAACCGGAGGGAATCGATTGCATACTCTCCCTGCTTGCCGACGGAGATGGGGCCATGCAGCGGGTTGTCATGGACGTTGCCGCCGCTGACGGCATTGACTGCACTGTCCTGGCCGGGCCCCTCCTCCGGGACGCTGACATCGGACGTCGCCTGCGGGGCATCGCCGTGGTCGGCCTGGCCCGCGACACGATGGCCTCGGCAGTTCCGATTCTGGAGACCGCCGCCGGCGACGCGCAACCGCAGGTGCGGCAGGCCGCGGCCAGGGCACTGATGACTCTCGGGGCGGACCCGGAGGGTGTTGGGCCGACGTTGCTCAAGCTGCTCCGGGATCCGGAACCCGCGGTGCGGATCGACGCCGCTCGGGCCCTCGGGGAATACCAGGACCGGGGCACTGCGTTCGCCAAGCCCCTGGCAGGGGCACTGGACGACCGGGTCGCCGGAGTGAGGGCCGCTGCGCTCGATGGCCTCACCCGGCTTCCGGCGGAAGCGGTAAAGCCGTTCCTGGGGAAGGCGAAGCGTTTGCTCAGGGACAAGGACGGTGAGGTACGATCCGCTGCGCTGTGGCTCCTGGGCCTCAGGGGCGCGGATGGAGGCAAGGAGCTCTCGGCCGCCATCTTCAAGGCTCTGAGCGACCCGAACCTGAGTGTGCGGACGACCGCCGCCGAGCTGCTGCGAGATGTCCGGCTTGCGGACCTCCCGCCGGGGACCGAGGCGCTGCTGCTGAAACTGCTGGACGAACCGGACGAGAAGCGCCAACTGCATGCCATGGCAGCCCTCCACAATGTGGGACCGACCCCGGCCGCCGTCCCTGCCCTGGCCCGCCTGCTCTCCTCACCGAGCGCAAGGTGCCGGTGCGCGGCCTCAGAGGTCCTCGGCCGCATTGGGCCTGGGGCGGCCGCTGCCGTGCCGGCGCTGGTCAGGAACCTGGACGACGCGGACGAGGACATTCGAAGGGCGGCGGCGACCGCACTCGGACGGCTCGGCTCCCCCGGTCTGTACGGCCTGCTCGATGCCATCGCAGCCCATCGCAGCGAGCAACTCACGAGTGTCGAAGAGGTCCCCGGGTATGTCACCGTGTCCGGCTGGAAGGCATACGCCTCGGCCAGGGAGCTCGCCAGGCTGCTGGATGCCGTCAGGCGCGTGGGGGACGAAGCTCCACCTTTGTTGGACCAGGCCGTGGCCGGCGCCGACGAGAACCGGCAGTACGCGGCGCTTATTGCCCTGGGCGCAACCGAGACATCACCGCCTCGACACACGTTGACCTTCGTCCAGGCCCTCTCGAAGCCTTCTGCCGACCTGCGCTGGGCAGCTCTCCACTCTCTGCAGCGCACGAAGGGGCTGCCCGAGGCGGGCCTCGCTGCACTGGCTGGCGCACTGGCGGATGATTCTCCTCGCATCCGCTTCGCCGCGGCTGTCGGAATCGCCGAACAACAGGATATCTGGGGAAACAGGGAGACCCGGGGCGCCGAGGCCATTCTCGTGCTGGCGCTCAAGGAGGACGATGCCGACAGGCGGGCGGTCGCTGCCGCTGCCCTTTGCCGTTTCACCAATCCCGCTGATGAAACGGTATCGGCTCTGATTGCGGCTTGCGCCGACAAGGAGGAACGCGTCAGCGAACTGGCCATCGTAGCCCTCTGGAGATACGGGGCTCGCTCCCGTTCGGCGATCCCGACGCTCCTGTCAATAGTGGCTGCCCGGGACTCCTTCTACGCCAGGTCGGCCCTCTCAGAAATCGTGCGCGGCGGACCGGCGACACCGATTCTAGACAGCATGGAAGGCGACCCGATCATGATTGCCGTGACAGCCTCGGATTTCCTGGACAAAGCCACGCTCGATGCTGCGCGGGATCTGGATCGTCTTGTTCGCCTGACAGGCCATCCCGAGTACTCGGTGTCCGATGCCGCCATGCGGGCAATCAGGCGGCTCGGTCCCGAGGCCAGAGAGGCCGTTCCGTTTCTGCTCAAGTATGTCCGCACTCACGCCGGACTTGGCAGGACCGAGGCCATCGAGGCATTGGGTGCGATTGGCGATGCGGCTCTCCCGGCGCTCGTCGAGCTGCTCGGCCTGGACTGCTCGTGCGAGGGAGATGTCCTTCGCCAGTTGGCCCAGGGCGAATGGTCTCCCGAACCGACCGCCGCAGCGCTGGCAAAGCTGCTCAACAGCGAGAGATACGCGCACTCCTACGAGTTGGCTCAAGCCCTGGTCCACCAGGGAGCCTCGGCCGTTCCTCACCTGATTGCTGCACTGGAGAAGCCCGCAACGGCCATCCCCGAAGCGGTCTTCTACTCGCTCGAATCCCTTGGGGCCACGGCCAACGCCGCGGTGCCGGCCCTCGTCGCACTGGTCCGCGTCGACCGCGGCTATTGTGAGAAAGTCACCCGCACCCTGGACTACATCCTCGCTGACGATGCCGACTCGACGGTTCGCCAGGAACTTGAGGAGCAGTGCAACCCCGAAGCCGTGCCCCGGGAGGAATGAGCGACGCCGAAGCACCTCGCACCGGCATCCAGGGAGCCCGAGCGACGAACGGACGGACGCCCCATCAGCTCCGCATCAGCTCAGCTCCGATGGCCACGTAGCCCTCGAGTGCCTTGCGGAGCTGGTCCAGCTCGATGTGCTCGTCGATGACGTGGGCGAGGTTCTCCCGCGAAGGGCCGTACCCGATGACCTCGCACGTGCGGTCGGGGTGCTTCCTGAGGTAGGGAATGATCGCACTGCCGTCGGTGCAGAAGCTGTAGGAGCCGATCACCGGGTGCTGGCCGATGCTTTCCAGTGCCGCCATGGCCTTCTTCACGAGCACCGCATTCTCGTCCATCATCCAGGCATGGGCGAACTTGTCCTGCTGGATGTCAACGCCGGTGTACGTCGTGCACCGCTCGCGCGCATACGACAGGTCGGGGTCCTGGTACTCGAAGTACTGGGTGTGCCCAATGGCATTGACGCCGGCAAGCTGCCGGGTCAGGAGGTCCATGATGCTATCGGGCGTGTCGCCGGGCAGCGTCCGGACGTCATAGGTCAGCTCCAGGCGATTGGGGACCGTCGAGTTGCCTCCTCGACCGTCGATGCCTCCGCCGCCCCCCACGGGGATCTTGATGTCGGTGGGCACGATGTTGCGCTTGCCCAGCAGTGCCACGGCGTCGCAGCGGTACCACCGGTGGAAGGCATCGATGATGTAGGCAACCTGCTCGATGGGGTTGATGGTGGTGCGGCCGACCGACGCATGCTTGCCGATGCCGTGCACCTTCATGAGTACTTCGGCACGGCCCCGCTGAGCGATGTTGACCCGGCACTCGGTGGCTTCGCCGACGATGACGTAGTCCGGCTGGATAGCGTCCAGCGCCTCCAGGAAGCAGACGCCCTCGAAGAGCTCCTCGACCACCGTTCCGACTACGAAAATCTGGCCGGAGAAGCCGGCACCGGGCAGACGCTTGAGCAGGCTTGCGGCCTGGACCATGCACGCCACGGCTCCTTTCATGTCGGATGCGCCGCGGCCGAACAGCTTCCCGTCGATGATGGCACCGCTGAGGGGCCCGGCCTGACTGTGCCACTGGGACGGCTCGGCGTTGACCGTGTCCAGGTGTCCGGTCAGGAGCAGCTTGGGGCCCTTCCCGTCTCCAATCTGCACGCGACCGATGAAGTTTCCCATGCGGTCGAAGCGGGCCTCGTCGAACCCGGCCTCCAGGGCGTGGGCGATACAGGCGCCAACGACCTCTCTCTCCTGCCCGGACAGGCTTGGGAGCTGGACAAGTCTCTGCGCCAGGCGCACGGTCCCGTCGTGGTCTTGCTCGGTGATGATTGCGATATCCTGTTGCGTCGTCACGATGACACCTCCAAGGCAACAGACGCGGGATAGTGCAACGCACTCCCTCGGCAGGCAAGAGAGTAGCTCGCAAACCGTTGACTGGAGCCTGACTCCGCTGCGGTTGGACGGGCTGCAACTCCCGATGCGGAGCCTCCATAAGTCGCCGACACCTTGCGGAAGTCGACAGGGCCGCTATGATGTCGGAAAAGGTGACGCGATGGCGTACACGGATTGGACAAAGGGCGCATTGATCGAGGAAATCGAGCGGCTGTTGGCCAAGGCGGCATCGACTCCGGTAGCCGCGGACCCGCCCCATGCGGCGGCCGGTGACGAGGAGGATACCGATGAGTTCGCATCCTCGCCCGGCAAGTACAAGATTATCGCAGATCACACAGCGGACTGGGAGATGTGGCACCTCCCCGACGGCCGACTCGAGTACTGCTCTCCTTCCTGCGAACGGATCACCGGGTATCCTCCAGAGCGATTCCTCCGCGATCCCGACTTCCTGGCAACCATCATCGTGGCCGAAGACCGCCCGATGCTGGCTCAACACAAGCACATTCGGCTGGAGGAACAACAGCCTGGCGTCGCAAGCATTGCGTTTCGAGTTCGCCACGCCAAGGGGGGAATTCGGTGGATACAGCACGTGTGTCAACCCGTCTTTGCTGCCCGCGGCCGGTTTCGTGGCACCCGGTCCAGCAACCGAGACGTCACCGAGCAGGTTCTGGCGGAGCAGCGCAACGAGCAGTTGCTCAGCGACCTGAAGGCACATGCTGTAGTCCTCGAGGAAACCCAGGCCGCGCTGCGCAACACCCTTGGCCAGCTCGAGGTCGAACGCAAGAGGATCCAGGAGCGGGTGGTCTCCTCCATCCATGAAGTTCTGCTGCCGATGGTGGACCGGATGGAGTCTCACGGCAGCGCAATCGATCAGGAGTACCTCCGCATCCTGCGAAGCACGATCCTCGAGCTGGCAAGCCCCATGGCCAGGTCGCTGGTCTCGCCCCAGTACAAGCTCACACCGCGGGAGATCTCCATCTGCAACATGGTCCGTCGCGGGCTCGCTTCCAAGGCGATTGCCGAATTCCTTCGAACGTCCGAAGAGACGGTCCGCACACAGCGGCGGTCCATCCGGGCCAAGCTCGGCCTCAAGGATTCAGGGCAGAACCTCGAGGCGTTCCTGAGGAGCCTCGGAGACGACCAGCCGACCACGCTCTGACCCAACGCACAAGGGCTGGTGGGGAGTCCTGCAGACTCGGTCGATCGGGGGGCACGCTGCCCCGTCACAACGACGGAGGCTGCGGGTCCTAGCGCGAGAAGTACTCACGGGCGCTCTTCTCGTGCAGAGCCTTCTTGGCCGCACAGATGCGGATGTTTTCGAGGGCCTGAGCCAGGGGGCGCTCCATGGTGGGCACATGCTTCAGCCAGGGAGCCAGGAACGCCTCGATCTCCACGGCCTTCTCTTCGGTGCAGTAGCCCGCAAACAGGCCGGGCAAACCCTCGCTTCCAAACTCCTCCGGGAGCTTCTGCACCAGGGCTTCGAAGTTCCGCTTCGTCCAGTCCCATGCGGCATCCCGCGTGCGGAAATCGGCGGCCTGTGCGGTCAAGATAATCAGGATCTCCGTCACCCGCAGGCGCCCGTCGAGAACGAGGTCGAGAGCCCTTGCAGACAGCGGCTCCTCCCGGACACTGCCGAGAGCCCAGAGGTAGTAGCTCCGAACGAGGCTGTCCGTCTCGACCCCAAGCCTGCCGCTGACCTCCGCAAACACGGCCTCCCCGCCGGTGCGCACCGCCGACGTGATGGCGAGGCCAACCAGGTCCGCCGGGGCCAGGTCGAGGTGGATCTTCCCGTCTCCGCCATCGAGGCCGAGGACGGTGCGGCCGAGCCTCGCGACCTCCTCCGTGGTCTCCCGGTGGCCGGCCACGTCGACGACTGCATAGAGCGCCAGGTTGCGACGCTCGCGGACCGAAGGCTCTTCGTCCGGCTTTGGAGTGAGCGTCAGCTGCTGCACGACCGGCAAGAACGCCGTGGCGATACGCTCCATGCAGGCGGGCCGCTGCGCGGGCTCGACCAGGCTCTCGAGTGCGAACGCGAGCAGCCCGTACGGCGTGTCCGCCACGGTTGGCTCATTGTCAGTTGCGAGGGGCAGCGCGGAGTCGAGGGCGTCCGCAAACGTGATTGTGCCGGTCCAGGCAGCGGCGCGCACTGCGTTGGCGAAGCTGATTCGCTCCGACGCAGTCAGAAGGCTGCCGGAGCCCGCCATGGCCTTGAGCTGCTCTGCGGGCAGTGCCCAGCGGTAGTATCCCACTGCGTCGGCATTCGGGTGGATGAGCCTGGGGCAGAACCCGGTGTCGAGGGGAAGAGACCCGGTGGGAGCCGCAAGCAACGTGCAGGCGGTCTTCAGCCCGAACTCCGACTCGAATCTCACGCAAACGGGGAGCTGCCACACCCGGTTGCGGTCACCGGTCGTGCCGACCGGCAGGAACCGCCACTGCTGCAGGTCCACGACGGCGGCATGAGCGCTCGAGTCGCAGCGCAACGAGGCCACGACGTAGGGAACTCCGGGCTGATCGAGGAACGTCAGAAACGGAGTGGCAACGTCCTTGCCCGAAGAGGTCGCCAGGGCGCTGAGCAGGTCGGTTGCGGTCGCACTGCCGTGAGCGTGTTGTACGAGGTAGTCCCGCAGGCCCTTCCTGAACGCGTCGGCCCCCATCCACCCCTCGAACATCGCAACCACCGCCGCTCCCTTGGTGTAGGTGATGCTGTCGAAGGCCGTGATGATGTCCGCCTTGGAGGCCACGGGTTGACGAATCTGCCGGGCGCTGACCAAGCTGTCCTGGCCGGTCACCCAGTCCGTGTTGCCGCTGCGCACCGTGGCCGCCTGGTAGGAGGGGCGCATCTCCGAAATGATGGGAGTCTCCATGAACGATGCCAGGGCCTCGTTGAGCCAGAGATCGTTCCACCACTCGAACGTGACGAGATTACCGACCCACTGGTGTGCGAGCTCGTGGACGATGATGTAGACATTGGCCTTCTGGAGCCACACGGGCGAGGATGCGTCGATGAGCAGAAGCTCCTCCTTGAACGTCACCAGCCCTGGGTTCTCCATTCCACCGGAAACGAAGTCGGGCACGGCCACGATGTCCATCTTTCCGTAGGCGTACGGGAGGTCGAAGTACGTCTCCAGGGCAGCAAGCGCCTCGCCCGACACGGCCAGGGAGTGGCGCAGATTCGCACCTCTCCCCTTGACCGCCACGCCTCGAATCGGAAGCGGAGTCGATCGGCGTGAGTCCGGCGGCAGGATCGGTCCATCCACGATGTCGAACGGGCCCACGGCAAACGCCAGAAGGTAGGTGGGCAGAGGCAGAGTCTTGTCGAAAGCCACCTCGAGCCGCCCGTCGGGGAGAGTCTTCCGGCTGGATTCCGGAGTATTGGCAACCACCCTGTCCTCCGGGTTGATGACCACGATGAGCTGGAACGGCGTCTTGAATCCAGGCTCGTCGAAGCACGGCATTGCATCACGCGCAAAGATGGCCTCGAACTGGGTGAAGGCATAGGGTGTCCCCTCCGTCGTCACCTTGAAGATGCCCTGCAACTGTGTTCCAAACCGTTGAGTCCACGTGAGCCGCAGCTCCACCTCGCCCGGGCCCACAGCCTCCTCCAGGGAGAGACGGGCCAGCCCGTCCGGGTCCACTTGCCGGTACCGAGCCGGCCTGCCGTCCACCGTGGCTCCGGTGACATCGAGTGAGCGGCCGTGCAGCCAGAGGGTCCGGCGGGCTTTGTCCAGTTGCACCCGGATGGTCTGAGTGCCTGCAAACGTGTCCTTGCGCTGGTCGACCTCCAGCTTCACCTGGTATTCCAGGGGACGCGTGTCACTCGGCAGGCGGAAGTTGGGGCTCGGCTCATCAGCGGGGGCCGATTCGGCCCCACTGGCGTACCCCGCTCCGGCCATTATCCATATCCCCAGGAGAAGGGCCGAGACCCCGCAGCGAGATGTCCACTCTCGTCTCTCCATCGATGCCTCCGCTGTGCTGCCACGAACTGTAGCATTCGGCGTCGGTCGTGTCAGCAATGACGGGCATTGGGGGGGGGAATGGCGAAGGAGCGCAAGCGCATTGTGCGCCCCAGGGCGCACTTGCTCCGAACGCAGCCACCCACGGAAGGGGTCCCCCGACATTTCCATTGATGCCCGGCCCCGAGTCGGGTATGCCTTGAGCGAATGGAGGCCACGAATGAGACGCCGCTACGTAGCTCAAGTCATCGTTGCATGTGCCCTGGTGCTCTGCTGCACTCACTGCACGCCAGGGCTGATCTACAAGATGCAGTCGAAGAACTTCACTCTGGCTGCGCTCAAGGAGGGGAGGCTGGCCGTGCTGCCCGCGGGCAGCCAGATTCCGCCCAAGGTCTGCAGTGAGGGGGAGGTGGCCGGGCTCCAGCAGGTCCTGTCCAAAACGATCCAGGAGTATCGGGGCTTCATCCAGCAGGTGCCCATCGCGCAAGTAAACGGAGCGCCGCAGGATGCCGAGTCGCCACTGCTGAGCGGATTCACGTCCGGCGGCTCTCTCGACCTCGCCCTGGCCCGCAAGGCCGCTGAGGATCTCAAGGCCCGTTTCCTCGTGCTGACCCGACTGGAGACCATCGAGGTGAGCCGCAGCGTGGCCGAGACAAAGCTGGTCGAGGACAAGGTCGACAAGATCCGCTTCGATCGGGTCACGCACGCCACGCTCGGCGTCAGGGTCGTCGTGTACGATTCCCAGTTCGACGAGACGGCGTTCGAAGGGTACCAGGAGGCCGGGGCGTTTACGACCAAGGAAGGAACCGCTGTGACCGCGTCCAACACCGAGGCGGTCGATGTCGCCCGGGACGCTGCCTCCGACGGTGCCTTCCCCGCACCGGAAACCGTCACCACCATGGCCCGATTTGGCTTCGAAGACATCGTCGAGAACTGGCCGGAACAGGAGTGAAAGCACGGTCACGGCAACCCAGGGGCTGAGCATCGGAGGATGGGGGCCAGCGGCCTGCAGCTTCGGACGGTGTCGCACAGGCTCGACTCATTGGCGGTGTTGGCCCGAGGTGCTCTCTGAGTGCGGCGGGGTATCTCCGCCTGCCTGTGAACCTTCCGGCCGCGAGTGAGGGTCAGCGCACGCAGCGCACTGCGTGGGGATCGTCCCCACTGTCGGACTTGAGGCCGGCCGACTTGAAGTCCAGCACCCAGGCCTTGCCGGCAACATCCTCGACGACCGAGGAGGACCAGTATCTCCCGTTGTTCCCGAGCAGCTCGGTGGGCCAATAGGCCTCTCCGGCCCCGGTACGACTGGGGCAGCGTGCACAGCTCTCCTTGCAGTCTCGCTTCAGGCAGCCCCCGTCTTCTACTTTGCAGTCGCTTTTGAGCTCCGCCGACGGGCACCCCCGGACCAGGGACCTCAGCTCCCCGACGGTGGGGAGTCGCCATCGTCCTCCGTCAACCGTCAAGTCGGCACAGTACTTCCTGGCCTGCTCCAGAGTCTGCTCGTCTGGGGAGGGGGGATTCTGCCAGGTCTTCCCGGACGCGGCATCACGCCACGTTCCATCCGCCGGCTTCCCCGCTTCCGGTTGCGGAGAGGGAGCGCCGGTCGGCGATTCGGCCCCATGAACGTAACCCGCCCCGGACAGGAGCGACGCTCCCAGGACAAGAATTGGGAGCCTGCGGCGCCATGACGATTCTCGCTGTTCCATCGATTCCTCCAGCATGCCCGAACAGACTGTAGCACTCGACATCCTCCGTGTCAGCAGGGAGGTGCAGCGGGCATCGCCAGAAGGCGTCGGTGCAATCCGGAGGCTCAGTGAGCGTACGCAGTCCGGGAGCGTTCTGACTCTCAACTTCCGCTGATCAACAACCGCCTTGCCGAGGAGGGGACGCTGCCTACCACACCCGGGGGAGGAGCCGGTACCGAACTTTGCGTCGGTAGTCCCCGTAGCCCTTCAGCTCCCGCTCCAGCAGGTTCTCCTCGTTGAGGATGCGGATGACGCATTGCAGAAGAGCGGTCGTCAAGGATGCAGGCTACTTGTACACGTGCTCGCAGATGAAGGGGCGCTGGGAGTCGCTGCACGGCTGGTCGCTCCAGGTGCCACTCGACCCGATGGACACGCAGTCCTCCTGTGCATCGCCGGACCACGGACCGTTCGGCTGGCCAGATGCCCAGTTCAGGTAGAGGGGCACCAGGGACGTATTCTGGTCCAGATACCATGTGAAGAGCCCCTCGGCCCCCTGATCGTTCAGCGCGATCCACGCTGAGGATGTCGCCCCCAGCAGGCCCTGCACGAACCCGTTCTCCGAAGCGGTCTCGATGATCGCCAACGTCGAGCCGAGCTGCTGGCACGCATTGCGCGCCTGGCTCCACGACATATTCAGGGTGAAGAGCATGTAGCAGTGGCCGTTCCACGTCCCGTTCGTCGCTCCCGCAAGGCACTCCCGCTGGCAGCTTGCGCTGCACCAGTCCCCGGGGTAGGTGTTTCCGTCATCGCACTGTTCCCCCGTCTGCACGGTGCCATCACCGCACTTGGGCGTGGTGCACAGGTTCGTGCAAGCATCCCCGGAGATCAGGTTTCCGTCGTCGCACTCCTCGCCGCTCTGCACGATCCCGTCCCCGCAGGTCGGCACCTTGCAGGCGTTCGAGCACCCGTCCGAGTTCGCCGTGTTTCCGTCGTCGCATGCCTCGACGCCGGCAAACACCGATCCATCTCCACACTTCGCCAGCTTGCATATGTTGAGGCAGGCGTCGTGATTGTCGAAGTTTCCGTCGTCGCACTCCTCTCCCGCCTGGGTGAATCCGTCGCCGCACGCGGGGAGCGTGCAGAGCGGCGTGCATCCGTCCGTGCCGTCCAGGTTTCCGTCGTCGCACTCCTCACCGGCCTGGGCGATCCCATCTCCGCACGCCGGAAGCGCACAGGCGTTTGTGCAGCCGTCAGCGTTGCCTTTGTTCCCGTCGTCGCACTGCTCCACCCCCACATTGACGAACCCGTCGCCGCAGACAGCGAGGGTGCAGTCGTTGGTGCAGGCATCCGCATCGCTGAAGTTGGCGTCGTCGCATTCTTCACCGGACTGGACGAACCCGTCGCCACAAGTAGGAAGCAGACAGCTGGTCAGGCACCCGTCCGCATTGCTCAAGTTGGCGTCGTCACATTCCTCTCCCGCCTGCACCACCCCGTCTCCGCATGTGGGCAGCGCGCAGGCGTTCGTGCACCCGTCGTCGTTCACGTCGTTTCCGTCGTCGCAGGCCTCAACGCCCACCCGCACGATTCCGTCCCCGCACTCGGCGAGGGTCCCCGCATTGGTGCAGGCATCCGTGTTCTCGGCGTTTCCGTCATCGCATTCCTCACCGGGCTGCACGATCCCGTCGCCCAGGGCAGGCAGGGTGCACGCGCCGGTACACCCGTCGTCGTTCGTGTTGTTTCCGTCGTCGCATTCCTCCCCGGCCTGGGTGAACCCGTCTCCGCATGTGGGCAGCGTACAGGCGTTCGTGCACCCGTCGTCGTTCACGTCGTTTCCGTCGTCGCAGCCCTCGACGCCCACCCGCACGATTCCGTCCCCGCAGACCGCAAGGGTGCAGTCGAGGGTGCACGCGTCGGCATCGTCAGCGTTTCCGTCGTCGCACTCTTCCGCAGTCTGCACATAGCCGTCCCCGCAGTGGGCCGAGAGGCAGGTAGTCAGGCACCCGTCTCCGTTGCTGAGGTTGCCATCGTCGCACGCTTCGCCCGCCTGAACGATCCCGTCCCCGCAGGTAGACAGGGCGCACACGTTGGTGCAGCCGTCATCGTTCACGTCGTTGCCGTCGTCGCAGCCCTCGACCCCCACGCGGACGATCCCGTCCCCGCACACGGCCTTGTTGCAGCCGACGGTGCACGCGTCGGTGTTGTCCTGGTTTCCGTCGTCACATTCCTCTTTCCCGGTCAGAACGAATCCGTCCCCGCAACGTGGCGTCAGGCACGTGGTGAGGCACGTGTCGGTGTTGTCCTGGTTTCCGTCGTCGCACGCCTCCCCGATCTGCACCTTTCCATCCCCGCAGTTCGGCAATGTGCACGAGCTCGAGCACCCGTCGTCTTCGGCCTCGTTCGCGTCATCGCAAGCCTCGACGCCCACCTGGACGATTCCGTCCCCGCACGCGGCAGGCACGCATGCCGCGGTACACGCATCGCTGTCGTCCACGTTGCCATCATCGCACTGCTCGCCATCCTGCAGGATCCCGTCCCCACAGCGAGGCAGTCGGCAGTCGTTGGTGCAGCCGTCGAAGTTCACCTGGTTCCAATCGTCACACTCCTCGACTCCTTCCCACACCAGCCCGTCGCCGCACACGTTCACCACGCACTCAGCCGTACACCTGTCGTTGTCGGCCAGGTTTCCATCATCACACTCCTCGCCCTTCTCCACCTTGGCGTTGCCGCATTTGGCGTCCTCCGCACAACCCCCTAGGAAGCCCGCAAGACCCACGGACACTGCACTCAGCAGGATGAACCTTCCGATTCGAGCCAACATGGTCTCCCCCTCCAAATGTTCAGGATCTTCACTCGAACACAATCGACCGTCGGCGGGAAGGGTAGGTATCTGGCACCGCCATTTCAAGGTGTCGGGGGCGGCCTCCTCAGGGCCAACTACCTGCGGGCAGACGTCTGTCCCCCTGGGGGCACGTGCAATGAGGCAAGGACCGATCGGGCGCGAGGGATCCTGCCCTTGTCCAACAAGACGATCTGCGATTGCTGGACTACGGCCATCTCTCTCGGGCGACGACGCAGCGCATCCGGCTGGAGCGCAGAGCTCGGATTCCCTGCCCACGCTTCATCCCGTTGTCCCTGTCGCAGCATGGCCCCCGATCGATTGACTCTGCTTCGTGGCTTGGGATGCGGTGGTGAGCATCGCCCCCAGCAAGGCCGGGCCTGGTGCCTCAAGGACTCGAATGACCGCCTTGCAGAAGAAATGGGGCAATCCGGGAGAGCCCGTCGACATGTGGTCCTGCCTTCCAATCGAATCATCAGTGCCTATCTTTGGGGCCAGTGTCGCGGAGGGTGCCATGGAGTCGGCTCGTTGGTGGCTGCAGGCCGGATTCGGGAAAGCGTACGTTGTGCTCGTGATTCTGGAGCTCGCAGCTTGCGGCGGCGGCAGCGGCGGGGGCAACGGGAACGAGGCGGACGTGCGCGTCGTGTTCACGCGGTCCGGCACCGGTCAGGTCAATGCGGAGCCATTGTGGCCGATGCGGCCAGGTCTTTCCTATGGCAGCGGCAACGGCCAGTGCGCCGTCACCCGCTGGAGCAGCCGTTTCGGAACCCCCTGGCTGCTCGAGCAGTGCACGAACGCAGGAGAGATCTGGGAGAGCGACTCGGATTGGAACCAGGGGCGGCACGAAGCGTTCTGGTCGGTGGAGGACGAAGGGTTGGTGCTTCGGGCATCGAGCGCCCAGGAGGTCCGTCCGGTCCCGCTGCTCATCATCCCCGCACAGGTGCGAGATGGGATGGAGTGGGAGGTGCGCGGGGACGGCGGGGCCGTCGTGCTCGCCGGGGAGGTCACCGGCGGCGACGTGCGGGAGACCCAGTTCGGCCGCCACCGGGTGTGGAGAGTGCGCATCGATCTCGCTGCCACGGAGACCACCGACGCATTCCAGTGGAAGCGCGATTTCGTCGAAGGAAGGGGACCGCTGGACTCGACCTTTTCGGTGGTGCCGCTGGAGGACCAGGAGGATGCCCCGTTGCCGCGAGTCGCAATGGCGCCAACTGGGCAGGAAATCCCGGCGCTCATGGCCGGTGTGCGCTCATTTTCCGCACTGGAAGACCCTGCTGCCGGGCGCATGGAGGTGCACCTGGGCTTGTGGCAGCCGGCCCCCCCCACCGAGCAGAACGGGCCTGACCTCATCCGGATCCGCCCACGGCGAATGGCGTTCTCGGTTGACGACGCGGGGCACGTGGAGTCGCTGCTGAAGGACCAGGTCAACGCCCCCTACTACCTGCCTCACGTGTTTGACTTCGGGATCTGCCAGGATTCCGCTTCCACGGCCTTTCTGGCCGATGGCTCCAGGGCGCGGGTGCCCATGACGGAGTGGGGCCTGGCGATTCACGGCTGGCTCAACCCGCCCAAGTACATCCCCGGCACGGAGCCCGAAGTGGAGCCAATCTTTCCCGGTGCGTTTGCCGGCGTGTACGGGACCGACCCGCCCGGTTCCGCCGAGGGGTTCGAGATCGAGGAGGGCTCTCTGCGGGGCACCCATCCGTTTCTCGGTGAGGTCGACCCGCTCGGGTTCAAGGCATTCTGGGTTCTGCAGCAGGGACCCTACGACGATCGCCGAGGCGACACCTACGGATACGGACCCTGGACCCATGCCCTGGGAGGCACCGACGTGCAGCGGGTCATGGCCGCCACGCCGTTGCGGGAGGGCGCTGGCATGGACGTCGTGATGCGGCTCGACACCTGGATGGCGCATGCCACCCTCGACGACTTCTGGCGGTTGCCGGGCCAGACCCACAACTACGCTGGCTTTGCCCGGGATTCCTCGCTGGACGGCCCTTACGTGGACGAGGTCGTAGCGGTTCTCCGCCCCGACAACTCCCGCGACCTCTACGAGGTCTCCGAGGACGGGGTCGTCTGGCGCCTTGAGGTGGAAGACGGGGTGCTGAACCGGTATTTGTTGGCCGCGGTGGAGCTGCCGCACGGGGAGCGGGCCATCGGAGTTGTGCCGATGAAGGACAAGACCCTCCAGGTATGGACCGAGGATGGGTATGCGCGCGTCTGGACAGTCCCGGTGTTCGGAGTGGGGCCTGTCGAGATGTACGTGGACGATGCCAGGCTGCACACCTACCGACTGGAAGCACCGGAGCCATCGGGCGGCGAGCCCGTGCCCGATGTGCTGGGCCTCCACGCTCAGGCGAGCGGACGGGACGTACTGCTGTGCCTGCCCGCCGGACGCAGCCTGGGAGACACGCCCTGGACTCTGGGCGGACAGCCCACCCGACAGGTCCGTCAATCGGACCGCTGCCTGCTGCTGGTACGCCCGTGGGATGTTGCCGGAAGCGCTGCCGTCGACGGCGTCAGCCCGACCCTGGTCCCGACCGCGGCCGACGCCTGGCACCTCGAGGGGAGCATCCCGGGCGTGGGTGCGGTGGAGCTGGCCTTTGCGCCGGGCACTCCGGAGCCTATCCCCGACGACATCTCGAGCCGACACTCCGGAGGCTTCAACTCGCAGGATGTGCTCGCCGGACCCGGATTGGGACATGTGCAGCGAGTCTGGCGGGATACCACCGGAACGTTCCTGATGGACCTCAACCGCGATGGCTACTGGACCGTCACGTCCGACCCGGGGGACAAGGGGATTTGCCAGGATCCGGATGCCTGCATCGTGGTCGCCTATTTCGATTGGACTGAGCCGCTGGCCAGGACGTTCCTCTTCCCGTGGAACACCATTGTCGGCGAGGCGGTACCCAAGCTCGTCTACCTCAACGGGCTCCCCTCGATCACCAAGGACGGGCAGACCTGGGTATTTGATGCGGACGCCGGTCCGATGGCCCCGACCGACCCGGCCGAGGATGGAGTGACGGACGAGCTGGACTGTACCCTTGTGACGAGCAAGGTGCCGCCGATGGAATCGTTCGACTGGCAGTGCAGCGCCAGCCCGTCAGCGCCCCCGATGCAGCTCAGCTCCTACGCCGGACCCGGTGTTGCTCTGCCGGCCGAGGATATGACCTTCTACTCCGGGATGACTGCGCCGCACATCTGGCGGATCGACTGGCGTTATCCCGGGATGGACGTCGTGCCCGTGCCACACCCGGAGCACTTCCCCGCCGGCGTCGAAATCGCGGACGGCACCTGTGCGGCGGACGGCGCTTGCTTCCTTCTCCTGCGAAGTCCCGATGCCAGCCACAGCACGACCAAGGGGGAAACCCTGGGCAAGGGGATCGATGCCGACCCATACGCCGAGGGCAAGCCCCCCGTCGACATCGAGGGCTCAATCCCCTGGAGCATCGTTCGGGTGGATCGCAAGGGGCTGGGCCTCCACGAGGTCATCCGTGGGGTTGCGCACTCCACCGCAGAAGTACAGCGGTTGCGGGCGGATGATTCGGTGCTCGTGGTGCTGGACCGAGCCTCGGTTCAATGGCGGGGTTTTCGAGACGAGGAGCCGACTCAGTGTGCCGAGTGCTCGGCTCAGCAGCGCTGCCTGCTCGGAATGTGTGATTGCTCCTACAGGCACGTGACGGCCGACGGGACCTGTACCGATGACGCCAGCCCCGAGACCTACGCCACCTGTCCGGAGGCCCTGGCTGCAGGGGAAGAGGCAGGATCACTGGTGCGCATCGACAACGACGGGCAAGGCCCTGCCCCCGCCGTCCATACCCGGTGCGACGATGCGGAGGGCTGGACGCCCGTGCCCGCACGATGGGATCCCCGGACGGCCTGGATGTCGTTCGAGCTGACCTACGACTTCGTCAACTGTTACCCGGCGGTACCTCCCTATGCACCGCAGTGGACGGTCACGTCATCCGAAAGCTCGCTCCACGGGGAGTTCGACGTGGCCTTCTCGTTCGGGCCGCCCGGGAAGTTCGATACCTGGCTGGCTCTCGAGCCCCTGGACCGCTTCGATCCGCAGACCGGGCTGTTTGATGCGCGCTGCCAGGGGGCCGCCCGCCCGCTCGAGGAAGGGGAGGTCGCGGTAAGCCTCGGCACCGACGGCCTTGTTCGGGTCGTCAACGCCGGCTCGGCAGGGAAAACCGTCCAGCCGACCCACTTGCGTCTGGTCCGCGATGGAGGGGGAATCATTCGCCTGCTTCAGGACGACACGGTGGTGTGGACCAGCGGCCAGCCGATGAAGCATGACTACCGCATGGTGGCCGTCGAGTCCGCGCCCGTGCGGCTCGAGGGCGTCCGCTGGGCGGGAACGACCCCTGACTTCTGCATCGCCCAGTGCAACGGTGCGGTCTGCGGAGACGATGGATGCGGGGGCACATGTGGCCTGTGCGGAACGGGGGCCACCTGCGTTGGCGGCTCGTGCGTCTGCGATCCGCCGCTCTATGGGGACGGCAGCAGCTGCGTGACCCCCACAGGTTCTTCGGCCGAGTATCCTGCGGCCAGTTGCGCACAGGCCTGGGCGGTGGCATTCCCGTGGTCCTCCTCGCCCTGGATCGACACCGATGGTCCGGGGGGTGAGCCGCCGTTCAAGCAGCCGAGCTGCGAGGCTCTGGACCCGTGGACCCGGCCTCCGGCCGCGTTCCTCGGACCGGCCGCCATCCTCGTTGCAGATGCTGGCTCAGGCACGTGTATGCCCTACGCCTCTCTGCCCTCGCCACCACCCGACCCGACCTCGGCCCCCGGGGGCACGGCCCACCTGGACGGCAACGTCCTGTCCGCCGGCACCTCCGCCGTAGCCACGTTCAGGGCCCTGAAGAACGAGTGGTCAGTCATGGTCCTGCTCACGCCTGGAGCCGGGGGCCAGCGGGCCGCCGTCCATGTCGATGACCTTGCAGGCTTTGACCCGGTCTCCCTGGCATGGACCGGCTGGATGGCCGAATGCGGAGGCGGTGTTCCCTCGCCGGATCGGTTCACGCTCTGGCGAGACGACTCCGGCACGTGGGCCCGACAGGGCAGCTCCGACCCGGCTCTGGTCTGGCCGCCAGACCCTGCCACACCGATGTTCACGCTGAAGCGAACGGCAACGGGACTGGTGGTCGTGACGCTGGGAGGAGGGACCGCGTACTACACGACTCCGGTCGCCGTAGCGGACCTGGTGCGAGTGGTGGGGGAGGTTCAGGGGGGGACCGAAAGTCAGGTGATCCTGACCGATCCGAAATGGCAGTGAGCCGCCCGCTTCGGGCTCACGACGAGAGCCCCTCGGGTCACTTGTGGGGGATGGTCAGCTTCGCACACTGGAGCTTGATGCCGGTCAACGCACCATAATCCTGCCTCTCATGGTAAACGCTGTACCCGATGGCGACGGACCCGGACGTGCAGCTGCGCTTGGTCCTCCACTGGGAGCAATTCGTGAGCTTCGCCTCGACCATCTTGTCACTGGCCTCGAACTGCCCCTCCTTGTTGATCCTCGCGCCCCACACCCGAATTCCTTTGATCCGGTTCTCCGCGGTGTTCTTCTTGTCCGTCGTGCAAACCTGGATCGCGGTCACGTACAAGTCGGCATTCAGCAAGGCGGTGTGACCCGACTTGAACTCGCTGTAATCGTACGGCATCGGATCCGACCACTCGTCCTTGCAGGTCTGAGTCTCGTCGCAGAGCTGTCGATAGTAGCTGGCGATGGTGTAGGGCTTGTCCTCCTTCTCCCACCACCGCAGTCCGACCAGAGCATGGTTGGCGGTAGCTTGCCAGGAGAACTTCTCCTCCCCCTCGAACCCCGAAACGTCCAGCCAGTACCCCCCGCTCCAGCTGATCTGCGTCTCGGTTTCCCCAGCGTAGGCAAACAGCGTGCAAAGAAACACCATGACCGAGCACAACCCAAGTGCAAGCGAACGCATCTTCATCGTCATCTCCTGGCGAAAAGGTCCCATCAGCCGCTTTCACACGCAGCGACCCTACCACAGCACACCCCCGAACATCCAGAGGGAAGTGCCCAGCGGGGGCCGCTTGCCTCCGACACGCGTCGCGGGTATCGTCAGGCTGGCTTCGACGCCCGGCCCGCACGGCGTTTCCTGCAGCGCACGGACGTCAGTACAGGGCTCGGGCCGAGGGAGGTTCCGCACATGCACCCGCTCAAGCTGCTCCCACTTGCAGTGCTGGCAGTGCTGACCGCCGCAGCTTGCGGCAGTGCCGTTGCTCCCCACGCGACCATGGCCATTGACGGAGGCTCAGATGATGGGCCGGAGCAGGATGGCCGCCACGCCAACGGAGGGGACGTCGCCGGGGACGCCGCACCCCAGGTCGATGGGGATTCTGAGGCGCCCGGCGATTCGGGTACCCAGGACTGGAGCGATGATGCAGGCCCGGGTGACGCCGCTCCCCCGGATGACGGTTCGGACGCCGGTGTTGCGGACGGAACCGTTGACCTTGGAGAGGGCGATGCGGACGGCGACGGGGTGCCCAACGAGGAGGACTGCGCTCCCCTCGACGCCTCGATCTTCCCCGGGGCTGCCGATGCCCCCGACGCTGCGGGGACGGATCAGAACTGCGACGGTGTGGACGGGGTGCTGGAGGAGGAGGTGTTCGTCGACGCATCGGCCGGCGCTCCCGGTGCGGCCGGGACGCCGCAGGAGCCCGTGCCGACGCTTGCGGATGGCTGTGCGCTGCTGGCCTCGAGCGGCCGACACACTCTGATCGTGGCCATGGGGGAGTACCCGGAACGTCTCCAACTGTCCGAAGGGTGGCACGTCTACGGCGGATACGGAGGGGTTGGCAAGGGATGGGACCAGCGTGATCCAGGAGAGTGGGTCACGAGAATCGTTTACCCGACCCACGCCGTGGTTGCTGCCAATTTGACCGGCAAGGCCGGCGTGCACGGAGTTCGGATCGAGACGGAGGATTCGGGCGAGGCCGGAGTCGGCTCGGTCGGAATTCTGCTGAAGGATTCTGTGGGCACCCTCGAGGTGTACGGCTGCCAGGTGAAAGTCGGCAGCGGCCAGGGCGGTGCCTCCGGCGCTCCCGGTGCGGCCGGGGCCGGTGGAGGGCCCGGAACGGGAGGCGGCAACGGCTGCTACAAGGGCGGGTTCTTTTGCGACGGCGACTGTCCGCTCCCCACGGTCGGTGCCGGAGGGGCTTCGTCCTGCGGGGCCAGCGGCGGAGAGGGGGGCTACGCAGGCATTGGCGACGAGGGACAGTGCCCGGGAGGGACAGGCAAGCCCGGTCAACCGCCGGGAGCGGGAGGAGCCCCGGGGGGGGGCGGAGGCGGTGAGGCCGCCAGCGGGGGCCCGGCTGCCGCAGGGATCGCTGGGGCTGCCGGTGCGGCTGGGGCTGGTGGCGGTCCGGAGCTGGCCTTTGACGGGTGGACGGCAAACGGGGCCGGTGGCCAGCCAGGCCAGCCGGGCAACCCCGGGGGAGGCGGTGGGGGCGGTGGCGGCGGGGCCGGAGCCGATGAGTGGGATGCCTGCCCGTCCGCTGGTGGTGCCGGTGGTGGAGGCGGTGCGGGGGGCTGTGGCGGCGGTGCGGGCGGTGGCGGCCAGGCCGGCGGCTCGTCCGTGGCCATTCTCGTCGCCAGCGGGACGCTGGACCTCCAGGGCACCCAGGTGCAGGTCGGTGCCGGCGGCAACGGCGGTGCCGGCGGTACCGGTGGAGCCGGAGGGGGAGCCGGTGCAGGCGGCCCCGGAGGAAGCAACGTGGGGGGCTGGGGCATCTCCGATTCGGGCAATGGTGCGGCAGGTGGGCCGGGTGCACCGGGGGGCAATGGCGGGGGAGGCGGGGGCGGCGCCGGGGGCCTGTCCGTTGGGGTACTCTGTCTGCCGGGGGCTGCCGCAACAATCACCGATTCGACGTTCACCCTCTCGACAGCGGGAGCGGGTGGGGCCGGTGGCGACCCGACCGCTCCGTCCTCCCAGGGAAGCCAGGGCTACGCGGCTGAGAAAGCCGTCTGCCCGTAGGCAACCAGGCGCTGCCATTGCCGCAGCACGAAGCGTCTTCTCGTCCCGCTCTTCTTCCTCCCCCAACCGAATGACTGCTCCAACGGGTGTTCCCCGGGAGAACCGTCGACGCCAGGCATTGAGCCGTTCAATCAACGGTGAGCGTGCCGACTCCACGGTTGTCCCGCCCCGGCCATTCGTGTACTTTCGATCTTGAGGTTGAAGCTGACTCTCAGTGCATTGATAGCGGCCAGCGGTGTGCGGGCCGCCCACTGCGGGACCGGAGGTGAATCCATGAGAATGAACGGTCATCTCGCTGCGGCAGCGCTCCTGGCCGCAATCACGCTCGGGTGCTCCAGCCCTTCTTCCAGCGACGTGGATTCCGGCTCCAATGGGGCGGACGCAAGTGCCGACGCTGTGCCCGACGTCCAGCCCGCCGATTCGTCGGCAGACGTGTTGCCCGACTCGTCGGGATCTGATGGGCCGGTCGGCCCGGACGGAATCGGGCCGGTCGACGACAAGCTCCCGCTGCCCAACACCCTGGTCGGGACCATTCGAGCCATCGAAGAGCCGCCGTGGGATGGAGGAGACAAGCCGAACTCCCGAGTGGAGATCGAGCTGTGGAGCGGCTTGAACCCCAACGTCGTGTCGCAGAAGGTCGTTGCGGAGGAAGGGGAGTGCGTGCTCCTCGTCGGCCCCCAGACCATGCCGTTTGCATGCCAGCCTGAGTGCGACCCGAGCACCCTGTGCGTCGACGGCGAGTGCGTTCCCTATCCGTCGCACCTGTCCGCGGGCACGATCACGGTCGACGGTCTCGCACAGAAGGTGACGATCCCGCCGGGAGACCAGAACTACTACGCCGGCACCTTCCTCGAATCCACCGATCTGTTCACCCCCGGGGCCGCCATCCATGCAACCTCAACCGGCGCTGACCTGCCGCCCTTGAACCTCCTCGCAGGCGGGGTCCCCGAGCTGGATGGAGACTTCGATGCGCTGCAAATCGAAAAGGGCAAGTCGATCACCTTCACCTGGAAGCCCGCGGCAGACAACCCGCCCGGCGGACGGGTGTTCGTGCAGCTCATGACCGGCTGGCACGGCTCGCCCAACCTCACCACCATCTGGTGTGATTCTCCCGATGACGGCCAGATCCTCGTGCCGAAGTCGATGGTCGACCAGTTCCCCAGCGTATCGTGCGGAGAATGCGAGCTCTCCTACGCCGGCAGAATGACGGTGGATACCGTGGAGGTCGAGGGAGGCGTGATTGCCCTCCAGGTGATTACCCGGCACGGCTTCGTTGCCTGGTGGTGAGCAACAGCAGGTGCGGCCTTCGCAGGCCCTCCGCCAGTCGGCCCGCCCCCCCTTGCGCGGAGCTCATGCCGTGAGTTGCGCAGCCTGGACAGATGCCTTATAGTCGACACACGCCATTGAGGGTCCATGCCATGATCCGTCCCATACGCATCGTCATCTGTCTCCTGGCTCTGCAGATCGGGTGCTCGTCCACGCAGACAGGGACCGTCCCGGACTCTGCGGTCGACCAAGTCGACGTGGCCGACACGACCGTCGATCTGACGTTCGCTGAAACGCTCGGGCCGGAGGTTTTCACTCAGAATGATCTGTCCGAGCTTCCGGACCTTTGGGCCGACCTGCCGCTCTGCACGCCCGGCAGCGGGTGCTTCATGGACCCCTGTGACGAGCCCGCGGACTGCCCGTCCGGGTTCTGCGTGGAGCACATGGGAGATCTCGTCTGCTCGGTTTCCTGCTTGGAAGAGTGCCCGAATGGCTGGGAGTGCCGTCAGGTCGTGAACCCGCCCGACGTGGTGTGGGTCTGCATCTCGCCTTGGGCGCACCTGTGCCGACCCTGTGCATCGAACGCGGACTGCACCTCCCAGGACGGAGTCGAGGATGCCTGCCTCTCCTTTGGCGACGAGGGCAGCTTCTGCGGGGCCGACTGCTCGCAGAAGGGTGTCTGTCCCCCCGGGTTCGCCTGCAAGGAGGCCAAGACCGTGTCAGGTGGAGATGTGGTCCAGTGCCTGCCGGACAAGGGGATCTGCGACTGCTCGCCCACGGCCATCGCTCTCGGGCTGACGACGCCTTGCCGTCGGGTCAACGAGTGGGGAGAGTGCGGAGGGCTGAGGATGTGCTCTCAGGCAGGATTGAGCGCCTGCGATGCTCCGGAGCCCGCAGCGGAGATCTGCAACGGGCTGGACGACGACTGCAACGGGCAGACCGACGACGTGTCGTGCGACGATGGGAATCCCTGCACCCTGGACGAATGCGATCCGCTCTCGGGTTGCACACACGACATTCTCACCGGCACCGAATGTGGAGACGGCAACGTGTGCACGCTGGCGGATCACTGTCAGGAGGGGACCTGCGTGGGCACCCCCATCTCCTGCGACGACGGCAACCCCTGCACCGACGATGGCTGCAACGAGACCGGCGGCTGCTTCTTCGACTTCAACTCGGCAGGCTGTGACGACAGTGATCCGTGCACCGTGGCCGATGCTTGCCAGGAAGGCCAGTGCGTGGGGTTTCCGGTGGATTGTGCATGCTCCGGGCCAGCAGCGGAAGAATGTGCCGCGCTCGAAGACGGCAATGCCTGCAACGGAACCCTGCTGTGCGACACCACGACCTTTCCCTACCAGTGTGCGGTGGACCCGGTCACCGTCGTCTCCTGCCCGGAGCCGGAAGGGGCCAATGCGTTCTGTCTCGAGGCCTCGTGCGACCCGGCAAGCGGTGACTGCTCCATCGTCCCGGACCATGAAGGGCTTGCCTGTGACGACGGCAATGCCTGCACCCTGGATGACCGTTGTGCTGCGGGGGTTTGCGCCGGCAACGTACCGATCAACTGCAACGACGGCAATCCGTGCACCGACGACTCGTGCGACCCCGCCGCTGGCTGCGGCCATGTGCCGAACACTCTTGCCTGCTTCGACGGCAGCTTCTGCACGGTCGGGGATTCGTGCCAGGACGGCACCTGCCAGCCAGGACTGGAGGCTGCAGACTGCGATGACGGCAACGTCTGCACGGGAGACTCCTGCGACCCGCTCCTCGGTTGTCAGCACGCTGCGCTGTCGGATACCGCATGCGACGATGGCAATGCCTGCACGGCAGTCGACGCCTGCAAGCTAGGCCTGTGCGTCGGCTCGGGGGTGCCCGTGTGCGACGACGGCAACGTGTGCACGACGGACCAGTGCGACCCGCTCACAGGCTGCATCTACTCGCTCAACCAGGTGGCCTGCGATGACAGCAACTTGTGCACGATCGGTGACCACTGCCATCTGGGCGCGTGTATCAGCTCAGGAACCCTGACCTGCGACGACGGAAACCCCTGCACCGACAACCTCTGCACCCCGGCCGCAGGCTGCCAGTTCGTCCCGAATGCAGCGGCCTGCGACGACGACAACCCCTGTACCCTGGTGGACGTCTGCAAGCTCGGGGTCTGCAAGGGCTCCGGCAACCTCGATTGCGACGATGCCAATCCCTGCACCAAGGACACGTGCGACGCTGGGTTGGGCTGCCAACACGTTGCTCAGCCATCTGCCTGCAGCGACGGCGATCCGTGCACGGTGAACGACTCCTGCCAGACGGGGAGCTGCCTTTCTGGTACCCCCAAGGAATGCGGCGACGGCAACCCCTGCACGGACGATGCCTGCGGCCCAGGAGGTCTGTGCCAGCATGCACCCAACGAGGCCGCGTGCGACGACGGCAACCCCTGCACACAGGGGGATCACTGTGCCAATGGAGCCTGTTCACCCACCGGGGCCAAGTCGTGCGACGATGGAAACGCCTGCACGAAGGATGTCTGCGTCGGCGCCGGGGACTGCCTCCACGCGGCAGAGGCGGACATGACCCCGTGCGGCCCCTGGCCGTGGCGGTGCAAAGGAGGGAAGTGCGGCTGCATCCCGGACTGCGAGGGGATGAACTGCGGGGACGACGGCTGCGGTGGAACCTGTGGGGTTTGTCCCCCCGGTCAGTGCCTGGACGGCCAGTGCCAGTGCCAGCAGCAGTGCTCCGGGTTCGTGCTCCCGTGGGGCACCTGGAGCTATGCGAAGGTGCTCACGGTGAAGGCTGGGTCGGTGGCCGGGAACCTCAACGGCTTCCCGGTGCTGGTGCGGCTGGACGCGGACGCGGACCTCGCCGCCCACGCCCGCGACGACGGCTTCGACCTGCTTTTCACCACCCCCGGGCTGGTCAAGCTGGACTACGAGCTGGAGCGGTTCTCCGGTGACACGGGAGAGCTCGTCGCCTGGGTCCGCATGGACCTGGTGGCCGGGCAGGACACGGTGTTCTACCTCTACTATGGCAACCCCACCTCTCCCAGTCAGGCCAATCCCGCCGCAGTCTGGGATGCCAACTTTGTCGGCGTGTGGCACATGAAGGACCTCAATGCCAAGGATTCGACGGTCAACGGCAACCATCTCACGGCCCAGGATGCGGTGACGCAGGATTCGGCGGGGATCGCAGGAAGTGCTGCCCGTTTCAACGGCGGGCAGGCGCACCTCCATGGGGCGGGCACCGCATCGCTGAACCAGGCGTTGGCCGGAAGCTCGGCTCCCACGGAGCACTTCACCGTCTCCGCGTGGTTCCGACCCGACCAGGTAGTCGACGCTGCCAGCCCTGAGCGTATGGGCATCGTTGCCTATGGCGGGCCGTTCTATCTGGCGCTCGGTTGGAAGGGTGGGGGGGCGATCCCGGCCGCACTCGGGAAGCTGGGCCAGTACACCGTCGATTACCCGCCGGGCAACCACAACCTGCTTCCTGGCACCTGGAGTACCTGGGCGGCTGGGACCTGGTACTTCGTCGTGGCGACGTTCGACCGGCCCACCAAGAAGCTGTACGTTTACGCCAAGGGCGGACCGACAGACTCGGTCAGCACCACGTGGAACCAGGAGCTGCAGGACTGGTGGTGCGACGGGCTGTACATTGGCCGCAACAGCGCCTCGTTCGTCGGAGCCATTGATGAGGTGCGCATCTCAAAGGGGCCAGCCCGAAGCCCCGAGTGGATCGCCACCGAGTACGCCAACCAGGCGGACCCGGGCTCCTTCATCATCGCAGGCAAGGAGATCGCCTTGCGCTCCTGCGGCCCGGATGCCTGCGGCGGCGTATGCGGGACCTGCCCCAATCCGGCCGACCCCTGCATCGGCGGGCTGTGCAAGCCGTGAACGGCAGCTCACCGGACGCTACGGATTGACCGGGACCTGCTGGAAGTGAACGGTGCCGAGGGAGCCGGGAGTGGCGGACCCGAAGGCGAGGCCGCCGGACACGTCGAAGGCCGTCTGCAGCATGGAATTGCTCTCGCCGTAGAGGATCGCAATTCGGCCGCCGCCGCCCCCGCCCCCATCGCCCCAGTTGGGATGCTCCGGGCTCGTTCCGCCGGTCGCCGCGACATGACCGAACCCCTCGACGACGTTGGCATGCAGGTGAACGCTGCCGCCCGAGCTCGCACCCGCCGACGGAGCTCCGTCCTGGCCGACTGCCAGGATCTTGCCATCGAGCCGGAGCTTGCCGGTTGCAACCAGCTTGACCCGTCCTCCACCTGAGCCCGCATTTCCGCCGCTTCCCAGCTCGTCTGCCGACAGACTGTCATAGACCGGGCCACCCGGGATGACCGGGACGAGCGGCGGGGAGGTGGCGCCCCCCCAACCGCCCGCTCCACCGTGTCCGGCGCCCGAGGAGACCCCGCCGGCGCTGGTGCCCGCACCAGGCCCCTGCTTGGGGCCAAACCCCTTGCCCGACACGTCGATCAGCGCTTCGAAGTCGATGGCAATGTCCCCCATTGCTGTGATTTCGAAGACGTTCTGGGCAGCAAAGTGGGACATCGTGGAGCCTGCAAAGAGGTGGAACGAGCCCACCGTGAAAGGGGCTGTGACCAGGGCGCTGGCCTTACCTTGGATGAGGAGGTCTGGCGGCGAATCGTCCGCAAGCAGGTCCGGATAGAGCCAGGCCGGCCCCGGCGGGTTTCCGTCCGCATCCAGCGTGATCGCCCCCTTGCTCTCGTCCAGGTCTCGGCGGTAGATCATTCCCGTGCCGCCTCCCGGATAGCCTGTACCTCCGTAGGCCTTGATCGGTCCGCTGAACTCGTTCTCGTGGTACCACAGGGATACGATCCCGCCGCCGCCGCCGCCACCCGGCTGCCAGTTCCCGCCATACTGGGAGCTGGCGCTACCACCCGACGCCGAGATCAGGCCGCCACCCGACAGCTTCCCCGCGATCAGGTGGACCGTCCCCCCTGCAGCAGCCCCGTCGGTACTCGTGGGCGAGCTCATCTGGCCGTTGGCAGAGATGATTCCAGCCACGGTCAGCGTGCCGGAAACGTCCAGCTTGACCCGACCGCCGCCGGATGCTCCGGACGTGGGGTCCCCACCGCTCCCCATGTCGATTGGGCTGGCCGCACTGTCGTACGACTTGCCCGCGGGAAACACCCCCTCGTTCGCAGTCCCGCCCGGCCCCGCGTGTCCCCCTCCGGAACCCCAGCTCTCCGGTCCGGTCTTGCCGCCTCCAGGACCCTGGCCCGGGCCGTAGCCGTATCCTTCCAGTGCGATCAGCCCGCCCATCTCGATGATGGCATCGCCGTCGACGGTCAGCTCCAGGACGTTGACTCCCGGATCGTGCCGAAGCACACCGGTATCCACAATCGTCAGCCCCGACAGTGTGAGCGGCGCCTTGGGACGGACCTCCCCCATCCCGGAGATCACGAGCGTCGGCGCATCCTTCGGATCCCAGTCGTCCGGCTCCAGGTAAGTCGGAAGGCCGGTGAGGAACCCGTTGTCCACGATGAGCTTCGGGGGTTGCCCCCCCTCTCGCACGACCACGGTTCCGGCAGCTCCCGGCTGACCGGACGGGCTGGTGCCGCCCCGGGCGAGCAGTTTCCCTGTGAACGCAAGTGTGCCGGTCTCGATGGAAGCACGGCCGCCGCCACCGCCGCCGCCCGGGCACCAGGTATAGTTCGGAGGAGCGCTTCCTCCGATGGCCAGGACCTCGCCGCCACCCGCAAAGGTGCCGGCGGTCAGGTGGATGCTGCCCCCCGCGCTCCCGCCGGCGGCATTGCCCGAGTCGGGCGCGCTGGCCGTGATCTTGCCGTCGTTGAGGAGGGTGCCGGCAACTTCCAGGCGGATTCGGCCGCCGCCCCCAGGCGCCCCAGCGCCCTTGTTACCGCCGCCGCTGCCCAGCTCCACCGGTGCAAACAGGTCGTCCGTCTGTACGCCTGCAGGTACGTCCTTCAAGACGCTCATTCCGCCCGAGCCTCCATGTCCCGCACCCGACGCACATTCCTTTCCGGGAAGCCCCGGCGAGTAACCCTGTCCTCCGGCATACCCACGTCCGTCCACGTTGACGGCACTGGCCGCGTCCACGGTGGCATCCCCCAGCACCGTCACGTGCAGACCGGCAACCGCCAGCTCCCCATCCCCCACGATGCTGGCAGGGGGGTGGGTCAGAACGCCTCCCTCGAGCAGCGTGAGCGACTGGAACAGGTGCATCCCCGCGACGCTGAGCGTGCACCCCTGCACCACCACGTCCTTCGCATCGAGGGAGAGGTCGTCGACAGCGATGCTCACCTCGGCCACCGGCGTGTTGCTGCAGCCGCTGTCCGGCGCACACTGGTCCAACGTGCAGACCTCCCCGTCGTCACAGTTGACGGGCTGACCGGTGCACGTCCCCTGGAGGCACTGGTCCGACTCGGTGCAGAGGTTGCCGTCCGTACACCCGGTCCCGTCCGGCTCGTTCGCGTTCACACAGCCGGTTGCCGGGTCGCACGTGTCCGCGGTGCACGGATTCCCGTCCGCACAGTCCACCGTCTTGCCCGCGCATACCCCTGCGGTGCAGACGTCCCCGGACGTGCACGCACTCTCGTCATCGCACTCCGTTGCGTCCGCGACCACGTCGTTCTTGCACCCCGTTGCAGCGTCGCACGTGTCGACCGTACACACGTTGCTGTCGTCGCATGAAACCTCGACGTTGGCGCACTGCCCCGATTCCGTGACGCACGAATCCGTGGTGCAGGCATCCGAGTCGTCGCAGATCAGCGGGGTACCGGAGCATACTCCGTCCGCACCGCAGGAGTCCTGCGCCGTGCAGAGGTCGCCGTCGTCACAGCCCTTCCCCTCGGCCACGGCAAACACGCAGTTGCCGCCGTCGCAGGACCCGGTCTGGCATGGGTCGACAGTCACGCAGTCTCCGTCGACCACGCAGGCGAGCTTGCCTCCGGGGCCCCCGTCGCTGAAGTGCAGGGTCTGCCCGGTGAGCGTCGAGGCCTGGTCGTCGACCACGGTCTCCAGGGCATCGAATCCGCCCGCGTCGTTGGACCAGAGAAGCACCGGTGTTACCGCCTGTCCCTCGGCCAACTCGAAGGGAACGGTCACCGTGATTGCAGTCTTGAACTCGAGCCCCTCAGGCTCGAAGGAGTGGAACTTCCCGAGTGGAACGAATCCTTCCACGACCGGTGAGGGAATGACCCGGAATTCCAGGGTCACCGACTCATCGAGGGCCCCGGCTGGAATCTCGATAGTCCCGCCTCCTGGCAACGCCAGTGTGGCCCCCTCCGGACCGACTTCGGCCGACACGGTCCCAGCCCCATCCGTCTCCCCATCCGCGCCGGGCAGCATGTCGCCCAGGGGCAGATCGCCCGGGGCGGCCTCGTCCGCCACCGTGTCTGCGTTTCCCGAATCCCCCTGGACGTCCCCGCTCGGGCTTTCTCCCCCCCCGCAACCCAAGACGAAAAGCAACCAAGAGAGCCCCACCACCTTGCTGGCCAATCGGACCATAGCCCCCCTCCTATCGTTCCGGGTGAACGCTAGCAAAACACGTCGATGCAGGGAAGAGATTTCCCGAATGCCCCCTCATCGTCCCCGACCAGAACGGCCCTCTGACCGGGCGCTGGCAGTTTCTCCGAGGGTAGGGGGGCTGCGTGAACGGGACCCGCTCCCGCGTGCGTCTCGAACCGGCTACTTCTTCTCGTACAGGCCGACCAGCACGGCCTGCGCGAGGACGTGGGATTCAACCGCTTCGCTGAGCTGCGTGAAGGTCGTCGTCCCCCCTGGAAGCTCCAGGGATTCCACGTCCAGGGCGTAGAGGGTGAAGTGGTAGTGATGCACGCCGTTGGGAGGCGGGCACGGGCCGCCGTACCCCGGGTCGCCGAAGTCGTTGATGCCCTGGACCACGCCTTCCTGCGATTCCAACTCGGCAGGGAACGCTCCGGGGATAGTCTCGTTGTAGCCCGGGAGGTCCCAGAGTATCCAGTGGACCCAGTTGCTGCCATCCGGGTCGACGCACGTCAGGGCAAAGCTCAAGGTTCCCTCCGGTGCCCCGCTCCAGTGCAGCTCCGGCGAGACGCCGAGATCCTGGTAGCTCGAGCAGACGTTCGGCGCCTTCATGGTGCCCCCATCCTCAAAGTCGCTGCTGCCGAGAACGAAGGGGGCCGGCCCCGCGTCGAGGGGCTCGACGTCCTCGGCCGGCACGTCGGGCGGGAGGTCGGCCGGAGGGACATCGGGAACGATTTCGGTCGATTCCAGGTCGGACGTCGAGGGGGCGTCTCCGCTCGAATCCAGAACCAGCGCCTCGCCGGGGCTCAGCTCTGCTGCCGCGAGGTCGGGGGCCGCAGCATCGTCGGAAGGTACCAGCTCAGGGCCGGTCCCCTGATCGTCCATGCCTCCGGCTGCGTCGAGGACGGAATCGGCTCCGCCGTGCCGATTGCCCCCGGTATCGGAAGCAGAGGACCCGCCACTCCCGGAATCGCATGCCACTCCGGTAGCCGCCAGGACAACCATGCACGCCCCAACCAGAAACATTACCTTCATCATCCACCACCTCGTCACATCAATCTGACTATGCAGCGGATTGCCCTCCACGGCAAGGCCAGTTTCCGCCCGCCCCTCCACGTGAAAGAAGAGGTGTTCGCCATGGAGCCCTGGCCTGGTACCCGTACTCGAGGGAGAAGCTCGACCGGGTGCTGGCGCTCGTCAGCCTCTCCCTCAAGGGACTGCCGGCCGGGAAGCGCCACGCCGCGCCGCGGGACGTGGTTTTCGGTCCGAAGGCGGGGGCAGGTAGGAGGACGCACCTTCCCGGCACGAAAGGGTGGCACACTCCCTCGGCTACCACACACGGCCCTCTCCAAGGTTGCACTTCTTCCAGGGGGATGGCAGGATCGGGCTTGTCCCCGGTACAGGCACAGCGGGGCCGGTCCACCATTGCAGGGAGGCCAGACGATGGTAAGTGAGCTTGTTCTGTTGGGCTTGGTGTTCTTCGCTCCCCCGGACATGGAGCGCGTCCTTCAGCAGATGCAGGGAACCCGGGAGGATGCACAGACGGTGATCCGAGAGAACCTGGCGGAGGGCAACTTCGCATACCCCCGCACCGCGCGGGCGATCCCGGTCGAGCAACGGGCCGCAGCGGTCGAGGTGTTGGCACGCTTCGTTCGGGGCTACGTGGAGACCGACGCGTTTCTCACATGGTACGGGGAGTACCGAGAGAGCCGGAAACCGCAGCTGCCCGACGAGTTCCGTCCCGCAGCCGAGCAGCGCGCAGCGAGGATCAAGGAGGGGCGGAAAGGAATTGCCGACCTGGAGGCGCAGCGCGGCCAGCTCCCCGTCGAGGCCCGGCCCGCACTGGACCAGGCGCTGGAGACGCTCCGGCAGGATGTCCGGCAGCTGGAGCAAGCTGATCCTGCCGGGGACGCAGCGGCCGACCGGCAGGCCCGAGAGGACAACGCCGACGTGTTTCGGGAGCACGATGAGCAGCTCGCTGCCTGGGGGCGGGAGCTCCCCGAGCGGAACCCGCGCCCGCTGATCGCTCGTCGGCTCCGGCAATTCCTGGACGCAACCGCAGGGATCGACTACGCAGCGGTGCTGGTCAAGACCGGCGACGTCCTCTTGTTCCAGAATGCCGAGTACGAGAACAAGGACCGGGTCTGGAAGCTCGGCTTCCGGGCCGGCCGGGAGGCCACGGAGAAGGCCCGGACCCTGGCCACGGAATGGCTCCGCGAGCTCGAGTAGGAAGCCTCCCTGCGGTCGTCACCACGCTGCCACGCCCCGCGGGATTGCACGAGGCGAAGCGAACGAGACGGAAGAAGCCCCTATGGCTTTGCGCTCAGCCTCTCCCAGCACTGATGCTTGGATTTCTTGCAGATCTCGGTGTAGAACGTGCCAAGCATGCTGTAGCTCGGATCCATCGTGATCCGGATCATGGTCTCCCAGTCTTCGGCAATCGTGAAGTAGCGCATCAGGCAGCCCTTGGGATCGGTCCATTCTGGGTCGTGGTCCGGCGCTCCGAAGCCGTGCGCCATCTCGTGCAGTCCCACCTTCGCTGTGGCGTCTGCCGCCCACCGGGCCTTCACCGCGTCCGGGTCGTTCTGGTACTGAGCGACCGCCGCCAGCCGTTCATCGAATGATTTGGGCGTCAGCTCCTTGAGCCGCTCCCGAAGGGTCCGGACCCCGACCACGGCCGTCGGATCGCGAATCGCCGTGGCGAGCTCCCCCATGCGGATCTCCACCATCTTGCGCATACGGGAGGGGAGAATGAAGAGGAAATCCGCATTCAAGGGGGAATGGACCGTGCCCTGGTTCCGGAACGCCGCAGCGTAGCCCTGCGACAAGGGTTCGAGAGCGGCCTCGGGGACCTGGGCCAGGTTCGGGTCGTCCTCCGTCAGGATCAGGATCACCCGCAACGCGTAGGCTTTCGGGCCAGTCTCCGACCAGTAGCTGACAATCCGCCGTTCCCGCGGATCCTGGCTCATGCCGACCCAGGGGACCCGTACCTCGTGGAGCCGGATCTTCGTCCACTCGCGGAATCGGTACGGATCCACGGCCAGCCGCGGCCCGATCATGCTGCCGAGCGGTGCGGGTTCCGGGGCAGCCGCACCGGGCATGAAGCGTTCCACGAGCACGAACCCGTCCTTCTCCTCCGGGTTCAGGCGGAGGAACGATGGCTTGGTATCCGAGGGGCTCACGAAGAGGAGGAGACCTCGGTACTCGTCCATCAGCGTCATGCCGTCGCCGGGCTCGGCCTGACGGGGCGCTACCTCCTCGGTATCCGCGTCGGCCGAGGGGTTGGTCAGGTGCTCGTCGAACGCGTCAGCGATCTTGTTGTCGTTCTCATCCTTCGGGACGGGGATGTAGTCCCGATCCTGGTAGGTGCCCACCAACCCGAGGGACTCCGCGCGGAGGCGGCCGTAGGCCGCTGTGTCATAGGCCTCCAGGAGCACGGTGGCGGTCTCCACCTCGCCCTTGGTCACGCACTCAGTTTCGCTCACCCACCGGATGTTGCCAGGCTGCTTGTCCCGGGGTGCGAAGCGCAGGTCTTCCTTTTCCACTGGCATGGCCGGATCGTAGGGTGGATCATTCAGGCACACTCCGGGGTACTTCGTGACGTCGGTGAGGGTGAACCGGATCACGCCCTTCGCCGGGCCAGCCCCGTCCTCGGGGACCAGCGTGGCCCGCATCGAGATCCGCCCCGGGCCCGGGTAATCCCGGGGCTTGTCGATCGGCATGGGCCACCAGACGTCGTAATCCTCCTGGACATCGGGCGTCAGCTTGAGCTGCATCCGGGTCGGGGTGAACCGCCAGGAGATCTCCAGGGAGCACCGCTCCACGATTGGCTCGGTCTCCCAGGGGGCCTTCGGGATCTCGACCCGGTACGTGAGGCTTTCGCCCCCCGCGATCACCAGGCCGTCCGATGGAAGCGTGTATCGGTCCTTTGCCATGGAGGAGGCCATCTGGACGGCAAGCTGCTGGAGCTCCTGGGGGCTCATGGCACCACCGTTCAGCAGGGCGACCGGCGACTCGGGGACGACCGGGCCGAAGAGCAGCGGATAGGCCATCGAGCGGGCGTCGACCGAGGCGCCCATCCCAGCGGCTTCGTAAGACGAGGGCGGAGTGACCTCGTCCCGGAGCACCTTGCCGCCCGAGCGCTCGGTGTGCCGCCCCTCGGACGTGTAGGTCGCCATTACGCGAGGGGGGCCGATGGAGAAGTCGTAGGTTCCCTTCCTCACGTCGATGTCGATCCGGCCAGTGCTGCACAGGACCGTGGGATCTTCATCCTCGACCCGGGGTTTGTCCGGACCCTTGGGGCGGTCCACAGAGCCCTTCGAAGTCGTCAGCTTCCAGCCCGTGGTCTCCTGGTTCACCCCCGCCCCCTCGCGTGTGAATCGGGTGTTCTCCTCGTGCTTTGACCGGTGATCTACGCTGGCAAAGCCTCCCCAGTGCGCCGCCGACGGGAGGGGGTCGTCTTCCACGACATCCTTCTCGTCGAACTCGAGGTCGAACGACGACCGGTATTCGAACACGACACTCCCGGAGAAGGCTTCGGTTGCCGGTCCGCCCTCGTTGGCGGAAAGCGCTCGCTTGGCCTCGTGGCCGCGCTCGACCCGCATGGAGAGCGTATACGTGCCGAACCATTTCTTCACGGCCAGGAAGCGCTCCGGCCCCTGGGCAGACGTTGGACGCGGGCTCGCCTGGTGGGCTGGCCAAGCTGCGAGCACGAACGCGAACGCTGACGCGGCGAGGAGCCAGCCAAGGCCCGAAAGACGGCGGATGGTCGAGTTGCGCATGTTCACCCTCTTCCTCTGTGGAGCGGTGGTCGCAGGGGCCCATGCAATGGCCAGGCGGGAAATGGACAGCCGGCACGAACTCTCACGTGGTTCCCGCTGGACCCCAAACAGACTGCGTTTCGCTCCGTGCACTGATTGAAGCATTTCCGGCCTCGCCGTTCAAGAACTTCCTGCGAGCCGGTCGACGCTTCCGAGTTGCCTCCAGAGAAGATTGTGAGTTCATCGCGTATCGGTATCTGTCCTGTGAGGAGCCGACGGTGCACGCGGACGCTGACTTGTTGCTCATCTGCGATGTCCTGAACCACATCCCCGACCGCGCCGCCTGGCTTGGCACGGTGGCGCGCAACATGAAGGCGGGGACTAGGCTCGTCCTCATCGAGTTCAAGGAGTGAGGCCGCTCAGTAGCCTTGGGCCCAGACGCATTCCTTCGACGGGGAAGACTACTCTGGCAACCCAGCGTCGGTTGCCGGAACGATGGTAGAGAGCGGCTCATGGCGGTCTGGACAGACCGAGTCCGCCGGCGGAGCGAGCTTCACCGGATTCCCGTCCGACACGGCCATGGAGGGCATCATCAGGAGCCAGGCCTGCAGCAGGATGCGGGCCGCACACCGGCCCGAGGGCTGCAGCCCCGTAAACCGGAAGGTCCCGACATCGATCCCCGCAGGTTGCGCGGGGGGGACTTCGACCACCAGCCCGTCATCCCTGATCTGCAGGCCGCGTGCACCCAGCTGGAGGACCCCGTCCACGAGCGGGGTCACCCCGCGCAAGGTCCAGAGACGGCCGTCTCGGGTTTCCTCGACCCAGACGCCGTCCGGCCCGTAGAGGCATCCCCGGGGGTCGAGGCGCGCCACCTCGCCGGCGGCCAGCGCCACGCTCACGCTACCCGTCTCGTCCATCGACAACACGGTCCGGGGGCGCTCCCCATCCTTCTCGAGCACCATCTCCGTCGCTACCACCGGGCATCTCTGCAGCCTCCGCAGCCAGTCTGCAAGCCGGGCCTTCCACTCTTGCTCGGAAACCTCACAGCCGACCATCTGCAATGCCACCAGGGCCTGGACCGAAAGCAGCAGGCAGAGTCGTATGGTCATCTTGTGTCCCTCCCGGCCGCGGGCAAGCCGGGCCTGCGACCTGAGCATGCTGCCTTGCCCCGACTCGGTCAAGTCCCGCATGAATTCGGTTCGCACTCGCCCGAGGCGAGGCCGGTGTTCCGCTGGGTTCCGTCCTCTTCCTCGGCAGGCCGTGAGAAGTCGGACTCTGAGGCTCCTCGACCCGAGTAGGCCCCGATGGGGATCCCAACCCTGCTTCGGGAGTTGTCTTCATCAGAGCGAGCGGGTATGCTCAGCAACATGAGTTGGCTCTTCGGAATTGCAGGGGCTGCAGGATTGGTGAGAGTTGCGTGCCCTCATTGCGGGCACCAACAGGTTCGGGGACGAATCGGCCGGAAAGCCGTCTACGTGTGCCGCAACTGCCACAGGATGTTCTCTCGCTCCGAGGGAGAGAGGGAAGTGGATGGTCGGCCTCCGAACCTAGAGCCTCGGATGTAGCGACCGGCAGAAGCCTGCCGAGGCTCTTCACCAGATGCATCCGGGGGATACCGGGGCTTGGAATGACCTCCGCTACATTTGTCTCGGACCTGGCAATCGTCCTCTGTGTCGCAGCCGTGACCTCCGTTGTGATGCGTCTCCTGAGGCAGTCCAGCGTCGTGGGGTACCTGCTGGCTGGCCTCATCGTGGGGCCTTACATCCCGATTCCGCTTTTTGCCGCTCCTCACCGGGTCGAGACCCTGGCGGAGTTCGGGGTGCTGCTGGTGATGTTCTCCATCGGCCTCGAGTTCAGGGTTCGGAAGTTCGTTCAGGTCATTCCGACGTCGGGCCTGACAGCATTGCTCCAGATGAGCTTCTTGTTCTGGTGTGGCCTCTCGATGGGGCTCTTCATGGACTGGTCGACAACGGAATCGGTGTTCCTCGGGGCCGCGGTCTGCATCTCCAGCACCATGGTCGTCAGCCAGTTGTTCGACGAGCGACCGGTCACTCCCTCAGTCCGTGAGTTTGTTTTCGGGGTCCTGTTCATGAAGGACCTTGCGGCGGTCATGCTGATTGCTATCGTCACGGGGGTTGCTCCGGCCAAGGGCTGGCAGCCAGCGAGCTTGCGGCGACCCTGGGCAGGCTGGCCGTCGTCCTCGTGGGGCTGGTTGTCGGAGGGGTGCTGTTCATTCCCAGTCTAGTTCGCCTTTCCGTGCGGCTGGGGAGCCCTGAGATCCTGGTGGTCGTCGTCACGGGACTTTGTTTCGGAATAGCGGTCCTGGCGCAGGGGCTCGGGTATTCGGTTGCCCTGGGAGCGTTCGTGGCAGGCGTGCTCGTCGCCGAGTCAGGGGAGGCCATCCGGAAGGCCAACGAGCTTCTCTGAAGTGGGAACTTGGGTTGGGGGCGATGGCGAGGCCCGCAGGAGCTCATCAAGAGGGTAGGGGGCTGGTCTGGACGGACGCGCCTTCACGCTTTCGCCCGCAGCCCCCTTGCGGACCTGCTGGCCGAGGCGTTTCCCCTTCCCGACACCGGTGCGCGTGCGGGACGCACCTCGACGTCCAACGGTCCGAGTTGGAGGTCGGGATTGCTCGTCTCGAGGAGGAGCGTTGCGCCATGCTGCGTCGAGCTGGAGCGCGGCCCGTTCCCGCCCGGGGTTACCGGTACGTGCGGTTTCCCTTTCAGTCGAAACGGGCAGCAAAAACGCCGTACTTGTTCCCGTCCTGCTGCTCGCTCTCCCACGCCACCACGAACCTGTCGTCGTGCGCAGCAATGGAGGGGAAGGCTTGCACCATCTGGTGCTGCACGTTGGCTCGCAGAGCCCCGGTGAGGGGGTTGCCCGCAGGGTCGAAGACCCGGACCCAGATGCCATTCATGTCCCCTTCTTCGAACCCGTCCCAGGCCAGTGCGTTGCCCTCGCAGCGGGCCTTCATCCACAGTTGCCAGGGTCATGGAGGCCGCATCCCCGACATCCGTCGCTCGTTGGCCCCGACCAGGTCTTTCCGACTCTTCTACGTACGCGACGTACGCCCGTGCGACCGAAGCCGGGTCCTGGTGTGGGCTGCTTCTCTTCACGTGACTTCCGTTCGGCTCCGTGCCATCGTAGAGGTACTCAGGCAGGGGCGGGAGGCTGGCGCAGTCGGGCCCTCTCCCTCCGCGTCCGGGAGCGAGGTGAGCGATGCGACAGGTGAGAGCGCAACGGTTCTGTGCCAGGCTGAGACTCGGTTGGCTTCTGGTCGTCGCCGCACTTACGCTTGCCGGCGCCCTGCAGGCGTGCTCGAACAGCGAAAGCCGGCAGAAAGACGACGCGGACGTGGGCCTTTCGGACGGGGGACTGTCGGACCGCATCTCCCCAGATGACTCGCAGACGCCGGGTGCGGATTCCGACCAGGCCGACCAACGCGGAGGAAAGCCGGATGCGGCCCTTGACGGGGACTCTGGGCAGGCCGGCAGCACCATCGGTCCTGAGGGGGGCGAGATCTCGCTTCCCGGAGGAGGCGGGCTCTCGATTCCGCCAGGGGCGCTGGCGGAGCCGGTCGAGATCATCGTCTCCGAGGTGGAGGCACCGAGCGGCTCGTCGTTCATTGCTGTAGGCCCGTTTCATTCCTTTGCACCGCAGGGGCTTGTCTTTGCAGTACCGGCGACTCTCACGGTCCCCTTCGACCTCGGGAACGTGGAGGCTGCACCCGAGGACGTGACCGTCGTGTGGTCTACGGATACGGGGGCGTTCGAGCCTCTCGCGACCGACCTCGACCTGGCCGCAGGTTCCGTGTCCGCAGCGGTGACCCACTTCTCCGAAGGCGGGCCTGCGGTGTTTCCGAACCCTGGGCTCGTGTGCTGCGTGGACAGCGTCGCCGGTGCATTCGCCGAGTTCCTCCCTCCCGCCGATTGCGCAGCAGAGGGCGGTGAGCCGTCGGTTGCAGGCGAGAACGACTGCATGAGCGTCTGCTGCTCGGGCGGTGACGGGCCTCTTCCGGCACTGACGGCCCGATTCCTCTGCGCGTTTCACGGGGGGGAGGAGGCCGCAGCGACTCAATGTGAGCAGACCTGCTGCGTGGTATCCACGGGCTCTGGAGTCCTTGCGTCCGTGATGTCGACGGCCTCTTGCGCGCTCAAGAACGGGGTCGCGATGGGTGCTCCGTCACAGTGTGCCGCTGCCTGCTGCGGAGGTTTCGACGTCATGGGGAGCCCGAGTGCCCACTTCGCCCCCCTGTCGCTGTGCGCGCTCTCCGGGCTCGAGCCGCAGGAGGACGATGCGTGCTCCAAGGTCTGCTGTCTCTCGCAGGCGGGCACCGCGACTGTGGCCTCGGTCCTGTCTTCATTCGCATGCACCGCTGCGGGTGGGACCGTCATGGCGGACGAGTCGAAGTGCGAGGAAGTCTGCTGCGCCCTGGGTTTGTTCGAGACCACGGGCGTCCAGACGCTGGCACGGGCCGAATGCGAGCTCGTTGGACAGGAGGTTCCCAAGGATGCGTGCTCCCAGGTCTGCTGCACGGCAGGGGAGGGGGATTCCGATCTCGCATCGGTCGTGACGAAGTGGTCGTGCGACCAGCTCGGAGGCGGTGTCCAGCCTCCTGCTCAGTGCGAGGCCGTGTGCTGCAGCTTGCCTTACTCCATCCCTGACCCGAGCGCTGTCATGCCCAAGATCCTCTGCGACAAGGTCGGCAACGCCATCGAGATGGACCAATGCGCCGAAGTGTGCTGCCTGCAAAGCCCGGTCACGTCGGCTCTGGATGTGAGCATCCTGTCCAAGGCACAGTGCGAGGCGGAGGGGGGCGAGTCGGCGGGGCCTCCGGGCAAGTGCTCTCAGGCATGTTGCATGGTCGCCGACGGCGGCAGCTCCGTCGCGGTGACCGTGCCCGAGGTCGTCTGCGAGCTGGCGGGCGGGGGCCTCGTGGACCCACAGGTGTGCGCGGTCGTCTGCTGCTTCCTTCCGTCCGGGACCGCAACCCTGGTCAGCGCGGAGGAGTGCGAGGCAATCGGTGGAGAAGTCGTCGGGTCTTCCCCGGAGTGCGAGCTCGTCTGCTGTGGAGCCTACCTGCCGATTCTGGAGATGTCCATGGTGGTGCAGGTCCCCAAGAGCCTGTGCCCGCCGGACAACGTCCTGGATTCGGCATCCTGCCAGGACGTGTGCTGTCTCACCAAGGCCGGTGAGCTCGAGCTCCCGGCAAAGAAGATGATGGCGGCCGCCTGTGCGGAGGCGGGAGGGAAGCCGGCGGCATCGCTTTCGGCCTGCGATGAGGTCTGTTGCGGCCTTTACAATCCCATGCTCGACATGTCGTTTGGTGTCGAGATCCCCCGGGCAACGTGCGAGGCTGCGGGCGGAGTGGAGGCGGACGCCGCTGAGTGCAAGAGCGTGTGCTGCCTGGTGAGCGGCGACTCGTCGGAGGCCGCGGTGATGTCCGAGAGCGACTGCACCCAGGCGGGCCAGGTGCTGGGAGAGCCCGGCCTGTGCGAAATGATCTGCTGCGAAGTCTACGTCCCGCTGTTCGAGGAAACCGTCGTGGCTCAAGTGCCAAAGGGGCTGTGCGACCAGGCGGGCACGCCCCTCTTGCCCAAGGACTGCAAGAAGGTCTGCTGCATGGTGACGAATGGCACCGACGCCTCCGGTGTCGTCCTGCCGGCAAAGATGTGCATCGACGGCGGCGGTGCCGTCGTCGGGGCCCCGGACCAATGCCAGAGCGTCTGCTGCCTGGGGGCCGCATTCGGCTTCGACGCATCCGTGGTGGTCCCAGCCGCGGCTTGCACGCCCCCGCTGGAGGCAGCCCCCGCAAGCGAGTGCTCGGAAGTGTGCTGCGTGGTCGGGTCGGGTGTCGACGTGACGAGCTTCCTCACGACGAAAGCAGGCTGCGGTGAGGCTGGAGGGACAGCGTTCGATGAGGCTGCGGACTGTGCTCTAGTCTGCTGCGGCCTCTATGATCCGATTCTGGATCTGTCCGCAGCGACGCTGCTGCCCAAGGCCACCTGCACGGAATGGGGGACTCTTGTCGAGCCGGCGCTCTGCACCCAGACCTGCTGCAAGAGCGGTGACGACGTCAAGCTCGTGCCAGCCGGTCTCTGCAACCAAGGTGCCGGCGTTCCCGATGCCGACTGCAAGACGGTCTGCTGCAAGACAGGCGCTCCAAAGCCTGCCAGCATGACCGGTTGGAAGTGCGCCTCGAAGGGCGGAACGCCGACCGCTCAGTGGGAGTGCTATTCCGCCATGACCGGCTGCAAGGGCGACGGCGATTGCATCTCGATGGATCCCTGCAAGACCGCCAAGTGCGACCCCGGAACCGGCAAATGCCAGTACGCAAACGCGCCGGACGGCAAGCCGTGCGGTGCGTGGGACCCTTGCCTCGAAGGAGCCGAGTGCGTCGGCGGCGTCTGCGTGCCTCAGCCTCTCGACTGTGACGACGGCAACCCCTGCACGTACGACTGGTGCGGCGATGGGGGGAACTGCAAGCACACCGGAAAGCAGGGGGCCTTCTGCACCGGCGGGCCGTGCGTCGGGACCGGTATATGCGACGCGAACGACCAGTGCCAGCCGGCCGCCACCCCTTGCTCGACCCCTCCGCCATGCCACGTCGGCCCAGGCACCTGCGACCCGGTCACGGGCACATGCTCGTACAAGCCCGACGACTCGCTGGTCTGCTTCGACAAGGATGCCTGCTCGAAGGAGGATCACTGTGAGGCGGGCAAGTGCGTAGGCACCCCTTCGGGCCTCTGCCCGATACCCTGCGACGAGGTGTACGACTGCACGCTCAAGGGCAAGTGGCATTGCGACGGCGGAAACGTCGTGTCGTCCCAGTGCCAGGACGGTGTCTGCAAGAAGGTCGTGGTCGAGGACTGCCAGGCAGCGGGCAAGGTGTGCTTCGGGATCCTCGAGGACCTGAAGCCGCCCGCCTGCTTCCCTCCGGACTGGGTACAGTGCTGGACAGACGCCGACTGCCCGTACGGAGGGGAGAACTACTGCGTGGAAGATCCCGTCACCTGGTTCATCGAGAAGTACGAGTGCAAGCAGGGCAACCTGCCCGGGTGCATGCCTGTCCAGCTCAAGCCGTGCCAGATGTCTTTCGGCACGACGTGTGCGGATGGGCTGTGCGTGATGGACAAGCACGACTGCTGTGTCGCGGATCCGTATCTGATGACGAAGTGCTCCGACGAGGTTTGCACCAAGCTCGTCGGCTCGATGAGACGGGAATGCACCGGCTTCGGCATGCAGCCTTGGGGATGGTCCGCCGAGTGCGCCGAGCTGGCCAAGAAGCATTGCGACGTCTGCGGCGGCACCCCTCCGCCCAAGGGAGACTGCTGCAAACCCGAAGGAACGAAGGGGTGCAACGTCGCTGACTGCGAGTACGTGATCTGCACCCAGTACCTGCCCGCCTGCTGCCAGGCGTGGACGCAGGACTGCGTCGACCTGGCCAAGACCTTCTGGCAATGCCCGACCTGCCCATGAGATCTCCGGTATAGTCCCTGCCCGTCCATGCTGGTCCCGTGCAGGGGGTCCCATGCTGGGCAAACGACAGGCAGGGGAACGGTCATCGGGAGCACGTGGAGGACACACAGTCGACGGGGCGATGGGGTGGGGAGGAATCCTCCCCCCAACTTCGCCCTCATGCCTGGGGGCGCGGAAGGCGGATGCTGGGTTTGGAGTGTTCTTCATTCCGTCCAGCCGCTACTTCGGGTTTCTAGGGTAGCTGTTGGTTGCGGCGGTCTTCGGAGAGACCTGGGAAGACATCCCCAGGGAATCTGTGGCAGTGACCCTGATTCGGGCTGATGCCCATCTGCGGCTCATGGTTCCCTTCTGGGGCAAGGAGATTGCCATCGGCCACGGCGTCGGGGCAGGAGGGCACAAGGGGCACGGCCTTGGGCCCGGCGTCTCCCACGGTGTCGTGCTTGCATACACCCGATGGATCGTGGAAGGCCCGGAGGTTCGGGCCCCTGTCGACGGACGAGCGGGCGTCTACGGGACCGAAGGTAGCGACTACAGCGAAATAGCACTGGAGGCCTCCCCCGGGTACATCTGGACTTTGTAGGTTCCTTCCGTGCTCGGCTCGAGTAGCCTCGAGACGGCCGGGCAGGCTTGCCCCGTCGCAGTCATGATGGAAGCTCCAAAGCGTATCTGAGCGCCGCCAACTTGCGGCCCGGGCAGCGGCACGTCGTGTTGGAGGGAGAGAGGAAGGCTCGCAACGGCAGCTCCCCGGAACCATCGTTGTCTCGGCACGGTCTTTCGTGTACTTTCGGCCATGAGATCGACGCCGAGGTTTTGGCGCGGCAGTATTGGCCCGTAGTGTGCGAGCCGCCGATCTCGGTGCCGGAGGTGAATCCATGAGAATGACCGCTCGGCTTGTCGGGGCAGTGCTTCTCGCGACCACCGCTGTTGGTTGCTCCAGCCCTTCGTCCCAAGGTACTGATGCCGGCACGGACGCATCGGCAGACGTGGTCGCCGCGGACGTGGCCGCCGACCGCCAGCCAGCGGACACGGGCAAGGACCTGACGCCGGATGCGCTGCCGGACACGCAGGCTGATGCGCAGCTTGATACGCCGCCGGACGCTGCACAGCTGGATACTCAGCCGGACGCGGGCCAGCCGGACATCACGGCGGACTGGGCATTGCCGGACACCGCGGTGGACTTGGTTCTGTCGGACATTGCTGTGGACTCGGGTACGGACGGCTCGACCGGCCCGGAGACAGCGGCGGACATTCCGCCGGATGCCTGCCAGCCTGCATGCGACGGCAAGGAGTGTGGCGACGACGGCTGCGGAGGTACATGCGGGACATGCGCCGAATGCGGCGAGCTGTGCATGGACGGTCTGTGCACGGCCACCGGTTGCGACGACGGTGATCCATGTACCGAAGATGACCAGTGTGTCGACGGCCTCTGTGCAGGGGCTCCCGTGGTCTGTGACGACGAGAACGCGTGCACGACCGATCTCTGCGACCCGGCCGCAGGCGGCTGCGTCTTCACTCCGGTGACATCGAACTCCTGTCTCCCGCATATCGAAGTGGACTTCCCCCCGCGTGCGGCAACGCTGCTCGGTGGCGAGTCCAAGACGATCACCGTGACCGGGACGGTGACCAGTGGTGGAGGCCCGATCTCCTCGCTCACGGTGCAGGGCAAAGAGTGCCCGGTGGATTCGGGCTCCGGCGAGTTCTCCCTGGAAGTTCCGGTCAACGTAGGCGCCAACACCCTCGTGCTGGAGGCAGTGGATTCTCTCGGAGCGACGGGCCGCAGGGTTCAGGGATTCCACTGGTCCACCGCGTACGTTGCTCCACCTGCGGAGATGCTTCCCGCTGAGCTCGTCGACCCCGGCTACGGTTCCTGGTGGGGCAAAGACGCCGTCGACGACGCAGTACACGATCTGCCGGCCGATGACCTGGCAACTGTGGACGAGATCGCGTATAAGTCCATGGACCCCGCCACCTGGGTCAAGAACCCGGTCATCTCCGGCCAGGCAATGTGGGGTCTGGGCATCTATCAGATGTCGGCCGTGAATCCCACGTTCTCCAGTTCCACGCTCAGTCTGTCCGTGATCAGCGAGGGATTGCAGGCCCAAGGCGTCATGACGAGTGTGGGCTACGACCTTGAGGTGAAGAAGACCGGCTGCGGCGGCGGGTTTCTCGAGCCCTGCTTTGGCGCCGACAGCTACGCTGGCACGATGGACCTTTCGTCCGTGGTGATGACCGGGGTCCTGGGACTCTCGTCCTCGCTGTCCGTGACGAGCACGGAGGTGGTTCTCAACGACCTGGACGTCAATCTGGACGGAACGATCGGCTATCTTCTCAACTGGCTCCTGGACGTCCTCGTCCCCCAGATCCAGCTGAAGATCGCAGACCAGTGGACCACTCACCTGGAGAAGGTCACCATTCCGCTGCTGGAGGATGCGCTGGAGCTTCAGCCGGGCTCGACCGATCTGTCCGTCGCACTGGGAATGGCGGATGCACAGCCGGTTGAGGTGACGCTCAGCCGGGAGCTCTCCTCTTCCGCCAAGGAGCCGGGGGGCGGGCTCGAGCTTGGCTACCGTACGCAGGCCGCTTCCCCGTCGCGAGGAGTTCCGCTGGGCGAGCCCTTCGACGGCAACCTCGGCGTACCGCAGCGGGTGGGGTGTGGCAGCGGGCAACAGCTTCTCTCTGTGCCCGGGATTGCTTCCCGGGAAGTGGTCTACGCGGATGACACGGTCAACCAGGTGCTCCGAGCCGCCTGGTGGGGCGGCCTCTTCGAGACGGCGCTGGCGGCCACTTCGGAGGACCCCTTGCTGGTCGACGCCGGCGTCGAGAACCTCGAGCTGTCTCTGAGCGCCTCGCTGCCTCCGCTGGTATCGGACTGCACGCCCGACGGAGCCCTCCGCCTGTCTCTGGCCGAGATGGTCGTCCAGGCCAGCTTCGATTGCCAGGGCCAGGCCGTGGAGCTTCTGCTCTTCGCCAGTCTGGATGCCCCGGCCCAACTGCAGATCACCGACGGTGCGCTGGGGCTCGAGGTCGTCTCCGTGGAGTCACTGGAGGTCGAGTTCAGCAGTCCAGAAGACGAGCTTCCCCCCTCGTTCGCCGATGTTGCCAGTGCCTTGCAGCAGGTGCTTGCCGCGCGTCTGTCCGAGGCGCTCAAGGTCGGCCAGCCGCTTCTCCTCCTTCCCCTCTACGGCGTGGATCTGAGTGAGCACGTCGGCGAGGTGCCAGGCAGTGTGGTTCTCACCATGGCTCCCAGCCCGTCGCCGGACGACGTGTCCCGCTCCGACGGGAACACCGTGATCAGCGGTTCGCTGGAGTAGGTCCGCTGGAAGTCAACCCCTTACTGCTGCTTGACGCACGCAGAGTTCACCGTCAGGTCGAAACCGGAATGATGGCAATCGATGGGTCGGTCGACAGTCGAGTAGTCGTGTCCCGTCGGACCGTTGCATGGCGTCCGAATGCTCGAACCTGTTGCAACCGGAGGGGGACGGGCTAAGATCTATCTTGATCGTCGGAAACGGGGAGGCAAGCGCATGGTTCATCGACTGGCGCACGGCATTGGATTCCTGGCGCTTGGAGCGTTCCTTGCTGCCGGGGGCTGTCTCGACCGGCCGGGGCCGGTTCAGGACGTCCGCGCACGGGACGCAGGGCCGGACGGCCGCATGACCGATGGGGATGCGGCATCCCGCGGCGGCGAAGTCGCCGAGGTAAAGTCATCCGATGCGCCGCTGCTGGACTGCAAGGACTCCTGCGGCGAGGACGGGTGCGTGGGCGACGATTGCGGCGGGCCGTGCGGGACCTGCGGCGAGAACGAGAAGTGCCTGGCCTCCGGTCAATGCGGAACCTTCTGCGAGTGGGTGTGCGAATCTCGCTCCATGGAATGTGGGCTGACGGGAGAGCCCGAGAGCTGCTACTGCGGCGACTGCAGCCAGGGCTCCGTCTGTGTCCAGAGCCACTGCGTGGCGGGGGCTCTGGCCTGCGGCGACGTCGCCTGCCCCGGCCTGGCCGGCTATTTTGTGTCGTGCAATTCCAAGGTCCGCTGCGAGTACGCGAGCTCCGAGGCAACAGGCTTCAAGAAGTGGGACGTGTGGGTCTATGTGCCCCCCGGGACGTTCTCGATGGGCTGTCCGCCGGAGCCCCTTGCCCCCGAGACGTGCAGCGAATCCGGCTTGGGCCCTTCGGATGAGCTGCCTTTGCATGAAGTGACGATCGACGACGGCTACTTCATCTCGAAGTATGAGATCGTCGTCGAACAGTATGAGGCCTGTGTCGCGGACTTCGGGAAGTGCACTCCGGCCGATGCGTCGGCCGCCCCCATGACTCAGGGAACGAACAGGAGCGAAGACGGGAAGCAGAGCCATCCGCAGAACGGGCTCACCTGGCAGCAGGCGACGGAGTTCTGCGACTGGGTGGCCCCCAATGGCCGCCTCCCCTCCGAGGCGGAATGGGAGTATGCGGCGACCGGTCCCGTGCACCAGGAATACCCGTGGGGGGACAATCCTGCCCCCACATGTGCCAACGACACGGCGGTGTTCAACGCAGCGGGCGGCGAGGGGGGCTACGGGTGCGGGTCCGGGGGCACTTCTCCCGTTGGGTCAAAGCCTGCCGGAGACTCGTGGAGCGGCGCTCTCGACATGGCCGGCAACCTCTGGGAGTGGTGCCTCGACTCCTACCATGATTCGTATTCCGGTGCCCCCGGCAACGGTGGGCCCTGGATGGGTTCCGACAGCAAGCGCGTCATACGCGGCGGCAGCTTCGGCAGCATGGCAGCCGGCATGCGCTCGGCCGAGCGCGACTACGTCACTCCGAGTGCGGGCGTGGCAGACGTCGGTGCCCGGTGCGTAAGGCCGTGAGCTTGCATGTCCGACGGGCCGAGCGACGGGTTCTGCAGCTGGTGAGAATCTCCGACGTCCACGTCGTTGGGCGATGCTGCCGACGACATCCCCCTGTCGCCACCGAATCCCATCATGCGTGGCGGCCGGACCCCACCGTTCGCCGGGCCCACCTTCCCGACGCCAATCCGGTCTTCAAAGGGCGCTGCCGTGCCCGGAGGATCGCCCTATCGGGTAGCCGGGGTGAACGTGGCCACCACGGGCAAGTGGTCTGAAATGGCGAGAGTGTCCCAACCCCGGACGTAGTGCTCACCCACCGACAGCAGCGGCGAGTGGAAGAGGTAGTCGATCGTGCGGTCCGGGCCCTTCGATGGTCCGCCGTTGGGAAAGTGCGTGTACCACCTGGCATAGTCCGGGCCGTCGACCTCGGCGCGGCTCGGCACCGACGGAAACGCATCGAACAGAGGAGCGAGCTCGGTCTCAGGCCTGAAGTAGGCCTGCTCGTCCGCCGGCAAGCGGCCGTACGCTCCCCCGGGGGGCAGAAGGTTGAAGTCACCGCCGATCACCCAGGGCCGCCCTGTCCGGCCGAGGCCATCGAGGATCTCTCCAACCTCCCGCACCTGCCGTTCCATGGTGTCGGTCCCCTGAGCAAAGGCGTCCAGGTGCGTGTTGAGCACGGTCAGGTCGTCCCCGCGCTCCTGGGGAAGCGTGGCCTCGAGCACAGCCCGCTTCAAGCTGAACGCCTGCGTGATGGGGTCCGCGGGGATGAGTGGCAGCTGATGGCGCACGGCATTGTCGATACGGTACTTCGAGAGAATGGAGAGTTTCATCCCCGCGCTCCCCAGGATGCGGGGGTGGGGCACGAAGGCCGCTTGCCAGTAAAATGCGGACGTGTGGCATCGAAACGTATCCGGGAGCAGCTCGAGCAGGCTGGCCAGCTGGTCGGCCTTGTCGGTGCGCGCCGCCCCGTCATCCACCTCCTGCAGCAGGATCACGTCCGGGTTCTCCTCCCGTATGATGCGGGCCACCTCGGAGAGCGTCAGGGCAATCTCATCCGGCCGTGGTCGCTCATCAGGACCGGAGCCGTCCCGGAGGTCATAGAAGAACACGTGGTTCTTGCCCGCCATGTACTGCACATTCCAGGTCATCACCTTCAGCGGGGCGCCGGCCGGCATCGTGGGGGCATCCCCGTCACACACGACCGGAACTGTCTGCCGAAGCGGCGGCTGCAACGTAGTCTGTCGGATCAGCACCGCACCGGCGATGAGCAGAAGCACGACCGCCAGAGCGATCCATATCCACGGTCCCAGGCGAACGCCGCGCAACCGGCTGTAGCGAAGTGCTCGAATCCTGCTCCCACGCCTCATGCCATCCTCCCAGTCGCCGCATGGCTGCCGACCGATTCACTCTGCAATGCGGCGTTGGCTGTGTCAATGGACATCGTCCCCGGCGGGAAGGGGGTAGGGCGGTGTCCAAATGGCTACTGTGGCCCCTCGCCGAGGCCAGGGACCGGAAGGAGCCCGAGACGGAAACGGACTGCGGCGATGGGGGAGTCAGCGTGGCTCTCGGCCTGCTCGAACGCTTCGTCCGCCGCCTCCTCGTGGGTTTGGGCGTTGTGCTCCGCCACCCCTCACGAAGAAATCCATTCACATCGGCCAGCCGAAGCAGGCCTCGAATTCCAGGCAGGACGGGGTTTCATGGATGGTCTCGAAGATCAGGTCGCCGCAACCGGCTTCGGTCAGGTCTCGGAGGCACTGGTCGAGCTCGGCGACCGTGTGGGTGTCACAGTCCGCAGGGGGCGCAGGGTCCGCCGGCCCCGCGGGACACATCGCTGCCGCGTGCTCCGAGCAGTCGCCAACGGCCTGCATCATCCCGCAAGCGTGGTAGATGCGGCAGAGCTGCTCCTGCCAGGCCGTGCACATCCACGCCTCGTCGCGGGCACGGTCCCACGGAACGCCGTAGTCCCAACCGACCTCCAGGCCCAGGTCTTCGCTGCGGCTCATCACCTCGAGATCCTCTGCGTAGCCAACCTCGCCGTCGGCCGCAGACGGGCTGACGTCGCTCGCGTCGAGGGCAGCAGCGTCTCCGGCGCCCGGCCCGGTCCCGCCGGAGCCGACCTCACACCCCAGCACGCAAATCACCACGCCGAGTGCCGCCGCACAACGCGTCCTTTCCATCGCCCACCTCGCAGGACGGATTCTACTCTCGGGGGCGGTGGCAGGCAATCGTCGATTCCCCATCTCGCTCTGTTGCTCCAATCCGACGTCGAACGGCATGAGTGCCGACACGGCCGCGGCTGGGGGGCCGGCTGCAAGGGCTGCCCGGCGCAGAGCCGACATTCCACGACGGCCTTGCCTCCTTCACGCACGCACCGCCCACCGGAGCTTGGCGGGCCGTGAGCGCGGGTTTGCACCCTGCTCCCGGGGGGAAGCTCGGACGACTTCATCGGCTATCCGCACATAGATACCATCTCGAAAACCGGATCGGAACGCGAGCTTCACCCGCCGGTCCTCGCCTGAATGAAAGGTCAGGATTGCGGCACGACCACCCGGCCGCAGGCAGTCAGGCAGTTGACGGAGGAAGACGTCCAGGGAGCCGAGCTCGTCGTTCACCTCGATCCGGAGCGCCTGGAACACACGGCGCACCGCGAGCTCGCGCTCGTCGTCCGTCACGCGGGGCAGGGCCTCGCGCACAGCGGCAGACAGCTGCGTGGTCGTGGAGAAGGAGTGGCCGGCAAGGGCAGCGGCCAGCTCGGCAGCGCGGGGTTCGTCCGCATTGTCGGCCAGCAGAGCGGCCAATGCATCCACGCCGGTACGTTCGATGAGCTGAGACGCCGGCCGGCCCCGTCGAGGGTTCATCCGCATGTCCAGAGGGCCCAAAGCCTTCATGGTGAACCCGCGGGACGGGTCGTCGAGCTGCATGGAGGAAACCCCGAGGTCCGCCACGACGCAATCGGCAAAGCGCAATCCTTCGGCCGCAAGCACCTGCGGCAGGCCCGCGAAGTTGGAGCGATGTGCCGAAAACACCTGCGGGCCGAACCCGAGGTCACGCAGGCGCTTCTCGGTTCGTGGCAGCTCGATCGGGTCACAGTCCAGGCCCACGAGTCTACCGCCCGGAAGGAGCCGCGGGAGCAGCGCCTCCGCATGTCCGCCCCAGCCCAGGGTGGCATCGACGGCCGTCTCGCCAGCGGCCGGACACAGCACCTCCAGCACCTCGGCGACCATGATGGGTCGATGGGACCCCGCAGGTGTCCGGCCCGAGGCCAGCACCTTCTCCACGGTGGCAGCGTAGCGGCCTGGATCGTGCTCCTTGTACTTCTGGTCGAACCGCCGGGGGTGAGTGCCGCGATAGCGCGGACGCCGCCGGTGGGGCGCCGTGTCCCCCGGAACTGGGATTTCGGCATCCTGCTTGTCGTCGTCCTTCAAAGTCGCTCTCCGTCCGCAGGCGGTTGAGAAAGGCCGGACCCATGTCCGTTCCGGAGGAAACGGCCAGGCGCCCTAGGGGTGCGGCCTGGACGCCTCCTTGCGCAGATGGGGAGCCGGCTCGCGCAGGAGTCCCACGTCCACGGTCAGCGTCGTCCCGGCCCTGGAGCAAGGCAGCACGTCAAGCGAGCGGTTCACGGTGCGTGACAGAGGGCTCCCGGCATAGTCGTACGTGGACTGCATGGGCGTGCAGCACCGGATCTTCTCCTGGCCTGGAACCGGGTCAATCCGGAAGCCGCCGCACGCACACCGGTTTCGGAACGCCCGGAACTGGTCGTCCTCGCCGTGGACGACCAGCACGCGATCGGGCAGAAGGGGATCCTCGATGCGCAGCGCTCCCCCGACCGGCTCGAGCTCACGGGCCCGGTCGAGTCGGATGGTCAGCCTGTCCCCGTCTACCGCGAAGCTCCCCGGGTCCGAAGGCAGCGGGCTGATAGTGACGCAGAACAGCCTCTGGAAGATGTTCGTCGGCTTGAGCGGATGTGTGTTTGCCATGAGTCCCTCCGGCCATGGCATACGCCACCAGGAGCCTGTTGTCCAGGAGTTGCATGGGCAATCGCATCCTGCCGCGCACGACGCCCCGACTCTGCTTGACCTCCCCGGGCATGAAGGTCAGAATCGGCCAAGGGAGGGACGCACCAGGGACATGCTTCCACTCGATTTGCCTCGGTGCGGTGCCCTGCATGCCCGGTTGCCGGTCCGGCTCTGCGGGGTTGCCTCCATGCGGGGGATTCGGGGATGTACCGGGTGAAGCAATGTCGTGATGGGGCGATGCGGGCGTGTGGCGGAGCCACGGATTTCGGGACCGGAGGTGATACCATGAGAATGATCGCTCGGCTTGTCGGGACAGCGCTTCTCGTGACCATCACGCTCGGGTGCTCCGGCTCTACTTCCGGCGTTGCCGATGCAGGCTCGGATGTAGTTGCGGAGGTCGTCGCAGACGTGGTCACTGCGGACATTGGAGCAGACCGCCCGCCTGCGGACACGGCCGAGGAGCTGGGGTTAGACGCGTTGCCAGACGTGGAGCTGGACACGCAGCCGGCGCAGCCTGACACCCAGCCCGACGCAGCGCAGATGGATTTTCTGCCGGACTCTGGCCTGCCGGACATCGCGGGCGAAACGGCCAAGGACGCAGCGACCGGGCCGGAGACGGCCACGGACGTTCCGCCGGATGTCTGCCAGCCGGCGTGCGGGGCCAAGGACTGCGGGGACGACGGGTGCGGCGGGAGCTGCGGTGAATGCGGGCAGGACGAGCTCTGCTCGCCGGAGGGTCAATGCCTCGGCAACTACCCGGAAAGCTGCCTGGGAACGGGCATGCCGAGCGCTTCCACCTGCCCTGACGGGCTCGGCTACGAGGGCTGCTGTGACCTCGATGGGCGGCTCACCTGGTGCCAGGACGGACAGCTGTTCTGCATCGCATGCAAGGAGAACGACCCGCCCGATGACTCGTGCGGGTGGCTGGCCGGCGACGGCTACTACGACTGTGGCGGGACCGGTGCCGATGGGAGTGGCTCGTTCCCCATTTCGTGTCCCTGGGAATGTACGCCGGAGTGTAGCGGGAAGGAGTGCGGAGACGACGGATGCAGCGGCTCATGCGGCACGTGCAACGGAGTGCAGGACGAGTGCGTCGATGGCTCGTGTGTGTGCCTGCCCGCGTGCGAAGGGAAGGAGTGCGGGGACGACGGATGCGGAGGATCGTGCGGAGCCTGCGACGATGGCAACCTCTGTACGGATGACAGCTGCGCTTCTTTGACCGGAGCCTGCACGTTTGCCAACAACAAGCTCCCGTGCGACGACGGGTCTGTGTGTACGGCCGACGACACCTGCTCCGAGGGGGCCTGTTCAGGGATCAATGTCGTGGACTGCGATGATGGAACCGGATGCACGTTCGACCTCTGTGATCCCGTGGTTGGGGATTGCTGGAACATGTGGGCGTGCGACGACTCAGACCCTTGCACCGACGACTCCTGCGAGGAAACGACCGGGGTCTGCATCCACCAGATTGCATGCGACGACGAGAACGTCTGCACCGACGATTCCTGCGACCCGATCGATGGGTCCTGCTTCCATGCGGCAGTCCTCTGCAGCGACGGGATCGACTGCACGCAGGACGGCTGCGACTCGCCGGGGGGCTGTTACAACACCCTCAAGCCGGGCTGGTGCCTCATCGACGGAGCATGCATTCCCGAAGGTGAGCAGGAGGCCCTGGACCCGTGCGTGGTCTGTCAGCCGGCGACCGATGCTGCGGGCTGGACCACACTGCCGCACGGCACGGTGTGCGGGCCTGCCAAGGTCTGCCTGTGGGGGCAGTGCGTGGACGACTGCACGCAGCCGGGACCTGAAGCGTGCCCCTGGCCCGACGCCATCGTGGACCCTGACTTTGACGGCCTGCCGGGCGGCTGGACCACGACCATGGCGAGTCTCTCCGGGGGGGCTCTGTCTTTCGACTCTGGCGGTCTGTGCGGAGGTGCCAGCGCGACCCAGACCATTGAGCTGTCAGCGGCGGATCCGTCCAAACCATTGGTGCTCCACGCCACCGTGGAGAAGTCCGGCATGGCCCTGGACGGCTGCTACATGGGGTGGGGGATGCCGACCCCCGGAATCTTTGCCGGAGGGGCCTGGACACCCCTAGCGGTGGACTGCAACCAGGGAATCCAGGACCTCTGGATCTGCCCCGGCCCTGCCTGGTTCGGTGGAGCGGTGAACGTGTCCCTTGTGCCTGACGCCCTCACGGTCAAGCACTGCCTGGGCAAGAACTACTCAAACTGGGAGCAGGCTCGGCTCAGCCACCTCTCCCTGGAGCCCGCCCCTCCCGGCCTCTGTCCGGTGGAGGACCTGGGCAACGTGGTCAACGGGGATTTCGAGGACGGGCTGGACGGGTGGGTTTCGAAAGGATATGGGAACCCTTCACCCGTGGTGGACGTTCAAGCCGATGGGGGGCCCGACGGCAGCCCCGCTCTCCGCGTGTATGGCGGAAGCGTCTGTGGAGGGAGTCAGGTGAACGGGTCCGTGACCGTCCCCTTGGCGAACGAGATGAAGAGGCCCGCGCTCCAGATCCGGTGGAAGGACTCCGGCTCCAGCGGCATCTACCTGAGGATGTTCGGCATCCTGGGCCCCTACAAGTGGGACCAGAAACTGGAAGGAACCGGAGCGTGGGTTACACGGCGATTCTGCATACCGCCGTGGTACGCCGGAGGCACACTGCCCATAACGCTCTACTTCGCCGCGGGCGGCGGGGCCTGCTCAACGCCCTCTGGTTCGACGTGGCTCGTGGATGAGCTGTCGGTCGTGTCGGAGCCCGGATGCCCGGACGGGGAGCTGGCTCCGGACGGCAGCTTCGAGCTGAGTGCCGCTCCTCCTGCTGGAGTGGTCACTCACTGGTCGATGACCTCGGAAGGCAAGGGCTCAGCGGAGGTCATCGTGGATCCCGGTCTGGCATTCGATGGAGAGCGGCTGCTCAGGATGCAGCAGTGGGGACCCTGCGGGGAAGCCAGCGTGGCGGGCCTGTTCCAGGCGCCGGAGGCCATCGAGGGTGGGGGGCCCGCCCTTGTCTACCGCTATCGCTATCTGAACAAGGGAGCCAGCAAAGTCTATCCGTGGAACGACTACACCCAATCACCTGGAGCGACTCCGAACTGGACCGAGCGCGTGATTTGTCTGCCGCCGTTTGGCGGAGGCCTGATCCATCCCTTCTGGATTCGGATGTCAGCCGGTCCGGGCACGTGTGCCGACAGCTACGCTCCAGAGGCATTCCTGGTCGACGGGATCGAGGCCACGACGCGTCCCGAGTGCCCCTGGCAGTGAGCATCCCGGATGATCGTCTCCGCCAATCATCCCCATGCTCCAAACCGACGAGTCGCAGGCGGATGTCGCCGGCAGAGAGACTGTGCATCCCCCATCCGTCTGCCGGAGGCCCGGCCGTTGACACGGGCTCGCCAGGTAGCTAGCATCCGACCTGTGGTTCACAGGATAGCCGTTGGAGGGCGCTCATGGCTTATGACAACGGTCTCTCTCTGGCACGAGGACTAACCTTGGTGTGGCTCGTTGTCGCCGTCGGGCTGGCGGGGTGCCGCGCCAACGACTGCGGCTGCGAGAAGCCCGATCCCGAAGGCGGGGCACGCGTCGCTGCGACTGACTGCGAGCCAGGCATCGGGCCTGCAGGGTCCGACTGCGCGTCAGCGTCCGACCCGGGGGAGGATGGTTCAGGCGACGTGGACATCGAGGTACCCTTCCTGCCGCTGACGTGGGTCGCAGTCCCGGGCGGAACATTCCTCATGGGATGCTCGCCGGACGACAGTGCCTGTGATGACGACGAGAAGCCGCCCCACGAGGTCTCTGTCGTCGCATTCGAGATGTTGGAGACCGAGGTCACCGAGGCCCAGTTCGAGCACGTTCTGGGTTGGAGCCCGATCGGGCCTCACTCCAAGGCAGGAGACGTCGACAAGCCGCTCGTCAATTTCACGTACGCGGACGCTGTCGTCTTCTGCGAGGCCCTCGGCGGTCGCTTCCCGACCGAAGCGGAATGGGAGTGGGCCGCCCGCTCAGGCACATCGACTCGGTATTACTGCGGCAACGACGCAGGTTGCCTGGACGGGAACGCCTGGTACGGCCCCAACTCCGGAGGAGTGCGGCACGCGGTGCGCACGAAGGCCCCCAATCCATTCGGCCTCTATGACATGCTCGGAAACGTTCGGGAATGGTGCGCAGACTGGTACGACCCGACCTACTACGGCACCAGTCCCTCCGACCGGCCTTCAGGTCCCGGGCAGGGTATCTTGAAGGTGCTCCGGGGGGGCGGGTTTTTCAGCAAGAGCGATGCGCTCCGGGTTTCGAATCGTGATGCGGACGAGGAGTCCGACGACTACGGCTGGGAGGACGTGGGCTTCCGTTGCGTGCGGGAGCTCGATGCAAATGCTCCGAGGCCGTGACCCGTGCTGCACGTGAAGCTACAGGGCCGGGCAACCTCCCAGGGCCTTGATTTCCTCGCAGCTTCGGGCGGCGCACTCGGAGCAGCACGGCTTGCACGACGGATTGAAATCACAGTTGCGGGCGATGAGCCCGGCTTGACCGCCCATGGTCGGGTCTTCGTAGCAGCACTCGCCGATGCGGGCAAAGCACGCGTCGCAGTCGTCGTCCGCCCCGCAGGTACACGGCGGATAGACCGGCCCTGCATCCGCGCTGTCGAGCTTTGCGTCGGCGGCAGCGTCCTTGCCTAGCGTGGAGCCGTCGGGCGTCGCGTTGGTGTCGGCCGCGTCTGGAGTCGACACGGCGACCTCGGCGGTGTCCGAGCCCCCTACGGCAGCCCCGTCATTCGTGCCGCACCCCGGGACCGCGGACCCGGCCAGAAGCATCGCCACCACACATACCAATTCAGCCCGTGTCATTGCCATGAGCACACCTTCGTTCCCACCATCGGGCCGACGCAGACCAGCGGTGCTGTGCAGTCCGAGGTCGCCTTGCAGTTGCGGTACAGGCAGATGGCTAGCTCGTCGCCGGGCGGCCCGAGAGGCTTCACGTGCTCGGGGTCGTCGGGACACTCCGTCGTTGCCGTCCTGTCGATGAAGCTGGCGCACAGTCCGTGCGTGGCGTCGGCCGGGTCGATGGCGGCGCACAGCCCGCTGCAGCTACTCTCCGGCAGAGGATCGTCAATATCCGTGGGATCGCACGGCTCCCCGTCGGCCAGCAACCCCACGAATGGCGGAGCCATGCCGCAGGCTCCGACACGCTCGTTGCACTGGCTGCCGAACGAGCAGTCCGCGTCCGACGTGCAGAACGCAAAGCATCCCGGATCGTCCGGAACTTCCCGTGCGAACCAGGCCGTCGTGCAGGCGAGACCGGGGTCGCAGTTGTCTTCCTCGTGGGGAACGCATGCCCTGCTGCAGGCACCGTAGGGCGGGTTGAAGGATACGCAAGTCGAGTCCGGATCCCCGCACTGCTCCTGCTCGTCCTCGGGATCAGAGTCCAGGCAATTGGCCGTGCACTGGCTCTTCCCGCTCCAGCCGTCGCACGCGACACACTCGCCTTGGCAGTCCGAATCGTTGCCGCAGACGTGCCCAGCACCGTCGGGGGGGCCGTAGTCGGGCACGGGCGGTGGCTCCACCTCGCAGGGGGCTTCCATGCCCGGCCGGAACATGCTGTTGCGCCAGTAGGTGGTGACGACGTGCTTCCAGACTCGGGCGGGCTGCTTGCCGTCGGCGCTCGCCGGGCTCGTGCACTTCGTGAAGTCGCCCTGAGAATCGGCTTCGCAGGCAGGTTCCGCCCCATCGAGGCAGGAACCGATGCTCTGCATGCCGCACAGGTTGCCCGGTCTTGTGCAGACGCGGACGCTCTCGTACAGGGGGTCGTGGCCGTCGGCGCGGCAAGAGTATCCTCGCATGGGGCTTCCGAAGATGTTGCCGAAGAAGGCCCCCTCGCGGTTCGGGGCCCCCGCTGCAGCGGCGTCGTCCCCTCCGCCCATCGACGTGCCGGCCGCAGCGAAGAAGAGCTGCACCGGCAGGCCGTACGCGTTGATGCGGGCGAGGATGCATGCCGAAACCCGCTCCTGGCAGTCGGTGCCGCAAGGCCCGTCGGCCCATTCCGGCGCTGCTCCCAGGCTCCCCTCGAACTCCACCGTCCCGTCTGGCGTCTCCAGAGAGACCTTTGCCCCCTCCGGCAGAGCGCACTGGACCATGTACTTCAAGAACTGCTGGCCGGATGGAGACGAGGCGTAAGTCGCTGCGGCCTCGCTCCCCTCGAGCGCCTCGGTCGTCAGCGGCTTGGAGGCCATACTGATCAGCGGAGGTTCAAAGTCGATGACCGCACAGTTCTCCATCCACGCGGTCCGCCTTGCGCCGGCAAGCCGCCGCGAATCACCGAGCCGCACCGAATCACCGACGTGCAGTGAATCACCGACCAGGAGCATGGACATTGCGACGATGGTCGCTGCAACCAGGAATGTGGCAAAGACTCGCATGGGCCCTCCAGCCCCCCTACCTTAGCCGCAGGTACCAGGTGCCGCAAGCGGAAGCAGCGCGGAGGCCCGACTGTCCTTGTCGCTCCGCTCCAACCCGGGCCTGGCATCGTCCGTCGCCGGGACCGGGACTCGTACCCCATTTCCGGCCCTCAGAAGAGCCTTGGCCCGGGGCACTGTCCGCGGTAGGATGAGGTGGACTAATTCAACAAGAGGGAGGGATCCATGGCAAAGCACCTGTGCGCAGCGATTGTGTTCCTGGTGTGGGGGGTATCCGCTGGATGCGGGGGCTCCGATGGAGGCGGAGGGCCCGTCGCGGACGTGCCCGCGGAATCTCAGGACGCGGCGGGGGACGGCCTCGCAGTTCCGGAGGTCGGGCCGGACGCTGCGGCGGACGGTGTCGAGGTGACCAAGGATCCGATGCTCCAGTTCACGAACGCGACGTGTGAGAAGCTGGTGGAATGCGGTCCGACCTTCCTCGAGATGCACTTCGGGGGATTGGAGGCCTGCAAGGTACGCGAGTACGAAACCGTCAAGCCCCTGCTGGACCTGCCCGGATTGGATGTGGACTGGGCGGCCTGCGCCGGAGCCTCGCAGGCCATGACTTGCCAGCAGTTCATCCGACAACACATCGGAGAGACGCCCATTGCCGACGCCTGTGCGTGGACCGGCTCGTTGAAGGACGGAGAGCCCTGTTCGCACCCGTACCAGTGTGAGGGCCGGATCTGTGCGCGGACCGCGGGCAGCTCCTGCGGAACCTGTGCGTCGGCTCTCCCCGACGGTGCGGACTGTGAGGGCAGCTACGTGCTGAGCAGCGCTTGCGGAATCGGGAGCGCCTGCGCTGGAGGAAAGTGCGTGCAACTGGGCGACACGGGAGACTCGTGCGATCCGTCCACCGCCCCCTGCTTCTCGGATCTGGGGTGCGTGGACGGGAAGTGCGGGCCGCCGCGCAAGGCGGGCGAGAAGTGCAAATTGCTCACGGGCGAGTGCGACCTGTACGGACAGGGCCTGGTATGCCATCTCGCGTTGGGAACCTGCGTCCCTCTGGGGTTGGCGGGCCCGGACGGAGCCTGCGGTTTGACCGAGACTGCGGCGGTCGTGTGCAAGCTGGGAACCTGCTACCCCAGCGCGCTGGCGGGCACCTGCACGGCTCAGGCTGCCGATGGCGACCCGTGCGACCCGGAAGTCGGCCCCGACTGCCAGATCCACGCCCAGTGTGTCAGCGGGACGTGTGAGCAGTTCTTCACGCCCGTCTGCCAATAGTCTGCCGATAGAAGGTTGGGGGGCCGGCTCGCGGTCCGACCCTCGCGGAATGGCCTCGACACCAACGGTTTGGCCGTGCAACGATGCTGGCTGGAACGACGGAGGACCGGATGGGCACGGCAACCTTTGCTCTGCTTCTCAGCGTGGCTTTCATGGGCGAGTTCGTCGCCCCTCTGGCAACCCCGGTCGTCAAGGCCGTGCGTGCAGCCGTCGACTGGGTCAATGCGACCTGCCCGACCACCGAGCACATCCTCGTGGCCCGCACCGCCAGAATGTACACGGAACCCGACGCCATGGCGGCCGGATTCGGGCTCACAGACGGAGAAGAGTTCGACGTCAAGTCCGCCAGCCGGGGCCTTGGCATACCCTTCCGCCACGTGTCGACCCGTGGCGACTGGATCGAGGTCGACAGTGTCGGAGAAGACTCGGGACGGTGCCTGTGCCAGGGGCCGCACTACGGGCTGAAGGACTTCAGCCTGCGGCTGTTCGTCCGGCAGGAGGCGGTGCTCGAGGTGGTGACACGTGACGTTGAAGGCACGGACGCTGCAGGGCTCAAGTACTGGATCCGGGCCGGAGCGCAGGTCGAACAGTTCGGTGGCAAGCGGCGGACGGTCGGACTCCCGCAATCGATGGCAGCGTCCCTGCCGGATGACGCGTTGGGAAAGCGGTTCGTCCCTCGGGCATTCCAGGAGTTGGCTCGTTCCGACGAGTCCGTGGAGTACATCCTCTGCGGCGACGACAAGTTGCATCGCAAGGTCGATCTGGGCACGGGGGCCTGCAGCTCCTACTGGCCGGCGCTTGGGATCCGGGTGACCGCATCGAAGGATGACAAGCCCGTGCGAGCCGTCGCAGTGCGGGAATCCGGGTGCGTGCGCGTCGAGGGAGAGTACGCCGTGGCTCCGCCCGACCGGGCTGCGATCCTGAGGCAGCACAAGATGATGATCATCGGGGTGAGCACTGACTCGGAGCAGGCGGATTCGCTGTCGGGCGCCTTCCCCGAGGGCCTCGCAGCGGAAGTCTATGCGGTCGAGGCCGGGGCAAGCGCGTGGTGGCCGAACGGCAAGCCGGCCGGAGCAGTGCGGAAGCGCCACAGCTTCACGGTTCCGCCGGACATCGTGGAGAAGCGGTTCTGCTTCACGGAGGTCATTGAGTGTGCCGTGAATGAAGCGTTCGGCCTGGGAAGCCCAGACGACTGCAGCGATCCGACGCGGCATGAGCACATCAGGCTCTGCTTTGACCCGCAGGATGTCGAGAAGAAGTGACCGCGTCCGGCTGCCCTCCCGGTGCCCCCCGCTCAACACGCGTCAACTACAGGGTCTTGCCTCTCGGTCAAGGGCAGTCGATCTCGACGCCTGTTCCTGTCTTGCCAAGGCACTGGGTGCCGTCAGCGAAGGCACCGTAGGGGTCCACGCCCAGCTGTCCGCAAGCCCCCGCCCAACCGGAACAGTCGAAGCAGTTGTCCCAGGTGCATCCCACGCTCTTGAGCGTCACACCGGGCTGGCCACACGAGCACTTGGCCACGGAGCAGCCCGCGATGGGAGTGCCCTTGCAGATACCGTTGTTGCACGCATCTGCCTCGGTACAGGGATCCAGGTCGTCGCACGCCTCGCCGTTCACGGGGAACCAGAGGCAGAGTCCGTTGGTGCACTGGTAGGGGCTGCACTTCTTGAACTGCATCTCGCCGCAAGGTCCCGCCTTGGTGCAGGTGCCGCCGCCGATGCATTTGCCCATGTAGCACATGTCGCCGTATGTGGTGGGGCTGCCGTCGTTGCACATGAGCCCGTGCAACGCGACCCATTCGCACGTGCCGTTCGGGCATGTGTCCGTAGTGCAGGAGTTCTTGTCGTCGCACTCGGCCGCCGTGACACAGCTCTTGGCCGCTCCCGTGCAGACGCCGCCGGAGCAGTGGTCCCCCGTGGTGTTGGGGTTCCCGTCGTCGCAGACCGGGAAGTTGCCGGGCTTGTTGGTGCACACCATGTCCGCACTGCAGATGTCGTCGGTGCACGGCTTGCCGTCGTTGCACTCGGAGAAGTTCGGCCCGGGCTTGGTGCAGGCCTTGCCCGGCTTGCCCGCACATTTTCCTCCGCTGCACACGTCGTCGGACGTGGCGGGGTTGCCGTCGTCGCACGCCACGCCGTCAACGTTGGCATGCAGGCACTGCCCCGGGAAGCAGCTGTCCTCGGTGCACGGGTTCTTGTCGTCGCACACCGACGCGCCCACATCCTGGTACGTGCAGGTGCCCCCCGCAGCCCCCTCCTGCTTCACACAGGCGTCGCTGCTGCATTCGTTCTTGTCATCGCAGTCCGTTGCGTCGAGGCAGTCTACCGGCGTGCCCTTGCACACGCCGCCTGCGCAGGAATCGTCCACCGTCAGCTTCACGCCGTCGTCGCACGGGACCATATAGAGCGCCTCGTGCGCACACTTGCCCCCCGCATTGCCCGGCTTCACGTCGCACGACTCCTTGGTGCAGACGTTGGAGTCCTCGCACGCGGCCAGGTCGTCCGATGTGCACTCGGGAGGCTTCCCCTTGCACACGCCGTTGACGCAGAACTCGTCGATGGTGCTCGGATCCAGGTCGTCGCACTCTCCCCCTGACAGGGGCTTGTGCACGCACTTGGCCGCTTCGCACAGGTCGTCGGTGCAGACGTTGGTGTCCGCACACTGGCCGCTCTCCTGGCAGCCGCCCGCGGTACCGATGCAGGCCCCGAACCAGCATTGGTCCGGATCGTTGGCCGGGTTCCCGTCGACGCACGGGAGCCCGTTCTTGGGCTGCTCCACGCTGCACTTCCCGGTGAGGCACAGCTTCGTGAGGCACGGGTTGGAGTCGTCGCACACCAGGCCGTCGGTCCCGATGTCCGCGGTGCAGAGCCCTCCCACGCAATCCTGCGGAGCGCATACGTTGGTGCTGTCGCAGTCCTCCTTCTTGAGGCACTTCACGGGCACCCCCTTGCACTGGCCGTCGGTGCAGCTGTCCTGGTCGGTCCAGTCGTTCCCGTCGTCGCATGGAACTGCGCTCAGCTTGCCGTGCTCGCATCCAAGGGGCTTGCACGCGTCCTTGGTGCACGGATTGTTGTCCTCGCACGCGGCCGATCCGTCGTCGTGCACGCATTGGCCCCCGTCAGGGCTGGCGGGGTCGACGCACGTGTCCTTGGTGCAGGGGATCTGGTCATTGCACTCTTCGTCGCTGGTGCAGGCCACGGTGTAGCCCACGCACTTCCCCTCCTCGCACACGTCGAGGTTCGTTTCCTGGCTGCCGTCGTTGCACGGAGGACCGCTCAGCTTCTCGGTGGCGCACTTGCCCCCGATGTTCCCCGGCTCGAACGCGCATGATTCCTTGGTACAGGGGCTCAGATCGTCGCAGTTGAAGAGGTCCCCCTCGGTGCACTGCGCGTTCCAGCCGAGGCAGATGCCTTCTGCACATTCGTCGTCGATGGTCATCGGGTCGCCGTCGTTGCACGGCGGGTTGCCGGGGACCGCTCCATGGAAGCAGGCCCCGGTCTCACAGGTGTCCTTGGTGCACACCTCCTTGTCGTCGCAATCCGAGTCCTGCGTGCACTCGTCCCAGTAGCCCACACACTGGCCGCCGATGCACTTGTCGGGGCTCGTCTTGGAGTCCCCGTCGTCGCACGGCGTCCCCTCCGGCACGGCCGATGCCTTGCAGAAGAAGTCGACGCAGGTCTGCGTCGTGCAGGCGTTCTGGTCGTCGCAGTCTCCATCCTTGGCACACTCCTTCGCCATCCCGGTACAGACGCCGTCCGAACACGCGTCGTCCACGGTGTCCGGGTTGCCGTCGTCGCATGCAGTCCCCTTGGCCGCCGGGTCGTGGTAGCAGCCCTCCCCCTCCTCGCACCCGTCGTCGGTGCACGGGTCGGAGTCCGCACAGTCCTTGGGCGACCCCGTACACTCCATCGTGCCGGTGCACGCGTCGCTTGCAGTGCAGACCTTCCCGTCGTCGCACGGGGTTCCCAGAGGCCAGATGCTGTACACGCAGTCGTGCTCCACGCACCAGCCTCCATGGCAGTTCGGGGGGTTCTGACAGTCCGCATCCACCGCACAGGTTGCCTGCTTGCCCACGCAATGGCCCTCCTGGCAGGTTTCACCCACGGTGTATGGATCTGCATCGTCGCACGGAGCACCTTCTCCCTTGGAGGTCCACTTGCACTTCTGGCCGACGCACTGGTCGATGGTGCAGAAGTGGTAGTCATTGCAGTCGGCCGCAGTCTTGCACGCGTCAGGCAGAATGTAGATGAGCGGGATCCACTCCGACAGCCCTGAAGTGAGCACCAGGACCCGGTCCACGCTGACCGCACCATCGGGTACCGCAGAGGCCGCGGATACGGGGCCCGTGACGGCAGCGGCTGCTCCCTCGGTCTCTACGCCGTTCGCCCCCCACCACACCGCAATGGGCACGCCTTCCACCTGGGCCTCGACCCCCGGCTCGAGTGCCCTCCAGACCGAAAGCAGCACTGACCCGCCGGCCGGCACCATCCCCTCGTCCGGAGCCAGCGGCAGGTAGAGCCGCACCGCGTGGGCGAACGGGTAGCCATGGGGCTCGATGGAGACTGCCGGCCCCATCGCATCGCCGGCACCGACCCCCACCGCGGGCGCAGCGGTCTGGCGCACCGTGACTGTGAGGGTAGGGGTCGTGAGCGCGTCCGCATCCACCTCGAGCCTGAACCCGTAAAGTGGGCTTGCCGGGTCCGTGATCTCGAGCACGCCTGCGCTCCCCTCCACGAAGGTCTGGGACCAGGACCCGACCTCCGGGCCGGTCTCGGCGCGCAGCGTCTCGGACGCAGCTTCCCCCGCAGCCTCCATTCCCGGCACATCGGACTGCCGGGTGTCAGTGCCCCCGCCTCCACTGCCGGAGCAGGAACCCAGGCACAAGGACAGGACAACGGACGCAATTCGCTTCATCGCGGCAACCTCCAGTCGGAATCTCATTGAGCAATCACACACCGCCACCCAGTATGGCCGAAGTGCGCGTTCGCTTCAACCGCCTGGAATGCGGAATCCGGCGCTCTCGACAGCCGCGTTGCGAGCGAGTAACATGTCGGCGTTGTCAAGTCACGTCCGGCTCAGGAGGACCTGGAACTCGGTGGCCGCGTCCTCGAGGTAGTAGCTGGAACGGGTGTCGTCCCGTCCGTTCAGGAACCAGAGCACGGGATCGATGTTCGCCCGCACGTCGATCGCGTGCGGCTTGAGTCGCTGGGCCTCGGACGACGCCACGAGTCCGAAGCGCTCCGACCCGCGGGCGTGCCTTCGGATCCAGCGCCGCGCCTGCCCCAGGTCGCGGGTGAGCCGGATGGGGTACTTGTCCCGCAACTGTTCGAAGGCCCTTCGGGCCTGGTCCACCTCGCAGTCGAGGACCGCCTTCACGAATCCGGACACGTTCTCTGCCCGGAATGAGCGCATCGAGACGGCCAGGTGCAGCGCGTCGTCGAAGCGGAGGTTCGGTAGAGCCCGTACCTGGTCGATGGCATGGCCCGCCGCGTATTCGCTGTCGGTCAGCTCGGGAGAGATGTAGATCCACCAACTTGGGAAAGCGGTCCGAACGGCATCGAGCCAGGCACCGATTCCTGCTTGACCCGTGTTGATCTCCTGGCCCCCGCCGACGAGACAGACGACGAAGGCCCAGTCGCTGTGACGGTCCAGGTAGGAAAGCAGGAACTCGGGCTCGGACATGGAGAACCCGGGCTGCTTCTTCTTGGTCCGCATGAACTTCGCAGTCTGGTCCAGGTTCCAGGCCCGCTGCGCCTCGTCGAAAATCACCACGTGGTCGATGGGCGGCCGCGTGTCCCGCAGCGCCTCGTCGCGAAAGTGGTGTACATTCTGGATGAACGCCTTCACGCTCTCGCCCACGGCCCCCTTGCGGACCTTCTCGCCGAGTCGCTTCCTCCTTTGCACCTCGTCGCGCGTGAGCGCCTCCCGCAGAACAGCCACAAGTGGCCCGTTGCCGGAGAGAAACACGGCGTGGGTCGGAGCAGCAGCGTCCCGGCGCCTCGTCGCGACGTTGAGCCCCACCAGCGTCTTCCCTGCTCCGGGGACTCCAGTCACAAGGCAGATCACCTTGTGGCCCTCCTGGCGGGCCTGATCAACGAGGTCCTCGATGCGCCGGGAAGTCACAGCCAGGTTGCGCGCTCCTGCGTCGTTGCGCGAGATAGCCTCAACCGAATGCTGGGCATACAGCGACCGGGCGGCTTCGATGATCGTGGGTGTCGGGTGGTAGGGTGTGCTTGCCCATGCGTCCACATCCAGGCGCCCTTCGGCCGGAGCAGCCAGGCCGAGGAGAAGCGCGGTTCGAAGCCCTTCCGCGTTCGTGCGCATCGGGAGCCGCACAAGATCCTGATGGCGGTCTGGCAGTCGCTCGTCAGACAGCGGAGCCTCGGTCGCCACCAGGATCGGAAGAATGGCCGCGTGGTGGCTGCCTTCGTGGAAGTTCTTCAAGTCGAGAGTGTAGTCCCAGACCTGCTCGATGTCCTCGGGGATGTGGGCCGTCTCGCCGACCTTGAACTCGATCACGAAGATCATCTGTCGGGTCAGGACAACAGCGTCGATGCGCCTGCCCATTCGAGGAATGTTGAACTCGAGGAACAGTGTGCCCTCGATTCCGGCGCACGCCCTTCGGAGGATCTCGTTCCGCCGGAGCCACGCGTCGCGCTGCTCCGGTTCCACTGCGCCCTCGCTGTTCGCTGTCAGCTTGCCGAGAACGCTCTCCGCCGACTCCTCGAGGAAGACCCCTATCGAGGCGGCGTAGTAGGCCCTGGGAAGTCGAGACACGAACTGCACCGACACGTCGTCCCCTCTCACTGCGGCGACCTGCCCATCGTCTTCCTGGCGGCAAGCATTGTCAACGGTCCATCCCGCTTCGGAACATCATTGAGGCCGTTTCGCCGTGGTGCTAGGATGGCTTGGTTCGGAGCAGGTCCGAAGCTTCAGGGAGCCGCATGAGGATCCGATACAACAAGCTTGTCCGGGACCGCATCCCGGAGATCGTGCGCAAAGCCGGGAAGACGCCGTACACCCGCATCGCCAGCGATGCCGAGCTCCGCGCACTCCTCGAGTCCAAGCTCCAGGAGGAGACCGACGAGTTGCTCAGCAGCCCTCCTACCAAGCGCGCCGAGGAGCTGGCCGACATCCTCGAAGTCGTCCATGCACTTGCACGACTTGAGGGCCTGACCCTGGAGGCGCTGGAGGCGCTGCGGGCCAGGAAGGCAGCGGAGCGTGGCGGGTTCGAGGAGAAGCTCGTGCTGGTGGAGGTGGACGAGCCGGAATGAGCCGGGAGCGAGCAAGCGCATGGGAGAAGCTGGCCGCGGGCCTCAGCGTCTGGAAGCGAGGCGACGAGGTGGCACCGCACAAGCCGCTCCTGACACTCATGCTCCTCGCCCGGGCGCAGCAGGGCGGCTCGAACACGGTCCCTTTCGATGAGGTCGAGGGACCGCTGTCGCGGCTGCTTCGGGAGTTTGGTCCCCCGCGACGTTCGGTGCACCCGGAGTTCCCTTTCTGGTACCTGGAGACCGACGGGTTCTGGCACGTTCACGACCGCGAGTCCTTCCTGGAACCGGGGAAGCGCAGGCAGGGCAGCCAGTCGCCAACGAAGTCCGCATTGAGCCACTACCACGCGGTCGGCGAGGTGCCCGAGTTGCTTTGGAAGCAGGTGCAGCGGGACCCGGCGTTGCTGGCCCGGGTGACTAGGTTGCTGCTGGACCAGTTCTGGCCCGAGAGCGTCCACGAGTCACTGCTTCAGGCGCTTGGTCTGGTCCTCACGATGGCCACCGAGGCATTCCCCACGGGTGTGCGGCCCCGCCGTGATCCGATGTTCCGGGACGAGGTGCTGCGGGCCTATCAGCGCCGTTGCGCCGTGTGCGGCTATGACGCTCGCCTCGGGGATGCGCTGTTCGGGCTGGACGCCGCGCACATCCACTGGCACCAGTACTCGGGGCCGGACATCGTGCAGAACGGGCTTGCCCTGTGCAGCCTGCATCACGTGGCCTTCGACCGTGGAGCGTTCACGCTGTCGGATGGTCTCCACGTTCTCGTCTCCCAGGATGTCACCGGAACGGGGCCGGTGCAGCAGGCAATCATCGACCGCCATGATCGCCCGATTCTGGAGCCGCAGTCGTCCTCGGCGTTCCCCGCCGCGGCCTACGTGCAGTGGCATCGCAAGAACGTATTCCGGGAGCCTGCGAGGGAGGGAGCATGTTCGGAACCATAGCCATCACGGACTACGACTGGTACCGCTCGCTCCTCGCGATGGGGGACCTGGACGAGGTGAACTTCTGGCGTCCGTCGGCGCGGACAGCGTTCCACGCTGAGCCGTACTCCCCCTTCTTCTTCAAGCTGCGCAGTCCCAACAACGCGATCGTCGGCTTCGCCCTGTTCGACCGGTACATAGCGCTGCCCGACTGGCTGGCCTGGGAGTGTTTCGAGAAGCGCAACGGGTGCGAGTCGTTCCAAGTGATGAGTCAGCGGATTCATGGGCTGCGGGACGGGTACCGGTACGTCAGGGAGGGCGGGTCGAACCAGATCGGCTGCATCATCCTGGCCCGGCCGCAGTTCTTCCCGAAGGAGATGTGGATCCCGCAACCCGAGGACTGGAAGGTCCGGACGCAGGTCAGCAAGAGGTACGACATCACGGTCGGAGAGGGCCGGCGGGTCTGGCTTCAGTGCCAGGAACGCGCCCGCACCCTGCAACACGAGCACTGGTCCTTCCCGGTACCCGAAACCCCCGAGGCCACGGTGCAGTTCCTTTACCGGCTGGCGAAGCAGCGGGTGGGGCAGGGCACGTTCCGCGTGAACGTCTCCGACGCCTACGACTGGGCCTGCTCGGTCACCCACGAGCATTCGCTTCCTGGACCAGGGGCGGTTCAAGTCCATCACCGATCTGGCCGCGGCCGTGAAGCTCGACACCGGCTACGTCCGCAGGATCCTCGGCCTGTCGCTGCTGTCCCCGGAGTTGGTCAGGGCCGTCCTCGACGGAACGGAGCCCGAGGGCCTGTCGCTCAACCGGCTGATCGTCAGGCTGCCGGTCCGGTGGGAGGAGCAGGTTGCCACAGTCCACCAGCCGCGAGCATAGGTGCCTATGGCTCTGCACAATGTCCGTCCACGGGCACGCACAAGTCCTCCACCCCAGATTCCACGGCGATGTGGTTGCAGACGTAACCCGGAGGACATGCCGGAGTGTCTTCGCACTTGGCGGCACAGTGTCCTACGCTTTCCCCTGGCTCAAGCAGGCACACCCCGACCGTCTCCGGCGAAGCAGGCGAGCTGCATTCACCACTGTCATCGCAAGGCTTGCAAATGAAGACGGTGGAGGGAAGACACACGCAGACTACCTCGGGGTCGTCGCAACCAAGATCATTTCCAAACCCCGCTGGTGGCGGGCATGCGAAACCGAATCCACAATCAACATCCGCAGTGCAGAACACGGTGCAGTAACTGACCGTTGCAGGGTAGTCGTAGGGCACGCAAGGGCCTGAAACGCACGGCGCCTCATCGTCGCAGGCAGACAGGAACCTCCCTCCAACATCCATGCTATCAACGGCCTGATACTCATCCGAAGTTCCACCACTCCTATCAACCGTTGCGTCCAGGATCTCCTTAGCCTCGGTGGTGGAGCCGTCGCCAACGACAAGGTCCGTCAACGCCGACTGCTCCGGCCGACGCTCGCCAGCATCTCGACAACACGACGCCTCATCCGAGTCAGCGGAGTCCCCAATCACTCCTCTGCAATCGAAGCCCGTCGGCGTGTCGCCATTGTCGGTGGCAGAGGACGCCGCGCAATGCTCACCAGTTGCTGTGGAACAGGAGCAAAGCCACAGCGCCAGAAGAAGCTCCTGAGTCGCGGGTCGCCACATCTTCTCACTCTGATATTTTGTAACGGTATCCGACGTCTCCAGTACTGTCATCCTTGGTTGTCATGACCAACCTGTAGTCCGCAGCATAATTGGTCATTGCGGCTCGAAAGGCCGTACCCCCATGCTGGGTCACTAGACGAGACCAACTGGCCCCATCTTCCGGATAGACGAGCGTGTTCGTGCAGGGAGCTATGCACTGCAAGTAGTTGACTTCATTACTACTGCTGACAGCTGCAACATGGAGCCTATTCTTGAAAATCTCAAGTTCAATGCCCTTGGACGCGTTCGGGTCTGACGGTACGGACATCGCAGTGATCTGACCGCCAACGCTCAACTTCAGCAGCCTCCCCTGATAGCTTGAGTTCGCATAGCCTATCCACAGCCGTTCCTGCCACCCCCCGATGGCCGATGGCGACACGTAGGTTGTGTAGCCCGTCGTCGCTGCGCACGCGTTCCAGCCCCCGGCACTCAGTGTCCGGTATCTCATGTAATTGTTCGATGCGCGAAAAACAAGGTAGATCTTCCCGTCGAACGGACAGCGAAAGCACTCGGGCAACACCGCCGCGACCGACTGACCGATCGTCCGACATGTAGCGCTCATTCGCCAAGTCCGTCATCCACATCTCCCTGAATCGATTATGGCAGCTGCCAGAACACCACGCAAGGGGAAAAGTCACGGAATCCGGGGTGGTCTCCAGCGCTCTCCCCGTGGTCCAGACATCCCAGCGAAGATCAACCCGACGGCCAGCCTCGCCGACGGCACACTTCAGGGGGTCACAGCAAATATGGTACCCCGGCTGTCTCAAAGTTGTTGACTCATTGCGGGGTGACCGCCGTTATGCACTTCCTTGACATCTGCGAGGCCAGGTGCCCCCCCAAGGCGCTGATCCCCACTTCCAGTGTCGCTCGGAGACGGCTGTTCCCTCCCCGTTAAGACGAGTTCGGCTGTGCCTCTTCTACTCAAACGGGGAATCGAACTCGGTCGAGGCCGGTCGAGGCCGTCGCAAGGGCCTCTCGACCAGTCGCCATGCGGGTGAGATTCGTTTCTGGACCGCAGTCTCGAATCATGAGGACTTGGTCGAAAAAGTCCGCATGAATTTGAGAAACAGAGAGAAAAAGGGCCGATTCGGGGGTCCGGAGGGCCTTCTTAAGTCCGCATGACCGAGAGGGTGGTCGGAGGGGTCGAGAAGCGCAGCACGGCCTGCGGGCTGGCCGCGGTGGGCGTCGTCAGGGCAGACGGGTGCGGAGGCCCGGAACGGGCCGAATGGGCAGTTTGAGTGAAAACCTTTGTGGAGGGATCAATCTTCGGGGCAGAAATTCTTGGATTGCGGCGATGCACAACGCATTGGAATCATTCAGGTTGACAATTTCTCCAGTGCCATCGCACCCGCCTTCGTGGTCCTGTAGCGCTGTCTGGAACTGCGGGGGGCATCGGGATTGGTCATCGCCAGCCAGCCGGTCGACAGCAGGGGCCGGAGAATCTGCTCTCTGAACTTCGTCCGGTTCGTTCGCCCGAGGACCTGCATCAGCTCCGTGCTTGACCTTGCCTCCTGAGCGGCCGCGAGAATCGCCACTTGGTCCCGACTTAGTCCCGACTTGGTCCCGACTTGGTCCCGACTTGGTGCCTGCTTGGTGCCGGGGACCATCTCCGCGCGGAAGGTCACGATGACCGCGCCGCCACGCTCCTCGAAGGTCGGCGCTTCGATGCCGTAACGCAGGCATTCATCGATGACCCGGTTGGTGCCCCGGCCCCACACTTCGACCGCGCCCGTCCGGTGGAACGCCCCCGCAACCAGTGGATTCGGGGGATTGGACACGTGCGGGCCGCTCAAGGCCGCTGCCGTGATCCCCGGGGGAAGCCGGCCGATGCTGATCACTTCGATCCGATCGTCGAAGACCGCGATGGCGACGTAGCCGCTGGGATTGGAGTAGTCCCGATGCATCGCGGCGTTCAGGATGGCTTCCCGCAGGGCCGGAGTGGGCACGGGGAACCGGTCCTCACGCTCGATGCGGCCCACGGGGAAGCGCGCAGACAGCGGCATCGTCCTCTCCAGCCAGGCCATCGCCTCACGCACCATCGCAAAAGCGTGCATGTGGTCCTGGCGGTTGTCGAGGATCGCACCGGTGATGGTCGTACCCCGGAATCGGCCCAGCTTGAGCAACGTCTGTGGGTAGTTGGATGAGAATCGCGCGCCGTACAGCATGTGGGCCGCCTGGAGGATCGTGCCGTTCTCCCGCAACTTCAACCGGTCGAGGATCTCGCCGGGGTCGAGACTGGTGCCGGCGGAGATGCGGTTCTGCTGGACAGCAAGCTCCCGGGTCCGTAGGATCTCCTCCCGGTCCAGGTCCTCCAGTGTCACGCCGACGGCCGGCTGGTTCTCCCAGCGATGGCGGACGTACGCCCGGTCCAGGAGAAGGCGTTGGTACTGCTCCTGCGGCATCTGCGATGTCGTGCTGCCGACTCGGCGGTAGGGGCGGCCGCTCCATGCGAAAGGCCGACTCTCGTCTGACCGCGGGGTTGCCAGGACGATGACCTCGCTGCCCCCTACGAGGTGAACCCGCTCCACCTTGAACTGCACGTTCGGTTCGAACCGGTCCAGCATGGCTGCGATATCGCGCAGTGTCGAGTCGGAGACCTGCTGGCCGACCAAGCCGCCGCCGGGGGCGACGCCGATGAGCACGGTTCCGCCCTGTCCGTTCAAGAAGGCGCACAGCGTCTCTCCAACGCGGTTCAGTTCCGCGGTCGACTTCTTGAACTCGACCGACTCCGACTCGCCGGCTGCCACGAGGCGCTTGACTGCGTCCAGGTCCATCCCCTTCTCCACCAGCGGCCGCTGCCCGCAGTTGGGCTGTCCCGCCATTCGAGGAGGATAGTCCGTCCCCATGCGGACGACAACAGAAAACGCGAGAAGGGACGGGGCAGTTGTTGGGGTCCTCCCGGAAGTCGTTGAGCTCAAGGAAGGGACGGGGTAGTCTCCGTCTTCTCTCAGGAGGGATCGATGGCCGCTCGAGTCGTGGCACAAATCATGGACATGCTGTTCTCGCTGGTTCGGTCCCTCTGCGGGAGCAAGGCAGACCTGGCCATGGAGGTATTGGCCTTGCGCCAGCAACTCGCCGTCTACAAGCGCAAGAACCCGCGGCCGCAACTCGACCCCTTCGACCGGCTCTTCTGGTCGGTCCTGAAGGACCAGTTCGCAGGCTGGATGGATGCGCTTGTCATCGTCAAGCCCGAAACCGTCGTCGCCTGGCAGAAAAGGCGGTTCCAAGAGTTCTGGGACCGGAAGTCCAAGCCCGGCCGCCCCTGCATTCCCCGCCAGCACATCGCGTTCATCAAGCGCATCTCCTCCGACCACCCCGACTACGGGGAGGACCACATCGCGCTCGAGCTGGAGATCAAGTTCGGCATCAAGCACTCCGAGGCCACGGTCCGGAAGTACATGGTCAAGCCCTCTCGGCCGCGGACGAACTCCCTCTCGTGGCGCACCTTCCTGAAGAACCAGGCTGCGGCTATCTGGACCTGCGACTTCTGCGTGCAGCAGACCGTGCGGTTCACGGCCCTCTACATTTTCGTCATCATGGAGCTCGGCACCCGCAAGGTCGTGCACATGAACGTCACCGAGCACCCGACCCTCGCCTGGGTCCAGCAGCAAGTCCGAGATGCCACCTTCGACACCGAGCCGAAGTTCCTCATCCACGACAACGACGGCATCTTCGGGCAGCTCGGCAAACCGGTCACCAGGGAAGTCAACGCCAAGAAGGTCTCCTGCCGCTCCGCCTTCGACGCCTGGCTTGCAGAAACCATGGGCATCCGCGGCATCCCAACGCCCTACGGAGCGCCCAACGCACAGGCCCATGTCGAGCGGCTCATAGGCACCCTGCGCAGCGAGCTGCTCGACCGGGTTCTCGTCTGGAACGAGGGGCAGCTGCGTGCCGTGGCCTCCGAGTTCGTCCGGGACTGGTTCAACAGCTCCAGGGTCCATCAAGGTATCCACGGCATCCCCGATCCGGATCCCGAGTTGGCCGGCGAGAAGCCCCTGGACGGCACGCTCGTCGCCCGACCCGTCTGCGGCGGACTCCACCACGACTACCGGATTCGGGCGGCAGCGTAGACCGGCCTCGAAGCGAGCAGTGCTCCTCATTGCTCCCCGCCCAAGGTCTGTCCGGTCTGTCGAAATCACCCTCAAATCATGCTCCTGACGGTCAATTCGCTCCCCGGAACAACGATTCCATCACGTCCTCAACGTGCTCCCCTGCCTTGCCCCTTCCCTCCCCGACCTCCAGATGTGTTTCTGCGGAGGACGGGGTTCAGCAAGCCCTGCTGCTGCGCTGGGACGACTTCGACTTCGAACGTGGCACGCTCTGTATCAGGGGCGAACTGGGGAAATCCCGGCAGGAGAAGCGGGGGAGGATCATCCCTGTGTCACCGCACCTCCTGGAGGTCATCTCCGGCTGGGGACGGCGGGAGGGGTTCCTGTTGGAGACCAAACGCCGGGGGAAGCGGGAGCGCCTGGCAAGACCTCGGGATCTGGATCGGGCCTGGATGAGGGCGAAGGTTCGGGAGGGTGCGTGGAGGGGGCGACCTCATCACGCATTCCGTAAGGGGTTCGTCACCGAGCTGCGGCGTGCCGGTGCCGACCCCGATGCCGTCGAGTACCTGGTGGGACACAGCCTCGGGCTCCGTGGAGTCTACACCGATCCCAACGCATTGGCACTGCGGGCAGCGGTCGATCTTGTGCCACCAGTTGGGGGTGCTGGTGCAGTCCTCAACCTGGATGCCCACCGGGGGCCGAAGTGACCCCGCCGTGTGTCCACGGTGTGTCCGTAGCACACAACAAAGTCTGTTGCTTCAATAAAATCAAGCACTTACAAACCGATTTGTGGAGGCGCCGGGAGTCGAACCCGGGTCCGAGAAAGATCCGCGCGGCGCGTCTACATGCGTAGTCGGTAGATGGTGCCGGGACAGGTGACCCGCCGACAGGTCCTGCCCCCGTTGCCAGAATTGTGTCTTGCCGCCCGTTGGCCCTGGCGGACCGTTGACGGCCAGCTCGCTAAGGTTTTGGCGCCCTCAGGGATCAGCGAGCATCGTACCCCTCAGACGTGCAGCTAATTAAGCCGCAAGAGCGTAAGCACCTTCGTTGGCACTTGTCAGTTTGCCACGTGTTTTACGAGAAACGTGACCTTCCCGGCATGCAGCGTCGGCCTCAACTCCCCCGTCGAAACCGTGACGCCCCCATTGTCAAAGAACAACCGACGGTCAGTATAGGCGGGTAGGGGGGCGGATGCAACGGCAGATGCGAAGCCGGGACCGACACCGACGGCAGGGGCTTCCTACCGCACCAGCAGCCTCCGAATCGGGACGCCGCCATACGACCCGTAGTCGCACGTGCCGCCGTCGCAGAAGTTCGTGCCGTTGGCGTAGCCGTAACTGATGATGCCCGACGGGGTCGTGGGATAGTTGATCTGGTGACCGCTGCACGAGAAGTGGCCCGCCCCGGAAATGTCATGGTCGTCAAAGATGTAGGCCGTGGTTGTCGCAGTCCCGGTCGGTGCCCCCAGCGCTTTGTAGAAGTCGTTCTCGAACCCACAGGACGACCAGGGCTTTGCAAAGGCCGCAGCGAGGGAGGTGAGGCCGGCCGCAAATGCCTGCACCACGGGCCCGCCTGCGGCCGTGTAGATCAGCAGCTCCGAGGCCTTGACGGCTTTCACGCCTGCGGGGATCGACTGGGTCACCTGCCAGGTGCCGGTGTCGTCGAAAGCAGTCGTCCAGCCGCCCCCCGACGTCACCATGTCGCAGTACACCGAGAGCGGGGCAATACCGCCCGGACCGTCCGGGTCGATCAGGTAGGTACCGCTTGCAAGCTCAGGGGCCTGGTTGTGCAGGTCCAGGCAGCTCAGTGCCGGGCAGGCCCCCTCGTCCACTGCAGAATCGCAGTCGTTGTCGATGCCGTCGCACGCCTCGGGCAGCGAGCCCTCGATCGGGTCGCAGAGCTGGACCTTGCCCCCCGCGCAGTTGGCCACCGTGTGCTCGCACGGACCGATGCCGCAGGTCGTGGAGCCGAGCTCTTCGTCCATGGCACCGTCGCAGTCGTTGTCGATGCCGTCGCACGCCTCGGGCTTTGAGCCCTCGAGGGGGTTGCACACCTGGGGCACTCCCGTGATGCAGTTGGCGACAGTATGCGCACAGACGCCGAGCCCGCAGGCGGTGTTTCCGGGCTCCTCGTCGACCTGTCCATCGCAGTCGTTGTCCAGGCCGTCACACCCTTCCGGCTTCTTGCCCGCAAAGGGGTCGCACACCTGGTCCACGCCGCCCAGGCAGAGGTTGATCGTGTGAGCGCACGCACCCGTACCACAGGTGGCGGTCCCGAGCTCTTCGTCGACCTGTCCATCGCAGTCGTTGTCCAGGCCGTCACACGCTTCCTGGCCCGCTCCGGCGAATGGGTCGCAGGCGGCCTCCTTCCCATCCTTGCAGGTGTAGAGCAGCTTCTGGCAGACGCCCAGGCCGCACATCTTCCAGCCGAGGTCTTCGTCCAGGAGCCCGTCGCAATCGTTGTCCAGCCCGTCGCATTTCTCGGGTCCTGCACCGGCCATCGGGTCACAGCTCTGCACGACACCCTCGATGCATGCCCAGAGCGTGTGGAAGCAGATGCCCTTGCCGCAGGCCAGCTCGCCCAGCTCCTCGTCCGACAGGCCGTCACAATCATTGTCCGCGTTATCGCAGACCTCCGGAGCGTCGGGGTGGATGGCGGAATCGACCGGGGCGCAGTCCGCGTCGTCCGGGGTTCCGTCATCGTCGTCATCGAGGTCCACGCAGTCCTTGACCCCGTCGAGGTCGGTATCCTTGAAGCCGTCGTCCACGCCGCTGTTGCAGTCATTGTCGAGGCCGTCGCACACCTCGGCTGCGCCGGAGTGGATCGCCGGGTCGAGCGGCTCGCAGTCCTGCGCATCGTCCACCCCGTCCCCGTCTTTGTCTTTCTCGCAGGCATCGCCGACCGAATCCGAGTCCGTGTCGGTCTGCTCCGGGTTGGCGACCATCGGGCAGTTGTCGTCTCCGTCTGCGAGGCCGTCGCTGTCGTCGTCGCCGTCGCAGGCGTCTCCCATGCCATCCTCGTCGATGTCGGATTGGGAGGTGTTCTTCAGGCCGAGGCAGTTGTCCACGGCATCGGGGATTGCGTCGCCATCCGAGTCGGGGTCGCACGCGTCACCCACGGCGTCGCCGTCGAGGTCCTCCTGGTCGGCATTGGCGACAACCGGGCAGTTATCGGAATCGTCGGGCACGTCGTCCCCATCCTTGTCCTTGTCGAGGCAGTCCGGGATCTTGTCCTGGTCGAGGTCGGGGAACTCCTCGTCCGTGTCGCCGTCGCAGTCGTTGTCGAGCCCGTCGCACGCTTCCGGCAGCGAGCCCACGAGCGGGTCGCACTCCTGAGTTTGGCCATCGACGCACAAGTCCACAGTGTGCACGCATTCGCCGAGGCCGCATGTCTCGAGGCCGAGCTCCTCGTCGACCTCTCCGTCGCAGTCGTCGTCCACGCCGTTGCAGACCTCGTCCGAGGGGGCATCGCACGGGGTGATCGGGGAGCAGACGGATACCGGGTCCGGCCCCAGGCCCTCGACCATCACGCATTGCCAACCGTCGGGGCATTCCTCGATGCAGGTTACCGTGCAGAGGCTCCCGACGGTCGTCTGGAGGCAATAGCCCGACAGGCAATCGCCATTCGTCACGCAGGGGTAGCCGAACGAGCCGGGCTCCACGGATTCGGGAGCATCGAGGCCCCCCTCCACGTCCAGATCCGGCAGGACGGCCGCATCGACCTCGGCAGGGTCGGGCAGCTCGAAACCGTCGTCGGCCGGGACGACTTCGGCCAGAACGCCCCCTTCGTCCGTCGCAAGCTCTGCGGCAGTGTCTTCGAGCGAGACTATCGAGGCGCCCCCGGAGCAGGCCCCCAAGGCAAGCGCCAGCACCATCCATGCAACGCTTATTCCCCACCGGTTCATGACCTTCTCCGCATTCCGCGTGTTTTGTCGCATCGAACTGCGGCCTGCAGGATACCACCCCAGGGCCCGAAGCAGCAACCGGATCCCGTCCGCCCGCAAATCAGTCCTACCTTTCGAAAAGCTCCTGGTGCATCATGGGCCTCGGCATCGGACGGAGCGGGCGAAGGAGTGCGGCTGCCGGCCGGATGCGAGGAGACACGGATGAGCGACCCCGCAAACAAGGCAACCGACCTGTTTCTATCACTGTCGCCCGATGCCGTGCTCGCCGCAGTCGAGGAGGCCGGCCTGCACTGCAATCCCGTGTGCCTGCCGCTCAACTCCTACGAGAACCGGGTCTACGACATCCAGCTCGAAGACGAAACGCACGTCGTGGCCAAGTTCTACCGCCCTCAACGCTGGAGCCGGGAGCAGATCCTCGAAGAGCATCGCTTCATGAACGACCTCGAGGATGCCGAAGTCCCCATCTGCCGCCTGCGACGCTTTCCCGACGGGTCGACGCTCCGGGTAAGGGAGGGGATCTTCTACTGCCTCTATGATCGGTTCGGCGGCCGAGCCCCGCAGGACATCGACCACGACCTGGCGGAACGCATCGGCATGCTGCTGGGACGGCTCCATGCCGTGGGGGCGGCCGGCACGTCCAATCATCGATTGCGGCTGGATTCCAACACCTACGTGCGGGGCAACCTCAAGTGGCTGGCCGAGCGGGGCACCATCCCCCGCCACATCGAGGCCCGGTATCTCGATGCGGCCAATACGCTCGCCACCCTGGCGGATCACTGCCTCCAGGGAGTCCCGGTGCAGCGCATCCATGGGGATTTTCACGCGGGCAACCTCCTGCTGAGGGACGGAGTGCTCCACGTGCTCGACTTCGACGACCACGTCGTCGGACCGGTCGTGCAGGACTTCTGGCTCCTGCTCCAGGGCCGAGACGCTTACACCCGACAGCTAATGGAATCGCTCATCGAAGGGTACGAGCAGTTCCGGGCCTTCGACCGCTCCACGTTGCGACTCATCGAGCCGCTGCGAGCGCTGCGACGCATCCACTACACCGCCTGGATCGCCAGGCGCTGGCACGACCCGGCGTTCCCTCTCACCTGGCCGCATTTCGGGACCGAGACCTACTGGAACGAGGAGGTCTCGGACCTCGAGGAAATGGTTCGCCTCATCCGCGATGCGGATATTGGGGCGGCTGCGCCGACAACCGAGCCCGAGCCCGAGCTGACCAACAAGGACTTCTTCTGGGACTGGGAAGACAAGTAGCGGACCACGGGACGGCTGGCCGAAATGCCCCTCCACATCGATTTGGGTTGACAACTGCCTTTGGAATTGCTATGCATTCCGCCGCATAACGATGCGTGGCCGGAAACCGGCCCGCACAGAGGAGGTCGAGATGGCGAAGGAGAAGGTAGTCCTGGCATACAGCGGCGGGTTGGACACGTCCGTCATTCTCAAGTGGCTCCAGGAAAAGGGGCTGGACGTGATTGCCTATGTGGCCGATGTCGGCCAGGAAGACGACTTCGAGGCGGTCCGGGCCAAGGCACTGGCCACCGGAGCATCGAAGGTCTACGTCGAGGATCTCAAGGAAGAGCTCGTCACCGGCTACGTCCTGCCGGCCATGCGCGGAAACGCAATCTACGAAGGGCGCTACCTGCTCGGCACTGCGCTGGCCAGGCCGCTGATTGCCAAGCGCCACGTCGAGATTGCCGAGGCGGAAGGGGCCACCTATGTCTCGCACGGGGCCACCGGCAAGGGGAACGACCAGGTCCGGTTCGAGTTCACCTACGCGGCACTGGGACCTCAATTGAAGGTGATCTCGCCGTGGAAGGACCCGGAGTACCTCGCCCAGTTCAAGGGGCGCAGCGACATGATCGCGTATGCCGAAAAGCATGGCATCCCGATCAAAGCCTCGCTCAAGAAGCCGTACAGCGAGGATGACAACCTCATCCACATCAGCCACGAGGCGGGCATTCTCGAGGAGCCGGAGTTCCGGGCACCGGAGCACGTGTACAGCAAGACGACCTCTCCCCAGGCCGCTCCGGACAAGGAAACGACCCTCGAGATCACGTTCCGTGACGGCGACCCGGCCAAGGTGGTGAACCTGGACGACGGCACCGAGGTCGAGGGGGCTCTGGCCATGTTCCAGTACCTGAACAAGGTCGGGGCCGAGAACGGAATCGGCCGGCTCGACATGGTCGAGAACCGCTTCATCGGCATCAAGTCGAGAGGCGTCTATGAAAGCCCCGGTGCCACCATCCTCTGGCAGGCCCACCGCGACATCGAGGGCATCGCCATGGACAAGGAGGTCATGCACATCCGGGACATGCTCACGCCGAAGTTCGCTGAGCTGATCTACAACGGAATGTGGTTCTCCCCGGAAATGGACTTCCTCATGGCCGCGTTCAACAAGAGCCAGGAGGCCATCGACGGCACGGTCAAGCTCGCCCTGTACAAGGGCAACGTGTTGACCATCGGGAGAAGCTCTCCCACGTCGCTCTACGACCGCGACCTGTCGAGCATGGAAATCGAAGGCGGCTTCGACCAGATGGACAGCAAGGGCTTCATCCGTATCCACTCCATCCGGCTCAAGGCCCACGCCCTTGTGCTCCGCAAGAAGCAGCCCTACGATTGGCGCAAGCTCCGCAACTGAGCGGGAGTCCGAGGCAGGCTGCCCCCCCCAAACCCCGACCACGCGGGAGGGGCCGCCTCTCTGTGCCGCTGCTCTTGGAGCGCAGCGTGGTTCCGTGTAGCATTTCCGTCCAGTGGAGGTCGCAGAAATGAGACTCTGGGGTGACGACGTCAAGGTGGACTTGCGCATCGAGGACTTCACAGCGGGTGATGATCGGGTGCTCGACCATGAGCTGATTCCGTTCGACTGCATGGCCTCGCAGGCGCACGCCAGGATGCTGGCACGCGTCGGGCTCCTCGAACAGGACGAGGCAAGGAAGCTGGTGGCCGAGCTCGAGGAGATGATCTCGCTCTGGCAGCAGGGGCAGTTCTCGATTCGGAGAGACCAGGAAGACTGCCATACCGCCATCGAGGAACGGCTGACCGAGCGCCTCGGCGACATCGGCAAGAAGATCCACACCGGGCGGTCCCGAAACGACCAGGTGCTGGTGGCGCTGCGGCTCTTTGCCCGGCATCGGCTGGGTCACCTCCAGACAGAGGTCAAGGATCTCCGGGCAGCGGTGCGGCGTTTTGCCCGCAAGCACCGCTCCGTCGCCATGCCCGGCTTCACCCACACGCGCAAGGCCATGCCGTCGTCGGTCGGGATGTGGGCCGGTGCGATTGCCGATGCTTTGACCGACGACCTCGAGCTGGTCAAGGCAGCGCACAAGCTGCTCGACCAGAACCCGCTCGGGTCCGGAGCGGGCTACGGCGTGCCCCTGCCGCTCGACCGGGAGATGACGGAGCGGGAGCTCGGTTTCGCGAAGGTCCAGGAGAACCCCATCTACTGCCAGCACAGCCGGGGCAAGTTCGAGGCGTTCGTGCTGCACGGCCTTGTGCAGATCCTCTACGACCTGAATCGGGCCGCATCGGACCTGATCCTGTTCTCCATGCCGGAGTTCGGGTTCTTCCGGCTTCCCGAGAATCTGTGCACCGGCAGCTCCATCATGCCGCAGAAGAAGAACCCGGATGTGCTCGAGCTGCTGCGGGCTCGATTCCACGAGCTGCTCTCGCTGGAGCAGCGCATGCTCTCCATCGGAGCCAATCTCATCCACGGATACCACCGGGACATGCAGCTCACGAAGGAGCCGTTCCTGCGCGGGCTGAGCGTGGCGGCCAGGTGTGTGTTCGCTGCCAGGCTCGTGTTCGAAGGGCTCGAAGTGGACAGGCAGCGCTGCAAGGCCGCCATGAGCTCAGAGCTTTTCGCCACCGAAGAGGCTTACAGACTCGTCGCCCAGGGGGTGCCGTTCCGGGATGCGTATCTGCAGGTGAAGAAGAAGTTCTGAGCCTTACTTCCACTCCAGCCCTGCGGTTGCAACGGCTTTCCAGACCGGGTCGGGGAGGTTGCCGGAGGCATCCTCGAGAGCTGCGCCGGGGAGGAAGTAGGCCCCTTCCCCACGAAGCGTGATGCGGATGTGGTCGCCCCACGGGTTGAACGGGAGCTGGAGGCCGGCGAGAAGCTCCGTGCCCAGGTAGCGGCTGTCGGTGGGGGCGTTGAAATGGTTGTACGCGTCACCGCCGTGGGCAAACGTGTAGTAGGGGTGCGAGTAGTAGGCGGGGGTGGTGAGCACCAGGGCCCCGAGCATGGCCCCCATTCCCTTGAGCAGGGGAACACCGAAATCAGGGAAGTAGCGGACCTGGGGGAAGTAGTAGAGCGAGTTGGTGACGCGGCCCTGTGAGGCGACGAGGTCGATCCCCTTGGCCGGCTCGGCCACATGATCGGGGTCGGCCAGGATCTCGACGGCCCGGGCGGAAATCAGCGGAAGCATCTCGTCGAAGAAGATGAGGCCGACCTTGTAGTCCGGGTCGAAGTTGAAGGCCGTGGAGGTTTCGTCGTAGGGATTGCTGTCCCCCGAGGCGTAACCGAGCTCGACGACCACGTCCAGTCCCCAATCCGGCTGCTCGAATGCGGCCCGGCCGACCGCGCCGAACGCCTGGAGGTCGAGCCCGCCCTCGGTCCCGACCTGCTGGTAGCGGGTCGTGTGGCCCCAGAGGGAGGCGAACTCATAGTCGAACCTGAGCGCCATGCCCTCGTCGCCGTCCTCTTCCGGGGTGAGCTTGAACCGGTTCTTGCCGTTCACGTTGACCACGTAGGCGGTGAGGTCGTCGCCGTCCCGATCCTCCTGGGTCCTCCAGGTGAAGATCACGCCGTTGTTGAACTCGGGATGGTTGAAGAGAATGCCGCCGTTGACCATCCAGCCCTGGTCGTTTTGGAGGAGCTCGGCGTTCTCGTCCCGGAAGACGAGGTCGCCGGCAGCAAACACGGTGAGATAGTCTCCCCAGGTGCCCTTGCCCGTCAGGGGGAGGAAGGGAGTGGTCGCAAAGAGGACGCGGTCCACGATGTCGCCGTAGCGGCGGACTCCGAAGCGCTTTTGGTCGTCCTCGCCCGAGTTCGAGATCATGCCAAGGCCATACTGGCTCGCCATCTGCCCGGCCCGAATGAGCCCGAACGGGGCCCGCCACTGCATGAAGGCCTCGCGCACGAGGACACGGGAAATGTCCAGTCCGTAGTTCTCGTCACGGCGGTCGAAGCGAAGATAGTCGGCAGCGAGGTCTTCGTGGTCGCCGAACACCTGCCCATTGAACACGTCGACCGATGCCTTCAAGTGGAATCCGCCCCAGGTGAATGCGGGGGCGATGCGAAGGCGCTGCTCGGCCCAGGTCGAGATGGGGTTGCCGGTTCCGTCGGCATCGAGAGCGAAGTCGGAGAGCTGGTGGAACACGAACCGATAGCTTCCCATCCAGGGATTCCAGGCGGAACCGCTGTCCATGTGCGGCCGGACTTCAGTGGAGTATTCGGCCCAGGCCGGACCCGGGCAGGCGAGAACCACGGCCAGAACGATGGTGCGCACGATAGGTCGCATTTCACAGGCCCCCGTTGTTCCGCCAATTCAACCGCGCACGAGCGCGGCAGTCAAGAGAATTGCTGCCCCCCAGCCCCGACCACGCTCGCAGCCCCGACCACGCTCGCAGCCCCGACCACGCTCGCAGCCCCGACCACGCGGGAGGGGCCCACCCCCATCCCAGTCAACGCCCCGGCGGTACAGGATGCAGCTGGTCAACGCAGCGCTCCCGCACCCAGTCGGGCAGGGCCCCGGAGCGATCCATCCGGCGGAGCGTGTCGAGGTAGCGGTCCACGTTGTCCCAGACGTAATGCCGGTCGACCAGGAACACGGGGTGGTCGGGGAGGTCGTAGGCATCTCGATCCCGCGGGAGGTCGGCAAGCTTGCGGATCTGCCCTTCGGACGAGGCAAAGCGCTGGTAGCCGGCCAGCCCGAAGCCGGCAATCGTACCGGCGAGAAGGACGGTCAGGAGGGCCGGAATCGCCAGCCCTCGAACGGTCCCAGGCGTGCGCCATTCGAGCCGATGGTGCTCGAAGCGGTCGAGCAGGCGTTCGAGCAAGGCCGGTGAGAGGGCCACGCCGGACAGGAGAGGGAGCAGGAAGTAGCTGTAGAACGGCAGGTGGTTGGGGACGAGCAGGAGCAGGTTCGTGGCCGACAGCACGAGGAGCAGGAACAGGGTGCGTCCGGTCGCTCCGCCGCGCAGCGAGATGAAGCGGCGGTCGCCGGTGCGGGGCCTCTTCACGAAGGACCGGAGAAGCAGGAAGGAGGACACGGTCACCAGCGGGAGCCAGGGTTCGTTGCGGAGCATGGCCAGGAGGATGGTGGCGAGGCGCGAAGAACGCGGGACATCCTCGGCCAGCGGGCTGGCATACAGCCACCCGTTGAACGTCACGTTGGTGAACCAGAACCCTTCGAGCAGGCCCGCCAGGTGGAGCCAGAGCAGGAAGGGAGCCACGGCCAGCAGGCCGCCTGCTGCCAGGAGCCCGAGTGTCTTCCATGCCGCCGGCAGGCCACGGCGTGCGTCCGGCCGATTGCCCGAGGAGCCGTCCCCGGTGGGAGCAGCCTGGGCTGCAACCAGGGAGGCGCAGAGCGTCATCAGAATGGCGGACGGAACCGCCTTCAACAGGAGCGTAGACGCCAGCCCCAGGAGGAATCCGGCACCGAGGAGGGCAGCGGAGCTCTTGCGGGCAAGCAGCACCACCGCCCATACCAAGGCCGCTGCCATGAGGCCGTCGGGCCGGATGGCCACCAGGTTGTACAGGAGGGTAGGGGAGGCGAGCAGCAGGAGTGGTGCGGCCCATGCGGACGCGCTGGAGCGGGCCACGAGACGGCCGAGGGCCAGGACTCCGAGCACTGTCGCCAGGAGGCCGAGGAGCATGGTCAACCTCCCCAGGAGGGCAAAGGCGAGCAGGTCGTTTCCTCCCAGGAACGTTGCCGGCTGGAGGAGCATCCAGAACAGCGGGCTCTGCTTCTGGAAGAAATCGAGGAAGGGCCGATGGCCCTGGGAAATCAGCCAGGCCGTGTGGAGATGCTCGACGTCGTCGTGGCCGAGGGGGCTGGTCAATGCGAGCCGAACCGCAAGCGCACCGAGCAGGGCCAGCAGGAGCAGGAGGATGGAGCGTCGAACGGTCATGGTGACATTCCTTACGGCATCCATGAGCCGAGGCTGTCGGGGGCTGCTCCGCAGACCTGGGCAGCAGCCTGGTCGGCCGATGCGGAGGGCACCGAGGCCCCATTGATCTTGGCCGCGACGATGCGGATTGCGCCGAGGTCGCCAGAAGGGCCTCCTGCGCCGCCGCCGCCGGGGGCACCTCCGTCGCCGGAGTAGGTGCCGTTGCTGCCCGACGTGGGGGCTCCGCCGGACGTGGCACCGGTGCCGGGAGCGCCGCCGCCTCCAGCCCAGCCGTTGCCGCCGTTGCCGCCGTTGCCGCCTGCGCCCGCCTTCACCTGGATGGAGCCGACGGCCGCGGTCAGCGCCTCACAGAGGAGCAGGACCGTTCCTCCGCCACCGCCCTGGCCGCCTTCGCCCCCCCCGCCTCCGCCGTCGTCCGAGCCGGGCCCGTCACAGCTCTGGCCCTGGATTCCCGTACCGCCCGCCCCGGCGTTCGAGCTGACGGTGCCGGGTATCTGCACCGTGCGCGCCCAGAGCAGGACGATGCCGCCTCCCGGCGAGCCCGGGCTGCCGGCCGCCGGAGAACCCCCCGGGGCCGTGGTCTGGCCGCTGCCCGCGTTGGCACCGCTCTGGCCGCCACCGGCACCGGCCGAGGCCCCGCCTCCGTGGTAGAGGAGCGAGAAATCGGCCGGCGTTTCGTTGGGAAGGCCGTCGTACGAGGCCCCGCCGCCGCCTCCCCCGCCACCCGTGGGAGGAGGACCGCCCGCACAATGCCAGGTCTTGCCGCCGCCGCCGCCGCCGCCCAGACCACCGGCACCGCCCGGGTCCGAGCAGCTCGCAGCACCGTTGCCGCCCTTGATCGCACCGGCTGCTCCACCACCCGGGCCGCCTCCGTGCCAAACACCCGTGCCACCGGTCGATCCCCCCTGAGCCGACAGTCCTTTGGGGCCCTCCGGAGCGACTCCGGTCTGCCCGCCGACGAACCCTGCCGTGTCCGCAGACACCTTGCTCCCGGCCTGGATGTCGAGCATCCCCTGCACCTTGATGGCCACGATGCCCGTTGCCCGACTTCCCATGCCGGTACCCGCCTTGAACTTGCCGAACTGGGTGGCCCTGATCTCTCCCCCCAGGGTCAGCTTCTTGTACTGCGGAATCCGCTGGAGCACGACGATGTCCTGCGCCGTGTCGTAGGCATTCGCCGGCTCCATCTCGAGCGTTACCGAAAGGCCCTGCACTGCGCTGATGCGCACCACTTCCCACTTCCCTACGCTTGCCCCCGGCCCTTGCAGGTCGATGAGCAGCGCCAGATCACCCTTGGCCAGTCCGGAGACATTCTCGAGCGTCACGTCCTTGCCCGCAACGGGGGCGGTCACCATCCATGCGACTCCGTCCGCAACCTGGCGTCCGCCCGTCATGGTGACATTCATCTCGTACAGGCCGACGACGGTCAGCTCACCGTCGCTTCCGTCGCCGACGAGGTCGCACGCTGTGACCAGCCCGGCATCCAGGTCTTCGCAGTCGTCACCGGCAGTCGCCGTGTACGGAGGCCACTCATTACACATGCACTGCGAATCGCCGGGAGCACCGTGCCCGTCCGCGTCTGCATCCTTGTAGTAGGTGAAGCACCCGATGGCGTTCAGCTCGTCCACCATGCCGTCGCAGTCGTCGTCCTTGTTGTTGCACTGCTCCATGACCTGACCAGGCAGCACGTTCGGGACGCAGACGAGCTGCAAGTTCTGGCACATGTACGTGCCTTGCTGGCAGATGCCCTGGGCCTGAATGGCCGTGCAGTCCAGGCCGAGCGACGCGATGTTGTCGGCCAGACCGTCGCAGTTGTCGTCCTGGCCCGGGTTGGCACACGACTCCTTCTGCTGATTCGGGAGCACCAGGGCTTCGCAATAGAGCCCCTTGCCGCCCGCCTCGCACTTGTAAACGCCGGCAGCGCAGATCCCGGGATAGCCGCTCTTGTCGCACCCCTTGCCCAGGGCGTCGATGTCGTCCACCAGCTCATTGCAGTCGTTGTCCAGGCCGTCGCACAGCTCGTCCGCCGGCTGTCCCGGCTTCGCATCGCATACGGCCGCCCCCTTGTCGCAGATGTACTTTCCGTCCGACTTGCAGGCCCCGACGCCGAGCGAGCAGGGGTTGCCGAGCGGGAAGTCCTCGTCCACCTTCCCGTCGCAGTTGTTGTCGAGGCCGTCGCACAGCTCCTTGGACGGCTGTCCCGGCTGGGCATCGCACACGGCCGCCCCCAGGTTGCAGACGTACTTCCCGTCCGCTTTGCAGGCTCCGATGCCGAGCGAGCAGGCGGTGCCGAGCGGGAAATCCTCGTCCACCTTCCCGTCGCAGTTGTTGTCGAGGCCGTCGCACAGCTCCTTGGACGGCTGTCCCGGCTGGGCATCGCACACGGCCGCCCCCAGGTTG
>CAITUV010000002.1 GCA_903895725.1 uncultured Myxococcales bacterium | reverse complement strand
GGCCGTTGCGCCACACTCGCCGGCGCTGCAGGCAACCCAACGGCCGTTGCGCCTGGCAAGTCACCCTGACGCCCCCGACGCACGGCCTGCTCCCCTGGCTGTGCCTGTCTGGAGGCGGCGGAAGGGCCTCGGCCGATGCGCCGGCACGGCCGCAGGTCCTGCGGCCGTTGCGCCTGGCAAGTCACCCTGACGCCCCCGACGCACGGCCTGCTCCCCTGGCTGTGCCCGTCTGGAGGCGGCGGAAGGGCCTCGGCCGATGCGCCGGCACGGCCGCAGGTCCTGCGGCCGTTCGAACGCAAGGAAGCCGAGATCCTTCGCTCCCGGCAAAGGCGGCAGATCTGACTTCATCGTCAGGGGGGCCGGGTCGCTCAGGACGACATGCCGAGCATGGAGGCCGTTGTGTACCCGCACCCACGGCACATCCGCATCCTGCACCGACGGCACATCGGCACCTGGCACTGGCGGCACAGCCGCGGGGTGACGTCGCCCGGTCACGGGAATTGACTTAGCCCGCCAGACACCTAGAATCCAATGCCGCATCCAGCGGTCGAGGCGTGGCATCGGCCCGCCGGCCAGCCGGGGGCACAGCAGGTCTCCTGACATGCTCTTCAACTCGTTCGTGTACATGTTCCTGTTCCTGCCTGCCGTGCTCTGGATCTACTTTGCGGCAAACCGACGGGGATGGGGCCATGCGGCGGTCGGATTTCTGGGGCTGGCATCGCTGTTCTACTACGGGTGGTGGAACCCCGCATACCTGTCGCTCATCGTCGGCAGCATGGTGGTCAACTACCTGGCCGGAAGGCTCCTGTCGAGCCCGTTCCTTCGCCGCACGAGCCGGTATGCGCTACTCGTCGTCGGGGTCGCCGCCAACCTGGCCCTGCTGGGGTTCTACAAGTACGCGGATTTCTTCTCGACCAACGTCAACGCCCTGCTGGGTACCTCGATTCCGATGCTCCGGTATGCACTCCCGCTGGGAATCAGCTTCTTCACGTTCCAGCAGATTGCCTACCTGGTGGATGCGTGGCGCGGGGAAGTGATCGAGACCGGACCGGTGCGCTATGCGCTCTTCGTCAGCTACTTCCCCCAGCTCATCGCAGGACCCATCGTCCACCACGCAGAGATGATGCCGCAGTTCGCCGACCCCCGTCTGAGGCACGTCGACTGGGACAACATCGCAGCCGGCCTCCATCGCTTCGCCATGGGGGTGTTCAAGAAGTCGGTCGTGGCAGATACCTGCGGCCTCATCGCCAACACCGGCTATGATGCGGTCCTCGACCTGAGCACTCCCGAGGCCTGGCTCACGACCGTCGCATACACCCTCCAGCTCTACTTCGACTTCTCGGGGTACACCGACATGGCCATCGGGTCGGCCCGTATGTTCAACATCGGCATCCCGGAGAACTTCAACGCACCCTACATGGCGGTCGACATCCAGGACTTCTGGCGGCGGTGGCACATGACCCTCTCCCGGTTCCTGAGGTCCTACCTGTACGTGCCGCTGGGCGGCAATCGGGCCGGGGAAGGGCGCCTCTACTTCAACCTGTTCGTTACCTTCCTGCTGGGCGGGCTGTGGCACGGAGCGGGATGGACCTTCATCGCCTGGGGAGCGATGCACGGCCTGGGGGTCGTGGGGCACCGTGCGTGGAAGCGCTACTCGGGGATATCACTTCCCCGCCCCGTCGGCTGGGCGGTGACGCTCCTGTTCGTGCACGTGGCATGGGTCTTCTTCCGGGCCCCGGACCTTCCCAGCGCGCTCCACGTGCTGTCGGCTCTTGCCGGGATTGCCGAGGGCAGCGGAATGGCCCATTTTGCATCCATCGGACGTCTGGATCTCGGCCTGGCCGGGTTGATCATGGTCCCCGCTGCCGTGGCCGCTGTGGCCGGTCCGACCGTCCAGGAGCTGACCGATCGGTTCGTGCCCGACCGGCGCCGGCTGGCCATCACCGTGGCGCTGCTGGCCTGGGCGATCGTTTATATCAACTCGACCATCCCGAAGGAGTTCCTCTACTATGACTTCTAGCCTGCCGACTTCGGGAACATCGGGCCTGTCGACCTCGGGGACATCCGGCTTGCCGACTTCGGGAACATCGGGGCATGCCACACCTACCGGCAGTGGGACCGGGCGCTCCATGAGCGGCCGGCGGTTCGTCGTGCTCGGGTGTGCGCTGACCGTCGCCGTCATGGCCGCAAGCGCTGCCGTACACGTTGCCTGGGACCCGTACGGCCTGTTCCGGGATACCAGCACCCGGACCATCAACATCTGGCACAATGAGCGGACCTCCAAGTACCTGCTGGCCCATCGCTACGTCCCGGAGAACTTCGACGGGCTGCTCATCGGGCCGTCGCTCGCTGCCAACCTGGACACGTCGCTGCTGCTGCCGTATCGGGTCTTCAACGGGGCCATCAACGGGGGTAACATCACGGAGCTAAGCCTCGTGGCCGAGCAAGCCATGAACGACGGGAAGATGCGTTTCCTGGTCGTCTGCCTGACCCCTTACATCACCCAGGACCACGGGCGCAAGTCCAGCTATATGGTCCCCGCCGAGTACTGGGGGGCACTGGGAAGCCTCGAGACCTTCAAACTGGCCGTCCACCGCACGTTCATCGCACTGGGACGGGAAGCCAATCTCTTCACCCCGTTCGGCCGGAACCACTACAACATCCTGAAGCCGGCCATGACCGAAGCGGAAATCCGGGCTGCAATCGAGAAGAACCGCCACCGCTACGGCACCATCCGGATCGACGAGGAGGCCGTCACCGAGCTCGACGGGCTGCTCGATGCTGCCCGAGGCCGAGGGCTGAAGGTGTTCGCCTACTTCTATCCCTACCTCAAGGACCGGTACACCATCTGGGGCACCAACTACGACACGTTCAAGGCCCGCATGATGGCGCTGCTCGAGCCCGGGGACGTGGTCTGGGACATGAACACGCCGGAGTACGATGCCCTCACCAGGGACTATTCGAACTACTACGACATGGCTCATCTGAGCGACAAGGGATCGACCTTCGTCCTGGGCGAAATCCGGGCTCACATCGAATCAGCGCTCGGGCCGGTTGCCGGCCGGTAGAGAGAAGAGAACCGATCTGGCTCAGGCGTGAATCGCCGGTTCACGCGTGAATCGCCGGCTCAGGCGTGAATCGCCGGCTCAGGCGTGAATCGCGGGCTCAGGCGTGGATTGCTTCGCCCAGGGCGGCGAGGACGGCCTCGGGAACGGCTTCGCTGAGGGTGGGGTGGGGGTGCACCGTGTGGACCAGATCCTGCCAGCGGGCATGGAGCGTGCGTCCAAGCGCGAACGGCTGGATCATCTCCGTGGCCTCGCCGCCGATGACGTGCAGCCCGAGCAGGACCCCGTCCGAGGCCCTAAGCACCGCTTTGACGAACCCGTCCGGCTCCCCCATGGCCAGGGCCTTCCCGTTGGCCCGGAAGTGGAACCTCCCGACCTTGCATTCGATGCCCATCTCCCCCGCCTGCCGCTCCGTCAGCCCCACCGATGCCACCTGGGGCCGGCAGTACGTGCAGGCCGGCATGTTCGTGTAGTCGATGGGGTGCACTTCGTGCCCGGCCATTTGCTCCACGGCCAGCACCCCTTCCGCAGAGGCCGTGTGAGCCAGGCAAGGCTGGCCCGCTACGTCCCCGATGGCGTACACCTGCGGAACCGAGGTCCTACCGAAATCGTCGGTCACGATGAACCCCTTTTCCGTGGCAATCCCGACCTCTTCCAGGCCGAGCCCCTCGCTGTTCGGCTGGACCCCGACCGCGAGCAGCACACAGGAGACCTCAGCGGTTTCGTTCTTCCCCTTTCGCGTGTACCGGACCCGCACTCCCGCATCCTGGACATCGAGCCCGTCAATGGCCGTAGATGTGAAGACCGAGATGCCTCGCTTCTTGAATGATCTCTCAAGGTCCCGTGATATTTCTTCATCTCCTGCTGGAAGGAGGTTGGGCAGCATCTCGAACAGCGAAACCTGGACGCCGAACGCGTGGAAGAGGTGAGCGAACTCCACGCCAATGGAGCCGCCACCGATAATGGCGATGCTCTCCGGCAGAGTCTCCAGCGTCATGGCCTCCCGGGCGCTGATCACCCGCTTCCGGTCCAGGCGAAGAGTCGGGAACTCGCGGGTTCGGGCCCCGGTGGCCAGGATGACGTTGCCGGCCTCGAGGACCCGCTCGCTGCCATCCGCACAGGCAACCTGGACCGTCGCTGCCGACGCCAGACGGGCCGTGCCGGCCACCACCTCCACCTTGTTCTTCTTCAGCAGGAACGCGACTCCCTGGGACAATCGGGATGCCACCTGGCGGCTTCGAACGACCACCTGCTTCCAGTCCGGAGCGATGCCCGTGATCGAAATGCCATACTCCTCGGCATTGGAGGCAAGCTGAAGGACTTCTGCGCTTCTCAGCAGCGCCTTAGTCGGAATGCACCCCCAGTTGAGGCAGATGCCGCCCAGGGCATCCTTCTCGACCACGGTGACTCTCCGACCGAGCTGTGCGGCCCGGATGGCCGCAACGTATCCGCCGGGGCCTCCGCCCACGACGACCAGGTCGCTACGCGACGCCGACGATTGCTCACTCATGTCGTTTCTCCTCCGTCATCAGACCCATCCCTCGTTTCCCCGCCACCAGACCCATCCATCGCCTCCGGTCCGGGGGCCAGGGGTACAGAACCCGGCAGCCGAATCAGGGCGACCGCGGTCCAGCCACCGCCGACGGCCGCCAGGGCGGACAGGGCCACGAGCGCCAGCCATTCCTGCGACAGGGCGGCTCCGATTGCAGATGCGGTGCCGAATACCAGTGCCATCCCCCCGGCCCAATCGAGCATGAATCGCCAGGTGAGCACCCGGTCCGGAGCGGCCCTGACTTCCCGGGGCAGAACCCCCCAGACTCCGCCGGGACGAACCTGCCGATAGAACCGTTCGAGGACGTCCTTCGGGACCGGCCGGGAGAGGAAAGTGGCTGCCAGGGCCACGCCCAGGCTCACTGGAACGACTGCGAGCACCTTCACATGCACGGGCAGGAATGCGTAGGGTCGGCCCATCACCTGGAGGTCTGGCTGCAGAACGGTCAGCAGCACATCGACGCCCGCCAGCAGCACGGAGCACGACAGTGCCGCAATCTCGGTCACGGCGCTGACCCGCCACCAGAACCAGCGGAGCAGCAGGACGAGGCCCAGCCCTGCGCCGGCGAGGAAAGCGAAGGTGAATGTCGTGCGGAACGACCCGCCCGAAAGTGCGATCAGCGCAGCCAGGGACACGAGGCCCAGCTGGACCAGTCCGGCCACGCGGACGAGCCGGTCCACTCCCGCTTCGGGCCGAGGGAATCGGCGATAGACGTCGTTTACCAGGTAGGAGGCACCCCAACTCAGCTGAGCGGCCAGCGTGCAAACGAACGCGGCCAGGAAGGCAACGACGAGAAGCCCTTTTGCGCCCGCCCCGAGGTACAGGTCGGCCACCAGCGGAAGGGCTGCCACGTCCCCCTGCGGAACGGAGACCAGGCTCGGGAACAGCACGAGCGAGACCAGCGCCGCCACGATCCAGGGCCAGGAGCGGATGAGGCCCGTCAGGGCGGAGAAGAGCGCTGCCAGCGCCGATTGTCGTTCGGTCCGGCAGGCCACCAGGCGTTGCGCCATCATCCCGCTGCCGTCTGCAAACGGATTGGCCCACCACGCGACCAGGACGAGCACGAGCAGCGCTGCAAAGGGGCCTCCCGGGTCCCCTCCGGCGGCGGGGAACAGGTCGAACGGTCCCTCCCACTGGCCGCCCGTCTGGATCATCCGCTCGAACAGGACGTCGATTCCGCCCAGACCGTCGACCGCGGCCACGGCAAGCGCGATGGAGCCGGCCGCGGACACGACGAGCAGGACCAGGTCCAGCGCAACCACGCCATACATCCCGGACAACACGGCGCAGGCCACCGCAATCACGATGCAGGCCACGAGCGCGACCGTGGGTCCCACCGGGAGCAGGAGGGGAAACAGCTCCGCAGCCAGGCGAATCACGAGCCCCATGAGCAGGATGTTCAGGAGCCCGCCCAGGACGACCGCTTTGGCCACCCGAAGCCCCGAGGCCGCCCGGCCGGAGTAGCGCAGCTCGAGCAGCTCGTTGTCCGAGGTCACGCCGGACCGGTGCCAGAGGCGGGAAAACAGGAATACGGCTGCAACCTGCGGGATGCCGAGGCTCCACCAGAGCCAGCTTCCGCTCACCCCGTGCCGACGGGTCAACACCGCAAAGGCCGCTGGCGCCACGAAGGCAAGCAGGCAGGACAGCATGGAGGGCCCGGCCAGCCACCAGGGGAGGGCCCGGCCAGCGAGGAAGTAGTGCTGCGGCGACAGGCCTGCCCGCCTCCGGAAGAGGAACCCGATTCCTGCCGCCAGGAGGAGCCAGGCGCCGATGGCCAGGTAGTCCAGGGGAGCTAGCGTCGATTCCATGCAGCCTCCTCCTGGAACAGGAGCACGGGGGTGGGAAGCACGAGGCCGGAAGCGCCTCCTTCCTCTCGCTCCGGAGGTACCGCCCGGACCCGCTCCACCAGCTTGTCGGCAGCGGCATCGACGCTTTTTTCGTGGTGCAGCGCGGCCAGCAGCTCTTCCCGGATGATCCGGCTCAAGTCGTGGTAGTACGGCGTGGCCGGACGGGGAATGGCCACGGCCAGGGCCTGGTCGAGCACAGTGCCGGCCCCCCCTTGCCAGACCGCAGGCCGACGCGCATCGGGAGACGCAGGTAGCCGGCCGAGGCGCTCGGCCATCAGCCCCTGGCTTTCCGGGGTTGCCAGGAATTCCGCAAGCCGCTCGGCGTGGGGAGACTTGAATGCCCTGCGGCTGACGGCCAGGTGCGTGCCGCCAAGGGTGGACGTGCCCCCGTCTCCCTTCCGTCCGGGGAGCACGGCGACGGCCACGTCCGCAGCCCGCGGGCTGGCGTCGCTTCGGGCCTGCGCCAGGAATCCATCCCAATCCCGGAGGAAGGCGACCTCGCCGGCCAGGAAGCGCTTCCTCGCCTGAGCCGCATCGAGACCGAGCACCCAGTCGGGGCTGGCCCCGCTGTCGACGAGGGTCACGAGGAATCCCAGCGCCCGGCGGACGACTTGTCCTTCCAGGAAGATCCCACGCTCCAGCAGGCGCACCCGTCCCCCCATCCCCTGGTAGGTCTCGAGGAACACGCAGGTCAGATCCTCGTGATCGACCCCCGGCCAGGCGAATCCGCCAATCCCTTCCGCCTGTCCGATGCGGGCCGAGGCCTCGGCCAGCTCCTCGAGGGAGCCGGGGACCGCCACCGAATGCTTCTCCAGCAGGTCCGTCCGGTAGTAGAGCAGTGACAGCGCCGGATGACCCGGAACCGCCTCCATTCGCCCCCGGAAAGACACGGACTGTCGCACCGGAAGCGGGGGAGCCAGCTCTGCCGGAGGCTCGGGGGGTGTCACCAGGGCTCCGCCATGCGCAAGCTCCGCCACCCACTCGGCCTCGGCCTCGAACACGTCGACGAAACGGCTGCCGCCCCCCAGTGACCGGAGGTAGAAGAGGCGCTGGAAATCCACGTGGACGGGGAGTGGGTGAAGCTGCACCCGAACACCGGGGTGGCCGGCTTCGAACCGGGCGGCAAGCTCCCGCAGGACCACGTCGTGCTCGGGAGACACTCGACCGTAGCTCAACACCACGGTGTCCGAAACCTGCCCCTCCTCCCCACACGCGGCGGGCAGGAGCGCCAGGGCAAGCAGGAGCATGGCGGACCACACCGCACAGTGCCCCCTCCCCGCAGTCTGCCGTTGCGGCCCGGCAGGTCGCCATGGCTGAGCGAGATGTCGCTGATTGCGATGCAGCAAGGAGCTCGCCATTCTCTGCTCCACGTCGGCAGTCCCCGACCTTCGAGGCCCGATTCGCTGAAGGTACACCTCTGCCGCTCGCACGGTCAACGACTAGTTGGCCCCTCGGAAAGCTCACCCCCTGCTTGCTTCACACACGCCCGCGATGGTATAAGGCAACGTTGTTTTTGGAGGATTCATGCTCGCAACCATCCCGACCGTCCTGCAGACCCGCCCATGGCCTGCGATCCTTCCCGTTGTTCTGCTCCTGGCCTCGACCTCCTGCAGCAGTCCGAAAGTCGAAGCCGGCCCCGATGCCACTGAGGTCACCCCGCCCGACGCGGCGGAGGTCGACGTCCCGCAGTCCCCGGACGTGCCGGTGGAGCCGGACGTTCCCGTCCTGCCTCCGCCCGGGGCCTTTCTCCCATTCGGGCAGGCACCGGACGACGGCACGCCCACGGTCTTCCTTCGCAGCACCTCGGGCAACGGGCCGGGCATGGTGCGGGTGGAGGCGGTCGGCCGAAACCTGGGGAAGGTCGCCGGAGTGGCGTTCTACCTCGAGTTCGACCCCACATCGCTGAGCCCCTCCATGACCGAGACCAACCTGATCATGAGCGATGCCAATCCCTATTTCACCGTGTCCCGGGTTGAGGAGATCCGCCCGGGCATCATCTCGTTCGGTGCCGCCCGCTTCTGCAAGGACAAGATGCCCTGGGCCGGAGTCGACCAGTGCGGCGGCCGGGACATCAACGAGGACACGGTCCTCATGGAGGCAGCGTTCAACCTGCTCGTGCCAGGCGAGTCCGCACTGCGGATTCCCACGGCCCGCATCGTGATCCGCAGGCCGGACAGGACCCGCGTGGAACCCATTCCGGTCGGCGGCACGGTCCGCTGGGGAGGTGCCCGATGAACCGCATCCTCCTTCTCCTCTCCTTGTCCCTGGCCGCGTTCGCTTCGTTCTCTGCCGAGGCGGCTTCCTTCGTCCAGAGTGTGACCGGGAAGCCCTCGCTGAGTGCCTGGCAGGCCCGGAAGCTCTACGGAGACTCCCCCATCGCCTCGATGCTCGAAGCCCAGGAGGCCCTGAGGGCCGAGGCAACGGCACCGCTGAAGTTCCTGTACCCGGGCAAGCGGGACGTGTTCGACAACCTCCCTCCCGGCGATTTCGACATCACGCGCATCGATGCGGACGTCCACCTCGACCTCGACAAGGTCGGGCAGATCGAGGTGGAGGCTGTGATGCGCCTGGTCCCCCTCGTAGACGACCTGAAGAAGCTGAGCTTCTCGCTCGAAGTACCCGATGTCGACGAGGTCACGTGGGACGGAGGGCCGGTCACCGTCGACAAGGGCGGGGACACGATCTTCCTCGCATTCGATGCCCCGCTCCCGTTCGAGCAGGAGGTCGTCCTCCGCTTCCGCTACCATGGCGCCATGGACTGCTCGGTGGAGTTCATGCTGCCCACCTGCAAGCTCGAAGCCGCCTGGATGTACGTGACCCACTCTCAGTTCCTGCCGCAGGTCTTCGACTACTACGAGATGTTCACCGGCACCATGCGGATCATCGTGTCCGGAAAGGGCCATCAGAGCTGGCATGCCGGGGGCACCGGGACCTATCAGGGAACCCTGTCCGACGAGGTGGCGGGGACCCGGACCATCGTGTTCGAGCACATCTTCCCGACGGCTTTGTTCGCTTTCTCCGCGGCTCCGATGACCACACTGCACGGGATGGCCGGGGATGTGCCCATCGCGGCCACGGGCCCGGGCGGGCTCCTCGGCAAGATGCCCACGATCCTCGCAATCACGCAGGCCGTCGTCGAGTACTACTCCAACATCTTCGTGGCCTACCCCTTCAACAAGCTCGACGTGGTGGCCATGCCCAACAGCTTCGGCGGCGGTTTCGGCCCCCTGTCGTCCATCTTCGTCGTGAAGAGCACCTTCGACATCGACCCGCAAGGGAACTCCTACTACGGAGCCATGCAGCTCGTCTCGCACGAGATCGGCCACGAATGGTGGGGCAACCTCGTGGAGATGGGAGACATGGGCAGCATCCTCCTGTCCGAGGGATTGGCCGAGTTCTCGAGCAACCGGTTCTTCGAGCACGCGGCTGGCAGCCGCTGGCCCGCCGTATCCAACAACATGACTTACACCTACACGGTCGACCACGACCAGGAGCCGATCCTCATCAGCCCCTACGTGTACACCAGCCCCTACTACTACCAGGTCGCATACCAGAAAGGGGCCTCGGTCATCGACATGCTCCGCATCGAGATCGGTGAGGAGGCGCTGCTCAAGGCTCTGGACGCGGTGACCACCAAGTGGTTCATGAAGTACGCCACTATCCAGGATCTCGAGGCCGAGCTCGAAGAAGCCACGGGCAAGGAGCTCGACTACTATTTCAAGCAGTGGTTCGAGGGCCGAGGAATTCTAAAGGCCGACGTGACCGCCGATTGCCATACGACGTCCGATGTGTGCCGCATCCGGATCGAGCAGATTCCCGGGCCGTCCGGCCAGGGGGCATTCAAGCTGACCCTGCCCGTGTACGTCGACCAGGCCGGCCAGCCGGGCCAGACGCTGAACATCCAGGTGGACGGGTGGACGACCGACGTGGAGCTGCCCGTGGACCCGGCCAAGGTGCGCCGCATCCTCCTCGACCCGTACCGGCAGATCATCCGCATCTGGCGTCCCGGGCTGCCGGGAGACGTGGACCTCAACGGTGTGGTGGACGGTGCCGACATCGTCGAGATGAGCTTCGCCTACCAGACCAACATCGTGCTCGCGGGGGACTGGGGGGGCGATTACTTCGTCCCCAACTACTCGTACAACGAGCTGGCGGATGTGCGGGACAAGAACGGTGAGCCGGGGCTCGATGGCCGCGTCACCCAGACGGACCTGGACGTGCTGCTCGAGAATTTCGGGACCATCGGCGAGGAGCTCTGAGTGTTCCCGAGTCGGCTCACGACGGCAGCGATTATGGCCGTGCTGGTGGTCGGGCTTCCGGTTGCAGCGGTGGGGCAGCCGCAGCCGGATGCCGAGGACGGAACGCACCTCTACGACGTCGGGGCTTACACCCTTCCCCGGCACGGCTGGAGCGTCGAGGTCGGGTACGTCGGCAACAGCTGGCTCCAGGACCTCCGGGCGCTTCAGCTCAACTACGCCCCATACCACGGGCTTCAGCTCACGTCGCAAACCGGGCTCTACCTGCTGAGGGTCCCCAATCTCGGCCTCAAGTACTCGTTCCTCAACCGGGCCGGCTTCACCCTGTTCCTGTCGACGGATGCCTTCGTGTACAGGCCCAAGAAGGTCGAAGGGGCCACTCTGGGCATCCTCCTGGCCTCCACCGGGGCTTCGTATTCTCCCGCAAACCGGCTGCACATCCACCTGAAGGCCAGCTACACGGCGCTGGCGGGCAAAGTGGAAGAGGTCCAGAATGCGGAAGGGGAGGACGCCCTGGCGGACACGGCGCTGAACCTGTCCGGGCTCCTGGCTTCGACCTCCGTTGACTGGTGGCCCTGGAGGTTCATGGCCCTGCTGCTGGAGCTCAGGCTGCCTCTGTACTCGGCTTACAAGGGCAAGACAGAGACCTCGGGGGGCAACGCGTCGACCGAGGTGGAGCTGGAGAACGAGAGCACGCTGGAGGATTGGACCCTGCTGGCGGCCGTGGCCTTCAAGGCCGGCATCTTCCGGGCGCGCCTCGGGGCCTTCTGGGGTCCGCCGCTTGGGGGAGAGCTGTTCCTCATCGAGCCCAACTCCGGAGGAGTGGACAAGGCCGACCTTTCGAGGACCGTGTTTCCAACTGCAGAAATCGTGCTACAATGGTGACCCGGAACAACGATTCGAGGTGAATCGATGAGGAATGTCCAGGCGATGGCTTGCGCCGCAGTGTTGTTGCTGGGAACGACCGTGCTGCCCGCATGCGGTGAGGAGGAGGAGTGGCCGGACCACGAGGCGCTGGTGGGCGAGTATCAGACTCCGACCGCCCCCCTGGCGGAGCAGACCTTTGACCAGATGTGGTCGGAGCTGCTCGATTCGTCCGACATCCAGGAGGCGCTCGGCGACATCCCCGGGCTCAAGGAGAAGGTGCTCCAGGGGCTGTGCGGCGACAGCCTGCCGTGTGACCCCACCTACCTGCTCGCCGTGTCCGCAGACAGCAAGACGACGCTGGCCTGCCAGCTCAACGGCAAGCTCGTCGTCGAGACCCGGGGCGACGAGGACGGGCTGGTTCAGAGGGCCCGCTTCCACGCGGAGAGCTGCGGGTACAACGTCCAGATCGGCGACAAGTACTTCCCGCAGACCCTGGACGGCGATTTGTGGGTCACGGTGTACGGGACCGGGGAGGTCCTGCTGGTGCTCGACGGTTCCATCCGGGTCAACGAGAAGGAAGTGAGCCTGGTCTTCGACTTTGCCTATGCCAACGGGCTGTGGAAGTTCAAGCTGGACGTGGGGGACAAGCACCTGGTGGCCGCAGTGGACCCGGAGGCCGGGCTGAGCGGCCTGCTCCAGCTCGAGGCCTCCAACGGCCGCTACGAGTGCCAGGTCGACGGCGCCAAGATGCACTGCGAGGATCTCGACTCGGACGCGTACCTGGACCTCAAGCTCCCCGAGTGACGATGCGGCCCGCTCGGGCGGGCCTGCGTGGAGGATAGCCGCCATGGACGACTGCATCTTCTGCAAGATTGCCGCTGGTCAGATCCCTTCCAGGAAGGTCGTCGAGACCGAGGACGTGCTGGTGTTCTGGGACATCCGGCCAACTACGCCGGTCCACTGCCTGGCGATTCCCAAGAAGCATATCGCCAGCCTGGACAAGGCCGGTCCTGAGGATGCCCGAATCCTGGGCAGCGTAGCCCTGGCAGCGGCCGAGGCAGCCCGCCAGCTCGGGGTCGCGGACAGCGGTTACCGGCTGGTCGCCAACACCAATCGGGATGGCGGACAGGAAGTCTTCCACGTGCACTTCCACCTGTTGGGTGGGCGCAGATTCGGCTGGCCCCCCGGTTGAGGGGTAGCGTTCCGGGAAAGCTCTACCTGGCGGAATCAGCTACCGGCGAACTGCGAGCGGGTCTTCTGGCCCTGGGTGCAGCGGAAGCATGCACTGCGGCGATTCGGCATTGCGTTGGCGTTCACGTAGGAGTCGATGCACTCGAGCATCGGCATTTCCTTCTTGCGGAACTTGCACTGCACGACCGGCACTTTGAACTGGGAAAAGACGGACTGTTGCATCACGGCAAACCTCCAAACGTCCCGGAATTAATAACCCCGGACGCGGCGGCTGTCAAGGGGGGAAAATATTTTATTTCCGGGTTCCTTCCGGGAAGGGGCCATCCAGGGACAGAGACGTCAGTGCCTCCATCCACTCCTGCGGGAGACTGCCGGACAGGGCGGCAAGCTGCACCGTGGCCGAGTCGAAGTCCTGCTGGAACAGGCAGGCAACGACCCGCAGCACGCGTACGAGGGTGGCATCGTCGGCCTGAGACTCCGCCCTCCTGAGGTACCAGGCTGCCTGCTCCGGTCTCCCCGTCTTGAGGAGCATGGCTGCGGCATCGATCTGCAGGGCCGCCACGTCCGGCCTCATCTGGGCCGCGGCCTCAAGCCAGCCGGCCTCCTGAGCCGGGTCCAACCCGGGGGTCGTCACCGCCCGCCAGAAGGGGACAGGAAGACCCCCGACCGGATTCCCGCCGGGGTCCATCCCCACCGCACCATGGCCGGCTCGATGCCGGAACGACTCCACAGCCAATGCCAGATCCGCCTGCCACCCGCCCGATGCCGGCAGCGGGCAGGTCGCACCGGAAAGGAAATCGGTCCGGTGAAGGAAGAGCGCTGCCTGGGCTGCCATCTCCCCCTGACGATTGAGGGCCGTGCATTCGAGCCCCGAGAGGGCCTTCCCGAGCCGGTCGAACTGGCGTTGGCGCAGCATCAGGGCTAGATGCAGGTCGTGCGCCTCGCTGCCCGGCGGTGCCTTCCCCGCCAGCGCCTCCGATGCCGACGCCAGATCGCCGTCCTGCACGTGGACCAGTGCCTTGGGCAACGCCGGTACCCCGCTGCGTCGCCCCGGGGCCGGGCAGTGCGAACCGAGGCATGCCCATGCGGTCGCGGCATCCGTCGGGGGGTCTGTCGGCAAGGTGCTGCCCGCCCGACGTCCCGCTTCAATCGCCACGGCGCGGTACCAGCCGTTGTCGGGGTACATTGCGGCCAGCTCGCGCGCCGCCGTCTCCGCCGCGGCATACTGCTCCAGGGACAGAGCTGCCACCAGCCTGCAACCGGCCGCTGCTGGCTCTCCCGGCAACCTTCTCGACACGTCGAGGCAACCGTCGAGCGCAACCTCGTGCCGACCCGCCTCGAGCGCATTGAGTGCCTGCTCCAGCCGATCCAGGACTGCGGCATCGGGGCCCCGGTCGCACGAAAAGAGCAGAAGCCCTGCCACCACCGGCACCAGGCCGCGCAGGACTGAGGGGAGGCTACTCCACTTCATCAATCTGTACCTCGCACTCGGTCTTGAAGTCCTTGCGCAGGTCGGCCCCCATGCACTCGGTCAGGGGGTCCGGGCCAACGAACCGGATATCCCGCCAGACGGGAGTGCTGCGCTCCAGGTGGCCCGAGCACACCGGCTCCGAGGACAGGGTCCGCCCGGTGCTCCTGTGGAACACCGACACCACGAAGCAGGCCTCCCCCGGATCACCGTAGTTGACCATACGGCACTTCCGATGAAGAACCTTGCAGTTGATCTCGATTCGTGGGGAGAACAGGCGGGCACGAAGCTCCTCGCAGCCGGCCGATGCGACCAGCAGCAGGACCGGGATCATCAGCCATGTTGAGCGGGCCCGCATGCTTCCCCCCTGTGCCCCGCCGAGTATAGAAGCATCCCCTGCCTGCTGCAAGGTGTTGCAACCGGCTCATGCAGGGGCTATATTGCCGTCGTGGTGACCGCTCAGGCCCTCCAGCGGTCTGGTATCTGGAGTTCCGTCATGCTCGTGCGTTCATGCGTGGCCCGCCACGGCATGCTTAAGGCTGTGTGTCTCGCTCTGCTCGTCGCGGTCTCGACTTCCGCAAGAGGGGCGGAGACCCTGTTCGACCAGTACTTCCGAGCCGGGACGCTGCGGGTCGACTATCATCACTTCGGAAACGCCAAGGAAGAAGCCGTCGCGATCGATGCCGTCCTGCGCGAAGGGGAGTGGCCCGGTCCGAAGGAGCGGCTCGTCGACGCCCCCGACTACGGCAAGTACCGGGCCGTCGTCCTCGACAAAGCCACTGGAACCCGCATCTTCGAATATGGCTACTCGTCGCTTTTCGGCGAGTGGCAGACCACGACCGAGGCCGCCCGCACGCAACGGGTATTCCACGAAACGGTGCGCTTCCCCATGCCCCGAAACCCCGTGCTCCTGCGCATCCTTTCCCGCGACGCACGCGGGCGCCTGACCTCCATCTTCCAGGAGGAGATCCAACCCGATTCGCACCTGGTCGGAGCCACCCTGCTCGGCCGGAAGGATCTCACCACGCTCGTTCTGTCCGAAGCCGGGCCGCCGGAGCGCTCGCTCGACGTCGTCATCCTTGCGGACGGGTATGCCGCTCATCAGCAGGAGAAGGCCGCCCGTGACCTCAAGCGGTTTGCCGGGACCATGCTGAGCACTCCCCCCTTCGACAAGTATCGGGACAAGCTCAGCATCCGCGGCGTGATCCCCGTGGCCGAGCAGACCGGACCGGACGAGCCCCGGAAGTCGATCCACACCGCTTCGCCGCTGCGCACTACGTTCAACACCTTCGACTCGGCCCGCTATCTCACGACCTCGGACAACCGCACCGTGCGCGACCTGGCGGCCCAGGTCCCCTATGACGCCGTCGTCATCATGGTCAACACGAGCAGCTACGGCGGGGCCGGCATCTACAACATGTTCTCGATCTTCATCTCGGACAACGAGTACGACGAGTACGTCCTGATGCACGAGTTCGGGCACGGGTTCGGCGGGCTGGGGGACGAGTACTACACGTCATCGGTAGCTTACTCGGACTTCTACCCGAAGGGGGTCGAGCCGTGGGAGCCCAACGTGACCGCCCTGTTGGACGGTCCGGCCCGGGTGAAGTGGGGTAGCCTGATTGCCCCCGGGACTCCCGTGCCCACCCCCGAGGCCGCTGAGCATGCCGGGAAGACCGGCGTCTTCGAGGGGGCCGGGTACTCGGCCAAGGGCCTCTACAGGCCGGCGCTCGACTGCAAGATGTTCTCCAAGAAGGAAATCGACTTCTGCGCGGTATGCGCCCAAGCCGTCGAGGCGATGATCCGCTACTACACGGAGTGACCCATGGATGCGAATACCACCTACGCCATCGGAGACGAAATCGACTTCTTCTGCAAGAAGTGCCGGCTGAATCTCCACGGCAACGTGGCCGCCCTGCAGGGGGACGACGTGGCCAAGGTGACGTGCAGGACGTGTCGCTCGACGCAGCCGTTCCTCCCGGAGCGCAGCGAGGAGGAGCTCCGGGCCGGTCTGATGAAGCGTGCATTCCGAATCCGGGATCGACGCCAGCAGCAGTGGACCGACATGGAGAAGGCCCGGACAGATACCAAGGCGTTGCCAGACGTGACGAAGCGGTGGCGGGAGGCGACGGAGAACGTGAATGCCAACTACGCCCGGAAGTACACGGAGACCGCATCGTTCAAGGCGGGCGACGTGATCGTGCATGGGGTTCACGGGCTGGGAATCGTCACCAGCCTCCTTCACGAGCAGGGGATGCTGGCTCTGTTCCGGAAGGCGGAAGTGCCGCTGCCCATGAACATGCCGCCCACGGAGAGTGACGAGTGAGCGCAACCCGGGCATACGGGGCCAGCATTCGACAGGCAACTGCCTCGGCCGGGGCGGCGCTGCTGGCGTTGCTGGTGAACGTGGGCGCCGGGGCGGCTCAGGACCGTCCCGACCCGACCCGGGAGCTCATGGCCCGGACGTACTGCGGCGTTTCGGTCGATGGCAGCCAGGTGATCGCCGGTACCACGTTCGGCCTGGTGCGCTATCGCCTCCCGTCCTCCCGACCGACAGGAGACGGGCCGCAGGCCGTCCTGGTCGGGCCGGAGCCGGTCGTCATGCTTCCCGACTCGGTCAATGACGTGTGGGTCTCAAAGGGACGGGTCTTCACCGCCATCGGCCCGTCCGGAATCCGGATTGTGCCCCTGGACGAAGAGGGGGGAAGGCCCCGGCCCGAAGGAATCGTCGACCTGGAGACTTCCGGGGCGGCACTCTCCGCCGTCGTGGAGGGAGACCTGCTGGTGGCCGCGCTGGGCGTCATGGGCATTGCCGTCTGGGACGTCTCGGACCCGACGCGGCCCATACAGAGGCTGATCCAGGATACCGGCGGGTACGCCCGGCACGTCGTCGTCAAGAGCGCACAGGGCGTCCAGGGCAACGAGCTGTGGGTCTACGTGGCCAACGGCCGCCAGGGCGTGGCAAGGCTGCGCCTGACCGCGGACGGTGCCTCGGTGGTGGAAACCGGAGTCATGGAGAGCGCCGGGGACGTCCGGCGGCTCCACCCGTTCCGGGACGGCCTCCTCTTTTCCCGTGGACACGAAGGCCTCTGCTATGTCGATGCGGCACTCTCGCCGGACTCGGTTGCCTGCGTGCCGGCAGGAGACGTCATCCGCGGAATCGCATCTTCCGGCAACACCGTCATCGGCGCTGACGGCGGAACCGGCCTCCTGGTCGTCGACTGGTCCGACCTGCGAAAGCCCTCTGCCCCGATGCACTTCCCGGTCACCGACGGCAGCGCAAATCGCGTATCCGTGAGCGGGTCCACCGTGATCGTTGCCGCCGACTTCCTGGGAATTCGAGTCTTTACCGTGGACCAGCTTCCATCGAGCACCAGCTCCCATCCGCCAGAGGCGACTCCGTAACCCTCCGGAACAGGACGATTCCATACCGGCCGTTCATGTTGAGATGCGGCTCGTTGGCAAAGAGCTCGGGGCGGAAATGGCGCCGCACGAGCGGATGTCGCATCATCCGCTGCGGCGTGAAGAATGAGTCCGGGCCGGCCACGATGAAGCGGAGCCGGGTCGAGCATACCTTCTTCCAGAACAGTCGCTCGGCCTCCCGCCGGGTGCAGCCGTCCCGCTCCTCTCCCGAGAATGATCCGCAAGCGGCCTCGACCTGCACACGGTCCACCATGCCGGTCTTGAATCGCTTGGTGTTCGTGTCCACGAAATCCGCTGCTACCGGCCGGCCCGAGAGCATCGCCAGGAGCGGGGCCAGCAGCGAGCTGCCGGTGATCGTCTCCCCCTCCTCGCTGTTCATCCGGATGAAGTCCGCCAGCTCCCCCGCCCGGGAGAAGTACCACTTTTTCTTCCAGAGGTAGTGGAATGCCCCGGCCTCCATGCTCCCCTGGAAGCGGCAACGAGGCAGGATGCGCTCCCGCACGACGGACGAAAACGGGGACGCGACGTTGTCCTTGATGTCGTAACAGGTCAAGTCGCCCGCGACCTCCGTCCCGGGGGCCAGCCCCGCCCGCATGGCCGGAGTCAGACCGGCCGGAGCGTGCGGGAAACGGTGTGCGCCGACCTCGAGCCCGACTGGAACCCAGAGGAAGTGGACCAGCACCCCGACCAGAAGGACCAGGAGGGTCGCTCCGGAGCGGAGGATGGCCCGGGCCTGACCGACCTGCGCTGCCCGGTGGACGGGCGGCTCTCGAGTCTGGTCCCGCACTCCGTCCCGTTGGTGCGGTCGGCCGGTCGTTGCGGCGGCTTCCACCGTCCAGGCGACCGCACTGCCCAGCAGCAGAGCCGGCCCCGGGATGAGGAGAACGTAGTAGAACGTGTAGCTCTCCGGAAGCAGGGCAAGCTCCGCAAGCGCCCCCAGACCCACGCAGCAGGCTGCTGCAGGCAGCGTCATTCCTCCTGGCCCTTCCGGTGCACCCGGTGGCGAATCGGGGGCCCCCCCGGCCATCGCCCCGGTCCGCAGCCAGCCGACAACGGCCAGGCAGGCCAGCGAGATCATGGCCATCAACGGTGCCAGGACCAGGTGAGGGTGGAAGAAGAAAAACCGCAGAAACTCCTGGTCCTCGACAAAGCGCCCGAAATCGTTCCAGAGCAGCCCGAGGCCACCCGGTGCCCCATCCGGCGCACTGCATGCCCACACGACACATGCCGCCAGCACGACCCCTACCGAGGAGAGCGCCAGCCCCCGCCTCGAGCGGATCCATCGGCCCACGGAGGGGGCCAGGTCTTGAAGACCGCCCCGCTTGCCCATGGGATGGTCAGGGCTGCGAAGGTCGCTCCAGGCAAGCACGCCGACGGTCAGCAGCAGTCCGGCAGCCGTCAAACCGGCCAGGTCGATACCGGAGGGGGCCAGGAAACCCTCGACCTTGGCCTCCTTGAGGAAGTGGTATCGGTATACCTGGTCGAGGAAGGGCTGTCCGAACAGGGCGTAGAGAAGCAGGTTACCTCCGCACGCAGTCGCGGCAAACCCGGCGGCGAGCTTCAGCAGACCTCCCATCCCCGCCAGCGCCGCAACCGGCATCAGAGCCAGGACCGGAACCGAAGCATACACGCCGGTGAGGACCCCCAGTCCCCCGAGGATGCCCGACAGCAGGTGCCGTCCGCTCGCAATCCCCCACACCGCACCGCACACGAACATGACGGTCAAGTTGATTCCGGTCAGGTTGGTGCTGGCCTGGAGCTGTTCCATGGCAAATAGGAAGAACGTTGCGCCGGCTAGCCCCGCCAACCGCCCGTGTTGCAACCCTGCCAGGTACAGGAACGTCCCGCTCACCATCGACGCTGCAACGGGTACCAGCTTCAGCACCAGGAAGGAGGGGGCAGTCGGAATCGTCAGCAGCGCCGGGAGCACGATGTGCAGCGGCGGGTGGGCGAAGAAGAAGTCACGGTAGGGGAGTTTGCCCTGGCTCATCAGCACGATGTCGTAAAAGTAGATGTTCTCGTCCGTGGCGGACCATGACACTGTTTCGAGCTTGAGCGCCAGGTAGGCGGCCAGAAGTGCGACGGGAGGCAGCACCGTGAGGGCGGCCCGGCCCCACGAAGAGGCCGCCTCGATTCCGTTCCAGGCATTCCCGCCGGCCCGGGCCGAAGTCGCGGCCCACAGGCCGAGCCCCAGCACCCCGCTCTGCAACAGGGCCGATGTCAGCATCCTTGGCCCGGAGCCGAAGTCGTAGAGAACGGCCTGGGCAAGCACTCCCGTCCAGGGGGCCAGGAACCCAAGGAAACACAGCCCCACGGTGGCAATTTTCCCGCTCCGGTGAAGCCAGACCGGAGCATCCGCTCCGGCAGCGGTGGCCAGCAGCAGCACCAGGGCCGGGGCCGCCACCAGCGTTCCGGGCAAGGCGGCAAACCAACCGTCGACGGACCCCGACGCGGCCCACCGCCATGCGTGTGACAGCGGAATCGCCCATTGGTCCAGGGCGACCATGGGGCACACGAGCAACGCCAGAAGACCGACCAGTGCGGTCGTCGCCGCCGGCCGCCATCGTTGCGGTCCCACCGCGAGCGTTGCTGCGACCAGGAGGAGCGGCTGAAGAAGATACCCGCTTGGCCCCGGATGCAGGAGCCGGAACAGTCCGGGGGCCGGCTGCAGGATGATGGCGTCCACCAGCAGGAGGAAACCGGCGGATGCCGCCAGGATCAGCGTCATGGGGTGGCCGAGCACTCGCGAGGGTAGTTGCCTGTCGGCTCGGACTTGCCCTGCTGGTTGCAGTCGTAGAAACCGTTGTCTACGGCCCAGCCGCAAGCCGACTCGGATTGACTGCAGTCGATGCAGTAGAGGGAGCCGTTGTCGCACCAGTAGAGGCGGTTGTCGCTGCCGCAGCAACCCTGGAACGAGGTTCCCTGGCAGTCATTGCCGCTGGGCGTGTCCAGACCGTTGCACGCGTTCACGATGGGGTTGCTGCTGCCCCCTCCGCCACTGCAGAAGCCGGAGCTGCAGGTTTGGCCCACGGGGCACTGCCCGCAGAATCCTCCGCATCCGTCGGGGCCGCACTGCTTCTTCAGTCCCTCGAGAGTGTAGCACTGCGATTCGCATCCGCTCCCGTCCTTGCAGTGTCCTCCGCTGCAAACCTGCCCGCTCAGGCACCACCCGCACTGGCCGCCGCAACCGTCGTCGCCGCACTCGGCGATTCCGCCCTCATCGGTGTAGCAGGAGGGGATGCAATCGGGGTTCGGACCGCTGCCGGGCTGTTGCTTGCACAGCCCCTGATTGCATTCGGTCCCGTCGGGGCACGATTCCCCGTTGGTACACGATTTGCGGCAGATGTCCTTGTAGCATTCCCACCCCGAGGGGCAGGGACACGCGTACTCGAGGTGCTCGGGGAATGGTTCGCTGCAGCCGGGAAGACCCAGGAGCAGTCCAGCCAGAGCGAGGGAAGCTCCAGCCAATCCGGTCGACGTCACGCGCGTTGCAGATGGTCGTCTCATATCGTGTCTCCTCGTCTTCCGGTTTGTCAGAACGACACCGTCCAACCGAGCGAAGCCCCGCCCGGCAGCGGAACGACGAACGCCGAATCTTCCCAACGTCGCGTGTCGGCAGGCTTGCCGGCCACGAGCCAGATGATGCCTCCCGTAGCCGCAGCGCCCCCGATGCAGGCCAGCGATATTCCCCAGCTCTGCCGGGACTGCATCGAATCCCATTCGTCGGTGGCCTTGGTCATGCTCCACGAGTGATGGCTCTTCACGTCGTCCTCGCCCAGGGCACCGGTAACGGCGAGCGCCGTACCGCCGGCCACCAGGGCCAATCCGGTGCCGATGAGGATCCAGGAGCCGGCGAGTCGGCCCGCCTGGCTGCGATCCTTGGACGATGTTACGTCTGCTCCACCTTCCCCGGAGTCGTTGTCAACCGCTGGTTCCGTGCCGGCCCCGTTGTCGTCGGCCGAGTAGTCGGAGGAGAGGGGGTTGGGCTCGGCGCTCCACCCGGGCGAGCTCTTCGTGTTCTGGCCACCGGTTCCCGGGGCGGCTCCGTCCGCCGGCTTGTCGGGCGAGCCCGCAGTCTCAGACGTCGAGCCGCTGTCACGGGGGAAAACGTCGTCGTCCCCCGTCGTCGGTGCCGGCTCACTGTTGTCACCGGTCGGAGCCGGGCTGCCGGAGTCCTCCTCGAATGGAAAGGCGAGAGCGGGCTTGTCCACCGGAGGGGGGGCCTGCCCATCGTCCCTCTCGAGCGTGACATTGAGGAACTTGCTCGCCGTGAGGTCGACCTGCATCTCCACCGTCTTGTACCCGGCCAGAGTCACCCGCACTCGATGCGGCCCTGCGGTCACCATGAACGTGGGGCAGTCGGGACGAGGCTCGCCATCGTCCACCGAGACCATGGCCTCGGGCGGTACCGTCTCGATGGTCAGGATGAAGTCCTGGCGGGCTCTGGCCTCCCGTCCCGCAGAGGGGACGGCTGCCGCCGGGAGCGAGACGGCTGCGCCGAGCAGCACCGCCAGTCCTGTCGCCAGATGTGTTCCCCATCTTCTGCCGCGCGTCATACCGGTCCTCCCTTGAGTGGCGAAAGGGAGGATAGCAAAGCTCGCGCACCCGCGCAATCCTTGACAGGCCGCTCCGTCTGTTGATACAACGCGCAATTGCGGAAGCTATTGCGCACGTGAACGGAAAGCAGATTGACCGGGGCTGGGAGTCAGGTGCGCACTTGACTGCAGGAGGCAGCATGAAGAACGCTCGATTGGCGGGATTGCTGGCGCTCGGGACGCTGGTGGCATTGTCCGCCTGTTCCTCCCACTATAGCTGGAACCTGCCCAAGGGACCGGAGCAGAAGGCACAGTACCAGCCGATCAAACGCTCCTCGTTCGACGACCAGCAGGGGGTCTACCGGGCCGAAGTCAGCGGGAGCGCGGAGAAGGCGTATTCCCGCCAGAAGGAAATCCGTTTCCGCTACGTGTGCATGCCGGATGCCTCCTGGAGCGTGGAACGGGAGGAAGATGGTGACAACTACCTGGCCACGATCGAGATCCCCGGGCACATGGAGACGCCCAACTTCAGTGACATCGAGAGCGTGATCGAGCTCTACGACAGCATATTCCGGGACGCAGAGAAGGCCTATGCCCGCTTCCAGGACTACCGGGCCCTGCACTCCGAGATCTCTCACGACAAGATGGCGCTTCGCCTTGCCGTCCAGCAGGGCCTCACCGTGCTCTACTATGCTCGGGTCCTCATGGACATCCACGAGGGAGTCGCCAAGCTCGGCTGCTCGGTCAACTACATGAAGAAGCCCATGAAGACGCTCGAAGGCATGCTCGAAGACGTGAGCTCGGGACAGCTGCCCGGGCTCATGGCGGTGCTCAAGCAGTCGCTCGACAACTGGACCTACAACCTGGTCCAGCTCGAGTTCGACGTGCTCGTGGGCCGCGACGTGATCCAGTCGTGCCACCAGTGGTGGGACGAGCTCTCGACGGGAGAGAACATCTACGACACGCCGATCCTGACCTGGTGTGGCTATGCATTGGCCCGCCAGGGGCGCCGTGACGCAGCGCTGGCCTTCTGGCGCAAGGCCGGGCAGACCGTGCACGATCCGCAGATGGCGAATTTCGCTCTGGCCTCGGTCCGTGAGATGGAGAAGCTGGGCAAGAACACGGACAAGGTTCGCCGTGCCACCCGTGACGAGTGAAAGGAGGCCGAACATGAAGAAGGTCATCTCGAGCGTTGTCTGCGGCTGCCTGCTTGCCGGCCTCGTGGCTGTCGCCTGCTCTCCCGTGCCGGTCATGAAGATCGCCGTCACTTCCCAGCCGCCGCTGTTCAGCAACTGGCGGGTGGCCGAGTCGTTCGTACCCCGGTCGCAGAAGTTCAAGATCGCGGTGCTCACGTTCATCGACCAGACGGACAAGGCCCGGCTCGTCGTGGACGGCGTGGCCGACATGCTCACCACCGAGCTGTTCCGAGTCGGCCGGTTCGAGCTCTATGATCGCCAGGATCTGGACCAGGAGACCATGGTCGAGACCGCTGTCGAGGAGAAGGAAAAGGAGAAGGAGACCAAGACCACGACCAAGCACCTCGTGGCAACCGGGCTTTCCGCGGCAACAAGGAGCCAGTACCAGAACGTGCAGGGCACCGTGGACGGGATCCTCCTGGGGTACATCACGTCCATCAACATGGAAGGAACGGACGGGTACTTCCAGTGCGACCTCCGCATTGTCAACGCCATGCTGGCCGACGAGAAGGTGGCCAAGGCCGTCGGGCTGGACCTGGGCATCTCCGAGCTCGTGATCTACGGAACCAGCGGCAAGGTCCGGTTCACGACCAACGCGGACCAGTCCAGCGTCATGCTGAACCGGGAGGACATCGAGGCCATTGCTTCGAAGATCAAGGCGGAGTTCAAGGACTTCACTCAGCAGACGTTCAAGATCACGGGCATCGACCGCTACCTGATTACGCTCGGCGTGGGACAGAATCACGGCATCAAGCAGGGATTCACCGGGTACGTCATCACGCGTGACCCCAAGACCGGCGTCTACAAGTACCTGGCAGAATTCGTGGTGATCAACGTGTTCCCCGAGGCATCGACGGCCGTGCTCGTCGCCCAGACCCGGGAAGCCTACGAGTCCTACTCCTCCAACGTCCACATCGGCTCGGAAGCAGTAATCAAGTAGGGCGCTACTTCACGGTCCGGACCACGCGGAAGCCGACGTCGGGCGCACGAAACCCTGCCGCTCCCTGCTCGCGATTGGCAGAGCGGCACTTGCCCGCCCCCGAATCGAATGCCCCGCCGCGGAGCACGCGGCCCGTCCCCATCTCCGGCCCGTGCGGATCCGTGACCTCACGCAGCGGATAGTCTCCGTACAGGTCCCATACCCACTCGGAGACGTTGCCGCACATGTCGAACAGTCCCAACGCGTTGGCTGCAAACGTCCCCACGGACACGGTCTTGCTCCGGGTCTTGCCGATGTCGCAACCGGCCAGCGGATATCGGCCATCGTAGTTGGCCTGGTCCAGGCTCGAGATGCAGCTCCCCGTCGAGAAGGGCGACGTAGTCCCGGCACGGGCGGCGTACTCCCACTCCGCCTCGGTCGGCAGGCGGTAGCCCGTGCACCCTGCCGCCAGCTCCGGCACCAGGCCGTCGGTCTTGTAGCAGCGTGGAAGCCCGTCCTTGTCCGAGAGCTTGTTGCAGAACGCAACCGCTTCCTCCCAGGACACGTTCTCGACCGGGCAGCTGGCACCACCGCTTGCGTGCATGGATGGATTCCGACCCACGATGGCCGACCACTGCCCTTGCGTCACCTCGGTCGTGGCCATGTAGAAGCCTTTCGTCAGGCAGGCCTTGTGCTGGTACTCGTCCCCCTTCTGCTCCGCCTCCCCTTCGGGCGAGCCCATCATGAAACACCCCGCCGGAATCTCCGCCAGCACGATGCCAGCGGACGACTTGATGATGTTTCCCTTCTCCGCTGCGGGACCGCCCAGCTGTCCGTCTCCGGATGCCCCCGCCCGAGGCTTTCCGGCCTTCTCGAGAAGGTCCTTGGCCACCTGCTTCACGCCGGAAAGCAGGCCGTCGGCATCGCAGGGGAACTCTGCGGTGGCACCCGCCTCGGCCACGCCGGTTTCGATGGTGTACTGCTCGCACGTCATCGTGCACGTCTTCCCGATGGCAGCCACTGAGCAGGCCAGCACGGAATCGGCCGCCAGCTCGCGGCCGAGGCGCACCCGGTATTTCTCGTCGAAGTGCAGCTCCTGGGATTCCTTCTTCATCTCGGACAGGACGGCCCGCCTCTTCTCCTCCTGTCGCCCTTTGTCGATGACGGAGTATCGGGAATCCCGGGCCAGCGTGGCCCTCAGGAAATCCCCGGCCGCGGCGACATCGTCGGCCTTCAGCTTGCCCTGCTCGTCCTCGATGGCCAGCACCGCCAGCACTCGGGGCCTCTCCTGGCCGGCCACGTTCCCGCTCATACCCAGCATCAGCAATGCCAAAACGCCAGCAGGCAGCATTCGCATGGTTCCTACCTCCGCACCTGGATGCCCAGCATACCATCGACAGGAAAGGGGGGAAAGGAGACGATTTTCCCCGGCAGTCGGCTGGCGTCCAGCGCCCCAGTCCAGCGCCGTCGCCCCTGACATTCGGGTGGCGAATCGTCGCCGTTGTGCATCGCCCGTAAGCTCGTGGTAGTATCGGGCCGATTTTCGGTGGAGGCCGCATGAGAACTCTCAACGGGTCGTGTCGTGTCGGATTCCTGGTCGTCGTCCTGGTGTTGCCCTGGAGCGCTGGGGGGGGGTGCGGCTCGGGGAAGGAAGCAACCGATGCCGGGCTCGTCGAGGACGGGGCCGGCCGTTCCGAGACCGGCGAAGGGCCCGATGGGACCGAGGCGGACGCGTCGGGAGCGGAAGGCCGCATGGACCTCCATGTGCCGGATGGCGGCCCGTCGGATGCAGCGGCAGACTCAGCCGTGATCCATCTTCCCGAATCCCCCGTCGTGCCGGTGCTCCTGTCCGACAGCCTTCCTGCCGCCGTGGAGGGGTTGGCCTTTGACGGGAAGGGGAGCCTCTTTCTTGGTGGCGTCGACGGCAAAGTGTACCGGATGGACGCTGCCGGCAACGTCGAGGCGTACGTGGATCTTCTGCCCGTGGAGGAAGGGGTGCTGGCCGGCACTGCGGGGCTTGCCCACGGACCGGACGGGGCCCTCTACGTCTGCCGCTACTCGGCCAATCGGGTCGAACGTGTGCTCCTCGGCGATTCGCCCGAGGTGGAAGTCTTCCTCGACGGCATCGTGGCCCCCAATACGTTGCTGTTCGACTCGGAAGGAAGCCTGTGGTTCACGTCGTCCGGCAGCCAGACGGACGGTGAGCCAGGGTACGTCGGGCGCCTGGACGCGGAAGGACACCCCGAGGTCGTCGTGCCGGACGTAGTCTACGCCAACGGGCTGGCCTTCTCGCCGGACGGGGCCGTGCTCTACTTCACGTCGACCGATCCGGGTAGCCTGCTGAAGGCGGAGCTGGACGACCAGGGAGCCCCCGGGCCGGTGGAGGTCGTTTGCGATTCCAAGGACCTGGCCGTTGCGGACGGGCTTGCGGTGTCCCCAGACGGAACCGTGTTCGTGGCCGGCTTCGGGACCGGCACCCTGTACGCCTGGACCGGAAATGACCTGGTCGGAGTGGCCAAGGATCCCTCTGGATTGGGGATTGTGGGTATTGCCAGCCTGGCCTGGGGACAGGGGGAGGGGTTCTCTCCGACCGCATTGTACGTGACCAACCTGGTCAAGCCCGTGCTGGCCGTCGTCGAGCTGGGGTTGTGATCCGCGCTTGGTCGGACCCGAGGAGACGGGCCGGCTGGCAACCAGCGACAGAATGATGAAGGGTCGCCTGTCCGCTCCTCTTGCCCGTCGGGGTCTACTGTCCTCGAAACACCCGCAGATCGTCCTGGCCCGCCAGCGCAGACAGCACCATGCGCTCGCCATCCTCGACCGAGGCATGATCATACAGCCACTGGAGCATCGCCTCTCGGGCAGAGACCCGGTTGATACGGATCCCGCCGGAGCAGTGCCGCCGCAACATCTGGAGTCGGTCCGAGACCCGATCGACGGGACCGAACGGGGCGTGCTCCAGCGGTGTCCCCTTCTTCGGGACGAAGACGGAAAGGCTTGCAATCACGGGCAGTTGCGTGTTGAGTCGGTTGAGCAGCCCGGCAAACTCGAGCACGTCGTCTTCCGTCTCGCCGGGCAGCCCCACCATGGCATAGATTTTCAGAGCGTGGATTCCTGCATCCCGCGCGAGCTCGGCACTCTTGACGAGATCGGCCTCGGTCACGTCCTTGCGAAGCTCGCTGCGGACCCGCTCCGAAATCCCGTCCGCTGCCACGGTGAGCACCTCGCCGCCGGTTGCCTTGAGCAGGGCGGCCAACTCCGAAGTCATGCGGTCGGCCCGCAGGCTGGAAAGGCCGGCCTTGAGCCCACGAGAAGCGAGAGATTCCAGGATCACGGCGAGCCCCGGGTGGTAGCTCAGCGCAGCACCGATGATCCCCGCCCCCTTGCCGTCGGAAGGGAGCGCAGACAGGATGGACTCGGTCGGAGCGAAGCGGAGGAAGGGGGAACGAATGGACGATGGTCGACGGACGATGGTCGCCGAGGCATCTGCCGGAGTTGGGCCCCCCGGGTCGATGGGGAGCGTGCTTCCAGATTCCGGCAGACCCACGGGATCCGGCCTCCGGCCCAGGCAGAAGGTGCAGCTCTTCGGGCAGCCGCGGGAAATCTCGACCAGGTGGAGGTCGGGAAACGCACTGTGCGGGGTCGCCACAGCGGAGACGACAGGAAGCACCCCGGCCTCCGCTTCGAACGATGGGGGGGGGACGGGGGACTCCGATGGAATCCATGCCCCGGGCACCCCCCGCAGCGCATCGACCACCGAGTGTGCGTCGGTCATCCCGCCGCCCTGGATATGGGCGACGAGCGCGGCCACGGCCGGCTCACCGTCCCCGACCACGACCACGTCGGCGATGGCTGCGAGCGGCAACGGGTTGGCGCGGGTGAGCGGCCCGCCGATGACCAGCGCAGGCTCATCGGGAGAGCGCCGGCTCCGCAGAGGCTCCGCACCCCCGGCAGCCAGCATCCGCACCAGGTGCGGGAAGTCCAGCTCGTAGCTGATGCTGGCAAGCAGCAGGTCGCACCCTCCCAGCGGCCGCCCCGACTCGAACGACACGGGACCGCCGTGGGCAGGAGCACCGGACCGCCCGTCTTTGCGCTGGAAGCGGCCCCCTCTCGCAGCGAAGCGGCCCCGACTTCCCCCCGAGTCCCCCCGACCGCTGCCCCCTCCCGCCGATTCCGGAGTGACCCGGAAGAACCGCTCGCACGAGACCACGTGCGGCACGTTGAACCGCTCCCACGTCCACTGGAACCCCAGTGAGCCCATGGCGCTGTCGTAGCGGTCCGACCAGAGTAGTCCGGCCCGGACCGGTGCGTCCACGACGACGGGGCGGGATTCGCTGCCGAGCAGATCGATTCCGCCTCGCTCTCGAGAACGGCGCTGGTTGGGTTTGTGGGTCAAGCTGGTTTCTGGAGGTTGGAGCGGGAACGGCCGGAGCCGCCCCTGCGGGAGTTCCTACCTGCCTTACTCAGCAGGTTCTTCCGGAGTGAAGCCGCCGATCTTGCCGGCAATGGCGCCGAACTTGATGCCAATGGAGGCGGCGTCGAGCTCGCCGTCGTCGTCGGTGTCGACGTCGGGCTTCACGAACATGTCGAGAAGGTTCTTGATCATGTCCTTGGAGACCGGCAGGCCGGCATCATCCGGGATGTAGTCCACGGCTTCCATCAGCTTGTCCTTCCGGACCGCGCCGCCGACGATGCCGTCGGCAAGGGTCATGGCCTCGCCTTCACCGGCGACGGTGCCGACGATCTGGGCCATGTTGGCCGTCACGGTCAGGGAGATGCCTTCCTGGATCGGGATGGTGACCGAGAAGATGGCGTCCGGGCCGCCTGCCTTGAGAGCGCCAGCGGTGATGGTGGCGTTGTCGAACGTGATGATCGGAGCGCAGGTCACGGGGTCCAGCGAGTCCAGCTTCACGGTGTAGTCGCACACGGCAGCCTGGTAGTCGCAGGTGGCCTTGTCGGCAACGGGGTCGCCGATGTACATGTTCATGGTGAACTCGGTGCCGTCGGTCTTCATGTCCTTCATTTCGGCAAGCAGAACGATGGTGCCTTCGTCCAGCGCCTTGGCGATTTCCGCATCGGCGTCGACGAACTGGGCGAGCTGGCCGAGCAGGCCGGACAGCATGTTGTTGAGACCGTCCTCGCAGTCACCTTCCGGAGCGCAGGTGGCGGGGTCACCGTCCACGTCCAGCGCCTCGCCGGCATGGCCGCCCTTGCCCACTGCCATGGTGTTGACCTTCAGACCGGGAGTTTCAAAGTCGGCGACGCACTCGCCCTTCGGCTTGCAGGCGCCTTCCTGGCAGACTTCGGAGCCGTCGGTCTTGCATTCGCCGCAGGTGCCGCCGCACATGTCGGGGCCGCAGACCTTGCCTTCGCAGTTCGGGATGCACTCGCAGACACCCTCGGCCGAGCAGGTCTCGTTGGTCTTGCACTCGCCGCAGACGTCGCCGCAGCCGTCATCGCCGCATTCCTTGCCGTCGCACACCGGGACGCAGTCACAGGTGAAGGTGACTTCGTTGCAGACGGTGCCGTCGGCGCAGGTGCCGCAGTCGCAGCCCTCGACCGTGCCGCAAGCCTTGCCTTCGCAAGCCGCGGTGCAGTCGCCGGCGTCCACGCACATGTTCTTGGCATCGCAGGTCTTGCCTTCGGCGCAGGTGCCGCAGTCGCAATCCTCGACGGTGCCGCATTCCTTGCCTGCGCACTTCTCCTCGCAGCCGGGGGCCACGGGGGTCTTGCACATGTTGGCTTCGCAGGTCTCGCCGTCGCCGCAGGTGCCGCAGTTACAGCCGTCCAGATCGCCGCAATCCTTGCCTTCGCAAATCTTCACGCAATCCTTCTCTTCCCCAGTGTCTTCGCCGCCGCAGGATGCAGCAAAGAAGCTCGCCAGAGCGAGCGCCATCACAACTGCCAACAGCTTTTTCATCCTCGTCCCTCCGTTTCAGTTAGCAAGCCGTTTCCGAATGGTTAAACGACTGAATCCCCAGCCAAAGCCGACACAGTCTACCGAGCACGCGGGGGGGAATCAAGCGTTTTTTTGGCCGGAACCGCACCGATCCAGGCCGTCCTTGAAAGCCCGGGGGGCGCGGCGTAGACTGCATTCGGCCCTTGAAGGAGGTAGCTCCATGTGCCCATCGTTCCTGCAGTCCGCCCGCGTGGCTCTCTTCTGCCTGGTCCTTCTGTCCGTTGCCCTGCCGGGTATCTCGTGCCGAGCCCAGCAGGCTCCGGCAACCGGAGGGGCCAAACCGGGTTCGGGAAGTGCTTCGCCCGCAGTCGGCGGCAGCACCGCTGCAAGGTCGGTGCCCGTCCGGGAATTCACCGACTGGTCCTACGACGGGGGCGACTCGTCCAAGGCCCGTGTCGCGGCCGCTCACACGGCCAAGGATACCGAAGTGCAGAAGCTGTTCTCCGATGCCGGCGTTGCGTTCCCTCCCGGCGACCTCGTGCTCGTCGGCTACAAGAAGGAGCGGGATGTCGAGGTCTGGGCAGCGGCCAAGGCGGGCGGGAAGCTCGAGCACATCGCCACCTACAAGGTCTGCTATGCCTCGGGTGGTCTCGGACCGAAGCGGAGGGAAGGGGACTACCAGGTACCCGAGGGCTTCTACGAGCTTGACTACTACAACAGCCACAGCCTCTTCTACCTTTCGATGCGGGTGAACTACCCGAACGCAAGCGACCGCAAGCTCGGCAAGAAGGGAAGTCTGGGCGGGGACATCATGATCCACGGCAACTGCGTTTCCATCGGCTGTCTGGCCATGACCGACGAGCGCATCCAGGAGCTGTGGATCATGGCCAAGGCGATGGACGACCGGCAGAAACGGGTTGCCGTCTACCTCTTTCCCACCCGCGACATGGACACGCTCATCGCCGGCGAGGCGAGCGTCGAGCTCAAGGAGTTCTGGACCAACCTGAACCAGGGACTCAAGTTGTTTGCGGCCCAGAAGCGCCGCCTCAAGGTGCGCGTGGACGAGAAGGGGATGTACGTGGTGGAGTAGGCGGGGCTGGGGGCTCGGGGCTGGGGGCTCGGGGCTGGGGGGAAAGATCTGAGGTGGTTAGGCCAGGACGTGGCGCAGTGGGGAAGGCCGTGATGAAGATTGGAGCCTCACGGTGGAACGGGCGGCCAAGTCGGAGCGGATCGGGGCCGCAGACCTGGCAGGGACCGGGGAAGTACGGCACGAGTCCGGCTGCCCCCTTCCTGGCAGTCCTGTTCATGGTAGTGATGGCGAGCCTCGCGGCTTGCGGGGCTTCGTCCGTCTCGAACGAAGGGGCAGACGCCGACTCTCTGCATGCCGATTCCATGGACTCCGCCGGCGTGGACCGAGCCGGCGCCGACCGGGACGTCGGCACTGGGAGCGGCGATGTCGATGCGGGCGCAGGGTTGGGAGACCTCGACGGAGAACCCGCTGACGTAGCGGACACCCCAGGGGGGGATGACGGACGCGACAATGCCGAACTCCAGGTAGACACGGACGCTTTTGCGGAAGTCTCCACCGGCGATGAAGCCGCGCAGCCGGAGACGCCGAAGGACCCGTGCACGGAGATGGATTGCGACGACGGTGACGGTTGCACCGCTGACTCGTGCGTGGCGGGGGATTGCGTCCACGAGTCGATCCCGGCGTGTCCCCCCGACTGCACGGACAGCGTCCAGTGCGTGGACGATGATCCTTGCACCGTCGACACCTGCCACGCCGGCGACTGCATGCACGAACCCATTCCTGACTGTTGCATCCCCCAGGACGAGACCTGTGACGGGCTGGACAACGACTGCGACGGAGAGCTGGACGAGGGGTGTGCGGACCTTTGTGCTGACGGCAGCCCGTGCACCCAGGACGGGTACGAGCCCGCGACGGGCCAGTGTACCCACGAGCCCGTCGATTGTGCCGACGGCGACGCCTGCACCGATGATTCGTGCCTGGAGCCGACCGGCGAGTGCAACCACGTCCCGGTCCAGTGCGACGATTCCGACCCGTGCACCGACGACTCGTGTGACCCGACCAGCGGTTGCCTCAACGAGCCAGTGTGCGACGACGGCTACCCATGCACGGTGGACCTGTGTGACCCGGTCACGTTGGCCTGCGCTCAACAGAATGCCTGCGACGACGGCAACGCCATGACCGAGGACATCTGCGATCCGGTTTCCGGCGCTTGTACCCATCTCGACCTTTCCTGCGCAGACGAGGGCCCATGCACTACGACCACAGCGGATCCAATCCTTGGTTGCGTCACCGTGGTCCAGGACTGCGATGACGGCTTCCCCTGCACGGTGGACCAGTGCGACCCTCTGACCAACGAGTGCAAGCACGAGCCCGTGCCCTGCGATGACGAAGACCCGAGCACCCAGGACTCCTGCGACCCGCTCACCGGCATCTGCCTGCATCTTCCAATTGCCTGCTACGACGGGAATCCCTGTACCGTGGACGAGCTCGACCCGGTCACCGGACTGTGCACGTGGGGACCCAGGAGCTGCGATGACGGCGACAAGTGCACCGAGGATTCCTGCATCGCTGAGACCGGCGACTGCCTCAACACCCCCGTCTTCTGCGACGACGCCAACGCCTGCACCACAGACTTCTGCGTCAAGTCGACCGGTGCCTGCGCCAACATTCAGAAAGTGTGCGACGACGGCAGCTCCAAGACGCTCGACTGCTGCAACCCGCAAACCGGCCAATGCGTCTTCGACCTCCAGGACGGTGATTGCGACTGTTACTCGACGAGCGACTTGTGCGACACGGGGACGGTGCTGTTCGATGCCGAGTCCGGGGGGTGCATCTACATCCCCGGTCCGACGGGGGACGGCGACTTGTGCACCATCGACGTGTGCAATCCGATGACGGGGCAAATGGAGTTCTGGCCGGTTTTCTGTGACGACCAGGACGGCTGCACGCTCGACTCCTGCGACCCGAAGAGCGGGGAGTGCATCTTCGCTCCCCGGGACTGCAATGATGGGAATCCGGGAACCGATGATTCGTGCGAACCTGTCAGCGGGTTGTGCAAGCACGTCCAGAAGAGCTGCGATGACGGGAACCTGTGCACGCTCGACAGCGAACAGCCCGGGGCGGGCCAGTGCAAGCACGTCCCCAAGAGCTGCGACGACGGGGTCTTCTGCTCCTCCGACTCGTGCGATCCGGCCACCGGACAGTGCCTCCACGCACCGGCCATGGACGGCACGGTCTGCGGGCCGACGCCCAACTGGACCTGCTCCGACGGGCAGTGCGGCTGCACCAAGTCGTGCGTTGGCAAGGCCTGCGGGGCCGATGGCTGCGGGGGCACCTGCGGTACCTGCCTGCCGGGCCAGGTCTGCGGGCCTTTGCTCTCGTGTGTGCCGGAAGGCGCCTGCTGGGGCGAAGGGGACGTCTTTGCCGATCCGGACCCGACGTTCAAGTGCTGTGCGGACCTCATCCCCGCACCGCTCAAAGCGGCCGACTATTTCCCCTGTGCGCCTGACTCCTGCTGCCACCAGTGCATCGAGATTCTCGCCGACGCCTGGCTGTGCACCGCGTGCGGGGACGGGGAGTGCGGATTCGGGGAGAATCCCTGCAATTGCCTCGACTGCGGGCCATGCGATTCGGTGGAGGATGGCGACGGGGACGGAGTGCCGACGCTCCAGGACAACTGCGCCAAGATCTTCAACCCGGGCCAGGGGGATGCCGATCTCGATGGCACTGGTGACGCCTGCGAGGTAGAGTAGGGCTCCGGACCCGGAGGTTTGTGATGCCTGCCACCGTCTACTTCGCCTCGGCCAGGGGTACATCGGAGTGCAACAAGTTCAAGCGGATCTCGATGCTGCTGGAGCGGGTCGGGCTTGCAGACCGGTTCGGCGACGGAGACCTCGTGGCGGTCAAGACCCATTGGGGGGAGCCGGGGAATGCGGACTTCATCCCGTCGTTCTTCCTGCGGCACGTGGTCGAGGCTGTATCTGCCACCGGTGCGAAGCCTTTCGTGACGGATACCAACACGCTCTACCGGGGACGGCGGCACAATGCGGTGGACAACCTCCTTGCCGCGGCGGACAACGGGTTCTCGCTGTCGACGCTCGGGGCTCCCGTCGTCATCGCCGATGGCCTTCGGGGGACCGACTACAGGACCGTGGATGTCCCCAACGGAAACCACATCCGGAATGCCCGCATCGCCGCCGCAGTGGCCGATTCCGACGGCATGGTCGTGGTTTCCCACGTCAAGGGGCACATGGTGTTTGGATTCGGTGGTGCCGTGAAGAACCTCGGCATGGGAGCTGCAGCATCCGCCGCCAAGCAGTTCCTGCACTCGGACGTGAGGCCGCGGGTCAAAGGGAGCAAATGTACCGCGTGCGGCACGTGCGTGAGCCACTGCAAGTTCGGGGCGATACACCTTGCCGGCAACCTGGGGAAGCGGGCGGTCGCAGTCATCGACCCCAAGGTGTGCTCCGGTTGCGGCGAGTGCATCATCGTCTGCCCCGAGCATGCCATCCCGATTCACTGGGGCAACGACTTCGACTCGACCATGCAGAAGACGGCCGAATACGCCGCTGCTGCGGTGGCCGGGAAGCGGGGCAAGGTGGTGTACCTCAACTTCCTGACTTCCATCACCCCGGACTGCGACTGCTGCGACTGGTCCGATGCCCCCATCGTCCCCGACATCGGGTATCTCGCCAGCGACGATCCGGTGGCAATCGACCAGGCCTCGCTCGACCTCGTCAACAGGTTCGAGGGGTACGCAGACCGATTCCCGGTCCCGCTCTCGGGGGATCGCTTCCGGGCGGTGCACGACATCGATGGCACGGCTACTCTCCGACACGGCGAATCCATCGGCCTGGGGGAGCGTGCGTATGTCCTGGTGCCGGTGGACCGCTGACCGCCGCCGAATTCGGTTGATTTCGACGGAGGGCTGTCGGTATACTCGGTCTGGTCGTTCCGAAGGGTACTCACAATGAGCCAGAATTTTCCGGTCCTGGACGAGGACAAGAGGCTGCATTTCTTCACGCTGGCCAACTACGTTGAGGCGTTGGTTGCCATCACGTCGGAGCAGTGGCTCATGGCGGCGCCCAAGGTCCAGCTCCGCATTCGCCAGGCGGTGACCATTTCCGTCTGCTTCGATGCGGAGAAGATCGAGGTCGCTGCGGTGGCCGAGCCGCACTACTGGCGCGGGCAGTTCGTCGCCATGCGGGTGCGGGCGGCCTCAGCGGAAGAGGGGGCCAAGGCAAGAAGACTCCTTCAGCAGCTCATGGCACGGCCGGAGCTTGCCGCTGAGTTCGCTCCCAAGCAGGGGGGAGCACGAGACTCGGAGCGCCCGGTTTCCGACGGGGGAGGGACAGACCCCGGATTCGTGGATATGCCCACGGATCCCGATGCCACGCCCCTCCCGGTGCTTGCAGCAGCGGGAGCCGAGAATGCTGGCATGGAGGATGTCGCCGGGGCCGTACCTGCTCGACCTGCTGCCGCGGCAACACCGAGGCCTCTTCCTTCTGCCGCAGTGTCGCTGAAAGTCACCGTGCCCGACGCCATTCCCTCGCGTGCTCCGGCTTCCGCACAGGGCGGGACGGCCCGGTCGGAGGACGATGGGACTTGGGAAATCCCGCCGGCACGCTCCGCAGACCAGTCGGAATCGACGGCCGAGCGGCTCGACGCCTGGGGAGCTGGCGCCCGCGAGGATTCCGTCGAGCTGCCCGAGGTTCCGGAGGATGCGCCGGCACCGAAGCTGGAGCAGGTTGCCCAGGAAGCCGTTCGACCCGCCGGGGAACGTCCGGCCGTCGCCCAACGGGCCGCTCCCTCACCCGAAGGCCCCAAGGCCGCTTCCCCGCACGAAGGCCCCAAGGCCGCTCCCGACGCTATTTTCGGGCAGGCCAGGGCCGGGCTCTCGTCCGAGTCGCTTATGTCCCAGTTCCCCGCTCGAGGCCAGGGGTTCCCGGCCGGCGACGGGGCCACTCTCTATCGCATTCTCGCCGGGCTGGCCGCAAACGAGCTCTCGGGCGAGCTGGAGCTTGACCTCGGCGGCAAGTCCGGCCGCATCTTCATCAAGTCGGGCACGCTGCTCGGAGTGGAACCCTACGGGGCCTCCTTCGACGAGTACTTCGCCAAGCACCTGGTGAGCAACCGGCTGGCCGAGGAAGAACCCATTCGGAAAGCCGCTGCCGATGCCCTCGCTCACGAGAAGCCGCTCGCCCTCACCCTGTACGAGAATCGGGCCGTCGGGCTGGACGTCATGGGCCGCGAGCTGAAGAAGGTCAAGGAAGACCTGCTTCTCGCACTGCTTGTGCCCCCCAAGGAAGAGACTGCCAGATATCGATTCCATCCCAGGCCCCGTTTCGGACGGAAGTTCGATCCGGTCCGGCTGCATTTGATCGGCGCACTGACCAACGTCGTCCGGCGCGTGCTCTCCAACAAGTACGCCATGGATCTCGACCCCCTGCTCGAGCAGTACCGCTTCAAGTACGGGGTCATGAAGACCAACGAGCTCATTCCGATCGAGATCCTGAATCCCAACGAGAAGGAGAAGCACGCTGTCAAGTACGTGTTCAACGGCCCCAACCGACTCCACGAGTCCTTCGGGCTCTGCCTCCTGACCCGGCACGGAACCGCTCGGTGGGTGACGATGCTCCACCACTTTGCTCTGCTCGATTGGAGGGATGAGCCGGTTGCTGTCGCCGGCGGCGAGACCGTGGAGGAGATCCTCGACAAGGAATGGCGCATGCTGGGAGGGCAGGATCATTTTGCCCGCCTCGACGTGCACTGGGGAGCGCATCCTGCGAAGTACGAGAAGGCCCTCCAGCGCATCCTGAAGAAGTACGGCCCGGAAGGGGCTCTGGCTGCGAACTCCGAGCAGGCAGCGGACCTGTGTGGAAAGATTGTGGCCCTGGCCACGGAGTCCCACGCGTTTTTGAAGGACAAGCGTCAGCGGAGAACGTACCGCCTCGAGCTCCAGGGAGAACAGCGGGTTCGCCGCGCGGCCGAGTTCCTCGTCAAGCAGGCAGACCTCCACCGTTTCCGGTGCGATTGGGACATGGCGTTCGAGCTCATCGAAGCGGCCATCGACATGGTCGAGCTCCCGTCGTTCGTCCTGAAGGCCCAGCAGTGGCGCCAGGAGAAGGCCGGGGGGCGCTAGACCGTCACTACGGCTCCTTCCAGCGCACGACGGGCTCAATCTTTCGGCTGCCGCTGGCCGCGTCGCCGCCTGTTCGCCGGAAGTACTCAGGCAGGGGATCCTCGAGGACCAGCGCTGAGGCGGGGCCCAATTGGTGCAGCTGCCGGGCAAGCCCGTAGTGGTGGACGGCCGCAAGGTGCCGCTCCACCGCCTCTGCCGCGGCCAGGGTCAGCTCCGGTTTTCCCCCGGCCAGCAGGACATAGTGGGGAAGCCCGGTGCCGTCCCCCGCACCCGGGCGGGCCAGGAGAGACACGCACTGGATCGGGATCTCCCTCTGAACGTCTTCAAGGATCCGGGAGACGATCCCGGCATCGAGCTTCTCCCCCACGAGATCCGTGCCGGAAAGGCGGGACACGAATCGGAGACACGGGGTCGGGCCAAGGAAGTCGGTGACCTCGAGTCGGTCTTCCAGCGCATAGCGCCAGAAACCGCTGCCCGTGCTGAGTATGGGCTGAACCTCCATGCCCAGCTCGAGCCGCCATGCCGGCAGGAAACGCCCCGACGACAGGCAGCGGAACTCGTAGAAGTGGCTCCTGACCGCCAGCGGATATCGCCCCCGGAACGGAATCGTCACGACCCCCTCCGTGGCCCACACCCCCTTGCCCTGAAAGGCTGCTTGAGGAAGCAGGGCGGCCAGCGAGCGCGCCCAGCCCGCCGAGCTGCCCGTGTCCCAGGCACTGACCAGCGACAGGTCGGGCCAGAGCTCCCGAAAGAAGGAGGCATCGAGCGTGCCGTCCCAGGAGCGAAGAAGCCCCGCACGCACGGGCAGCCCGCCTCTGGACAGTCGCTCGGCCACACGCTCCCGCTCCCGAGCGAGCCTGCGCAGCACCTCGATGCCGAACGTCGGGCTCCACACCGAGATCACGGACAGGTCGGATGCCGAAGCAAGTCGGACGACCGTCTCGAACATCGTGTCGTCGACCGAGGACAGTCGCGCCACGTCCTGCGTGACCGCCATGACCGCCGAAAGCAGACGGCGCTTCCACCAGGGCAGGAGCTGAAGGTCGTCCCCGGCCTGACGGGCTCCGGTCCCGGTATTGCGAAGCTCATCCGGGAGCCACGACAACGACCAGTAATGCCGCCCACGCAGAATACCCGGGTGCAGGCGGGCCAGGTCATACAGCCACGGAGACGAGGCCCGGTCGAACTGAGCCAGCTGTGCCGCAGGGTAGGGGATCCACTTGCGCTGAGCCGTGGAGCCGCTCGTCGGCTCGAAGCGTCGACAGCCGGCGCACAGCACGTGCCCGGTCGGCTGCGCCTGCTGCCGCTTTACCCAGGCCTCCCAGTCTGTCCACGTCGTGACCGGCAGTCGGGACGCTACGTCCTCGGCGGACCAAGAGCGGCTCAGACCATGGCCGCTGCCGAATTCCGTCCGCTCCGAGGCAGCCAGCAGCTCCCCGAGCACCTGGCGCTGCACAGACTCCACGTCCTCCATGGCCCGGACGAAGCGGGCGTGGCCGGGAAGCTGAGCTGTGGTGTGCAGCAAGTGCACCAAGGAGGCGGCTCCCATGATTGGCATCTTGCACGTTCAGTGGCCCTCTGGCAACATCCTGTCCCATGGGCAAGGTGGTTTCCAGAGTGCTGCCCGCCGCAAGAGTCGGCCCGGAATGGCGGGACGAGATGTTCCTGCTGATGCAGCAGCACTACGTCGGCGTGGACCGGGAGGCGTTCGAATCCGACCTCTCCGAGAAGGACGATGTGCTCCTCTTCGAGTCCGACGGCAAGCTCGTCGGCTTCAGCACCATCTTTCGTCGCAGACTCCCCTGGCTGTGCGATGCCGTCTTTCTGTTTTCCGGCGATACCGTCGTGGACAGGCAGTGGTGGGGCGGCAGCTTCCTCCAGATGGCATTCGGCCGCTACGTGCTCGCAGTCAAGCTGCGCAACCTGTCCCGGCCGGTCTACTGGATGCTCATCAGCAAGGCCTACAAGACCTACATGATGATGCGGCGCAACTACCCCTTCTCCTTCCCCAGTCGGGGACGGGAGATGCCGCCGAACGTGCGAAAGGCGCTCGTCGGCTTCTACCACTGGAAGTACCCCGGGGCGTTCGACGAGGAAACCGGGCTCGTCCGCCCTCAGTCTGGAGGGTACGCTGTCTGCACCGGAATGGCCGAGCCGGATGATTCTGCCTCGGCAGACCCCGACGTCGGCTACTTCCTGGAGCAAAACCCCGGCTGGACCCGAGGAGACGAGCTGGCCTGTATCGCAGAGATTCGGCTCGTCGACTACCTGCCGATCCTGCGGAAGTACGTTCCCAGGTATGTCAGGTCCATCTTGAAGCGGTAGGCGGAGGCGAGCATGACCAAGAGGATCAAGATTGCGTTTCTGTCCCCCAAGGGGCCGCTCTACAGGCACCGTGGCGGCATCTTCCGAAAAGCGCTGCGGCCGTCGCCGCTGACGTTCTCGACGCTGGCATCGTTGATCCCGGAAGACATCCCCGCTGACGTGACCGTGTATGACGAGGGCGTCCAGGATGTCGACCCGGACCAGATCGATGCCGACCTGGCCGGAATCACGGTGATCACGGGCAATGCAGCCCGCTGCTACGAGTTCGCAGCCAAGTTCCGGGCACGAGGGATTCCGGTCGTCATGGGCGGTCCTCACCCGACTCTGGCACCGGACGATGCCCAGCCCCATGCCGATGCCATCGTCACCGGCTACGCGGAGGAAACGTGGCCGGAGCTGCTTCGTGATTTCATGTCCGGCAGCATGAAGCCCCGGTACGTGATGGACCCCGACTTCTCGTTTGCCAGGATGAAGCACATCCCCTTCCCCAAGCGGGAGGTGATGGCGAAGAAGGGGTACCGCACCCTCAACACGTTCGAGGCGACTCGCGGCTGTCTCCATGACTGCGAGTTCTGCGTCGTGCCTCACGCATGGGGGAAGAAGCCGTACCTCAAGCCCATCGACCACGTTCTCGCCGACATCCGGCAGATGAAGGCCAAGAAGCTGCTCTTCTATGATCTGAACATCATTGCCAGCCGGGACCATGCCGCGGACCTGTTCCGGGCACTGGCACCGCTCAACGTCAAGTGGTATGGGCTCGTCACCGCCCTCATCGGCCGGGATACCGAGCTGCTCGAGCTGGCTGCCCGCAGCGGGTGCAAAGGGCTTCTCGTCGGATTCGAGACCGTCTCGAAGGCCGCCCTGGCCGACATGCACAAGCGGTTCAACGATCCGCGGCTCTACGTGGACTTCGTCAAAGACCTCCAGTCGCTGGGCATCGCCATCAACGGGTGCTTCGCCTTCGGCAGTGACTCGGACACGGTCGAGGCATTCGACGAGGTGCGTGACTTCGTTCTCGAACATCGCATCGAGCTGCCGCGCTTCGCCATCCTCACGCCGTTCCCCGGCACGAAGCTCCACCATCGGCTTGCGGCGGACAACCGCATCCTGCACAAGGACTGGAGCCAGTATGACGGACAGCACGTGGTGTTCCAGCCCAAGAACATGACGCCGGAAGAGCTGCTGGCCGGCCACAGGCGGGTCTGGGAGGAGATCTACTCCTACAAGTCCATCCTGCACCGAATCAGTGGGAAGAAGGTCAACTTCTTCCTGATGCTCGCTGCCAACCTGGCGTACCGCTACTATGCCCACCGGCTGCACACGTTCTACAACTGCAACGCCGGCATGCCATGAGATTCAAGCCGATCCACTCCTTCCAGTCGGGGATGCCATGAGAATCACCCTGATCTATCCTTGCATGGGACGTCGACCGGGCAAGCGGTACGTGCGCTCCTGGCAGATGGAGCCGCTGCCTGCCGCACACCTGGCCGGGCTGACGCCGAAGGATGTAGAGCTTCGGTTCTATGACGACCGGATGGAGGCAATCCCCTACGACGAGCCCACGGACCTGGTGGCCATCACGGTCGAGACGTACACGGCCCGGCGTTCCTACCAGATCGCATCGGAGTATCGCCGTCGAGGAATCCCGGTGGTCATGGGCGGATTTCACCCGACCCTGGTCACCGACGAGTGTCTCGAATACGCCGAAGCCGTGGTCGCGGGGGAGGCCGAGGAGCTCTGGCCCCGCGTTGTCGAGGACTTCCGGAGCGGCAATCTGCAGCGGCTCTACCGAACTCAGAAGAGGCCCGACATCACGCATACCGTCCCGGACCGGCGCATTTTTGCCGGCAAGGATTACCTTCCGTTCGCTCTTGTGGAGGCTGGCAGAGGCTGCCCACTCAAGTGCGAGTTCTGCTCGATCCAGACCTGCTTCTCGGCCACGCAGACGCACCGCGGAATCCCCGAGATCGTCGAGGAGGTTCGGCAGCTCTCCGCAAAGACGAAGCTCTTCTTCTTCGTGGACGACAACATCATCGCCCACGTGGAGTTCGCCCGCGAGCTGTTCCGGGCGCTCATCCCGCTGGGCATCAAGTGGGTCGCACAGGCATCGGTCAACATGACGGCCGACGAGGAGTTGCTCTCGTTGATGCGAAGGAGCGGGTGCATCGGCGTGCTCATCGGGTTCGAGTCGCTCGACCCGCAGAACCTCGCCCGGATGAACAAGGGCTTCAACACCCGCTTCGGCGAGGCCGACGAGGCCATTGCGCGGCTGCACAAGCACGGGATGGTGCTCTACGCGACGTTCGTGTTCGGGTACGACCACGACACCCCCGACAGCTTCCGTCGAACCATCGACTTCTGCATCCGCAACCGAATCTTCATGGTGGCGTTCAATCATTGCACGCCGTTCCCTGGAACACCGCTGTATGCCCGGCTGCAGCAGGAAGGGCGGCTCCTCTACGACAAGTGGTGGCTCGACCCGCGCTATAAGTACGGGCAGGTGCCCTATCGCACTCCGGTTCCTCCGGAGCAGGTGCAGGCCGAGTGCGTGAAGGCCCGCAAGAAGTTCTACGGCCCCCTCTCGGTGCTCTACCGGATGCGCAACCGGGCCAACGTGCCGGACCTGTTCATGCTTCGCAACTACCTGTTCATCAACGCACTGCTGCGAATCGAGGCGACGCAGCGTGAGAACTATCCGCTGGGGGACCTGGGGTTCAAGGGGGAGTTGGTGAAGGTGGGACGGTGAACCGTCCCATCACAGCCCCGACCACGCGGGAGGGGCCGTGTGGATGCGCCGTGGGGCCGTGATCCGTCCCATCACAGCCCCGACCACGCGGGAGGGGCCCGTCGCAGGAGGCACAGACCGTGGGCATGACTGAGGATCTGGTCGTCACCTACAGGCCCGCGGTCGCGGAGGACGAGGCGGAGCTGCGTGCCTTGCTGCATCGGACTCCCTTGCCCGGGCCCATCCGTCTGTCCATGCGCAAGGAGCCCGACTTCTTCTCGGCCATGGCAGTGGAAGGGGAGCGGACGGACGTGCTCCTTGCCCAGGATGATGCCGACGGCCGTATCGTGGGCGTCGGCGCCCGCAGCGAAAAGCCGTGCTTCATCAACGGAGCGAAGGCCCCGGTCACGGTGGGCTACCTCAGCAACCTTCGCATCGAGGCACCGTACCGCGGGGGGAAGATCCTCAAGGCCGGCTACCAGCAGATGGAGCGGATGCATCGGGAGGGGAAAGCGGGCATCTACACGACCACGATTCTCGAGGGTAACATCCCTGCGATCAAGGCGCTCACGTCGGGGCGGCCGGGCCTGCCGCTGTATCGCGATTTCGGGCCCTATCACTCGTTCATGCTGTCGGCACGTGCGCTGCCAGTGAAGGCCGACGGTCCCATCGAGACGTTCGACGCTGCACCCGACGACATCGACGAGCTTGTCCGCTTCTGGCACGTTGAGGGACGGCGACGGCAGTTCTTCCCCGCGTACCGGGCAGAGCATCTGGCTGGCGGAAGCGATCCCTCCTCGCCGTCTTCCTGCGGGGCAGCCACCCTGGCTGCGGCAACGCCGGTCCAGGGGGCTCCCCTCCGGTCCGGCTCGTCGACAGCGGCTGTTTCCTCCTCGCCGCCTTCCTGCGGGGCAGGCCTGCTCTCCGGCCTTCGCATCGCGGACATCGCGGTGGCACGGGATTGCCGAGGGGTTGCGGGGACTGCGGCGTTGTGGGATCAGACCGCGTTTCGCCAGTGGTTCGTCGAAGGTTACTCCGGTGCGCTGGGGATCGTGCGGCCAGCGTTCAACCTGGTGGCCAGGATGCTCCGGCGCCCCACACTGCCCAGGCCTCAGTCCGCATTTGCTTACCGGTTCCTTGCGCTGGTCTGCGTCCGGGACGACCGGCCGGATGTGCTGCGTGCCCTGCTGGCTCACCTCGGCCGGCGGTGCCGTGGTGAGCGTTTCTCTGGCCTCGTCGTTGCCGGCTGCGCAGGAGGCGACCCGCTGCGTCCGGTCCTTGCGGCCATGCCGCACGTGCTGATGAAAAGCCGCATCTACGTCGTGCACTGGGACGACGGCCTGAGTGCCTACGACGCGCTGGACAAGAGACTGGTGCCTTACCTGGAAGTGGGATCCCTGTAGGGCCGAGGGCTTCTCGTCTCACGTGCAGTTGTGCCCCAGGGACCGCCCCTGTCAATTCGACCGTACCGCCTTTTTCGCATAGAACCGGAACGCAAGGTTGGCACCGAAGGTGAACGGGCCGAGCGGCTGGAGGAATCGGACACGGTGGAAGATGGAGCGTAGCGAGGTGGTGTGGCTCCAGGCGGAGGCCAGCCCCTCCTGGAGCTGCTCCGGAGTCATATTCAGCGGGCGGAAGACCACATTCTCCGTGTTGTACAGGTTCCAGTTCCGGGTCAGGATGCGACCCTCGGAGTCGAGCTTCTCGAACGCTGGCGTGCCGGGGAACGGAGTGAACACGGAGTAGCGGACGAGGTCGATGCGGGCCTCGTCCACAAAACGGGCGGTCCGCTCGAAGACATCCGGGCCTTCGTGATCCAGGCCGAACACGAACGTGCCCAGCACTGCGATGCCGTGGTCGTGGAAGCGGTTTACGGCATCGAGGTAGGCGGCTGCGTTGCCGAAATGCTTCCGGATGGCGGAGAGGGATTCCTGGCTGACGGACTCGAATCCGACCAGGATTCCCCGGCAGCCGGATTCTGCGGCCGCCTTGAGCAGCACGGGGTCTTCGGCAAGCTTGATGGTGGCAAGGCCGGCCCATCGGATCTTCAGAGGGCGCAGGGCCTGGAACAGCTCCAGCGCATAGCGGGGGTTCTCGGCCAGTGACGGGTCGAGGAACAGGAAGCGCCTGGAATCGATGCTCTCGATTTCCCGTACCACGTCGGCGACTGGTCGTGCATGGAAGTCACGCCCCCACATGGCGGGGATGCTGCAGAACGTGCACGTGTTCGGGCATCCTCGTGATGCCTGGATCACAGGCACGCTCAGGTAGCGGGACAGGCTGAGCAGCTCACGGCGTGGGAGGGGGCGGCCGGCCAGGTCGATTCGTCCTTCCTGCCTGTAGACCGGCTCCATGTGCCCGCGCTCCAGCAGGTCGGCCAGGAGGCGCGGCCAGGTGTCTTCCGCGAACCCGGTCACGACGGAATCCGCGTGCCGGGAAGCTTCCTGCGGGTTCAGGGTAGGGTGGGGGCCGCCGAGCACCACGGGGATGCCCAGGCGTCTTGCCTGGTCGGCAATCTCGTAGGCACGTGGGGCTGAGGGCGTCACGCACGTGATTCCCAGCAGGTCGACTTCGTCCAGGGCGGGCAGGGGCTCGACCCCTTCGTCCACAATGCGCACGTGGGCATTCAGCCTCTCTGGTACCAGCGCTGCCAGTGTCGGCAGGGTGAGGGCCGGGTAGCTCACGGTCCGGCGGAAGGAGCTCCGGCCATGACGGTAGGTATCATCGTAGGGGCTTACGAGCAGGATCCGGGGGCCATGCTCGGGGGCCTCCTGCGTTCTTGCGGCGGCCGGGGAGGGACTCATCATCGGGAAGTGGAACCAGCCTAGTCGGGCCATGGCGGGAACCATGAAGATGTCGGCAGCCAGCGCGATCAGGAGGCACATGGGCAGCAGCGTGCCCATATTGAAGATCGGAACATACGAGCTGACCGCAAAAGGACCGAACCCGAGCACGAGCACCAGCGTCGTGATCACGATGGGCCGTCCCGTGAAGTGGAACGTCTTTCGCAGGGCCTCGACCCGATCCGAGGTCCTCGAGCACTCGATCCTGAACCGCGTCAGGAAGTGGATCGTGTCATCCACGCCGATGCCGATGGCCATCATCGCAACGGCCAGCGTGTCCGAATCCACGGGGTGCCAGAAGAACCCGACGTAGCCGCCCAGCGCCAGGAGCGGCAGGATGTTGGGGACCATGGATACCAGCCCCGCACGAAATGACATGACGGTCAGAGCCATCATGATCGTGATGAGCACGAGGGAAACGAGGAGCCCCATCTTCTGGCCGTTGATGATGCTGTCCAGCCATTGCCCCGTCAGGAACATCGAGCCGGACGGCTCGACTACGGCCCCCAGATTCGTGAGGTCCTCTGACCGCCTCTGTGCCTCCTGGCCTATGGCCAGGGTTTCCCGCACTCCGATTTCGGGGATCTGGACCAGCATTCGGGCGGTGCGGCGGTCGAAGTCGACCAGCCGTCCGAGGTTCTCCTCCTGCCCTCCAGACTCCAGCACCAGCAGAATCTGGGCGATTTCCTCCCGGCTGGCTGGCAGGGTGTCCGGAGGGTCGGCCGGGCGCATGATGCGCCGGACCTTGAGCACGGCATCGCAAAGCGAGTGCACCTGGCCGACGCCCGGAAGCCTCTCCACGGAGCGTTCGAACTGACAGAGGCCGGCGAAGAACTTCGGCTCCAGGATTCCTTCCGCAGCGGGGGAATCCACGAAGATGTCCATGGACCCCGTCCCCGCAAACCGCTGCTCGAACCAGCGCTCGTCGACCCGGACCGGATGGCCCTCGTGGAGCCTCCCCGAGAAGTCGACATCGATGTGGACTCGCGCCACCCCGACGAGAGAGACCGCAAAGAGCAGACCGAACACCAGCACGACTGCAACGGGCCGGCTCGTTGAGATGCCCTGGGCGAACCTGAGGAACCCATCCAGCACGGATTGTACCCGCCACCCTTTGTTCACGTTCCAACTCCGGGGGGCTGGCATCGCCTCGAACAGGATGGGCGTCAACGTGACTGCCAGGATCAGCGCAACGGCAACTCCGAATGCCAGCACGATTCCCAGTTGCCTTGCAATGGGGGTCGGGGTGAACGCCAGGCAGATGAATCCGGCAAAGGTCGTGGCGGATGTCCAGAAGCACCCCCTGCCGACATCCTTGGCCGCGGCCAGAATGGCATCCCCCTTCGCCTTGCCCGTCCTCAGCTCCAGCAGGTAAGCGCTGCAGAGGTGAATCACGTCGGAGAACGAGTAGGTCAGGATAATGGACGGCACCATGGCCATGAGGACGTTGATGTTGGGGTCCATGGCAACCCCGAGCGCCATCGTCCAGAGTGCGGATATCCCGCCAACGGCGAATGTGATCCACACCGGCCAGAACATGCGGAACAGCAGCCACACCGAGAGCAGGAGGCCGAGCGCTGCCAGCGGGAAGATCCGGTTGAAGGCCAGCATCGTCTCGTCCATGATGGCCGACAGCGTGCTCATGAGGCCGGCCTTGTGGAGCTGAGTGGCGGAAAAGCCGGCGGCTTCGAATGCGGCGATCAGGTCGGCGACCAGGATGTGGCCGCTCTCCGCCGCACGGCCCTCGTCGAACTTCAGCTCGGCCAGGACGGCTGCCGCTTTTCCGTCCTCGGATGCCAGGAACCCCTTGACCGTCTCGTCGGCCAGCATCTCGCGGGTGAGCGATGCCCGTCGGGAAGGGTCCTTCTCCATCTCGTCCACGTATCGGGTGACCCGGATGGCACCGTCGCTCGAATCGACGCGGCTGGCGGTGAGGATGCTCTGCACCGAGGCCACCTCCGGGTGCGCCTCGATGTGCGCGGTGGCGATGCGGAGCCTTTCGAGGAACTCCGGGTCCGTCACGTCCGGGGCATCGACCCCGATCACGATGACATTGTCATTGCAGAACTCGGCAATCCGCTCCTTGAAACGGGCGTATCCGGGGCTCTCTCCCAGGAGGAGCTTCCCGAACGAGGTTCCAAGGCTTCCCTGCGACACAGTGTAGATCGCGTATCCGGAGAGCAGGAGGATAGCCATGGCAATGATGCGGCCGTAGCGCAGCACGAAACGGACGTAGAGGTCCATGGGCTCCCCCGGGAGTATCGGCCTGCTCGCAGCGGTGTCGTGCCGCTCGAGGCCCGAGGCATCGACTGGCGCCATTCTACAGCCATTGCCTTGCGAAGGACAACCGTCTATGCTCGAAGTGCAGGAGGGAAGTGCGCGGAGCGTGCCCGACCGGGGCCGGGAGGAATCCATGAGAAGCTGGCTCGAACCGTTTTCACCGGAGTTTTCTTCCGTCATCGAGAAGGGGCTTGCCGGGTGCGGGAAGAACCAACGAAAGGTGGCAGTGTTCGATGCGGACGGCACGCTGTGGGACGGAGACATCGGAGAAGCGTTCCTCCGGTGGCTCATTGCCGCCAGGAAGCTCAGGAACGTGGACTACTATCAGGACATCTACGCCGAGTACGAGGCCATGGTCGAGGTTGACCGGGTGAGGGCGTACGCCCATGCCTGCCAGCTCATGGCCGGGTTGCCGCTGCCCGAGGTGCAGGACTGGAGCGCCGAGTATGCCTATTCCTGGCCCAACTACCGGCCTGCAATGCGGGATCTGGCCTTGGGGCTTCGCTCGGTCGGGGTGGAGACGTGGATCGTGTCGGCCTCGAACCACTGGACGGTGAACGAGGCGGGCCCGCGGGCCGGGATTCCGCGGGATTGCTGCCTGGGCATTCGAACCGAGGTAGTGGACCAGGTGCTGACGGACCGTCTGGTGCTCCCCGTGACCTGCAGCCAGGGCAAGGTCGATGCCATTCGCAAGCACATCTGCGCAAAGCCCCTGTTCGCGTTCGGCGATTCCATGGGGGATTTCGAAATGCTTTGCCTCGCCCGAAACGGACTCGTCGTGCAGCAGCACGGACATCTTCGCAGCGAGCTGTTGCGGCATGCGGATGAGCGGGAGTGGCCGGTACACGTCTTCTGAGTCGGAAACCGGGTTTCCATTGGCACGGGCCGATGCTATACTTCTGCAGTACGTTGAGGAGGAGAGCCGATGGCCGGCCCCAACGAAAACGACGTGACGCAGGCCCCGTTCGAGTTGTTCGACTGCACTCTGCCCATCCGATGGGTGTTCGACGGCAGCGCAGAGCTGGGGTATGCCACCAACGTGTCGTTCAACGGATTCTGCATCCGGACCCGCCAGATCCATGAGCCCGGGTTCACCCAGCGCTTCGTGATTTCGGCGGAGACGGGGGAGATCCCTCTCATGGGGCGGGTGGCCTGGACCCGTCAGCTCCAGGTCGAGTCGCATATCAACGCCTGGCACGAGATGGGAATCGAGCTCATCGGAGAACCTCCTGCCCGCTATCTGGACCTGGTCCGATCCCTGGCTCAGCCGGGATGGGACAGGCGGCTGCACCAGCGGTTCGCTGCTTCACTGTCCATGAAGGTCCGCCGGGGCGGGGATGTCATGGAGGCCCAGGCCGTCGATGTCAGTCGCACCGGCCTCTACATTGAGAGCGAGATGACACCGGAGGCGGGAGAACAGCTCGGTCTGCTGCTGCGCCTGCCGGGCAATGCTCAGCCCGTAGAGCTGAGTGCCCGCGTGGTTCGTTCCGCCACTGCCGGGACCTGTCCTGCCGGCGGTTTTGCCGTCCAGCTCCTCGACTTCTCGGAGCGGGAGGAGCGGATGTTCCTGAACTATCTGAAGATCGTGCACGAAATCAACGCATTGGGCAGGTGAGACGCCCCAGGGGAGGAGCTGCCCCTTCCCGGCCTGCCGGAGAATCCGGATGCGCAACTGGCCTCTTCTTCTAGCCGTCATCACAGCAGCACTGACCCCGGTCGCCGGGGTGGCTGCCGAGACGACTCGCATCCGGGTGCTGCATTTCGGGAACCTCAACGGGGAGTTGGCGAGGCTCGCGTGTGATTCGCAACAACGGGGCCGCGTGGATTTTTCCAACCTCGTCATGACGCTGCGGGACGAAGCGGCCGGCGTCCCGTCCCTGGTGCTGGCTTCCGGCGCAACGCTGGGAGACTCGCCGTTCTTCAACTTCCTCGTGCGCCAGGGACCGACGGGAATGGCCAGTGCAGCATCGCTGCTGGCTCCGGCAGGGGCAGCCGTGTACGTTCCGGGGGTGGAGGAGCTGGCCATTCCGTTCAGGGTCTTCCTCGAGTACCTGCCGGACCTGGAGGCCGGGGGTATACACTACCGCGTTCGAAACGTGGCCTGTGCGGAAGGGGATGTGCCGTGCAATCTCCTGGCCTCCCAGTCGCACGAGCTCTTCCGGGTCGGCGAGGTGCAGGTCGGCGTCGTTCCACTCATCACCGCCGACGCCGGAAAGGTGGTCCACCCCGAGAACCTCAAGGGGCTCGAGCTGGCCGACCCATTTCCCGTTGCAGCGGCCGAAACGAAGCGCTTGCGGGCGGAGGGGGCCGACCTCGTCATTCTCGTCGTGGACATGGAGGCCGGCGGCGTCCAGGGCAGCCGGACACTGGAGCTGCTGGGGAGCGATTCCGGGGCCGACCTCGTGATCGCTGGGGGCCTCGTGAAGAAGGGAGAGGACACTCCGGTGCTGCTGAGCGCCAGGAACGGAGCCGGTAACACGCTCCTCGTGGCTTCGCCCAAAGCACCCGACAAGATCGGGCGAGTCACCCTCTCGCTGATCCGCAAGGGGGGCCGCTGGACGATCGACAAGGCCGAGCCGGAGGTGCGCCGGGTCAGCCCCTTCAGCCGTCTCCAGTCCGTTTCGGACACGATCTCCCGGCTGGTATCCGAGGCATGCTCGCTTGGAATGCGGACCCTGAGGCGGGGGCGGGTCGAGCCTCCGATGAGCCGCCTCGATTTCGTCGGCTATGTGATGGAGATCATGCGCCGCAAGGTGCACGCCGACGTGGCGCTCCTGTCGCTTGACAGCGTCCGCCTCGAACGGGATGCCAGAATTGAGGGCGACATCACCTCCGGCATCCTGTTCAAGGTGTTGTCGAAGCACGAAGTGGTCGTGCTGGACGTCACCGGGGACGAGCTCGCGACCTACGTCGGGACCTATCTCGATTCGGCTTCTGCGGACCGGAGGGAGGAGCTGTTCCTGCTGGGAGCGACCCGGGACTCGGACGGCACCGTCCGAATCAATGACCGGCCCATCAACACGAAGCGCCGATACGAGATGGTCACGACCGACTTCATCGCCAGCGGAGGGAGAGGTTTCGGGCTTCCTCTCGTGGTCTCCGAGCGCACCCGCCGGGCCGATTCGGGCTATTTTCTCGAGGAAGTGGTGACCGAGCATTTCGACCAGGTCGACGGAGAGGGGAAGAAGCTGCTCGGGCTGGCCACGGACTTCCCGTCGCTCTGGTCGCTCCCTCTGTGGGAAGGGAGCCTGTCGGGGACCGGGAGCTTCTCGAATGTGGCCATCAAGAACGAGGCCGCGTACGAGCAGGCGCAGCTTTCCAGGTCGACGTTCAACGGGTTCAAGGGGGAGGGGCAGCTCTGGCTGACGGTCTCTACGCGGGACCACAAGGTGGCCGACTTCACGAAAGCCCAGTACGGGATGGCCAGGACGGGGGATGCGGACCTTGCGGAGACGCAGGATCTCGCCATCCAGGAGCTCTCGTACTCGTGGACCCACCTGCGCAACGTGTACGGGAAGGAGAGGTTCTACGTCCCCGCTCCGGTGTTGCGCGCCCGGCTCGAGTCGGAGTTCTCCCGTGCGGATGAAGCTGACTTTCACCACCTGGAAGGGACCGGGGCTGCCGGCCTCGAATGGCTCTTCGGGCAGAAGGCCAGCGCCGGCGTCACCTACGGCCTGCGCCGGGAGCTGATCGACCCGTCCGACACGTTCCACGCCGGCGTGAACTTCTACTACCAGGTCAACACGCTGCCCCTGGTCACGTTCGGTCCGCAGAGCGCCATCACGCTCGATTCCCGGTTCGAGCTGTTCTACTCCGACTGGACCACCGACGACACGCTCAAGGGGATCGGGAGCACGAAGCTGTCCGCAACATTGTGGGGAAACCTGGCGTTGACGCTCGGATTCGACCTCTTCCTGTTCCGGGAAGGAGGGGGAGGACTGGCGTGGTCGCTGGACTCGACTGCCGGGCTGTCCGTGGGCTGGGACACGGCGCTGCAGCAGTTCTAGGGAATGATGTGTTGGGGGGGGAGCAAGGATTGAGCGGGATATCGGTACTGTTCCTCCAGGACAACGGGATCAACGAATCGCTGGCCGTGACCGAGCTGGCTGCCGTGCTCGAGAGTCGCGGGCACCGGGTGGCGCTGCTCATCGAGCGGGACGAGGGAAGGCGGTTCGAGGAGTCGGTCCGGAGGGAGCAGCCGGGGCTCGTCGTGGTTCCGTGCAACGTCTACGCCCAGGGCTATGTGCTCGACCTGGTGTCCCGGGTGCGGAGGTGGCTTCCGGGCACGCCGGTGCTCGTGGGGGGGACTCACCCGACCTTCAGCCCTGGTTTCATCCGGGAAGAGCCTATCGACCTCCAACTCGTCGGAGAGGCGGATATCGCGGTGCCCGATCTGGCGGACCGTCTCGCTGCAGGGACCCCCGTGACCGGGATTCCGGGCATCTGGGTCAAGGATGCTTCGGGAAACGTGACCGAAACCGGCCCGGCCCCGAGGGTGGAGGATCTGGATTCCCTGCCCCTGCCGCATCGGTCGCTCTACTATCGGTATGCCTATCAGGCCCGCTTTCCGTGGAAGAAGTTTACGACCGGCCGAGGCTGCGCCAATGACTGCGCCTTCTGCTACAACCACTTCGTGCGGGAGGTGTATGGCGGCCGCCACTTCGTTCGGCGCAAGAGCCCGTCGCGGGTGCTGGCCGAAGTGGCGGATGTCGCTCGTCGTTCCAGGCTGGAGTGGGTCCACTTCGCAGACGACCTGTTCGTGACCGACCTCGGCTGGCTGGAAGAGTTCTCCCGGGTGTACCCGGCCTCGTTCAGGCTTCCGTTCTCGTGCAACAGCTCGGCGGACCGACTCAACGAGCGTGCGGCGGAGCTGCTGGCTCGAGCGGGCTGTCGAGTCGTGGCCATGGGAGTCGAGACTGCGGACGAGGCATTCCGAATCCGGCTCATGAACAAGCCCGCCACCGACCGGGTGCTGCAGACCGCGGCCGACAACGTGCACAGGCACGGCATGAAGCTCGTGGTATTCGTGATGCTCGGCCTGCCGGGCGAGCGACCGGAGCAGGCAGCTGCCACTCTCCGCCTTGCCCGCAAGCTCAAGGCCGATGCCACACGGCTGATGATGGCCGTCCCGTTGCCAGGGACTCGGATGACCCAACAGGCAGCGGAGCAGGGCTACATCGACGAGAGCATTGCCGGGGATTTCGATGCAGCCGTGGACTTCATCCAGGACCCTTTTGGCCCCTACTACCGGCTCGACGAGCCCGGGGCCATCGAGACGCTGGGGAACCTGGCACCGTGGGCCTCCCGTGTGCCGTCACCCGAGGTCATGGCATCCCTTGCCCGGCGCATTCCGCGTTGGGCCAGCCGGCCCTTCCGGCTCTGGATGTCCTTCCAGGAGAAGCGGATTTTCGGGTTCTCGCTGTCCGACGGTCTGCGGTATTACCTGCACGTGGGCAACCCGATGCGGCGCACGACCAACTACGTGACCCTGATCTGAGCCGCGTTCAACGGAAGTTGCGAGGGTCGAGGCGACCGGCGGCCCGGGCAAACGACACTTCAGCCAAGCCAAGCTGCAGCCGGGCTTTGAGCTCACCGAGCTGGGCCGAGATGCGCTGGTTCTGGGCATCGATGAGGGTGGTCTGCGGAGCGACGCCCGCCTTGTACTGGACTTCGACCAGCGAAAGGTTCTCTTCCGCCAGCCGCAGCATGTCCGCCGCGGTCGACAAGTCGAGCCGGGCCGTGAGCATCGAGGAGCGGGCCTGCTCGACCTCGGTCTGCGCCCTGAGCAGAGCGGAGTCCCTGCGGTACTTCGACTCCCGGACACGGGCCCGCGCATCATCGAGCTCCGCCCACCGGGTTCCTCCCTCGAACAGGCTCCAGTTGAGGGAGATGAGCGCACGCCACTGCGTGTAGCGGTCGGCAAATCCCTTGTTACTGCTGGCCGAAAACGTCCAGGCCCCGGCCAGGGTGGGGACGAACTTCATCCAGACGTCGGTTACCGAGCGCTCCGCCATCAGTGCGCTCTTGTCGAGCATCAGCAGATCCTTCCGGCCGGCGAGGTCGTCCGCCGACAGGACGACCCCTTCCGCACCTTGCCACGGGGTGGACGGGACCTCTTCGACGCGAAAGGAAGCATCGGGATCGCGGCCCATGAACAGGGCAAGCGTCCGGCGAACCAGCTCGAGCGCCAGCTTCGCCTGCTCGAGCGTTGACGTGGCCTGCACCACGGACATCTCGGCCCGGACGCGCTCGTTCTGGAGAGCCACGCCGTTCTTCAGCCGGACCTCGGTAAGCTCCTTGTGGCGCTGAGCAGTGGCGAGGTTCTCGGCCAGGATCCTCACGCCGTTCTGTGCAGTGGCCACACCGAAGTAGAGCTGCGCGACTGCAAATGCAAGCTGCTCTGAGGTGAAGTCCACGGACAGGGCCGCGATCTCCCGCCCGGTGTACACGTTCTTGATCAGGGGGAACGTGCGGGCATTGAGCAGACTCATGCCGACGGTGACGGAGGCATCGAAGTTGTTGAGCTCCTGGATGACGCGGGCGGACGAGCCGGAGGAACTGCTGCCGGAGGATGCCTGGTCGCAGACCGCAGGACGCGGCCCCATGGCCGCTTCGTCCCACGTGAGGCAGTTGGCCATGGCCAGCGCCATGATGTCCGCCAGGCCCCCCATGTTGAACTTGATCTCTTCGTCCGCCCGGGTGTAGCTGCCCTGAGCCCGAACAAAGGGGAGGAGCATCCCGTAGGCCATCCGGAGCTGCGCATTGGCCTGTGCGATCTTCTCCTTCGATGCCTTGAGGTCCGGGCTGTTCTCCAGGGCCTGGCTCACGGCGGTGGCGAGCGATACCACCTCGCCGTCCGGGAGAGATTCCTGGGCAGGAGCTGCAACCGGAGCCAACGAGACAACCGCCAGCGCACCGAACGCGAAAGCGGAAACGGAAAGACGCATATTGGTATCCTCCTAGGCCGCCATGGCCGAGAGCTTGGAGATCAGCGCATAGGCCAGCAGGCAGATCAGCAATAGACCGGTGATCTGGGCCAGCCGCCGCAGCACCGGGTGACGTCCCAACCGTGCCGAGATCCGCACGCCCAGCTCGTCGAACGTCGAGTACAGCACCGGGACCATCACCAGCGTGAGGACCGTGGCAAAGACCATTCCGTAGATCACCGAGATTGCCATGGGGCCCCAGAACTCCATCGAGCCGGTACCCGTCTCGAACTTCATGTGGCGCAGGTTGATATCGAAGCCCTGCGCCATGGGAACGAGGCCCAGGACCGTGGTCCCGGCCGTGAGCAGGACCGGGCGCAGACGAACGGCCCCGGCCTCCACCAGGGCATCCTCGAGTGGAACCCCGTCCCTGCGCTGCTGGTTGATGAAGTCGATCAGGATGATGGCGTTGTTCACCACCACCCCCGCCAGCGAGATCACGCCGATGCCCGTCATCATGACCGAGAATGGCATGCGATTGATCACGAGGCCCCAGGCGACTCCCATCATGGACAGGATGACCGACAACAGGATGATCGTCGTCTGCGCGATGCTGTTGAACTGCGTGATCAGGATCATCCCGATGAGGAAGATGCCGATCAACAGCGCTTGACCCAGGAAGGCCTGGGCCTTGACCATCTCCTTGTTTTCTCCAGTAAACGAGAGGGTTGCCCCCCGCGGGTGGAACGTGGAGAGGCGCTCGCGGACATCGCGCAGCACTTCCGCACCGGGGCGTCCTTGCGCATCGCCGCTCACGGTGATCACGCGCTTGCGGTCGATGTGACGGACCGCAGTGGAGCCGACGCTTCCCTTCAGGTCCACGACCTCGGAGAGCGGGATCTGCCGTCCCTCCTTGCCCGCGACGAACAGTCCGAGGATCGCCTCCCGACTCTTGCGGAACCGGTCCTGGAGGCGGACCGTCACGTCGAATTCCTCCTCTCCCAGGCGGTACGTCGTCGCCGTGGTCCCATACACCGCAGTCCTCACCGTGCCGGCCACGATGCGCAGCCCCTGCAGGATGAGCTGGTTGGAGAGCACTCGGTTGAATCTGAGCTCCAGCTCCGGCCGGCCCGCCGAGTAGTCGTCCTTGAGATCGGTCAGCCCCGGGATGTCCCGGATCTTCTCCTTGACCTCCTCCGCGACCTGCGAAAGGAGCGCATAGTCCGTTCCGGCAATCTCGACGTTGACCGGGAGACCAGCCGGCGGCCCCATCCGCTCCTTGGAGAGGCTGATCTTCGCACCCGGCAGCTGCGACGTGAAGCCGCGCAGCGTTTCGATGGTCTGGTTCGGGTTCTCGGTCCACTCCGCCCGGTCCTGGAAGTCGATGGAGACGTTGGCCAGGTAGGGGGTCCCCTCCCCAACCGAGATCGAGCCTCGGCCCGAACCGGATGCACCCACATTGGCCTGGAAGTGCTTCACGTTGTCCTGCCCATTCAGGAACCGCTCGATCTGAGTCGAGATCCGGTCCGTCGCTGCAAGGTTGGTCCCCTCCGGAGCCTCGACGTTCACGCGGGCGCGGTCCGGCGTCGTGGCGGGGAAGAATTCGATGCGCGGATGCGACTGGATGTACGCTCCAAAGGATGCGAAGAACAGGAGGAGCATCGCCGCGACTACGATGGCCCGGTGGTGCAGCGACCATCGTAGCACGGCACGGTACCCACGCATGAACGATGCCTTGAACCCCTTGCGGCTCTCGTCCGACAGCAGCTCACCCGGCTTCATGAAGATCGAGCACAGCACCGGGTTGAAGACCAGGGCGACGAAGAGCGATGCGCTCAGCGTGACGATGAGGGTCAGCGGCAGGTATCCAAAGAACTTGCCCATGATTCCCGGCCATCTCAGCAGCGGGAAGAACACGGCCAGTGTGGTCAGCGTGGACGTGATCACCGGCCAGGCGACCTCCTTGGCAGCGTCGAACGCAGCCTGGTAGATCGATTTGCCCAGCTGCGTGTGTCGGTAGGAGTTCTCGACGATCACGATGGCGTTGTCTACCAGCATACCCAGGGCCAGGATGAGGGCGAACAGTACCACCATGTTCAGCGTCACTCCCATGGCCTGCAGGATGACGAACGACATCAGCATCGACAGCGGAATGGCCACCGCCACGAACAGGGCGTTGCGCCCTCCAATGAACAGGAACAGGACTCCCACGACCAGCAAGAGAGCGGTCAGAATGTTGTTCTCGAGCTCGTCCACACGCTCCCGGATGAACTTGCTGTAGTCGTTCAGGTAGACCACCTGCGTCCCGGCCGGGAACGTCGGGGTCTTCGAGTCGACGAACTCCTTGACCGAGTCCACGAGCTTGATGATGTTCGCACCGGACTGCTTTTTGACCGAGAGGGAGACGCCCTCCTTCCCGCGGTAGCGGGAGACGGTGGAGATCTCCTTGAAGTCGTCCACGACCCGGGCCACCTCGCGAATGCGCACCGGGTGGCCGAACTTGGTGCTGATCACCATGTCCTCGATCTGGACCGGATCCTTGATCTCCTCGGGAATGCGCAGCGTGTAGCGCAGGTCCCCTTCCTCGACCGGACCTCCCGGCACGTTGACGTTCTCCTGGGAGAGCGCTGTGGTGACATCGGTCAGGGACAGGCCGTAGGCCGTGAGCAGGTGCGGGTTGACCTCGACCCGGATCTCCCGCTCCCGACCTCCGAACACGTCCACCTCCAGCACTCCCTCCATGGCCTCGATCTCTTGTTCGAGCTCCTCGGCCAGCCGCTTGAGCTTCACCAGCCCGGCCTCGCCGGAGATGCTGACCATCAGGATCGGCCAGTCGGAGCTGGAGATCTCCTGGATCGACGGCTCCTGGATATCTGCGGGCAGCTCGGGGCGGACGCGGTTCACCTTGTCCCGCACCGACGTGAGGGCCTCGGACAGGTCCGCATCCGGCAGGAAGTTCACCTGGATCATGGACAGGCCCTCGCTTGACGTCGAGTTCAGCACGTCGAGGTCGTCGACGTCCTTGAGCTCGGCCTCGAGAGGCGTCGTGACCAGGCTCTCGATGTCCTCGGGCCCGACACCGGGATAGGGGACCGCCACCAGGATGATCGGGATCTTGATGTCCGGTGCCGCTTCCCGCGGCAAGGTCACGTAGGAAACCCCGCCGGCGATGAGCAGGAGGAAAGCGAACACCAGCGTCGTAGTGCGATGCTCCAGTGCGAATTTCGTGAACCACATGGGCTACTCCGCTACCGGCGGGGTTGGCTCCGGGGCAGCCTTCTCATCCCCTGCTCCGGCACCCGGGTCAGGAGATCCGGAGAATGCCGCCGACGTCCCGGCCGTCACGGAGGGCCTCTCGCCGACCACGTTCACGCCCTCACCGTCCCGGACGAGACGCTGCCCCACGACGATGAGCTGGTCGCCTGCGGCCACCCCCTTCGAGACTGCGGCCACGCCGCCCCGCACTGCCGCGACGGTGACCGGGCGCTCGCGGGCCATCCCCTCCTCGACCACCATGACCACCTTGCCTTCTTCCGTGTCCATCACGACGTCGCTGGGCAGCAGCACGAGCTGGTGCCGCGTGAGCTCGGGGTGTGCTTCGCAGACCTGGCCGGCCCGCAGCTTCCCGTCCGCGTTGGCCAGCATCAGATGCACGGGAAAGGCCGTGTTACGGGAATCGGCCTTCAGGCCGACGTACGTTACCTTGCCCTGCCGAAGCGGGGCGGACTCGTCATCCCCGACACAGCGCACCGGGATCGTGAGCCCGACGGACAGATAGCCCACGTCGCGACCCGGGACCTGGAGCACCAGCTTCATGCTCTGAGTCTCGAGCAGCTCGAACAGGGGCACGCCGGGTCCCACCGTTTCGCCGGCATCGACGTTCTTCATCGCGACCTGGGCCGTCCCCTCCACCGGTGACTTCAGCGTCGCCTTGCTCCGGTTGTATCGAGCAAGCTCAGCCGACAGGTTGGCCGACTTGAGCTGGATTCCGAGCGCCTCGAGCTCCTTCTCCCGCACCTGGAGGTTGTCCTGCTGGGCATCCGCATTGCTCAGTGCGGCCTCGGCCTGCCGGACCGCAGCCCGGGCCGATTCCTTGTCCTCCTCCCTGGCACCGTTGACCACCACGCGCCACGCAGCCTCCGCCTGCTCGAACCGGGCCTGCGACGCGTCATAGGCGGACCGGGCCCCGTCCACCTGCTGGCTCGTGGCCGCCCCGTCCTTGAACAGCGCATCCACCCGGTCTCTCTCGATGCGCGCATTGTCGAGAGCCGCTCTGGCCGCATCCCTTCCGGCGGCCATCTGCTTCTTCTCGTCGCTGCGCGCCCCCTTCTCTACCAGCGCCAGCCGGGCCTGGGCCATGTCCAGAGCGGCACGGGCCTGGGCCCTTCCTGCCTCCAGCGCCCGCCGCTCGACGTCGATTGCCTTGGTCAGCTGCTCGATGCGCACCTGCACCCCGGACACCGCCTGGACCGCCTGCTCCTCCGCCAGGCGGAACGGCTCGTCGTCCAACGAGGCCAGCAGCCCGCCGCGCGTAACGACGCTCCCTTCCTCCACCGCCACGGCGGTCACCGTTCCACCCACCTGGGCACTCACCATCACGGCCGACGCCGGTTCCAGCATCCCGTAGTAGTTGCCCTTCTCCACCAGTGTGCCGATTGCCACCTTCATCACTTCCACCGGAGTTCGCTCGTCCGTCTCCTGGCGAGGGATCTCCGCCCGGGATGGAACGCAGCCGACAAGGAGCAGCAGGGGCAGGAATGTCTTGAGAGCTCGCATCGAAGTCTCCTTAGTTGCGGTCGTCCGCACCGGCCACCAGGCCGTTCAACAGCACGGACAGGAACTGATCAATGATCTCTTCGTGGTGATCCTGGTTCTGGCAGGCCTGGGCGATCATTCCCTTGAACGACGCAAACAGAAGCGTCGCCACCAACTCCTCATTCACCTTGCGGAACACGCCCGCAGCCACTCCGTCGCTCAGAATGTCCCGGAGGATGGCAATCTCCATGACCGCAAACTTGTGGAGGTGCTGCACGATGAACGGGAAGCTCTCCTGCTCGCTGTTTCGAGGCACCACGAGCCCCTCCCGCACCCGACGATGCTGATCCAGGAGGACCAGCGCATACCGCCTCAGCTTGGCCGGTGCCGTCGAAACCTGGCCGAGCTCCGTTCGAAGACGCTCCAGATACTCGTCGTAATGCCGGTGGAGCACTTCCCCGAACAGCTCGTCCTTTCCCGTCGTGTAGTGGTACAGCGTCGCCTTGCCGACTCCTGCCGCTTCGGCAATCTCTTCCAGGGAGGTCTTGCGGTATCCGTATGCCCGAAACTGCTCCCTTGCAGCGTCGAGAATCCGTTCATACCGTTCCTTGCGCTTCTCAGGTCTCACAGCGTTCCTCCTTCCGGGGAGGTCGAAAAATGGACCAACCCGGTCGAATAGTCCATATTTAGACTCTCCGACCGGGAAAGTCAATAGTCTCGAAACCGGATCTGGCCTGGGGAGTGAAAAGCGTGTATCTTGAATCGGCCCAGTGACGGGCCCCTGCCAGTGGAGTTGCGGTGGGCAAGACCCACAGGAGGATGGAGATGAACGTGTTCAGTAAGGGATTCAATGTTGTTGCGCTGGCCGTGCTCGCCGCATCCTGCTCCGGGGCAGGGGGGGGAAGCATCCATCCGTCCTCGGGACCGGTGCTGGCCCGTATCGAAGAGAAGATTGGGAAGGACATGCTGGAAAAGGTGCGTGCGGAGGAAGCGGCCGGTGCCTACGCCTCCAACGAGGTGTCCCCCGTTGTCGTGCTGGCGGACGACCCGTCGTGGGGGCCGTCCGATGCGCCGGTGACGCTCGTCGTGTTCTCGGACTTCCAGTGTCCGTTCTGCGGGCGGCTGGCCGACAGCGTTCGGGAGCTCAAGGTGCGCTACGGAGATCTCCTCCGCATCGTCTTCAAGCAGTACCCTCTGCCGTTCCACCAGGAGGCGATGCCCATGGCGCAGGCCAGCCTGGCCGCACACGCACAGGGGAAGTTCTGGCCCATGCACGATCGGCTTTTCAGCCGCGAGGACATGGACGAGGCCCAGATCAAGGTGTGGGCCGAGCAGCAGGGGATCGATTGGGCCAAGCTCGTGGCCGACCTCGACGCCAACACGTATGAGGCCCGGGTGATGCAGGACATGAAGGCAGGCGAGGCCCTCGGAGTGCGGGGTACCCCATGCTCCTTCATCAACGGGATCCAGGTGAGCGGTGCGGTTCCGGTGGACACGTTGGCGGCTGCGGTGGATGTGGGGCTGGCGCGGGCCTGGCTTGCGATGCAGAAGGGAGTCGCCCCAGCCGACGTTCACGCGGTACTGACGGGAACGGCCAAGGGCAAGTAGGCTACTCGGCGTCCACGAAAGCCTTGATGTACTGGCTGCGCTCGAACATCTCGGGGCGGCCGGAATGGAAGCGGCTGACTCTCCCCCGGAAGCTCTCGATCGATTCGAACCCATGCTCGCTCATCCAGTCTTCCAGGCCGTGGAGCATGGTCCCGATGACTTCGTGCTTGTGAAGGTACACGGCCGACGTGACCTGAACGGCCTTGGCTCCGGTCAGGAGCAGGCGGATGATGGCTCCGGCATCGTGAACGCCGGTCGAGGCGCACAGGTCGCACCCGGTCCGTCCGTAGAGGATTCCGATCCACCGGAGCGGAAGGCGGTACTCCTCGGGGCGGCTGAGAAGGAGGCCGCCTCGCGGCTCCATCTCCGTGATGTCGAGGTCCGGGTGGAAGAAGCGGTTGAACAGGACGAGCCCTGCGGCCCCGGCCTCATGCGCCTGGACCGCAAAGCGCGGGATATTGGTGAGGTACGGGATCATCTTGAGAGCGACCGGGATGGAAACCTGAGCCCGGACGGCCTTGAGCGTCTCGATGTAGCCCTGCTCGATCCGTTCGCTGGGGACGGCGGGGTCGAGGGGAAGCTGGTAAATGTTGAGCTCGATGGCCGCGGCCCCGGCAGCTTCGATGCGTGAGGCGAACTTGACCCAGGTTTCGGGGGTGACGCAGTTCAGACTGGCGATGACCGGGATCTGGACCGTGGCCGCGGCCCCCTCGATCAGGCGGAGGTAAGTCTCGGGGCCATAATGGGCTGCCAGGTCGGTCTGGAGCCAGCCGAGGGCCTCGGGATGGGGATACCCGCTCATGGCTTCGGCTGCCCCGGAGTACTCCAGTCGGATCTCCTCCTCGAAGAGCGACTTGAGGACCACGGCTCCTGCTCCGGCCGCTGCGCAGCGCCTCACACCTTCCACGTTCTTGGTCAGGCTGCTGGACCCGATGATGAGCGGGTTCTTGAGCCGGATCCCCAGGTAAGTCGTTTCCAGGTTCGCCATCAGATTCCTCCGCGGTCCCTGCGGGCGTTCAAGCTAGCCATGCGCCCTCAATCTTTCAAGCCTGCCCATGCAGCATTGCGCCGCCACTCCCCGAGCCGGTCGAGCTCCTCTCCCGGCTCAAGTCCTCTATTCGCCTTCGGTGGCGGGCATGGTTACAGCAAGTCCTCTCGTCCTCTTGCGGCGAGCAGCGAGGTCAGCTTGCCCACCTGCTGTCCCTTTCCTCGCCGGGTGACCAGGACAGCGTCCCTGGTGGCCACGACGACGAGATCCTGCACGTCCAGGGTGGCAACCAGCGGGCCATCCGGCGGGGAGACGAGCACGTTTCCTCCCCCGTCGACCTCGAGGACGTCGCCGACCACCATGCTCGACGTCCCTTCCGGCCGCTCGCAGAACACGGCATCCCACGTGCCCACGTCGGACCAGCCAACCTGGGCCGGGATCACCGCGAGGCCTCCAATCCGCTCCATCACGGCCTTGTCGATGTTGAGATTCGGGAGGGGCTGAAGCAGCTTCAGCAGGGCATCGGGCGTCGCTCTCCTCGATGAGAACAGGCGGCATGCCTCATCCGCCACGAGGGCGAACCGGGGCTCCACATCCCGTACCCTCTCGAGGAACGAGGCGGCGTGCAACACGAAGATCCCCGAGTTCCAGAAGTAGCTGCCGCCGGCGACATATCGCTGCGCCTTGCGCCGGTCTGGTTTCTCCACGAACCGAGAGACCGCGTAGACCGGAATGGGCTGGCCGCGTCCGGCGCCGGCATCGTCCTCGAGCCGCTTCCCCTTCCGGATGTAGCCAAAGCCCGTCTCCGCCCACTCCGGCACGATGCCCAGCGTGACCACGTGCCGGTCTGCGAGTCGGTAGGCGGCTTCCAGGAGCTCTCGGAAGCGGGGCACGTTTCGCACCTGGTGGTCGGCCGGGAAGATGGCGAGCCGTCCGTCCGGATCTTCCGACAGCACCCGGGCCACGGCCAGAAGAACGGCTCCCAGCGTATTTCTCGCCACGGGCTCCAGCACGACGTCGCACTTCCACGGCCTGGGCAGGATCGTGCGGAGCGGCTTCTCGAGGTTGCTCCCGAGTACGTACAGGAGGTGCCCGGCCGAGAGCAGCGGCATCACCCGCTCGCCGGTGACCCGGGCAAGCGGGCCGGCTCCGAGGATGTCCAGGAACGGCTTCGGGAGTGCCTTGCGGCTGGCCGGCCAGAACCGGGTGCCTGCGCCGCCCGCCAGAATTGCTGCCCATCGATTTCCCGTCTTTCTCCGCTCCGAATTCCCCCCCATGCTCATCCCCCCAGTGCGGACAACAGTGCTTCACCCTGGAAATGCCACAACACCAGCCCCATCCCCAGGAACAGCGTGTACCAGCCGAACCGGTGCAGGCGGCCGGCCCGGACCATCCGCATGAGCCAGAACAGGGCCACCAGGCCGGACACGAACGCAACCGAGGCCCCCAGCAGCGTCGGGAGCAGGCTGACCGATGCACCGGAAGTGGCCTCCCCTGCCAGGCTCAGGAGAGCGGCCCCCCCGACGGCAGGAAGGGAGAGCAGGAAGGAGAAGCGCCCGGCCGTGTCGCGGTCCATGCCCATCACGAGCGCCGCAGAAATCGTGCTGCCGGAGCGGCTGACTCCCCGCGTCACGGCCAGCCCCTGGACGATGCCCACGACCAGGGCATCGGGCCAGCGCACGCCGAAGAAGCCGGTGTTGAGCCGAGGTCCTCCCGCATTCAGCGTGACCCATCGGGAGGAGAACAGGATGAAGGAATTGAGCAGGAACGCGCACCCGACGAACAGCAGCGACATGGACCTTGTCTCCAGCCACGGTCCGAGCGTGTACCCGATGATCCCGGTCGGAACGCTGGCCAGGAACAGGAGGCCAAGCCCTCTCATCCCGGCATCCCCGCTCACCGCCTGCCATCCCTGCCCGGCCGCAAGCCCCCTCGCCGCCCGGATGGGGGCGGCAGCCAGGTCGGCCACGTCCCTCCAGAAGAACAGGAGAATCGCAACGAGAGTGCCCATGTGCAGAGCCACGTCGAACCCGGTCTGCGGCTCCAGGAGACCGGCAAAGTGCTCGACCACTCGCAGGTGGCCGGAGCTGCTCACCGGAAGAAACTCCGTCAACCCCTGGATCAACCCGAACAGCGCTGCCTGCCAGTACTCCATCTAGTACAACCCCAGGATCCCACGCACGTCCTTCATCGTGCCCGATGCGATGTCCCGGGCCTTCTCGGCCCCCTGCGCCAGCACCCGCTCCACCGTGCTCTTCTCCTCGAGCAGGGCAAGCGCCTTCTCCCGGATCGGTGCAAAGCGCTGGATGATGTTGTCCGCCAGCACCCGCTTGCATTCGAAGCAGCCGATCCCCGCAGTCCTGCACCCGTTCTTGGCCCACTCGATCTGCTCGGCAGTCGAGAACAGCTCGTGCAGCGACGAGATGTTGCAGTTGTCCGGGTTGCCAACGTCCTTCCGTCGGATCCGGGCCGGGTCGGTCACGGCCACCCGCAGCTTCTCCCAGACCGATTCGGGCGACTCGATCACGTCGATCTGGTTGTTGAGGGACTTGGACATCTTGGCCTGACCGTCCAGGCCCCGAACCCGCTTGGCGATGCTCACCTTCTCCATCGGCTCAGGGAAGTACTCGGTCCCGAACCGATTGTTGAACTTGCGGGCAACGATCCGGGCCAGCTCGATGTGCTGCACCTGGTCCTCGCCGACCGGAACCACCTCCCCCTTGTACAGGAGGATGTCGGCTGCCTGGAGCACGGGGTAGGCCAGCAGGCCGCAGTTCACGTTCTTCTCGTGCGTCTCCGCCTTCGACTTGAACTGCGTCATCCGGTACAGCTCGGCCAGCGGCGTAACCGTGTTGAAGATCCACGCCAGCTCCGAGTGCTGCGGCACGTGAGACTGCACGAACAGCGTGCACCGGTTGGGAGCATCGATTCCGCATGCCAGCAGGATGGCTGCCATCTCGAACACCCTCCGGGACATCTCGGTCGGGTTGTACTCGATGGTCAACGCGTGCAGATCCACGATGGAGTAGATTGCATCGAACTGCTCCTGCAGAGCCACCCAGTTCTCAATCGCACCGAGATAGTTTCCGATGTGCGGCGAGCCGGTCGGTTGCATTCCTGAAAACAGCCTCTTCATCCTCTCTCCTCCGTTACGCCCACGCGGGCGGCGGCACCATATCACAGAGTGAAACGCACCTCCAGTTTCACGGGGCTCTCGGTCGGAGTAAGGGAGAGAACCTCGACGCCGTCGCAGGCCCCCGGGGTGACGGTGACTCCGGCAGGGGACAGGACCGAGTCGACCTTCAGCCCCCCGCCGGCAAGGTAGACGTCGAGCGGATGGCCGGCGGGGTGGTCGATGACTGCGGACAGCACGAGCTTGCCTTCGATGCTCTTTGCCTGCTCGTCGCTGACCTCGACTGCGCCGCCCAGCAGGTGGCGGGAGGTGGCCACGATGCACGGCTCTTCCGGGACCGGTCGCACGATCAGCACCTCGTCGGTGCGGGGTTCGAGCGTGTTGGACAGCATGCCGTCGGTCACCTCGTAGCAGTCGTGGTCCCACCCGCCGACGACCAGCCAGGACTCGTTCGGGTCGAGGCCGATGTCTTCGAGCGCCAGGGTCTTGGTTCGCGTCTCCTCGGGCACGGCCTTGCCCGAGGGGATATTCTCGTTCTCCCCCCAATTGTACAGGCCCACGACGTTCCACTCCCGCCCCTCCCGCACCACCGGAAGCCACCAGACCTCCGGATGCAGGAGCTCGAACAGGTCGAGGGGCCTTGCCGAATGCGGGTAGACCGGGAGGATGGGGCGCACCATGGCCTCCCATTCCGGGTGTTCCTGCATGGCCGTGTAGGTCTCTCCCAGCTTCACGATGCCCCCCATGAGGGACACAACAGACGTCCAGGCCCGGGCTTCGGGCAGGGTCAGCCCCAGCAGTGGTCGGTAGAACAGAAGGTCCGGATGATTGGCCCACAGCCAGTTCAGGTAATAGCGGTGCGCCGCGGTTCGCAGGGTCACTTTGATCCCCTGATCCTCGTCGTCGGCCCAGAGCGGCATGTTGTCCAGAGTCAGTCGGCCGCCGTTGACCTCGTCAAAGCACAGCCCCATTGCCGAGATGCCCAGAAGGAACGTGTCGGGGCCGATGGCCTCCCGGATGACCCGCAGCGCATTGTGGTACGCCTCCGAAGCCGTGACCGTCGGGTCCGACAGATTCTCTGCAAACAGGGCGTAGTACGAGAAGTCCATCTTTACCCACTCGTACCCCCACTCCTGGGTGACCCGCACGAACGTCTCCCGGACCCAGTCGAGCACTTCGGGCTTCGTCAGGTCCGGAAGGAGATCCTCGTCCCCCACGAGCGCATGTCCGAGGTCCGAGACATCGGCCCACCAGTCGGGATGGTCTTTTGCGATCTGAGACGACTTCTTGACCCAGAACGGGGCGATCCAGATTCCCGGCCTCAGCCCCCTGGCCTTGATCTCCTTGGCCATCCAGGCCATCCCTTCCATTCCATCGTGGTCCGGGAAGCGCTCTGGATTGGTGAACCAGTCGCCATGGTCCACCTGCCAGCCGTCGTCGATGAAGAACCACTCCATGCCGAACGGCTCGAACTCCTCCTCCATGGCCTCGAGGTTGGCGAGGATGAAGGGTTCGTCGATGTCGTGCCCGGGGCCCCCGGACGTACCCCCGCCGCCACCCCACGAGTTCCAGCCGGTCGGAATGTCGGTCCACAGGACCTTGCCGATCCGCTTCGCATATCGGGCCGCGTACTGCTCCAGCCCGTCGAACGGGGTAGGGGGGGCCAGGTCGAGATAGAACAGCTCCGACTCGATGCCCTTTCCGCCCGGCAGGTCGGAGAGCAGGCATGCGGGCTCGTAGACTGTGAACGCCTCGAGCCGGGTGAATCCCTTGCGACCGCCCTCCTCCTGCGCAGTCGCCGGATCATAGTCCATGGCCACCAGCCCGATGCCGTGCTCGAGCGTGAAGTAGCCGGCCGTGACCGATGCCTTCGAGGCCGGGTCGTAGATGCCTGCGCTCCAGTTGGCCACCGAGCCCTTCCACGGGAAGAGCACCGAGTTCCCCATGCCCATGCGGTAGACTCGGGCGGCAAAGTCGAAGATCATGTCGCTCCCGTTGTCCACGACGATGTGCTGGGCCGGATCGGCCCCGACGAACAGCGCACCCCCGGCTTCGGCATCGACATAGAGCGGCTGGGTCTCCCGAAGCCGCGCCCCCGCAAAGGGGCTCGACGGCGGAAACGTCGCGACCATCGAGGTCAGCAGGTAGGTCCCGTCCGACCGAAGCTCCAGCCGGAGGGCCAACTTCGGCCCCTTTCCGTCCAGCGCATCCCGCACGAGAACCACGGCCACGCCCGGCCCGAGCGGGTCCTCGACTGCCTCTGCCGACCACGAGACGAACGGCAGCGACGAGGCCAGGAAGGGGACTTCCTTGGACCCTTGCAGCACCAGCAGCCTTGCGTCTGCGGCCTTCAGCACCAGGGCTCCGCCAGCCACAACGGCGGCATCGAACCGACCCTGGTCGAGGTGATAAGTGATCTGGACGAGGCCGTTCTCGAGCACCAGGTCGTCGCCCTTCTGATAAGCGGCAGCGGAGCCGTTCGTCACTCCTTCCGGTCGAGCGTCGGGAGGCACGTCCGGCAGCCCGTCCGGGAGTCGGAGCTCGGTGGGCACCGCCAGGTCGTTCACCACCGAGTCGCTGGAGGGCACATCCGCGTCCGGGGGAAGCGTGTCCCCGGGGCCTTCTGGGGGCGAGCATGAGAGCCACGCGGTCGACAGGAGCAGGCTCGCCGCCCCGAGAGCGAAGGAGGGGACATTGCGTGTCGTCATGCTGCCTCCGAGCGGCTCAATGCACCTTGCTGAACGCGCACAATATCCGCTGCGCCAGAGCCGCAGCGCCGTTGAAGCCGAGAAGCGGCATCGGGAAGAGGCCGTGCCGGGCAAACGAAGGGAAGCCGACCTCGAGGGAAGGGATGGCCAGCGGGGCCGCATCGAGCAGCTCGACGCTGCTTCCCAGCAGCAGGTCGGGGGCCCGGGACAGGGCATGCAGCGCGTTCTTCACTTCGAGCCGGGCAGGGTGGGCCAGCATGGGGAAGCGGGGGATTGGTGCGGGGCAGAGACGCGCCAGGGATTCCTGGAACACCGCTTCCCGCCCCTGATCCAGCAACCCCACCAGCACAGGCACCATCTCCATGTCGGCGAGGAAGGCGGCCAGGGCCGCAGCCAGCGACGAGTGTGAGAACAGGGCGAACGTGCGACGGGCATCGACCTCGCCGATCCGCTCGACCAGGCGGTTCAGGCGGGGAACGACACGCCCCAGCTCCCCGTCGACGAACGTTTCGATGGCGGCGGGTGGCAGACTGGCCGCAGCACCGACCTTCCGCAGCCACGCGGCAGTTCCGTGCAACCCCACGGGCAGGTCCGTCACGACGGTGGGCCGGCCCGACATTCGGGCCAGCTCGTCGGCGAGGGGGGCCGCGTCGGGCAGCACCACGTTGACCGCACCCCGCCAGGCCTCCCTGAGCCGCTCGAACGGGCTTCCGCTGAGGAAGATGCTCCGCACGGGGAGCGAAATCCCCTCGGACAGGCGCCTCAGCTCATCGAGATCGGCCTCCCGATCCGCCTCGTAGCGATCGAAGAAATGACCGACGATGTTGATCCCGGACTCGGGGGCACGCTCCCACGGCACTTCGCTCAGGCAGGCTCGGATAACCTCGCGGTAGCCGTCGAGCAGGTCGCCCTGGAATGCGGACACCACGATGCGGTGAACCGGGCACTCCAGCTCCCCGTCCATCCGACGCACTGTTCCGTCGAGGTCGTCTCCGGCCAGTTCCAGAAACGTGGCGGCTGCAACGAACGCGATGGCCGGCCGTCGCCGGGGAACCCAAGTGCGAACCATCTGATCGAGCCTGAGGGCACTGCCGCGGATCAGGCTCGTGTCGTCGATGTCGGTCCAGATCCGCCGGTTGTGGGACTCGTGCATCCAGTCGTTGAACACGAGATGAAGCTGCGACTTGGTCTTGCAGCCCTCCCCCCCATGCAGGAAGCACACGGCATCGGGGATGGCGTGAGTGGCCAGGTGGACTCCGAACAGGCGCGTGTGGCTCCAGTGACGGGAGCCGCAGTCCTTCCCCTTGTCGGTCATCGGCGAAGGTACCTCCCGTATCGACCCTGGAAGCCGGTGGACAGGGCCGCCTGAAGGGTGCGCGCATTGTGCTCCATTCCCACGAATCCGGGACGCAGCGCCCCGAATCGGACATGAGCAATGCCCACCTGTCGCACCTGGCCCGACAGGTGATCCTGGCAGTAGGCGAGCTGGTAGCCGCCCGCGGTCAGCTCTCTTCCCAGGACGCCCGGATCGTTGAAGTTGCGGAAGGGGAGCTGGACCCCCAGGAGATCGAAGTTCTTCTGAACCCTCTCCCGGGCGGCCGAATCCTCTCTCTCCTGGATCAGGACCTCCACCTCGCACCCAAGCTCGAAGAACACGGGCAGCTCCCCGAGGCCCTCCCGGGCAAGCTGTCCCGCCACGTAGTTCTTGATGGAGCCGATGCAGTAGGCAACCCGCAGTCCCTTGAGGGGCCGAGCTCCAATCTTCCCGAGCGACTCGAGTCGTTCCTTCGCTGCGGCGACCTCACGCTCCAACGCTCCTCGGGCCGCGTTGCCGTCGGGACAGTGCTCGAGCAGCCTGGAGTAGAAGCGCTGTGAGGCCTCGATTCCCATGGGCGGTGCAAGCTCCAGCCACGGAACTTTGCGACGCTCCAGCAACGACAGCAGCTCGGGCCAGAACGCCGGGTCCGCCACGGCAACCAGGCCGGCAGCGGTGAGGTTGCTCCACGCGGTCAGTGACGACCGGGCCGGCAGCTCAGCAGCCAGCCGGCCGCCGGCCGTCTCGAGCATGCGAGCCACTTCGTCCCGCTCCCAGGGGCGCAAGCCCGGGTAGCCGAGCAGCACGACACCCCCGGAAAGGCCGTCTGTCGCAGACCCCGGCAGAGTACGCTCCGCGGCCGATGTGGCCGTACTCGGCACAGCCGACGTGACCGCATCCTCCGAAGCCGCCGCTCTCGTTTCCTCGCGGGACGCCAGCAGCGTCCCGAAGCGGTCGAGCAGCTCGGGCTGGGTCTTGAGCCGCAGCCCGCCGGTGCGCAGGGGCACCACGGGAACCCCGCATTCGGCCTGCGCCAGGGCGCAGACCCTCTCGATGTCCTCGCCGATCATCTCGGACAGGCAGGTTCCGAGCACGAACACGATTTCGGGAGTCTGCTGGGCCACTGCGGAGCGGATGCAGGCAAGCAGGCGTTCCCGCCCCCCGCCGGAGATGACCTCGTTTTCCGCCATTCCAGTGGAGTAGAAGCGGTCCGAGGCCAGCTGCACGCGGCCCACGTCCGGGGCCAGTCGGTGGGGAAACACCTTGAGGAAGGGATTGATGCAGTCCGCATCTCCGTGGACCACCACGGCAAACGACCCTTGGGTCTCCAGGAGCAGCGTTCCCAGGCCGACCATGGAACAGCTTGGCTGGGCCAGCTCCCCGGCCCGACGTTTCGAGCTACCGTCTCTGCTCATGCTTCCCCCGCCGGAGGCCGCCTAGCGAAGCAGGATCTCCCAGGCCGGAGTGTAGTACGGCCCGTCGTCCGAGGTCAACCGTCGGGCGTTGCTTCCGTCGGCGTTCATGACGTAGATGTCCTGCCGCTTTCCCCGGCGCCAGGCAAACGCGATGAGCCGTCCGTCGGGCGACCATTCCGGGTCCTCGCAGTCGCCGGAGCCCGAGGTGAGCTGGACAATCTCCAGGGTTCTCAGGTCGAGAAGAAAGATCTGATACGTGGAGAGCTGGGAGCTGTACACCACGTACGGGCCGAAGGGATGCCAGTTCGGGCTGGTATTGTAAACCCCCTGGAACGTCACGCGGCGCTGCTCCTCGCCGGAGGCCTTCATCGTGAAGATTTGCGGGGTCCCGTCCCGGTCCGAGACGAATGCGAGCTGGGTTCCGTCCGGGGACCAGGAGGGGCTGGTGTCAATGCCGGGCGAGTAGGTCAGGCGGGCGAACTCCTCTCCGGTAGTTCCCACGAGCAGGTAGATGTCCGGGTCCCCGTCCTTGGACAGGGTGACTGCAGCGGTCGAGCCGTCCCTGGACCACACGATGCCCGAGTTGAGCCCCTCGAACGCGCAGAACGGGTCGTCCCAGCCTTCGAGCAGCACCTTCTGCGCTCCATCCCGGTACGAGGTCCAGGCCAGGCGACCGTCGTGCGTCCAGGCAGGCAGGAGGGAGAGCGTCTTGTCGTGCGTCACCTGCCGCATCTCGTCCCGGCCGTAGGTCAGCACGAAGACTTCCTTGACCCCCTGCTGCATCTTGCGGACCACGGCAAGGCGCACGCCGAGCACTCCGGGTCTTCCGGTGAAGTGGAGCACCGCGGCATTGACCCACTCCTCGGCCGCACGGGAGGGATCGTCGGAGTCGAACTGGAGGGTCTTCGACAGGCCGGTGACCTCGGCGCCGCTTTCCGTGTCGAACAGGGCAACCTTGAGCTGGCCGAGCTTTCCGTCATACGCGGTCAGTCGGCCGGAGAGGACATAGGCCGAGCCCTTGTCCAGAGCCTTGAACAAGGTCATGGTGTCCACGGGAAAGGCCCCTCCGTGTCGAGTCGCGTCGAACACTCCAGACTGTCTCAGCGCCTGGGCGAACGCTTCCGCGAGCCGTTCACGCAGCCCCTGAGTCCCGGACGACGTGGCCAGGTCGGGCATGTCCAGGACCGATAGCTGGAACAGGGGTGCACCGGCGGACAGGAGGGAGTCCTCGCAAAGCCCCCAGTTGCAGCGGGTCCCCGGCGGGCATTCGCCCGAGTCCAGGCATGGGAACAGGAGGTCGGCCCTCGCCTCGGCGAGCCCTGGTGCCGCCGGGTGAGCGAGCGGAACGACGGAGAGCAGGTCCAGGCACCAGCAAAGCGACAGGATCCCGAGAGTGGCGGGGAGCCATGGCGGATTCCGGAGCGCTGAATGCTGCGGGGAAGCCGGGCTCATCGCAGCTTCTTCCCCTCGAGTCGCAGCAGGATCCCGCGGCGGTTGATGTAATCGAGCATCTGTGGGTCCGGAGCGGGAAGGGCTTTGCTGCCGCCTTCGGCCGGAACGAATCGCTTGATGGCATCGAGCGCTGCCGAGTTGTACGCGTTGGACGACGAGCTGCGGCGGAGACGGAAGCGGATGACCCGGCCGGATGCATCCATCTGCTGGATCTCGACGTCAACGGAGAGCTTGCGGAGCTCGTCCGATGCCAGGAAGACGGGGACGTTGAACTCACTGCGGACCTGGGCTTCGACCTTGGCGAGGTAGAGGTCCCCCGGATTCCCTTCCGTGCCCTCTCCCCACACGGTTCCTTCCGCACTGCCGACGATGTCGTCGAGCTGTGTGGCCCGCTTGCGGGGATCGTCGTCTTCCGGAGCATCGATGAGGTCGGTCAGGGATGCCGGCTTCTTGCGCTTCTTGTCGAGCTGAGCCTGCTTCTTGTCAAAGGCCTTGAACTTGAGCTCGTCGCCGGTCAGGTTGTCCCGGGAAATGTTGATCCCGGCCTCGACCTTCTCCGGGGTCTCATACTTGGTGAGCCTGGGAAGCTTGCCCTTCTCGGCCTTTTTCAGGCCGAGGCGAGGGACCACCATGGCGGTGAGCACGGCATCATCCGGGATCGCCCCGTAGTCGAGGCCGCGCTTTCTGCCATGGCCGCGCTCGAGCGCAACGGTGCGTCGCCCCCTGGCCAGGGAGATGAAGCGCAGGGGACGGCCCGTCTCCGCGTCTCCCGCCCGCCGTCCCCGGATGTCGAGGATGCTTCGGCGCTGGCGGACCTCTTCGCCGAAGGGCTGGCTGCGGTGCACGGGGCCGTCGACCGAGCGGCGGTCGTTGAGCGCCTGTTCGACGTGCGCCCCGCGGCGTCTCCCCTTTCCATTGCCGTTGCCGTTGGCCGGGTCCGCCCCTGCCGATGCGGTCCCTCCGGCTGTGGCCGCAGCGGCCAGGAGCCCTGCAAGCAGAAGATGGAAGAGCAGCGTCGCTGCCGCTCCCATCAGCAATGCTCGCTTGTCGTCCTGCAACGGAGCACTCCCCTAGTTTGTTGCGGCACCGGCAGCCGCGGTCTCTTCCGGCTCTTCCTCGGACACGAGCCCGAACTTGGTGATTCCGGCCCGTCGAATCGTGGCCATGAGAGCCAGTACCCGTCCGTACTCGACCCGCTCGTCGGCCCGCAGATAGCACTCCTGGTCAGTCTTGAGCTTGGCATTGGCGGTCATCTTGGCTTCGATGGTCTTGAGACACGCCCGGAACGCTGCATCCGACAGGGGCGGGGGGCTTCCCGGAACTGGGGCAGGAGGAGGGGCTGCCGTCGGGGCGGCCCCCGGAACCGCGGAGAAGGCTTTGTCCGTGCAGCTCACGACCCTCGTGTCTCCGATGTAGAAATCAAACTCCCGAGTCAGTGTGACCACGATCTTGCGCTGCTCGGCCAGGTTGACGGCCTCTGAGGTGACCTTGGGCAGCTCGATGGGCACGTTCTGGCTGCGGTCGTCCAACGCTTCCTCCACCTGCTTGAGCCTGTCCTCCTGCATCTGCATGAACTGCATACGACGGAGATCTCTCAACCGATCGGTGGCTTCGTCCTGCTTCTCCTCCTTGAGCTTCTCGAGCCTTGCCATGAGCTGTGCGGCCTGCTCTTCCTCCCGCTTCTCCTTGAGCAGCTTCTCTCGTTCGGCAGCCACCTGGATGGTCTCGACTGATGAGGCAACCATGAAGATGGTGAGCAGCACCAGCATCACGTCCACCAGCGGAGTGACGTTGATCTCCGACAGCGTCGTGTGGGTTGAAGGATCGCTACCGCCAGACATTCCCATGGGATGCCCCCCCTCGGGTCACAGTGCCGCGCTACTTGAAGAAGTGCCGCCGGACGACATTCAGGAACTCGGAGCTGAACGAGTCCACCTCCGCAACGGCCAGCTTGATGCGCCGAACGAACCAGTTGTAAGCCATGACCGCCGGAATGGCGGCCAGCAGGCCGACGGCCGTCGCAATGAGCGCGTGCGCCATGGGGCCCGCCACCTTGTCGAGGATCACGCCGCCGCTCTGCTTCGGGATCCGGTCGAATGCCTCGACGATCCCCCAGACGGTCCCGAACAGCCCGATGAACGGTGCCGTGCTTCCGGTCGTGGCCAGGAATGGAACCGCCTTCTCCAGGCGGGTGACTTCCTCCTGCGTCACGCGGCGGACCGTCCGCTCGACGTTCTCGAACCCGGACAGGAGGTTTCGCCCGTCGGCCGAGCTCTCTGCTTCGGCCCCCTTGAGGCGGTTCATCTCCAGGTAGGCCTCCCGGAAGACCCGGGCCGTCGGTGCATTTGGCTCCGACTGCGCAGCTTCGTGGATGGAATCCAGCCGCTTCGAGTTCCAGAATGCCTCGCTGAACCGGACGTTGGCCTGGTGGGCCCGCCGGAAGTAGTACCACTTGTACCCGATGATGAACCAGCAGATCAGTGACATCCCGATCAGGAGGAAGAGCACGGCCTGGACCATGGCGGATGCGTTGAGAAGCACCTCCCAGACGTCCACCGCATAGGTCTCCCCCTGGGCCGTAGCGAGCAGGAAAGCATGGTTCATCGGCAACTCCAAACCCGAGTGCGGGAATCCAGTGAAAGTGCGCCCGCGGACGCACACCATCAAACGACTTTTCCTAACACCTGCGGGCACTGTTGTCAAATCGGCCCGAGCCGGAAACGATGCGGTCAGAAGGGCGGAAGAGAGGGACGGGAAAGGAGGGCACAGCCGGGGAAACGGGAGCGGTATCCAGGGGGGACGCCCTGTAGAAGCGTACGGAGTTGCACCGACACCACACAAAGCGCATGGGAGGACTGCTGGTCAGAGATAGGGAGAAGATGGACTCAAACTGGACATAGGAAGGTAAATCGACCAGGCGCGCTCGCCGTTCCCCCGGCAGGCCAAACGATGTCCCAATCTACCAAAGAACGAAGATTTCGTTTCGGTGCCCCTTTCGGGACATCATGCTGCATTGAGGCAAAAAGCAGGGTACCACTGCTCGAACCGCTGTCAACCTTTTTTTGGCTAAACCACTGGCGAACCTTTCAAAGTGGCCGACGGGACCGCTGCAGAAGGCCCGCAGGAAGAAGAGCGATGGGATTCAGGGCAACAGCTCGGCAATGCCCCCGAACGCCAGCGGCATGCACGTTCCCCCTTCGGCGCAGTGCAGCAGAGCCAGAGGGGCGTCGGTGGAAACCGTGCCGGCCGGCGTGCTGACCGTCAGCAGGACTCCGCCCGGGGAACCGATCGCATAGATCACTCCGGAGTCGAGTTCGACCTCGGATAGGACGAATCCGTCGCCGGCCTGCAGGAGTGTCGGAGCGGGGGAGAAGAGCCCCGCAGGCCGCACCGCAAACACGCTGAGAAAGGCATTCAGCTCCGCCCCGGCGGAGACCCGCAGGACCGAGTGGGTCAGCTTCTGCCCGTAGGCGAAGCTGTGGTAGTCCTCGGATGCCAGCAGCTCAGATTGCCCGATGGCCGAGCCGACCGTCCCGGCCAGCTCGACGGACTGTCGACTCCAGGTCCCGCCAGCCGTGCCCTGTGCGAAGCCCCCCCCGGACGTTCCCCCTCCGTTTCCATGCCAGAGGAGCGTCCATTTGCGGGGGGTCGGGGAGGCAACCCGGTCCGCCACGACCAGGACGTTCCAGGGGGTCAGCACGACGGTCCTGGAAAGCTCTGCTCCTTCGTATTCGGTGGACGAGATACAGCTCTTCAACCCTCCCTCGGCGCTGAATCCGGACAGGGCCGTGTCGCTTCCAACGGCCAGGAACTGGCTGTCCGGGGGCCCTTTTCCGTCGACCAGGATCAGATTGTGGTTGTCCGCATGGGATACGAAGTCCTTGTACTCCCACGAGATGTAGCCGCTGTCGATGAGGAGCGGCTCGCTGCCCGCCTGGAAGATGACCTGGAATGCATCGGGGTGTTCGTGTCCCTGTCCGTGAGCCCGTATCTTCCCCTGCTCACCGAGCAGGAGAAGGTAGGTGGCGCTCTTGTCGAAGCTGTCCCGGAAGACGCAGTCCCCCGCGTCGAAGAGCAGCTCATCCAGGGGAAGGTCCGGCGCCTGCGGCTGCATGTCCACGGGCAGCAGTGCGAACGTGCTGCCGGCCAGGTCGATGCCCGCCTGGCTGCTCAACCCCAGGTCGGGCATGTACCAGTGCCAGAGGAACTCCGGGGCATCGAAGAAAGCGGCCAGATAGCCGGACGGGATCGGGGAGCATGCCGAGTCGTCGACGTTGGGGGAGAGCCCTCCCGGCATCTGGATCCTCAGGACCCACTCGAACACCTTGCGAAGGTGGGGAGACAGCGCATAGTCGGGAAGCAGGGAGCACTGTTCGGGTTGTTTGTCGCGCGTGTCATAGAAGTTACGGAAAAGATAGCTTTTGCCATTGGCGAATCGGTGCATGGCGTGGAGCAGTGTCAGGGCCTCTCCGGCACCATAGTTGAGGTAGCTGACCCCCTCCGCATAGCCGCCGTCCGGTGTGGTCTGGAAGTCGTCGAGGTAGTAGTGAACCTCGGTGTAGCCGCGGTTCACCCAGCGGGCCGCCTCCGGTCGGTGCGAGAAGGTGATGCCTGCCAGGCCAAGGGACGCGTAGGTCTTGATGTTGTGATTGTTCTGGGCGGTCATGAGCAGCATCGAGAGCAGCCCTTGGGTCGCCTGCTGCTCGAACGTGGTGGCCAGCTGGACGATGACCTCCTCGAGCGCGGTGAGCTGGGCCCCGTCGAGCAGGCCGCTCCCGCGCAGAAAGTCGTAGGTCTCGCAGTAGCAGGCGAGGGTTTCGGCCGCGTGAATGTCCGTCTTGGTATAGAAGGGGCTCTGGAGGTCGACCTCCTCGATGTGCCAGTTGAGGCCGAGGGCAATCTCCAGCGCCTGTGCCGCAGCATCGGAGTCGTCGTCGAGCAGGGCCACCATGGCCTTGGCGCGAGCCACCTCGGCCCGGGGGGATTCGTAGGTCGGGTCGTAGGAGTCGAGCTTGGCGGGGGGAGAGGGCTGCATCGCACGGGCGCGCACGCGGGACAGCATCTGATCATGGGGCCAGGGCGGTGCCAGGGCCCGCTCCCGCAGAATCGGAACGTCCTCCGCACCGAAGACCAGCCGGGGGTATCCGGTGTACCCCGGTTGCCACGAGACGGCAGAGGAGGGATCCAGAGGATCGGTCCCTGCCGCGACTTCATCTCCGTCCCCATGGCCATCCGTGTCGGAATCCCCGACGAGAGGATCCGTTCCGAGCTCCTGTTCCTTGCAGTCGGGGAGTCCGTCAAAGTCGGAGTCCGTTTCGCAGGAAACCCCCTCCTCTCCCCCCCCATCTTCAGCCTCACCCTCAGCATCGGCATCGATATCGGCATCGGCATCGATGTCGGCATCGATGTCGGCATCGACGTCGCCATCGTGATCGATGTCGGCACCCGTGTCGTTGCTGGCGTCGGCGTCGTTGTCGGCGTTGACATCGGTCGGGCTTGTCTCCGACGCGTCAGCTCGGGGCTCCGTCTGGTCTTTCCCCGCTACGTCGCTCGGCGCAGGCGGAGCCGCTGTCCTGCTGCCGCACGCACCGGCGATGGCGGCCACGATTGCGGCCACCACGAGGGACGCCCGCAGAACCGTCCTTGGGGCAGCAGACGGCAGCGGATTGGTCCGGGCGTGTCGCACGGGACGAGTCGCTATTCGAGGAAGGTGCGGAGCTTGCGGGAACGGGTCGGGTGGCGCAGCTTCTTGAGTGCCTTGGCCACGATCTGCCGGATGCGCTCCCGGGTGACGAAGAAGTCCTGTCCGACCTCCTCGAGCGTGTGGTCCGACTTCTCGCCGATGCCGAACCTCATTCGCAGGACCTTCTCTTCCCGAGGAGTCAGGGTGGCAAGCACCTTGCGGGTCTGCTCGCAGAGGTTCTGGACCACGACGGCGTCCGAGGGGGACGGGAGCTTCTTGTCTTCGATGAAGTCGCCGAGGTGGCTGTCTTCCTCCTCGCCGATGGGAGTCTCGAGGGAGATCGGCTCTTTGGCGATCTTCATGACCTTGCGCACCTTGTCGACGGGCATCTCCATGCGCTCCGCCAGCTCCTCGGGAGTGGGCTCCCGGCCCATTTCCTGGACCAGGTACCGTGACGTCCGGATGAGCTTGTTGATGGTCTCGATCATGTGCACCGGGATGCGGATCGTGCGGGCCTGGTCTGCAATCGCCCGGGTGATTGCCTGTCGGATCCACCAGGTGGCGTAAGTGGAGAACTTGTAGCCGCGGCGGTACTCGAACTTGTCCACGGCCTTCATGAGGCCGATGTTGCCCTCCTGGATGAGGTCGAGGAACTGGAGTCCCCGGTTCGTGTACTTCTTCGCGATGCTGACGACCAGGCGCAGGTTGGCCTCGACGAGCTCGCTCTTGGCCTTGTTGGCGAGGCGCTCGCCCCGGTTGATTCCGGAGCAGATCTCCTTCATGTCGAGGTAGGGGAGGCCGGTCTCGGCCTCGATGTCGGCCAGCTTCTTCTCGAGATCGCGGTATTCCTGCACGTAGTCACGCAGGCGGTCGACGGACACGCGCAGACCGTCCACCGTCTTGCGGCGGGTGCGGCCGACCCGGCGAAGGATGCGGTGCATCTCGTCGGCCGGCACGCCGGTTGCCTCGCACAGCTCCGCCATGCGACGCTCCACGCCCCAGATCTGACGGACGTGGGCCTTGATCTCCTCGATGACCCCCTCGACGACCCGGCGGTTGTACCGGATGCTGGTGATGACCTCCTGCATGCGGCGGCGGCGATTGCGGGCCGTCATGAGGTACTTCTCGCGGCTGGTCTGCTTGAGGTCGGGGCGGCTCATGGCCCGGTTCTCGAAGTCGTCGGCCTCGGCCTTGAGGGCCTTGGCCTGCCCGAGGACTTCCTGGACGAGCTGGAGGGTCTGGCGGTCGTCCCCACCCTCGGGGTTTTCCTCCTCGTCGAAGTCGCGAATCACGTCCCGGACGTGGACCTCGCCCCGCTCGATCTGGTCGGCCAGGGAGAGGATGGCATCGATGCCGGACTGGAGTCGAAGGACCTGGGTGAGCACCTCGAGCTCGCCCTCTTCGATCTTCTTGGCGATATCGACTTCCCCTTCCCGAGTCAGCAGCGCGACGCAGCCCATCTTGCGCAGATACATCCGCACGGGATCGGAGATGCGGGCCTCCGCATCCTTCTTGGGGACGGCCGCAAGCTCCCCGATCTTGGTGAAGCCCCTCTTCTCGGCCTCCTGGATGTTCTCCACGATGACGATTCCGTGCCGCTTGAGCAGGTCGAAGAGGTCATCCACCATGGCCTCAGCCACGACTTCGTCGGGGAGCCTGTCGTTGATTTCGTCGTGCGTCAGAAAGCTCTGCTTCTTGCCGTGGACGATCAACTGGCGGATTTCTCGGATGGACAGCAGGTCTTTGGTCATCAACTCCTCCTCCAGAGCACGAATCGAACCTTAGTTCCGTCGGGCAGCAGCAAGGACGGCCAGCTCCCGGCCGACGCCTTCCTGCTCCCGCAACAGCTCGAGCACCTTGTCCGAATCTCCTGAGGATTCGGCAACCCGAATCCTTCGGGAAAGGTCTTCCATTCGCCGTTCGAGGCGGCCCCTCTTGAAGCTCGACATCACCTCGCGCACCCCGCGCTCGGCATCGGCCGGGACCAGGTGACGGTCGTCCATGAGGACCTTGCCGCAGATGTCTCGCACGCCACGGCTCTCCACCTGCCCGATGGCCTCCTGGAGATCGTACCGCCCCTCCTCTTCGAACTGGGCGAAGAGGGCCAGTAGGAAGCGCCGGACCCCCTCGTTTTCCACGAGGTCGAACGACTCGTCCCGGCATATTCTGGGAATCACTTCGGGAAATTGCACGGCCAGCTCCAGCAGGTCGACCTCTTTGCGTGGGATCTCCTGGTACTGTGGTGCCCCGGGCCCCTCCAGCCCGGTTGCCGTCGAGGAAACCACGGCTTCCGCCTTGAGCGCAGCGGGTTCCAGGCCCAGTCGGTCCGCCAGCTGTTCGGTGAACACCTGGCGATCGAGAACACTGTGGATCTGCGATGCGAACTCCATTCCCTGGCGGGCGGCTTCCACACGGCCATGGAGGGAGCGTCCGGCCCCGCCGGCCAGGATTTCGAGCGCATGCTCCAGGAACGGCCGGGCCCCTTCGACGAGGCGGGCGAGCTGCTCCGCTCCGCCTTCCTTGCGAGCCATCGAGTCCGGGTCTTCCTTGTCCGGCAGGCGGACCACCGTACCGTAGAGCCCCTGGTTCATCAGGAGCGACATGGAGCGCCAGGTGGCCTTTCTCCCCGCTTCGTCGCCGTCATACATGAGGCAGACGCGGTGGGTCAGTCGCTTGATCAGCATGGCCTGGTGCTCGGTCAGCGCCGTTCCCAGCGGGGCCACGGCCCGCGTGATTCCCGACTGGTGAAGCGAGACCACGTCGAGCTGTCCCTCGACCAGGATTGCCTGGTCCTGCTTCTTGATGGCATCGCGGGCCTGGACCAGCCCGAAGAGCAGCTCCCCCTTCTTGAACAGCTCCGAGTCGGGGGAGTTGAGGTACTTCGGGTCGGGGCCGCCCGGCATCGTCCGACCGCTGAAGCCGGCGACCTGCTCGGTCATGGTGAGCACCGGGAAGGTGACGCGGCCGCTGAAGCGATCCCGGAATCCACCCATTCGGGAGCGGCCGATGAGCCCGAGCTCCTCGGCCATGTTCAACGGGAGCCCCCGGCGGGTGAAGTGCTGGTAGAGGCTGTCGCCGGCCGGGCAGAACCCGATCTGGAAAGCCGAGACCATGGCCGGGGTGACCCCTCGGGTGTTCAGGTATTCGGTCCCTTCCCGACCCTCGGGGGCCGTCAGCCGGGTCCGGAACCAGGCATGGGCCTCGCGCAGGAGGTCGGAGAGCTGCTGGCGACGCTCCCGGCTGCGGGCGCGCTGGGCCGGGTCGCCGCCGTCCTCGAAAGTGACCTCGACGCCGACGTTGCGGGCCAGTGCCTCGACCGCCTCGACGTAGCTCATTCCCTTGAGCTTGGTCAGGAAGCTGATGGCATCGCCCCCTTCGTGGCAGCCGAAGCAGTAGAAGAAGCCCCGCTCGGGGTTCACGCTGAACGACGGCTTCCCGTCCGAGTGGAAGGGGCACAGCCCGACCCAATTCCGGCCAGTCCGACGGAGCTTGACCTGCTGGCCGACGAGCTCGACCAGATTGACCCGCTCGCGAATCTGTTGTATCACACTTTCCGGAATGCGGCCGGGCATGGACGTGGTGCCCCCGATTAACCAGTTGACCAGGCCACGATTTATGCGCGCAGCCGATGGCGCACGTATTCTAGTTACGCGCGACCCGGTGTCAACTAGTTTTTCCACATCGGCCCCGGACTCTCCTCTCCGCATTCGAGGTGGCCATGCACCGATTCGCTACCGTCGCAGTGGGAATCGCGCTCGAACGCCAGTTCGACTATGCGGTGCCGGAGCGGCTTGCCGGACAGGTCCAGTCCGGTATGAGGGTGCTGGTTCCGTTCGGGCCGAGGAAGGTTGTCGGGTATGTAATTTCGACTTCAGAAACGGCAAGTTACGATGGAAAACTGAGGGAAATACTTGAGGTACTGGACGAGCGCCCGACGTTCCAGCCGATGATCCTCGATTTCCTCTCCTGGACGGCCCGCTACTACCACGTTCCGCTCGGGGAGCTCATGCGCAAGGCGCTCCCCCCGTCCCTGCACGCCAGGGAGCGAATCGAGCTGGCCCTGTCGCCCGCAGCCGAGGGGCTTTCCGGGGACGAGGTCTCCCGACACCCGGTCCTCGAGCGCCTCGCCCGCGGTCCGGTCGCCTGGAAGGAAGCCGTCGACCTCTGGGCGCAAGTCGACCTCCAGGCCCTCCTGGACGAGGGGCTGGTCGAGAAGCGCTCGCTCGTCGAGAAGGGGGGCCCCGGTGCCCTGTTCGAGCGGTTCATCCGCCGTCCTGACACCCCTCCGGAAGGGCCGGCCCCGTCGGGACAACGCCAGAAAGAGGTGCTCGACCTGGTGGCCTCCCGGACGGAGATCCCCATGACCGAGATTCGGGCCGCCGTCCCTGGAGCGGACCGCGTCGTGCCCGCCCTGGTGGCGCGAGGCTGGCTCATCGAGGAGCGGCGCCGGGCATTCCGCCAGGTATCGGCCGGCATGTCTCCGGGGACTCGCCCTCACCGCCTCAACGCGGCCCAGTCCGACGTCGTCGAACGGCTGGGGAATGCCGTCCAGGCCAGGCAGTTCTCCCCGTTCCTCCTCTACGGGGTCACCGGAAGCGGCAAGACCGAGGTGTACCTCCACGTCGCCCAGCAGGCGCTTGCCGCAGGAAGGACCGCCCTCATCCTCGTGCCCGAGATTGCGCTCACACCGCAGCTCATGGCCATCTTCGAAGCCCGCTTCCCCGGCCAGGTCGCCATCCTCCATTCCGGGCTCGGTGCGGGGGAGCGCTACGACCAGTGGAGCCTCGTGGCCGCGGGCGAGCTGCCCATCGTGCTCGGCGCTCGCTCCGCCATCTTCGCCCCCCTGGACCATGTCGGGCTCATCGTCGTCGATGAAGAGCACGAGCCCTCGTTCAAGCAGGATGAGCGCCCGTTCTACTCCGCCCGTGACCTCGCTCTCGTGCGGGGGCGCATGGCCGGTGCCGTCGTCGTGCTCGGCAGCGCCACCCCCAGCCTCGAGAGCTTCCAGAACTGCGCCACGGGAAGGCTCTCCCAGCTCGTCCTGCCCGAACGCGCCACCCCTCGCTCTCTCCCGGACGTCCGCCTCATCGACCTGCGCCAGACGAAGTATGCCGACACCGAGAAGATCTTCTCCGAGCCTCTGTCCGAGGCCCTGAAGTCCAACCTGGAGGCCGGAAACCAGTCCATCCTCTTCCTCAACCGGAAGGGGTTTGCCGCGTTCCTGCTGTGCGAGCAGTGCGGGTTCGTGCCCGGCTGCCCCAATTGCTCGATCTCCCTCACCTGGTACCGCCAGGCCTCGGTCCTGAGATGCCACTACTGTCAGCACGTGGCCTCACGCCCTGCCACCTGCCCAACCTGCGGGCAGCCGGAGGGGCTCAAGCAGGTCGGTTTCGGCACCGAGCGCGTCGAGAGCGCCATCCGGCAATTCCTCCCGGACGCCCGGATCGCCCGGATCGACAGCTCCATCTCGACGGGCAAAGGGTTTGCCAAGGTTCTCGAGGAGTTCCGGAAGGGGAAGCTCGACCTCCTCGTCGGAACCCAGATCGTCGCCAAGGGGCACGACTTCCCCAACGTCACGCTGGTCGGCGTGCTGCTGGCCGACCTCGGGCTCTCCTTCCCCGATTTCCGCTCCGCAGAGAGGACGTTCCAGCTCCTCACCCAGGTGGCCGGTCGCGCCGGCCGCGGGAATCGCCCCGGTGCCGTATATGTCCAGACTTATATGCCGACCCATTACGCATTGACGCATGCCCAGCGCCACGATTTTCGCGGCTTTGCACAGGAGGAGCTCCAGTACCGCAAGATGCGGAAGTACCCGCCGTTCTCCTGTCTGGCCCTGCTGCGGCTATCCGGGGAAGAGCTCGGAAAGGTCCAGGAGCAGGCCGCCCTGGCCACCCGGATCCTGACCCGCCTGGCGGACAGGATTGCAGGCAGTGACGTCATGGGACCCACCCCCGCACCCATCGCCATGGTACGCAACCGCCACCGCCTCCAGATCCTCGTTCGGTGCCCGGACAGACCGAAACTGCAGAAGCTCCTCGAGCAGGCCATTCCGGCCCTGCAGGACCACCTCTCCCGGGGCGGCAGCGTCCGCTGGGACGTGGACGTCGACCCCCTCAACATGATGTAGCCGGGCAGGGCCCGGTGCCAGGTTGCCGCAGGCGCACGGCCGGGCAGGACCCGGTGCCATGTTGCCGACACATCCCGCGCCGGGCAGGGCCCGGTGCCCGGTTGCCGCAGGCGCACGGCCGGGCAGGACCCGGTGCCATGTTGCCGACACATCCCGCGCCGGGCAGGGCCCGGTGCCAGGTTGCCGCAGGCGCACGGCCGGGCAGGACCCGGTGCCATGTTGCCGACACATCCCGCGCCGTCGGGTGGGACTGCCGAGCGGCAGTCGGCTTGTCTCGCCACGATCCTGCGGTTGCCGTTCCCCGAGCCCCGAGCCCCGGTCTCTACACCATCGCCTCGGGAACGCCGTCGGACTTGCGGGTGGCCGGAGCCGAGAACCGGTGCGCCAGGTTCAGGCGGACGAGGAGCCAGAGTGCGACCAGGAGAACGAGCAGGACACCGCCTACCAGCCAGCGATTGTACTCGATCTTGTTGAAGATATTACCTTTGCCTGCCTGCTGAGGCTCCATGACCGGCGCAGGAAGGCCATACTGCGTGGCCAGATCCTTGACGTTCGACAGGTGGATGACGGGGATTCCCTGGGCGGCAAACCGCACCATGACCGAGTCGATTTCAGCCGCATTGGGAGGCATCCGCTTGTTCACCCCGGGACGGAACAGGTGCTTGCCGACGACCGTGCCCACGGAGATCGTGCCGCCGCCGACGTTCACGTACGCCTTGATCGGGCGCTCGCCCGCAGCCTCCTCGTAGATGGCCATGCGCTGGTCGATGGCATCGACCATGGTGCGCGGCCACAGGAGGGGGAGCTTGACCTTCTGGATGATGGCCTTGAGCGCTTCCTTGCCTTCCTTGGACATGCCGTGGCCCCGGTCTGCGACGCCGCCGATGGAGGCGGCCAGGCTCTGCCGCTTGAACATGCCCACGGTGAACAGGTGGTTTTCCATCTCCAGCCAGGTGAACCCCGGGATGTTGGCCCCCCATTCCGAGGCAGAGGCGCTCGAAATGATGATCGGCTCCACGTCGAGGGCATCGCAAGCGGCCAGAGTGGCCACGTTGAGGGCCGGGAAGGAGCCGGAGAAGCCGACGGCCACCACGTCCCCCGCCTCCACGCCGGCCTTCTTGAACATGTGCACGATGACGGCAGCGAAGTTGGGGTTGATCGTCGTCTGCTTGGAGTCCAGGTAGCCCGTGTTGCTGGTCACCTGGGAGAAAGGCCATCCGATGAGCCCGGACCCGGTCGGATCGTTCTCCATGTCGAGCGGCACGTTGAGCTTCTCACGCAGCTTGCGAAGCTCCTTCATGGCCGCATCCATCTGCCGGGCGGCTTTCAGCTTGGCCGGATAGTAGTCCTGTTTGACTTCGATCTTGAACGATTCGACCGCCACGATGCCACCGACGGCCATGAAGGCAATCAGGATGAGCACGTTGCGGGAGACGTTCTTGGGACGCCAATAGATTCCTTTCATGGCCTAGAGCTCCCCCCCGACAACCAGGATCAGAACGAGCCTCGTCACGACGGCAGCAGTCGTCAGCGTGCAGAGGGTCTCGACCCACCCCTGCCGATCCATCCAGATGGCAATCAGGCCGGGCACGATGTATCCGATGACGATCATCTCGGCGTGGTACTCCAGGTGCCCCATGAGGTAGCGCAGGGCGAATCCCATGGAGAAGGCCACGAGGATCGTGATCACCGTCCTTCTCCGGCCGTAGATGATGGCAAAGCCCGAGATCACCTTGACGATGATGAAGGTCGCAAGCGCCGTGCCCAATGTGGCCACCACCGCCAGCGGCTTGGTCAGGTAGAGCCCGAGGTAGCCGGGCACCACGAGACCGCCGGCGGCAAAGCCGAACAGCTCCGAGAACATCAGGCTCACGACCAGACCGCACGCAACGAACAGCGAGAGTAGCGATGCCATCTGTCAACCCACCGATTCCTTGAAGATGCTGCGGTTTTCGAAATAGTGCACCAGGTCCAGGCCGGCACCGGCGATGTTGGCCATGCCCACGATGACCGCCGAGTGCCCTGCATGGGAGAGAATGGATTCGAACACGCCGGCGGCATCGGCCCCTTCCCGGTGGATGAAACCCGAGGGGTCGCACCCTTCGGCCGCGGCCTCACGGTCGAACAGGTAAGTGCCGGTACCCATGAGAATCACCACGTCGGCTTTGGGCCACTTGGCGTAGGCATGGGCAAGCTGCCAGGTCCGATGCTGACGATCCATGCGCAAGTTGAACACGGCGATCTTCCTCTCGACGCCCGGGTGGGCATCAATCGCCATTTTCCAGATGCGCTCGGTGGATTCCGGGTCGTTGGCCGCAAACCCGTTCACGAAGTTGAGCCGGCGGCCGAAGAAGTCCACCGTGAACGTCTTCATCGCCCCCTCGTCCGGGATTGCCTTGCGCATTCCCCGGAGGGCCACTTCCCGGTCGATGCCGAGGCTCTTGCAGATGGACAGCACCAGGGCGACGTTCTCCTTGTGCTCCTGGTAGGCAAACCCCTGCATGTCCTCGTCCGAGACGGCCGCAGTATCCTTGGAGGAGACGCCGTGAAGCTCCGACTTGCGGTCTTCACAGGCCGTCCGGAAGACATCGAGGTTACGCTCCTCGCAGGTGAAGAACTTCTGTCCCCGAGGTACCATGCCGGCCAGAGCCAGTGCCACGTCCCGTTCCGTGGGGCCCATGACGTCGAGATGGTCCTCTCGAGCGTTGGTAACGACGCCGTGGGTTGCCTGGACCAGCTTCTCCTCGGAGAGCCACTGGTAGCGGGGCTGGAGGGCCATGCACTCCATGACCACGGCCTTGGCCCCATGCGCCCGGGCGACCGCCACGATTCGGATCTGCTCGAGGACGTTGGAGCGCCCACCGGGTCGATACACGGGGTACTCGCGGCCGTCCGGAAAAATCATCCGGGGCAACGTCCCCGTGGTCTTGCCGAAGGTCTTGATTCCCGCCTCGTTGAGGGCCCAGACCAAAAGCCGCGTCACGCTCGACTTGCCACGTGTGCCGTTGACATGGAGGCGGATGGGAATGGAGGCCAGGTTGCCCTTGTGGCGTGCGTACTCCACACCCACGGCGACGACGAACCCGACAATCAGCAGGAGGACGAAGATGATGGCGGTCAACTGCTCACCCCGCATTGCAGGGGGGAACCGACCGGCCCGTACGGGCCACCCCGGTCGCAGCCCCAACCCGGGTTGCGAATATTATCCAGGCAGTTGACGGAATCAAGAGAATAAGCGGGTCCGAGCCTCAACTCGGGGTTTCGGTCAGGACCACCGGCTCGATCTCCTTGCGGAGCTGCTCGACAATCTGTTCGACCGACCCCTGCACCGTCGCCCCGCCGGCGTTGGCATGCCCCCCTCCGCCCAACTTGGTGCAGATGTGTCCGATGGGCCACGCCGCCTTGGACCGGAACGAGATCTTCAGGCGGCCGTCGGGCATTTCCTTGATGAAGGTTGCCACTCGGACCCCTTCGACCGAGCAGAAGAACGGGGCAATCTCGCCGGCATCCTCGGCCGTGCCCTGAAACGCGTCGAGCTCGGACCCGGTGATGTAGGACCAGGCCCACTTCCCGTCGAACTCGTAGCGCGCCCGGCCCATGGCAATGGTCAGCGCCTGGACGTGCCCCCGGCTCACCCGCGCAAAGAGCTGCTCCTGGATACCGCACGTGTCGGCACCCAGGTCCACCAGGTGCCCGGCGATCTTGAACGGCTCCGACCGGTCGAACACGAACCGGAAGCCGTGCGTGTCGAACTGGATCCCGGCGTAGAGGGCGTCGGCCGAACGGTTCGTGAACGGGAATCCCATCCGGGACAGGAGAGAGTAAATGATCTGCGCGGTCGAGCTGAAGGTCCGGTCCACCAGAACGACCGGCCCTTCGAGATTGCCATGCATGTGGTGATCCAGCACCGCCACGCGCCCTTTCATCGGCTCCAGCAGACGGGCCGACTTGCCCAGCCGCTTGGCTTCAGCCGTGTCCACCACGATCAGCAGGTCCGCCCCCTTCAGAAGCTCCGGCGTGATCGCCTCGCCCACCACCAGGGGGGAACGGAAATTGGCGAAGTCGTACAGGCGGGGGAGGGGATCGTTGTTCGCCACGACTACGTCCTTGCCCAGTGCCAGGAGCATCTCCTCCAGCGCCATCTCGGAGCCGAGCCCGTCCGGGTCCGGGTCCAGGTGTGTGGTGAGCACGACCCTGCGGGCAGCCATCAACAGCGGGATGAGGTCACGGCAGGTCGCCTCGAACCCCGACTCCGGGCCGCGGCCGAGCACGACGTCGGCCAGGTTGGCCAGGATGCGGGCCGTCGCGCCCCAGACGATGTTGCCTCCCGCCGCATACAGGGGGAAGCGCTGCCGCATGGAGCCGCCGGCCACGTCCACCGTGTAGCTGCCGCCGGTGCGGAGGAACCGCTCGAGCGGAACGGCCAGCACCTGCTCCACCTCCGGCGCCGACGAGGCCGTGCCGTTTGCAGGCGGCACCGGGCCCGGCCTCCACGCACCGGGTTTCACCAGGGCCACGCAGGGGCGGATCCTGTAGCCCGTGATCGTCACAGTATCGTCCAGGAATCCGAGGAGCTCGCAGGCCTCCCGAGGGAGCCCCATTTCCTCCTCCGCCTCCCGGGCGGCTGCGGCAAACACACTGGCATCCTGCGGCTCGATGCGTCCGCCGGGAAAGGAGATCTCCCCCGCGTGCTGGCCGAGCTCGGCCGAACGCCGCGTCAGCAGCACCGTCAGCCCTTCCGGGCCTTCGACCAGTGGAACCAGGACCGCAGATTCCTTCCTTCCGAACAGAGGAAGCTCCAGCGCCCGGCAGCGCTCAAGCCCGTTACGCACATCGGTCAACGTCGACATCATCCCCCCCAAACCGCCATTCGACCCCCCGGGGCCGCTCAAGCTTCCCGGGCCATCGAGCCCATCCGTCTCCGGAGGGGGCTCAACGTCCCCGGTCCAGCACGAGCCTGGCAAGCGCCGGGTCCTTCTTGAACACTCCGGACAGATTGATCGTTTCCATGTGGGCATCCGACTGGCGCACCCCCCGGGCCACCATGCAGAGATGGAGGGCATCGATGTGGACCAGCGCACCCGCCGGAGACAGGGCCGTCTCGATGGCCGCCAGGATCTGCTGCCCGAGCCGCTCCTGCACCTGCAGCCGGTGTGCGTACGCCTCGGTCACCCTCACCAGCTTGGAAATGCCGACCAGCTTGTCGGCCGGCTGGAACGCGACGGTCGCAGTCCCGAAGAACGGGAGGAGGTGGTGCTCGCACAGACTGACGAAGCGAACGTCCCGGCATATGACGAGGCCGTCCGATTCCGCAGGGAAGACTGCCTCGGACAGCAGGGCCACGCCATCCTGGCCGTAGCCGGAAGTCATCTCCTGGAGCGATTCCGCCACCCGCTCAGGCGTGCGCTCGAGTCCAGGACGGCCAGGGTCCTCTCCCAGTCGGGAAAGCAGGTTGCGGATGATGTCCTCCATTGCCACCTCCAAAAAAGCGTTGCATCTTACTCAAAGCATTGACTTGGGGCAAGAAGTTCGACGGAGAAGGAAGGGGAAGGGGGGGGCTCAGACCACGTAGCGCTGCCGATCCACGATGATGGCAGCGATGTTCTCCTTGAGGCTGATCACGTCCATGGGAGCGTAGAACCGCATGCGGGCCGCTGCGGCCTCATGCTCGGCAATCTCGGCCGCACTGCCCCCTGCGATTCCAGCCATGAGGGTGCGATACTCGGCATCCACCACGTTCATCCCGTCGAAGCAGACCAGCGATGCCAGAGCGACCACGTTGGCGGCCTTCTCCGGCCCGAGCTTGGCGAGCAGCATCTGGGCCCGCTTCACCGAGGACTCCATGGCGAAGAGCTGGATGATCATGTTGGCCAGCTTCTCGAAGAAGTACTCCCCCTTGCCCATGACGAAGTCGGGCTTCTGGATCTGCGCCATGTTTTTGCGCAGCGTCGTGCCGAACGCGTACAGCGTCATGAGGCGGACCCCTTCGACCATCTTCACCAGGTCCGGGAGCGAGGCGGCCTCGATGCCCTCGAACAGATCCGCTGCAGGGTCCTTGATCCGCCCGGCGAGCTTCATGTACATCGGCATCACCGGGGCACGGCCGGTCATGGAGCGCTTGAGCAGCGTGGCCGGGAGGAGGAGCCGGTTGATCTCGTTGGTCCCCTCGAAGATGCGGTTGATGCGCTCGTCACGGTAGTTGCGAGCGACCTCGTACTCTTCGATGAAGCCGTAGCCGCCGTGCACCTGGACCGCCTCGTCGATCACGAAGGCCGCGGCCTCGCTCCCCATGACCTTGATGATCGAGCACTCGACGTTGTACTCCTCGAACACCTTGGCCACCTGGGAGGCAAAGGCAGCGTCCTTCTTGTCGAGCTGCTCCACCGCCTCCTCGATGAGGCCCGCCGTCCGGTAGCCCATGGATTCCACGGCGAAGACCCGGGTGGCCATGTCGGCCAGCTTTCGCCGGATCATTCCGAACGACGAGATCGGCTTCTTGAACTGCTGGCGCTCATTGGCATACGAGGCGGACACGGCAATCATGCGCTTGCCCATCCCCATCACGCCCACGCCCAGCTTGAAGCGCCCGATGTCCAGGACGCCCAGAGCGGACTTGTGCCCCTCGCCGATTTCCCCCATCACGTTCTCAACCGGAACCAGGGCATCCTCGAGACGGATGGTCGTCGTGGAGGAGCCCTTGATTCCCATCTTGTGCTCCTCGGCACCGATCGACACGCCGGGGAAGGACTTCTCGACGATGAACGCGGTGAAGTGCTGCCCGTCCACCTTGGCATAGACCGTGAACACGTCGGCGAATCCGCCGTTCGTGATGAAGATCTTCTCGCCGTTGAGGATGTAATGCCTGCCGTCCTCGGACAGGACCGCCCGAGTCTTGGCGCCGAGGGCGTCCGAGCCGTGATTGGCCTCGGTGAGCGCGTAGGCGGCGATCCATTCTCCGGTGGCCAGCTTGGGCAGGTACTTCTGCTTCTGGTGCTCGTTTCCAAAGAACAGGATCGGCAGCGTGCCGATCCCCGTGTGGCACAGCAGGGTCACGGTGAATGAACCGTACTGCGAGACCTTCTCCGACAGGCAGGTGGTCGCAGTGAGGCCCATCCCCAGGCCGCCGTATTCCTCCGGGACCTCGACCATCAAGAGCCCCTGATCCCCGGCCTTCTTCATGGCCTCGATGTTGGCCTTGATCTTTGTCTCCTGGTTCTCGAAACGGTCGACGTTGGGGAGGATCTCACGCTCGACGAACTCGAGCCCGGCCTGTCCGAAGGCCAGCGCTTCCTCCGAGAGCATCTCCGGTATGAAGATGTCCTTCTGGCAGGGCTTGTCGAGGATGAATCCGGCTCCCTTCGGTCTCTCGTGCTGGTTGCTCATCTGCCGTTGCCTCCACGGTGATTGTCCCCGCCGTCATTCGGCCCCTCGGAGCCTCGAGCGGGGACGGTTGTCCCAGGTTCGCTCCTCCCCTCCCTCACTCCTCTTCCGCACTGCTCGACGATGCCAGCGAGCGGATGAACTCCGCCACGGCGGCCATGACCTTGGGGGCCTCCATGTCGAGCAGCATCTCGTGACCCGATTCCTCGAACCACACCAGCTCCTTTCGCCGCGACGAGATGCGTTCGTGGATGATCTCCGCTGCCTTTCCATGCACGATCTGGTCCCTGCGTGATCCCACGATCAGCGCATCAGCCGACACGAACGACAGCCGGTTCTCGACATCTGCGGCATACCGGTACAGCTCGGCAAACGCCGGTGTCGGGAAGCGGGGATAGTTGCGGTTCCGCTGCTTCTCCAGCTCCTTGTCGTGGAACGCCTTGGGGCTCGGCCACGACGGGATGACCTTGGCGATGAGGGGGGTGAGCGCGGATAGCGGGTCCTTGAACTTCAAAGCGGCCGCCACGGTGGCCACTCCGACGACCTGCTTGCGCCGACGGGCCGCCAGGTCGAGCGCCACCAGCCCACCCATGGACAACCCCACCACTACCACCCGGCGGCACTCGGTGAGGAGGTCGAGCAGGCTGTCTTCCGCATCCTCGTACCACTGCTCTGCCGTAACCCCCTTGAGGTCGGTCCACTCCCCGCCGTGCCCCCGCAGAACGGGGATCCGGTAGGGCAGCTTCATCTCGTCCAGCGGGAAGCGCAGGTCGGAGACGCAGCTCACGTGCGACGTGAAACCGTGCAGGACCAGCACTCCGATCCGGGTCTTGTCGCCCAGCGGCTGATTCCTGTACGGCGTGGGCGGAATGCGGCCCGGCTTGTCCTTCACGGCAATCGGCACGTTCATCGGTACATACCCCATGGAATGGTCGACCAGGTGCGAGATCGCCCGCATCACGCGGTCCGTCATGCCCCGCAGCTGGTCGTACGAGATCTCCTCCTCGGCCCTCTTCTTCAGGAAGATGGGCTCGCCGAAGCGCACCTCGATGGGCTCCGGCTTGACCAGCGGAAGCTGCTCGAGCCTCGGGTACGCCTCGGGCGGGAAGGCCTTGCCGGTCCCGGACACACCCACGGGAATGATCGGCACACCGGCCCGCATGGCCAGCCGCACCACGCCGCTCTTGCCGCGCAGCAACCCGGTATCGGGCTCCACGTCCCAGCGGGGAATGTCCTCCTCGCCCGGAATCGTACCCTCCGGGAAGATCCCCACGCACCCCCCCTCCCGGAGGTGGGCGATGGCGTTCTCGAGCGCACCATCGTCTCCTCCCCGATGGACGTACACGCTGTCCGTCAGGTCGATGACGTGGTGCAGGATCGGCCAGGTCTTGAACTCGGACTTGGCCATGAACGAGATCTTTCGAGGGCAGGCTGCGGTCACCACCTGGGCATCGAGCCAGCTCTGGTGGTTGATGGCGAACACCGCTCCTCCTTCGCGGGGGACGTTCTCCGTCCCGTAGACCCGGAGGTGGTGGTTCATCTTGAACTGGGCGTTCAGCAGCAGCTTGGTCGTCTCGTACAGCGACTTCTTGAGCGGGGTGTAGAGGTTGGCCTTGCGCAGCGCGGCGACCGAGAAATCCAACACTCGGTCGACCGGCTTGAGCGTCTGATTCAGCAGTTCGTGTTTCTCCATGGGGTCCTCCTGGAGCCGGCCTGTAACTCAGCGCATTATAGCCAGCCGTTCGGCATAGCGCAACGCGTTATTTTGCAAAAAAACGGAGAGGGGTTGCCGGGGGGCCGGTTTCCCTCTTGACACCTGAACATTTGTTCAGTATGCTGGCGATGTGGATGAGGAGAGGTGCCAGGATGGCTGCCTGCCCGACCCCTGCTGCTGCCGAGATTCTTGCGCGGTTGACTGCTTCCCGGCAGCTCGTCCGGGGACATCGTCTTCGCACCCCGCGACCGGTCGTATCCACCGGTCTTTCCGCGCTCGATTCCTTTCTTCCCTTTGGCGGATATCCGGCCGACGGGATCACCGAGCTTGTGGGAGACGGGCAACGGCATCTGCTGGCCTGTCTCGTGCTTTCCCATCACAGCCGGAGCGGGCGGGTGGCCTTCCTCTCTCCTTCGTTCATTCCGAATCCGGCGGTGCTCGAGGCCTTTGGAGGACGCCTCGACTGCTGCCATTTCCTCGTGGAACAGGATCGGTTTCTTCTTTCCTGGAGTCTGCTCCAGGTGGTGGCCTCGGGGCTCTTCGGGCTGGTCGTGGTGTACGGTTCCAGCTTTCCCGGCCGCGAGCCGGTGCTCGATACCACGGCATTCCGGCGCCTGTTCGGGCTGGTCCGGGAGCGAACGGTTCCGGTGGTGATGCTCCTGGAGGAGCATCCAGTGCTTCCTACCCTGGTGCGCCCCTGTTCCCTGCGGCTGGACGTGCGGCCGGGTCCGTCTCCGGACGAGGCGGAGGTCCGCGTCCTCAAGGTTTCCGGCTCTTCCCCGGGTGCGGCCCTCAAAGTGCTCCTGAGGGCCGCACCCCATTCTGAGCACCATCTCGGTACCGTCTGCGGCGTTGCTCCGTTGCCGCCTCACTGCGACGTGGCTTGGGCCACGCCTCATTCGGCCGGCTCGGTCGCTCCTGGCATCCGGCACCGATCTGGCGCTCAGACCATGCCGGATTCGGGCGTCTGCGGCGTTGCTCCGTCGCCGCCTCACTGCGACGTGGCCGTAGAGGGAGGTGAGCTATGAGCTCATCTCTGCGGCGGCCGGGGTGTGTATGGCTCGAAAATTTCTCGATCCAGCTCCTCTGTCGGGAGGAGCCGCAGTACCGTTGCCGTCCGGTGGCGTTTCATAACGGCCGGCAGCGGATCGCCGAATGCAACGGGCATGCGCGGCTGGCCGGGATCGTTCCGGGCATGCGGGTGAAGGAGGCAACCGGGCTTCATGCCGACCTGGCGCTTTTTCCCCAGCCTCCGGCTCCGTCCGAGGCTGATCTGCTGCCGCTGGCCGAGGCCCTGTTGCAGGTGACCCCCCGTGTGGGACTGTTCTCCGCCGAGGAGCTGGCCGTGGATCTGGCCCCGGCTCTCCACCTGTTCGGGAACAGTGAGCCCCGCCTGGCCGTCGCTTTGGAAAAGGCCGTTGCCGATGCGGGGTTTTCCTGCCGGTGTGCCGTGGCCGACTCGTTTGCCTCGGCGCGTCTGGGGTGTCGGATCCTGGCCAGGGAGGGGAAGCCGACGTTTCTTTCCGGAGTGCGTGAGGTCCGGTTCGTCGAGGGGCTTCCCATCGAGTCGCTGGCCCTGTTGCCCGAGTTCTTTGCCGCAGCGGACGTGAACCGTCTGTTCCGGCATCTGGGCCTGAAGAAGGTGCGGGACCTGGTGCGTCGTTCCCCCGCGATCATCCGGGAGCTCATTCCTGAAGAGCGTCGGGAGCTGCTTCTGTATGCTCTGCGGTCCCCGGAGGTGGAGCGGACGATCCGGTTCGTCCGGGAGGCCGAGCCGTTCGTGCGGCCGCTGTCCTTCTCTCCGCCGATCGTCGATCTCGAGCGGTTGCTGGCGGAGCTTCAGGGAGTGCTGGCGGAGCTCGAGCGGGAATGCTCCCGCACGCACCGGCTGATCTGTCGTCTGCACCTGGCACTGACCACCGAGCACCGCCGGGAGGTCTCCGTGGAGGTGACCCTCTCGCAGGCCACGAGGAACCCCCGGTTGCTGATCGACCTGTGCCGTCTTCGCCTGGGGCAGGTCGTGTTGCCCGACCCGTTGGCCGAGTGCCGGGTGACCCTGGCGCAATCCTGCCCGGAGCCGGCACGGGAGGCAGACCTGTTTGCGGCCCTCCAGGCTGGTCATCGCAAGGCACATGGCGATCTTTGCGAGTTGGAGAATCGTCTCGAAGCCCGCCTGGGGCGCCCGACTCCTCTGTTCTGCCTGGCCCCTCCCCATTCCTTGCTCCCCGAAGCCATGGAATTCCAGAGCAGCCAAGGCCCCTCCTCCGCCATTGGTCAAACCCACCCCCTAGATCCTCGCCGCACCTATGCCTTCTATTCGTCCTATTCGTCCTATTCGTCCTATTCGTCCTATTCGTCCTATTCTCCCCCTGGCCTTTTGTCTTCCCCCCCCGATCGTCCCCTTCTCCTCCTCGCCACTCCCGAACTTCTGCCCGTTGCCTGCACCCCACCGCCCCTGATCGACATTCCCCCGGTTCCGGGAATCGCCCGGCCCGTTCCCCTGTTCGAGCTCGAGCGGTTCGACCTGGCCGCGGCCCGCACCGTGCGGCATGCCTATGGCGTCCTGGAGCAGGGCGGTCTGCGCCTCTTCGTCAAGGAGGTGGAGAGCGACCGCTACCGGATCGTGGGGCTGCATGGCTAGGACCTATGTCCCACTGGCCGTGCTTTCCAACTATTCGTTTCTGGAGGGGGCCTCCTGCCCGGAGGAGTTGGTGGTCCAGGCCGCGGCCTTCGACCTGCCGGCCGTGGCCATCACGGATCGAGACGGGGTATACGGCCTGATTCGTGCTCACGTCACCGCCCGGGAGGCCGGAATCAAGCTGCTGGCCGGCAGCACGCTCTCCCGCAGCGATGGCCCGCCCCTGGTGCTGCTGGCCGGAAATCGGAAGGGGTATGCCGCCCTCTGCCGCCTCATCAGCCGGGGACGAGCCGCTGCGGACAAGGGACGCTCGTGTCTGCCCACGCAGCTCCTGCTCGACACGGATTGCCACGATCTGCTGGCCGTCCATCCGTTCCTGCCCGACGAGCCGTTTCCCGGCCCGCTCAAGGAGCTCTTCGGCGATCGCCTCTATGCCGGAATCGCCCGCTACATGCTGCCCGGAGACGAGGAGCGGCTTGCCTCGGTCGCAGGTCTGGCCGGTCGGCACGGCATCCCGCTGGTGGCGGCCCCGTTCGTGCAGTTTCACCAGCGCAATCGAAAGGATCTGGCCGACATCCTGGCCGCAATCCGGCTCGCAACCACGGTAGACCGCCTCGGCCGCACGGATGGAATTCCCAACAGCAATTTCACCCTGCTGCATCCGTCCGTTTTCCGGCGGATCTACCAGGACCATGCCGGGGCAGTCGACCGGACGGTGGAGGTCGCAGACCGCTGCTCCTTCTCGCTGGAGGAGCTGCGTTATCACTACCCCCGGGAAGTGGTCCGGCCGGGTATGAGCCCCATGGAGACGTTGAAGACCCTCATCCGGGAGCATCTGCCTCACCGATGGCCCGGCCGTGTTCCCCCGGAGGTCAGGAAGCAGATTGCCGCCGAGCTGGCGCTCATCGACGAGCTCCAGTACGCCAACTATTTTCTGACCATGTTCGACATCGTCTCGTTTGCCCGCAACCAGGGGATCCTGTGCCAGGGGCGGGGTTCCGCTGCGAATTCTGCCGTCTGCTACGCACTGGGGATCACCTCGGTGGACCCGGTGCGTGGCAATCTGCTGTTCGAGCGGTTCATCTCCCGGGAGCGCAACGAGCCCCCGGATATCGACGTGGATTTCGAGCACGAGCGGCGGGAAGAGGTCATCCAGTACATCTACAACCGCTATGGCCGGGACCGGGCGGCCATGGTAGCCGAGTTCATCCGCTATCGCACCCGCAGCGCGATCCGGGATGTGGGCAAGGCCATGGGGTTCTCCCTGCCTCAGGTGACTCGGCTGAGCAACCTGGCCTCCTCCTATCGTCGGGACCGGGAGGACTGGTGGGAGCAGGCGGTCGGTGCCTGCGGCCTCTCGTCGGCCCATCCCCGCATCAAGGCCTACCACTCGCTCATCACGAGGCTTTATGGTTTTCCCCGGCATCTCTCGATCCACGTGGGCGGGTTCATCCTGTCCGATCTGCCCGTGGATCACCTGGTTCCAGTCGAGCCGGCCCGTATGGAGGGGCGCACCGTCATCCAATGGGACAAGGAGGACGTGGAGGATGCCGGGCTCCTCAAGATCGACGTGCTCTCCCTGGGCATGCTCACCTGCATCCGCCGCACGTTCGACCTGCTCAGGCCCCGTGGAGTTTCGCTCGATCTGGCCACTATACCGGCCGAGGATCCTGCCACCTACCAGATGATCCGGAAGGCGGATACGGTCGGCGTGTTTCAAATCGAGTCCCGGGCCCAGATGAGCATGTTGCCCCGCCTCAGGCCCGAGACGTTCTATGATCTCGTGGTCGAGGTGGCCATCGTCCGTCCGGGGCCGATCCAGGGGGGCATGGTCCACCCGTATCTGCGCCGGCGGCAGGGGCTCGAGCCGGTGGACTACCCGCTGCCCGAGCTGGAGCCGGTGCTTGGCCGCACCTTTGGCGTTCCCCTGTTCCAGGAGCAGGTTATGAAGCTGGCCATGGTTGCGGCCGGATTCACTGGCGGCGAGGCTGACCAGCTTCGCCGGGCCATGGGAACCTGGCGCTCCTCCGGCCGCATGGACGGGCTGCTGGCCAAGCTCATGCAGCGCATGGAGGCAAAGGGGATTTCCCCCGACTATGCCCAACGGATTGCGGATCAGATCAAGGGGTTCGGCGAGTACGGATTTCCCGAGTCCCATGCCGCATCCTTCGCTCTGCTGGCCTATGCCTCTGCGTATCTCAAGTGTCACCATCCCGAGGCGTTTGCCGCGGCGCTCATCAACTCCCAGCCCATGGGGTTCTACTCGCCCGCGTCGATCATCGAGGATTGCAGGAGGCACCGGCTCGACGTGCGCACCATCTGCGTCAACTCCAGTGCGTGGGAATGCTCGCTGGAAGAAGCCGGCGATGGTCCGGTGCGGGCGGCGTTGCGGCTGGGCTTGCTGCTGGTCCGCAATCTGCCCAGGCAGGCGGCGGACGATCTGCTTACGGCCAGGGGGAGCGGCGGTCCGTTTGCCGACCTGCACGATCTCGTGCGCCGGACCCGACTTCCCACGCACGTGCTGCTCAAGCTGGCACTGGCCGGGGCGTTCTCCTGTTTCGGGTACGAGCGACGGGCCGCTCTCTGGGCCGTCCTGTCCGAGTGCAACGACCCATCCTCGCTGTTCTTCGGTCAGCCTCGAGGGCTGGCAGCGACCGACATCGAGCCGCTTGCCCCCTGGGAGACGGTCATAGCCGATCTCGATGCCACCCAGGTGTATCTCTCGGTCCATCCCTACGAGCTGGTGTGGCCCCGAGTCCGTGGCCGTAGAGGATACGTGACCTCTTCGCAGCTTGCAGGAATGGCCGACGGCCGGCGGGTTGTGACGGGGGGACTTGCCGTGATCCGACAGCGCCCGCCCACGGCCGGAGGTGTGCTCTTCCTCACCCTGGAGGATCACGAGGGGTTCATCAACCTCGTGGTCCCGGGGCCGGTGTTTCAACGCTACCGGCAGGTCCTGCTCGAAGAGGCCATCCTGCTGGTGGAGGGGAGGGTCGTGCAGGGGGACGGGGTCACGAACGTGTCGGCCTTTGCGCTCAGCGGGCTCCGGATCCAGAAGGAGAAGGAGAGGATCCGGTCACGGGATTTCCGGTAAGGGCCTGCGACGAAGCAACGTGATCGAAGTGAGGGTGCCGAAGGTCCCGGCATGCAAGGCGCTCGACAGAGGTGCACCGGGGGTGCGCCGCAGGGAGAGCAACGCAGCAGGGCGGGATGCAGCGGAAGCCGAATGAGCAGGCTATTTCGGAGCAGGCCCTACGTGGGGGGATCTCCCTACTTGCTGCAACTTCCCCCCGAGCACTTGATCGGCTCGGGGTAGAAGCCCTGGCAATCGGAGACCAGGCCACAGCAGAGGCCGGGACCGTCGGCCTTGGGCATGGAGGCCACGGTGACGTCGTCCACGTTCCAGCTCGACACGGAGAACACGCCACCGCTGCCGATCATGAAGCCGAACCGGACCCGAAGCTGGGGATTGGCATAGGCGGTGATGTCGTGCTTCATGAACGTCCAGGAGCCATCCTGCGTGCCGTTCCCTTCGGTCTGCCAGACGGTGACCCACTTCTGCCCGTCGAAGACCTCAACCTTGTTCTGCATGAACGGAAGGTAGTCGCTGTTGAGCCAGCGCCAGTAGCCGAGCTGGAGGTTGACCGCAAACTGAGCGTTGATGATCGGCGACGTGGCCCAGTAGAAATCGTGGAGCTGTTGGGCCGCGTTGCCTCCGATCACGACGCCGGCGATGAAGTTGTCGTCGCTGGCCGAGTGGTCGGTGGCCGGGTCCGGGTTTCCGTAACTCTGGCCCCCCGAGGTCTTGGTCGCTCCCCGCTGCCACTCGATCCCGTACTCCCAGCCCTTGTCCGAGGAAAAGTCATCACGGAACAGGATGGGGGCGCAGCAGCCCTCCACCCCGGTGGGCGTGTACACACAGGCCCCGTCCACGCACTTGTCGGTCGTGCAGACGTCGTCGAAGTCGTCGCACTCTCCATCGGAGAAGCAGCAGGTGTTCACGTGCTGGCAGACGTTGTTCGTGCACTTGTCGACGGTGCACTTGTCCCCGTCGTCGCAATCCTTGTCCCCCAGGCAGCACCCGTCGATCCACTCGCCCGAGCACTTGCCCGCGATGCAGACGTCCGATGCCGTGCACGGATTGAGGTCGTCGCACCCCTGTCCCGGCGGGATGCCCGGGTAGTAGCAGCCCGTTCCCGGATCGCACAGATCCTGCGTACAGAAGTTGCCGTCGTTGCAGGTCACGGGGCTGCCGCCGCATGCTCCGTTCGAGCACGAGTCGTTCTGGGTGCACTTGTTCTTGTCGTCGCACGGCTTGGTGTTGTTGGGGAAGTAGCAGGAGGCATCGTCCGGGTTGCACTTGTTGTCCGTGCACGCGTTTCCGTCGTCGCAGTCCGCATCCTGCTTGCAGCATCCAGGGGCCTGTGAAGGCGGATGCAGACAGATACCGGACCCGTCGCAGATGTCGTTGGTGCAGACGTTGTTGTCCTCGCAATCCGCTGGCTCGTAGCAGCAGAAAGGCGGCTTGAGCACGGTGGGCGTGCAGGCATTCTCCTTGCAGGCCTCGATGGTGCACGGGTCGTCGTCGAGGCAGTCGACCAGGCTCATGCAGCAATTGTCGGCCACGGTGTACTCGCAGGTACCGCCGACGCACTTGCCTTCGGTGCACGAGAGGTTGTCCGTGCACTCGACCTTGGTCTTGCAGGGCTCGTCGGGGCACATCTCGGTGACCACGAAGGTGTCGATGTAGGCCCCTTCGTAGTCGTTGTCGCTGCCGTCGATGGAGTCGAACAGGAACCGGAGCTTCCCCTTCTTCCCCTTGAACGCCTGGAGGTCCAGCGTGATGAGGGTCCACTTCTTCATGATGAAGGTGGCCTTCTTGCCATAAACGGGGAAGGTCTCCTTGTCCATCACGAGGTAGACGGTGAACGTGTCGTAGTTGACAGTGGCCTCGGCCTCGAGCCAGAGCCAGAAGGTGACCTGCGTGGCCTTGCCCGCAGGGAGGGTGAACTCGGGCGTGTCCACATAGGCCCGCACCCGGTCACCGAGGTCGTAGCTCTGCTTCTCGGCATTCCCGAAATAGAGGCTTGCCGCACCATCGTGCGCCCGGGCTTTGGAGAGCTGCCACGTTGCCCCCGCTTCTTCAGGCGAGAAATCCACCGTGACCGGCCAGGCGAGCTCCCCTTCGAAGCCCTCCTCGTAGGTGACCGTGCCGGGGCAGCAGTCAGCAATCAGCCCGTTCTGGCAGCCGACGGTCGGCATGCAGGAGTCGACGGTGCACGGGTTGCCATCGTCGCAGTCGGTGGGAAGGTGCGCACACTGACCGGTCGCCGAATCACAGGTGTCTTCCGTGCAGAGATTCCCATCGTTGCAGTTCTTGGCCTGGTGCAGGCAGGCGCCGCTCACGCACTTGTCGATGGTGCAGAAATCACCGTCCTCGCACATGTCGTCGGACATGCAGGGCGGGGCGATCTCCTCGTCGGCCACGTCGGGAATCAGCTCCGGCTCGTCCGCTGCCTCCACGATGTCCACGACCTCGGGCACGAGCGTGTCCGGCACGTCGGGCGTCACTTCCGGAGGAACCGGAACATCGGGCACATCAAGGCCGACCTCGGCTCCGGTCGTGTCCGTCGCGTCGGAGGGGGCCACGTCCTCCTTTCCTCCGTTTCCGGAGCACGATGGGGACAGCAGCACCACCGGGACGGCCAGAAGCAGCACAAACCAGCCTTTCATACGTCACCTCGAATCGGTTTCCGGATTTCAAGAGGCATGCAGCTCGACCAGCGCACAGGCCGGATTCTCGCACCGGTACGCCCGCACACGCAGAGTGCGCTTGGGCGTGATCATGATTTCAGTCTTGCTCCCGAAGGCCGGCACGTCGCTGCCCGGCAGCAGCACATACTCACCTTCGAGCTCCACCAACCGCCCTCCGCAACGAGGGCACTCCTTGACGATCATCGTTCACTCCTTCCATCCCGACTTTCAGCGGGGGGACCTGTCGACGCACCCCCTGATCATTAGGGAAAAACAGGGCTTGGGTCAAGGAAGAAGCGTTGACCAGCAGCGGAGTCGGCCCGCCCGGACACCCGGGGGACGACCGGCCACCACTGCGGCTCAGAATGCTCTTGACAGGCCGAAGTCGCTGCGTAGACTATGGGCAACTTTGGCTTTTCGGCTCGGGTTCGCGAGGATGAAAACCGGTTTAGACGAGCGCTTTTGACACTCGAACAGGAGAAGGAACGATGAAGAAGATTCTGGGACTGGCAGTGGTTGCGTTGTTTGGAATGGGGCTGGCGTTGTCCGCTTGCGACGGCGGTGGCGACGACGGCAATGGAAAGAAGGATGACGTCAAGATCGAGAACGACAACAGCGTCACTCCTCCTGATGGCGACGTGACCGTGCCCGAGGACGACCTGGGCGGCTGCGTCCCGGCTTGCGATGGCAAGCAGTGCGGTCCCGACGGCTGCGGCGGAACCTGCGGCGTGTGCGATCCGGGCATCCCCTGCCAGGACGGCGTGTGCGTGTGCGACGCTGCCAAGAACTGCGCCGGCAAGGAATGCGGCCCCGATGGCTGCGGCGGCGAGTGCGGCACCTGCAAGGAAGGCTTCGAGTGCAACCTCGGCTCCGGCATGTGCGCCGAGAAGGTCGTCGGGAACTGCGACGGCAAGCAGTGCGGCTCTGACGGTGCGGGCGGCTCCTGCGGCACCTGCCCCTGCGATGACTGCGAGCCCGACCAGGTCGTCTGCAACACCGAGACCTTCCAGTGCGAGGCCGAGCAGGCCAAGGACTGCAAGTGGATCTTCGACTGCTTCGACACCTGCCCCGAGGGCGACCAGGCCTGCTATCAGAACTGCGTCAACGAGGCCTCTCTGCCGGCCCAGATGGCGTACAACAACCTGATGCAGTGCCTCACCGATTCCGGCTACTTCGATTGCTTCGACCAGTTCGCCGAGGGTACCCCGGAGCTCGACGCCTGCCTCGAGAAGGCGTTCGACCCCTGCATGGACTACTACTACGAGTGCTTCCATGGCGACCTGGACTGCCAGGGCCTCAACGCCTGCTTCAGCACCTGCCCGGAAGTCCCCGAGGGACAGCCGAACCCCTGCATCAATGACTGCTGGTCCTCCGGCTCGGTCGAGGCCCAGAAGGCCTACACCGCCATCCTCGAGTGCCTCGAGGCCCAGGGCTACTGGGATTGCGCCCAGGGCGACAGCCAGTGCACGGCCGACGCCGAGGCCAAGTGCGAGGCCGAGTTCGCAGTCTGCTTCCCCCCGGGAACGATGACCTGCAAGGAGATCTTTGATTGCATGGACACCTGCGCCCCGACGGACCAGGCCTGCTTCTCGAACTGCTACCAGAGCGGGACGAAGGAAGCTCAGACCATGTTCGGCGAGATCGTGGACTGCATCATCGCCGAGTGTGGCGACCAGGCCACTCCGGAGTGCGAGGACAGCGCCCTGAAGGGCACGTGCTCCCAGCAGTACAACGAGTGCCTCGGCTCGTGATAGCGGGGTTCTGAACTGATGCAAGGAGCCGGCCTCGTGCCGGCTTCTTGCTTTAAGGCCCTACCGAGGGTTCGACAGCCCATGCCGAATCTGACCGAATCCATCCGAGACAACCTCAGTGTCGTCGAGGAAAGAATCCAAAGGGCTCTTGCCCGCTGCGGTCGCCCTCGAGAGGCAGTGACCCTTGTTGCCGTGTCGAAGACCCATCCGGTGGAAGCGCTCATCGAGGCCGCCCGGGCCGGCTTGGGGGACCTCGGGGAGAACTACGCTCAGGAGATGGCGGCCAAGCGGCAGGCTCTCCTTGGGCTCGCAGGAAAGGCGGCCCCCTTCGATGGCAGCAGCCCCTGTCCACAGGCCGGTGCCGACAGTCTCCCTCCCGTCCGCTTTCACTTCATCGGGCCGCTCCAGACCAACAAGGTCAAGCTCGTGGTGGGGGGATGCCATCTGCTGCACACCGTGGACCGGCTTTGGCTGGCCGAGGCTGTGAGCACGCGCTCCGCGTCCCTGGGACTGACCCAGGACATCCTGTTCGAGGTTCACCTGTCCCCCGAAGATTCCAAGTCCGGAGCCTCGCCGGAAGCCCTTCCCGACCTTCTTCGTCGTTGCCTCGAGCTGCCGGGGTTGCGGCCGCTGGGGCTCATGACCATGCCTCCCTGGGGGGAAGACCCCGAGGAATCCCGCCCGTACTTCGCACGACTGCGCAGGTTGCTCGAAGACCTCTCCCACCAGTTCGGCCTTTCCGACTTCCGCCACCTTTCCATGGGCATGAGCCACGATTTCGAGGTCGCCCTGGAGGAGGGGGCCACGCTGATTCGGGTGGGGACGGCTTTGTTCGGGGCTCGGGGGTAGGGGGCTGGGGGCTGGGGGCTGGGGGCTGGGGGCTGGGGGCTGGGGGCTGGGGGCTGGGGGCCAACGGCCGGCGAAGTCCCATGTCGGAGGGGGCCGGGCACCCGAACACTCCCGCGCTGGAACCCGCCGCTGTACCCATGTAAGATGCGACGGACGGAAGTGGTGGCAGATGCCGTGGAGGTGACGCATGGCTCGAACGGGGGTCTTGGCAGCGGTGGCCGTTGTGATGGCGACTCTGGTTCTTGCATCCGGTTGCGGGGTGGGGCGGTCGCTCGTCGAGCCGTCAGCGGGAGATGCCGGGACCGAGCTCCCGGGGGTGCCAGCGGATGTCGTTGCCATTCCCGACCGGAGTCCGGATGCCGTTGCTCCGCAGGATTACTCCCCGGTCGAGGATTCCGTCACTCCGGGTGACGCTCCGTTCCCGGCTGACGGGGTGCTCGATGCGGGCGTGGATGGAGTGAGCGTCGACGGTCAGGCCCCGGATGGGCCGTGCGAGCCCGTGTGTGAGGCGGGAACGTGCGGAGGCAACGGGTGCGGCGGCTTGTGCGAGTGTCCCGTCGGCGAGATGTGCGTGTTTGGCAAGTGCACACCCAAGGAGGGGCCGTGCAAGGAGAAGCAGTGCGGGCCCGATGGAGCCGGGGGCAGCTGCGGCGAGTGTGCGGCGGGAGAGGTGTGTGCGGACGGACTCTGCGTCGTCTCGGTGGGGCCCAACGACTGCAAGGGAGTGTTCGACTGCTTCGAAACCTGTCCCGAGGGTGACCAGGCATGCTACCAATCCTGCGTGGACGGGGCGGATGCGGACGGGCAGAAGCTGTACTACGAGGTCATGCAGTGTCTCTCCGACACGGGGTACTTCGAGTGTCCTCCCAACGATGACACGTGCTACGGCGAGACATTCGAGCCCTGCAAGGTGGTCTACTACCAGTGCGTGCAGGGGGAGGGCACCTGCATGGACATGTACTCGTGCATGTACGACTGCCCCAGCGGCGGTCCGGAGTCGGAGCAGTGCTACAACGACTGCTACTTCCAGGGGAGCTTCGAGGCTCTGATGCAGTGGGACGAGTGGAACACGTGTCTCTCTGAGACGGGTTACTACGACTGCCAGCAGTGGGACCAGGAGTGCCTGGACAAGGCATGGGAGCCTTGCTCTCTGCCGTTCAAAGAGTGTGTCCACGGTGCTCTGAAGTGCGCTGGGGTCATGGGGTGCTTTGCCGATTGCCCCCAGATGATGGAGGAGTGCTGGTTCCAGTGCTACTACAACGGCACGGTCGAAGCCCAGCTGCTTTACGAAGAGCTGCTGGCGTGCGTGCAGGGCCAGTGCGGCCAGAACCCGAAGCCCATGTGCCGCAACCAGGCGATGAAGGGGACCTGCGCCCCGCAGGCGAAGGAATGCAAGGGGAGCTAGGCCGGATCGTGTAACGCAGCAATCATCTCAGGCCCTGTCGGCCTACCAGCATTTCCACGAGACGCTGAGCCCGGATTGTCCGGCCCGAGTAACGATCAACCCCAGCGGTCGAGCGGCTGCCCGGGCAAGCATCTCGGCCCGGGAGACGAGGAATGCGTGGGAGGCCGGGTATCCCTCGACCTGCGTGAGCTGGTCGCCGGGCAGGAGGCCGGTGCAGTCTGCCGCGGTCTGCACGTAGAGGGTGTCGACGGGGAGCTTGAGGAGCATCCGCTCCACCTCTCGGGGCAGGTTGGGGTCTCGAAAGGCAATGCGGGCCAGCAAGGCCACCTCGCGGTCCACGTCGTCGGCCCGGGCGGTCTGGTCCACGACCGAGGGAAGATCCTGGTAGCGCTGGCGGGCGGAGCCCTGGGGGCCTTCGTGCAGGCGGGCATGCGGCGAGTCCTGCCCGGCGGGGAGCAGAGGTACCTGGCAGCGTTCGGCCAGGAGCTCGACGACACGTGCGGAGCGGGCCCGGAACAGGGCCGTGATGTCGGGCCTGGGATCCGAATCCGACGGAGAGGGCAGGCCGTCGATGTGCAGCACTGAGGTCATCTGGATCAGCGGCCTGCCGGTTACGAAATGGAGGATCTCCGCCGAGTATTCGACCTGGCTTTCGAACTGGCCGCCCCGGAACGACTCGCTCCGGTCATCGGCCATCATCGACTCGCCCTGTTGCCAAGATTCGACCAGGAGGATCCGGATCGCCAGAGCGTTTTCGGAGCGGATTCCCAGCGCATCGAGCCGGCGGTGGGCGTCCGTGTCCCGCATCGGGTCCGAGATGGGACCCTCGGTACGAAGAGTGAACTCGTCGGGGCCGATGACGGGCAGCCCGGTGCTCCTGGCGAGCCGCTCGGCAAAGTCGACCCAGAAGTCGTAGTAGTGGTGGGCCCGCATGCCGCGAAAGTGAATTTCGGCGGGGAGCAACACGATTGCCGTCGGCGGCAGCTGCTCCGACAGCATGGGGAAGGTGCGCACGGTCTCGGCGGAGGAGCAGCCCGGGCCGTACGCCAGGAACAGGACGAGGCCAGACAGGACAATAGCGTTCCAGCTCGGCGGATATCTCAACTCGAGGTCCTCCTCGGTCAACGAATCACGAACCACTGCATATCCATGGGGCCCCTCCCGCGTGGTCGGGGCTTTGGCCCACAGCCGACGGCACATCCATGGGGCCCCTCCCGCGTGGTCAGGGCTGGGCTGCCCTGCCCGTGCCCCTGCCCCTGCCCGTGCCCACCTAGCCCCAGGGCGATCGCATCTAAATCCTGTCGTGGGGAATGAGCCGAGCCTTGACAGCGGATCTGGGCTGTGATCTACCGTGAAGGTCGGGAGGGGCCCGACCAGAACCGGTGGTGACAGTCATGAAGAAGGACTCTGACCCGAG
>CAITUV010000001.1 GCA_903895725.1 uncultured Myxococcales bacterium | reverse complement strand
CCCCCGCCGCCCCCGCCGCCCCCGCCGCTCCGGCCGTGGTAACGCGTCAGTTGGTTTGACCATGGCGGCCGTTGGCGTACAATGGGCAGCGATTGCGTGGAGTGTACCGGTGGCTGAACGTGGCGTGGAAGTCAAAGTCGGTCTGTTCCTGTTGCTGGCATTAGGGCTGCTGGTCGCATTCCTGCTGATCCTGGGCAACTTCCGCTTCTCGCCCGGGCCGAAGCTCTTCATCGACTACACCAACAGCGGCGGCCTGAGGAATGGAGCCAAGGTCAAGGTGGCCGGCGTCTCGGCCGGCAGCGTGACCGATATCCGCTTCACTGGCGGCCAGTCCGTCAACGACGCGGGGCAGCAGGTGTTCGTCCAGGTCACCATCGAGCTGACCGACGAGATGGCCCCGACCGTCACGAAGGGCTCGCAGTTCTACATCAGCACCGACGGCCTGCTCGGTGAGAAGTACATCGAGGTGACTCCCGGTCCCCCGGGGGCCGTGCCCATCGAGCCGGGAACCACGGTGTCCGGTGAACCCCCCATCGAGCTCCAAGTGCTGTCGGCAAGGGCCGCCTCGGCCGTGGACAAGCTGCAGAAGCTGGTGGACGGCCAGAACGCCGATCTCTCCGAAGCGGCCACGAGCCTTCGGGAGCTGCTCGAGCGCTCCAACCGGGTTGCCAGGACGCTCGACGAAGAGCTGCCGGGCGTCATCGAGCGGATGAACGCCACCATGGACCGGGTTCGCAACTCGCTCGAGGGGCTGGACCGCCTGGCAGCGGATGGCTCCGAGCTGCTCAACAGCCCGGACGGCGTCAAGGAAACCGTGGCCTCCCTCGCCGGAGCCGCTGCCACACTCGACATGAGGCTTCCCGAGCTCATCGACCAGGGAGAGATCCTGCTCGTCGATGCCCAGGCGCTGGCAGCTGCCTCTCAGTCCACCCTCGACGAGGTCGAAAAGGAGTTCACCGCTGCGGCACGGGATGCCCGCGGCCTGGTTCGCTCCGCGGACGGGCTGGTCCAGCGGACCGACCCCAGGGCGCTGATTACCAAGCTGGAGGGGGCCGTCGGCCAGCTCACCGCCGACTTCGGCGAGACTGGTCGGACGCTCCAGGCGGTTGCCGGACAGCTCGAGAAGCTGGTCTCCGATCTCACGCAGATGGCCGCAGACGTCCGACGCGGGAAGGGAACTCTCGGAGCCCTGCTGACCGACCGCGAAGTGTACGACGACATCCGGGAGCTCCTCCTCGACCTCAAGAGAAACCCGTGGAAGGTCTTGTGGAAAGAGTAGCCCATAGCCAGGAGCGCCCCTTCGAGGAGGGAACGGTCCTGCGGCTGAGGGTCCTTCCCCCTGTCCAACGAGCCGATCGGAACCGCTCATGATCTACCTGGACAACCACGCAACGACACCGATGGATCCTCGAGTGCTGGCCGAGATGCTCCCCTGGTTCAGCCAGCGTTTCGGAAACCCATCCAGCCGCGGCCACGCTCTGGGCTGGGAGGCCGAGGAGGCCGTGGAGAACGCCCGGGCGCAGGTCGCAGCCCTCCTGTCCGTGCGTCCCGACGAGATCGTGTTCACGTCCGGTGCCACGGAATCGAACAACCTCGCCCTCCGGGGGATCCTCGAAGCGTCGGGCCCCGGCCCGCACCACGTCATCACAGCGGCCACGGAGCACGAGGCAGTGCTGGCACCTTGCAGGAAGCTCTCGGAGCGGGGCATCCGGGTCACCGTGCTGCCGGTATCGCCGCAGGGCGGGATCGACGTTTCGGAGCTCGCCTCGGCCATCACCCCGACCACCCGCCTGGTCTCGATCATGGCGGCCAACAACGAGATCGGAACGCTCCAGCCACTCGATACCATCGGCCGCCTCTGCAGGGAGCGCAACGTCCTGTTCCACAGCGACGTCGCACAGGCTGCGGGGAAAGTGCCGCTTGACCTGCAGGCGGCGGGCACCGACCTGGCCTCGGTGTCGGGACACAAGCTGTACGGGCCCAAAGGGACCGGCGCACTGTTCGTGCGGTCGGGAGTCACGCTGGAGCCTCTCGTCGAAGGGGGCGGGCAGGAGAACGGGCTGCGCTCCGGCACGCTGAACGTGCCCGGCATCGTGGGGCTGGGAAAGGCTTGCGAGCTGGCGATGCTGGAGCTCCAGGGGGCTGCGGCCAATGGAACGGTGCCGCTTCGAGACCTGCGGGACCGCCTGTGGGAACGCCTGACCGCCCGCCTGCCGCGAATTCACTTGAACGGGGCCGCCGACGGCCGACTTCCGGGCAACCTGAACGTCAGCTTCGACTGCATCAAGGCCGAGTCGCTCCTCATGGCCCTGGATGGGAAGGTTGCGATCTCCACCGGCTCCGCCTGCGCCTCCACGGGAGGCAAGCCCTCCCACGTCCTGGCTGCCCTCGGGCTCTCCTCGGAGCGCATCGACGGTGCCGTCCGCATCGGGCTGGGCCGCTTCAACACTCCCGAGGAGATCGACCGGGCCGCAACGCTGCTGTGCGAGGCGGTGGAGCACCTGCGCTCATTGTCTCCGAACTGGGAGTAATTTGCTGGAGCGGCTGAACGGCCCTCTGCGTCTGCCGTCCCCCCGCCCCCCATGCCCCCAACCCCGGGCCCCGCTCAGTACTTGATCGTGCTTCCGCCGATGAACTCGCGAATGAGGCTCTCCCCCGCGATCTTCGCTTCGTCTTCGGGGCTGACAGGATCGATCAGTCGCAGCAGGTCGAACACGCGGTGGGCGCGAATGATGGCATCCTGGCGCTCCGGCTGACGGTCGTACTCGTCGACGAGCCCGGCGAAATAGGGCTCCACCTGCTTCTTGAGCACAGGCAGCTCGTAGGCCAGGCTCCCGTTGACCGTGAGGTCCGCGTTGTGCAGGTACGGGATGATGTGCTTCAGCTCGGAGCGACGCACGTAGTGCCAATGGCCCAGAGTCAGGGCGGGCTTGTGGTTGCGGAAGTTGGCGTCCCGCACCATGCGTCGCAGCAGGCGGATGTCCGTCCATCGGACGAAGCGGCCGTTGCGCGGGCGGACCTGGCAGAATGTCTCGATGTAGACCTTGAATTTCTGCGGCTCGGAGACGCTGCGGGTCAGCCCGTCGAACAGCCCGTGCAGCGTGTCGAGCAGGATGATCTGGTGGCTCTCGACCTGGAGCGGGATCTGGTTGAGGATCTGCTTGCCCGTGTGGAAGTCGTAGCGGGGCATGACGACCTCCTCCCCCTTGACCAGCCGTTCGAGGTGGTCGTTGAACAGCGGGAGGTCGAGCGCCTCGGGCGTCTCGTAGTCATAGTCACCGTACTCGTCCCTGGGATGGAGCTCGAGGTCGCGGAAGTAGTTGTCCACGTTGACGGCGATGAGCTCTTTTCCGGCCTTGCGGAGATTCTGGGCGAGCTTGTACGTGGTGGTGGTCTTTCCCGAGGAGGAGGGTCCGGCGATGATGATGACGCGCACGTCGCCCTTCTGCAGGGCCTCCTCAGCGGCCACGACGAGCTGCTTCTCGTACTGGGCGTCGGCCTCGACCATGAGCTCGGGGAGCCGGCCCGACCGAACCCACTCGTTGAGCCCTTCGATGCTGTCGCAGTTGTGGTCCGCGTTCCAGGCCAGCGTCCGCCACAGCAGCTTCCAGGGTATGGTTTCCACGGAGCCGCCCTTCTGGAGGCCCAGCTCCCCCTTGCGCACCATGTCGCGACGGTGGCGATAGACGATGTAGGCCTTGGCGGTCTGGGCATGGCCGCGCTCGATGAGCACCTTCTCGACCAGGTCCTGGATCTCCTCCACCGTGGGTGTCGCCCCCCGGGGCAGCGAGCGGTTCAGGCGCTCGACCACGAGGTCCGACAGCTTTTCCGCCAGCTCCTTGTCCTTGCCGCCGATCGATGCCGCTGCCTTGTAGATGGCCGTGGCGATGCGCTTCTGATCGAAAGCGACGAGGTCCCCGTTGCGCTTCACGATCCGCTCGATGTGGGTTGTGACGACCATGGAACACCTCCCTCGGTGCACACATCCGCCAGGATTATAGGGTCTGTGTGCGCCAGCGGCAAAAAAGCGTCTGGATACGCCGGTTTCGGTGTGGTAGCGTGGGGGCCACCAGCAGGGAGGTCAACGATGGGAAAGCAAGGGCTGTGCGTCGCGGCGATGGTGGTGGGGCTGTGTCTCAACTGCTCGTGCTCGGGCGGTGACGACAAGAAGGGGGAGGACCTGGCAGCCGAGGTGGCAAGCCCGGACGGGGCGCAGGACGAATCCCGGGTCGAGCCGGAGGTCAACGTCGATATCCAGGGAGAGGTGGGAACCGGGGAGACCGTCGGGGAGACCGTGATCCCGGACGAGCCCAGGCGGCTCGTGATCCTCCACCTGAACGACTTCCACTCCCACGTTTACGGGTTTGGTCCCGAGGAGGACTACACCCCCGCCACGACCGGCGACGACGATACCGTCGGAGGCATCGCACGGCTGGCCACGCTGATCAAGCAGGAGAAGGAGAAGGCAGCGCAGGCGGGAGCGGAGACGGTCGTAATCGACGGCGGTGACTTCACCATGGGCAGCATCTTCTCGATGCTTACCGCCACGGCCGGCGTCGAGCTCAAGCTGCTCGATGCCCTGGGAGTTCAGGCCACGACGCTCGGCAACCACGAGTTCGACTGGGGTCCGGCCGGGGCAGCGGCCATCGTCAATGCGGGAACCCAGGAAACCGCGATCAAGATTCTTGCGGGCAACATCACCACCTCGGCCGATGATCCGGACGACGATGCCTTCGAGGCGGTCAAGGGGGCCGGCGCAATCCACGACGAGTATGTCCTGGAAACCGCGGGCGGCCTGAAGATCGGCCTCTTCGGTCTGCTCGGGGAGGATGCCAAGTCGGATGCGCCGTTCATGCCCCCGGCCGGCATCAGCGACCCCGAGGATGCGGCCGTCGCTCACGTGGCGTCGCTCGAAGGCCAGGGGGTGGACCTCGTGGTGGCCATCTCGCACTGCGGTGTCCTCGAAGGGGCAGGCAAGGCCGAAGACGAGAAGCTGGCCGAGAAGGTGGCCGGGCTCGACATCATCATCAGCGGGCACAGCCACACGAAGCTTGCCGAGGTCGACGGGGATGCGGACACGCTGGTCGTCCAGGCGGGCTCGTACGGACGATACCTCGGCAAGCTGGTCGTGGACGTGACGAAGGACAAGGTCACCCTGGTTTCCTATGAGCTGCTGCCGGTGGACGACACCGTGGCCGGGGATGCCGACATGCTGGCCAAGGTGGATGCGTTCCGGCAGGAGCTGGACACGCTGCTGGCCGGAGCGGGGCTCTCGTACGACAAGGTGATTGCCGAGGTCGGCTTCGACATCGTCCAGCCGGAGCTGGTCGAGTCGCCGCTGGGCAATCTCGTGACCGATGCAGTCCTGGCCGCAGTCAACCAGCTCCCGGGCGAGGCCCCCAAGGCGGTCGCCGCTTTCGAGGCCAACGGTGTCATCCGTGACTCCATTCTGGCGGGCAAGGCCAAGGCGATCACCGTGGCCGATGCGTTCCGGGTGCTGCCGCTGGGCATCGGTCCAGACAAGGTCCCGGGCTACCCCATCGTGACGTTCTACATCAAGGCCAAAGAGCTCAAGAACGCCTGCGAAGCCGCGGTGGTCATCCCCACCATGATGGGGGACGACTACTTCCTCCAGTTCTCGGGGCTCAAGTTCACCTATGACCCCAACGGCCCGCTGTTCAACGTGGTCAAGGCCATCTACCTCAAGGAAGGGAACGGTTACTCGGCTACGGCCCTCGACACCAGCGATGCCAACACGCAGCTCTACCGCGTCGCGGTCAACCTGTATGTGGCCGCGATGATGAACGTGCTGGAATCGAAGACCGGCGGCCTGCTTGCCGTCACTCCGAGAGACAAGGACGGCAACCCCGTCGCGGATCTTGCCACCACGATCCTCGACGTCGATCCGGTCAAGGAAGGCGTGCAGGAGCTCAAGCTCTGGCAGACCCTGATCGGCTACTTGATGGCCCTGCCCGATGCCGACTCGGACCAGACTCCCGACGTTCCCGCCTTCTACGAGAATGCCGAAGGGCGCATGGTGAAGGAGTAGCTTCGACTAGCCGCGATTCAAGTCTCTGTGCAGCACGGACAGGCCGATGCCCTTTCGCCGCAATGAGCGGGCGACGCGTTCCGCGATGGCCACGGAGCGGTGCTGTCCGCCCGTGCATCCCACGGCAACCATGAGGTTGCTTCTCCCCTCCTTGCGGCACAGCGGCAGCACGTCCTCCACCATGCCGGCGATTCGCCGCGCAATGCGCAGCGCCGCGGGCTCGCGAAACACGTAGGCAGCGACCCGGGCATCGAGGCCAGTGCTGGTGCGCAGCTCATCCACGAAGAACGGATTGGGCAGGTAGCGAACGTCGAACACGAACGCAGCTTCCAGGGGGATGCCGTACTTGAACCCGAACGAGGCGATGACCAGCCCGAGCGACTGGCCCGGATCCTTCTCCACCAGGGCCACGATGGCGGCGCGGAAGCGGTGCACGTTGAAGTCGGTCGTGTCGAGCACTTGCGAGGCCAGACGTCGGATCGGCCTCAGCATCTCGGCTTCCCGGGTGACTCCCTTCTCCACCGAGGCACCGCGGGCCATGGGGTGCGGGCGCCGAGTCTCGGCAAACCGCCGGATCAGGACCTCGTGCGATGCATCGAGAAAAAGCAGCGTCACCTGGTGCCCGCGTCCCCTCAGTCCGGCAAGGATCGACTCGGCCGACTCGGGAAATGCCGGGTCCCGACCGTCCATGACCAGTGCGACCTTGCCGATCTCCCGGTTCTGCTCCAGCAGGAGGACGAGGGGATCCACGAGACGACACGGCAGGTTGTCGATGGCGAAGTACTCCAGGTCCTCCAGTGCCTTGAGCGCCAGAGTCTTGCCCGCACCGGACATGCCGCTGATGAGCACGATCTTGAGTGGTGCCGCTTCCGGCCTGCAACCTTCCGACATAGCCCCTCCCCGGACTCAGGACATGCGGACGCGCCGCGACGACGGCAGGATTCCGAGCTGGTCCCGGTACTTGGCGACGGTCCGCCGGGCGAGCTTGATCCCCTGGCCGGCCAGGAAATCCACGACTTGCTGGTCGCTCAGGGGCTGGCGGGGATCCTCCTTGGAAATCAGATCCCGGATCTTGTCACGAACCGCCTCGGAAGCGAGGTCTTCCCCCCCGCTCGATTCGATTCGCGGGTTGAAGAAGAACTTCATCGGGAACAGCCCCTGCGGGGTGTGCATGTACTTGTTGCTGGTCACGCGGCTGACGGTCGACTCGTGCATCCGGATCTCCTCGGCCACGTCCCGGAGCACGAGGGGTCGGAGCGCGCAGACCCCTCGGTCGAGGAAGTCCTTCTGGAACCGCACGATGCTCTCCGCGACCAGCCGGACCGTGGACTGACGCTGGTGGATGCTGCGCAGGAACCAGACCGCGGACCGAAGCTTCTTCTTCAGGTAGTCCTTGGTGTCGTCGGTGATGTTGCGGTCGACCAGACTCCGGTAGTAGGAGCTGATGCGCAGCTTGGGCATCCCGTCGTCGTTGAGCAGGACGACGTAGCCGTCTCCCGACTTCTCGACATAGACATCGGGAACCACATACTGCGTGTCCTCTCCCGCATACAGGCGTCCGGGCTTCGGGTCAAGCGAAGTGACCAGCTCGCGTGCCTCCTCGAGCTGTGCCTCGGTCACACCGAGCCTCCGGTGAAGCGTGAGCGAGGCGCGGCCGACGAGGTCGGCCAGGTGCCCCTTGATGATACGCTGCACCAGCAGGTGGTCCGGATAGTACACCTGAGCCTGCACGAGCAGGCACTCCTCCAGCGACAAGGCAGCCACTCCCACGGGATCGAAGTGGAGCACCCGGCTGCGGACATCTTCCACCTCTTCGGGGGTGACGAGGAGCCTTGCCGAGATGGTGGGAATCGACTCCGCTGTCAGGTATCCGTTGTCATCGATGTCGCCGATGATCTCGGCACCGATGCGGCGCTGCGTATCCGACAGCCGCGCCATGCGGAGCTGCCAGAACAGGTACTCGTGGAGATCCTCGCCCCGGGTGAGGCTTGCCTCGAGCGGAGGCATGTCGTCGTTCTTCCGGATCGGCCCGGAGGAAACCGGACCGAGCTGCCTGAACTCCTCGAGCAGCTTCTTCCAGTCTTCCTCTTCCCGGGGCTCCTGCTGGGCCTGCGTGGCGGCATCGAGGTCGGCCATGGGGACCTCCTCGGGGCGGCCGCCGCCCAGCTCCTCGAGGACCGGGTTTTCGGCAAGCTCCTGCTGCACCAGCGTCGCCAGCTCGAGCCGGTTGAGCTGCAGCAGCTTGATGGCCTGCTGGAGCTGCATGGTCAGCCGTAGCTGCTGCCGCAATTGGAGATTCTGCCTCAGCTCCATCTCTGGTGCCCCCGCAATTGACGGCAGTCTAGCATGCTGGCCCGGAATTTGCAACGGCGGGTCGGACGATTGCAGTGCTCAGAAACTCAGCATCGAATATCGGCCGCAGTAGCGCTCGACATCGTAACGGGCAGCCACGTCCACGTGGCGTTTCTCACGAAGGTCCTTGGGGATCTCGATGGATCCGAAGCGGCCGTCCTTGTAGGTGACCATGCGGCCGAACTGCTGGCGCTCCACCAGGTCGACGGCAGCGACGCCGAACGCTCGGCCCCACCGCCGGTCCCGGGCGCACGGGACGCCCCCCCGCTGGAGATGCGACAGGTTGACCGAGCGGATCTCGCCGCCGAACGCCTGCTCCAGCTCCTTCTCCAGGTAGCGGCCCACGCCGCCCAGAGTGGGGTTGTCGAACTGGTCGTTGGCGCCGGGGGCCTTCTCCACACGGCTTCCCCCTTCCAGCTTGGCTCCCTCGGCCACCACCACGATGCTGTAGCGCTGGCCCTCCTGCTTGCGCTGGCGGAGCACCTCAATGACGCGGGCCACCGAGAAGGGGACCTCGGGAATCAGGATGATGTCCGCTCCTGCGGCCAGCCCCCCCGAAAGCGCCAGGTGGCCGGTATCCCGCCCCATGGTCTCCACGACGAACGTCCGGCTGTGAGAATGCGCCGTGGTCCGGATCCGGTCGATCTCCTCGACGATCACGTTGACCGCTGTCTCGAACCCGAGGGAGTAATCGGTTCCCTTCAGATCCCGGTCGATGGTCTTGGGGATGCAGACCACGTTGACCTTCTGCTCGGTGAGATTGGCCGCGATGCTGAGGGTATCGTCGCCGCCGATGGCAACCACGGCGTACAGCCCCAGCTCCTTCCAGTTCTCGAGCATCTGCGGCCAGGTCTCCCGCCCCTTCTTGAACGGGTTGGTCCGGGACGAGCCGAGCCGGGTTCCGCCCAGCCGATCCCAGGTGCGGACCTCCCCTTCCACCAGGAGCCGGACGTGGTGCTCGTCGTCGAATGCCGCGTACGGAGGCATCGGGGGAAAACGGGAATCGTAGCGCACCAGCCCGCGCCACCCGTCCTTGATTCCGAGGACCTCGAACTTGTAGCCTCGCCGGTCGGCAAGCTCCTCGTCCAGGGCCGTCTCGACCACCGCCTTGATGGCCGGGTTGAGTCCCGGGCAGTCACCGCCACCGGTCAGGATTCCGATTCTGCGTACCATGGCTCCCTCCTAGATTATCCCGGAGCGCCGGCCGTTGTAGCGCTTCTTGTCATATTCCTTGTCCACGTTGACCAGGGCCAGCCCGTCCAGGGCCACTTCGACCGGGACGTGCGTCACCTTCCCGTCCTGGAAGCTGACCATCCGGGCCGACATTCCCTGCCGGACGAGGTCTGCCGCCGCATGGCCGAACATGCGCCCGACCCGACGATCGTAGGCCACCGGAGCACCACCCCGCTGGAGGTGGCTGAGCGTGACGCAACGGACGTCCCAGTCGGTCGCCTTCTCCAGCTGCACCGTCATCCACTCGCCAATGCCCCCCAGCGCCACGTGCTCGAACCCGGTATCCCGCAGCGCACCGCTCGAGAACGGGCCTTCCCGGTCATCCGGATACGCACCTTCCGAGATGATCACGATGCTGTAACGAGCCCCTCCCTTGAGCTTGCGCTCCACCAGGAGACGCACGACCCGGGCCAGGTTGAACGGGCACTCGGGAATCAACGAGACTGCCGCCCCGCCGGCAATGCCGCCCTGCAGGGCAAGATGACCGGCATGACGCCCCATCGTCTCGATGACGAACGTACGGCTGTGGCTTCCGGCCGTCGTGCGGATCCGGTCCACCTCATCCGTAATGACCTGCAGCGCAGTCTCGAACCCCAGCGTGTACTCGGTCCCAGGAAGGTCCCGGTCGATGGTCTTCGGAATCCCGATGACCGGCACTCCGGCTGCCGACAGCTTGGCGGCAACCCCGAGCGTATCCTCGCCGCCGATGGCCACCAGGGCATCGAGCTTCATCGCCTCGACGTTGCGGATGACCTGCTCGTACTGGGGCTTCTTCTTGGAATACGGATTGGTCCGGGACGAGCCGAGATTGGTCCCTCCCTGCGTGTCCCACGGGTCCACTTCCATGGGCGTGAGCACGCGCCAGTGCTCCCCCTGCTGGAAGAACGGGCCGCGCGCCGGTCCGGCCGCAGCCAGGTCTTCCTGGACCAGCGACCGCCAACCGTCCCTGAGCCCGATGACCTCCATGGGAGTCTTTCCCCCGTAGGCGGCCCCGAGGACCAGCCCCTTGATGGCAGGATTCAGACCCGGGCAGTCACCGCCACCGGTCAACACCCCGATCCTCTTCGTCATGTGCTCCCTCCTCGTTGCAAAGCCCGCCGGCGCCCTGCCGGCCGGCCGGATTATAGAGGCCGTCGTGCGCAAACGCAATCCGGATTTCCGCTTTACCTTTCGGCCCCGCTGTGATAATTCGCGGCACGGCTTTGCAGCGGAGGTGAAACGTGCTGGTTGATCTCCATTTGCCCGTCATGGACACGGATGCGGGGCAGCTCATCGATGCGCTTCGCAACGTGGTGCTCGATGGCATCTGCGTCGTGGATTTCCGCAAACTGCCCGATGCCGACCTGGTTTCCAGGCTTCGCGAAGGGGGCCTCAAGGTGTTCGTCGGGGCCCAGCTTCCCCTCTCCCGGGGACACGTCCTCGTGATCCCCCCGGACGAGGAGTTCGACTGGGAGACGTTTGCCCGGGATCTCCCCCAGGACCAGGATCTAATCCACCTGGCTCGAACTCGGGGCTGTGCGGTCGTGGCCTGTCACCCGTACCACAAGGATTCTGAAGCCGCCATGGGCGACCGGATCCTCCAGTTCTCCGGGTTCGACGCCATGATCTCGGTCACGGCTTCCAGTCCGATCTCGGCCAACGACATGGTCATGGACGTCTTTGAATCCGTCGGTGCTCCGGCAGCCGGCGGAACCGGCGAGAAGGGAGTGCCCGGCAAGGCCGCCACCCTCTTCGTCAACCGCATCGAAACGCAGGCTCAGCTCGTCTCCGAGCTCAAGTCCGGTGACTGCTGGGCCGTGGCCGTCGGAGAAGAGGACCGCTGGACCGTGGTCGAGCGCCGACCCGACGAGCGCGGCCCTCGCGGAGACGGACGTGGAGACGGACGCCGCGACGGACGCCGAGACGGACGCCGCGACGGACGCCGCGACGGACGCCGGGACGGACGCCGAGATGGACGCCGGGACGGACGGGGAGATGGACGCCGGGACGGACGGGGAGACGGACGTCGGGACGGACGGGGAGACGGACGTCGGGATGGCGGACGCCCCCAGGGAAACGTGGATGGAAACCGAGCCGAGCCGCTCGACGCGGACGGCAACCGCATCGATACGCCGGACGTCGACGGGAACCGCATCGATGCGTACGACGCCGACGGAAACCGCATCGAAGGATACCGGCCCGATGGAGACCGCCAGGAAGGTGCTCCGGGTGAAGGCCGTCGCCGTCGACGTCGCCGCCGGAAGCCCCGCTCCGGACAGGAAGGGGCAACCCCGGCTCAGGGTAACAACGAGCCGCCGGCCGGAGACGACCGCGGCCCAACCGATTCGGAGGAGTGACATGTCAGGGCTTCGCGAGTTGGAAGTCAAGGTCGCTGAGATCATCATCAATGAGCTCAAGCTCGAGGACGTCACTGCGGAGACGTTCGACGTATCGCTCGACCTCGTCAACGAGCTGGGCATCGACAGCATGGACCTGACCACCGTCGTGCTGGTGCTCCAGGACGAATTCGGTATCACCATCAACGAAGACGACTACCCGCAGCTCAAGAACGTCCGGGCCATTGCAGAATACGTCGAGAAGGCGAGAGGCTGAAACCATCGAAGCAGCCGCTGCCTCGGATTCTCCTTTCGGGCGTGCCAAGCCTCTGCGTCAACTGAAGCCATGCGTGGAGTTGTGCACGGGCCCCCGTCAGGCCGATAGCGACCGCACTGTTGCAGTTCAGCGCAGGAACGACTCGAAGTGGTACCACTGCTCGGGATGCTGCCGGGCTGCGGATTCGAGCAGGGCAGCGTAGTCCCGGGCCGCCTTCTCCATCACGGCGGCTCGGTCGCTCCGGCGGACGGCCGGGAGGCGCATGGGGGGCCTCGCTTCGATGATGTATTGTCCGGCCTTGCCCCGGAAGGCGAAGAAGAAGAAGAGAGGAACACCGGCGACCAATGCCAGGCGGAAAGGGGTTGCGGGGAGCCGGATCCGGCCGCCGAGGAAGGGCACCTCCACGATGTCTTCGACGCCGGGCCAGAGGCGGTCTCCGGTCATGGAGACGAGCCCGCCCGCCTTCAGGTGACGGAGCCCTTCGAGTGCGACGAGAGGGTCAGCCCCCTTGCGCTCGACCGCGACCACGGCGACGTCCGACTGCCGCACCTCCTGCTTCTGCACCCCTTCGACGGCCTCGTCCGGGCGACGGCCCATGAACAGCATCACGTCCAGTCCCCTCTTCGCCAGAAGACGGACTGCGATCTCCCAGGAGCCCACGTGGGACATGACCAGGATGCCCCCCTGTGCGGCTTCGAGGTGCTCGAATCCGCTCGATTCATAGGGGATCGCCCCGCCCTTGTCGAGGAGCAGACGCTCCGAGAACAGGGCGGCAAACGAGTGGTACTGGTGCCAGGCAAGCCGGAGACGCCCGAACAGGCCCAGGTCCGGGAGAAGCGCACGATAGAAACTCAGACTGTTGGCCAGCTGCTTCGGGAAGATCAGGAACCAGCAGGAGGACACGACCCAGGCACACAGCCCCACGGCCCGGATGCCCAGCACCCTGAACAGCCTGTAAAACCATCCCCCCAACTGGGCCTCCCCTAGTCGACGCGAGTCCCGGGCGGCAGCGTCCCGACCCGGGCGATGAACCAGGTCTCCTCGCGGCCCTCCCGGGTCGGCTCGACCAGCTCGACGGCAAAGCCACACTGGTGCAACAGGTCGGTGACCTGGCTCGGGGAGCGGAAGTAGGCCGGCATGCCCAGCACCCGGACACGCAGCCTCTCGAGGAGCCGCTCCCAGGGGAAGGGCTTGCGGGTCGGTACCGTGACCCGCATGACCAAGGTCCCGCCGTCCTTGAGCCGTCCCCGCAACCCCGCCAGCATCCGGGTCAGCTCGTCGGTGTTGAGATAGTGCGCCATATCGAGCAGGAGCGCCGTGTCGATCCTTCCCGGCAGGCCGGCGAAATCCGGTGCCCGCCCTTCGAGCACCTCCCCCCGGGAACCGAAGGCCCTGCGGGCAACCCGAACCCTCTCGGGGTCGGGATCGATGCCGACGAACCGGAGGCGGGGGTGAAGAGCCACCAGGTAGGCCCCCGGCACGCCGTACCCGCACCCGATGTCGACGACCGTCCCTTCGGCGGGGACAAAGTCCTTGAGCCTCCGGAACATCGGGTCCAGCAGGAGCTTGAAGCGGGCGAAGAGGCGGGGGTACGCCTCGAGATGGTCATAGCGACGCAGCGTGGCGCGGCGGTGGGCCCAGCTTCCTGCAGCCGGAGCAACGGACGGCCAGCCGGGGTCAGCGAAGATCCCTCGAAGGACGGGGGGCAGGATGGCGAACGCCCCGATCAGCGAGGCCGTGATCCCGATGAAGCCGGCAAGGCCTCCGCTCTTGAGCAGGCTGTGGCTGGACATAGCCATGGTGCCAAAGCCCATCATGGTGGTCGTGGCCGCAAGGAAGACCGCGCTCCGCACGGGTCCGAGAGAGGGGTGCCGTTCGTCGAGATAGCGCTGATGCCCGCGCACGAACAGCAGGGCGTAGTCGATTCCCATGCCGAGCACGACGACTGCAATGAGGAGGCCCGGAATGTCCAGCGGACGGCCCATCAGGTGCAACGTCCCCAGCGTACAGGCCAGAGCAAATGCGATGGGGACCAGCACCAGGAGGACGAGAACCAGGTCAACGAAGAAGACGAGCAGCAGGGCGAGAATCCCGCCGCCCAGCAACAGGAGCAGCCGGGTGAAGGTGTCGGCCAGCATCCCCCCGAGCCTCGAGCTGAACAGGGCCGGGTCCAGGACGTGGAATCCGGCTGCCGACGCCCGGGCGTGGAACCCGTCGGCGTCGAACCCCGGCTCCGCATCGACCGGACAGAGCGCTACGACCCCACCCTGCTCGCCCCGGCCCTCCATCACGCCGGTCAGCCGCGCCATCGCCGGTGTCATCTCCGGTGCGTCCCCGGATGGCCGGTCAATCCGCTCGAAAAATGTGGAAAACCCGGAAGAATCGAGGCCAGCGCCATCGGCTGCCGCTGCCAGCGCCTCCCGTAGCTCTGCCTTGCGCCCGTCCGTCCAGAATGTGGTCCAGGCAGCCAGATTGCGGCTCGATTCCTCGGTCCCGGGCAGGACGAAGGAGGGGGAGAACATCCGGCGGATCCGGCCGCTGCGCGCCTCGGTCCCTAGGAAGTCGGCCAGCCGGTCGGCCTGGCTGCGGAGCTGCTCCAGGTCCTGCCCCTCCACGAGCAGCCACGTGCGGTTCAGGACATCCCCCCATTGCTCCCGGATCCGGGTCTCGGCAGCCAGGGTTTCCGGCTTGACCGTGTTCATGTCGTTGAGGTCGGTTCGGAAGTCGAGCCGGGCGTTGAAGCCGAAGTAGACGCCGGCAGCCAGCGCAGAAAACGCCACGGCGCGGCCGCCGGCCAGGGCCATGCGTTCAGTCAGCGACTCGATTCGGAAAAGCGGCTTTCGCCGCGCAGGCCCGACCTGCGGAAACCAGACGGGAAAGGCGAAGTGGACGAAGAGGAACGAGCAGCCCACTCCGAGCGCGGCGAACAGACCGAGCTGCTCGAGCACCGGGAAGCCGGAAAGAAGGAGCGAGAGGAACGCACCGATGGTGGTGAGAACGGTCAGCAACCCGATGCTGAAAACCTCGTGCGAAGCCTCCCTCCCGGAAGCAGCCCGATCCCGGTCGAGGAAGAGGAAGTAGGCGATCCCATGGTCCACGGTAATGGAAACGAGCGCACCTCCGAATCCAAGGGCCAGCACCGAGATCTCGGTCTTGAGCAGCGAGTAGAAGAAGAGCCCCAGCAGGGTCCCGCCCACGGCGGGAACCAGAGACAGTAACCCGAGCAGCGGCCTGGGAAAACAGAGCAGGAGCAGCAATGCGATCCCGGCTGTGGCCAGCCAGACTGCCCGGTTGGTATCGGCCCGGGCGTATTCTTCGTTGTCCAGGGCGGCCCGATAGGAGCCGATTGCCGTGACCAGGACGCCGGGCCTTGTCGTTTCGATGTCGGCCTGGATCCTGCGGATAGCCTCGTCGAGTTGGCGGGCCATGGCTCCGTCGGTCGCTGCGCTTGCCGGGTCCGCCATGAGCAGCAGCCGCCGGCCGTCCCCGCTCTGCAGGTGCCCTCGATACAACCGGGCATCCCGTCCGGGCAGAAGTGCCCCCAGGCGGGCCAGCACGAGGTTGCGGAAGCCCAGCGGGTCGGTCAGCATCATGTCCGCCTGTCCCACGCCGTCCAGCCCAGACAGAGCCCGGACGACCTCGTCCACGGCGGCCCGGATGCGCTCGGGGACCAACAGCGGTGCCAGCTCCTCCTCGAGCTGGCGAGAAGTGAACAGGACCGGCAGGTGGTCCGCCACCTGTCCCATCAACGCGGGAAATGCGACCTCTTCCGCCTCCTGGCCGACGGCAGCAAACAGCCCGGTCTCCTTCAGGTCGGCGGCAAGCCGGTCAGCGGCCGCGGCCAGGTCCTCGGCCGTGACATCGTCCCCGGTGGCTGCGATTTCCACGGCGACCCGGTCCAGCGCAGGATGGCGTGCGAGCACGTACCGGGCATCGGCAATCACGGCATCACCGACGGGGAGCACGGAGAGGAGGTCGGTCTGCAGGGAGAGCCGGCGGTAGCCCTCGAAAGCGAGCACGGACAGAATCGCCATGGTCACCAGGGCGATGCTCCATCGTCGACCGAGGCTGCGTCCCATGGTCGCCTACCTCTCCAGAGCAAGCCGGCGCAGAACGGACCTCGGGAGCAGGAGCCGTAGCGTGATCAACCGGGCAAAGGTGGCCGAGTTGCGGCAGAAATCGACGAACGGCCTGAAGTGGGAGATCCGCTGGCGCCCCGGTTGGTAGACCACGGAAATCGGGACCTCCAGCACGGGAATCCCGGCCCAGCCGGCAAGTCCCAGCAGCTCCACCTCGAAGTTGAACCGGTCCGCCCGCGCTCGAAGGGCCAGGGTCTCCGGCAGCGGATAGGCCCGAAAGCCGCACTGGGAATCCGCCACCTTTCCTCCCCCCGACAGGCGCACCCAGAAGTTCGAGAAAGCCCGCCCGAAGCGGCTCGTCCAGGGCACGTGCTCTCCGTCCATCCCCTGCCTCAGCCCAATCACGACGGGCCGACTGCCCGCCGGGACCGCTGCCATCAGCCGAGCGGCCTCGAGCGGCTCATGCTGACCATCGGCATCAATCGTGATCGCATACCGGGCGAACCGGGCAGCGTGGGCAAGCCCGGTCCGAAGCGCGACCCCTTTGCCCTGGTTCCGCTCGTGCCGGAGAACCTGGAGAGCCGGGTACCGCTCCAGCAGCTCTGATATGCCGTCCGTGCTGCCGTCATCCACCACGACGACCGGGATCCCCAGACGGAGTGACTGCTCCAGAACGGGGCCCAGCCTGGTCGCGTGATTGTAGGTCGGAATCACGATGGCACAGCCGGCCAGAACGGAGAGGTCCACCCCTTCCTTCTCGATGACGTGCTTGCGCCAGACGAGGGAGTAGAGATCCTCGATGGCCGTCACCCGGGCCAACTCTTCCCGGGAGAACTCGATGTCGAAGTGCCCTTCGAGCGAGGCGACCGAGTCGAGCAGGTCGATGCTGTCGAATCCGGCCAGGTCGAGCCGTCCCTTGCCGCGGGCCGCTGATGGGTCTACCCCCAGCGACCGGGCAATCACGCGGTCGACCTCGGCGCTTACTTCCGCCTGACTCGGACGCTCCGGGCTCATTTGCCGACCTACCAGGGAATGAAGCGGTACAGCTTGGCGAACATCTCGTAGACTTCGATGAAGTTCTGGAAGTCCTGCGTCGAGCGCATGTGGGCCCGCTTGTTTACCATGATCCAGCTCATGTGGGCGGCCCCGTCCTTGCAGGTCGTGCAGTCGCGGGTCGCGGAGGTACAGCACCGGTGCATCGTTTCGAGGTCCGCCCCCCACCGAATGAACCGGATGAGCCGCTTGGGCTGCGGATCCCTTCGGTCCATCGGCTCCGTCACGCTCGGGCATTCCATCCAGCCCCATTTCCGCCCGAGCATCTCACCGGTCGTGATGACCTGGTGGTAGTAGCGGCTCGAAATCACGGTGTCCGGATAGCTGTCGAGGAGCGCGTCCATCTCCCCACGAACGTCGGAGAGCTGCGACTCGTTCCAGTGGAACCCCTCGGCCCCCTCGTCGTTGGACAGGAGCTGGAAGTGCACCTTGAGCCCTGCGTCCCGGATGCGCTTCACGACGCGCTCGATTCGTCCGATCTGCTTGGGCGTCAGGGTGTAGAGGTAATAGGTGTAGTCATCGCCCGTGTAGTTGTTCAGGGAGATCGAGAACACGTCACGGCCTCGAAGGACCTTCTCGTCCTCGCTGTCGCCCCACAACGAAATCCCGACCATCATGTCCGGGAAGCGATCCCGGGGGACCTTGATGATGCCGTTGGTCGCACAGTAAGTCGGGACCCTCCGGTAGAAGGCCTCCACCCGGTCGAGGAACAGAGTGGGCTCGCCGCCGATGAGGATGGCCAGGTTGACTCCCCGGGCCACCTCGGAGTCCACGAACTCCTCCCACTTCTTCACATCCTTCTCCTCCCCATCGTGGAGCTTGTGCTCGTCCGAGGAGAAGAAGAAGCACCCCTTGCAGCGCAGGTTGCACTTGTTCGTGACATCGTAGATGGAACTGCGGATATTGAGCTGCGAGATGCGGGTGTACCGCTCGTACCAGGCATCGTCCAGAAGGGAACGAACCGTAATCATGCGAACGCCTCCGGGAATCAGAGAGAGTCGGCCGTCTGGCCGGGCGGGGGAACGAGCCTGGGACACAGATTCGGCCCCTTCTCGTAGCCCATCACCCACACCGACAGGTAGGTATCGACATAGTCGAGCCATCCCCGGAACGTCTCCGGGTCCTGGGCATGCCGATGGAGTCTGGCCGTCACCACAGCGCTTCCGGACGCGTAGTGCCGACAGTCCGGGCAATCGGTATCCGGCACGCAGCATGCAACGTCCCGGTCCCAGGACAGGTCGGTCCGGTACTGGCGGAACGACCGCCCGAGCCCTACGAACTCCGAGGGGTTACACCGCGGGTAGGAGCACGAGAACAGGTCGTGCAGCCCGAGCCGGTGCGTATGCGCCACCGCGCTGTACGGAGAAAACAGGATGTTCTCCGGATACCGCCTCATCACGTCCATCATCGCCCGCCGGGTCTCCCGCAGCGACGTGAGGTCGTGGCGAAGCGGCCCGGCATACCCCACGGGCGACGAAAACATGTTGAACGTCACCTTGGCCCCGGCCGGACCGAGCTTCTCCATCACCTCGTGGATTTCGTCGATGTTGTTCCGGGTGAAGGTGTACACGAAGACGGCCCGCGGGTCGCCTGCGTACGCCTTGAGCTGGCGCTCCAGCAGGGCCCGGTACTTGCGCACGCTCTCGCTGGTACGGTCATTGCCCCAGACCGAGATGTGGATCTTGTAGCCGACGGAATCGGGGATCTTGATGGTCCCGTTGGTTGCGATGGCACCAAGCGGGATCTCGCTGTAGCAGACCTGCAGCAGCTCGGGCACGAGGGCCGGCTCCGCTCCGGCCAGGACGACGAATGTGATCCCCCGCTGCTTCTCGGCCTTCATCAGCGTCCGCCAGGCCTCCGGATCCCGGTTCTCCTGGGCGAACTGCTTCTCCCCCTCGTAGTAGTAGCATCCCTCGCAACGCAGGTTGCAGCGGTTGCTCATGTCGTAGGTGGATTCCCGCAGGAAGAAGTACCGGCGCACCTTCTCGAACCGCTCCCGGACTGCAGGGTCGGACAGCAGCCCGGAGAAAGACTGCCTTCCCCTCGGATTCCCTTCGACCTTGCGCTCGACGGCCATCGGTGACTCCTCGACTCGTTCCCGTCTGCCTCGTGCAATGCCACCCCTCGCTCGCATGGGCAGACGAAAGGTGGCGGCATTAAACAACAGAGCGCACGCGGATGCAAGGCAAATTGGCCGTCGCTGCCCATCACCGTTGCCCGGCGAGCTCTTCGGGTGTACATTCCGGTTCCAAGCCGCCCGAGTCCGGGACCGTCTCCCGAACCGGGCCATCGCCATCCGGAGACATCGATGTTCCGAATCGCCCTTGCCGTCTCGTTGTTGCTGGTGCCCCTGACCGCCCATCCCTGCACCAACTTCCTGGTCACCCGGTCCGCAACTACCGACGGATCGACCCTGGTCACCTACGCGGCCGATTCGCACGAGCTCTACGGAGAGCTGTACTACACCCCGGCGGGCCTCCACCGCCCCGGAGAGACGGTGGACATCTTCGAGTGGGATACCCATCGGTTCATCGGCCGGATTCCCCAGGTGGAGCAGACCTTTGCCGTCATCGGCAACATGAACGAGCACCAGGTCACCATCGGAGAGACCACCTTTACCGGTCGGGAGGAGCTGGCAGACCCCAAGGGCGGCATCGACTACGGCAGCCTGATGTACGTGACGCTCCAACGGGCAAGAACGGCCCGGGACGCGGTCCGAATCATGGGGGAGCTGGTCGCTGCCCACGGGTACTGCAGCACCGGTGAGGCCTTCTCCATCGCAGACCCCAACGAGGTCTGGTTCATGGTCATGATCGGCAAGGGACCTGAGCGAAAGGGCGCTGTCTGGGTCGCCCAGCGCGTCCCGGAAGGCTACGTTTCGGCCCATGCCAACTACGCCCGCATCGGCCGGTTTTCCCTCGACGACCCCAAGAACTGTCTCTACGCCGAGGACGTGATTTCCTTCGCCCGGGAGAAGGGCTTCTTCACCGGTAGCGACGAGGAGTTCCACTTCTCCGACGCCTACCAGCCGATGACGTGGGCCGACGCCCGCATGTGCGAGGCCCGGGTCTGGAGCTTCTTCCGCCGGGTCGCCCCGTCTCAGAACCTCCCCGCCGACTTCCTCAGCGAGGACCGCAAGGACGTCGAAATCCCGCTCTGGATCAAGCCGGACCGCAAGCTGTCCGTCCAGGACCTGTTCGAGGCCATGCGTGACCACTTCGAGGGAACCCCGTACGACCTCTCCCAGGGGGTCGGAGCCGGGCCGTTCCACCTCCCCTATCGCTGGCGTCCCCTGGAGTGGGAGGTCGACGGAGTCAAGTACGTCAACGAACGGTCCACGGGCACCCAGCAGACCGGATTCTCCTTCATCGCACAGATGCGCTCCACCCTGCCCGATTCCATCGGTGGCGTCCTCTGGTTCGGCGTGGATGACACCTCGACCACGGTCTACGTCCCCATGTACGCGGGACTCACCGAGGTCCCCTACAACTTCCGCCCCGGAACCGGGACGTTCACCCGCTTCTCCTGGGATTCCGCCTTCTGGGTGTTCAACTTCGTGGCCAACTGGACCTACACCCGATACATGGACATCATCCAGGATGTCCGGCCGGTCCAGTGGGAGCTGGAGGGCTCGTTCCTTGCCCGCCAGGCGGAGGTCGAGAAGGCGGCCGTGGCACTCCACCGGCAGGCCCCGGAGATGGCACGGGAGTACCTCACAAAGTACAGTGCCGGCCAGGCGGAATACGTGGTCAACCGATGGCGCCAGCTCGGCCTCGACCTGTTCGTGAAGTACCTGGACGGGAATGTGCGCGACTCGCAGGGGAACGTGACCCACCCGCCCCTTCCGCAGGACTGGTACCGGCGGATCATCCAGGAGAGCGGTGAGCATTTCCGGCTCAGGAAGTTCCCCGGCGAGCCGGAGCCGAAGCCATAGGGAGCCGCCCTTGCGTTTCGTCCCTGAGGCGATCCGGAAACGGATTCGCAAGACAAGCCTGGCCCAGGAGGCCATCTCTCAGCACGCCGACCTGAGCGCGTTCCGGGACAAGCCGACCCTGCGACTCGCCATCGGTCTCCTGGTCCTGGCGCTCAGCTTCCTCCTTGGCTGGCCCGCCGTGGCCGCCTGCGGTGCCCTGGCGCTCTATTTCGGCGAACCCCTCGTGGTCGTCGTCGGCGGCCCGGGGATCTACGGGTTCTCGTGGCTTCTCTGGGCCGTCGCCATGTACCTCCTCGGCAAGGAAAGCTACAACTACGGGCGCATCCTCCTTCTCTGGGCGGTGAGGAGGCTCGTGGAGGGGGGGGAGGCATAGGAGGCATGGGACGAATAGGACGCATAGGACGCATGGGACGCATGGAAGACATAGGACGGGGGGGAGCTAGGGGGGGCTTTTGACTAGCGGCCGATGGGGCTACTCGGCTGTTCATGCTAGGCAGCCAATCCCGCGATGGAGGCCGTTCTTCCTCGGGGGGCGGCGGCGGGTCCTATTTGTCCTATTCGTCCTATCTGTCCTATTCGTCCTATG